>NZ_JBSHMB010000001.1:0-1093504 GCF_053644955.1 Glutamicibacter sp. NPDC055354
CGTGGCGGTGGCTTCAAGCGTGATGACAACCGCGGTGGCGGTTTCCGCAATGATGACCGTGCTGGCTTCCGTGGCGAGCGTCGCGATGACAACCGTGGCGGTGGCTTCAAGCGTGATGACAACCGCGGTGGCGGTTTCCGCAATGATGACCGTGCTGGCTTCCGTGGCGAGCGTCGCGATGACAACCGCGGTGGCGGCTTCAAGCGTGATGACAACCGCGGTGGCGGTTTCCGCAATGATGACCGTGGTGGTTTCCGCGGCGAGCGTCGCGATGACAACCGTGGCGGTGGCTTCAAGCGTGATGACAACCGCGGTGGTGGCTTCAAGCGTGATGACAACCGCGGTGGTGGCTTCAAGCGTGATGACAACCGTGGCGGTGGCTTCAAGCGTGATGACAACCGCGGTGGTGGCTTCAAGCGTGCCGACGACCGTCGCTCGAAGGGTGAGTACCCAGCACGTGAAGACCGCTTTGCTGATAAGCGCGGTGACGCACCGCGCGCACATAATCCTGGCGATCTGCGCATCTCGAACCGTGCCGATCGTGAACAGTCCCCAGATATCGATGAGGATGTTACCGGTAAGGAGTTGGACCGCGTAGCACGCGCCCAGCTGCGTTACCTCGAAGAGCGCTCGGCAAGCTGGGTCGCAAAGCACCTGGTGATGGCTGGCCGCCTGCTGGAAGACGACCCAGAGCTGGCATACGAGCACACCCTGGCAGCATCGCGCCGCGGCGGCCGTGTCGCGGTGGTTCGCGAGGCCGTTGGCATCGCTGCCTACCACGCTGGCAAGTACGCCGATGCACTGCGCGAACTGCGTACCCACCGTCGTATTTCCGGTTCGGACTACAACCTGCCATTGATCGCTGACTCGTTGCGTGGCCTGGGCCGCCCAGAGAAGGCAATCGAGCTCGCCCAGTCCGAGGAATGCGCCAATCTGGAAAGCGCCGTCAAGGTTGAAATGCAGATGGTTGCTGCCGGTTCGTATGGTGACTTGGGCAAGCTGGATAAGGCTCTGGCTGAGCTGGAGTCGCTGGAACAGCTGAACTTCAACCGTGCCTTCTCCTTCAGCCCACGTTTGTTCACTGCCTACGCTGATCTGCTGTCGGCTGCCGGCCGTGCAGAAGACGCGAAGCGCTGGAATGCTCAGGTCGAGGTTGCAGAAAGCGCCCTGGGCATCGAGCGTGAAACCGAATCCTTCATCATGGACCTGGCTCCGGAGATGGATGAGGAAGAGGAAACCCCACGCGCCAAGGATCTGATCGAGCCTTCGGAAGCTGAAGACGCAGATGCCGACGCCGAGGCTGAAGAAGCAGATGCAGAAGCAGAGGCCGAAGAAGCAGAAGAGGCAGAAGCCGAGCAGACCGGCATCGACGAGGAAGATGACCTGAACGAAGTCATCGAATCCGACACGGAAGCTGGCGAAGCTGACGTGGAAGAAGAATCGGCGAAGTAAGCTTTGGCGTAGTAGCCAAATACCTCAAGTAGTAGGAACCACCACCGAATGCTGATTTCCGGATTTGATTCCGTCCTCTCCGACTTGGACGGCGTCGTCTATGCTGGCCCGAACGCCATTGACGACGCCGTGGAGTCGCTGAACACCCTCGCGGAAGTGAATGTCACCTTGGCGTTCATTACCAACAATGCTGGGCGTTCGCCGATGTCCGTCGCGGCCCACCTGCGCCAGCTGGGCGTGAAAACCAGCGCTGAGCAGGTTTTCGGTTCTGCCGACGCCGGTGCGGAGATGCTGGCCCGCGAATTGAATCCGGGATCCAAGGTTTTGGTGGTGGGTTCCCCCTACCTGCGCGAATGCATTGCCGTGCGCGGGTTGGAAGTCGTCGAATCCCATAAGGAAGAACCCGTAGCGGTGATCCAGGGGTTCGACCCGGACATCTCGTGGAAGAACCTGGCCGAGGCCAGCTACGCGATCAATCACGGTGCCCAATGGGTTGCCACCAACACCGACCTGACGATTCCGCGCGCCGAGGGCCTGGCCCCGGGCAACGGATCGCTGGTCAATGCGGTGAAACTGGCCACGAGCGTGGAACCACGCGTGGCGGGCAAACCCGAATCCTACCTGTTCGCTCGGGCCGCGGACCGACTGGATTCCCAGCGCCCGCTGGTCGTCGGCGACCGCCTGGATACCGACATCCTTGGCGGCTTCCGTGCCGGGTTCTCCACCGCGCTGGTGCTGACCGGTGTGGACACGCCGCGCACAGCACTGGGCGCACCGGTCGAGCAGCGCCCCAACTACCTCATCAATTCGATGGCTGATCTGTACCGGCCGTACCCGACCATCAAGGTACTGGGCTACGGCGTGCAGGTCGGCGACGCGGTTGCCAAGGTCGATAACGGCGCGATCGAAGTCTCGGGCAGCGACCAGGACCTGAATGCCTGGCGCGCCGCCTGCCATGCCTGGTGGCTGGCCCATCCGCGCCAGTCGGGGCACGAAGAACCGGAAATCCGGTTTACCGAACGCGGGCTCGATGCCCTGCGCAAGATCCGGGGCTAAGCATGCAGCCGCAGAATCCTCTTCCGAGCCCTGGCCCTCGCGGGCTGGATGATGCAGCAGTGGAGCAGGCGCTGTCTTCCCTGGCCGACCATGACATTACCGAGCATGCCGGAATCTATGAGCAACTGCTTGCCGGCCTGCAGCAAGAACTGAATCGTACGGAGCACGGCGCGTGAATCGCCTGGATCAAGAACTTGTCACCCGTGGGCTGGCGCGCTCGCGCACCGAAGCAGCCAAGCTGATCGATGCCCAGCGGGTGCTGCTGAACGGGCAGGCCGCCACCAAGGCCGCCAAGAAGGTTTCCGCCACCGATGAGCTGGCCCTGGTGCCCAGCGAAGGCGAAGAATACGTCTCCCGTGCCGGGCATAAGCTCGCCGGAGCCCTAGATGCTTTTACGACTATTGACCCCGCTGGCCTGCACTGCCTGGACGCCGGTGCCTCGACCGGCGGCTTCACCGACGTGCTGTTGCGCCGCGGTGCGAAATCTGTGGTAGCAGCCGATGTAGGCCATGGCCAGCTGGTCGACGAGCTGCGCGAAGACCCCCGCGTCACGGTCCACGAAGGACTGAACGTCCGCTATCTGGCCCCCGAAGATATTGGGGGACCAGTCGACCTCGTAGTAGCCGACTTGTCCTTTATTTCGCTGCGCCTGGTGATCGACGCCTTGGCCGGGGCCGCCAAGGACGGCGGCTTCCTGCTGCTGATGGTCAAGCCGCAGTTCGAGGTCGGGCGCGAACACCTGAACCGCACCGGCGTGGTCACCGATCCCGCCCTGCGCCGCAGCTCCGTTGAAGCGGTGGTCGCCAGCGCGCAAGCCGCGGGACTGCACCTGCGCGGGCTGGCACGCAGCCCGCTGCCGGGACAGGACGGCAATGTCGAATTCTTCCTTTGGCTTGCCGCAGGAGCGGATCCACAGCCTGCCGATGTTCCACGCATCGGGCAGGATGTTGACTATTCTTAGTAGTGACGTGTTTTAGCCGTGGTCGATAACCACGGTCATTTTGCACCTCGCGATGCTGAGAGGGGCCGACCGCCTTGCGCCGAATCCTGATTTTCACCCATACCGGACGCCAAGAAGCCATCACCGCGGCCATAGAAACCTGCGCCTTGCTCAACGCCGCCGGAGCTATCCCGGTGATGCGCGGCAAGGACCAGCTGGCGATGACTGAAGCGATCGGCGCGGCTGTGCCTTCGGTGCAGGTGCTCGGCGAGGATTGCCAGATCGAGGACGTCGACATGGGCGTGGTGCTCGGTGGCGATGGCTCCGTGTTGCGTGCCGCGGAATTGGTGCGGGAATCCCCGATGCCGCTGGTGGGGGTAAACCTCGGGCATGTGGGTTTCCTCGCCGAAGCTGAACGCAGCGAACTGGCCTCCACCGTGGAAGCACTGGTCAATGAGACCTACACCGTGGAAGAACGCATGACCATGGAGGTCAAGGTGTGGCTGGACAACGTCTGCCTCGCCGAGACCTGGGCCTTGAACGAGGCCGCGGTGGAAAAGGCCAACCGCGAACGCATGGTCGAGGTCGTGATCGAGGTCGACGGCCGGCCGATCTCCACCTTCGGCTGCGATGGTGTCGTGATGGCCACGCCTACCGGTTCTACCGCGTACTCCTTCTCCGCCGGCGGCCCGGTGGTCTGGCCGGACGTGGCGGCGCTGATCATGGTGCCGATCTCCGCGCACGCACTGTTCGCCAAGCCCCTGGTCATTTCCCCGGATTCGATCATGGCCGTCGAAATGCTGACCCGCACCGATGCCGGGGCCGTGCTCTGGTGCGATGGACGGCGCACCATCGAGCTGCCGCCGGGAGCCCGTGTGGAAGTAACGCGCAGTGACCGCCCGGTGTACATGGCGCGATTGAACACGACGCCGTTTTCCGAGCGCCTGGTCAACAAGTTCGAGCTGCCCATTACCGGTTGGCGCGGACCAGCGAAGGAAGAGGCGCGCCGTCCGGCCACTACGGCACTGCCGGTGATCGGACCAGGCCTGCAAAGCGTCGATCCGCATTACCGCGATGAACCGGGCATTCCCATGGTGGGACGCCCCGAGGACCAGGACTGAATAGCGGCCTCGAAGAAAAACTTTCCACACGCTCGAACATAGTTACGAAAAATAGGGTTAGAACACATATACTAAAAGCGCACGGTACGACTTGAACTCGACATTCGGGAGCAGGCATTGATTCAGGAAATCCAGATATCCAACCTTGGGGTGATCACCGAGGCCACGCTTCCGCTTGGTCCGGGACTCACGGTAGTCACCGGTGAAACCGGCGCTGGCAAGACCATGGTGATCACCGCCTTGTCCCTGCTGCTCGGGCGCCGGGCCGATGCCGGTGCGGTGCGCAACGGCGCCAAGCACGCTCTGGCTGAAGCCGTGGTGCACTTGCCGCCGGATCACCACGTGCTCGATGCCGCAGGCCAGGCAGGCGCATTCATCGAACCAGCGGGGGAGAACAGTGAACTGCTGCTTTCCCGCTCGCTCTCGGCCCAAGGCCGTTCACGCGCCACCATCGGCGGACGCAGCGCCCCTGTCGGCCTGCTAGCCGAACTGGGGCACGATCTGGTGGCCGTCCATGGCCAATCGGACCAGATTCGCCTGAAAGAGCCGGTGGCGCAACGCGATGCCCTGGACCGCTTTGCAGGTAGCTCGCTGTCGCGCACGCTAAGCAACTACCAGCGAGCCTACCGCCAGTGGCGATCGGCTTCCAAGGAGCTGGCGGGGCTCAAAACCGAATCGCGCAACCGTGTTCGCGAAGCAGAAAACTTGCGCCTGGCGCTGGACGAGATCGATTCCCTGGATCCGCAGCCGGGCGAGGACGAAGCCTTGCGCGAGCAATCCATGAAGCTGGGCAATGTCGAGTCCCTGCGCACCGCCGGCCGGCAGGCGCAAGCCGTCATCGACTCCGAGGATTTCGAGAACCCGGGCGTTACCACCTTGGCGGAGACCGCCCGCGGCGTGCTGGCCCAGGCCAGTGACGATGATACTGCGCTGGCCGCTTTCGCGGAGCGGGCAGCGGAACTGGGCATTCTCGCCTCGGAACTCTCCAGTGATCTTGCCGCCTACGTTGCCGACCTCGATGAGGAAGGCCCGGAGCGCTTGGCGCAGATTGAAGCCCGCCGTGCCGATTTGAGCAAGCTCATGCGCAAGTACGCACCGAGCATTGATCAGGTGCTCGCCTGGGCTGCCGAATCCCGTACCCGTCTGGAAGAACTCGGTGGGGATGACTCGCGCATCGAGGAGCTGGAAACAGAAGTCGTTGAATTGGAGCACAAGGTGGCCTCGCTGGCCTCGGACCTCTCCGACGCGCGCCGCAAGGCTGCCAAGAAACTCTCCGCGCAGGTTTCAGCCGAGCTCAAGGCCCTGGCGATGCCGGATGCCAAGCTCGTCATCGAGGTGAAGGAACTGGAAGAACCAGGTGCCTTCGGCCAGGACGCGATTTCCATGCTGCTGGCCCCGCATGCCGGAGCCTCGCCGCGACCGCTGGGCAAGGGTGCCAGCGGCGGCGAGCTCTCCCGCGTCATGCTGGCCATTGAAGTCGTCCTAGCGGCGGTCGACCCGGTGCCGACCTTCGTCTTTGACGAGGTGGACCAGGGCGTGGGTGGCAAAGCGGCGGTGGCCATTGGCGAGCGCCTGGCGATGCTGGCAAAGCATGTGCAGGTCATCGTCGTGACCCACCTGCCCCAGGTGGCCGCCTATGCGGATCGGCACATTCGTGTGATCAAGAATTCAGATGCCAAGTCGAAGGCGGGAGCTGGCTACACTGCCAGCGATGTCATCAGCTTGGATCAGGAAGCCCGCGTCAAGGAACTTGCGCGCATGCTCGCCGGCCAAGAGGAATCCGGCACGGCGCAGGCGCATGCTGAGGAGTTGCTTGAAGAAGCGCAGAACCTAGTGTCATCGCTCACTTCCAAGAGAATGGCGAAAGCCTAAAAGTCTTGGTGAGCCCCTGAATTACGGCAATGCTAGGGCATTGGCCGGAGGTGCACTAGAGTCTTATGAGGATGCGAAATATTGGAATGGTGATAGGATGAAATCCCGTGGTGCAGCGTAATTCAACTCGTGATTCTCGGTCGTCTGAAACGACAAAGCATATCTTCGTCACCGGCGGTGTGGCCTCTTCCCTGGGTAAGGGATTGACGGCATCCAGCCTTGGACATCTACTTCGAGCTCGTGGTCTCTCAGTGACCATGCAGAAGCTCGACCCGTACCTGAACGTCGATCCAGGTACTATGAACCCCTTCCAGCACGGTGAAGTCTTCGTTACTGACGATGGCGCAGAAACCGATCTGGATATCGGACACTATGAGCGTTTCCTGGATGAGAACCTTCCGGGTACCGCCAACGTGACCACCGGACAGGTCTACTCGACCGTTCTGGAACGCGAACGTCGCGGTGAATACCTCGGCGATACCGTTCAGGTCATCCCTCACATCACCGATGAGATCAAGCGTCGTATGCGCTTGGCAGCAACCGAACCAGGGGCCGGCAAGTCGGCACCTGACGTGATCATCACGGAAATCGGTGGCACCGTCGGCGATATCGAATCCCAGCCATTCCTCGAAGCAGCACGCCAGGTCCGCCAGGACATCGGCCGCAAGAACGCATTCTTCGTACACGTTTCCCTGGTTCCATTCATCGGCCCAAGCCATGAACTGAAGACCAAGCCTACCCAGCACTCCGTTGCCGCTTTGCGTTCGATCGGTATCCAGCCAGATTCGCTGGTAATCCGCTCGGACCGTCCAATCCCGGCAGAAATGCGCGCCAAGCTCGGCCGTACCTGCGATGTGGACACCGAAGCAGTGATCAACTGCGCCGATGCTCCAAGCATCTACGACATCCCAAAGGTCATCCACTCCCAGGGCCTGGACGCTTACATCGTCCAGACCTTGGAGATGAAGTTCCGCGACGTCGACTGGGCTTCGTGGGATCGCTTGCTCGAAGTCGTGCACAACCCCGCAACCGAGCTGACCGTAGCTTTGGTGGGCAAGTACATCGATCTGCCCGATGCCTACCTGTCGGTCACCGAAGCCCTGCGTGCCGGCGGGTTCGCAAACAACGCCAAGGTCAACATCCGCTGGGTACCAGCAGATGACTGCGCTACCGAAGCAGGGGCCGCCAAGGCGCTTGAGGGTGCAGAGGCAATCTGCGTCCCCGGTGGCTTCGGCATCCGCGGTCTGGAAGGCAAGCTGGGCGCGCTGCGCTTCGCTCGCGAAAACAAGCTGCCAACCCTGGGCCTGTGCCTGGGACTGCAGTCGATGGTCATCGAATACGCCCGCAACATGGCTGGCCTCACCGATGCATCGTCCACCGAATTCGATCCTGAAACCTCGACCCCGGTCATCGCGACCATGGAAGAGCAGCTGGACATCGTTGAAGGCAAGGGCGACCTGGGCGGCACCATGCGTTTGGGCCTGTACGACGCAAAGCTGCTTGAGGGATCGGTTCTGGCTGAGACCTACGGCAAGACCGAGGTTGCGGAGCGCCATCGCCACCGCTACGAGGTCAACAACTCGTACCGCGCGCAGCTCGAAGAAGCTGGCCTGGTCTTCGCTGGCACCTCGCCAGACGGCAACCTGGTCGAGTTCGTTGAACTGCCAAGGGAAGTACACCCGTACTACGTTTCGACGCAGGCTCACCCTGAGCTCTCCAGCCGCCCGACTCGCCCGCACCCGCTGTTTGCAGGTCTGGTCGAGGCAGCTCTGGAGCTGCGCAAGTAAGTAATACTGCTTGCCGGAGGTAAAACTCTGAAGGCACTGCGCGCCGGTCGTTACTGACCGGCGCGTAGCTGTTTAAGCTGGAGAATACCGACCAGCTTTTTCTACCGAAGGACGATCCTCGTGCCGCTGCATCCTATAGCCGATGAATTCTCACCACGTGAATTGCTGAACCGTGAAACCGTGTACGAGGGACGGATCTGGGACGTCATCCATGACACGGTGAAGCTCTCCGAATCCGGGGCGACCATTGAACGCGATTACATCAACCACCCCGGTGCTGTATGCGTTCTGGTCATGGATGCTGAAGAACGCATCTTGATGGTCAACCAGTACCGCCACCCGGTAGGCATGCGGCTGTGGGAAATCCCTGCCGGGCTGCTCGATGTGGCTGGAGAACCACCTTTGGAAGCTGCCAAGCGCGAATTATGGGAAGAAGCGGATCGTACCGCCGAGCACTGGTCGATCCTCACCGATGTCTTCTTGAGCCCGGGCTCCTCGGCCGAAGCAGTGCGAGTCTACCTCGCGCGCGATGCGAAACTGGTTGCCGCCGATCAGCGCCATGAGCGTACCGAGGAGGAAGCTGAAATGATCAGCACCTGGGTGCCGCTGGAGGAAGCCGTCGCAGCCGTGCTGGCAGGCAAGATCCATAATCCCACCGCGACAATCGCGATCCTTGCCGCTCATGCAGCGCGTACCAGCAAGTACTTGGACCTGCGCGATGCGAACGAGCCATTCGATGTGCACCCATACCTGCGCGAAGGATGAGCAACCACTTCGATACCCCGCTCAAGCGCTACCTGCAGCATCTGGCGATCGAGCGCGGGCTGGCCGAGAATACACTGGCTTCCTACCGGAGGGATCTGCTTCGCTACGTTGAAGCGCTGCAGGCAGCCGGCGTAGCACAACCGCAGCAGATTACCGAGCTGGCCATCAGCGGCTACCTGCAGGATCTATCCCGCGGCGATGAAGAGCATAAGCCGTTGAGCGCCCGCTCCGTCGCTCGCCATTCGGTAGCCATCCGCCAACTGCACAAGTACTGGGAGCTCGAAGGGATTTGCGCGCCTAACCCGGCCCGCGAGATCCAGCCTCCGGCTATCGGGCAATCCCTGCCCAAAGCGATCTCCATCGACCTTGTTACCAGGATCCTCGAATCGGTGAGCATCGAAACCCCTGCCGGGCTGAGGGATCGCGCGATTCTGGAATTCTTGTACTCCACCGGTGCGCGCATTTCCGAAGTCGTGGACCTGGACGTCGATGACCTGCACTTTGCCGACGATGCCGTTGTGCGCTTGTTCGGCAAGGGATCCAAGGAGCGGGTCGTTCCGGTGGGCGGTTATGCCCAGCGTGCGGTGAGCGATTATCTGGTGCGTGCCCGTCCCGGGCTAGCCGCCAAGGGAAAGGGAACTCCAGCGTTGTTCCTGAACCAGCGCGGGGGACGGCTTTCCCGCCAATCGGTGTGGCTGTTGCTTTCGAAGGCCGCTGAGCGCGCCGGGGTTTCCACCGAGGTTTCTCCGCATACGCTGCGCCATTCCTTCGCCACTCATTTGCTGGAGGGCGGCGCGGATGTGCGTGTGGTCCAGGAGTTGCTGGGACATGCATCGGTCACCACCACGCAGATCTACACCAAGGTCACCGTGGATTCGCTGCGTGAGGCCTACCAGCTGGCCCACCCGAGGGTGAACTAGTGGTCGCCGGCCACCAGGTGCGTTCTGCCAAGCAGGTAGCCCTCGTGGCGCTGCTGCAGGAGCGCGAAGGACGGCTGCACGTGTTGCTCGGACGCAAGCGTCGCGGATTCGGCAAGGGCAATATCGTGTTGCCTGGCGGCAAGATCGAGCAGGGAGAGAGCGCGCGGCAAGCGGCCATCCGGGAATTCTCCGAGGAAACCGGACTGCTCCTCGCTCCGGAGGAGCTGGAGCCTGCGGCGCAGGTCAATTTCCGGTTCCCCGCCCAGCCGGCAGCCGACATGGAATGCGCCACCTTCATTGCCTGGAAGGCATCGGGCCAGCTGCACATCACCGAGGAGCTCGAGCCGCTGTGGGCCGATCCGGCGGCCTTGCCCTTGGAGCAGATGTGGCAGGATTCCCCGTTGTGGCTGCCGCAACTCGTAGCCGGCGGGAAATTTACCGTCGAGATCGTGCTGGCGCAGGACAACACCTCGGTGCAGAGCATCAGCTTCGAGAACTGGGACTAGCCAGCGAGCTGCATCTAGTCCTGTTCGGTTTCGAAGATCAAAAGGTCGCCGGGTTGGCATTCCAATTCCCGGCAGAGGGCTTCAAGAGTGCTGAAACGTACGGCCTTGGCGCGCCCGTTCTTGAGCACCGCGAGGTTGGCCGGGGTAATGCCGATGCGTTCGGCCAACTCGCCGACGGCCATTTTGCGGCGGGCCAGCATCACGTCTATATCTACGCGGATTCCCATTAGATCACGCCGCCCAGTTCGGTACGGAGCGCATCGGCTTGGGCTTCGGTCATCGCCGCTTGTGCGAGCAACTGCCGCAGTACGAGCACGATGATGCTGATGCCGATCATCAGCACCCCGGCTCCACCAACAAGAAGCACGACTCCGGGTGCAATTTCCGTGCTGGCGGCGAAGATCGCTCCGAGGGCAAAAGTGGATAGGGCGCCGATCGTGAAGGCAATGATGATCGGCGTTACATAGCCCAGGGAAGCGGGATCGAAAACGGTGCCGCGTTTAACTCTCGTGGCTAGTTTCCACACGCTGTAGACGCAGGTTTCAATGATGAGCCCGGCGAGAAGCAAGTAGCCGAGGAAAGAGGCTTGAAAGAACTTGTCGGTGCCGTTGCTCGGCGACTCGTGGATCAAGATCATCGGGATTATGAACAGCTGCACAAAAAGCGTGCCGGCCAGGATCACGGCCAGAACTACCTTCAAACCGATAATGCTGAATTTTCCCATGGCAATAGACCTTATCGTTCTTCGGAATGTATCTATCGTTAAACGATAGGCCCATTGGCCTGGGACTGCAACTTCGGGCAACGACGGCAAGCCGATGCCGTTCCGCAGCTGGCACGGCAATGGCCACGGGCTGGCACGGCTGTGCCATACCCGCGGCCAATACCGGGAGTCGAAGTGTGTCTACAGCGAGCGCTGCTCCACGCCGTTATAAGCCGAAAGCGGGCGGATCAACGCATTGGCTGCGCGCTGCTCGAAGATGTGGCTGGTCCAGCCGGTGATGCGTGCCGCGATGAAGATCGGGGTGAACATCTCGGTGTCGAAGCCCATCAGATGATAGGTAGGGCCGGCCGGGTAGTCGAGGTTCGGCTTGATGGACTTGGCCTCGTCCATGGCTGCCTCCAGGCCGTCGTACAAGCCCAGCATCTCATGGCGGCCGTAGTGCTCGATCATGCGATCCAGCGCGGCCTTCATGGTTGGCACGCGGGAGTCGCCGTGCTTGTAGACGCGGTGGCCGAAGCCCATGACCTTCTTCTTGGCGGCCAGCGCGTCTTGCATCCACGACTTGGCGCGCTTGGCGGCATCCTCGCGGGATTCCTCCTTGTCGATGCCGATCTCGTTGAAGGTATGCATGACAGCCTCGTTGGCGCCGCCGTGCAATGGGCCCTTCAGCGCGCCGATCGCCCCGGTGACGGCCGAGTGCAGGTCCGAAAGCGTCGAGGTAATCACGCGGGCGGTGAAGGTCGAAGCGTTGAAGGAGTGCTCCGCGTAGAGCACCATTGACACGCGGAAGGCGTCGACGACCTCGGGGGCTGCTTCTTCGCCGAAGGTCATCCACAAGAAGTTAGAGGAGTAATCCAGATCTTCGCGTGGAGCTACCACGTCCTGGCCGCGACGGCGGCGCTGGTCATAGGCAACAACTGCCGGGAAGGCCGCGAACAGTTCCTTGGCCTTGAGCAGCTCCGCCTCGGGGGAGGAGTTCTCGGCCTCCGGGTGGTTGGCGCCAATTACCGAGACCGCGGTGCGGCCCACGTCCATCGGGTGGCAGTCAGCTGGCAGCAGGTCGATGGCTGCCTTCACGCGTGGGTCCAGCGCGCGGTTGGCCCGCTCGAAAGCGCTGAACTCGGTCAGTTCGCTTTGCGTTGGCAGCTCGCCGGTCCAGAGCAGTAAGGCGACCTCTTCGAACGACTTGTTCGCGGCCAGATCCTGGACCGGGTAGCCGCGGTAGAGCAGCGAGTTGGTGTCTGGATTGACCTTGGAGACGGCGGTGTAGTCAACGACGACGCCTGCTAGGCCCTTCTTGATTTCCTCGGTGGCAGTCATTCTTGCTCCTCTTCATTGCCGGAGAATAATAATGCTTTGGGTAGCGCCGGCCGGCGGGTGCCGGCCGGCGCAGGGGGGGGTGTTAGGTGCTTGCGAGCCTAGAGGTTCGCGCTGTTGGAATCAATGTCCAGGGTTGGGACCTGGAAGTTGAAGATCCCGGTATCGAAGCGGTTGTAGGCCTCGTAGTCCACGAGCTCGTACAAACGTGACCTGGTCAACATGTTATCCACTTCACGTGCCTGGGTGCCATCCTCGCTGATGGCATCCAGTACGCGTTCAGCCGCGCCCATGGCGCTGCGCAGCAAGGTGACAGGGTAGATGATCAGCGCGACGCCTGCATCGGCCAGTTCCTGGCGGTTGAACAGCTCGGACTTGCCGAACTCGGTCATGTTCGCCAGTACCGGCACGTCGACCGCATTGCATACTGCCTCGAATTCGGCGACGTTCTTCATCGCCTCCGGGAAGATCGCGTCGGCACCAGCATCGACCATCGCCTTGGCGCGGTCGATCGCCGCATCCAGGCCATCGACCGCACGGATATCGGTGCGGGCCATGATCAGGAAGTTCTCATCGATGCGTGCATCAGCGGCAGCGGCGATGCGCTTGAGCATGGTGTCGGTATCCACCACATTCTTGCCATCCAGGTGCCCGCAGCGCTTCGGGTTGAACTGGTCCTCGATGTGGCAGCCGGCAAGGCCGGCGTATTCGAGTTCCTGGATGGTGCGGGCCACGTTCATCGGCTCGCCGAATCCGGTGTCGGCATCCACGATCGCCGGCAGGTCCGACATGCGCGCGATCTGCCCGGCGCGGGTTGCTACCTCGGTCAGCGAAGTCAGGCCGATATCCGGCAGGCCCAGATCGTTGGCCAGGACCGCGCCGGAGATGTAGATTCCGTCGAACTGCTTCTCGCTGATCAGCTTGGCTGAGAGCGGGTTGAAGGCTCCGGGGAACTGGCGCGCAGCTCCCGGGGTGAGCATCTCGCGCAGCGCAAGGCGCTTTTCTGCGGGGGTTTTGGTTGAGTACAACATGTTAGAACAGGCCCTTCGGTGCGGCCGCGGCGTCGATGACACCCGCTGCGGCGGTGATGTTCAGCTGATCCAATTCGCCGGCGGCCAGGTTTTCCAGGTTCTGGGCGGCCGCGATGAAGCGGTCGATCTCAGCGTCGTCCACCAGGCCGGTGGCCAGGGTGCGGAACTTGTTGATGTACTGCTCGCGGGCGAAGGGACGTGCGCCCAGTGGGTGCGCGTCGGCTACGGCAATTTCATCGGTGATCACGGTGCCATCGTTCAAGGTGATTTCCACCGAGCCGCCGAAAGCCTTCTCCGCGATATCCAGCGAGTGGTAGCGTCGGGTCCATTCGGCATCTTCTTCGGTGGTGACCTTGCTCCACAGATCCACGGTGTCGGCGCGGCCGGCACGCTCTGGTGAGTACGAATCCACGTGGTGCCATGCGCCATCCTGCAGGGCCACGGTGAAGATGTAAGGGATCGAGTGATCCAGGGTCTCGCGCGATGCGGTCGGATCGTACTTCTGCGGGTCGTTCGCTCCGGAGCCGATAACGTAGTGTGTGTGGTGGCTGGTCTTGATCAGCACCGACTTGACGTTCTCCGGGTCGGTGGCCTCCGGGTGCTCGCCATGCAGCTTGCGGGCCAAATCGATCCAGGCCTGCGCCTGGTACTCGGCCGAGTGCTCCTTGGTGTAGGTGTCCAGGATGGCGCGCTTGGCTTCGCCAGCCTCCGGCAGCGGCACCTCGTAAGCGGCATCCTTGCCGTCAAGCATCCAGGCGATAACGCCGTCTTCGCCTTCGTAGATTGGCACTGGGGAGGTCTGGCCGCGCATCGCGCGGTCGGCAGCCTCGACGGCCATCTTGCCGGCGAAGGCCGGGGCGTGGGCCTTCCAGGTGGAGATTTCACCCTTGCGCGACTGTCGGGTGGCGGTGGTGGTGTGCAGGCCCTGGCCAACGGCCTGGAAGATGGTCTCGACATCCAGCCCCAGCAGGGTGCCGATGCCGGCAGCGGCCGATGGGCCCAGGTGCGCTACGTGGTCGATCTTGTGCTTGTGCAGGCAGATGGCCTTGACCAGATCCACCTGGATCTCGTAGCCGGTGGCGATGCCGCGGATCAGGTCCTTGCCGGAAGCTCCGGTGTGCTGGGCAACCGCCAGGATCGGCGGGATGTTATCGCCCGGGTGGGAGTACTCGGCAGCCAGGAAGGTGTCGTGGTAGTCCAATTCGCGCACGGCCACGCCGTTAGCCCATGCGGCCCATTCCGGGGAGACCTTCTCGGAAATGCCGAAGACGCTGGCGCCCGCACCGCCGGTGGATGGGGCGTGGGCCAGTGCCTGGGCACGGGCGGCGACGATCGGGCCGCGGTTCAGCGAAGCGATCGCGACCGAAGCATTATCGATGATGCGGTTGATGATCATGTCGGTCACTTCTGCGGTGACCTCTACCGGATCGGCAGCAACCGTGGCGATCTTATGTGCCAGCTGGTCTTCGCGAGCCAGGTTTTCCTCTGAGCGGTATACGCGTACTGGGTGGTTGATCATGGTAACTGCCTTTCTGATCCGGCCGCGTGGGCCATGATGTGGGTGAAGGATTGGTGCAGGTGAACTGTGGTGGCCGCGGCTGCGACCTCGGGGTTTCCGCTGGCGATCGCTCTCGCGATGGCCGCGTGCTCGGAGGCGGAAGCCTTAAGCCTTTCGGGATTGTCCTTGGCCATGCGCCGCACCCGTTGCAGGTTCACCCGCAAGGTGCGCAGTGCGTTGGACAAGTACTTGTTGCCAGCTGCTTCGTCGATGGACTCGTCCAGCAGCTGCACCAGCTGGTAGTAGGACTCCCGGGAGCCGGGAAGTTCCACCTCCGTGACGGCTGCTTCGAAGCGGCCGGCCAGCTGATTGAAGGCCGATCGCTGCGCGGACTTGGCAGCTTCGCGTGCGCTGGCGCATTCCAATGCCAGGCGCAATACGAACAGGTCTTCTACGTGGTCTTCACTGACTTCGGAGACGACAGCACCGCGTCCGCGATGCTGTACCGCCAAGCCGTCGGCGACCAATCGGCCCAAGGCCTCGCGCACCGGAGTGCGGGAAACGCCCAGGCGTTCTGACTGTTCCACTTCGGCAAGAACGGTACCTGGAGCCAGCCGCCATTCGACGATGTCGGCACGGAGGCTCTCGTAAACCTTGTCGCTTGCTCTCATGGCTCCAGTGTATACATGAAACCCGAAAATATGTGAGCTGTGCCAAATTCTTTTGGGATTTTTTCGAAATATGTATACAAAGAAGTTGCGATGATGTGATCGTACTCATACAGTTAATGCCAAGAGGACGACCTCAACCACCACACAGGTGCCGGGTAATGACGCCCGGGGCCAGGAGGAGAGAACCATGGCGCAGGAATACCGTCAGGCCTTTGACCAAGCCACCAATGACCCAGCCGCATTCTGGCTGCAAGCTGCCCAGGATATCCATTGGGACAAAGCGCCGCAGATTGCGCTGGATGATTCGCGCAAGCCGCTGTATGGCTGGTTTCCGGATGGCACGCTGAATCTTTCGGTCAATGCGCTGGACCGCCACGTTCAAGCCGGCCGCGGAGATAACACCGCCCTGATCTACGATTCGGCAATGCTGGGCACTGTCACCGAGTACTCCTACTCCGAGCTGCTGCGCGAAGTGGAAATCTTCGCCGGGGTGCTGGCCGAACGCGGCGTGAAGACCGGCGACCGCGTGCTGGTCTACCTGCCGATGATCCCGCAGGCGGCCATCGCGATGCTTGCTTGCGCGCGCCTGGGTGCCATCCACTCGGTGGTCTTCGGCGGCTTCGCGCCCAAGGAACTGGCTGCCCGCATTACCGACTGCGCCCCGGTCGCGATCATTACCGCCTCTGGCGGCATCGAGCCAAGCCGCCGCATCGAATACCTGCCGGCCGTGGCCGAGGCGCTGGGCCTGGCCGAGCCTGCGGTCAGGGACGTGATCGTCGCCCATCGGGATGGTTTCGGGCACTCCTTGGACGAATACCAGGGCAAGCAGGTCAACGGCCAGGAGATCAATTGGCTGGACTGGGATGAGCAGGCGAAGACCGCTTCGCCGGCCGGGCCAGTATCCGTGCCATCCACCCACCCGCTCTACGTGCTCTACACCTCGGGAACCACCGGTGCCCCGAAGGGCGTGGTGCGTGATACCGGCGGCTACGCCACTGCCTTGCAGTACTCCATGAACGCGGTCTACGACGTGCATCCGGGAGATACCATGTTCACCGCCTCCGACGTGGGCTGGGTGGTCGGACACTCCTACATCGTCTATGCGCCGCTGATCGCCGGGGCCACCACGGTCCTCTATGAGGGCAAGCCCATTGGCACTCCGGATGCCGGCGCGTTCGGCCGGATCATCGAGGACCACAAGGTCACAACGATGTTCACCGCGCCGACTGCGCTGCGCGCGGTGCGCAAGGCCGACCCGGAAGGCGCGATGATCGCCAGCCACGATCTGTCATCGCTGCGTGCGCTGTTCGTCGCCGGCGAGCGGCTGGATCCGGATACCTACCACTTCGCCTCGAAGCTGCTGGGCATCCCCGTGGTGGATAACTGGTGGCAGACCGAAACCGGCTGGCCGATCGCGTCCAACCCGCTGGGCCTGGAAGAGCTGCCTGCCAAGGCCGGTTCGCCGACCACCCCGGTACCCGGGTTCGACGTGCAGATCCGCGATGCGCTGGGCGAGCAGCTCGGCGCGAACCAGGAAGGCAACATCGTTGTCCGGCTACCCTTGCCGCCCGGCGCCTTGACCACCCTGTGGGGCAACGACCAGCGCTTCATCGACACCTACCTCTCGCAGATCCAGGGGTGCTACCTCACCGGCGATTCCGGCTTCCTGGACGACGACGGCTACCTGTTCGTCATGGGGCGAACCGATGACGTGATCAACGTGTCCGGGCACCGCCTGTCCACCGGTGCCATGGAGCAGGTGCTGGCAAGCCATCCCGCCGTGGCCGAATGCGCGGTGATCGGCCTGGCCGACGCGCTCAAGGGCCAACGGGCCAGCGGCTATGTGGTGCTCAAGTCCGGTGTGCAGATCCAGGAGGAAACGCTGAAGAAGGAAATCGTCGCGCTGGTGCGCCAGCACATCGGCGCGGTGGCCGACTTCCGCGAAGTCACCGTCGTGGCGGCGCTGCCCAAAACCCGTTCGGGCAAAATCCTGCGCAAGACCATGCGGCAGATTGCCGATGGCAAGGACTACTCGGTCCCGTCGACCATCGAGGACACCGCGGTGCTCGACGAGCTGGTGCCGCTGCTGCGTCCCGAAGCCTAGGGGAAACCAGAACCTAGCTGCGCGAGGCTGCCCGGTATTCGTATTCCGGGCGGCCTCGTGTGCCATGCCGGGGCTGCTTGACCACGGCCTTGACCTCGGCGAGATGCTCCAGATAGCGCCGGGCGGTGACCCGGGAGATGCCCAGCTCTTCTCCGAGCTCGGTCGCTGACAGGCAGGTATCGGGCTTGCTGCGCAGATGGTCGGTGATCTGCGCCAGCGTTTCCGGAATCAGCCCCTTGGGCAGGGACGCGGAAGCACTGGTGGTGCGCAGGGCCGAGAACGCATTATCCAGCGCGGCCTGGCTGGTATCCGGACCGGTGGAGCTGATCTCGGAAATGAACCGCCGGTGGTTCTCCAATTTCTCGCTGAACGCCGCGAAGGTGAAGGGCTTGATCAGGTACTGGGTGATTCCGGTGGCTACCGCCGAACGCACCACAGCCAGGTCCCGCACCGCGGTAATGGCGATGATGTCGGTGGTCAGCCCGCGGCCGCGCATGCGCTTGGCGACGTCGATGCCGTGCAGGTCGGGCAGGGTCATATCCAGCAGGACCAGGTCAAAGGGGTCGTGGGCATCGCGGGCCGCGGCCAGGAGCCCGAGCGCCTGCTGGCCGTTGGCGGCAATGGCGCCGGTGGCGAATCCCGGAACGCGGTTGACGTACTTGGCGTGGGAGGCGGCAGTTTGCGGCTCGTCGTCGACCACGAGCACCTTGAAACTGTGCGAGGCGGTGCCCGGCGGGGGCGTGGCTGCAGGGGATTCGTGCACGGTACCCTCCTGGGCTAGTCGCTGATTCTCAAAGGCAAGGTGACGGTGAAGATTGCGCCGGCATCGTTATCAACACCCATTGTGCCACCTAGCCGCAGCACCGCCTGCTGCACCAGTGCCAGCCCCAGGCCGCGCGGCTGGCCGCCGGCCTTGGTGCTGGCCCCGAAGCGCAGCAGCTGATCGAGGAACTCGGGTTCGATGCCCGGGCCGGAATCGGCCACCGCGATGATCAGCTCGTCATCGGCCGCGGCCACTTCCACCCACACCGTCGCGTCCTGGGTGCCCGCCGAAGCATCCAGCGCGTTATCCAGCAGGTTGCCGACGATGGTGACGATGTCGGTGGCGGCAAAGGCATTGCCCGGAATCATGCCCTGCGCGTTGATATCGAGCTTCACGCCGCGCTCATGGGCTTGGGCGGCCTTGGCCACCAGCAGGCTGGAAAGATAGACGTCGTCGATGGAATGCACGATCGCATCGGTGAGCTTCTGCGAATGCTGGCGGTCATCGACCGCGAAGGCCAGCGCCTTGTCGCTCTGGCCATTTTCGATCAGCGTGGCAATGGTGTGCAGGCGGTTGGCATGCTCATGGGTTTGCGCTCGCAGGGCGGTGGAGAAGGTCTTCAGCGATTGCACTTCGCCGGCCAGTTCCTGCACTTCGGTCAAATCGCGCAGCGTCATGACCTGGCCGGTCACCGGCTGGGAACCGAACCAGCGGGCCGGCAGCCCGCCGCGGCGGGGCAATCGCGCGTTGGTCAGGCGGGCCGGGCCCTGGGAAATGGACAGCACGGTATGGGTGCCCAAATGGATTTCGTCCTTGCAGCTGCGTCCGGTCGCCATCAGGGTGCGCAGGGTTTCGGGGATCTGCACCTGGTCGAGGTCCAATCCGCCGGAAGGCACTTCCTCGGGGAAGCCGAGCAATCTTGAAGCTTCCTGGTTGTAGAGCACGATGCGGTGCCGCCGGTCCAGCAGGACCAGGCCCTCGCGAACCGAGTGCAGGGCCGAGAAGTAGAAGGCGTAGAGCCGGCGCAGCCCGTGCGGGCCGAAGCCGAGCGTGGCCTGGTTGACGTAGCGGGAGAAGGACCATGAGCTGAAACCCGCCAGCAGCAGGGCCAGCGCCGAAACGGTCATGATCTGCGGAAGTTCGCTGCGGTAGATCGACTCCAGGCTCTCCAGCGTGATGCCCGAAGAGACCATCCCCACCAGCTCGCCGTCATGGTAGACCGGGGCGATGGTGCGCACCGATAGGCCCAAGGTGCCCGCGGCCACCTCGTTGTGGGTCTGGCCGGCCAGTGCCTGGTTGATGCTGCCCGAATATCCCTTGCCCAGCTGCTCGGGGTCGGGGTGGGTGACGCGCAGGGCATCGGGGGTCATGATCGTAATGAAATCCACGCCTTGCCCGCGGTCCAGGATCTTGTCGGTGTAGGGCTGCAGCTGCTCGGTGGGGTGATCGCCGGCCAGGGCCTGGGACACGAAAGGATCGTTGGCCAGGGTGATGGAAATCGTGGCCACCGTGGCCTGCTTGTCATCCTGGATCACCTGCGCCTGGTGCTGGTAGGTGGCGACCGCCAGGCCGACGACGACGAAGATGACCACCAGCATCTGGGCGGCGAAGATGACTACCGCCAGGGACCAGCCGTCGCGGCTGAGCGGTGCGGGGGAGGCGGCCTCGCGGGTGGGGCGGGCCAGCGACAGGTCGGTGAAATGATCGGTCACTGCGCTCATCTCCTTGTGCTGCCTGGTCCTTGTACTGTTCACCGCGTGACCAATATGAACGCAATGGAGATGCGGATCACTTCGAACCGCACCATGGATACAGAACGATTCTACGTAATGCCGGCTGTGCAAGGGTGCACGGTTCGGTTCCATGCGCTCACAAGGGTAGGACTACCATGGCTGTCACAGACCAGATGCCGCCGGCAGGCAATTCGCCGCAGGCCGGAACGAAGAAGAAAGACAAGACCCACTGGCTGTACATCATGGTGATTGCCGCCGTGGTGCTCGGCGCAGCGGTCGGCCTGTTGGCCCCGGAGGTGGGCAAGGCCCTCAAGCCCCTGGGCACCGGATTCGTCGCACTGATCAAGATGCTGATCGGTCCAGTCATCTTCTGCACCATCGTCCTGGGCGTTGGTTCCATTGCCAAGGCGGCAACCGTCGGCAAGGTCGGCGGCCTGGCGCTGCTGTACTTCATCACCATGTCCACCTTTGCGCTGGCCATCGGCCTGGTCGTCGGCAACATCATCCACCCGGGTTCGGGGCTGAAGCTCGAGCCGTACGAGTCGGGATCCGGCGGCGGGGAGAACTCCACCGTGGCCTTCCTGCTGGAAATGATTCCGGGCGACATCCCCGTGCTGCCGACCCTGGTGCTGGCCCTGCTGGTCGGCTTCGCGCTGCAGTCCATGGGCAAGTCCGGCGAGCCTGTGCTCAACGCAGTCAAGCACATCCAGGCGGTGGTCTTCCGCCTGATGATGATGATCATGTGGGCTGCCCCGATCGGTGCCTTCGGTGCCATTGCCGCAGTGGTCGGTGCTACCGGCTGGGCCGCCATCGGCTCGATGGCGATCCTCATGGGTGCCTTCTACGTCACCTGCGCGCTCTTCATCGTCGTCGTCCTCGGTTCCCTGTTGCGCCTGGTCACCGGCCTGAACATCTTCTTGCTGCTGAAGTACCTGGCTCGCGAATACCTGCTGATCTTCTCCACCTCATCCTCCGAGTCGGCACTGCCGCGCCTGATCGCCAAGATGGAGCACGCAGGGGTGTCCAAGCCCGTCGTGGGCATCACCGTGCCTACCGGCTACTCCTTCAACCTCGATGGCACCGCCATCTACCTGACCATGGCGGCACTCTTCGTCTCAACGGCCATGGGCATGCCCATGAGCCTGAGCGAGCAGATCGGCCTGCTGGTCTTCATGATCATCGCTTCCAAGGGCGCAGCCGGCGTGACCGGCGCCGGCCTGGCCACCCTGGCAGCCGGCCTGCAGTCGCACCGCCCGGAACTGCTGGACGGCATGGGCGTGATCGTGGGCATCGACAAGTTCATGTCCGAGGCCCGCGCGCTGACCAACTTCACCGGCAACGCCGTGGCAACCTTGCTGATCGGCAAGTGGACCAGGGAGATCGACATGGACCAGGCCAAGGCCGTACTGGCGGGCAGCCTTCCATTCGACGAGAGCAGCGTCGAAGGCCACTAGGACCTTGCTGGAAATCCGTTATCCGACACGTTCGGGTAACGGATTTTCTGCGTCTGGGCGCCTTTGGCAAGATAGGGCCTAGCCGGGCGCAGCAGCCAGCAGGCGGAAAGGCATCATGGGTTCAGCGGTACGAGTGTGCTTTGTCGGCGATTCCTTCGTCGCAGGAGTCGGCGATGAAACCCATCGCGGATGGGCGGGGCGGCTGGTCGCCCGGGGAATCGAACGGGGCCATGGGCTCACCGGCTACAACCTCGGTGTTCGCGGCGATACCAGCGCCATGATCCGGCAGCGATTCGAAGCTGAATGCGCCGCACGCTTTCCGCCAGGGGATTACGCGCCAGGCGTGGTGCTCTGCTTCGGGGTCAACGACGTGATCCGCTGGGACGCGAAGCCGCGGGTGGCCGCCGGAGAACGGATCCAGAACCTCGAGGCCATCCTGGATGCGGCAAAGGAACGCAATTGGCCGGTTCTCATGATCGGTCCGCCGCCGATCGCCGATGATGCATTGAACGCGGAACTGCGCGAGCTGGATGCGCAAATGCGGGCACGGTGCGCGTCGAGGAATGTGCCTTATCTAAGCGTGTTCGGGGATCTCGCGGGACATGAGCTGTGGCGCCGCCAAGTGGCCGCCGATGATGGAGCGCACCCGCGCGCAGCAGGATACGACCTGCTGGCGGAGATGGCCAGCCAGGCTTGGGACCCGTGGCTTGCGGAACTGGGCAGCTAGGCTGGAGCAATGAACGGGACACCGCACCGGCAGCAGTATCGTGCACTGGCAGACGCCGAGGAAGAACTGGTCGAACTCGCCCGGCGGACCATTGAGGCAGCAACCGACGCGCCCGATGGCGGCGACGGGGTGCACACCATGGGTGCCGCGGTGCTGGCTGCCGACGGCGCCATGCACGCGGGCGTGAATTTCTACCACTTCACCGGAGGCCCGTGTGCAGAGCTGGTGGCCTTCGGTGCGGCCCGTGCGGCCGGGGCAAGGGATCCGCAGGTGGTGGTGGCGGTGGGCAACCAGGGGCGCGGCATCAAAAGCCCGTGCGGGCGCTGCCGCCAGGTGATGGCTGATAGCTATCCGTGGCTGCGGGTCATCGTCGATACCCCGCACGGGGCGCGCAGCATCGGCATTCGCGAGCTGCTGCCGTTGTCTTTCGACTGGTTGGCCGAGCAAGCCTGAGAGCCTGATGCCCGGCTCAGCGCGAGAGGCCGGGCAAGGGCGAAGCGAGCACCACCCGGTTGCCGTCGGGATCCTGCAGCTGCACGATCCGTGCTCCGCCGCCAGGCTGCGGGCCGTGATGCCCGATGCCCGCATCCAGCAGGCGCGCGGCCTGCGCGTCGAGGTCGGCCACTTCCAGGACCAGCGTGCTGTATCCGGCACGGTCGGGCTCCGCGAAGACCTGGACTCCGAATCCCGGGGCCAGATGCCATTCGAGCAGCCCGTCCATGGGCCGCTGGTCCGGCGCCCGGTTGAAGAGCCGCGCGTACCAGTGCTCGGCCCGGGCCAAATTCGATACCGTGCAATTGCTGAGCATTCCCGTGAACATCTGCCTCGCCCCTTATGCCGCCGGATGCCGGCGCGTGTGGAACCATTCGACCACCGGAATGCGCCAGGATCAAGAACTTATCCGAATAGCCAACGGATGATCGGGCTGGGCACCAGGGCGCTGCCCAGCCGGGGACTCCACGGCAGGATCACCCTCCAGTGCCTGGCCGGTGGCTAGGGCCAGATCGCAGAGGTGGTCAAGCAGTTCGCGTACCGTCCAAGCGGTGCATGGCGCGGGAATCCTGGTTCATGATGATTCCGGTTTTCGGCCCAGAAGCACGCAGGTCAGTGGCCGGCCGCGGTGTGCAGGCGCGGGCCGAACTGGACCTCATGATCCAGAGCCATCAGCTCGTTGATCGACGCGTGCAGCTGTTGCGCAGCGAGAATCGACTGGATGTACTCCCAATAAGCATGCAGCTCCTCGGCCCGTCTCCACCCCGGTGCCGGTTCATCCGGGCCCACCACAACCAACGCGGTTTCGCGGATTCCGGCCGGCGTCACCTGCGCCCATTCTTCGCTGCTGGACCATCCGCGGTCGTCGAGCACCACGATGAATTGCCCGTCGTCCAGTTGGGCCTGGAGGAGCACACGGACCCTTGCCTGCTTGCTGCCTGGCTCGGCTTCCGCCCAGCTGGCGAGCTTTTCAATGGTGCGCATCGCGCCCTTCCCGTAAATGCCAGATTGCGTTCAGCTCGCATACAACATTAGAGCTAAGGTTCAAGGTAAAGGCTCGCCGTGGAAGAACCCAAAAAACCAAGATCTTTTGCTTCGACCGATAACCTTGAAAAGAGCTTACAGCTCGAAGAATCAGGTTTATCGAACGGGAAGTGTGGTTTACCCATCGTGAGCGAGGAACAGGGAAACAAGCACCGCGGAGCGGGGATGCTCAAGGAGCCTCGCCCAGTGGGTCCTACTGGCAAGCCATTGACAGATTTCCCCGTGCCAGCACCGTTGCCATCGCACGGCCCGGCACGCGTGATCGCCATGGTGAACCAGAAGGGCGGCGTCGGCAAGACCACCTCCACCATCAATCTCGCCGCCGCGCTCGCCGAGTACGGCCGCAAGGTGCTGCTGGTGGACTTCGACCCGCAGGGCGCGCTGTCTGCCGGCTTCGGAACCAACCCGCATGAAATGGACATCACCGTCTACAACGTGCTGATGGACCGCAAGGTGAAGATCACCGACGCCATCGTGAAGACCGACGTCGAGAACATCGATCTGCTGCCAGCCAACATCGATTTGTCCGCAGCCGAGGTGCAGCTGGTCAACGAGGTCGCCCGCGAGCAGGTGCTGGAACGTGCGCTGCGCAATGTCATCGACGACTACGATGTGGTGCTCATCGACTGCCAGCCATCGCTGGGCCTGCTGACCATCAACGCGCTCACCGCCGCCCATGGCGTGATCATCCCGCTGACCGCAGAGTTCTTTGCGCTGCGTGCGGTGGCATTGCTGATGGAAACCATCGACAAGGTCAAGGACCGGCTGAACCAAGTGCTGGAGTTGGACGGCGTGGTGGCCACCATGTACGACGCCCGCACCCTGCACAGCCGCGAGGTCATCACCCGGCTGGATGAGGCCTTCGGCGACAAGCTCTTCGAGACCGTCATCAAGCGCACCATCAAGTTCGCCGACGCGAACGTGGCCGCCGAACCGATTACTTCCTACGCCGCCAACCACCCGGGCGCTGAGGCCTACCGCAACCTCGCCCGCGAACTGATTTGGCGTGGTGGTGCCCCGTAATGAGCGCCACGCTCAGCGAAGAAGCCGCCACCGATTCCACCACGCCAGCAGGAGCTGAGCAGGAATCGGCTGGCGGTTTTCGCCTTGCCCTGCAGAATTTCAACGGGCCCTTCGATGTGCTGCTGCACCTGATTACCAAACGCGAGCTGGATATTACCGAGGTCGCGTTGGCAGAGGTCACCGACGAATTCATCGCCTACCTGCGCGAGCTGCAAGCCACCAGTGCCGCCGAGGGGAGCGACGGGATGAGGGTGCTCGATGAAACCACCGAATTCCTCGTGGTCGCCTCCACGCTGCTGGATTTGAAGGCGGCCCGCTTGCTGCCGCGCGGCGAAATGGCCGATGAGGAGGACTTCGAGCTGCTCGAAACCCGCGACCTGCTTTTCGCGCGGCTGCTGCAGTACAAGGCCTTCAAGCAGGCCGCCGAGTTCTTGGGCGAACGCTACGGAATCGAGGGAGCGCGCCATCCCCGCGAAGTCTCGCTGGAACCGCAGTTCGCGGCCCTGCTGCCGGAACTGGTGTTCAGCATCGGGCCGGACGCCTTGGCCGCGATGGCGGCCAAGGCGCTGGCGCCGAAGCCGGAACCGGAAACAGAGGTCGGCATCGGGCACCTGCACGGGGCGAACGTCACCATTGCCGAGGAAGCAGATGCGATCACCGCCCTGCTCGAAGCCCGCGGCACGCTGGCATTCACCGAGCTGGTGGCAGACGCGGATGCGCAGCTGGTGGTGGTCGTGCGTTTTCTGGCATTGTTGGAGATGTTCAGGCAGAAAGCCATTAGCTTTGCGCAGGAAGATCCGCTCGGCCCGCTGCTGATCTCGCTGGTCCAGGAGTCCAGTTTCGATGCGCAGGCCGTGCAAGACGACTACGAGGGGAGTGCTGGTGAGGTGGATCATGAGTGAGATTGCACCCATTGACCAGCTGCCAGGAGGCCTGGAATCGGGCCTTGAAGCGGTGCTGATGGTCGCCGATATCCCCGTATCTTCGGCGCGTTTGGCCGAAATCTTCGAAGTCCCCACCGCCAGGGTTGCCGCCGCTTTGGAGACCCTTGCTACCGAGTATGATAGTAAGGATCGCCCGCGCGGATTTGAACTGCGTCGCGTCGCCTCCGGGTGGCGCTTCTATTCGCGGGCCGATTACGCCGATTTCGTCTCCAGTTATGTGCTCGACGGGCAGACAGCACGCCTGTCACAGGCCGCCCTAGAAACCCTGGCTGTCATCGCTTACCGACAGCCGGTCTCGCGTGGACGTATTTCGGCGATTCGAGGTGTCAACGTCGATTCAGTGGTGCGCACGCTGCTCACCCGCGGATTGATCACGGAGTATCCGGAAGTTGGGGATGGCGGAGCGACGCTGTACCAAACCACTGAATACTTCCTGGAACGACTGGGACTGGGCTCGCTTGATGAGTTGCCTGCGCTGTCCCCGTATCTTCCCGGGGTGGCCGACCTCGAATCGCTCGATTCGGCAACCTACGACGACTAGGTAGCTGCCAGCCGGCAGCTACAACGGACCAACCACGCGTGAAGCCCCAAGACTGGCGGGCTCGCGCAGCGAACACGTAACAGCAAGGGACACAGGCAAGCATGAGCAGGGGACCATCCTCAGGCCGCAACGATCGCGGCAACAATTCAAACTTCGGCGGCAAGCCAGCAGGCGGCCGCGGCAAGTCCGGCGGCAAGGCCTACGGCAAGCCAGGCGGTGCAGGCCGCACCGGTGGCAAGTCCTTCGGCGAGAAGCCATTCGGCGAGAAGCCGTATGGCAAGTCCGCCTCGGGCAAGCCAGGGGAAAAGTCGAATTCGGCCAAGCGCAACACCGCAGCACCGCGCAAGAACTCCGAGCGTGCTTTCGGCAAGGAACGCTTCGGCAACTCCGTGCCGACCAACTATGCGCGCCCGACCCAGCGCGCCCGCGCCCAGGCTCGTGCCGAAAGCCAGGCAGCTCGCGAGATCAACGGCGAGCAGCAGGACGGCATCCGCCTGCAGAAGGCCATGGCCAACGCCGGGGTGGCCTCGCGCCGCGTCTGCGAGGAGATGATCCTCGAAGGCCGCGTCGAGGTCAACGGCAACCTGGTCGTCGAGCTGGGTTCGCGCGTGGATCCAGCCAAGGACCGCATCCACGTCGATGGCATGCGCATCCAGATGAACCAGGCAAACCGCTACTTCGTCTTCAACAAGCCGAAGCACGTGATGTGCACCATGGATGACCCGGAGGGCCGCCGCACCATCGCCGACTACTTCAAGAACGAGCACCACTCGCTGCGCTTGTTCCACGTTGGCCGACTGGACTACAAGACCGAAGGCGTCTTGATCCTGACCAACGACGGCGAGCTGGCCAACCGCCTGCAGCACCCGAAGTACGAAGTCCCCAAGACCTACCTGGTGCAGATCCCCGGTCCGCTGCCGCGTGCGGTGAGCAACCAGCTGCGCGAGGGAATCAAGCTCGAAGATGGCTGGATCAAGGTCGATGACCTGAAGATCATCGCCACCACCCCGAAGCACGTGATGGTCGAGGTGACCCTGCACTCGGGCCGCAACCGCATCGTGCGCCGCATGTTCGACGCCGTAGGCCACCCGGTCCAGCGCCTGGTGCGCGTTGCCGTGGGTCCGGTGCTGCTGGGCGACCAGAAGCAGGGCACCATCCGCTCCCTGGGCAACCAGGAAGTCGGGCACCTCATGGCCATGGTGGGGATGTAGCCCATGGCGTCTTCTCACCTTGCAGGCCCGGTGCTGGTCATCGGCACCGGCTTGCTGGGCACCTCGGTGGGATTGGGCCTGCGCGCCAAGGGCGTGCACGTCTACCTGTCGGATATTTCGCCAACCGCTGCCGGAGTAGCCCAGGACATTGGCGCCGGGGTGCTGCTGGAGCACCAGCAGATCGCCCCGGAACTGGTCGTGATCGGTGCTCCACCGGATGTCACCTCCGCCCTGGTGGGCGACGCGCTGCTGGCCTATCCGAACGCGACCGTGGTGGACATCGCCAGTGTCAAGGGCTCGATCCTGGCCGGCGTGCTGGCGGACGAGCGGCTGGGTGAGGCCGAGACGTCCCGCTATGTGGGGACGCACCCGATGGCGGGCCGGGAGAAGTCCGGACCGGCCGCGGCCCGTGGCGAATTGTTCACCTCCATGCCGTGGGTCATCTGCGCCCATGAAGGAGCGCAGGCTTCGCGGGTCAAGGCCGCCGAATCCCTGGCCATCGACCTGGGTGCGACCATGTACCGGATGAGCGTGGTCGAGCACGATGAGTCCGTCGCGCTGATCAGCCACTTCCCGCAAGCGGCCAGCTCGATGATCGCCTCGCGCCTGCTGAACGCCGAAAGCCACCAGCTGGCCTTGGCGGGCAACGGGCTGCGCGACACCACGCGCATCGCGGCCAGCGACGAGAAGCTCTGGATCCAGATCTTCTCGCACAATGCCGCCGCACTGGTGCCGATCCTGACCGGGATGAAGGAAGATCTGGACCGGCTGATCAGCACGCTGCAGAACCCGCAGGGCCCCGGCGCGCTGCTGGACCTCTCGCAGCTGATGACCGAGGGCAACGCCGGCAAGGCCCGGATTCCGGGCAAGCACGGTGCACCGCCGCAGGCGTTCGCGTTGGTCACCGTCGTGATCGATGACCGGCCGGGGCAGATCGCCCAGCTGCTGACCGAAATCGGCGACGCGCAGATCAACATCGAGGATTTGCGCATGGAGCACTCCGCAGGCCATCAGGTCGGCATGGTGGATGTTTCGGTCGTGCCCGGCCGGCGCGATGAATTGATAGATGTATTGACCAAGAACGGATGGAAGGTAGCCCAGTGAGCACCTTGAACAACGACAAGCTTGTTATTGCCATCGACGGCCCTAGCGGCTCGGGCAAGTCCTCGGTCTCCAAGGCCGTCGCCCGCAAGCTGGGCGCAGCCTACCTGGACACCGGTGCCATGTACCGTGCGATCACCTACTCGGTGCTCGCCGATGGCACCGATCTGTCCAACGCCGGGGCCATTGCCCAGGCCGTGCGCGATGCCAAGCTGTCCATCTCGGTCGATCCTGATGCTGAACTGGTTGAAATCGGCGGTGTGGACGTGACCGCGGCAATCCGCGAACCACGCATCTCCGAGCAGGTTTCCGCCGTTGCCACCAACCTGGACGCGCGTGCCGAACTGGTCCGCCGCCAGCAGGAAATCATTGCGGCCAACACCCGCATCGTGGCCGAAGGCCGCGACATCACCACCGTGGTCGCCCCGGATGCCGATGCGCGCATCCTGCTGACCGCATCGGAAGAAGCCCGCCTGCGCCGTCGCGGCCTGCAGCTGGGCGGAACGCAGAACGAGTCGCAGCTGGCTACCCAGGTGCTGGCCCGCGATGCGAAGGACTCCACCGTGGTGAACTTCACCCAGGCTGCCGACGGAGTCATGACCGTAGACTCCTCGGACCTGGATTTCGAGCAGACCATCGACGCAGTGCTTGACGCAGTCGGCACTGCAACGAAAAACTAGCCTAAAGCTGGTGCCCATCCTCGGCGAGAGCCGATGAAGATTACGATCGCTGTGAAGGGAAAATCATGAGCGAGAACAACTCCACCCACGACGAGGAATACATCCCCGTTGGAGACGACGATATCGCCGAGCGCCTGGCCGAACTGAGCGAGGAAGAGGCCGCGGTTCGCGCCCAGGCCCTGCTCAGCGGACTGGAAGACTACGAACTGGACGAAGAGGACTCCGCCCTGCTTGCAGGCCTGGATAGCTTCGATGACGATGATGAAGACGTTGTCATTCCGCCGGTCCTGGCTGTTATCGGACGACCTAACGTCGGCAAGTCCACCTTGGTCAACCGCATCCTGGGCCGCCGCGAAGCGGTAGTCGAGGATACCCCGGGCGTCACCCGCGACCGCGTGTCCTATTCCGCCGAGTGGGTGGGACGCCCATTCACCATCGTCGATACCGGTGGCTGGGAGCACGATGCCAAGGGCATCCACGCCTCGGTTGCCGACCAGGCCGAAATTGCCGCCGACGTCGCTGACGCCATCCTCTTCGTGGTCGACTCCCACGTGGGCGCGACCGCAACCGACGAGGCTGTGGTGAAGATGCTGCGCAAGAAGGGCAAGCCGGTCTTCCTAGTGGCCAACAAGGTCGACGACTTCAACCAGGAAGCCGAAGCCGCCGCGCTGTGGGGACTGGGATTCGGCCAGCCATGGCCAGTCTCGGCCCTGCACGGCCGCGGCACCGCCGACCTGCTGGACGCTGTCATGGAGAAAATGCCGGCCCATTCGGCTTTCGGCGGCATGATCCCATCGGGCGGTCCGCGCCGCATTGCGCTGATCGGCCGTCCGAATGTGGGCAAGTCCTCGCTGCTGAACAAGGTGGCCGGCTCCGAGCGCGTGGTTGTCGACGATCTGGCCGGCACCACCCGCGATCCCGTGGACGAACTTGTCGAGCTGGGCGGCGAAGTCTGGCGCTTCGTGGATACCGCCGGTATCCGCCGCCGCCAGCACATGGCCGTCGGCTCGGACTACTACGCGTCGCTGCGTACCCAGACGGCGCTGGAGAAGGCCGAAGTCGCCGTCATCCTGCTGGCTGCCAATGAAACCATCTCCGAGCAGGACGTGCGCATCATCCAGCTGGCCATCGAAGCCGGCCGCGCGATGGTCATCGTCTACAACAAGTGGGATGAGGTGGATGAGGATCGCCGCTACTACCTGGACCAGGAGATCGAGCGCGACCTTGCCCATATCGAGTGGGCACCGCGCGTGAACATCTCGGCGAAGACCGGCTGGCACAAGGACAAGCTCGTTCCCGCACTGAATACCGCGCTGGAATCCTGGGACAAGCGCATTCCAACGGGCAAGCTGAACGCCTTCCTGGGCGAACTTGTCGCAGCCCACCCGCACCCGGTGCGCGGCGGCAAGCAGCCACGCATCCTGTTCGGCACCCAGGCTTCGGCCCGTCCGCCGCGCTTCGTGCTGTTCACCACCGGCTTCCTGGATCCAGGCTACCGCCGCTTCATCACCCGGCGGCTGCGCGAAACCTTCGGTTTCGAAGGAAGCCCCATCGAGGTTTCGATGCGAATCCGCGAGCGTCGCGGACGCAATCGCTAAATTTCGAATTTAGCCCTTCACTTGGTGTAGGCTAATAAAGGAGCTTTTCGCAGACGGCACCCTTGGTTCTCACGACTTGGGGATAACGGCTGCGAGGGCATCGGGCTATGGCGCAGCTTGGTAGCGCGCCTCACTGGGGGTGAGGAGGTCGCAAGTTCAAATCTTGTTAGCCCGACGATCCAATCGGAAAACCCCGTCGAGAGTTTATCTCGGCGGGGTTTTGCCGTGCCTCCCCAGAATTCCACACCCACGGCGAAGATCCGGAAGATGGTCCAATGCAACGCAGATTCCAGCAGGTCGATGTCTTCAGCGCCACCCCGTACAAGGGCAACCCGCTAGGCGTGGTGCTCGACGGGCAGGGCCTGGATACCGAGTCGATGCAGGACTACTCGCTCTGGTCCAATCTCTCCGAGGTCACCTACGTACTGCCGGCCAGCGATGAGCGGGCCGATTACCGTTTCCGCATCTTTGCGCGCGAACGCGAATTCCCATTTGCCGGCCACCCTGCCTTGGGCACAGCGCGTGCCTGGCTGCATGCCGGGGGAGTGCCGCAGGATCCGAAGCAGCTGGTCGTCGAGTGCGAAGCTGGTTTGGTGCCGATCAGGATCGAAGGTGAAACGCTTTCCTTCGCTTCGCCGCCGGCTGTTCGAACCGGTGCAATTGCGCCGCACGAACTGAAGGAAATGATCCAGATCCTGGGCATTGAGCCCGAGCAGATTGTGGATTCGCAGTGGACGGACAACGGGCCGGGGTGGGCCGCAGTGCTGCTGGAAAACTCGCAGCAGGTTTTGGACATCGCACCGCGGATCCCCAATAGGCCAGGACGCTGGAAAATCGGGGTCTTCGGCGCACTGCCGCAGTCGTCGGCACCGGAAAAATTCGAAGTCCGAGCTCTGGCCATCGAAAACGGGGGCTTGCGCGAGGATCCGGTCACCGGAAGCCTGAATGGAGCGGCCACGCAATGGCTGATGGCCGCCGGGCACGCCACCGCGCCACTGGTCAACCGGCAGGGTGCGAAAGTCGGACGCGATGGGCATGTGCATCTGGACTTGGCCGACGGCCAGTTTTGGGTTGGCGGGGCCGCGAACGTCCTGATTGAGGGCATCATCGAGCTGTAGTGCGCAAAACCTTGCCTGTTGTGATGGCTTGGGCTTAGCCTTGAATGGTGGGAACGTTAATTCATGGAGTCCATTTCCTCTAGGCGGTAACCAGTGTCGAGCTTCGCTCCGCTGACGCCATCTTCATTGCACCTTTGTGGTGCCCGCCAACCACCAGCACCGCACCGGCCCTGATTACTCGGCGAACCGGTGCTAGGCAGGAAACTCCCATGACCCAGTCCCAAAATATCCACCAGTCTTCCCAGCATGAGCGCGAAACCGAACCGGACTACGTATGCTCATTGCAAGGCATCGCAGTCAGTTTCGGCGAACGGGATGTGCTGACCGGCATCGACCTTGCAATTTCCGGTACCGACCGCATCGCAGTACTTGGCGATAACGGTTCGGGAAAATCCACGCTGATGCGCGTGATTGCAGGGAATCTCGAACCCGACCACGGGCAGCGGAAGATGAACGCGCCCGGTGCCGTTGCCTACGCTGCGCAGAACCCGAGCTTCGCTGCGAACATGAGCGTGCAACAGGTGATCGATTCCTATCATCGGCGCTTCCGTGAACTGGAAGGCTTGATGCGCGTCGTTTCGGCCAAGCTCGAAGATGCTCCAGAACCTGTCGCCGAACGTTTGATGAAGCAGCTGCAGCAGGTTACCGACCTGTATGAGGCGGCCGACGGCTATTCGCTGGCTCCGCGCCTGGATAGCGCCTTGGAGCAGCTGGGCCTAGGAGATCTGGATCGCCAGCGCCTTGTGTCCCAACTTTCCGGTGGGCAGCGATCCCGGCTGTCGCTGGCCTGTGTCCTGTGTTCGGGTGCGCAATTGCTCCTGCTCGATGAACCAACGAACGACCTGGACGAGGCGGCCATGAACTGGCTGGAGCGCACCCTGGATAAGCATCGCGGTGCGCTGGTGCTGATCAGCCATGACCGGATGTTCCTCAAGCGTTTTGCCCGATCCATCGTGGAGGTTGCCGACGGGTCGGTCGCGCATTACGGCAATGGCTATGACGGTTATCTGCATGCCAAGGAGCAGGAGCGCATCGCGATCCGCGTCGCCTACGAAAATTGGGTGCAGGAGCTTGAGCGTTCACAGAACTTGGTTGATAAGTATGCTTCACGCGTCAGCGCCATTCCGCGCAAGCAGGAGAAATCCAGTTTTGGACATGGAAATTTCCGGGCCCGCGATTCCAGCCATGGGTCGACCTCCAAGATCCGCCAGGCAAAATCCCGAATCGAAGACCTCGAAACCCACCGGGCACCCGAGCCGGCTGCTGAGCTGTCCTTCTTGATGCCCGGCAGCACCCAGGACCAGGCAGGTGGCGAAACCTTGCTGCAGGTGATGAACGCCCGGCGCGGCTCGGATCCGAAACTGTCCACGCCACGCTTCGACATCAAGCTCGGCGAGCGCTGGCTAGTCACCGGCCCCAATGGTGCTGGCAAATCCACATTGCTCAAAATGCTCGCCGGAGAACTGGAATGCACCGAGGGGAAGATCGAGCGCGCTGCCAACTTGCACTGCGGTTGGCTCCGCCAGGAAGTCGGAATTTTTCCTGGCAGCACCCTGGTTGAAGCCTTCGCCGCGGCCACCGGCCAGTATGTCCAGGACGCCGGTGCGTCCCTGGCCCAGCTGGGCCTGTTTGCGCCGCAGGATTTCCTGCGGCACCCCATGGCGCTTTCGGTAGGCCAGCGCCGCCGCCTGGAACTGGCTATTGCGGTCAGCACCAAAGCGCAGATGCTGTTCCTGGACGAGCCGACGAACCATCTCTCACCGGCTTTGGTGGAGCAGCTGGAGTCAGCGCTGGCGGAATATCCGGGCACCGTGGTCACGGTCAGCCACGACCGGCGCTGGCAGCAGAAAATGCGCGAGCATTCGGTGGTGCATCGGCTCGGGGTGGAAGCAGGACGCGCCGAGCTGATCAGGTAGCGCTGGAGTTCTGGCTTCTCAAGTTCAGTCCGCCATCAAACAGGTGCTGCGGGTCAGTTCTCTCGGACAGGGCACGCAGCCGGGTTCCGGTCTGCCCAGGCCAGGCGAGCTCGGCAGCCGAACGGCGAACGTCCGAAGAGTAGGCGCCGTACGCGCCGGTGCCCAGAACCTGCAGGGCAGCGAACGACTGGTCCTGCTCGGCGATGCCCAACGGGTGGATCCAGGTAGCTGCCAGCACCTCTTGATGCCGCGACCCCCAGGCGGTGGCGTGGGCCGGAACCCGGGCTACGGCACCGCCCAAGGCCCGCAATTCGCCGACCAGGCTGGCCCGATGGGCCAATGACTGCGCCATGGCAGCGCCCAACTGCTCATCCGCCTGATCGACCAGGACATCACGCATTTTGATGCGCTGCTGACCGGCATGCGGCGAATTCGGGGCTGGCACGATCAGCGGATAAGGCACTAGCTCGGTGCGCGAATCGTGAAGTTGGGCCAGGCCCAGGGCCTCGCGCAAGACCGGTGCTGCCTGGTCCTGGCCATCGCCAGCCCAGACATTGCGCGCCTGAATTGCGTGCTGTCCATCGCCCAATGCCTGCACCATCAGGAAGCTTCCCAGCTCGTCAGGCGACTGGCGCACCCACTGGCCCCAATCAGCGGTGAATTGCGGCAGCGAATCGGTCAGGTAGGTCAGTTGCTGGTGGATGATGCTGGCGTCATCGGCGGCAGTTCGCAGATCGGTGGCCGTGAACTCGAAGGCCGTGACTACTCCGGCATGGGTCGCATCTCCGCGCACGGCCCAGAACAATTCGGACTCATGATCAGTGTCTACCCAGCGGATCGTTCCGTCGGCGGTGACCAATTTGGCCCGCACCATGGAGTCCAGCGTCAGTCCCTGCGAACGGGCGAAGTAGCCGACGCCGCCAGCCGTGGCCAGGCCGCCGACGCCGGTGTCGCCAAAGTTGCCGCTGCTGATGACCAGGTCTTCGGCGGCTAGCTGTCCGGCAATTTGTCCCCACGTGGCTCCGGCGCCCACCCGGACCAGGCCAAGTTGCGGATCGAGCATTTCGAAGTGCCGCAGGGCGGAAAGATCCAGGATGATGCCCCCGGTATTCGTCGAGGTGCCTGCGATGCCGTGGCCCCCTGAACGGATGCTGAATTCAACGCGGGTTCCCGATTGCTCTCGGAGCCGCGCTGCATAGAGCACCGTTTCCTGCACGTCCTGTTCGGTCCGGGCCTTGATGATCAGGGCCGGTGCGCCAACAGACATGTAGCTGGACCGTTCCATGGCATAGCCTGCCCGATGCTCGGTGATCGCGCGTGCGGCCAGCGTGCCCGGGAGTCCGGGCCAGCCGTCGGGCAGCACCAGGTCGTGCGATCGTGCTAGGCGGTTGGTGTTCATACTGCCAGTTCCTTCATCAGCTGCGCTGCGGCCTGCGTGGTGCGAAGCGTGTAGTGCGCCGAGGGGCGCTCGGGCCGGGCGGCCAGGGCCGCGGTGATCGAGCCGAGTTCTTCGTTGGTGATCCACTGCGGATCAACCCATGGGCGTTCGCGGGTTGCCACTGGTCCGAGCTCGTGGGCGAAGACGCGGCGCTGGGTTCCGGCTTCGGCGCTGAGCACCCGATGCATCATCAAGAGTCCCGCTTGTTCCATGTTGATGATCGATGCACCGGGAACCGGGGTCCTAGCGCTCCCGCCAAGGACCAGATGGTAGCTGCCTGCAGGCGCCAGCAGGGGGAGCCAGGCACGCACATTTGCGACATGGGCGGTGGACAGATCGAGGTTGAAGCGCCGCCATTCCGATTCGGTGACTTCCCACAGCGGCTTTCCCTGCCACCAGCCGCCGATAGCAGCGATCACATCGGTAACGTCCCCGAATTCGCCGGTGATGCGCTGGGCCATGTCGGTTGCTGCGGTGAAACTGGTGTACTCGCCCACGACCAATTCCAGATTCGCGGTGTCGATGTTCTCGAGACGGGCCAGCAGTTCCTTGCCGCGGTTTTCGGTGCGGGTAGGAATGATGACTTCGGCACAGGCGGCCAGCCAGGAACGGACGATGCCCTCGCCGACCCGGCCGGTTCTGCCGAGGATCACCACGCGGTGCGCGCTCAATGCCGGCTGTTTGGTGCCCAGTTTGCTGTCATTGGTGGTCATTTAGGTTCCATGCCTTTCATCCGTGTACTAGAATCAATTACTGTAACTACAGATACTTTGATCCTATTCCCGGGAGGCATCCATGAAGACGGAATTGAACGATCGGCAGGAGATCTGGCGCGGCCTGCTCTACGGGCAGCGCTCGATGATGCTGCGGCTATCGGTTGAGCTCAAGCGGGATTTCGGGTTGAACAGTGCGCAATTCGAGGCGCTGCTGTACCTCTGGGAGGCGAAGGCGAACCGCTTGCCAGCCACTCAGCTTTCCAATCAGCTGCTCTACAGTTCCGGCTCGGGGTCCCATCTGATCAGCAGGCTTGAGCAACTCCACCTGGTGCGCCGGGACCGTGATTCCCAGGATGCGCGCATGGTGGTGGTGACGCTGACCGAAGCGGGTCTTGATCTCATAAGCCGAGCCCGAGCCGCGCACATTGAATCGCTGGCAAAGGAATTCGACCCGCTGATCGGGGATGCCGAGGTCCCGGTACTGCTGGACTTCGCGCGCCGGCTCTCCCGTCATGAAAGTGTCACCTCGCAGCCCTATTCCGGATAGCCGCACCGCATCCCGCTGGCCCAATGGATCCGGGCTAGCGGGATTATCCTTGCAAATATATCTGTTATTACAGATATATTTGCGGAAAGCACTTGTAAAGCAACGAAGGAAGGAAAACCATGAAGCAGCATTATCGTGTCGCTGTGGCCAGGCAGTTCGGCGCCCCGGAAGTCATCAGTATCGAAAATCATCCAGTGCAGCCACTGGCTGCGGGCGAGGTCCGCGTGGCGGTACGTGCCGCGGGCCAAAACCCCGTGGATGCCCGTCGCCGGGCCGGCAATTTCGGCGGCCAGGTGCCTCTGGTCTTTGGCACCGAATTCTCCGGAATTGTCCATGAGTCGAAAGACCCGGGTTGGGCTGCGGGGGATGAGGTGGTGGGCTGGGGTGCCGTCGGCGCCGACGCCGATCTGGTTCTCGCCTCGGGGGACAAGCTGGCGGCTAAGCCCAAGGAACTGCCGTGGGCCGTGGCTGGCGGACTCAGTGGTGCGGGTCAGACCTCCCTGACAGCCCTTGCCGCACTGGAGCTGCAACCAGGAGATGTGATTCTGGTGCACGCAGCGGCAGGTGGCTTAGGAAGCATGCTGGTTCAGCTCGCCATGCATCAAGGCCTGGTCGTCATTGGTACCGCCGGAACAGGCAACCAGGAATATCTGCGTCAGCTAGGGGTTCTTCCTGTCGTTTACGGACCGGGCCTCAGCGAGCGCGTGGCCCAGGCCGCGGGAGGCCGGGCAATTGCCGCGTCCATCGATTTAGCCGGAAGCATGGAAGCCGGCGACCTGGCCCGTGAACTGGCAAGCGGTGGAGCGCAGTGCATCACGCTGGTTCCCGAGACCTGGCAATCCCATGGCCTGCCACTGGTGAGCGTCCGAGCCAGCGCGCAACGGTTCGCAGAGCTGGTGCGCAGCTATCGGGATGGCGGCTTGCAACTGCAGGTGAACACCCTCGAATTCAACGATGTCGTGAAGGCCCATCGCCAGATGGATGCCAAGCATTCACGCGGAAAACTCGTCTTGGAAATGAGCGATAACCCCTACCTCGCCAACAGCGGCGACGCGGCCTAGCTGCCGCTCAAGAAAGGCATGAACATGGCTTCAATAGCACTGATCGGACCGGGGCGGCACGGAACCGCCATCGCAGAACTCTTCGCCTCCCACGGGGTAAGCGTCGTGATCTACCACCACAATGCCGCCAAGGCGGAGGCAGCTGCGCAAAAGATTCGACAGGCCGCGGTAGACGCGCAGGTGCAGGTGGCCGCTGACCTGGCCTCAGCTGTGGAAGGCCAAGAGGTCGTAGTCTTGGCCACGCTCTGGGACCAGCCGCAACGCAAGGTCCTGGCCGAGCTGGGCTCCAGGCTGGCAGGCAAGGTACTGCTCGATGTTTCGAACCCCTTGGACGTGACACCAGCGGGCATTATTCCGCGCTCGCCGGCCGAAGGCTCGGCAGGCCAATTCGTGGCTTCATTGCTGCCGCACGGTGCAGGGCATGCCAAGGCGTTTTCGAACTTGGCCACTGCGTTCATTCGCGAGGGAGCGGATCGGGAACCACCGGCGATCCTGCCATTTGCCGCGGACTGCGCTGCCACGGCCAGCATCATCCGCCCCTATCTGTCGGCCACCAAATGGAAGCCGTGGCTGGTCGGAGATATCTCGTCCTCGCGCGACTTGGAGATTGGCGGGAAGTTCAACGCGGTGCACGGAGCCTATGGGCGTTCGCAACTTAATGAAGAGCAGATGCTGGAGTATGCCGGACCCGAGTGGGAGCATCGGTAGCAGCTGGCATCAGTGATGGGCCCCGGCGCGAGGTTATTGCGCCGGGGCTTCTGCCCATCTGCGGCTTAGGGGTGGCCGGCGCAGCGTGCATGAACTTGTGCCTGAGCTCACAGATTGTATATGATTAGTGTGCGATAAAAGATCATGCAGTTCTAATATCGAACACTATATTTATTGACTGAGGTCATCACAGGGAATTGGGGGATGAAACGGTGCAGTTTCACCACAACGGATACATTTCAGCCGATCCACGGGTGCAGCCAGCGGCTGGCGTGGGCATAAACCGTCCCATGGAGATGCCCGATGTCATGGATGTGCTGATCGTCGGTGCCGGTCCCGCAGGCATCATCACCGCCGCCCAGCTTTCCCAGTTCCCTGATGTGCACACCCGCATCATCGACCGACGGCCCGGCCGCCTGGAAATCGGCCAGGCCGACGGGATCCAGTCACGCACGGTGGAGACGTTCCAGGCTTTCGGTTTTGCCGAGCGCATCACCGCCGAGGCCTACATCATCAAGGAAACCACCTTCTGGAACCCTGATCCGCAGAACCCGGATCAGATCATCCGCACCGACCGCACCGCCAATGATCCAACCGGCGTCAGCGAATTCCCGCACCTCGTGGTCAACCAGGCGCGCGTTATCGACTATTTCGCTGATTTCGCGGCGAACTCCCCAGCTCGCACCGTCCCGGACTACGGGTGGGACTTCAAGGAACTGGTCGTTGAAGACGGCGAAGAGTACCCGGTGAAGGTCACCCTGATCGGCTGCGGCGAGAGCAATGACGGCATTGAGCGTGTAGTGCGTGCCAAGTACGTGGTCGGTTCCGATGGGGCCAGAAGCAATGTCCGCCGCTCGATCGGCGCGAAGCTCTCCGGTGACAAGGCCAATCACGCTTGGGGCGTCATGGACACGCTGGGCCTGACCAACTTCCCGGATGTGCGCACCAAGTGCGCCATCCATTCCAAGGCTGGTTCGATCCTGCTGATTCCGCGCGAAGGCGGGCAGCTCTTCCGCCTCTACGTCGACCTGGGTGAAGTTCCGGAAGGGGATAACGGCAAGGTCCGCGAGACTCCGCTGGAAGAAATCATCGAGCGCGCCAAGGCGATTTTGAATCCCTATACCCTCGAGGTCAAGGACGTCGCGTGGCACAGCGTCTACGAAGTAGGCCACCGGCTGGCTGACCGCTTCGATGATGTGCCGGTTGAAGAGATCGGTACCCGTGAGCCGCGCGTGTTCATTACCGGCGACGCCTGCCACACCCACTCGGCCAAGGCCGGCCAAGGCATGAACGTCTCCATGCAGGACGGGTTCAACCTGGCCTGGAAGATCGGCTATGTGCTCTCGGGCCAAGCTCCGGAAAGCCTGCTGCGCACCTACTCGGACGAGCGCAAGGTGATCGCCAAGGACCTGATCGACTTCGACAAGAAGTGGTCCTCCATCATGGCTGCTACTGCGAAGGAGCTTGAAGGCCAAGAAGGCGTTGCCGAGTTCTATGTACGCACGGCCGAATTCCCTGCCGGCTTCATGACCGAGTACGCGGCATCTGCGCTGGTCGCCGGCAAGGAGCACCAGGAGCTGGCCGCCGGATTCCCCGTGGGCAAGCGCTTCCGCTCTTCGGAAGTCATGCGCTTGGCCGATGCCAATCCAACGCACCTGGGCCACCACCATCGTGCCGACGGCCGCTACCGCATCTACGTCTTTGCTGATCAGCAGCCGGTGGGAGAGTCCCAGAAAATTGCCGCCTTGTCGAGTTGGCTGCTGGAGAATGAGCGCTCGCCACTGGTTCGCTTCACGCCGAAGGGTGCCGACGCCGACGCGCTGTTCGATGTCAAGGTGGTCTACCAGCAGGACTACACCACGATGAACGTGAATGACGCGCCGAAGGTGTTCCGTCCGGACACCGGCGTATTCGGCCTGATGGATTACGAGAAGGTCTACACCGCATTGGACGGCTCGGACATCTTCGTGGAGCGCCAGATCTCCCGCGATGGCGCGATCGTGATCGTCCGTCCGGATATGTATGTTGCCAGCATCCTGCCATTGGATGCGGCCAACGAGCTGGCCCGTTTCTTCGAGCCGATCCTGCTGGAGCAGAACTAGTAGCGCCCTCGCTCCAAATATCACCGATGGCACCGCGAGTATCTCGCGGTGCCATCGGTTTCCCTGCGCAGGGCGTCGCGTGGAAGTGCGGAATATTTTTCGGCGCAACGTGGTTGAACCACCAAAGGACAGGACTTCGATGAAAGGTGCCACGGTGAGCCAGGAATTCAGCTTTGACCTTCAGCAGGTGGTCGATTCGGATATGGTGTGTGCCGACGGCGTGTGCTTCGTGCCGCCTACGGACCAGAGAGCTGATCGAGCAGATAGTCACGCAACACCACAGCATGATTAGCCTGCTCATTTTTTGCTCCGTAGACCAAAGTGACCACGGGATGCTGGTCCAGTACTTCCAGGAAGCCATCGACAGCGGGGTTCTGATCTAGCTCGGCGCGATAGTGCTGCGCAAATTCGCCAAAGCGGTCGGCATCGTGATCCCAACCTTTGCGAAGCCCGGTGCTCGGTGCCAAGGCCTTGGCCCAGTGATCCAGCTGAAGGGCAGCCTTGCTCTTCCCGCGCGGCCAGAGCCTGTCAACCAGGATCCTGTAGCCGTCCTCGACGCTGGGCGCGGTATACGCGCGTTTGAGAAGTATCTTCGTCATGATTCACCTGAAAGTTCCTGATTTATCCTTGCATCGCCTCCATCTGTGGGAAAGGATCGAAGTGCAGGGGCTGCCAAGGCATCATCGTCTCTCTTGGCATCTTGCCACACTGGCAATCCCTTGCAGCGGAAAATATGTACTTTTCTGTTATCAGTTGGGCAGTGAGTAGGCTAATCTGTAAATAGTTTGGTATTACTGACTGTGCCAACACAGAACTCAAGGTCGTCACGCACGAACTGTTAACAGAATTTTCTGGAGGACCCCATAATGTCGGAACATCGGCCGGTTGACCCGCACAACGAGTCTGCCTCTGAGACGACCAATATCGCTCTTCCTGCGGTGCACAAGGGTGCTGAACCTTCGGTCATCTACACCCTGAGTGAGGATGAGAAAAACGCAGTTGACGCCCTGCCAGCTGGTTCTGCGCTGCTGATTGCCCATTCCGGACCAAACAAGGGCGCACGCTTCTTGCTGGACACCGACGAGAGCATCGCAGGCCGCCATCCAAACGCGGATATCTTCCTGGACGATGTGACCGTTTCGCGTCGGCATGCCAAGTTCTCCCGAACGGACGCGCGGTTCACGCTCAGCGACATCGGATCGCTGAATGGTACCTACATCAACGGCGACCGTATCGACGAGATCCCGTTGAGCACTGGTGTTCAGGTTCAGATCGGCAAATTCCGCCTGAATTTCTACCAAAGCGTTCCGAACCTTTAAACTAGTAGAGTTCGAGGTTTTGTCCGCCGGCGTCTGGCACGCCGACATATCCATACATCCGAGGTGTAGACCCTTTGCCGATCTTTGACGCAGCCCGCAGCCCACGTCTCGAGGCTCAACGCCACGAGACCGTCCGGCAGGCCGCGCTGAATATCGGCGAGGTGCTCTCGGAACTCAAGGATGAGTTCCCACGTGTCACTGCGTCCAAGATCCGCTTCCTGGAAGACAAGGGACTGATCATCCCGCAACGCACCTCCGCTGGATATCGAAAGTACTCCGCGTCGGATGTGAGCCGCTTGCGTTTCATCCTTTCGGTTCAGCGCGACCAGTACCTGCCGTTGAAGGTCATCAAGGACCATCTCGACTCGGTGGATCGCGGTGAAGCGCCAGCAGCATTGCCTGGGGGAGCCCCGGTGGCGCCACAGGCGGTCAACGATGACATGGCTGAGGCCGTGGAGCGCAAAACCCGTTCGGTGTCCTTGGCTGAACTGCAGGGGCTGACCGGTGCCAGCGAGGAGCTCGTTGGCGAATTGATAAAGTTCGGCTTGATCGAACCGGTTGCCGGCCTGTTCGACGCCAACAGCATCAAGGTCACCAAATCGGCCGTTCAGCTGGCGGGCCATGGCGTTGAACCTCGCCACCTGCGGCAGTTCCGTACCGCAGCTGATCGCGAGTTCTCGCTGATTGAATCGATTGTCGGCAACGAACTGAAGAAGCCTGAAGTCTCCGCTCGTGCCCGCGCTGCGGAAGAGGCCCAGGAAATCTCGCGCCAGTGCCTGGAAATTCACGAGGCCCTGGTGCAACGTGCTATTTCCCAACTGGATCGCTAGGCTGAATTCGAACAGGCAACAACAACTCTAAGGGGCTAGCATGCTGGAACTGGAGTTTGCCGGAATCCGTATTCAACTGCCGGCGAATCAGCCGCTGTTGCTGCTCAAATACCCTGAGCGTAATCTCTACCTTCCGCTGTGGATAGGTGCGCCCGAAGCCTCGGCCATCGCAATGTCTGAACAAGGACTCACTCCGCCTCGGCCGATGACCCATGATCTGCTGCTCAGCGTCATTGAAAGCATGGACGTGAAGCTTGAGCGGATCGAAATAGTCTCGGTGAACAATGCCGTGTTCGTCGCGGAGCTTGTCCTTTCCAACGGCAAACGCGTAGATTCCCGTTCCTCGGATGCCGTCGCCCTTGCCGTGCGCGCCCAGTGCCCGATCATGTGCGCCGAGCACGTCCTGGAAGAAGCTGGCGTGGCCATCGAGAATGAAACTGAGGGCGAAGAAGCACCCGAAGAGCAGTTGCGCGAATTCCGTGAGTTCTTGGACAATATTGATCCAGAAGATTTTTCTTCGTAGGTATCGCGCGTTTGGTTTCAGTGGAATATTGGCCTTGAATTGGGTAATTCCCCAAGCCGGCGCGACACGCCTTAAAGTTAAGCTTGAAGGTCTTTGACCATTAGTCGATATCGCCGTACCGTCTTTGCATAGGGACATTTAAAAAGAGCTGTTTTTTGATGGTCATCACTCGCATCTGCGCGGTTCTCATTCGGTCCCTGGATACTCGTTTAGGAACGTGCTGACACGCAAGGAGCAATTGGATGGAGTCTCGCCAGACTGGGCCTCACTATGGGGTCGACGGTGGCAACAAGCAATCCAGCACCCAAGGATTACTCTTCACCGATGATCTGCCTGAGCTGGATGAACATGCCGGCTACCGCGGTCCAATTGTGTGCAAGGCAGCCGGCATCACCTACCGCCAACTCGACTACTGGGCACGTACTGGCCTGGTAGAGCCGGCAGTGCGCGGAGCCAAGGGATCCGGCAGCCACCGCCTTTATTCATTCCGGGATATCCTCGTGCTCAAGGTTGTCAAGCGGCTGCTGGACACCGGAGTATCCCTGCAGCAGATCCGTTCGGCCGTTTTGCACCTGCGTGAACGCGGCGTTGAGGACCTTGCCCAGATCACGTTGATGAGCGATGGAGCTTCGGTCTACGAATGCACCAGCGCCGATGAGGTCATTGACCTTGTCCAGAAGGGCCAGGGCGTGTTCGGCATCGCCGTAGGCCGTGTTTGGCGCGAGGTGGAAGGTTCCCTTGCCCAGCTGCCTTCAGAGAGCTCGGTGCAGCAGACCCTGCCAGAAGATGAATTGGCTGCCCGTCGGGCTGCCAAGGCGGCGCGCAACGTCGGCTAGGGCCGGCAGATAATTCAACAGCTTAAGCAATTGACCGGATCTTCCTTGAAGGAAGATCCGGTCAATTGCTTAAGCTGCTATCCGTATCCGGGCCTAGGTGTTGTTCGGGCCTGCTGCGGACATGACTTCCTTGAGCAACGCGTCGAACTGCGCCAGCATCGGAGCGGTAGCTTTGGAAGGCCACTGGTGCACCGAGTACGCGGCACCTTGGATCTGCTGCCATTCCGGGTGTTCGGGAATCTCGGGCTTGACCATGGAGTCGCCGAACATCTGGCGCATTTCGCCCAAACGGAAGGTATGCTCCGCGGAGTCCTTGCGGACGCGGTTGGCGACAACGCGTACCGGTCCCAGGGAAGGAGCGAATTCACGGCGGAAGAGTTCCAATGCGCGCTGGGTGCGCTCGGTGCCGGCCACGGAGAACAAGCTGGGTTCTGCCACTAGCACGAGCTGATCCGAAGCGCTCCATGCCATGCGGGTCAAGCCGTTCAGCGATGGCGGGCAGTCGATGAGAACCAACTGGTAACCGCTGGTGCGGCTCAGAAGCTGGGAGAGGCGGCGTAGGTCGCGGGTCCGCAGATCTGGTCGATCGTAGATGCCGGTGAATGCGTCGCCAACGGCAACATCGAGCACTGGAATGCGGGTACGGGATTTCTTCTCTGCTGCCTTGGACTGCCAAGCGCTGGCGACAACCTGATCTTGCAGACGGGCGCGACGAGCGTTCTTGAGCATTTGCCCAATTGGCTGCTTCCCATTAGCACGGACTCCAAGGCCAGTGCTGGCATCCGCATGGGGATCCAGGTCAATGACGAGAGTCGGAATGCCGGCGGCAAGTGCTGCTGAAGCCAATCCGAGTGTCACGGAGGTTTTTCCTACGCCACCCTTGAGGCTGCTGATGCTCACTACGTGCACGGACCAGACCACGCCTTTCACTGTTCGTTAGTTTAAACGTCCCACCGAATTTTTAGTCTCTCATCATCATAGTGTGCCGAGCCGTGTTTCTCCGACTTTGCAACGTCAGTTTTTGCCATTAGGCACAAGTTAGTGATTAAAACTTCAAAGATCCAATTATTTCATGTGGTCTGACCACAGGACGAAATGTTTGGACGTTCTGGAGAATCCCCGTGTAGTGTGTTTCACAGAAGTGGCAAATGCTAGCTGCTTTTCGAGACCCGACACGCTGGGATGGCGGGCCTGCACCTGAGGGGAACAGTCCTGATTGTGCCGTTGAACCAGCGTGTACAGATTCGATGTAGGGACACTATGTTTGAAAAGATCTTGGTCGCCAACCGCGGTGAGATTGCGATTCGCGCTTTCCGCGCCGGCTACGAGCTGGGCGCAAAGACCGTTGCTGTCTACCCACATGAGGATCGCAATTCGATCCACCGCCAGAAGGCCGCAGAGGCCTACCAGATCGGCGAAGAGGGCCATCCGGTCCGCGCCTACCTGGATATCGACGAGATTATCCGCGTTGCCAAAGAAGCCGGCGCGGATGCAATCTACCCGGGCTACGGCTTCCTCTCGGAAAATCCTGACCTCGCACGAGCTGCCGAAGCAGCAGGCATCAAGTTCATCGGTCCAAAGGCGGACGTGCTTGAACTGGCCGGCAATAAGGTAGCGGCGCTGAAGGCTGCTCGCGAGGCAGGCATTCCGGTACTGGAATCCTCCGAGCCAAGCGATGATGTTGATTACCTGATTGCCGAGGCCGATCGCATCGGCTTCCCGATCTTCGTCAAGGCTGTAGCCGGCGGCGGCGGTCGCGGCATGCGCCGTGTCGACAAGCGCGAAGACCTGCCGGAGCTGATGGGCGCGGCAATGCGCGAAGCCGGCACCGCCTTCGGGGACCCCACCGTTTTCCTGGAACAAGCAGTGCTGCGTCCGCGCCACATCGAGGTGCAGATCCTCGCCGACGAGCAGGGCAACATTGTCCACCTGCATGAGCGCGACTGCTCGCTGCAGCGCCGCCACCAGAAGGTTGTCGAAATCGCTCCAGCACCGAATCTGGATGAATCGATTCGCCAGGCGCTGTTCCGGGACGCCGTGAAGTTCGCGCAGACTCTGGGCTACCAGAACGCAGGCACCGTCGAATTCCTCGTTGATACCGTGGGCGACCGCGCCGGGCAGCACGTATTCATTGAAATGAACCCGCGCATCCAGGTTGAGCACACGGTGACCGAAGAGGTTACCGACATCGACCTGGTGCAGGCGCAGATGCGCATCGCTGCTGGCGAGTCGCTGAAGGATCTGGAGATCAGCCAGGACACCATCCAGGTGCGTGGCTGGGCCTTGCAGTCCCGCATCACCACCGAAGATCCAGCCAATGGCTTCCGTCCGGATGTTGGAACCATTACCGTCTACCGCTCCGCCGGCGGCTCGGGTGTCCGCCTGGATGGCGGCACAATCTACACCGGCGCCGAGGTGTCCCCGCACTTCGACTCGATGCTGGTCAAGCTCACTTGTCGTGGCCGTGACTACCAGACGGCTGTGGCTCGCGCCCGCCGTGCGCTGGCCGAGTTCCGCGTGCGCGGTGTGGCCACCAACATCCCGTTCATCCAGAATGTGCTCAGTGATCCGCAGTTCCTGGCCGGTGATGTCGCTACCGACTTCATCGACTCCCGCCCGGATCTGCTCACCGGCAATGAATCCCAGGACCGCGGCACCAAGGCGCTGAACTTCCTGGCCCATGTCACGGTGAACCAGCCAAATGGCAGCCGTGTCGAGGGAATCGACCCGCGCAAGAAGCTTCCTGCTTTCCCGGGTGACAAGACCGACGAGCCAGAGCGTTCGCCATTCGATGGCCCCTCCAAGTCCGCCTTGCCGGCCGATGGCTGGCGCCAGAAGCTGCTGGATCTCGGTCCGGAAGGATTCGCCAAGGCCCTGCGCGAGTCGAAGGCGGTGGGCATCACCGATACCACCTTCCGCGATGCGCACCAGTCGCTGCTGGCCACCCGCGTCCGCACCCGCGACCTGCTCGCGGCAGCACCGGCCTACGCGCACAACGTCCCGCAGCTGTTCTCCATGGAAGTCTGGGGCGGTGCCACCTACGATGTGTCCCTGCGATTCCTGGGCGAAGATCCCTGGAAGCGCCTGGAGCTGCTGCGTGCGGAGCTGCCGAACATCCCGTTGCAGATGCTGCTGCGCGGCCGCAATACCGTGGGCTACACTCCATACCCAACCGAGGTCACCGACGCTTTCGTGAAGGAAGCCGCGTCCGCCGGCATCGACATCTTCCGCATCTTCGATGCGCTGAACGATGTTTCGCAGATGGCTCCGGCCATCAAGGCGGTACGCGACACCGGCACCGCAGTCGCCGAAGTGGCCCTGTGCTACACCGGCAACCTGCTGGATGCCAACGAGACGCTGTACACCCTGGACTACTACCTGGAGCTGGCACAGCAGATCGTCGACGCTGGCGCGCATATCCTCGCAATCAAGGACATGGCCGGCCTGCTGCGCCCAGCGGCAGCAACCAAGCTGGTCACGGCCCTGCGCGAACGCTTCGATCTTCCGGTGCACCTGCACACCCACGACACCTCCGGCGGGCAGCTGGCGACGTTGATGGCTGCCATCGACGCCGGTGTGGACGCCGTCGACGTGGCCAGCGCGGCCATGGCGGGCACCACCTCGCAGCCATCGGCCTCTGCACTGGTCGCAGCGCTGGAGTTCACCGAGCGTGATCCCGGCCTGTCACTGGATGCCGTGGCGTCGCTGGAACCGTACTGGGAAGCAGTGCGCGCCATGTACAAGCCATTCGAATCCGGACTGCCAGCGCCAACCGGCCGTGTCTACCAGCACGAGATTCCGGGCGGCCAGCTTTCGAACCTGCGCCAGCAGGCCATTGCATTGGGCCTGGGCGAGCGTTTCGAAGCCATCGAGTCGATGTACGCCTCGGTCAATGACATGCTCGGCAATGTGGTCAAGGTGACTCCATCGTCCAAGGTCGTCGGCGACCTGGCCTTGCAGCTGGTGGGTTCCGGAGTCCCAGCCGCGGACTTCGAAGCGAACCCGCAGAACTACGACATCCCGGATTCGGTCATCCAGTTCCTCTCGGGCGAGCTGGGCAACCCTCCAGGCGGCTGGCCGGAACCGTTCCGCACCAAGGCGTTGCAGGGACGCAATGTCAAGGCCCATGTCGAGGACCTCTCGGCAGAGGACCTGGCAGCGCTGCAGGCGGATTCGGACACGATTCGCGGTACCCTGAACCGGTTGCTCTTCGCTGGCCCAACCCGTGACTTCGAGAAGTCGGTGGAGAACTACGGCGATTTGTCCGTCCTGCACACCCGCGACTACCTCTACGGCCTGGTTCCCGGCTTCGAGCATGTCATTTCGCTGGGTACCGGTGTTCGATTGCTGGTCAGGCTGGTATCGGTATCGGAAGCCGATGAGAAGGGCCTGCGCACCGTCGTGGTCAACCTCAACGGCCAGTCCCGCCAGCTCAAGGTTCGCGACGAATCGGTAGAATCCACCGTGAAGTCCGCGCCGAAGGCCGATCCGAACAACAACGGCCACGTCGCTGCACCCTTCGCGGGAGCGGTGACTGTGAACGTCAAGGTCGGCGACCTGATCGAGGCCGGCCAGTCCGTGGCCACCATTGAAGCAATGAAGATGGAAGCTGGCATCACCGCCAACGCGGGCGGCGTGGTCAGCCAGGTAACCCTGAATGGCACCAGCCAGGTACAGGGTGGCGATCTGCTGCTGGTGATCGAACCCAAATAGCATCCGCAGTACCCAGAGCACAGGGGCTCGTGACCAAGGTTGCGGGCCCCTGCGCTCTGCCAACTAATCGTGCGAACCACAAAGCAGAAGGAGCAGTGATGCGCCCAAGCAAGATGACGCCCGGGGCTGTGCCCGCCCGGCTGAGGCAGCAGGTTGCCGAGCTGGGATCCAAGGGCCAGCCGATCACGGTACTGGTCTTCACCCTCGACACGCATCTTCCGTTCTGCGAAATCGCAGAGCACTTGGCCGAGCAATTCGGTGAATTGGATTGCAAGGCCCAGGTGGCCACGGCCGGACCGCAGCGCGTGCAATCGGTGATGGACGGTAAATTCACCGGCACCAACGTGTTGGTGGTTGTGGGCGATACCAGTGCCGACTCGGAAGACCGGCTCATGGAATTGGTCGAATGGCTGCTGGCCAATGGCCGCAAGGACCTGGCTGGGAACCTGATCTACGCGGTGCTTGGCCACGAGCACCAGAATCACGCCACCCAGGCATTCAGCCGCGTGGTATTGCCGCGCAGCTACTATGCCCGAACACAGCAAAGCGGCCTCAAGTTGCCTTGGGCCGCTTCAGCTCGCGAATCGTGGGAGCTGGCTAATGCAGTGCTGGACTATGCTGTCGGCTTGGGCGCCGAGTAGATGCCTTCGATCACGGCCTCGTAGTCCTTGAGCACTACTGCACGCTTGATCTTCATCGAGGGAGTCAAATGACCGGTTTCCTCGGTGAAGTCAGCAGGCACAACGCGGAAGGACTTGATCGCCTCGGCCTTGGATACCGAGGTGTTGGCCTTGTCGATGACCGCCTGCACGGTTTCGAGCACCTTTGGATGGGTCGATAGCTCGTCCAGCGACAGGTTCTGGTCCATCTGGTGACGGGCCAGCCAACCTGGCAGGGCTTCTGGATCCAAGGTCACCAGGGCCGCAATGAACGAGCGGCCCTCGCCGATGACCACGCACTGGGAAACCAGCGCGTCGGCGCGGATCTGGTCCTCAAGCAGCGCAGGAACCACGTTCTTGCCGCTGGCGGTGACGATGATTTCCTTCTTGCGCCCGGTGATCCTCAGGAATCCGTCGGCGTCGAGTTCGCCGATATCCCCGGTGCGGAACCAGCCATCGGTGAAGGTCTCATCTTGCAGCTCTGGACGGTTGCGGTAGCCGCGCATCACGCAAATGCCCTTGGTGAGGATCTCTCCGTCCGCGGCGATGCGCACGGCGTTGCCCGGCAGCGGCTTGCCTACGGTGCCGATCTTGATCCGGTCCAGGGTGTTCACCGTGATCGGTGCGGTGGTTTCAGTCAGGCCGTAGCCTTCCAGAATGGTCACCCCGATGCCGTTGAAGAAGTGGCCCAGGCGCTCGCCCAGCGGACCTCCGCCGGAGACCGCATGGCGGATGTTGCCACCCATCGCGGTGCGCAGTTTCTGGTAGAGCAGGGCGTCGAAGAGCTTGTGCTTCAGGTTCAGCACCAGCGGAACCTTGCCCTCCTGCTTGGCGCGGGAGTATGCCACTGCAACGTCAACGCCGGCGTGGAAGATCTTGCCCTTGCCGCTATCTTCAGCCTTGAGCATGGCCGAGTTGTAGACCTTCTCGAAGACGCGTGGCACAGCGAGGATGAAGTTCGGCTTGAAGGACTGGAGGTCCTCGAGCAGGTGCTTGACATCGGGGGTGTGCCCGGTGCGGCAACCAGCGGCAATGTTGACTACCGAGATGAAGCGGGCGAAAACATGAGCCAGCGGCAGGAACATGATGGTCGATGCGCCCGGGTAAACGGCGCCAGGCAAGGTAGCCACAGCGTTCTCCGCCAGCTCCACGAAGTTGCCGTGGGTCAGCTCGCAGCCCTTGGGGCGGCCGGTGGTGCCCGAGGTGTAGATGATCGTGGCGATGTCATCCAATGCTGCGCCCGAACGGCGGGCTTCGAGCAACTGGTCATCGACGTTCCGGCCATCTTCGGAGAGCTGTTCCAGCCCGCCATCGAACTGCCAGACGTGATCCAGTCCGTCGAGCTGTTCCTGATGGGCGGCGCGGCGCACCACGGCTTCCTGGGCGGCGGCCTCAACGACGACGGCCTTGGCACCGGAATCGGAAACGATCCAGGCAACCTGGCTAGGGGAGGAAGTTTCATAGACGGGGACGGTGACGCAGCCGGCGAACCAGATGGCGAAGTCAACCAGCGTCCACTCGTAGCGGGTCTTGGCCATCAGCGCGATGCGGTCGCCAGGTTCGATGCCATTGGCGATGAACCCCTTCGCAATAGCCCGGGCGTCGGCAGCGAACTGCGATGCCGTGACATCATTCCACGTTCCGTCGGTTCCCGGCTTTGAGAACAATGCCGGGTTGGCCGCTGAATTCGCGTGGCGTAATAGCAGATCTGTAATATTCGACTGCTGTGGCGAATGAATGCGAATTGGCGAGCTGTATTCGCGCATCTGGTCTTCAACTCCTGAAACTCTGTGTGACCCCATTAGCAATAGCGGGTAACCCGCATCACATATTTATTACTATAGAGTAACCTACCGTGTGGTGTACTCAAAGCCGTTTTCTATACTTGAGCCCCATCATCTCCCGGATCGCGTTCAGTGGGAAGACGTTTGAGCAAGTAGGCGATTCCGAGCAGGGCGGCGAGTGCCAGCCCGAAATAGATGAACACCGGAGCTGAGCGGAAAAACACCACACACAGCAGCAACCCAAGCGGACCGCCAGCGGCGCCAACCCAGGCGAGGTTCAGCATCGGATCACCCGAACCCAGCGCGGCGGGTTCTTCTGGAACGAACTCTTCCGGCGTCTGCTCAGCAACATAGTCGCGCGGTCCGCGAACCGCGGCAGGCCCGGTGTTGAAGAGCTTCGCCAGTTTCGCCGCGCGCTCGTCGGCGCTGGGTTCGCGGGGTGCCGAGGCATCAAGCTGACGGAAATTCTCGACTAGCTCATCCCACTGCGGATCATTCTGGTTTGAAGGATGGGCATCTTCCGGATTCATGCGCGCTCCTCCTTGCGCTTCCGTTCCGTGGCGGCCAGCTGCGCGAAGAAGCGAGCGGATTCGTGGAAAATCTGCTCCGCATCGTAGTCCAGGGTGGCTACGTGCTTGGAGTGCAAGAGCATGTGGTGCTCGGCCAGGGTGCCCGAGTTCAGGCCCTCGACCAGCTCGCGCACCGACTGGTCTGAAACTACGTTGTCAACGGTGGAACGGAAAAGCTGCACCGGGGCGTTCACCAGCTCCAAGCGCCGGCGGGTCTGGGCAAAGAGCAAACGGAGTTCGGCTACGGCTGCTACCGGGGTGCGCGGGTAGGCCCCTTCATCGACACCGCGCTTGGCGATGTCATTGCTGATAGGGGCAACGCTGCGCACTACATGCTTGAGCCAAGGAGTATAGGGGGACAAGGGGGAGTCCACGACCAGGCCCGGATTGACCAGCGAAACACCGGCTACATTGCGGCGGGTCGCCAGATGCAGGGCCAGGGCGCCACCCATGGAAAGGCCAGCGGCGAATACCTGCTCGTGCGTGCGCGCGAGCCTGTCAAAAGCCGCTTCGGTAGCGTGGATCCACTGGCCATAACCTCGACCGACCATGTCCTGCCATTGCGTTCCGTGCCCGGGCAAAAGGGGAATGTCCGTGTCGAATCCGGCCTGCTCCAAGGAATCCGCCCATGGCTGCATGGAAACAGCGGAGCCGGTAAAACCGTGGATCAAAAGTACTGCACATGGACGTTTGCGCTCGTCCAGCGGAGTATTGCCTGCATCAAGTTTCATCGTGAACCCTCCGGATTTCTGCCTTCACCTTCGAGCGTAGTGCACAATTGAAGGGTGCGGAGTGCGCTTCGACCAGTAAGGTCGCGGTTTCTCTTCCCGCGTAGCTGGTCAACTAGAAGAAGGAATTTTCCCGCTGTGCTGTACGACTTCCTCAAGCGTTTCGCTGTCCGGCCGCTAATACGAATTTTCTTCCGCGTCAAGATCCAAGGCATCGGCAATGTGCCTGAAACCGGTGCGGCGATCTTGGCTTCCAACCACCTGTCGGTGAGCGACTCGGTGTTCCTCCCAGCGGCGCTGGATCGTACCGTGATTTTCCTGGCCAAGGACGAGTACTTCAACGGCAAGGGCATCAAGGGCCGGATCACCGCGTGGTTCTTCCGCAATATCAACCAGCTGCCCATGGACCGTTCAGGCGGGCAGAAATCGGCTGCTTCGCTGGCCAGTGCCAAGAACGCACTGGCGCAGGGCCAGGTGCTGGGCATCTATCCGGAAGGCACCCGTTCACCGGATGGACGGTTGTACCGGGCCAAGCTCGGCGTCGCAAAGCTCGCCCTGGAAACCGGTGCCCCGGTGATACCAATTGCAATGATTGGCACCGACAAGGTCCAGCCCATCGGCCAAAGCCTTCCGCATCCGGGCCGGATCGGGATCAAGATCGGCAAGCCGCTGACCTTCGAGCACCTGAACGGCAGGTCCGCGAATCCTGAAACGCTTCGCGCTTGCGCCGACGAAATCCGCAAGGCAATCAATGTCCTGTCGGGTCAGAGCTACGTCGACATCTATGCTCCACGCAAACCAAAGAAGTAGCAGGCCACTATGCGCAGTGTTACGGCGACTTGTTACATTCGTCGCGGTCCTTTGAGCTGATGCCACGTAGAATGGGCAAGGTGAGCGAAGAAAACCGAACCCCATTGCCAGGCTCCTCCGTAGCCGGCCCCGCCACCGATCCGCAACTAGATTTGTGGCGTGAATTGCCAATTGCCCAGCAGCCGACTTGGCGTGAGCACAAGGACTATCAGTCCTCCATCAACGAATTGGGTTCGCGTCCGCCACTGGTATTTGCCGGCGAAGTCGACGTACTGCGCGAACGCTTGGCCGCAGCAGCCCAGGGCAAGGCCTTCTTGCTGCAGGGCGGCGACTGCGCCGAAACCTTTGCCGATGCAACCGCCGACAAGATCTCCTCGCGAGTTCGCACCATCTTGCAGATGGCTGTGGTACTGACCTATGGCGCTTCGATGCCGGTAATCAAGATGGGACGCATGGCTGGCCAGTTCGCCAAGCCGCGCTCCTCGAATGACGAAACCCGAGATGGTGTAACTTTGCCGGCATTCCGCGGCGACATTGTCAACGGCTTCGACTTCACACCCGATTCCCGTGCCCACGATCCGAAGCGCATGGTGCAGGCCTACAACACCTCATCGGCCACGCTGAACCTGATCCGCGCGTTCACCCAGGGCGGCTTCGCAGACCTGCGCAGCGTGCACTCGTGGAACAGCGGATTCATGGCCAACCCGGCGCACTCCGCCTACGAGCAGCTGGCCGGCGAGATCGACTCGGCCATCCGCTTCATGGATGCCTGCGGTGCAGACTTCGAGGCACTTAAGCGCACCGAGTTCTTCGCCTCCCATGAAGCACTGCTGCTGGACTACGAGCGTGCGTTGACGCGTACCGATTCGCGGACCGGCCTGCCGTACGACACCTCCGGCCACTTCCTGTGGATCGGTGAACGAACCCGTCAGCTGGACCACGCACATGTGGACTTCCTCTCGCGCGTGCGCAACCCAATCGGCGTGAAGCTGGGCCCGAACTCGGATCCGGAAGATGTCCTCGCGCTGATCGAAAAGCTCGATCCGAACCGCGAACCAGGACGCCTGACCTTCATCACCCGCATGGGTGCGAAGAACATCCGCGAGAAGCTGCCAAACCTGATCGAAAAGGTCACGGCCTCCGGCGCCCAGGTGCTGTGGGTTACGGACCCAATGCACGGCAACACGGTCACCAGCCAGAACGGCTACAAGACCCGCAACTTCGACGATGTAATGGACGAAGTCCGCGGCTTCTTCGAAGTGCACGACGCGCTGGGCACCTTCCCAGGCGGCCTGCATGTGGAGATGACCGGCGACGATGTGGCTGAGTGCCTCGGCGGAGCGGATCCGATCCGCGAGGAAGACTTCGACTCGCTGTACGAGTCGCTGTGCGACCCGCGCCTGAACCACCGCCAGTCCCTGGAGATGGCCTTCCTGGTCTCCTCGGCGCTGCAGAGCCGCAGCCGAAACCGCTAGCAGCTAGAGAATAATCCGGTTCCCGACAGCGGGAACCGGATTATTTTTATGCCTGGGGAACGGCACAGGCCTCAGAAGGCGTATATGCTGATCTCGCTGCCGCGCACGGCTTGCTGGTGCAATGGAGACTGCATGCGAACGGTCTGGCTGAAACCGCCAAAGACATTGTGCGTCCTCACGGAAAAGCCGGCGGCTTCCAGTGCAGAGATTGCTTCCTCGACGCCCAGGCCGAGCACGGATGGGATCTGGACGTATTCTGGTCCTTGCGAGAGATTCACTGTCACGGTGCTGCCGTACGCAACGGTGCCCTGGGCCGGGTCCTGTACGGCGACTAGGCTTTTTTCTGTCGTCGTGGAATGGACGGATTCACCGGTTTCCAGCTTCAAGCCCATGGACTCAAGCTTTTCCTTGGCCGCATCCTTGCTAAGACCAATGACCGCAGGAACACGAACCGGGGCATGTCCCTTGGAAACAGTGAGGGTGATGATGTTCTTCCGCGGCAATTCCTTGCCGGCGGCAGGGGAGGAACTGATAATCTCGCCCTTAGTCACCGATTCCGAGTAGGCCTCGGCTTCCTGGACATCTTCGAAACCGATTTCATCGAGCAACTTGGTGGCCTGATCCAGGGTTTTCCCGGTGAAATCCGGAACTGCAAAAAGCTGAGGGCCTTGCGAAACGATCAGATCGATTCCCTGGAACTTCATGATGTTCTCGCCGGTCCCCGGCTGCGAGTCGACCACCCTGCCGATGGCAATCTCATCGTTGTAGGTCGTGCCTACCCGAACTGGAACACCTTGGCCATCCATTTGCGCGACTGCCTGCGACTGAAGCATGCCGGTCAATGACGGGATGCGGATGACGGTTCCGGGGCCGCGGCCGAAGAACCATCCGGCACCTGCGACCAGAGCCACAATGAGGATCCACATCACGGTGATGACGAACTTCTGCGTACCCGAGCGAGGCTGACGCAACCGGTGGGTGGGTACCTGTGCTTCCTTGCGCCACTTTCTTGCAGCCTGCTTCTGCGCACGCTTTTGGCCACGTACCGACAGAGGTGCTTCGGAATCGGCGTCATTCTCGTGGGCCGGTTCCAGATCGCGGCCGCGGGTGTACACCGACGTTGCGGCTATGCCAGAATCAGCGGCAAGATCAGTGGGACGAGGCTGGGCCAGTGTGGCTTGTGCATCGCGAAGATCCAAGACTTCGGTGGCGTCAACCGCGGCAATGACGGTTGTCTGGTCAGGATCGGCGGGGGCATCATCGATAACGTAGCTGGCCTCGTGCTGAGCAGTATTCCGCTTCAGCCATACCTGTTCACGCTCATCTTCGCGCTCGCGTTGCATCGCATCAAGACGCTGCTGCAGCGTAGTGGGCATCTGCGCCATAGTTTGCGGGGTGAGATCTTCAATCCCGCCGAGGTCCTCGGCGCCCAGGTCCAGTTGCGCATCGTTGAGCGTTGAGCGGATCTGGATGATCTCCTCCAGCAGCAGCGAAGCATCCTGCGGGCGCTTCTCTGGATCCTTCTCGGTGCACCATCGAACCAACTCATCGAGATCTTCGGCCAATCCCGGAACCAAGTCCGAAGGCATGGGCATGGGGGAGTCCAGATGATGCTTCATTAATGCAGCGGCATTGGTCTCGGTATACGGTGCTTGTCCAGTCAGCATCTGGTAGATCATGATGCCCAGTGCGTAGATGTCGCTGCGCGAATCGGCTGGTGCCCCTGAAACTAGTTCGGGGGAGACATGGGACAGCGTGGCGACGAGCGTGGCTGACTGGGTATGGGCGCTGGCAGCACGGGCCAAGCCGAAGTCGGTAACTTTCACTTCGCCGGTATCGGAGAGCAGCACATTTGCCGGTTTCATATCCCGGTGGATGATTCCCTCGCTGTGCGCGGCGCTGAGACCGTGGCAAATTTGTTCAAGGACGCTTAGCGCCTGACGCGGAGTAAAGCGGCCGCGTTCTTCAATGACCTGTTCGAGGTTCCGTCCTCGAACATACTCCATCACGAGGTACACCAGATTATCGCTCACGTTGTGATCGCGGATGGAGACCACATTCGGATGAGTGATATTCGCAGCGATGACAGCTTCGGATTCGAATCGCTCACGCACTGTATGCTCGCTGGAGAAGTTGTCGTTCAGGATCTTCACGACAACCGCTCGATGCAGGCGCTTGTCCATGCTGCGGTAGATGCGTGACATGCCACCCAGGGCAAGCAGATGGTCCAGTCGGTATCGACCATCCAGCGTCTTGCCCAGGTTGGGGTCGGTCAGGGCCGGGCTCATTTTGCGGTCGCACCTGCCTGAACGGTGCACGCGAAGCGGGCCAGAGTCACTAACGGATCCTTTCGAACATGAATACTACTTTTAATGTACCTAGCTGAGCTGACAATTTGTCGCTTAAACTCGAAATCCGCCAGTGGTGTTTACCTCTGGCGGATTTCGTATAGCGTCTCGGGTTGCGAGAATTACCTCGAGCGCAGCTTAATTAGGAAGCGCGGCGAGCTCGTGCTGCACGACGCTTCAAGGCACGACGCTCATCTTCGCTCATGCCACCCCAGACGCCTGCATCCTGGCCGGACTCAATAGCCCACTGCAGGCAGGTTTCGGTTACTTCACATCGACGGCAGACGCTCTTGGCCTCTTCGATCTGCAACAGGGCCGGACCGGTGTTTCCCACTGGGAAAAACAGTTCCGGGTCCTTTTCCAGACACGCCGCGCGGCTACGCCAATCCATGCTTATTGATGCTCCTTGAAATCTGAGAGGGTGTGAAACACCAACGACAATCAACACACAGGCAAAAAATAACTAGGAGTGAAATGAAATCCTGGTTGCCTAGCGGTTAACATCTGGCGTCTCGAAAGGTCGGAGAAGTCCATTCGGGCACTTCGTTTAACCGACCACATAAGGTTTTCATGTAACGCGGAAGTAAACAAGAGTCACGGTAGCGAAATGTTGCTGAATGCCTGAGTGCTTTCTCACATGGCATTTGGCACTAGGATCCGCTAGTTATCAGAGGTGTGGCGCGAGCAACAGCAAAAGTCAATTGTTGCGGTTTGAGTTCCTGCAGAAGGTCAACGAAAATTGTTGATGTGAGCAACGAAAATGCAATCTCGTCCCGCCCAACCAGTGTTTTCGTGGTTGCCGCGCTTGTCCTAATTGAGGCCCTGGCTGTTCTGGCGTACGCCGTCAGCTACATGTTGAACCTCGACACCAACGGAACAGTCAATATGGGCGGGCAGTTATTCATGCTGGCCCTGTGCTTGCTTCTTGCCGTTTGGCAAGGCTCGGTAGCTGTCAACTTCTTCAAGGGAAAAGCGTTCACTCGTGCTCCGATTGTCGTTTGGCAACTATTCCAGCTCATCCTCTCTGTTTCATTCCTGAGCTCCAATATCCCGATGGTGACGGCCGCGGCGGTACTTTCCATCGTGGTCGCCGGAACCACTGTGGTGATGCTCTTCGCGCCGAAGACCACCGCATTCCTCGGAGACCGGCCAAACCGCTGAATTGCCAGCAGATAATTCGTACGGAATATGAATCATCCGCGGTTTGCCTCGTTTGGAGATGACCGCGCACCAATAGTCTTTGGCTCCTTGATGAGGCACCTGATGGATTGGCTGCCAATTCATCGGTTGAAGATCTTGCGGATGATGGGCTTCGACAGCGACTACCTGGCGATCATCGAACCCGTTGGCGCTCAATCCCAGGTCGAAGGCCATCCTGCTGGACGGCGGAACGAATAGCGCGACACCGATTCCCCTAGAATTCAGAGCGTTCAAGAGCGGTGGCAACCGAGAGTCATTGGTGGTTTCGAGGAAGAGGCAAAGCAAGTCCTGCCGAACACGGTACGAGCCGTCCTCGAGAGAACGTACGAACCGTTCAAAGTCCGGTAGGCCGCAAATATGCGGGGAGTTCCAACGCACAGCGAGTACGGCAGTCAGCTGCCGGCGCTGTTGCGTATCGGGGCACAGCACAACAACCATCGGCCCTGCTGGTCGAGGGACCGCCTCACCATCGAAGGGCGAGTATCCCAGAAAGTTTGCCGGTTGAAGGGCAGAACCTGAAGGCATCTGCCAAGCCGAAGGCACTTCGGGCCAGGTGCTTCCCGGGATTTCAGCTAATTGAACTTCGGTGAGTTGGAAGACCTGCGGAGGATGCCCCGAACTCAGCTTGACCCCTCGACCCGGCAAAAGCGAACAGGCCGGGATCTTGGGCCACATCATCTTTAATGACTCGGTAGCGTTGAATGGGAAGAACCATTGCTCTGTACAAAGACCGGTGGACTTCAACGCGTTTTGGTCGCGGTCAACTGAACAAATCACCATAGGCGATTGCGGGCCGCCGAAACGCAATAGCGTACCGAGTGCTTCGTCCAGGCGTTGGAAATGTTGCGGGTGGATATTGGACTGCAGCTGGGCCAGTGAATGAACGAGAATGATCAATGCTGGATCACTGGGCATGGATTCCAGGAAGTCGACAGCATCGAAAAAGCCATAGGGATCCTCACCCGTGACAACCTTGACGTTTTCAGTGGCATCCGGGATCGGCGACGGACCGAAGCAAAGTATTTTTCTGGGCGAACGGGCGAGGGAAGCGAACAGGGTTCGGGCACCGGCTTCTGGCAAGCCGCAGATCAATGTTGATCGTGAACGGGCAGGGTCAAGAATCAAAGGTTCAAGCCGGGCCAAATGCAGATTATCTGCAACGCCGCAGTAAATCGTTCCTCGTTCCTTCCCATCCCACGTATCTGGCGAGTGCGTTGGTTCTGCTGGCCGAGGCAACGCTGGAGCAAAACCAGATACCGGGAGCTCCGAAGTGGACCACTGTGAGGAAAGTTCTGCTGCATGGTTTTGCAAGCGATCTCCAGCGACTGACGCGATGCTCTTTTCGAATCGGCACAACGGACGAAGGCTGAGATCTTGACGATTCCGCTCGAATAGTTCGCCGTGCAGTGGCGGCTCGATGGCCAGCTGGAATTGCATGTTCCTAGTGGGCTTGGAAGCGCCCTTGATGATCGCCTGTCCGGGGTGGAGGAGTTTGGACGCCTCGGTGGAGCCCACCAGTTCCACGGACTCACCCGGGTCGTTTACCCTCAATGCGATTGTCGTGTTTAAGTTCGCCTTGGTTTGTCCCGTCAAAGCGCCAGCCGGACGCTGCGTGCTGAGAATCAGATGGATTCCTAGAGCTCGACCCACCGCAGCTAAACGATCAATTCTGGCGCTGGCTTGAGGAAGCGTTTCGACGAAAACACGGAATTCGTCAATGACTACCAGCAAGCGAGGCAGAATCGGGCCTGATTCGTCGAGATCTTGATATTCCGCAATGTCGCTGCAGCCTTGTGCTGCCAGAAGCTCCTCGCGCCGCCGCACCTCATGTTCTAGTTGTTCCAACGTGCGCTGAGCCGCTGCCTCATCGAGGTCGCTTGCGAAGAGCTGGACATGGGGCAAACCTGCATAGACGCCTAGTCCAGCTCCACCCTTGAAATCAATAAGTGCGAAGGCAAGCTGAGTCGGCGGGTAGTTCCGGGCAAAATCAGCAATCAGGCGCCTGAGCGCTTCTGACTTGCCTGACCCTGTAGTGCCGCAAATCAGTACATGCGGACCATCCACATGAAGATCAAGGAACACGTCCTCTTGCTGTTCATCGAGGCCCAGATGTGCCCGTACGGCTAGTGATGGGGATGCAATGGATTCTGCGTTCTTGGTTATTGCCTGCTTTTGCAGCTGCACATACTGCTGCACCATCCTGTCGAACCGCGAAAGGCTCAGCGTGCTTAGGTTCTGCAGCACTAAGCGTTCGTCGGGCAAACGCGAGGACACGGGGCTTGGAACAATCCAATTCTCCACGGATTCGGCCAGCACCGGTGAAACGCCCAGCACCAGGGCGCCGGAAATAGGTTGAGGTTCCTGGGCAGTGACGTACAACGTCGCCAGGTTGGTTTCCTCTTTCCTGGTGAAGCTCGATTCTTCGGGAATCGACAGGTGGGCCACGGAAACGTTGCTCACCAAAAGCAGCGACGCCGGAAGACACCTGACACTGGGATCGAGCACGAGCCGTATCTGGCCGGAATGTATGGCCGGGAGATAGCGTGCAAGTACTGCGGCCAGAATAGCCCCAGCGCTTTGCCCTTGTGCAGAATTCAGCTGCCAGACGCTCGGGGTACTCGGGAAAAATACTGGACCGAACCAGGGCGCATCCGACTTCGTCTTCCTGAGGCTACGAAATACTTTGCGGATCCCCGTGGGATCAGAACGAGAGGTGTCCTGCGGAGACCACAGTCCCTCGCCCCAAACCAGTGGTGGTATCCGGGCATGCGGCAGTCCCAAAGAAGCGGAATCCAGTCCGGCTACGAACGATTCGCCGAGAGCCGGAGTATATTTACTTCTCGCGATAATGGCGGAAGCTCGTTGCACTTCCATTTCCCTTTTCCATTCGCGACGCTCCACGAACAGTTGACCGGCAGGCACCATACCCATAAGGGCCGAAACGCCACTCAAGATCAGAAAGAGCGTCGAACCGGTAACCAAGGCAAGCAAGACGCCGGAGATGATCGGAACGAATGCTGCGAGGACCAGAGCAATTAAGCGGGACAGCTCGGGCTTGGAAGGTACTTGGATTTCCAATTGTTCGGGGGTTACCAATTGACCGGATTGGGCGGTTAATGGATCGCCGACAGCGAATTCAGTGTTGCCCAGAAAGAAACGCGATCCGTGTTCCAATTCCACGGACTCGCAGCGGCTGCCATCTGGCATGACAAGTTGCTGCTCAGAGCAGGCTACCAGGCGCAAGCTCCGGGTTGTCACGAATAACTTCGCGTGAACCCGGGACACCAGCGGATCTTCTAACCATAATGGGGCGGTTCTGCCGATGACATGTTCTCCCTTTGTGAGCGGAATCCAGGCACCAGCGTCGGGGCCGCGAACTACATATAACTTGAGGCACGAAGCTGTGGTGCTTGTGGCGCGAACAGGTTGGGGCAATTCATTGAGCAGAAGACGTTCAGACGCATGCAAGATCCCCAACTCTTCTATCCGCGTTATTCCCGAATACCATCGTTGTCCCGGGAAATGCTGCTGCAGCAGTGCGGCGAGCTGCTCGCCCGATATTCGTCCGGACATGACAAGTTCGAATTGCCGCGGATGCTGGAATTTTCGGGAAATCAGAAGTAATTCATAGCGGACCATGAGGTCTCCTGAATGTAATGGAATGTTGTCGTTCCCATCTAAACCAGCATTGAGGGCGGCGCTGGAAGATAAGAATCTTGGTGTGGAGAAAGTACCAAGAACTATCCACAACTTCGGGAACCTCTTGAAAGCGGTCTCTGCTGCAGATAGCATCCCTTGTCATACGAATAGGTATGCTGCACCGACGACGCGCTCGCCGATAGTCCCCGAGATCGGGATCCTCCAGTAGGGAAGCCAAAGGAGTCAGTCGTGGATGCGCTGTCCATTGTCGAAGACGAAGTACGCGAGCTGGTTCGCCGGCGTGGATTGGACCCGGCAAAGCAGCCAGCGATGATCCGATCACTTATTGAAGAGGTCATTCGCGACTACGACGAACGCGCATTGCTTGGCGCCGTGCCTTCACTTGGATCGCTAGAGGCTGCCCAACGTTCAGTATTCGATAATGTGGCCGGGTTCGGAGCGCTGCAACCCTTATTGGATGATCCTTCTGTTGAAGAGATCTGGGTAAATTCTCCACATCAAGTATTTTGCGCCAGAGGTGGCCAAAGCGAACTGACCCACATACGCATGGAATCGGCAGAAATCGCGGCTCTAGTAGAACGCATGCTCAAAACGTCGGGCAGGCGTCTGGACCTTTCCCAGCCATTCGTCGACTGCCAATTGCCTGATGGGTCTCGTCTTCACGTTGTGATTCCAGACATCACCCATGAGCATTGGGCCATCAACATTCGTAAGTTCATTGCTCGCGCGGGAAAACTTGAAGATCTAGTTGAGCTGGGAGCCTTGAGCGAACAAGCAGCGAGGTTCCTTTCTACGGCGATCAGTGCCGGTCTGAATGTCATCGTTACTGGCCCTACACAAGCCGGCAAAACGACAATGCTCAACTGTCTGGCATCAGCGATCGGCCCCAGGGAACGCATTATCACCATCGAGGAAATCTTTGAGCTGAATCTTTCACTGAGAGATGTCGTTGCAATGCAAACTCGCCTCGCCAATCTTGAAGGCACCGGTGAAATCACGATGCGCCGGCTGGTCAAGGAGGCCTTGCGCATGCGCCCGGAACGGATCATTATCGGCGAGGTCCGCGAAGCAGAGTCCTTGGATATGCTCATTGCCCTGAACTCGGGAATCGCGGGGCTATGTACCTTGCATGCGAATTCTGCCCGCGACGCTATCACAAAAATTTGCACTTTGCCGTTGCTTGCAGGACCAAATATCACCAGCGACTTCACCATCAAGACCGTGGCTGCATGCATTGACCTTGTGGTTCATTGCGTGCGGAGTCCACAGGGCCATCGCTATGTCAACGAGATTCTCAGCGTGCGCAACCGCGTGGAGGAAGGACAAATTGAGTCCTCGACGCTATTCGAGCGGCAAGCCGATCGCCTGCTGCCGGCTCGGGGAGCCGATTGGTCCCATGAAAAGTTTGATGTCGCTGGAATCAATATTGCCGATTTGATGGCGGTGTAGCGGTGGTTGCTTTCTTTGCTCTCCTTGGCGGGCTAGGCATTGCCCTTATGGTTGACTGGTTGCTCTTCGCCCCGTGGGCAAAATCGCCCAAACGAAGCTCGGCCATCAAGAATGCTCTTTTGCATGCAGGAATGAGCAATCTGGCTCCGGCAAAATTCATCGTGATTTGCTTGGTCTGCGGGCTGACTTCCGCGTTGGTGACGTTGGGACTCACCGCTTCGTGGCTCTTCGCCTTGGTGTTTAGCATCTTCGGTTCATTCGCACCATGGGTCTACCTGCGCCATCAAGCCACCAAGCGCCGCACAGCATTGCAAGAACAATGGCCAGAGGTGGTTGATCACTTGCGAAGTGCCATCCGGGCGGGCCTATCTCTTCCCGAAGCATTGAGCCAATTGGCTGTCGTCGGCCCGCAGGTATTGCGTCCGCTATTTCGGGATTTCGCATTGGACTATCGAGCCACAGCGAACTTCTCCGTGGCGCTGGACCAGCTGGGCGAACGCTTGGCAGACCCGGTAGCCGACAAGATTCTCACGACATTGCGGATTACGCGTGAAGTCGGGGGCACCGACTTGGGGCATACGCTCACAACTTTGTCGGCATTCTTGCGCGATGACGTGAGAACACGAGGGGAACTCGCTGCCCGCCAATCATGGATTGTCTCGGCAGCGCGTTTGGCAGTCGCCGCGCCATGGATCTTGCTGTTGGTCTTGGGCACCCAGGAAGCTGCGAAGGATGCATATATGACGTTCGGGGGAGTGATAGTGCTATGCCTGGGCATGCTGGTTTCCCTCGTTTGCTATCGAATCATGCTCCGGCTGGGCACCTTGCCAGTAGAAGAACGAGTCCTGGCATGAACAGCTATACACCGTGGGCGGCGCTTTGCGGTTTGGGACTTGGCATAGGCCTTTGGCTGGTCTTTGTGAACCTGCCGGGCTGGCGAAGAATGGCCTTCGCTGATCGTATTGCGCCCCATGTTCGCGTTGGCGTTCGAAGCTCACGCATGCTGGAAGACTCATGGCACTCTGACTCCGGGCACTCGGCTTTAGGCCAACTCGCTGCCCCCATGTTGCTGCAAATCAAGAAGCTGGCTAGCCTGCACAGTCCTTCGGCAAGTACTCTTCGGAAGCGTCTGAACGCTGCCGGATTGGACATGAGCGTAATTGACTACCGGTCTCAAGAAATTGTTTATGCTCTGGCAGGCCTAGTAGCAGGATCTGCGCTCATGGCCTTTGCCGCCGTTCAGTATCATGTCTCTTTGATCCTATCGGTGCTAGTCGTTGTTGGTTTCGGGATTGTTGGCTATGCATTGCGTGGTTGGTGGCTTGGCGAACAGATCCATCGGCGGGCCAGGAAAATATTGACTCAGTTTCCAACCGTGGCCGAAGTGCTGGCGCTAACTGTCGGCGCAGGCGAATCAACCACCGGGGCCATCGAAAGAATTTCACGAATCTGCCACGGGGTGATCGGTGACGAATTCACCAAGACTTTGAACGACATTCACGCAGGCACACCGATGGTCCAAGCGATGCAGAATATGTCCGACCGGATGCAAGTTGGAGCCATGACGCGATTTGTCGATGCAATCGTTGTTGCAACAGAGCGAGGCACACCATTGGCTCAAGTGCTCAGAGACCAAGCACAAGACGTCCGCGATGCGTCCAAACGAGAACTTATGGAAGTTGCAGGAAAACGCGAGATTTCCATGCTGGTCCCGGTCGTGTTCGGAATTCTTCCTCTCACGATCGTTTTCGCCGTATTCCCCGGTCTGGCGTTATTGGAGATGAGTTATTGATCGGAGCATAGAAAAACTTGAATCTCCCACTTTGAAATCCTTTAGCAAGTTAGAAGGGCCGTCATGAATCACATACAAGAAATGATGCTCAAACTGGTATTGCAAATCACTGCAACCGGTGAACTACTCTTTCGTAAGGTTTCCCCGAAACTCAGGGATAGCAGAGGCGACGTGCCCGGATGGGTCATGATTACACTCATGTCCGCGTTGCTGGTTGCCGCCTTGCTGGCCATTGCAGGGCCTAGGCTGCAGGACCTGTTCAACCAAGCGATCGATCGAGTTTCCGGATTGGGATAACCGCGCATGTGGTCGAGTGCGGGGTCTCCTGGAAATTCGGAATCTGCGGAACTTGTAGATTGCGAGAACGGGTCTGCTGTAGCCGAATTTGTCATGGTCACAACGTTGCTTGTGGTCATCGCAATGATGCTCATCCAACTCGCGTTGGTACTGCATGTGCGCAACACCCTGATTGACGCAGCATCGAACGGCGCCCATTACGGTGCTTTGGCCAATCGGTCAGTATCCGACGCTCGAAGCAGAACTCGGATATTGATCACCGAAAGCTTGCATGGCGGATTTGCCCGTGACATTGCTGTGAGCACAACCCGCGTTGGTGATAGCCAGTTGGTAACCGTATCGGTTAACACGAGGGTGCCCTTAATCGGGTTCTTGCCCAACGGGTGGGATTTGCAGGTTCAGGGAGAAGCTGTGCGTTATGGGTAGAGCCAAGTATCTCGCTGCCGCGATGCACAAGAGAATCCGGGCCGAAGATCGCGGCAGCGCGATAGTGGAGTTTATTTTTGCTTCAACTGTCTTGCTGATTCCCATGGTGTACCTGATTCTGGCCGTCGGACAGCTGCAAGGCGGTAGCTATGCCGTGGTTGGAGCTGCTGATCATGCAGCGAAGGTTTTCGCCGCCGCCGATAACCCCGCCCAGGCAAGGTCAGATGCGCACGCAGTCGTACGAAGAACCATGAACAACTTTGGATATGCCGACGCTCGCACATCGATTAGTTGCGACAAGGAATGCTTGAGTCCGGGCAGTGTCGTCACTGTGACGGTAGCGTTGGATGTTCCCCTTCCTTTCGTTTCCGACTGGGCAGAGGTATCTGCTTTCACCGTGGATTCTTCAGCCTCGCAAAGGACTGATCGCTTTGGCTAGGACAAAACGCGCTGCCCTGAATCCACGGGACGAGGATGGACAATCCTTAGTGCTGGCAATCGGCTTGTGCGCCATCACTTTGCTGACTATTTCAGTGGTGCTAGCAGTCAGCGCAGTCAACCTCAAAGCGCGTCAGCTGTTGTCAATTGCCGACGGGGCGGTCGTGGCTGCCGTGGATGAATTCGAATTTGTTGCGGACAATGGCGACCCGAGGATTCAGTTGGACCAGCAGCGCGTGCAACAAGCCGTGCAACAGTACCTTTCGGATGTGGGTGCGGCCGGCCGCGTCGACAATTTACGCATTGGCCGGGTGCAGATCACGCCTGATGGGCAAGGCGCGAATCTCGTGCTGCAGGGCTCGGTGCAACCGCCGATAGTGGGGTGGATCGTTCCAGACGGAGTACCAATATCTGTAGATTCATCAGCAAGAACTGTACTGAGCAGGTGAACACCTCCGCGCAGAGCAGCATGGATGTTCCAGGGAAGCGGGAAATGCACAAGTACGGGGAAGCAAGAGAAAGAACGTGTCAGCGAGCAACGCTGCTGCATGCCCCAGGAGCGGAATCCAAGAAGGATGGATCCAGCGCAACCGGATCCATCATTTTTGCGGTAGTTCGGGCTTCTTTGGAAGCTTGCGGACCCCACCTCCAAATCCCAGTTCAGAAATACTGTTCGAGAACTGACTGGCCGGATTCCCGATCGACCCGTGGATGCAAGCCTTGCAAGTTGGCTAGGGGTTCCACAGCGCGATTTTCAGTGAAAACCTCGATTGGAACTTCTTTTCGGCGATAGCACCGGACTCATTGATCAATGGCTAAATGACGTAGTCTTAGAGGACCATGGCAAAAACTGACTTCTCCGCTGAAATCCGCTCACTGCGTTCTACATTCTCCGCAATTGAAGACGTGAGCGATGTCGAGCAGATCAAAGCTGACATCGCAGTCCTCTCGGAGGAAGCTGGCGTTCCGAACCTCTGGGATGATCCGGCCGCCGCGCAGATCGTTACCAGCAAGCTATCGCATCGCCAGTCTGAGCTGGAACGGCTGACCCGGCTTAAGACCCGCATCGACGATTTGGAAGTCTTGGTTGAGCTTGCTGAACTTGAAGACGACGATGATACGTTGCACGAAGCGGATAGAGAGCTCGTCAGCGTCCAGAAGTCCCTTGCCGAACTCGAAATTGTTACCCTTCTCAACGGTGAATTCGATGCTCGCGGAGCGGTTGTCACGATTCGCTCCGGTGCCGGCGGCGTTGATGCCGCCGATTTCGCAGAGATGCTTTTGCGCATGTACCTGCGCTGGGCTGAACGCCGTGGTTACAAGGCCACCGTTATGGATACTTCGTATGCCGAGGAGGCCGGCCTTAAATCGGCAACCTTCGAAATCGACGCACCGTATGCCTTCGGCACACTCTCGGTAGAAGCCGGCACGCACCGTCTGGTTCGTATTTCACCATTCGATAATCAGGGACGTCGCCAGACGTCGTTTGCCGCAGTGGAGGTCGTGCCGCTGATTGAGCAGACTGACACCATCGAAATCCCTGAATCTGAAATCCGCGTGGACGTCTTCCGTTCCTCTGGCCCTGGCGGACAGAGCGTTAACACCACCGACTCTGCAGTACGCATGACGCATATTCCTACCGGAGTTGTCGTCTCGATGCAGAACGAAAAGTCGCAGATCCAGAACCGTGCTGCCGCACTTCGAGTTCTGCAATCGCGGTTGCTGCTTCTGAAGAAGGAACAAGAAGACGCCCAGAAGAAGGAATTCGCCGGAGATGTGAAGGCATCTTGGGGCGATCAGATGCGTTCCTATGTGCTTAATCCGTACCAAATGGTCAAGGACCTGCGTACCGAACATGAAGTCGGCAATACCCAGGCAGTACTTGATGGTGAAATTGACGATTTCATTGATGCAGGCATCCGCTGGCGTGCAGGACAGCGTCGCCCTAGTAAGTAAGCGAAATCGCGAATTCCAGCTGGTCTAAACGCTTTTGCCACAGAGGGTGTAAGTATCATCACCGTTACGAACTCCGTTTCGCTAATTCCAGCTAGTCATGCCTAAGCTGGGCATTCTGCGTTAGCTGTATGTACGGCATGAATCTCGCAACACACCTTATATTTCGGCTGGTTAGCTACCTGGCACCGATAGTGTTTGGAAGACTGGCGCACCAAAAGACGTTTGATCTCGAGATTGGTATTCGTGGGTCGCGCCCCGACGAAGACTAGCGATTGAAGACATGATTAAATTCGAAAACGTCTCGATGGTTTACGAGCCAAAGCAGCAGAATGCAGCTTTGGACGATATAAACATCGAGATAGACCGTGGCGAGTTCGCCTTCTTGGTTGGCGAATCCGGTTCGGGTAAGTCGACCTTCCTCAGCTTGGTGCTGCGCGAAAAGCGCTCCACCGACGGATCCGTCTACGTGGCGGGACAGAACCTCAACCGTATTCCGAGCCGCCGTGTGCCTAAGCTGCGCCGTGACATCGGTTTCGTTTTCCAGGACTTCCGCCTGCTGCGCGAGCGCACGGTCTTCGACAACGTCGCGTTCGCTATGGAGGTCATTGGAGCTTCACGGGCCCAGATCCGCGAGCGTGTGCCAGATGCACTTAAAATGGTCGGCCTTGAAGATAAGGCGCGTCGCAAGCCAACTGAACTTTCCGGTGGCGAGCAGCAACGCGTCGGCATTGCCCGCGCCATTGTGAACAGGCCCTCGATCCTGCTTGCCGATGAGCCTACGGGTAACCTCGACCGCAAGAACAGCATCGAAGTCATGAACGTGCTCAACCGCATTAACCAGAACGGTACGACTGTCCTGATGGCTACGCACGCACATGAACTGGTGAGCGAATACCGCCACCGCGTTATTGAACTGAGTCGCGGGCAGGTCATCCGCGATGAAATTGATGGACAGTACGCCCCGATGACCACCGTGGTGAACCAGGACGGTTCGCGCGAACTGCTCGTCGGCGATTCCGCCGTGGAGTACGACGAAGAGTCACAGGTTGCTGAGGACAAGAAAGACGAGGACCAGTGAGACTAGGATTTATTCTCCGCGAAGCGGCGAAGGGCCTGCGGCAGAATGTCGTCATGGTCGTCTCTGTGGTGCTGGTGACTTTCGTATCGTTGACCTTCGTCGGTGCCTCGGTATTACTGCAGCTCCAGATCAACCAGATGAAGGGCTACTGGTACGACCGCATGGAAGTTGCGGTGTACCTCTGCGATGACACGAGCACTTCGCCCAACTGCGCTGGTAGCGCGGTTTCCGAAGAGCAGCGCCAGAGCATTGAAGAGATGCTCAAATCAGAGCAGCTTACGCCGTATATCAAGGAATTCGCCTACGAGTCGAAGGACCAGGCATACGAAAACTTCCTCGACCAATACGAGAACTCGGCATTGGTTGACCAGGTCACTGCTGAGCAGCTGCCCGAATCATTCCGCGTCGCACTGGTAGATCCGGAGAAGTATCCGGTGATCAACGAAGCGTTCTCCACGGTACAAGGCGTTGACTCGGTCATTGACCAACGGGAACTGCTTGAAAAGGTCTTCCAGTTGGTGCGCGTGGCATCCGCCGCCGCTGCTGTCGTTGCAATCGTGATGATTGTTTGCGCGGTGCTGCTGACCGGTACGACTATCCAGCTCTCAGCCATGCACCGGCGACTCGAAACAACGATCATGCGACTGGTTGGTGCATCGAAAGCAACGATTCAGCTGCCGTTCATTATCGAAGGAGTCATCGCGTCGCTGATTGGTGGATTGCTGGCTTCTGGCACCTTGTGGTTGCTGCTGAAGTTCCTCGTCGAGGATAAGTTGGCCAATGAAAACGTCGGTGTAGCGTTCATCTCCACCAGCGAAATATGGCTAGTTGCTCCGATACTCTTGATTATTGGTATCGTTTTGGCCACAATTTCATCAGTGGTAACGTTGAAGCGTTACCTGAAGGTTTAGCTGAAACGTTATCTAGGCTTGAACTGAAGTACGCAATTTCTAAAAGGAGCTTTATGCTGTCGAACGCAGTGCGACGTAAATTCTTACGCGCCTCCATCGGTGGAGCAATGGCTCTCGCGCTCACGCTGCCCGCAGGGCTGGTAGCCGCCGATGAGCTGGACGACAAGAAAGCTCAAGTCGAAAAGAACATCGATACCCTCGAGAACGACATGGAATTCTTGGATGCCGACATTCAAGAAACCGACAGGAAATTGCGTGACCAGCAAGCACAGGTTCCTGTAGCCCAGCAGGCATTGGCTGACGCGCAAAGCCGCGTAGCCAATGCACAGGCCACCCTTTCCGATCTCAACAACCGCTTAATCAGCGCGCAAGCGACTCGTGATGAAGTGGCTAAGCAGATCGAGGAAAACGCGGCTAAGCTTTCCGACGCTCAAGATGCGATGGCGCAGATCGCTTCTGAGGCTTATAAGCGCGGCGGCGTTTCTGGCGGGCTGGACATGATCCTCAACATGGATTCGGCGACCAAGATGGCCGATGGCCTGGACATGGCCAACCGCGCCATGGAATCCCAGAATGCCGCATACAATGACCTGGCCCAGGAACAAGCCAGCAATGAAAGCAACAAGCTTCGCCTGGTTGCTGTTGAAAAGGAAATTTCCTCCCTGAAAGCCCAGGCTGAGGAAGCCTTGGCGCAGGAGCAGGCGGCGCGAGATGCTGCGCAGAACGCCAAGAACGAACTGGATGCGCTGGTTGCCAGCACCGAAGAACTCAGTGCTGAACTTGAAGCGCAGAAGCCGCGTATCCAGGCGAAACTGCAATCGCAGCAGAAGGAATACGCCGCGGTCAACCAGCAGATCAAGGAACGCCAGGAGCGCTTGATCAGGGAAGCTGCCGAACGCAAGCGCAAGGCAGAAGAAAAAGCGCGCCGCGAAGCAGAAGCCGAGCGAAAGCGCATCGCTGAGGAAAAGGCGGCCTACGAAGCTGAGCAGGAGCGCAAGGCAGCAGAAGCTCGCGCAGAGAAAAAGGCCTACAAGAAGAAGGCCTATGTAGCACCGAAATCCGAGCCAAAGGCACCGACATATGCCGAGCCAAGCAGCTGGGGTTTGGTTAAGCCCACTACCAGTAACCGATTGACCTCGACCTTCGGGTGGCGCCCGACTCCAGCTGGAACAATCGACTATGGCGGCCGTGGCGGCTATGTCCACGCAGGCATTGACTGGGGATTCGGCGGCCAGTGCGGCTCGCCAATCACGGCTGCTGCCTCCGGTGAAGTGTGGATGGCCGGTTGGGGCGGATCCTCGGGTAACAAGGTCACCGTTTCTCACGGCGTCATCAAGGGCAAGGCCCTGGCCACCAACTATCACCACATGTCCCGCATCGCGGTAAGCGTCGGCCAGCATGTGAAGCAGGGCCAGGTTATAGGCTACGTTGGCACCACCGGCAATTCGACCGGCTGCCATCTGCACTTCGAAACGATCATCAATGGTTCACATGTGAACCCCTTGGGACTTCTCTAGCGCTAGACTTGTAATCTGTGCGCGGGAATCCGCCCGCGACATGCAAGGAGTAACGTGGCTAAGAAGAATCAAGAAGATCGAGTAATCGCGAGCAACCGCAAGGCGCGCCACGATTTCGAAATACTCGACACCTTCGAAGCTGGCATGGTGCTCACGGGTACTGAGGTGAAGTCGCTTCGCGAAGGCAAGGCCTCGCTGGTTGACGGTTTCGGCCAGTTCTACCGTGGCGAGCTGTACATCGAGAACGTCTACATCCCCGAGTACCTCAATGGATCGTGGACCAATCACGCGGCCCGTCGTCGCCGCAAGCTCTTGCTGCACCGCCAGGAACTGCTCAAGATCGAACGCAAAATCAGTGAAGCCGGCCTGACCGTCGTCCCGCTGAGCTTGTACTTCAAATCCGGTCGGGCGAAGCTGGAGATCGGCGTTGCCCGCGGTAAGCGCGAATACGACAAGCGCCAGACCTTGAGGGAAAAGCAGGATAATCGCGAGGCGTTGCGTGCCATGCGCGAACGCAACCGCGGAAACGCATAAGGCTAGCTTGTGGCGCATTTCGCATTGGGGGAAACCCGGGCAGTGCGCTATGATTGGTAGACACGCCCTAGGGTGTGGTTGTACCCGGGAGACCGGGACTGACAACAAAATACGGGGATGATCGGTTTCGACGGTGTGAGTCGCGACAGATGAAGCGGGCCGAGGACGCAAAGTTATCTCGTAAACGCCCTTTGCAAACCAATAAGTGCCGAATCAAAGCGCACTGACTTCGCTCTCGCTGCCTAAGCAGCCAGACGGTCCGTTAGCCAGGGGACGCTATCGCCCCTGTTCCTAACGTCATTTAGATAGCCAATGTATCCAGCGGATGTTGCCGCTTCTGGATACACATTTAGGCAACTGTGCCCGGATCAACCACATGTTTGCGTGATGGTTGGGGCAGAGAAAATCCGCAGCAAACTGCGCCCGGAGAAGACCTGGCAACACCACATCGGACGGGAGTTCAATTCTCCCCATCTCCACAATATCCAGCTCCGGAGCCAGGCCCATAGGTCTGGCTCCGGAGCTTTTTGTTTGTTTCGGAGTCCGCAGTCACATCGCGAGCCTGTTCGCGGGATGGAGAATTTACACATAGACTTGAAATGAAAGTCCAAGGCTTTCGAAACGACAGCGTGTGCAGAAACGGAGTGAGATTGAAGTCGATGGGTAAAAACAGTTCCCAGCGGGTATCGCCTTTCCTTTCAGCAAGCTATGCGGCAGTTGCCTTCCTCTTGGAAGTAGGATTGCTTTTCGCCGCGGCACTAGCCGCTATCGCTTTCATCCCATGGCCGACAATTCCAGCAATCCTTGTAGTAGTTGTCCCGCTGCTGATCCTCTGGTCGATTTTCTTCTCGCCGAAAGCCGTCATCAAGTTGAGGCTGCGAACCCGTCTGCTCCTGGTCCATATCATTTACCTCATCGGCGCCTACGTGCTGTGGCTGAGCGTCGACCATTCCTTCTACGATCAATCGCAGATTTGGGCCATCGGAATGCTTGCGTTGACCGGCATCAGCGCCATTCTGGTCATCGCCACCGGCGGATACGTGGTCCCGCACGATCGAACCAAGCAGCCACCGAAGCAAGTTCCGAGCCGGGCACGAGCGGGTGCTCCCAAGGGACGCCGGGCAGCACGCTAGAACTGATGGAATGCCAAGCCGAAAGGCTTGGCATTTTTCGTTTGCGGCTAGAAGTGCCCAGCGACGTGGTAGCCGAGCAATGCCGCGAGCACCGCTCCAGCGAGGGTCCCCAATGCATTGGCCAGGCTGGCTGCGAGGCGGCCGGCCTGGAGCAGCCGGACAGTTTCGAAACTGGCCGCCGAAAACGTCGTGTAGCCGCCGAGCAGTCCTGAACCTATGGCCGCAAGCCATTGCGCCGACAACAACTGCTGGGCCATCAGCCCGGTCAGCGCACCCAGCGCGAAGGAGCCGGAGAGATTGACCAGGATCGTGCCCCAGGGCAGCGGGGCCGGAAGCCACCGCTTGATCAGGGCATCGACCACGAAACGCAGGCAGGCGCCAAGGCCGCCGCAGAGCGCAACGATAAGAAATAAGCCGGGGGAGAGCACTAGTGAAGCCCTCCCGATTTCCGGGCCATGCGCCTAGCACCGGCGGCGATTCCGCACCAGGTTGCCAATGCACCGAAGAACACCGTGAACAGTGCGTAACCCAGGGCATGGAGCGTTGCGCCGGATGCGAACATCTGCATGCTGCCGGTGGCCAGCGCGCTGTAGGTCGTGAAGCCGCCCAGGAAACCGGTGCCCAGCAGCAGCCGCAGCCGGTGACGCTTGCCCTCGTCGAGGCCGGGATGCGAAAGCGCCTCGAGCAGCAGGCCGAGCAGGAACGCCCCCAGCATGTTGGCTAGGAAAATCGCGATCGGGAAACCGCCGGGATCTGGCAGCAGCAGGCCCAGGCCTTGCCGGCAGGCAGTACCGGCAGCGCCACCAAGGAATACCAGCAGCAGGAAACGCGGGTTGAGGAAGGAACCCTGCGCGGGGCGCTGGGCCATGGGTGTTGGCGGACGGGTCATGAATTGCGAATCTGTTCTGCGCGGAGTGGCGGGATGAGGAGCACCGGATGGCGCTGTCGATGGGTCAGATGCACCGCTACCGAACCGTTGAGCAGTTCCCCAATAGTGTTGGCCATAGAACGCTCCCGAACCCCGAGCACAATCAGCGCCGCATCATGCTGCAGGGCAAGATGCGACAGCTGCTGACCGGGGCCACCGGCCGCGGCATGCGCCTGCCATTCCAGTCCCGATCCGCCGAGCTGGGCTTCGAGCTGCTGCAGAAGCCGTGCCGGGAAACGCTCAATTGCTTCGTCCCCGGATTCGGGATCCAGCGGTGCGCTGCGGATGGTGCCATCGGGAAGCTCTTCGAGCCGATAGCGGGTGGGATCCACGTGGACGCAAAGCAACCGCGCTCCGAGCGCGCCGGCGAGGTCTGCGGCTGCGTCCAGAACGTGGGGATCGAGGCGATCCGGGATGCCCAGGATGATCGGTCGTGTCTCCAATGGCCCTCCCTTTGGCAGTGGGGCGCACCGTGCAGCGCGTCGCTGGTTTTAATTCTTGCACAGCCGGCAATCAGCTAGGCTTTACGCACCCAGATCAGCGAAGCCTCAATGAAATCCAGCTGATGCGGCAGCTCGATGACCGCCCCGGGAACCAGCCCCTGGGCGGCGGCACGACGCAGGAACTGGGGGTCTTCATCGCTGATCCGGTCGATGACGGCCCGGGCACCGGAGTAGCGGTCAAGCCGGATGGCCCCGGAGACCGGCAGTTCCCCTTCCGCGCTGGGAATCGCGTCGCCATGCGGATCGTGGCGCGGGTGGCCCAGCCGGGCTTCCAGGGCGTTGATGAAGCGGTCGGTGACGGTGTGCTCCAGGGCCTCGGCCTCGTCATGCACCTCGTCCCAGCCGTAGCCCAGCTCATCACGCAGGAAGGTTTCCAGCAGGCGGTGGCGGCGCACCATGCGCAAGGCCTCGCGCCGGCCGGTGCCGCTGAGCGTAATGGCCCCGCGCGGCACGTGATGGACCAGGTGCTTGGCTGCGAGCTTCTGCACCATGGCGGTGGCCGAGGCAGGGGACAAGCCCAGCTGGTCGGCCAGCGCGCCGGTGCCCACTTCGGTGTCTTCCCATTCGGTGAGCAGGTACACCGCCTTGAGGTAGTCCTCTTCGCTGGTGGTCAGCCCGGCCGGCCCGCGTCGTGCGGTTGCCATCGTCCTCGTGCTGCCTAGCTGCGGTTCAGGTAGGGAAGGATCGCCTCGTGCAGCTTGCCGTTGGTGGCCAGGGCGTTGCCGCCATGGCAGCCCTCTTCTCCGGCCACCGAGGTGAAGCGGCCCCCGGCTTCGCGTACCACCGGCACCAGGGCGGCCATGTCGTAGAGCTCCAGTTCGGGTTCGAAGGCCGCATCGACCGCGCCTTCGGCCAGCAGCGCGTAGGACAGGAAATCCCCGTAGCCGCGGGTGCGCCACGCGGTATCCAGCAGTTCCAGGAAGCCCTCGAGCTTGCCGGCCTCCTTCCAGCCGTTCAGCGAGGCGTAGGCCAGCGAGGAGTCAGACAGCTCGCTCACCGAGGAGACCTTGATCTGTCGGGTGGCGGTGGTACCGGCGGTGGCACCCGGTTCGGTGACGTACGCGCCCAGGCCGCTCGCGGCATGCCAGCGGCGGGTCATGGCCGGGGCGGAGATGACTCCCAGCACCGGTTCGCCGTCGATCTCCAGCGCGATCAGCGTGGCCCAGACGGGTACACGGCGCACGAAGTTCTTGGTGCCGTCGATCGGGTCGATGATCCAGCGCCGGGAGCCGGTTCCGTGCACGCCGAATTCTTCGCCGAGCACCGAATCATCGGGGCGGTGGGCGGCCAGCTCGGCCAGGATCAGCTGCTCGGCGCCGCGGTCGGCGTCGGAGACCGGGGTCATGTCCGGCTTGGATTCGACCACCAGGTCGTTGGCGCCGTAGCGGGCCAGGGTGAAGGCGTCGACCTTCCCGGCCAGAGCCAGGGCGAAGTCGAGATCTTGCTGCAGGGTGTATTCAGCCATGGTGTTGCGGGCGCCTAGAGCGCGCCGAGCTCCTTTTCGTGCGTGGTTTCCTCGGTGGTGACCAGCCGGCGGTAGGAGGCCAACCGGTCAGCGGCCTGGGTGCCTTCGGCATTTTCGGCCCAGGCTTCCAGCGCGCAACCCGCCTCGCCGGCGGCATGGGTGCAACCGCGCGGGCAGCCGGTGGCGATTTCTGCCAGGTCCTCGAAGGCGGCCAGGATATTGTCCCGGTCTACCAGTCCCAGCCCGAAAGAACGGATGCCGGGGGTGTCGATCAGCCAGGATCCAGGGGTGTCGCCCAAGCGCAGGGCCAGGGCGTTGGACGAGGTATGGCGTCCGCGGCCGGTGACCGCGTTGACGTGCCCGGTGGCGCGGGTCGAACCGGTCAGGGCGTTGACCAGGGTGGACTTGCCTACTCCGGAGTGGCCCAGCACTACCGAGACGCAGCCGGAGAGGATCTCTTCGAGTTCGGCCAGCGCGCCGGCACCCAGCCGGGCGCTGGAACCGTCGGCGCCGCGCGCGTCCACGCCGGAGGCGTCGGCAGTGGTGGTGCGGGAGATGACCACGGGGAACTCCAGTCCCTCGTAGTGCTTGAGGAAGTCGGCCGGATCCTTCACATCCGCCTTGGTCACGCACAGCACCGGCTGGATGCCGGCGTCGAAGGCGGCGACCAGCGCGCGGTCCACGAAGCCGGTGCGCGGCTCGGGATTGGCGGCGGCCACGACGATGACCAGCTTGTCGACATTGGCGACGACCACGCGCTCGGTGGCGTCGGTGTCGTCGGCGCTGCGGCGCAGCAGCGTGGTGCGCTCTTCGATGCGGATCAGCCGGGCCAGGGTATCGGGCTTTCCGGAGGTGTCGCCCACCAGTCCCACCAGGTCCCCGGGCACGATCGCCTGGCGGCGCAGCTCGCGGGCCCGGGCGGCGATGACGATGCGCTCCGTGGCGGTGTCCTCATCCAGGATTGCGGTGTAGCGGCCGCGGTCCACGGTGATGATGCGGCCGATGACCGCCTGTTCGTAGGCCGGGCGGTCCTTGGTGCGCGGACGGCTGCCCTTCTTGTTGGGGCGGACGCGGACCGAGGATTCGTCGTAGTCGGAGTAGCGCATTAGCCCTGGCCCTTTGCGGTAGCCGCCATGCGGGACCATAGCTGCGGGAAATCCGGCATGGTCTTGGCGGTGGTGGCGATGTTTTCCACGCGCACCCCGTCGATGGCCAGGCCCAGCAGGGCACCGGCGGTCGCCATGCGATGGTCCTCGTAGGAATCGATATCCGCTGCCTGCAGGGCTCCGGGAACGATTTCCAGCGCGTCCGCGGTGGCGGTGATTCTGGCGCCCACCTTTGACAATTCGGTTTCCAGCGCGGCCAGCCGATCGGTTTCATGGCCGCGCAGGTGCCCGATGCCGGTCAGCTTGCTCGGCGAATCGGCCAGCACGCACAGTGCTGCCAGGGTAGGGGCCAGCTCGGAGGCATCGGCGTAGTCGATGCCGCGGATGACTCCGGTTCCGCGCACGGTGAGCACGCCGTCGCCGCCGTGGCTGACTTCCGCTCCCATCGCGGCCAGTATTTCTACCCACTTGCCGCCGACCTGGGTGGTCCTGGCAGGCCAGAAGGGCACGCGCACGGTGCCATGGCTCGCCAGCGCGGCGGCCAGGAACGGTCCGGCGTTGGACAGGTCCGGTTCCACGGTGACGGTGAAGCCCGCCAGCTGGCCCGGGACGATGCTCCAGCCGCGCGCATCGGCATCGACGCTTACCTCTACGCCCAAATCGCGCAGGGTCTGGACGGTCATCGCGATGTGGTCCGGGGAAGCGATAGGCCCCGGCGCGGCGCGCAGCTTCAGCCCGCCGGGCAGTGCCTGGCCAACCAGCAGCAGCGCGGAGATGAACTGGGAGCTGCCCGACGCGTCGATGACCACTTCGGCATCCTGCTTCAGCTCGCTGGCATCAATGGTGAAGGGCAGCATGCCGGTGCTCCCGGCGTAGTCGATGCGGGCGCCCAAGGCTGCCAGCGCGTCCAGTACCGGGGCCATGGGCCGCACGCGGGCCGCGGCGTCGCCGTCGAAGGCCACCTTGGCGCCGGCGACGGCAGCCAATGGGGGAACGAAGCGCATCACCGTGCCCGCCAAGCCGCAGTCGATCGCCAGCGGTCCGGCGGCCAGCTGGCCCGGGGTGATGTCCACGGTGGTGGAGCCGTCGGCCTGCTCGGTGCGCTTGATCCCGACCCCGAATCCGGCCAGGGCGCTGAGCATCAGCTCGGTGTCGCGGCTGATCAGCGTGTTGTGGATCGTGGATGGCGAGGAGGCCAGGGCCGCAAGGATCAGATACCGGTTGGTCAGCGACTTCGAAGCTGGCACCGGGACGGTTGCATCCAGTCCGGCGGCGGCATAGGGCGCTGCCCACCAGTTCTTTTCTGCGTCGTGCAGCTGATCGAGGGGGCTCCCGGGGGCGCTTGCAGTGCTGATTGGTAGATCCTTAGGCTCGAGGCTTCAATTCGGGGCCGCTGGCAGTACCGCAAGTACTGTGCGCCCACTGCCTAATTCTAGCCGAGATCGGTGCGGGAATAAGGCTTTAGCTCCGCTGGTTATACCTACTGTGACGATACGACAGGACACTTCAAACGCCGGCGGCACCGCTTGCGCCGTCGCCGAGCAACCGCGGCCGGCCCGGGCCCGCGCTGGCACGCGCATAAAGCCGTTCGAACGCGTAGACTCGGCAGTGATGAACAACAAGAGTGTGGACGAGAATTTGCCCGATGTGGCCTCCGAGTCCGAGCAGCAGCGCCGCGAACGCTTCGAGCGTGACGCGATGCAGTACGTGGACCAGCTCTATTCGGCTGCCCTGCGCATGGCGCGCAACCCGTCGGATGCCGAGGATTTGGTGCAGGAGGCCTACACCAAGGCCTATTCCGCCTTCCACCAGTACAAGCCGGGCACCAACCTGAAGGCCTGGCTGTACCGCATCCTGACCAACACGTACATCAATTTGTACCGCAAGCGCCAACGCGAGCCGCTGCGCACTTCCACCGATACGGTCGAGGATTGGCAGATGGCCCAGGCGATGGAGCATTCGCCGACCGGCTTGCGCTCAGCCGAGGCCGAGGCGTTGGACCATCTTCCGGATTCGGATGTGAAAGCCGCGCTGCAGTCGATCGGCGAGGATTTCCGCATGGCCGTCTACTTCGTGGATGTCGAGGGCTTCAGCTACAAGGAAGCCAGCGAGATCCTGGGCGTGCCGATCGGCACCGTGATGTCCCGGTTGCATCGCGGACGGAAGAACTTGAGGGAACTGCTGGCCGATTACGCAGCAGATCGTGGGATCGCCACCGGCACCCAGAGCAAGAGTGCCGCCAAGGCTGACCGAGGAGCGAAATAAGATGGATTGCAATTCAATGGGTGATTGCGCCGATGACCGCATCGTCCGCATCTACGAGTACCTCGACGGAGCGCTGACGCTCGATGACCTCAAGGAGGTCAAGTCCCATCTGGATGGCTGCCCGGAATGCACCGAGCAGTACGATCTGGAGTGCATCATCCGCTCGGTGGTGCGCCGCAGCTGCCAGGAGCATGCCCCGCAGACCTTGAAGGCCAGCATCATCGCGCGGATCTCGCAGATCCGCGTGGAATCAGGCCACTAGCACGGCAAAGAGAAACCCCGTATCTTCCGAGTTGATCTCGAAGGGTACGGGGTTCTTTTTTGTTCGCTTCGCTTAGCTGTTTGGGCGCTTGCCGTGGTTGGCACCGCCACGCTTGCGATCGCGACGCTTACGAGCGCGCTTCGACATGGTGACTCCTTAGAGGGAACAATATTGCTTCCCGAAAATTCGGGCCGGCTCATAGTCTTTCACACTTCCGGCCCATTTTCCTAACGGACCGGCGGTCCCTAGCCCTCGCCTGGCTCAGGCAACTCCAGCCAGGAATACCAGCCGCGGTGCAGCACCAGCCAGGCCATCAGCCCGTAGCCTGCCTGGCCGGGCACCCCGCCGGAAGCGTTCAGATCGGCACGCCACTGGGCATGGGAACGCAGGGGCGTGAAAGTATCGACGTAGTGGTGGTTGCGGCGCAGCGCCACATCCGAGTAGACGCGGTTCAGTTCTGCCACGCGCTGGTTGCGCGCATCATCCAGGCCCGGGGCCGGGCCGACCAGCAAGGCCTTGATGTTCATCTGCGAAGCCGAATCCAGGATGTTGGCCAGATTCAGCCGGCTGCGCGCGGTGGTGACATCCAGATCGACGTCGCGGTCCGAGAGCGCGATGACCAGGCGGTTTTCGTATTGGTCGCTGAATCGGCGGGAAGCTTCCCCCAGCCAGCGTTCGGCCAGCGCTTCGGATCCCTCGGCCGGGGAAGCCAGGACGAAGGACTGCAGGCGCAGTGCCGGATCCTGGGTGCGGGCCATGACGCGGCCGAACCAGCCCAGGCCCCGCGGGTCGCCATGTCCGGCCAGTAGCTCATCTCCGATTGCGGTAATTCGGATTGTGCGTAACTCCAACTGGGCGACCTTTCGTTGGCTCAAAAATGATGAATCGCTCCCCACCTTAGCAGTCGGAACGCTGGCATCGGGGGAGGCGGTCATTGGTTAAACCCCACAATTCCCTGCGAAAAACCAGCGCCGGGTTAAAGCGCTGTTGCCGGCGAACCTCCGAGGTGGAACCCCCGGATAGTTCGCCGGCAACAGTTGGCCAGCAGCGTTCAAGCGATGCGGTCTAGCGGGCGAAAGCCTGCTGGATCAGCACTGCGTTTTCTGCGTCGTGGCGCTTTGCATTGCCAGCGGAGGTCGCAGCCGATGCCGGGCGGGAGATCAAGGTGATCTTCTGCTGCAGTGCCGGTGCAACGTACAAGCCGAAGAACGGCCATGGACCCTGGTTCGCAGGCTCGTCCTGGACCCAAGCCACCTCGGCGTTCGGGTACTTGGCCAGTTCGGCAGCGATCTGCTCGGCCGGAGCCGGGTAGAGCTGCTCGACGCGTACCAGTGCGGTCTTGGTGTCGTTCGTCTTCGTGCGAGCGGCCAGCAGATCGTAGTAGACGCGGCCCGAGCACAGCAGCACCTTGTCCACGGCGTTCGCATCGGTGATCGACGCATCGCCGATGACCTCGCGGAAGCCTCCGGTGGTGAAGTCCTCTACCGAGCTGGCCGCGGCCTTCAGGCGAAGCAGCTGCTTCGGGGTGAAGACGATCAGCGGCTTGCGCGGACGGGCGTAGGCCTGGCGGCGCAGCAGGTGGAAGTGGTTTGCACCGGTGGAAGGCTGGGCAACGACCATGTTGTTTTCGGCGCACAGCTGCAAGAAGCGCTCGATGCGGGCCGAGGAGTGGTCCGGGCCCTGGCCTTCGTAGCCGTGCGGCAGCAGCATGACCAGCGAGGAGGACTGCGACCACTTCTGCTCTGCGGAGGAGATGAACTCGTCGATCACGGTCTGCGCGCCATTGACGAAGTCGCCGAACTGCGCTTCCCACATGACCAGTGCATCCGGGCGTTCTACCGAGTAGCCGTACTCGAAGCCGAGCGCGGCGTATTCGGAGAGCAGGGAGTCGTAGATCCACAGCGGTGCCTGGTCTTCGGCCAGGTGGTGCAGCGGGTACCACTCGGTGTCGTTCTCGCGGTCGTGGAAGACTGCGTGGCGCTGCACGAAGGTGCCGCGGCGCGAGTCCTGGCCTGCCAGGCGGACCGGCACGCCTTCCATGGTCAAGGTGCCCAGGGCTGCCAGTTCTGCGAAGCCCCAGTCGATGCCGCCTTCGCGGGACATCTTCTCGCGGCGCTCGAGCAGCGACTTCAGCTTGGTGTGCATGGTGAAGCCGGCCGGGATATCCAGGTGGGCGGCACCAATCTTCGCCAGCGTCTGGGCGGTGATGGCCGAGCCGCGTGCGCCGTCGACGGTGTTCTCGTCGGCAGCCTGGGCGAATGGCTTCTCCAGGTCGTTGATGGTCGAGCCCGGGGTGATGATCGGGATCGGCGAAGTCTGGGCCGCATGCGTCTCGGCGAAGATGCGCTCCAGGTTCTCCTTGTACTCGGCCAGCACGTTCTCGGCTTCTTCCTGCGTGATGTCGCCGCGGCCCACCAGGGCCTCGGTGTACAGCTTGCGGGTCGAGCGCTTGGCTTCGATCAGGTTGTACATGATCGGCTGGGTCATCGAAGGGTCATCGCCCTCGTTGTGGCCGCGGCGGCGGTAGCACACCAGGTCGATGACGACGTCCTTGCCGAACTTCTGGCGGTACTCGAAGGCCAGCTGGCCCACGTGCACCACTGCCTCCGGGTCATCCCCGTTGACGTGGAAGATCGGAGCCTGCACGGTGCGTGCAACGTCGGTTGCGTACACCGAGGAGCGCGAGGAGCTCGGCGCGGTGGTGAAGCCGATCTGGTTGTTCACGATCACGTGCACGGTGCCGCCGGTCTTGTAGCCGGGCAGCTGGCTCATGGCCAGTACCTCGGAGACCACGCCCTGGCCGGCGAATGCGGCGTCGCCGTGGACCAGGATCGGCAGCACGGTGTTCTTCTGGTTCAGGCGGTCCAGCTTGGCGCGGGTGATGCCCTCGAGCACTGGATCGACTGCTTCCAGGTGCGATGGGTTGGCAGCCAGGTAGATCTTGGTCTGGTTGCCGGCATCCGAGGTGTACGAACCCTCGGTGCCCAGGTGGTACTTCACATCGCCCGAACCCTGGACCGAGCCCGGGGTTGCGGTGCCTTCGAATTCGCGGAAGACCTGTGCGTAGGTCTTGCCGGCGATGTTGGTCAGCACGTTCAGGCGGCCGCGGTGGGCCATGCCGATCGCGACCTCGTCCAGCTGCTCGTCGGCTGCGTCGGAGATGATCGCATCCAGCAGTGGAATCAGCGATTCGCCGCCTTCCAGCGAGAAGCGCTTCTGGCCGACGAACTTGGTCTGCAGGAAGGTCTCGAAAGCCTCGGCGGAGTTGAGCTTGCTCAGGATGCGCAGCTGCTCTTCGCGGCTTGGCTTGGCGTAGCCGGATTCCAGCTTGGCCTGGAACCATTCGCGCTCTTCGGGGTTCTGCAGGTGCATGTACTCGGTGCCGATGGTGCGGCAGTAGGCATCGCGCAGCACGCCGAGGATGTCGCGCAGCAGGCCGCGGTCCTTGCCGCCCAGGCCGCCGGCCAGCCATTCGCGGTCCAGATCCCACAGGGTCAGGCCGTAGGAATTGATGTCCAGGTCCGGGTGCTTGCGCTGGACGTATTCCAGCGGGTTGGTATCGGCCATCAGGTGGCCGCGCACGCGGTAGGAGTTGATCAGGTGCTGGATGCGGGCAACCTTGTTGACCTGCAGGTCGATGTCGACCTGGTTGTCAACGGCCCAGCGAACCGGCTCGTAAGGGATGCGCAGCTGCTCGAAGATCTCGTCGTAGAAACCCTGCTCGCCCAGCAGCAGCGACTCGACCAGCTTCAGGAATTCGCCCGAACCTGCACCCTGGATGACGCGGTGGTCGTAAGTGGAGGTCAGGGTGATGTGCTTGCCGATACCCAGGGCGGCCACGGTCTTCTCCGAGGAGCCGCGGTACTCTGCCGGGTATTCCAGTGCGCCAACGCCGATGATCGCGGCCTGGCCCTTGGACAGGCGTGGAACCGAGTGAACGGTGCCGATGCCGCCTGGGTTGGTCAGCGAAACGGTGGTGCCTGCGTAGTCGTCAGCGGTCAGCTTGTTGCCGCGGGCGCGCTTGATCAGGTCTTCGTAGGTGGCCCAGAACTCGTTGAAGCTCAGGGTCTCGGCAGCCTTGATGTTCGGCACGGCCAGCATGCGGGTGCCATCCGGCTTCGGCATGTCGATCGCGATGCCGAAGTTCACGTGGGCTGGCTGGATCGCAGTTGGCTTCTTGTCGATCACGTCGTAGGTGACGTTCATCGACGGGATCTGCTTCAGCGCACGGATCACGGCGAAGCCGATCAGGTGGGTGAAGGAGATCTTGCCGCCGCGAGCACGCTTGAGATGGTTGTTGATGACAATGCGGTTGTCGATCATCACCTTGGCCGGTACGGCACGCACGGTGGTAGCGGTAGGCACGGTGAGGGAGGCATCCATGTTGGTTGCGATGGCCTTCATTGGTCCACGCAGCGGGGTGCGCTTTTCCTCACCGAAAAGTTCGGTGGACGGCGTGGCCTTCGGAGCCTGTGCCGGGATCGGCGCAGTCTTCAGTGCTGGCTCGGCCTTCTTGGCTTCAGCGGCCGGAGCTGGTGCTGCCTTGGCAACCGGTGCTGGTTCGGAGGCACGGGCCTGGGCTGCGGCGCGTGGCGCACCCTGCCCGTTGGCTGCAGACGCTGCGGCAGGTGCTGCCGCTGCTGGCGCCGGCTGCGCTGCCGGTGCTGCTGGTGCCTTCTTTTCGGCGGCGAGAGATTCGAAAATATCCCACCATTTCTTATCTACCGAGTTCTTGTCGACGAGATACTGTTCGAACAGCTCGTCTACTAGCCACTCGTTTCCACCAAACTCTTCAGTAAGTCGGTGGTGTGCTTGCTCTGGCACGTGCAACGCCTCTTCCCTGATTTCTACGTTGTTCTAGCTTGAGCCGGTGGTCTTTCGAGGACGTGATACGACCACTGCGGCCCACAAGATTTCTAGACCTGCGCACCAGTCTAGTGACTTTTCCGCCCACTTGGCCACGGCACGTATGTAATGTCACGAAAGTGTTGCGCCTAACATGCCGTTCAGCGTATCCAAAGCACCGCTGGGCGAGCATGTGTCGAAGTGGTGCGCAATGGCCCTTCGTTCGATAGACTAATTCGCACTATGGAATCCCACTCTCCAAGCCGGTGTGCCGCCCAAGGGCGCAGTGCCGGCCACAACAGTCCATGTTCAGGAAGTTCCGCCTCCCTTTTGGAGCCTTCTAGTTGCCGCCCTGTCGGCACTGGAACTGAACTTCGCACGCCAGTGAATAGGCGGCGGTAAACGCCTATGGAATGGCTCTCAATACTTTTCGGCCTGCTGCTGATTCTCGGCACCGGCTTCTTCGTGGCCGTGGAATTCTCCCTGGTCGCCCTGGATAAAAGCACCGTGCAGCGTGCCGTAAATGACGGCGAGCGTGGCGCCAAGCCGCTGCTGCAGTGCCTCACCTCCCTCTCTACCCAGCTGTCCAGCTGCCAGCTGGGCATTACGCTGACCACGCTGCTGACCGGCTACGTGCTTGAACCCGCAATGAGCGCGCTGCTCGAGCCGTTGATGGAACAATTCGGCATTCCGGCCGCAAGTTCGCTGGCCATTGCCGTGGTGATCTCGATGGTCGTTGCCACTTTGCTTTCGATGCTGATCGGCGAACTGGTCCCGAAGAACATGGCAATTGCCCAGGCGATGAAGGTTGGCAAGCTGCTGGCCCGCCCGCAGCTGGTTTTCACCGCCATCTTCAAGCCGGCCATCATCGTGCTCAACGGCTTCTCGAATGCGGTACTGCGCAAGTTCTTCGGACTCGAAGCCAAGGAAGAAATCTCCGCGGCCCGCTCCTCGCAGGAACTGGCATCGCTGGTCCGCCGTTCGGCTCAGCTGGGCACCTTGGATGTGCAGACCGCTCGCTTCGTGGAATCCACCATTGAATTCTCCGAGCGCACCGCCGCCGACGTGATGACCCCGCGAACCTCGATGTCCACCATTGATTCCGAGGCGGCCCTTTCCGAGCTGATCGAGGTCAGCGCGGACACCGGCTTCTCGCGTTTCCCGGTCACCACCGGATCCACCGATGAAATCCAGGGTATCTGCCACGTCAAGGCAATTGTCTCGGTGCCCCGTGAACGCCGCGCAGCGCTGCAGGTAGGCGAGTTCGCCCGCGACGCGCTGTACGTTCCGGAAACCATTCACCTGGATGTGCTGCTTGAGCAGTTGCGCGCCGCCGAATTCCAGGTCGCGATCGTGATGGACGAATACGGTGGAACCGCTGGTCTGGTGACCCTTGAAGACCTGGTCGAAGAAATCGTCGGCGAAGTTTCCGATGAGCACGACGAGGACGAGGAGGAAGCCGTCACCCAGCCCGACGGCAACTGGCTGTTCCCGGGCATGTACCGCCCGGACCAGATCAACGAGAACTTCGATACGGACGTCATCCCGGAAGAGTCGACCTACGAAACCATCGGCGGCTTCATGCTCGCCGAATTGGGCCGCTTGGCTGAACTCAATGACCGCGTCGCCACCGAGCATGGCACCTTCACGGTGACCGAGCTCGATGGCCGCCGCATCTCGCAGGTTCGTTTCGAACCAGCAGTGCAGGAGGATGGCAATGAATGACTTCATGGGCCTGGTCTGGCTGATTGTCCTGCTGGCTGGCAATGCCTTCTTCGTTGCCGGCGAATTCGCGGTGATGAGTGCGCGTCGTTCGCAGATTGAACCCTTGGCCGACGAGGGCAATAAGCGGGCAAAGATCGCGCTGTACGCCATGGAGCATGTTTCGATCATGCTCGCGGTGTGCCAGTTGGGCATTACCGTTTGCTCGCTGCTGATCCTGAATATTTCGGAGCCGGCGATCCACCACCTGCTGGCCGAACCGCTGACCATGATCGGCATGGCCGAATCCGCTGCGGACACCGTAGCGTTCCTGATTGCCTTGATCGTGGTGACCTTCCTACACGTGACCTTCGGCGAAATGGTGCCGAAGAACATTTCGGTTTCCGTTGCGGACAAGGCCGTGCTGCTGCTGGCCATGCCACTGGTCGGCCTGTCCAAGGTGCTCAAGCCGATTACGGCGTCGCTCAATGGCGTGGCGAACCTGGTGCTGCACGCTTTCGGTATTGAACCGAAGGATGAGGTGGCCAGCTCGTATACCGCCGCTGAAGTTCGATCGATCATCGATGCTTCATCCGAGGAAGGCGCGCTGGATGAGGACGATGCCGCACGCTTGACCAAAGCGCTGGAATTCTCCTCGGTTACCGCGCGCAGCTGCATGGTTCCGCTGGATGACCTGTTCACCTTGGAGTACGGGCAGACCACCGCGCGCGCTTTCGAGAAGAAGGTCGGCAAGACCGGATTCTCGCGCATGGTGATCACCAAAAACGAGGTTCCGGTGGGCTACTGGCACGTGAAGGACGTGATGCTCATCGATGATGCCCACTCCACGCAGCCACTGCTTGATTTGCCATTGCACCCGCTGGGCCGGTTGGAGCAGGACACCGAAATCGAGGCCGCCCTGGAAGCGATGCGGCAGGAAGGCAACCACCTTTCGGCGGTTGTCGACGAGTCGGGGGCAACGCTCGGCGTGCTCTTCCTGGAGGACGTGATCGAGGTGCTGGTCGGTGAAATCACCGATACCACGCGAAAACGCGTCAACCCGCCTCGCAGCGAAAAACGGGCAAATTAGCTCAAGCTCACCCCAGAGTGCATATTGCGAATGACTCGCAACTGATACGATTGACTGCGGCACCCATTGCGGGTGCCGCAGTTTTTCGTTGCCGGCCCATCCTCAGCCAGCGCAATCCAGAAAGCAGTCAATGACAGAGACCCCCATCGTCAGGTTTGAAGACGCGCGCCTTGCCTATGGCTCCCGCGTGCTCTGGGATGAACTCAACCTATCCATAGCGGCGGGGGAGTTCCTTGCAGTTCTAGGGCCCAACGGCTCGGGCAAGACCAGCTTCATCAACACGATGCTCGGCACCACCGCGCTCAATCGAGGCAGGGTCTCGATCGCCGGGGAGGCCGTGCGCCGGGGGTCGGCTGCCGTGGGGTTGATCCCGCAGCAGCGCCCCTTCGGGGACAACGTTCCCCTGCGCGCTCGCGACCTGGTCGCACTGGGACTGGATGGAACCCGGCCCGGGATTCGCGTGGCCCGCAGGGCCGTGCGCAACAAGGTCGACGAACTGCTGGAACTGGTCGGCGCTACCGCCTACGCCAACCGTGCGGTGTCCGACCTTTCCGGAGGCGAGCAGCAGCGCCTGCGCGCAGCGCAGGCTTTGGCCAGTGATCCCCGGGTACTGCTATGCGACGAGCCGCTGCTCTCCCTGGACCTCAATCACCAGCAGGCGATCAGCGAAGTGATACACCGCCAGGCCGCAGAGCGCGGCAGCGCGGTAGTCTTCGTGACGCACGAGATCAACCCGATCCTGCCCTATGTCGACCGCGTCCTGTACCTGGCCGAAGGCCGCTTCCATCTGGGCAGCGTGGATGAAGTCATGCAGTCTGCGGTGCTCACCGAACTTTACGGTGCTCCGGTCGAGGTGCTGCGGGTCAATGGCCGCATCGTGGTGGTCTCGGGCGACGGCAATCGGGCATTGCCAGCCGATGGGCACGACCACGTTGAAGAAATCGATCTAGAGACCGGAAAGTAGGAGCAGGACATGGACTTTTCGGATCTCATCGAGAAGGCGTTCAACTTCCAGGATTACGGACTGCTGCTTCCGCTGGTGACCAATTCCCTGATTGCCGGTGCAGTTCTGGGCGTGGTTGGCGGTCTGATCGGCATCTTCATCATGATGCGGGACATGGCTTTCGCCGTGCACGGCATCGCTGAGCTGTCCTTTGCGGGGGCGGCCTTCGCCTTGCTCATCGGAGCCGACGTGGTGACTGGCTCGGTGTTCGGGTCCATGATCGCGGCGCTGATCCTTGGCATTCTCGGAACCCGGGCGAGGGACCGGAATTCCATCACCGGCGTGCTGATGCCTTTCGGCCTTGGCCTGGGCATCTTGTTCCTTTCGCTGTATGAGGGGCGAAGCGCCAATAAGTTTGGCCTGCTGACCGGCCAGATCGTGGCCGTGGATGACGTGCAATTGACAGGAATGCTGGTCCTTTCGGCGGTGGTAGTGATCGCGCTGCTGGTTATTTGGCGTCCGCTGACCTTCGCTTCGGTGGACCCGGTGGTTGCCAATGCCCGGGGCGTGCGCACGGCTGGCCTGTCCATCGTCTTCATGATGATCCTGGCGCTGGCTGTAGCGGTGACGATTCAAGTGGTCGGTGCCTTGCTGGTGCTGGCGCTGCTTATCACGCCCGCCGCAGCCGCCATGCGTGTGAGCTCCAATCCGGTCATCACCGTCGTGCTCTCCATCGTGTTCGCGGAACTGGCTGTCGTGGGCGGCATCCTTCTTGCGTTGGCTGGTTCCTTGCCGATCAGTCCGTATGTGACCACGATTTCGTTCGTGATCTATGTGGTCTGCCGCGGAATCGAAGCGGTGCGTTCCCCTCGCCGCCACCAAGTCTAGGAGCTGCATTCGGCCAGCGCGCCCCCGCTGGTTCCGGGCTCGGTTGACTAGCCGGCAGCCGAACCTCCAAGCTGGAGCATGAGCAAAATTCCAGCCAGTGAAATCTGGCCATTGGTGCATGCCGAACGCCTGGCCCTGATCGATGATCTGGGAACTTTGGATCCGGATCAGTGGGAAGTTCCCTCCCTGTGCGATGGGTGGAGCGTCCATGACGTGGCTGCTCATTTGGCAGATAACGCGCGTGCGACTTTCTTCCGCCTGCTTGCCGGGATGCCCAAGGCCGGATTCAGCTTGGACCGCCAGAACGACAATGGCGTGGCCGCCGAGAAGGCCGCAACTCCCGATGGGACATTGCGCAGGCTCGTTGAGGTCGCGGCTTTGCGGGCCACTCCACCGGTTCCGATTGCCAGCCGGTTGGTGGAGGAAATCGCCCATGGGGAAGACATCCGTCGTGCCGTGGGCCTGAAACGGGCCTATCCTGCAGAATCCCTGGAGCCAGCAATCAAATACCAGGCAGCCACGCCGCAAGGTGTTGGGGGTGCCAAGGAATTAGCGAGCAGGGTCCAGCTGTGCAGCGACGACGAAGGCTTCCGGCTGGGCATCGGCCCGCAGATTGCAGGACCGCGCCTGGAACTGCTGATGCTGGTTTCAGGCCGAAGCAAGCACGCTGTGGGCCTGACGGGTCCGGGGCTGGCCCTCGTGCGGTAAATTGCAGAAAGGTGAGGGGCCGCGCGGCATGGGCGCGGCAGAACGCGCGCCGTTGCCTAGGTTTCAGTAGTTCCTGGTCCGTCGGGCCTGGTGAGCCGTTCCTTGAAATCAGCGAACCATTTCGAGTCGCGCATTAGTTGCGGGAATGGCTTGTGCATGAATCCAGTTGCCGGTGGCGCAGTGGATCGATAGGACATTGCCGACCCCGGACAGATCATCATCGAGTGCCGATCGCGGAAAGCGGTGTACTCGTACCAGCCGTCGGCCTGCTTTGCCTTGTTGCAGGTCGCGCAACGGCCCGAAGCATTGGCCACGGTCGTCTTGCCGCCACGTGCATACTGGAGCACGTGGTCTGTTTCTTCGACCAGCCCGTCGCAGAAGGGCGTTCGGCAATGCCGATCGCGAATCCCGATGAACCTCTTGAGCTTATCCGGGAAGATCCGGGCTTTGGAATCCATCGCGATTAGTTCCTGGTCCCCGGGAGCGGTGTAGAGACGAGTTATCTCCGTCATCACTTCGATCCGCTCAATATTCTCGGGGGCGAGTTCGGCTTCCATTTCCGCGAAGGTCAGCTCGTTGGGAATCTGGTGGCCGCCAATGAGTTCCCGCGCAGTCTGCGCGGGGATGAAGCCGTAGCCTTCCAAGTAGGCCGGTTCGCGATCACCCATGAACAGCGCTCTATCGGTCATGACCAGTCCGAGCTGGACGTTGATCTTCTGCTCATTGTTTTCATCGAAGAACATGTAGCGGGCCAGCAGATCGGCCTGGATCTGGGTGCGGGTGCGGGCATCGCCCTTGCGCTTGATCCTGCATGACTGGTTTCGCAGCGTCATCTGCAATCCGGTTCCGCCAACGATAGGCAGACGGGCCTGGAGGAAGACGCACCCTGCTTCCCGATCGGTGCGGAAGCGAACGTAGCGTTGCTGGTTGGCTTCCTTCAGCTTCTTGTCTTCCCGGTCCGATGCGTACTTGATCGTGAAGCTGGTGACCGTTTCCTTGATGCGCTTGGGGCCCATGGATTCGAACATGTCTGGATTCTGCCCGTAGATCGCATCGAACTCGGTGCGGCGCAATGGCCGGACTTCCTGCAGCGGGGTGAGCATCGCGTTGATCTGCGCTTCGGTGAATTCACCACGGGAGAATGCGGCAGCGATATTCGGGGTGTCCTCGAAGAGGATGCGGCAATTGGCCAGGTAGTTCCTGGAACCGCGTTGAGTCTGCTTGCGGGCGATGGCAACGCGGCTGGCCGCTCCGCGGACCTGGTCATCGATGTTGGTGCCGCGCTCTTCATTCTCGCGCAGGACTTCCTTCTCCAACTGGTGAGCCAGGCCGGCTTGCTGATAGCGCAAGGATGAGACCAGTCCTTCGACGGATTCGATAACCCGGGCGCACGCGGCCTTGCCGCCGTGGTCATGGAACCATGACAGGTCGTTCTGCAGCTGGATCAGGTGGGATTCGAAATCCGGCTGATCTGCTGGGCGGGCTAGGCTGTTTCCGTGCGCCTTTGCTTCGAGCATAGTACTAGTATACGCCCATTGTTCGAATATGTCTTCGAATGATTCAGCTGGGGATTACCGAACTCTTGGGGCGCCGAACAGTCCGCTGGACCCAGGTCCAGGTAGCGGAAAGGGCTACGAGGCAGCGGGGGCGCCAGCCTTGGCTTTGGCACGGCAGTCGGCGCAGAGGCCGTAGATTTCCACGGTGTGCTCGGGATCGGAGAAGTCGTGCTCCGCGGCAACCCGAGCGGCCCAGCGCTCGACGGAAGGGGCAAGTACCTCGACGGTCTTGGAGCAAACGCGGCAGACCAGGTGATGGTGGTGGACCTCGGTGACGCACTGGCGGAAGCGGGCTTCGCCATCTCCGCTGCGCAGCACATCGACCAGGCCATCGTCGGCCATGGACTGCAGCAGGCGGTACACGGTGGCCAGCGAAACCTTCTTCTCCGAATCCTGCAGCCAGCGATGCAGCTGCTGGGCGGTGGCGAAATCATCGACCTCGCCCAGTGCCTCGGTGACGGCCAGGCGCTGCTTGGTGACCCGGGTTTCTGGCTGGGACATCGACGTGCACCATTCCTTGAGTTTGTTGCGGACCGGCGATAAGCCAGCGAACTGGGCCAATCACCTGCGGTTTCCCTCAATTTTAGCCAACTTTGCGTTGCAATGCGTGTCTGGCTCTGGCATGGGCGGGGCGCTGAGCCTACGCTAAGGATATGCGCATCAAACTTAGGGGCCATTCCTGCTTGGAAGCGAGCACGATCGACGGCAAGGTCTTGCTGGATCCGGGCGGATTTTCGCAGCTTGACGACGCGTTCGACGGCATCAATGCCGTGCTGGTCACCCATGAGCATGCTGACCATGCCGACCAGCCGGCCATTGCCGCCGCGCTGGAGGCGAATTCCATCCTGGAGCTCTACGCGCCGGCCGCGCTGGCGCAGGCGATGCGCGACCAGCTGCCGCCAGCGGCCCAATCCCAGGTGGTGACGGTGCGAGCCGGGGCCGACTTCATCGTCGGCGGCATTCGGGTACGGACTTTCGGAGGCACCCACGCCACCATCCACCATTCCATTGCAGTGGTTGCCAACGTGGGCTACCTCCTGGGGGACCGCGCGGTAGGCCAGCTGGAGGTCTTCCACCCGGGCGACAGCTACCAGGTGCCGGTGGGGGCGCAGCCGGATGTGCTGCTGCTGCCGGTGATGGCCCCGTGGGGCAAGATGGCCGAGGCTGCCGACTTCGCGGTGGCCGTGGATGCTAGGTGCTGGATGCCGATCCACGACGGGCTGCTCAACGCCAACGGACTTGGGCTTTTCGATCGCCAGCTCGGCGCGATCGCCCAGCGGGCAGGATGCAGCTATGTGCGCTTGGAACCTGGAATCGAACATCATCTCGACGAGTTGCTGGGAGGCACCAACGAATGAACCCCTTGATAAGCGCCGCGCAGCTTCGCGAAATCCTGGACGCCGGGGGCCAGCCGGTGCTGCTCGATGTGCGGTGGGTCCTGGGCCGCGACGACGGGGCGCAGAGCTACGCTGCCGGGCATATCCCCGGCGCGGTGTTCGCTGACCTGGAAAAAGAGCTTTCCGGTGCGCCGGGCGAGCATACCGGCCGCCACCCGCTGCCTTTGCCGGCGGACTTCGAGCAGGCCGCGCGCGGCTGGGGCATCAATGCCCAGAGCCACGTGGTGGCGTACGACAACTCCGGAGCCCTCGCCGCGGCCCGGGCCTGGTGGCTGCTGCGCCATGCCGGATTCGACCGCGTGCAGGTGCTCGACGGCGGGCTCGGGGCCTGGACGGACGCCGGCGGAGAGCTGGCGCTGGGCTACGAGCAGGCCGCCAAGGGCAGCGTTTCGCTGTCGTGGGGCCGGATGCCGGTGGTGGAGTACGAGGAGCTGGACACCTTGCCCGGCACGCTGATCGACTCGCGGGCCACCGCGCGCTACCTGGGCATCGAGGAGCCCATCGACCCGGTGGCCGGGCATATTCCCGGTGCGCTGAACCGTCCCACCACCGACAACCTCGACGCGCAGATGCGTTTCCGGGCGCCGGAGGTGCTGCATTCCAGCTTCGTGACGCTGGGTGCCCACAGGCCGGGATCGGCCGCCTACTGCGGTTCGGGGATCACCGCGACGCACCAGGTATTGGCCGCGGCAAGTGCCGGGATCCCACTGGGGCTTTTCCCCGGCAGCTGGTCCGAATACTGCTCCTACCCGGATGCGCCGGTCGCCACGAGCGACGAGAAGCACCGCCACTAGAATTCAGCCATCGAGCAAGAAAGGCAGCAATGAGTACGCTGTTCACCAAGATCATCAACGGGCAGATCCCGGGCCGCTTCGTGTGGGAGGACGAAACCTGCGTGGCGTTCTTGTCCATCGGGCCGCTCTCCGACGGGCACGCACTGGTGGTTCCGCGCGAGGAAATCGACGAGTTCACCGATGCCTCCGACGAGCTGGTTGCGCACCTGACCCTGGTCGCGGCCAAGATCGGGCGCACCCAGAAGCGCGTGTTCTCCGCGCAGCGCGCGGGCCTGATGATCGCCGGATTCGAGGTGCCGCACCTGCATGTGCATGTCTGGCCGACCAACTCGCTGGCGGACTTCGACCTGTCCAATGCGGCCGATAACCCGGATCCGGCGGCCATGGACAAGAACGCGCAAGCGCTTCGCGCGGGCCTGCGCGAAGATGGCCATGGGGAATTCGTGCCCGAGGCCTAGCCGGTGCAATTCATCCGCTACCAGGGCACCGAGCCCAATCACCGCGGCGTGCACCTGGGGATTTTCGCGCTGGCCAATTCCCTGGGCCGCGGCGGGAAGCTGAGCGCCGCCGAACACGCCATCTTGCGTGCGGGCAATGACTGGTACGACGCTGCCTATCCGAACCCGAGCCGCACCCATCGGGCAATCTACGACCATGCGATCAACCCCGGGGCCGTGGCGTGGTTCAGGGGCAGCGCGCAGCACCTGCTGGCGCGCGTCGAGCCCTAGGTGCGGTTGCACGACGCGCACCGGATCGGCTGGGAGATGCTGGAAAGCAGTGCTCCGGGCACCATCATCTACGAAGATGACGTGCAGGTGATCGCCACGCCCGCAGTGCCTAGCCCTTCACCCGGCGCATGGTCATGTGGGAGGTGACGCGGCGGACCGCCGGCAGCGCGGTCAGCTTGGGAATCAGGTCCCGGTCGTAGGCCTCGGCATCGGCCACCTGGATGCGCAGGAAGTAGTCGGGCTGGCCGTAGAGGCGGCGTATTTCGGTGACGCCGGCAACGGTGTCCACCGCCTTCTCGAATTCGTCGAGGCTGTGCTCGTTGTTCATTTCGACGTCAATGGCCACGGTGACCTCGAAGCCCCTGCCATAGGCCTTGGGATTGACGATCGCCTTGTAGCCATGGATGATTCCCTCGGCCTCCAGGCGCTGGACGCGACGCAGGCAGGGAGCGGGGGTCAGGCCCACCCTGCGCGAGAGCTCGAGGTTGCTGATGCGGCCGTCATTTTCCAGTTCGGCAATAATTGCGCGGTCAAGATCATCCATGCATCTATTATTGCCGATCCAACCCGTCAGTTGGCTAGAATCAGCAACCATATTTGGCTTGGAATTTCCTAATATTGCTTCATGAGCGAAAAACTGGCAATTAAAGGTTCCCGGCCTTTGTCCGAAGAGGACCGATGGCAGCAGATCAGGCTGGGCGCGAAAAATGTGCTTCCCGCCAGTCTTGCGGTCATGCCATTGGGCCTGGCCCTGGGCGTGCTGCTGGTGCGCTCGGGATTGCCCTGGTGGTCAGCTCCCTTGCTTGCCGGGCTGGTGTTCGCCGGTTCCCTGGAATTCCTCTTGATCGGGCTGCTTGCCGCCGTGGCGCCGCTGTCCCATATCGCCCTGACCACGCTGGTAGTCAATTTCCGCCACGTATTCTATGCGATCTCTTTCCCGCTGCACCGGGTCAAGGGCCAGGGGGCGAAGTTCTACAGCATGTTTGCACTGACCGATGAGGCCTATGCGCTGACCCTGCAGGCCGAGCGGAAGGACTATTCCTCGACGCGGATCCTGGCCATCCAGAGCCTGTTCCATGCAAGCTGGACCACCAGCGTGCTGGGCGGATCGCTGTTGGGCGCAATGATCCCCGAATCCATCAGGGGCCTGGAATTCGCGGTGACCGCATTGTTTGCCGTGCTGGCGATCGAAGCGTTCAAGGCCTACCGCAGTGTGCCGCTGTCCATGCTGGCGCTGATCAGCGCCGTGGCGGCCAGCTGGATCGCACCGCAGAGCATGATGGTGGTAGCCATGGCGATTTTCCTTGCCGGACTTGCGGCGGCCTACCTGCTGCGCCGGCGCACCGGCACCGCTCAGCAGGCCGGCGGGCAGCAGGCGGGAGAAGCAGCCGATGCCCGATAGCCTCTACCTCTTCTCGGCCATCGCGTTGAGCACCGCAGTGACCTTCGGGCTGCGTGCCTTGCCCTTCGCCTTCATCGCCAAATTGCGCAGCAACGCGTTCATCAACTACCTGGCGCTGCGCATGCCCTTGGGAATCATGGTGGTGCTGGTTGCTTCCACGGTGCCTGCCGGCATTGCGGATCCGGCCGTGGCGTGGCCGGTGGCCACCGCCCTGGCGGCCACCGTGGTGCTGCACCTGCTCAAGTCCAATGCGGTGCTCAGCGTGCTGGGCGGCACCGCCGTCTACGTTGGGATCCTCAGCTGGCCGCTATAGCTGCGCCAGCGAATCCTTGATCGCCTTGCGGATGCGCTTTTCGCTGACCGAATAGGCGGTGCCCAGCTCCTGGGCGAACAGCGAAATGCGCATTTCCTCCAGCATCCACTTCACCTGGGCCAAGTCCGCCGGCACCCGGGCTCCGGGCGGAACCCGATCCAGGGCGGTATCGTATTCGTCTTCCAGCTTCTGGATCACGACCAGGGCCTGGGAATCACGGGTGACAGCACCTGCGCGCAGCTTCTCCAAGCGCTTCTCGATGCCCTGCACATAGCGCGGCAGGCGCATCAGGTTCGCTGCCCCGGTGGCCGCGATGAAGCCCGGATAGATCAGCTGCTCGAGCTGGGAGCGGATATCGGTGACTGCCGCGAACATCGCCAGGGAGTTGGTGCTCTTCAGATCCTTGTTGATCCGGGTCGAGGAGCCAAAGACCTTCGCCACGATCGCGGTAATCGTGAAGACCGTGTCGATCTGCTCGGCGCGCACCGTCTCGAACAGCGCCTCGAATTCGGCGCGGTTCATCGGCAGCTTCTCGGGCACCAGCTGGTCTATCGCGGCCATGGTGCAATCGGCAATCAGCTTCTCGATGGACCCGTGCGGGTTCTGCGTGAACACCAGCTTCTCAGCGTTCTTCAGGTGCGAAATCACGAACTTCCCGGCAGGCGGCAAGCGCAGCATCAGCAACCGGATGACACCGGTTCGGTGCGCCGCATCGCGCTCGGCCTGGGTGCGGAAAACACTCAGGTCGACCTTTTCGCCGGTGTCCATCAGCCCCGGATAGGCGGTGATCTGCTGGCCCATCACCGTGGTGGTAACCTTGGCAGGCAGCGTATCGCCCAGGGTATCGCCTGATGATTCCAGCTGCGGCCAATGATCCAGCGACTTCTGGTCCCAGGCGCCGGTGGCCGCCGATGCGGTGGCCGCGGCGCCCTTCTTCTTGGACTGCGCCTTCGACGCGGCCGCAGGCTTGCCAGGCATCCCCGGCTTGCCGGTGGCGACACCGGGGGAGTTGACCCCGCTGGCCAGCGCGGCGCGGTTGGCCGCGGCGAACTTGTACTGCAAGGCGGCCAGGTCATCGCCGCTGCCCAGCACCTTCCCCGAAGCATCGGTGACGGTGAAGCCGAAGCGCAGATGCGCAGGCAGGGTCGAGAAGTCGAAGACCGAAGGCTCGACGACCATGCCGCGCAGCCGGCGCAGCACCAAGGCCAGGGAATCGGCCAGATCATCGGCCGCCGGATCGAAGTCCGCCTCCAGCATGGCCAGCGCCTTGGCCGCCACATCCGGGGCAGGCACGAAGTTCTTGCGGATGGCCTTGGGCATCGAACGGATCAGCGCGGTGAGCAGCTCGTGGCGCAACCCCGGAATCAGCCAGGCGAAGCGCGCGGGATCCAGCTGGTTCAAGAACACCACCGGGACCGTGAGCGACACGCCATCGCCTTCTCCCGGGGCGGCCGCCGGGTTGTACTCGTAGGACAGCGGCAAGTGGATGCTGCCCAGCTGCCAGGTGGTGGGGAACGCGGCCTCGTCAACCGCATCGGACTCGGCCAGCAGCGCCTCGGGGTCGAAGTCCAGCAGCGACGGATCGGTGGCGCGGGCCTTCTTCCACCAGCGGTCGAAGTGGCGCTCCGAGTAGACCTCGGCGCCCACCCGGGCATCGTAGAAGGCGAACAGGTCCTCATCGGAAATGCGCAGGTCATGGCGGCGCATGCGGGTTTCGAGCTCTTCGACTTCTTCGAGCAGCGCCCGGTTCTTGGCGAAGAACTTATGGTGGGTGCGCCAATCGCCCTCCACCAGCGCGTGACGGATGAACAGCTCGCGAGCCAGGTCCTTATCCACCCGCCAGTAGTGGAACTGGCGGCGCGGGATGATCGGCAGGCCGAAAAGCGTGACCTTCTCGTAGCCCATGACCGAACCGGTGCGCTTGGACCAGTGCGGCTCGGAGTGGGTGCGCTTGAGCAGGTGCGGAGCCAGCTCTTCCACCCATTCGGGGGAGATGGCCGCGTTGGTGCGGGCCCACAGCCGCGAGGTTTCCACCAGCTCGGCGGACATCACCCAGGTCGGGGACTTCTTGAACAGGCCCGAGCCGGGGAAGATCGCAAAACGGGTGCCGCGCGCGCCCAGGTAGTCGCGCTTGCGCTCATCGTAGAGCCCGATGTGCCCCAGCAGGCCCGACAGCAGCGACTTGTGCACCTGGTCCTCATTGGCCGCCGGGTCTATCGGGGCGGCCGCCATGGTGATGCCCAGCGGCTTGGCCAGCTGGCGCAGCTGGGTGAACAGGTCCTGCCACTCGCGCACGCGCAGGTAGTTGATGAACTCGTTCTTGCACAGCCGGCGGAAAGCGGAGGAGGACAGGTCCTTCTGCTGCTCCTGCAGGTAGGCCCACAAATTCAGCAGCGCAATGAAGTCGGACTTGTCATCGGCGAAGCGCTTATGCAGCTCCACCGCACGATCACGCTGCCCGGTTTCCTCGCTGGGACGCTCGCGCGGATCCTGGATGCTCAGCCCGGCAGCCAGCACCATCACTTCCTTGGCGACCCCGCGTTGTGCGGACTCGACGATCATCCGGCCCAGGCGCACATCCAGCGGCAGCACCGCCAGCGCCCTGCCGGTTTCGGTCAGCTTCGCGGCCTTGTCCTGCTCCAGCGCACCGAGCTCGCGCAGCAGGTTCACGCCATCGGTGATGGCCTTGGCTTCGGGCGGCTGGACGAACGGGAAGCTGGCCACCTCGGTGGCCGAAGCGACCACGCCCATGGAGATCATCTGCAGGATCACGCTGGCCAGGTTGGTGCGCAGGATTTCCGGGTCGGTGAACTCCGGACGCGCCTCGTAGTCGGGCTCCGAGTACAAGCGGATGGCGATGCCCTCCGACACGCGGCCGCAACGTCCCGAACGCTGGTTGGCGCTGGCCTGCGAAACGCGCTCGATGGGCAGGCGCTGCACCTTGGTGCGGTGAGAATAGCGCGAAATGCGGGCGGTGCCGGTATCGATCACGTACTTGATGCCCGGCACGGTCAGCGAGGTCTCGGCGACGTTGGTGGCCAGGATGATGCGCGGGGCGCCACCGGGGTGGAAGACCCGGTGCTGCTCGGCCAGCGACAGCCGGGCGAACAGCGGGAGCACCTCATAGCGCGGCAGGCGCTTGTTGGCGGTGACCATGGCGCGCAAGGCTTCGGCCGCGTCGCGGATTTCGCGCTCGCCGGAGAAGAAGATCAGGATGTCCCCGGGCGCTTCGCCGCTCAGTTCCTTGACCGCGTCGGTGACCGCATCCAGTGGGTCGCGTTCTTCCTCCAGCGAGTTCTCCCGGGCCTCGTCCGCGTCGACATCGAGCTCGGCCTGCAGCGGGCGGTAGCGCAATTCGACGGGGAAGGTGCGCCCGGAGACCTCCAGGATCGGGGCAGGCTCGACGCCGCCGCCGGGCAGCGGCTTGCCGAAGTGCTCGGCAAAGCGCTGCGGGTCAATGGTGGCCGAGGTGATGATGATCTTCAGCTCGGGGCGCTTGGGCATGATCTGCTTGAGATAGCCCAGCAGGAAGTCGATGTTCAGGCTGCGCTCATGCGCCTCGTCGATGATGATCGCCGAGTATTTCTTGAGCAGCTTGTCGCGCTTGATCTCGGCCAGCAGGATGCCGTCCGTCATCACCTTCAGCTTGGTCTTGCGCGAAACCTCGCCGGTGAAGCGCACGTGGAAGCCGACTTCCTCGCCGATTTCGGTGCCCATTTCCTCGGCGATGCGCTCGGCCACGGTGCGCGCGGCCAGGCGGCGCGGCTGGGTGTGCCCGATCATGCCCTTCTCGGCCAGGCCGAGCTCGATGAGCATCTTGGGAAGCTGGGTGGTCTTGCCCGAACCGGTTTCGCCGGCGATTACCACGACCTGGTTTTCGCGGACCGCGGCGAGGATGTCCTCGCGGCGGGCTGAAACGGGAAGGGCTTCGGGATACGTAATGCTGAGCGCCATGATGTTCCCATTCTATTCGCGCCACGCATTTTCGTGGTGGCCGCCGGGCCGAAGCCCGATTCGGGGCAGGAAATGTGCTCCCGGACGCATTGCTCCATGAGTCAAATTTTCAGATTGTCCAAGCAATTGTCGACAAGTTCGGGCCGGTAAATACAAAACTTCCAGATTCTGCTTCCCTGCGGAGCATTTGTGTCCACAAGAATCCGTATCAAGATGCAAACGTCTAGGAATCGACCGTGATTGTAGGCAAGGTGAGGTCGTTCACATGTAAGATCGGGGGTAATCATCGACGTGATGCCTGGACGGTTCCCGCATGCTGCGCACCAGTTGCGCTTCATAATCAGGCTTCCGCGCTATCGGTGGGAATCACTCGCAAGGGAACTTTGAAAGGAACTTCAATGAAGAGCTTCACCGCCATGAAATTCGCTGCCATCGCAGCAGCTGGCGCACTGGCCCTGACCGCCTGCGGCGGCAGTGGCGAGCAGGGCACCGCGGAGGGCGGCGACGAGGCCGTCAAGATCGGCATCTCCCAGTTCGTCTCGCACCCTTCGCTGGACGCAGTGGTCACCGGCTTCAAGGCAGGCATGGAAGAAGCAGGCTACACCGGCGAGAAGATCAGCTACGACGAGAACAACGCCGAAACCGATCAGGCTACCAACACCTCGATTGCCGGCAAGCTCGCCGCTGATTCGGATATCGACCTGGTGCTGGCAATTGCTACCCCGTCGGCCCAGGCCGCGGCGCAGGCGATCACCAAGGTACCGGTCCTCTTCTCCGCTGTGACCGACCCGGTTGATGCCAAGCTGGTCGCCTCCAATGAAGCTCCGGGCGCGAACGTCACCGGCACTTCGGACATGAACCCGGTCGACGAGCAGCTGCAGTTGCTCAAGGACCTGGTGCCCGATGCCAAGAAGGTGGGCATTGTCTACTCCTCGGGCGAAGCCAACTCCGCAGTCCAGGTGAAGATGGCCAAGGAAGCAGCCAAGAGCCTGGGGCTGACCATTGAAGAAGCCGCTGTCTCGGCGTCCAGCGAAGTCCAGCAGGCCGCCAGCTCGCTGGATGTCGACGCGTACTACGTTCCGACTGACAACGCAGTCGTTTCCGCCCTGGAAGGCCTGCTGCAGGTTGCCGAGAAGAACGGCGTGCCGGTCATTTCGGCTGACGGCGAGTCCGTCAAGCGCGGTGCTACCGCAACCTACGGCATCAACTACGAGAAGCTGGGCGCGCAGACCGCTGCCATGGCCGTGAAGCTGCTCAAGGGCGAGGCCGAGCCGGCAACCCTGCCGGTGGAGACCATCTCCGAGGTCGATCTCTACCTGAATGAAGATGCCGCCAAGAAGGCAGGCATCGAATTCACCGACGAGATGAAGTCCGAAGCCGTAGAGGTCTACTAAGCCCCGGCAACAACTTACCGACGCAAGGCGAGGCGCATAACCTGGTGCCTCGCCTTTCGTCGTGATTACCTGCAAAACTTACAACTCAAGGATCCACACATGATCACAGCGGTTGAACTCGGCCTGATTTACGCCATCATGGCGCTCGGGGTGTATCTGACCTTCCGTATCCTGGACTTTCCCGACCTGACTGTCGACGGCAGCTTCACCACCGGTGCCGCCGTCGCCTCGGTGGGCATCGTGAACGGGATGAATCCCTGGCTGGCCACCGTGCTGGCCTTCTTCGCCGGCATGGTTGCCGGTGTCATTACCGGCCTGCTGCATACCAAGGGCAAGATCGACGGCCTGCTCGCCGGCATCCTGACCATGATCGCGCTGTACTCGATCAACCTGCGCATCATGGGCAAGGCCAACACCCCCTTGCTGGGGGAGGAGACCCTGATCAGCCCGATGCGCGTCTCGGGCCTGCTCGGCTCATGGGCGTCGGTGGCCATCCTCTTTGCCGTCTGCCTGGTCTTCGTGGCAGCGATCGTCTGGTTCTTGCACACCGAGCTGGGCATGGCCATGCGGGCCACCGGCGACAACCAGGAAATGATCCGTTCCTTCGGCGTGAGCACCGACAACCAGAAGATCCTGGGCCTGGCGCTGTCCAACGGACTGGTGGCGCTGTCCGGTGCGGTCATCGCCCAGTACCAGGGCTTCGCCGATATCGGCATGGGCATCGGCCTGATCCTGATCGGCCTGGCCTCGGTCATCGTCGGCCAGGCGATCTTCACCCAGCGTTACATCTGGCTGGCCGCCATCGCGGTGGTCTTCGGCGCAGTAATCTACCGCCTGGTGATCCAGATGGCCCTGTCGGCAGGCCTGGAGGTCAACGACATGAAGCTGATCTCCGCGGTCCTCGTCGTCGTCGCCCTGCTGCTGCCGAAGTGGAAGGGCTTCCAGAAGATCATCAAGAACTTCAAGCGCACCCCAGCAGCAGTTGAAACCAAGGAAGAGGTTCGCACCAATGCTTGAAATCAAGAACCTGTCGCGCACGTTCTTCCCGGGAACTGTCAACGAGCGCAAGGCGCTGCGCAACATCAACCTGAACCTGTCCGACGGTGAATTCGTCACCGTCATCGGCTCCAACGGCGCCGGCAAGTCCACCGTGCTGAATATGGTTGCAGGCAAGCTGCAGCCCGATGCCGGTTCGGTGTCCATCGCGGGGAAGAACGTCACCAGGATGGCCGACTACACCCGCGCCAAGTACATCGGCCGGGTATTCCAGGACCCGATGGCCGGCACTGCGCCGACCATGTCCATCGAGGAGAATATGGCTCTGGCCTACGCCCGCGGCCGTTTCCGCGGGCTGGGCCTGGGCGTAGGCACCAAGCGGCGCGAGCTGTTCGTCGAGGAGCTCAAGAGCCTGGAACTCGGTTTGGAAGGCCGCTTGAAAACCAAGGTGGGCCTGCTCTCGGGCGGCCAGCGCCAGGCGCTGAGCTTGCTGATGGCCACCTTCTCCAAGCCCAAGATCCTGCTGCTCGATGAGCACACCGCGGCCCTGGATCCGCAGCGTGCCGCGCTGGTCTCGCGCCTGACCAAGGAAATTGTCGAACGCCACCAGCTGACCACGTTGATGGTGACGCACAATATGGAACAGGCGTTGCAGCTGGGCACCCGGCTGATCATGATGCACGACGGGCAGATCATCCTGGACCTGGACCAGGAAGAGAAGTCCAAGATGACCGTCAAGGGCCTGCTGGAGGAATTCAGCAAGATCAAGGGCGCACAGCTCGATGACAAGACCATGCTCCAGTAATTAAGTGCTGGGCACAGACCCCGTCTTCTCTGATAAACGAGAAGACGGGGTCTGTCGGTTTTAAGGCAGCGGTTTGCGCAGGCGGTGCTCGACGCGTCCCGAGCTCCGGTCGATGACTTGCTGTCCTGTCCATTGGTACCCGCAACGGCGATAGAGCGCCTCGGCACGTGCATTGCCGGCGATCAGCAGACTGGACATGGCTGGGGCAGTGACCAGCAGGATAGATCAGTTCTACACCTGTCGGCCTGCCTGCGCTGTCAAGATTCTAATTCACGAGGTACGGCATAGTGGAAGACTCGATTTCTGCCGTTTCAACTGCTGGCTCATGAGAGAGCGCGACATACGCGGCCGCAGCTCTGGCATCATAGGTGGCATTAATGGGTTTACTCATGCAGCTGATCTTCGATACTCAATATGAATTTGAGAAATATTCATGCAATTAAAGATGCATTGCTATAAACCTGCCTAGGATTAACACCTTCTGCGAAACGAATGGTGGACTATTGAGAACCCATAGCGCGTACATAGCTGCAGCGACAGGAGTCGTCGGTCTGGCTCTCATCACTGGATTGCTGTCGGGTTGCTCTTTGACTGGGAAATACTCCGATGAAACCTGCGATGGCCGCAAACCCGTCAGCTCGTTAGAGCAGGCGGGCACGGAATTGGTAGTTGCTGCGTATGCTGGCGATCGCACTGGAGTTTGCCGGGTTACTTCGCCATTTCCAGGAGGAAACCTGAATGACGAGATGGTCAGCCAGACTCGGCAGATTCTAGAGAACCACGGCATTACACCTGAAAATGTGTCGGTCGTGGTTGGAGAGCAGTTTGGAAGCGCAGTATCCGTTCACCTGACTGACGGTAACCAGTATGCTCGGCACTCACTGTGGGTCGGTGGCCATAGTATCCGTGAGGAAGGATTCACTATAGGGCTACCGGAGGAACTGTATCCTGCTGCGCCCGAGCATCCGGCGTCCCAGTCATCCACGGTTGATCCCTAAGCTTTGCAATTCTAGTGATTCAGGATTCTTGGTATCCGGGTATCTCGTAAGCGCGATACAAAGCGAAATTTCCCCGGCTATTGCTCTAAGTGGAGCTTTGGTTCCCTCTCGGCAATGCCGGTTAGGCTTTCGCCGAATCATTAGCGCGGACAGTCAGCTGCCGCGCGATGTCTTTAGGCTTTTCGCCTAGTGTCCAAATGAAACATCGGAAACGCCTGTTTATTCTTCATTCGTGGCATAAACAGTGACCCAGACTCCCACCGGCTCTTTGAATTCGAGCTGTACCTCATTGGTGTTGATTTGATGTGCCGGGGTAGAAAGACTCGTATATATTTCTGAATTCGAATCGCAACCACTCGCACCGGTTTTTGATCCACCTAGCAGGATAATCTCCCAAGGGGACGTTGCATCACATGAAATTATGAAGCCAACTGAATCAAATCCTCCGGGAAGATCCCCGAGGCGCAGAGTGGTCGAGCCCACGGAATGAGTTTCATTGAGAATCTGGAAGGAGTCTTCGCTCTGGGCGAGGAATTCGGCATGCTTCTTTAGGGAATCTGGCGATTCCGAGGTGCTGGCCGACGTATCTGACGAAGGAATCTCTCCAAGCGCTGTCTCAGGGGAAGTCGAAGGGCTGCATGAAGACAGTGCCAAAGCAATCACAGAAGCAAGTGAAATGATTCCAAAGAGGCGTTTCGTCATGTGTCAAGATTATCTTTTAGCGGGATAAAATCAAGAGTTCATGAGAGTACTTCGATTTCCCACGTTTTCGCTCGGGTAGTTTGCCGAGGAACTCTTGAATGGCAGCGATGCGAATTCAGTGTCGAGTGGATGGCGTATCGCTCTTTCCATCAAGCGGTGGGCAGTTAGCGGCCACGGGCAATTTGATGCGGGTATCGCCATCTCGGATTGATGACGAGCCCGGTCCATGCCGGCAGTAGTTCCCGAATAGGCCGGTCGGGTCGACTCCAAGATCCCCTAAGTGCAGTTCTGGATTTGAAGCAAGGCCGCCGAGCGGTCCCAGAGTTGCTTCGCTAGTACCTCATCATGGATCAGCGGGTTGACCTTCGATGCGATCTTTCCCGACTCGTAGTAGGCGCCCGGTTCGAATTGCACGCCAGGCTTCGCCTCCGCAAGCCAGACGAGCTGGTCGGCGCCCTTGCTCGAGTCGACCGTGAAGAAGCGCCTAAGCGGACCGTGGTAAAGGAACTTCAATAACCCCTTGGAGTCGGAGGCGAAACTGGTGCCAACGATCCCGGGGTGGAACGCCACGGCGTTAAGCCCGGAACCGCCAAAGCGCCGCTGTAATTCCGAGGTGAACAGAATGTTCGCCAACTTTGCATTGCCGTAGGCGGCCCTCGGTGAGTAGCTGTTTTCGCCCTGTAGGTCCGCAATGTCGAATTTGGCCATGAGACGCGCAGCCATGCTGGCGGTCTGAATGACCGTGGCACCCGAATCGATTAGTCGTTGCAACAACAGATTCGTGAGCAGGAAGGGCGCGAGGTGATTGACTTGGAAAGTCTTTTCGAATCCATCCACGGTCAGTTCGCGCTCTGCCTTGATCCCGCCGGCATTATTAGCCAGCACATCAATTCGGGGATACTTCTGGAGCAACTGCGTGGCCAGGCCGCGTACCTGTGCGAGCTGGCTGAAGTCTGCCACGAAATAGCTGGCGCCTAGCTCATGGGCGATGGCCTGGGTTTTGGTTTGCGACCGACCGACAACGACAATCAGGTGCCCCTGTCGTGACAGTTCTCGGGCCGATGCGGCCCCGATCCCGTCGCTGGCTCCGGTAATGAGAATGGTTTTTTTCATGGTGCCCTTAAACGCTTGTCGGTTTATCCGAGTTTAGGGCCTAGCCGAAGCTAAAGGTTGTGGCGACGGGGAAGCTGCCAGAAAATGCTGACAGGAGATTATTCGCGGCCTCGCGCGAGCTGCGGCGTGAGAAGAAGAGCGAAAAAAATAGCAGGCCCTGGTAACCAGGACCTGCAATTTAGGTGGTGCCCCTGAAAGGAATCGAACCTTCGGCCTTCTGCTCCGGAGGCAGACGCTCTATCCACTGAGCTACAGAGGCGTGTTGCTGGGCAACAGGAAAAATACTATCAGGTCGTCACTTGATCTGCGCAATTCCAGCACCCTGGCACCCATGTGTTGCAAAAGTCACCGGGTTGGGCCAGTCTCACAGGCGATGCAAGTCATGAATGCTGAAGAAGCACGGCAATTGCCGGTATTCTTGAACGGTGACTCCTGAAGAACTCTCCGCAGCAATATCCGCATGCCTCACCGAAGCCGTAGCCGCCGGCGAAATCTCCGTCGAGGTGCCAGAGACCGTACGCGTGGACCGCCCGAAAAGCCGTGAACACGGCGACTGGGCAACCAACATCGCGCTGCAGCTGGGCAAGAAGGCCGGCATGGCCCCGCGCGACTTCGCCCAGATCCTGGCCACCCGACTTGCTTCGGTCCCAGGAGTCGGCGCCGTGGACATCGCAGGTCCCGGCTTCCTGAACATCACCCTCGAAGCCGGCGCTGCCGGCGAGCTGGCCCGCACCATCGTCGAGGCGGGTTCCGCCTACGGCAGCAACGAGGCCCTGGCCGGCCACGTGGTCAACATGGAATTCGTTTCCGCGAACCCCACCGGCCCGCTGCACATCGGCCACACCCGCTGGGCCGCGCTGGGAGATGCCATCTCCCGCGTGCTGCGCGCTTCGGGCGCTTCGGTGACCAGCGAGTACTACATCAACGATGCCGGCAACCAGATGAACGTCTTCGCCCGTTCGGTGTACAACCGCATCCACGGCCTGCCAGTGCCAGAGGGCGGCTACCCGGGCGAATACATCAAGGAACTGGGCGACGCCGTCCTGGCCCAAGCCCCGCAGCTGCGCGAGCTGGACGAAGCAGAAGCAATTCCTGCCCTGCGCGACGCCGCCTACAAGGCGCAGCTCGAAGACATCAAGTCCACCCTGGCCGACTTCGGCGTCAGCTTCGACGTGTTCTTCTCCGAAACCACCTTGCATGAGGGCGGTGCGGTGGCTGACGCCGTGGCACGCCTGCGCGAACAGGGCCACATCTTCGATCTGGAGGGCGCGGTTTGGCTGCGCACCACCGACTTCGGCGATGACAAGGACCGCGTGCTGATCCGCGCCAACGGCGAGCCGACCTACTTCGCCGCCGATGCAGCCTACTACCTGTCCAAGAAGGACCGCGGCTTCGAAGAGAAGATCTACCTGCTGGGCGCCGACCATCACGGCTACGTCAACCGCCTGAAGGCGATCGCCGCCTGCGCGGGAGATGACAAGGACAAGAACATCGAGGTGCTGATCGGCCAGCTGATCTCCGTCAACGGAGCCAAGCTGTCCAAGCGCGCGGGCAACATCATCGAGCTGCGCGATTTGATCAACTGGATCGGCGCCGACGCGCTGCGCTACTCGCTGGCCCGTTTCCCGGCTGATTCGCCGATCGCGCTGGATCCAGAGCAGCTGAAGAAGAACACCAATGACAACCCGGTGTTCTACGTCCAGTACGCCCATGCCCGTTCGTGCGCCGCGGCCCGCAATGCCGCCGCCAAGGGCGTGACCCGTGACGGCTTCGATGCCGCGCTGCTGACCGACCCGACCGAAAACGAGCTGCTGGCCGTGCTCGGCCAGTTCCCGTCGGTGGTTGCCGGTGCCGCGGAATTCCGCGAACCGCACCGCATTGCCCGTTACCTGGAGCAGGTCGCCGGCGCCTACCACTCGTGGTACGCCGCAACCCGCATCACCCCGGTGGGCGAAGGCGAAGCGGTCGCGCCGGTGCACGGCACCCGCCTGTGGCTGAACGACGCCGCCACCACCATTTTGGCAAATGGATTGGAACTGCTGGGCGTTTCCGCCCCAGAGAGGATGTAAGACCTTATGGCCGTATCGCCGCTAGCCCCGCAATGGCTGCAATTCCCGGAAAACATCAACGCACTTCGACAGATCGAGTGGGCTTCGGGGGTTTCCCGCGAGGCTGGCGGCGAACTGTCCATCCAGGGCCTTCCCGTCTCCCAGCTGGCCGCCGAGTTCGGCACCCCGCTGTTCGTGCTCGACGAGAACGACTTCCGCGCCCGCGCCCGGGGTTTCAAGACCGCCTTCGACGACGCGTTCAGGCAGCTGTGCGGGGGAGTCGACGTCTACTACGCCGGCAAGGCGTTCTTGTGCACCGAGGTGGCCCGCTGGGTGACCGACGAGGGCCTGCGCCTGGATACCTGCTCCGGGGGCGAACTGGCCGTGGCCAACGCCGCCAAGGTGCCCGCTGCCAACCTCTCGCTGCACGGGAACAACAAGTCGGCTGCTGAGATCACCCGCGCCATCGAAATGGGCGTCGGGCGCCTGGTCATCGACTCGCTGGACGAGCTGGACCGGGTGATTTCGATCGCTGACGCCATGGGCCAGAGCGCGCAGGTCATGCTGCGCATTACCCCCGGCGTGCACGCCTCCACCCATGAGGCCATTGCCACCGCGCACGAGGACCAGAAGTTCGGGCTGTCCATCCTGGACGATGCCTCCGGCACTTCTCCTGCGCTGCGCGCGGTCGCCCAGGCGATCGAGGCGCAGAACATCAACCTGCTGGGCCTGCACGCCCACATCGGTTCGCAGATCTTCGAGGCCGAAGGCTTCGCAATGGTCGCCCGCACCATGCTCGGCCTGCTGGCCAAGATCCGCTCGATTCATGGTGTTTCCCTGCCCGAGCTGGATCTGGGCGGCGGCTACGGCATTGCCTACACCTCCGAGGACCACCCCTCCACCCCGGCCAAGCTGGCCGGGCAGATGGCCGAAGTGGTCTCGGCGACCTGCACCGAACTCGAGCTGGAATGCCCGCGCATTTCCATCGAGCCGGGCCGCGCCATCGCCGGCCCGAGCACCTTCACCCTCTACGAGGCCGGCGTGCGCAAGGACGTCCAGGTGGAAGACGAGGCCGGAGCCCTGCACCCGCGCCGCTACCTTTCGGTGGACGGCGGGATGAGCGACAACCCGCGCCCGGTGCTCTACGACGCGCAATATACCGCCGTGCTGGCTAGCCGTATGACGCAAAACGACGCAATTATTTCTCGTGTAGTTGGGAAACATTGCGAGTCAGGTGACATAGTCGTGAAGGACGTTTACCTGCCCGATGACGTGGCGGCCGGCGATTTGATCGCCGTTCCGGCCACCGGCGCCTACTGCTGGGCGCTGTCGAGCAATTACAACTACCTCACCCGCCCCGCGGTGGTAGCGGTACGCGATGGCCAAGCCCGTCTGATCGTGCGCAGGGAAACGGAAACAGACTTGTTGGCCCGTGACATGGGAGTTTAATTGAGCGGCGAAAAGAACCTGAAGGTAGCCCTGCTGGGTTGCGGCACGGTCGGAGCCCAGGTGGCCCGGATCCTGCTGGAAGATGCAAATGAACTGGCTGCCCGCTCGGGCGCCGGCCTGCAGCTGATCGGCATTGCCGTGCGCACACCGGATGCCAAGCGCGATGCAGTGCTGCCCCAGGAGCTTTTCACCACCGACGCCCACGGGCTGATCGCCCAGGCCGATGTGGTCATCGAACTGCTCGGCGGCATGGAGCCGGCCGGCGAATACATCGCCGCCGCCCTTGCCAAGGGTGCCAGCGTCATCACCGGCAACAAGGCGCTGATTGCGCTCAAGGGCGCCGAACTGAACGCGATCGCTGCCGACAACGGCGCCCAGCTGCGCTACGAGGCCGCGGTGGCCGGGGCCATCCCGATCCTGCGCCCGATTGCGGACTCGCTGGCCGGGGACCACATCACCAAGGTGATGGGCATCGTCAACGGCACCACCAACTTCATCCTCGACGCCATGGACACCACCGGTGCCGCGTTCGACGACGTGCTGGCCGAAGCCCAGGCGCTGGGCTATGCGGAAGCCGATCCCACCGCCGACGTGGGCGGGCACGATGCCGCCGCGAAGGCCGCGATCCTGGCTTCGCTGGCCTTCCACACCACCGTGTCCTCGGACCAGGTCTGGACCCAGGGCATCACCGAAGTTAGCGCCGCCGATGTCGCGGCCGCGGCCGCCGCCGGCTACGTGATCAAGCTGCTGGCCATCGCCGAGCAGGCCGAAGCCGGGATTTCGGTGCGCGTCTACCCGGCGCTGGTGCGCCGCAGCCACCCGCTGGCTACCGTGCATGGCGCGTTCAACGCCGTGTTCGTCGAAGCGCAGAACGCCGGCGACCTGATGTTCTACGGGGCTGGAGCCGGCGGCAACCCGACCGCGTCGGCGGTCATGGGCGACGTCGTTGCCGTGGCCCGCCAGATCGCTGCCGGAGCCCCGCTGCCCAACGGCTCGGTCAACCAGGCGCCACGGATGCTGGACTTCGAGGCCATCGACACCCGCTACTGGATTGGCCTGTCGGTCAAGGACCAGTCCGGCGTGCTGGCAGCCATCGCCACCGTCTTCGGCGAGCACGGGGTCTCCATCGAGTCGATGAGCCAGCAGGTGGACGCCGAAGCCGGCGCGCAGCTGCGCATCCTGACCCACCAGGGCACCGAAGCGGCCCTGGCCAGCACCGTCGAGGCGCTGACCGCGCTGGACACGGTGCACTCTGTTCTATCCGTTATGCGAGTTGAAGGAAACTAACGTGGCTCACCAGTGGCGCGGAGTGATCCGCGAATATGCCGATCGCCTGCCAGTAGACGAAAACACCAAGGTCATCACCCTGGGCGAGGGCGGCACCCCGCTGGTCTACGCCCCGGCGCTGTCGGCGCAGACCGGCAACGAGGTGTACCTGAAGGTCGAGGGCATGAACCCGACCGGTTCCTTCAAGGACCGCGGCATGACCATGGCGATGACCGCCGCGGTGGCTGCCGGCGCCAAGGCCGTGGTGTGCGCCTCCACCGGCAACACCTCCGCTTCGGCCGCCGCCTACGCAACCCAGGCCGGGCTGAAGTGCGCGGTGCTGGTTCCGGATGGCAAGATCTCCATGGGCAAGATGTCCCAGGCGATCGCCCACGGTGCGGACATCATCCAGATCGACGGCAACTTCGACAACTGCCTGGAAGTTGCGCGCAAGCTCAGCGAGAACTACCCGGTGTTCCTGGTGAATTCGGTGAACCCGGCCCGCATCCAGGGCCAGAAGACCGGCGCCTTCGAGGTCGTCGACTTCCTGGGCGACGCCCCGGATTACCACCTGCTGCCGGTAGGCAACGCGGGCAACATCACCGCGTACTGGAAGGGCTACAAGGAGTATTCCTCCAAGTGGACCAACGAAGCCGGCAAGGAACTGGAGCCGGTGTCCACCAAGAACCCGGTCATGTGGGGGTTCCAGGCTGCCGGGGCCGCCCCGATCGTGGCCGGCCACCCGATCACCGAACCGGATACCATCGCCACCGCCATCCGCATCGGCAATCCGGCATCCTGGGAACAGGCCGAAGCCGCCCGCGACGAATCCGGCGGGCAGATCGACTCGGTCACTGACGAGCAGATCCTCGAAGCCCACCGCTGGCTTTCCAGCCGCGAAGGCGTCTTCGTGGAGCCAGCTTCGGCAGCCGGCGTGGCCGGCCTGCTCAAGCACCACGCCGCCGGCACTGCGCCGACCGGCAAGAAGATCGTGATCACCGTGACCGGCCACGGCCTGAAGGACCCGGACTGGGCCCTGAAGCAGGCCGACGGCTCGGAAGTTGCGCCGAAGAAGGTGGCCTTCGACGTGGTCGAGGTCGCCGGCGCGCTGGGCCTGGCCTAGCGTCTTTTCGCCGGCCAGCCGCCGGCGGCACGACGGCCCGCCGCGTCATTGGCTCTCCCGGACCGGGGGAGCCAATCGCGGCGGGCCGTTGCGCACCTGATACCTATCGCACCGAATTCTTGAAGGAACCATGACGCAGCAGATCGCCCTGGGCCAGAAGTTGATCGTTTCCCCGCCGGCCACCTCAGCCAACCTCGGTCCCGGCTTCGACTCGCTGGGCCTGGCCCTGGAATACCGCGACCGCCTCGAAGTGCGCACCGCGCAGTCCAGCAGTGTCGAGATTTTCGGCGATGGGGCGCAGGAGCTGCCACGCGATGAGTCGCATCTGATCATCAAGGAAATGCACCGTTACTGGAAAGACGCCGGTTTTGAACCGGTAGGCGTCCAGCTGGTCGCGCATAACAACATCCCGCACGCGCGCGGCATGGGATCCTCGGCCGCGGCGATCGTCGCGGCCTACGCCGCCGCCGATGCGCTGCTTCCGGCCCCAGCCCGTGGCGGGACCGAGCGGATCTTCCAGGCGGCTGCAGCGTGGGAAGGGCACCCGGACAATGTGGCTCCGGCGGTCTTTGGCGGACTGAGCATCTCTGCCACCGATGCCGCCGGCAGCTTCAGCTCGGTGCAGGTGCCCCTGCACCCGGACCTGCGCGCAGTGCTGGCGATCCCGTCCAATGGCTTGTCCACCGAGGTCGCGCGCGGCGCGCTGCCTGCACAGGTCGACCACGCGGTAGCCGCGGCGAACAGCGCGAGCGCCGCGCTGCTGATCCATGCGCTGAGCAACGATCCGCGCCAGCTGCTGGGCGGCACCAAGGACTACCTGCACCAGGACTATCGCGCCGCGGCCATGCCCGAAAGCGCGGCGCTGATTGCCAAGCTGCGCGGTGCAGGACTGGCCGCAGTGGTGTCCGGCGCCGGACCGACCGTGTTGACCCTGGTGGCCAGCGATGAACAGGTCGCTGCCGTGCAAGCAGCCATCGATGAATTCTCTGCAGGATCTCCAGTGTCTTGGCGTGCTGAAGTTCCCAAGCTGGCCGCCAACGGTGTTACAGTAGAAGTGCTGTAACACCATGGCAGGCCGGATAGCTGGGCAGTAGCCCGGTCCGAATCCTTTGTGGCCAGTGTTGATGCGGATAAATTCGGTTCTCGAACCCCATTTCATCCGTCCAGCCGTCCCGGATCTTCCTGCAGTTCGCAGCAACTTTGATATCCCGCATTCAGGTACGTCTTCGTGCCTAGGAGATGTCAGTCTCTCTAATCCACTGCAGTTTTGCCCCGAATTCTGGGCCATCTTGCGGGGAGAAAGTGAAGTAGCCACGAAATCTTCGGCTGCTGAACATCATTTACGGCATAGTGGGCCTGCCTTGAAGCGGCCCATCCTACGAGTCAGAAGGAACTTTCGTGACCGAAACCACGAGCCTCAACGAAGGCGTGGACACCAAGACTTCCGAAAACAAGAGCGCCGGACTGGCCTCTTTGAAAATGACCCAGCTCCAGCAGTTGGCTTCGCAGCTGGGTATCACCGGCGGTTCGCGGATGCGCAAGGCTGATCTGGTCAAGGCCATCGGCGACCACCAGCGCGGTGGCTCCGTTGCCGCCAAGGATGCCAAGGCCGCACAGGAAGCGAAGTCTGCCAAGACCGAAGCTCCCGCAGCGAAGGCTGAAGCTCCAGTCGAGCAGGCCAAGGAAACCAAGACCCGTGCACGTCGTGCGCCAAAGGCCGCGGCCCAGGCGCAGGCTGAGACCGAGAGCGCACCAGAGGCCGGCGCGGCTGCTGAAGCTCCGGCTGAAAAGCCAGCTCGCGCACGCCGCACCTCGCGCCGTGTGACCGACTCGGGCAAGGTTGCGGCTCCTGCCGAAGCCAACGAAGCCGCTACCGAGGCTCCAGCCGAGAACCAGGCAGCAGCCGAGGAGCCCAAGGCTCCACGCCAGCGCCGCAACTCGCGGAACAACAAGCCGGTTGACCAGCCAGCAGAGCAGGTAGCCGAGCAGGCCGAGGCACCGGCGGAGAACGCCGAGAGCAACGGCGAAGCACGCGAAGAGCGCCGCGAGCGCGGCAACCGCCGTGAGCGTGGCAACCGCCGCGATCGCAACACCGATCGCACCGAGCGCACCGAAGTTGCCGAGTCGGAGAACGCTGAAGAGCGCACCGACCGCCGCGAAGAGCGCCGCGAGCGCAACAACCGCCGCAACGAGCGCAACAACGACCGCAATGAGCGCAATAACGATCGTGCTGAGCGCAACAACGATCGCAACGATCGCAACGATCGCAACAACGACTCGAACGACTCGGAGAACACCGAGGACCGTTCCGAGCGTGGCGACCGCAATGACCGCCGCGAACGCCGCGAGCGCAACAACGACCGCAACGATCGCAATGACCGCAGCAACCGCCGCGAGCGCAACAATGATCGCAACGATCGCAACAACGACCGTAACGATCGCAACAACCGCAACCGCCGCAACCGCCGTGATGACGACGAGCCGCAGCTGAGCGAGGACGACGTCGTATTGCCGATCGCCGGCATCCTGGACGTGCTGGAGAACTACGCCTTCGTGCGCACCTCCGGCTACCTGCCCGGCCCGAACGACGTCTACGTCACCCTGGGCCAGGTCAAGAAGTACAACCTGCGCAAGGGTGACGCCATCGTTGGCGCCATCCGCCAGCCACGCGAGGGCGAGACCCCGAACCCGCGCCAGAAGTTCAACGCCCTGGTGCAGCTGACTTCGGTCAACGGCAAGAAGCCAGAGGACAACCGCGAACGCGTCGAGTTCAACAAGCTCGTCCCGCTGTACCCGACCGAGCGCCTGCGCCTGGAAACCGATCCGAAGCTGGTCGGCCCGCGCGTCATCGACCTGGTCGCGCCAATCGGCAAGGGCCAGCGCGGCCTGATCGTTTCGCCTCCGAAGGCCGGCAAGACCTTGATCCTGCAGGCCATTGCCAACGCGATCACCATCAACAACCCAGAAGTGCACCTGATGATGGTGCTCGTTGATGAGCGTCCCGAAGAAGTCACCGACATGCAGCGCACCGTGAAGGGCGAGGTCATCGCCTCGACCTTCGACCGCCCGGCCGATGACCACACCACCGTGGCCGAGCTGGCCATCGAGCGCGCCAAGCGCCTGGTGGAAATGGGCATGGATGTCGTGGTCCTGCTGGACTCGATGACCCGCCTGGGCCGTGCCTACAACCTGGCCGCTCCGGCCTCGGGCCGCATCCTCTCCGGCGGCGTCGACTCGGCAGCGCTGTACCCGCCGAAGCGCTTCTTCGGTGCAGCCCGCAACATCGAGAATGGCGGCTCGCTGACCATCCTGGCTACCGCCCTGGTGGAGACCGGTTCCAAGATGGACGAGGTCATCTTCGAGGAATTCAAGGGCACCGGCAACATGGAGCTGCGCCTTTCGCGCCAGCTGGCCGAGAAGCGCATCTTCCCGGCAGTGGATGTCAACGCTTCCTCGACCCGCCGCGAAGAGCAGCTGATGAGTGCCGAAGAGGTGCGCATCATGTGGCGCCTGCGCCGCATGCTCTCGGGCATCGATCCGCAGCAGGCACTGGAAGTGCTCACCGGGAAGATCCGCGAAACCGGATCGAACGCGGAATTCTTGATGCTGGTCAACAAGACCACTCCAAACAAGGATTAGCACCACCCACCGCCATGGCGTCCAGCCAGCTTGCCGCACCGGCAGCTGGCTGGACGCCATCGGCGCGTAGTGACACCTCGCACGCCGGCCCCGGCCGGCGCAGCGTTTAGAATTGAATTCCAGCAGTGCCCCAGCCGCAATAGCCGGCGGCACTGCGCGGAAAACGCCAACAAGGAAGCACACCCACCATGTTCGAGTCCGTCAAGTCGCTACTAGAAGAGCATGCCGCAATCCAGGCGCAGCTCTCGGATCCAGCGGTGTACGCCGACCAGGCGCTGGCCCGCAAGCTCGGCCGCCGCTCGGCACAGCTGAACGGCATCGTCGAGGCCTACAACAAGTGGCACGCCGCCACCGAGGACCTGGAAGCAGCCAAGGAAATGGCTGACGAGGATCCGGACTTCGCAGAAGAGGTGGAAACCCTCACCGCCGCCCTGCCAGAGCTCGAGGAGAAGCTGCGCCGCCTGCTGATCCCGCGCGACGAGAACGACGGCCGCGACGTGATCCTCGAAGTCAAGGGCGGCGAGGGCGGCGACGAAGCAGCGCTGTTCGCAGCCGACCTGCTGCGCATGTACACCCGTTTCGCCGAGCACAAGGGCTGGAAGGTGGAGATGATCTCCTTCAACGAGTCCGACCTCGGCGGCTACAAGGACGCCCAGGTTGCCATCAAGGGCAAATCGAATGACCCGGCCGAAGGCGTCTACGCCCAGCTGAAGTTCGAAGGCGGCGTGCACCGCGTGCAGCGCGTGCCGGTCACCGAATCCCAGGGCCGCATCCACACCTCGGCTGCCGGCGTGCTGGTCCTGCCCGAAGTGGACGAGCCCGAAGAAGTCGACATCCACCAGAACGACCTGAAGATCGACGTCTACCGTTCCTCGGGCCCCGGCGGCCAGTCGGTGAACACCACCGACTCCGCGGTGCGCATTACCCACCTGCCCACCGGCATCGTGGTGGCCATGCAGAACGAGAAGTCGCAGATCCAGAACCGCGAAGCCGCGATGCGCGTGCTGCGTTCGCGCCTGCTGGCCCACCAGCAGGAGATCATCGACAAGGAGAATTCGGCCCAGCGTGCAAGCCAGATCCGCACCATGGACCGCTCCGAGCGCATCCGCACCTACAACTACCCGGAAAACCGCATTGCCGACCACCGCACCGGCTACAAGGCCTACAACCTTGACGCCGTGATGGACGGGGACCTGCAGCCGGTGGTTGAATCCTGCATCCAGATGGACGAGGAAGAGCGCTTGGCAGCGCTGGGCGAGTAACGACGCCTTGGAAGAACTCACTGCCGTACGCCGCCAGGCGATTGCGGCGCTGGCCGACGCCGGGGTGCCAAGCCCCGGCGTCGACGTCGACCTGCTGCTGTGCCACGTGCTGGGCATTGACCGCTCGGAACTGAAGCTGCGCGAACTGCGTGGCGAGGGCCTCGACCCTGGAAGCCGGGAGCAGTTCACCGCCCTGGTGGCCGCCCGGCGCACCCGCATCCCGCTGCAGCACCTGACTGGCGTGGCGTACTTCCGCTACCTGGAGCTGAAGGTGGGACCGGGAGTATTCACCCCGCGGCCGGAAACCGAAACCGTGGTGCAGCTCGGCCTTGATTTCCTGGCCGGCCAAGGCATCGGCACCCCGCGGTGCATTGATTTGTGCTCGGGCTCCGGCGCCATTGCAGCGTCCGTGGCCAGCGAAGTGCCAGCAGCCAGCGTCTGGGCCGTGGAGCTCTCGGACGATGCCATTGGCTACACCCGGGCCAACTGCGAGCCGCACCGGGTCACCGTGCTGCACCAGGATGCCACGCAAGTTCCCGGGGAGCTGGAAGGCACCATGGACCTGGTGATCTCCAATCCGCCGTATATTCCGCCCAACGCGGTTCCGCGCGAAGTGGAAGTGCGCGAGCACGACCCGGAAATGGCGTTATACGGGCTCGGGGAAGACGGACTGGACATTCCGCGAGCCATTACCGCCCAAGCCATGAAGCTCTTGCGTCCCGGCGGCTACTACGTGATGGAACACGCCGAAGTGCAGCGCGAAACCGCGGCAGCCATGCTGCACGCGGCCGGTTTCACGCAGGTAGCTGGCCATGAAGATTTGACCGGGCGCGCCCGCGCCACATCCGGCTACGCGCCGCAATAACCAAACCACACCCAGTGCATGAAAGAATGATCCCGTGAGCACAACATTTTCGGTAAGCAACGAGCAGGAACACGCTGAAGGCATCGCCGCAGCCAAGGCCGCGCTGGCGGACAAGCGCTGCATCGTCTTGCCTACAGATACCGTCTACGGGATCGGCGCCGATGCATTCAGCGCCCAGGGCGTGGCGATGCTGCTGGCCGCCAAAGGCCGCAACCGCACCATGCCCCCGCCGGTGCTGATCGCCCAGAGTTCCACCATGGACGGATTGGCCAGGGACATCCCCGAGGCCGCGCGCAAGCTGGCCGAAGCGTTCTGGCCAGGCGGACTGACCCTGATCCTGCAGGCCCAGCCTTCGCTGACCTGGGATCTGGGGGAGACCCGCGGCACCGTGGCGCTGCGCGTGCCCAACGACGACACCGCCTTGGAACTCCTGGGCCAGACCGGCCCGCTGGCCGTGTCCTCGGCCAACCGCACCGGCAACGCGGCGGCGCTGGATGTCGAGCAGGCTTTCGCTCAGCTCGGGGAGTCGGTGGATGTCTACCTCGACGGCGGCCCGCGCGGCGAGGCCGGGGAAGAGGTCCTGCCATCGACCATCATCGATTGCACCGGCCAGAACCTGCAGGTGGTTCGCTCGGGCGCGATTTCCATTGAGGAATTGCGCGTGGTCGTCCCTGGCATTCTCGATTTGGGACAGGACGCACCGGAAACCGGCGCATGAGAACATACGTACTGCTCATAGCATTCAGCTTTACGGTTTCGTTCCTGCTCACCCCGATCATCCGCACCCTTGGCCACCGTTTCACCGGCAACCAGCTGGTGCGCGAACGCGACCAGCACGAAAAACCGATCGTGAAGTTCGGCGGCCTGGCGATTATCGCCGCTTTCGCCGCAGGGCTATGGCTGGCCAGCAACTTCCACTTCTTCCGCGGGGTCTTCGGCAATGACGACGCCATCCGCGGAATCGCCTACGCCCTGGGCGTCATCGTGCTCATGGGCCTGGCCGATGACATGTTCGACCTCAAATGGTGGCTGAAGCTCGCCGGCCAGATCCTGATCGGCTGGCTGGTCGCCACCAACGGAATCGTCATCCAGTCCCTGCCAGTGGGTTCGTGGCAGATCGATGAGCAATGGATGCAGATTTCGGTGACGATTTTCCTGATCGTGCTGACCATGAACGCGATCAACTTCTCCGATGGATTGGATGGCCTGGCCGCGGGCCTGGCCGCCATTGGCGCGGCGACCTTCTTCGTGTACTCCTATGTACTGGCCACGCACGTGAGCGCCGATGACTACGCGAACATCGGGGCCTTGCTCTGCGCCTTGCTGCTCGGTGCCTGCCTGGGCTTCTTGCCGCACAACTTCAACCCGGCGAATATCTTCATGGGGGAGACCGGCGTTCTCGCCATCGGCATGATCCTCTCGGTGGCCGCGGTGGCGGTGACCGGTGATGTGCAGGGCCTGGAGGCCCGGCGCTTCCGCAACATCCCGGCCTACATGCCGATGCTGCTGCCGATGGTGATCGTCTTCCTACCAGTACTGGACCTTGTACTCTCGGTCTTCCGCCGGCTGGCCAACAAACGCTCACCCTTTTCCCCGGATGCCAAGCACATCCACCACCGGATGCTGGCCCAGGGCCACTCGGTGCGCCAATCGGTAGTTCTGCTCTACCTGTGGGCCGCCGTGATTGCAGTCTCAGTGGTTTCCATCGCCTTCATCCCGGTCATTCTGGTGGTCCCGATGGCCTTGCTGTTGTTCCTAGTGGCAGCGGTTGCAACGTGGCGCCCCCTGGTGATCAAGCGGGTCGAGGCCTTACGCAAGCGCATGGGCAAAGCCTAGCCCGATCAAATAGCGGGGTAACGCACAAGCAATCTGTTTCTATCTCGTGTAGAATTCAATCTGGATCTTCTTTCATCTGTTCTTTAGGGAATAGGTGGAAGTTTCAAGTTTCATCAGCATCGATGGGTGCACGATGGTTCCTCGGTGTTGACGAAGAAAGGTTGCGGACGTGAATTCTGGTTCTGCCCGCGTCAGTGCTTCGTCAGCCCCGAAATCCATCTGGTTGCCGATTCTTGGCTTGTCACTGGTGTATTCGCTGATCGCTACCGCCATATTTTTCCTGATTTCATGGTTGGTTGCCGATCTTCGCTACGCGCTTTCTGGCGCGCTGGCTGCCGGGATTGTGATTGGCTTTTTCGCGATTGGCATTCTCATTGCCGAAGCTGCAGGGCGAATTCGCCACTCGTGGGCCATGCCCGCGTTCTTGGGTGTCTTTGTCATCAAGGTTTTTGGCATCGCCTTCGTGTTGTTGAACCTGGGGTTGCCCGATTGGGTTAATCGCCAGGGATTCGTTCTTGCAGCAGCTATCTCCCTTGTTGCCTGGCAGGTTGGCGAGGTGCGTGCTTTCATGAAGGCGCGCCTGGCTATCTACAACGAGGAATAGAGTATTCCGCGCGACTTTGTGTCGGTGGGGTGCTGTGAGTTTGATAAGCTTACTTCGGGTCATTTTTGGCCGTCCGCTCAACTGCGGGCGGAATACGCAATATGCATCCGCGGGGTAACCCGCAGATGGACCTTCATCAGGGTTGATGCTTCTGGCATGGGCCATGATGGGATCCCCGTTTGATCTTTTCTTCACACGGTGAGAGGCAGTTACCGCCAGTCACCGCCTTTTGCCCGTGACCGTTACTGCAGAGAGGACAGCGCGTTGTTCGCGTTTGCGCTCCCAATGGCCTCAGAAGAAGGCGGCTTCGTACCGCCATCCGTTTCCGATACCCACCTCCCGGATCTTTTCCCGTGGATGGCTGAGTACGGCACGGGTTTCGGCAAGCAGATGCTCATGATCGTTTTGTCGATCGTGCTTATCTCTTGGTTCTTCACCGTGGCCATCAAGAACCCGAAGCTGGTTCCAGGCAAGATGCAGTACATCGCTGAGTCCGGTTACGCGTTTGTACGTAACGGAATTGGCCGCGACATCATCGGCGAGAAGAACTTCCGTCCTTGGATTCCTCTGCTGTTCGCGACCTTCTTCTTCGTACTGCTGAACAACCTCTTCGGCGCGATTCCGTTCCTGCAGCTTCCATCGTTCTCACACGCTGGTTCTGCATACGCGATGGCTATCATCATCTACGGCACCTGGATTGCTGTAGGCCTGAAGAACCACGGTATCCGCTACTTCAAGTTGGCCGTCGTCCCGTCCGGTGTTCCGGGCTGGATCATGCCACTGATGATTCCGTTGGAAATCATTTCTAACTTCATCGTTCGCCCGCTGACGCACTCGCTGCGTTTGATGGCAACGATGCTGGCCGGTCACATGATCGTGATGCTGGCAGCTGCCGGCGCTCGTCACCTGATCGTTGTCCAGGACTCCCTGGCCATGAACGGCCTTGGCATCCTGGTCATCGTTGGCTCGGTCGCCATGTACTTCCTGGAACTGCTGATCATGGTCCTGCAGGCGTTTGTTTTCGCCCTGCTGACCGCGATCTACCTCCAGGGTGCAATCGAAGCCGACGCCCACTAGGCCAACACTTCTTTTCTTCCAACCCATAAAGATCTTCCTTGAGTCGCTCAAGGAATACCTCACAACCTACCGGCAAAAGCTCGGTATCTTGAAAGGAACATAATCACATGTTGCACGGCTCCCTGAATATGATCGGCTACGGCCTGGCTGCTATCGGTTCGGCTATCGGCGTTGGCTTGATCTTCGCTGCCTACATCAACGGTGTTGCACGTCAGCCTGAGGCTCAGCGCATCCTGCAGCCAATCGCCATGCTTGGCTTCGCACTTGCTGAAGCACTGGCCATCCTGGGCCTGGTCTTCGCTTTCGTCATCGGCGCCTAGTCTTTTCGCAACTGTAGTGGCCTCGCCACTATCGCGAGGCGTACACACAAGCGGAAACTAGTAGATAAGGAATAGTGAGAATGAACAGCACTGATTTCATCCTCGCTGCGAGCGAATCGGTCAACCCGCTGTTGCCGAACCCGTGGGAAATTCTCGTCACGGGTGTTGGTTTCGCGGTCCTTCTGTTCATCGTCATCAAGGTAATTGCTCCAAAGTTCGAGCAGTCCTATGAAGATCGCGTCACCGCGATCGAAGGTGGCCTTGAGAAGGCTGAAGCAGCGCAGAAGGAAGCAGAGGAGACCTTGGCACAGTACAAGGCCCAGCTTCTGGAAGCACGCACCGAAGCAAACCGCATCCGTGAGGAAGCTCGTAGCGAAGGTGCTCAGATCCTTGCGGATCTGAAGACCAAGGCAACCGATGAGGCAGCTCGTATCACCGAGCAGTCGCACCGCCAGATCGAAGCTGAGCGCGTATCCGCTCTGGCTTCGCTCCGCACCGACGTGGGCGCATTGGCTACCGAGCTTGCAAGCAAGGTTGTTGACGAAGCTCTGCAGGACGATGCCCGTGCCCAGCGCGTGGTTGACAAGTTCCTGACCGATTTGGAAGCTCAGCAGAACGCAGGTGCATCGAACTAATGGCAAGTGTATCGAGCGAGTCACTGGCAAAGGCTTTGGCGTTCCTGGAACCCAAGCTGGCACTGGCATCTATTGAGCTGCCTAAGGAACTGTTCGCGGTCCTGGAAGTACTGGATGCAAATGCCGGTCTCCGCCGCGCAATGACTGACCCAGCCCGTGGAAATGCCGACAAGGCAGGCCTTTTGGCTCAGCTGCTGCACGGTAAGGTCTCGGCTGACGCCGAGGACGTCGTCGCACAGCTGGCTTCTACCCGCTGGAGCTCGGAACGCGACATTAGCGATGCGCTCGAATCGCTGGCTGTCACTGCGGTCACCGCAGTGGCAGAGCAGCAGGACGGCGCTTCGGGGCTGAACAAGCTGGAGCAGGATCTGTTCTCCTTCATCGAGGCAGTGCGTGGCAATCACGAACTGCAGCGTGCGTTGGATGATGCACAGGCCCCAGTCGAGGCTAAGCGCACTCTCGCGCTGAAGCTCGTGCCTAACGCGTCGCAGACCTCGCAGGTTTTGATCTCCCAGGCAGTTTCGAACCCCCGCGGTTTGAAGCCAGCAGCCTTGGTTGGACGTTTCGTAGAGCTCGTGGCCAAGCGCCAGCAGCGCTGGATTGCCTCGGTAACCAGCTCTGTAGAACTTTCCGAAGCCCAGCTTTCGCGCCTGGAGACCAGCCTGAACAAGCTATACGGTCGTCAGCTCAAGCTCAACGCCACTACCGACCCATCGCTGGTCGGTGGACTGGTAGTCAAGGTTGGCGACGAAGTTGTCGACGCTTCCGTGGCATCACGCGTGGCCGAGTTGCGCCGCGCCTTGGCCAGCTAGGACTCATTGGGCTAGGGAGTGATCCTTCGCCTGGTGTTCCTGGCTGCCAGGACCACAACAGACTTCATTCACATTCGATTCGGTCCAATGGACCGGATCACAATTTAGGAGAGCAGGGACTGCAGATGGCCGATTTGACCATCAATGCCAACGACGTCCGCGATGCCCTAAACGAGTTCGCATCTTCCTACGAACCGGGTAAGGCAGAGCGCACCGAGGTGGGACGCGTCGTCGCCGCGAGCGACGGCATCGCCAGAGTGGAAGGCCTTCCTTCCGTCATGGCCAACGAGTTGCTGAAGTTCGAAGATGGCACCCTGGGCCTGGCCCAGAACCTCGATACCCGCGAAATCGGTGTCGTTGTGCTTGGTGACTTCACCGGCATCGAAGCTGGCCAGAAGGTAGAGCGCACCGGCGAGATCCTTTCGGTTCCAGTTGGCGACGGCTACCTCGGCCGCGTGGTTGACCCATTGGGCGAGCCACTGGACAACCTGGGCCCAATCGCTTCCGAGGGCCGCCGCGCCCTGGAGCTTCAGGCACCAGGCGTCACCCAGCGCAAGAGCGTGCACGAGCCAATGCAGACCGGTCTGAAGGCTATCGACGCCATGATCCCGATCGGCCGTGGCCAGCGTCAGCTGATCATTGGTGACCGCCAGACCGGTAAGACCGCTATCGCGGTTGACACCATTCTGAACCAGCGCGCCAACTGGGAATCCGGCGACCAGACCAAGCAGGTTCGCTGCGTCTACGTGGCAATTGGCCAGAAGGCATCGACCATCGCTGCCGTACGCCAGACCCTCGAAGAGCAGGGTGCACTGGAATACACCACCATCGTGGCTTCCCCCGCATCTGACCCAGCAGGCTTCAAGTACTTGGCACCATACGCAGGCTCGGCCATCGGCCAGCACTGGATGTACGGTGGCAAGCACGTTCTGATCGTCTTTGATGATCTGTCGAAGCAGGCTGAAGCCTACCGTGCCGTGTCCCTGCTGCTGCGCCGTCCGCCAGGACGCGAAGCTTACCCAGGTGACGTCTTCTACCTGCACTCCCGCCTGCTTGAGCGTTGCGCCAAGCTGTCGGACGAGTTGGGTGCAGGTTCGATGACTGGTCTGCCAATCATCGAAACCAAGGCCAACGACGTGGGCGCGTTCATCCCGACCAACGTCATCTCGATCACCGACGGCCAGATCTTCTTGCAGTCGGACCTGTTCAACGCCAACCAGCGTCCAGCAGTCGACGTGGGTATCTCCGTATCCCGCGTTGGCGGCTCGGCTCAGGTCAAGGCCATGAAGAAGGTTTCCGGTACTTTGAAGCTTGAATTGGCTCAGTACCGCGACATGCAGGCATTCGCGATGTTCGCTTCGGACCTGGATGCTGCTTCCAAGCAGCAGCTGACCCGTGGTGCACGCCTGATGGAACTGCTCAAGCAGGGCCAGTACACCCCATACCCAGTCGAAGACCAGGTCGTTTCGATCTGGGCCGGCACCAACGGTTACCTGGACGATGTCCCGGTTGAGGATGTACGCCGCTTCGAGGGCGAGTTCATCGACTATCTGCGCCACCGCACCGACGTGCTGACCGTGATCGGCCAGACCGGCAAGCTGGAGAACGAGACTCTGGAAGCCATGAAGACCGCTGTTGCGGACTTCAAGGCCGGCTTCTTCGGCGAAGGTGACGACAAGCTTGTCGCCGCCGGACACGAAGAGCACGACGCTCTCGATTCCGAGTCCGTTGACCAGGAACAGATCGTCAAGCAGAAGCGCTGACAATTTCCTTACGAGGGGGAGCGGCGCCGGTAACGGCGCCGCCCTCCCGAAGTAGGGGATAAGGAAAGGACACACATGGGAGCCCAGATTCGGGTCTACCGCCAGAAGATCGGATCGACCAAGTCGATGCGCAAGATCTTCAAGGCGATGGAACTGATCGCTGCATCCCGCATTGGTAAGGCACGTACGCGTGTCTCGGCCTCGTTGCCGTATGCCAATGCGATTACCCGTGCAGTAACCGCCGTCGCGTCCCAGGCCGATGTCGAGCATCCACTGACCACCGAGCCGGCGCAGGTACGCCGCGCCGCGGTCTTGGTGATGACTTCGGACCGAGGACTTGCCGGGTCCTACTCCGCCAGCGTTCTGAAGCAGGCAGAGCACCTCGTGGAACTCCTGCGTGAAGAAGGCAAGGAAGTCAAGACCTACTTGGTCGGCCGCAAGGCCCAGGCTTACTTTGATTTCCGTTCACGCGAGTACGCACGAGTGTGGACCGGGGAAACTGATTCCCCGCGTTTCGAAACCGCACGCGAGCTGCGCGATGTCCTCCTGGAGGACTTCGACACCGATTTCGAGCAGGGTGGCGTGGACGAGATCCATGTCGTCTACACCCAGTTCAAGTCGATGGTCACGCAGGAACCGACGGTCATCCGTCTGTTGCCGTTGGAGGTTGTCGAGGATGAATCCGAGACTCCAACCGACGAGCTGTTGCCACTGTACGAGTTTGAGCCATCGCCGGAAGAAGTGCTTGACGCACTGCTTCCGCGCTACATCGATTCTCGACTGTTCAACTGCCAGTTGCAGTCCGCTGCTTCCGAGCTCGCTGCCCGCCAGCGCGCCATGAAGGCCGCAGGCGACAACGCTGGTGAACTGATCAAGAAGTACACCCGATTGCTCAACAATGCCCGTCAGGCTGAAATCACCCAGGAGCTTTCGGAAATTATCGCCGGCGCCGACGCGCTGAACAGCTAATTACCGATACTCCGACCAGACAAGAAGTGAGAAAGATGACTGCCCAACTCAACGAGCAGGTTACCGCAGGGGCCATCGGTCGCATCGCGCGCGTGACTGGCCCGGTCGTGGACGTCGAGTTCCCAGCCGACGCACTGCCTGCTATCTACAACGCACTGACCGCTGAGCTGACCCTCAACGGCGAAACCAAGAAGATCACCTTCGAGACCAGCCAGCACCTCGGTGAGGGCCTGGTCCGCGCAGTATCGCTGCAGGCCACCGACGGCCTGGTCCGCGGTGCTTCGGTGACCGATACCGGCGCTGCCATCTCCGTCCCAGTAGGCGACGGCGTCAAGGGCCACATCTTCAACGTTCTGGGCGACGCCCTGGACGTTGACAACTCGGAGATCCAGGTCACCGAGCGTTGGCCAATCCACCGCCAGCCTCCGAAGTTCTCGGAGCTCGAGGGCTCGACCGAAATGCTGGAAACCGGCATCAAGTCGATCGACCTCCTGACCCCGTACATCAAGGGCGGCAAGATCGGCCTGTTCGGCGGCGCCGGCGTTGGCAAGACCGTGCTGATCCAGGAAATGATCACCCGTGTTGCACGTAACTTCGGTGGTACCTCGGTATTCGCCGGTGTTGGCGAGCGCACCCGTGAAGGCAACGACCTCTGGGTCGAAATGGACGAGGCAAACGTCCTGAAGGACACCGCACTGGTGTTCGGCCAGATGGATGAGCCTCCTGGAACCCGTCTGCGCGTGGCACTGTCGGCTCTGACCATGGCGGAATACTTCCGCGATGTCCAGAACCAGGACGTGCTGCTGTTCATCGACAACATCTTCCGCTTCACCCAGGCCGGTTCCGAGGTGTCGACCCTGCTGGGCCGCATGCCTTCCGCCGTGGGCTACCAGCCGAACTTGGCCGATGAAATGGGTCTGCTGCAGGAACGCATCACCTCGACGAAGGGCCGCTCGATCACCTCGATGCAGGCTGTCTACGTCCCGGCCGATGACTACACCGACCCGGCTCCAGCAGCAACCTTCGCCCACTTGGATGCAACCACCGAGCTGTCGCGTGAAATCGCGTCGCGCGGCCTGTACCCGGCGATCGACCCGCTGACCTCGACCTCGCGAATCCTGGATCCGCAGTACATTGGCCAGGATCACTACGATGTAGCCATCCGCGTGAAGGCCATTCTGCAGAAGAACAAGGAACTGCAGGACATCATCGCGATCCTCGGTATCGACGAGCTGGGCGAAGAGGACAAGATCGTCGTTGCCCGTGCACGCCGTATCCAGCAGTTCCTCTCGCAGAACACCTACACCGCAAAGCAGTTCACCGGTGTCGAGGGCTCGACCGTATCGATCAAGGACACCATCGAAGGCTTCAAGGCCATTTGCGATGGCGAATTGGACCACATTGCAGAGCAGGCGTTCTTCAACATCGGCGGTCTTGACGACGTCGAGCGCCAGTGGGCCGAAATCCAGAAGGCCAGCTAATTATGGCTGAGCTTCAGGTCGAAATCGTCGCGGCTGACCACTTCGTGTGGTCGGGCGCTGCGAAGCTGGTCAAGGCTCGTTCGGTGGACGGCGAGATCGGTGTTCTGCCCGGTCACGTTCCGATGCTGTCCGTGCTTGCCGCTGGGGACCTGGAAATCGAACCGGTTTCCGAGTCCCGCTTCTCGGTCCAGATCGACGGAGGCTTCTTCTCTGTTGATTCGGATCGCGTAGTGATCGTTGCTGACAACGCTGTGCTTGGTACCGCAGCGTAGGCGATGAATTGTTTGAGATAACCGCACCAGTTCTGATCGCGTTGCTGATCCTGATCGGCATCGCCATGTTCTTCGGGGCCATGGCCGTGCGCCGCATCCAATTGCGGCGCACGCTGGGCACCTTCGATGCATCCATCCTGGCGCCTTCGGGCAAATGGATGATGGTCATCGGCCGCTACGGCGGAGCGCATGTGGACCTGTTGCGGTTTTTCTCTGTCTCCCCGGTCCCGAGTTTCGTGATCGAGCGCCGTGGCCTGGATATCACCGGGACACGCCAGCCCACCGATGAGGAAACCTCGCGGATCCCGCCAGGATTCATCATCGTGATGCTGGTGCGCAGCGGTGATGAGCTGCTGCTGGCCATGGACTACCGCGACTACACCGGCTTCTCGGCCTGGCTCGAAGCCGGACCGATCGCCGGGAGCTGGCAGATCTAGAACTTGATAAAGCAAAACCGCCGTTGCAGATGCAGCGGCGGTTTTTGCGTTCCCTGGCCGGGCAATGCTGGCAGGCAGCGTTGGCAGGCTGGGGAAGCCGCTGCGTATCGCCTGCGTGCTCGGCGCACTGCTCAGCTGCGCGTGGCGGCTCGGGGGAGTACCTCCGGATCCCGGGCACCGCAGCCGCCGATTCGGAAACGGTGGGCAGGAACTGCGCTGAGTGCGAAAAGCCTGGGCCCGCGGCGCAGGACGTAGTTGACTGTTCGCATGGAACGAACCTTGATCCTTGGCGGGACCGCGTGGCTCGGCGGCGAGCTGGCGCGGCAGCTGATCCGCAGTGGCCACGAAGTCACTAGCCTGGCGCGCGGAAATTCCGGCGAGGTTGCCCAAGGCGCGCAGCTGGTGCGTGCCGACCGGAGCCAGCCCGGGGCCTATGACGCCGTGCAGGGCATCGGATTCGACTCGGTCATCGAGCTGTCCTATGAGCCGCAATGGGTGCACGAAGCGCTGGCGGCCCTGGCCTCGACTGCGCGGCACTGGACCCTGGTTTCTTCCATCTCGGTGTATGCCAGCTCGCAGCTGCCCGGTGCCGGCGAAGACGCGCAACTGCATGATCCGTCCGATCCCGGCGACTACGGGCATGCAAAGGTCCTTGCCGAACGGGCCAGCACAGCGATGGTTGCCGACCGGTTGCTCATTGCCCGTCCGGGGCTGATGACCGGACCTGGCGATCCCAGCGACCGCTTTTCCTACTGGGTTTCGCGCTTGGCCTTGGCCGGTGCCGGCCAGGTCCTCATCCCGCCAACCGCGGGCCGCCATGTGCAGGTCATCGACGTGCGCGATGCCGCCGCGTGGATTATCGACGCCGCCGCGCGTTCGCTCACGGGAACCTTCAACGTGGCCGGAACATCACATGGCTTCGCCCAGTTCCTCAGTACGGCCGCACGGATTGCGGGATTCAGCGGGGAACTGGTCACCGCCCAGGACGCATGGCTGCGCGAACGCCAGGTCAATTACTGGGCCGGGGCGCGTTCGCTGCCGCTGTGGCTTGCGTTTGAGGACCACGGCTTCGCCCAGCGCAGCAACCAGCGGTACGCCTTGGCCGGTGGCCCGGAGCGGGACCTGGAGGACTTGCTTGGCGACGTGCTGGCCGATGAACGGGCTCGCGGACTGGACCGGTCCCGGCATGCTGGCCTGAGCCGGGCCGAGGAGCTTGAGCTGCTCGGCCAGCTCGGGCGGATCCGGCAGGGCTAGCGCAGTCCGGGATTTTCGGTGGGCTAGAGGTATTCCCCGTTGCGGATCGTCTGGACCAGCTGCAGATTGGCATCCAGGATCAGTGCATCGGCGGCGAAGCCGTAGTGCAGGGAACCGACTTCGTCGGCCAGGCCGATCAGCGAGGCGGGGATGGACGTAGCCGAGTTGACCGCCTGGACCAGTGAGACCCCGGCCTGCACGGCGCGCTGCACGATTTCCAGCAGCGTGCAGGTGCCGCCGGCCAGGGAATTGTCGCTGGCCAGCCGTGCCTGGCCCAGGGCCACATTCACATCCTGCGGGCCGAGGGTGTACTGCCCATCGGCCAAGCCGGTGGCCGCCATGGAATCGCTGACCAGCAAGATGTTCTCCGCACCGACCAAGCGGAAGACCAGGCGCACGGTATCGGGGGACAGGTGCACCCCGTCGGCGATCAGCTCCACGAACGCATTGCGGTTCACCGCCTCTTCCAGGCAGGCGGCCACCGGACCGGGTTCGCGGTGGTGCAGCGAAGGCATGCCGTTGAACAGGTGGGTGACCGTAGGGCGTTCGGTGAAGCCGTCCACCCCGGCGCTGCGCAGCTGTTCGCGGGCAAAGCGCAGGGAATCCGCGGTGATCTGGGCGCTGGCATCGGTGTGCCCCAGCGACGGAACCACGCCGTGGGAGACCAGCTGCTCAACGAGTTCCTCGCTGCCGGCCAATTCCGGAGCGTAGGTCATGGTGCGCAGCTGGCCGCGGCTGGCAGCCACCAGCTCGCTGACGAATTCCGGATCCGGATCCTGCAGGAAGCGCGGGTCCTGGGCGCCGCAGCGGGCTACGGAGAGGAACGGGCCTTCGGCATGGATGCCGGCAATCTGGCCGGCCTCCGCCAGCTCGGCGAGCAGCTCGGCGGCCTCGATCATGGACGAGGGCTCTGCGGTGACCAGCGACGCGAGCAGGGTAGTGGTGCCCGAGCGGTGCAGGTACTCCACCGCTTCAGTGACGCTCGAATGATCCGGTGCCGAGAAGTCCGCGCCGAGGGCGCCATGGCAATGCAGGTCGATCAGGCCCGGGATGATGATGGATCCGGGGGCTACCTCGCGTACCGGGTAATCGGCAGCATCGGCCAGCGCGTCGAAGTCATCGCGGTTGCCGGCAAAGCGGATGCGGTCGCCTTCCACGGCGAGCACGCCATCGGTGACCTTGAGGCCATCGGAAATCAGGGTGGCATGAAGGGCGTAGCGCGTCGTAGTCATGTTCCCAGCTTAGAAGAGAGAACGCGTCCAGTCACCGACTCGACGGATTATTTTCTCAGCGGACTTGGCATTTAGCGAATCGGGAACGCAACGGCCCCAGTGCGTCGGGCTCCTGGCCAAGGCGAGGCGCTAGCTGTCCTTGCCCGTAGGATCTTCGGAAGCCGGCGCGTTGCCGGTGGCCAGGGCCTGCAGGGCCTGCAGCGTGCTGGTCTTCGCGCCGGAGGCCAGCTGCGCTTCGCGCGCGGAGTGCGCGGCGGCCCGGTTCTGCCTGATGCTGCCGACCCGGTTCTTCATTGACCGGTAGACCCTGCGGAACATGCGGTAGAGGAAGAAGCCGATGGCAATGGCAACGAGTCCGAGCACGGCAGCCAGTACGGGAACCAGCACAGCTGCGAAGACGAGAACCAGCGCGCCAAGATCTTCTGCCAGGCTGCGCACCCATTGGGTGATGGGTTCGGGCACGGCATTGGTCGCCGCGGTCATCGACGATTTGCCCAGGCTCACCGACAGCGCGGAGCCCGCACCGAGCAGTCCGGTGAGGACGGCAACCTCGACTCCCGAATTGGCGCCAAGGCCGATGCCAACCAGAGCACCGAAAACAGGCCGCAGCCACACCGAGATGGTTTCCATGGACAGATTGAGGAAAGGGATCTTATCCAGGCCGGCCTCGCCGATGGCAAGTACGGCACAGATCGCCAGGACCCACGGATTGGTGATGCTTTCAGGAATCTGCCGTGCCGCAGAAGCGATCATGTCAGGTGCGGTATCGGGGATCACGAGTCCCGCGATGCCCAGGGCCAATACCGTGAAATACGGCCGCAGGCCCGCAGCGGAACCGCTGCCAATGGCCATGAGCGAAGCTGTCAGCGGATCCAATGGACCTCCCGAGCCTGGCGGCCCGGACCGTGCGGCACCGAGCGCTTTTGGTAGAGGAGATCAGACTAGCAGTCGGGATGCAGTTTTCTGCAGGGCCAAGCTAAGGCTGCCAGGCAGCAGCATCCGGCCAGCAGCGGATGCGCCAAGGCCAGGCAGCTCGGGGAGGACCCGCAACCCTAGAAGAGGCGTCCTGCCGAGTCGTCGACTCCGCGCATTGCGTCGTAATCCAAGGTGAGGCAGCGGATGCCGCGGTCCTCGGCCAAGGTGCGGGCCTGCGGCTTGATCTGCTGGGCGGCGAAAATGCCGGTAACCGGCTTGAGCAGGGGATCGCGGTTCAGAAGCTCCAGGTAGCGGGTCAGCTGCTCCACGCCGTCGATATCGCCACGGCGCTTGAGCTCCACGGCAACCGTGGCGCCCTTGGCATCACGGGCCAGGATATCCACCGGGCCGATGGCGGTCATGTATTCACGGCGGACCAACTGGTGGCCGGCGCCGAGCAACTCGATCTGCTCGGCCAGCAGGCGCTGCAGGTCGGCTTCGACGCCATCCTTGATCAGCCCCGGATCGGTGCCCAGGATGTGGGCCGAGTCGTGCTCGAAGCTATGGAAGTGGATGGTCAGCTTGTCATCGGTCTTCGCGCTGGACACGGTCCAGGTAGCGGTGGCACCCAATGCCGCGGCGTCCTCATCGGGATCTGCCTCGCGCAGGATCAACGGCGGATTCATCCAGTTCAGCGGCTTGTAGCTGCCGCCGTCCGAGTGGATGAGTACCGAGCCGTCGGCCTTGACCATGATCAAGCGGGTCGCCAACGGAAGGTGGGCTCGAAGACGGCCCTCGTAATCAACTGAACACTTCGCTACCACTAAACGCACCCCACACACTTTACTAGCTGGTTGCGACTTGTGCCGGGAGATACGGCATGATTAAAGACATGCCACGTTCCAACCGCCCGCGCCGCTCCAAGAATTCCCGACCCGCCCAAGGCCGGAACTCCGGCTCCGGCTACGGATCCGGGGATGAAGAGCAGGGCTACGGTTCGGGCCAGGAAGAGTGGATGCAGCGTGCCCGTTTCGGCGTGGTGCTGCGCCAGGATGCCCCCGACGGCCAATGGCATGTGCGCAAGATTGCGCCGATGAACGCCAATAAGCCCTATTCCTGCCCGGGGTGCCACCGTTCCATCGGAGTTGGAGTTGCCCATGTGGTCGCCTGGCGCGCGGACCACTGGTCGGGCGATGACGCCGCGGCCAACGCGCGCCGCCACTGGCATCCGCACTGCTGGGAAACCCGTTCCTACCGCTACTAGGCCAGCTGCCTAAAGGGCAGGTGCTAGCGGCGGTCCTGCCGGGCGATGAAGACTTCGCGCAGCAGGATCATGGCGCTGGCTGCCACCGGGATGGCCATGAGCGCACCGGTGACCCCGGCCAAGGTGCCGCCGGCAATCACCGAGATCACCGCGACCGCGCCGGGCACTGCCACCGCACGGCGCATGATGCGCGGCGAAACGAAATACGCCTCGACTTGCAGGTAGCCGAAGTAGCACACCGCGTAGATCAGGGCGGTTTGCCAGCCCAATGACAATGTCACCAAGGTGACCAGCACGCCGGCGATCACCCCGCCGACCAATGGGATGAAGGCCAGCATCGCCACCAGCAAGGTGAGCAGCGCGGTGAATGGCACACCCAGGATGCTCATCAGCACCAGCGCCACCAGGCAGTTCAGTATGGCCACGGTGGCTTGGCCCATCACGTAATTGCCCACGGAGCGGGTAATGCGCACGGTCAATTCGGCCACGCGGTCGCGTTTGGAGCGCGGGGCCAGGCGCAGCGAGAAGCCCATCATCCCTGGCAGCGAAGCCAGGAAGTAGATGGCCAGCACCAGCACGATCAGCACGCCGAACATGGACTGGGCGACGGTCTGCGATACGCCCAGGACGCCGCCGAACACATTGGTCACCGCGCCCGAATCGCCAAAGAAACGGTCGACCTCGGTAGTGATGCGCTGGGAAACCGCGTATTGCCGGTCGATTTCCCGGACCCAATCGCTATTGAGGAAATCATCCACGATTTCAGGCGCCCGCGTGATGAAGGCGGTGATCTGGTTGACCAGGGTAGGGATGATCAAGGCCATGAAGCCGCCGAAGATCGCCAGCAAGCTGACCATGGTCGCGGCCACAGCCAGCGGACGGGTCAATCCCTTGCGCATCATGAAGCGCACAATCGGATCAAGGCCCAGCGCGATGAACAGCGCAATGGCAATCCAGGTCATCAGCGAACCGACGTTGGTCAGCAGGTAGTAGCCGCCCAGGGCGATGCCCACGCCAATGGTGCCCAAGAAGCCCATGGAAATAGGATGCAGCGCCGGAATCGGTTCCGGCGAGCCATCCAGCGGATGCTCCGGTTCCTCGCCCAGGGCCGCACTGCGCTGCGGGGTGTTGAGCATCTTGCCCACGCGTTCGGCGATCTTCTTGGTCCAGCCCTCGCGGGATGCATTAGCGCCCGTCGGCGCAGCGCCCGGATAACGGGCCTGCGCGCTGGCGGCCGCAGGTGATTCCGATTGGGAATTGCCCTCATGAGGCTGGGAATGCGCTGTGGATTCCGGGCCGGAGGTTGCTGGCCCGGAAGAGCGATCCGACGCGTCGGAACGCGGCTCGGGTACGTGCTTATCGCGATGCGGGTGCGGCTGATCAGGCTCCATGGGTCAGAGCATATCGCGCATCGGCCACTGTTAAGTGGTTCAAGACACCGTGCTGTTGCGTTGTTGAGCCAGTTCACAGGCGCGGATCGGAACCATGATCGGCCGCAACTCGTTAGACTTGTCAAAGAACAGCTGTGAGACGTAGGCGAATAGGTGAACTTGTGCGAAAAGTAATCTCCGTGATCGCGATGCTGCTGGGGGCCGCGGCCCTGGTAGTCGGCATCGGACAGAAGACCTTTTGGGCCCCGCCCGAAACGGTGACCGCGAGCATGCCGCAACTAGCTGATGAGGCACCGCTGACCCTGATTGAATCCTCGGTCAACGACCCCAAGCTGGACCCGGTGGAACTGGTGATCAAGTCGAAGGGCGAATTCACTGCTTCCTTGGGCCGCGACTATGACGTCGAGGCGTGGATCGGCGATGCATCGCATGTATCGGTCACCGGCATCGACACCGAAAACCACAAGATGATCGCCAAGCACGCCAAGGGCAAGGCCGATGCGCCTGATCCCGCCGGTGATGACATCTTCTTCGACTCGCAGACCGCGGATCAGACCATGACCTACCGCTGGACCGCTCCGGATTCCGGCGACTGGTCCCTGCTGCTGGCCGCAGGCGGAAAGGATGCCGCTCCGGTGGATATCTCGGTAACCTACGCGAACGACGACGCCATGCCATTTGCCCTGCCGCTGATCATTGCCGGCTCGCTGCTGCTGGTCTTCGGACTGGCCCTGCTGGTCATGCGCCCGGGCAAGCCGAAGAGCGGGTCGAACACCCAGCACTCGGTCGCCGCCGTGGCCGTGGTGGCCCTGGCGATCTCCGGTGTTTCGCTGCCCATGGCGCCAAGCGACGAGTACAGCGCCAAACCTTCGGAATCCGAGCAGAAGTCGCAGGACGCCAAGGCGTCCGATGATGCCAAGGGCTCCGAGTCCGCTTCTTCCTCGGTTGAAGAAGTATCCAGCTTCCCGGTCATCACCGAAGAGCAGCTCAAGCGCGTTCTGGCTGATGCCCAGAAGCAGGTAGCCAAGGCCGATGAGAAGAGCGATGCCAAAGCCCTGGAACCACGCAGCGCCGGGGCGTTCAAGTACCTGCGCGATAAGCGCTACGACATGCTCAAGGAGAAGTTCGAGGTAGACAAGCCGCTGGCGCTCACTACCCAGGTCATCCGCTCGGCCGCTGTGCCGAATGCGAATGAAGCCAAGTTCCCCCGCGTGATCTCCGTGGTGACCGCGAAGAACAATGATGCCGACACCCTGCCGCAGGCGCTGACCCTGGTGCAGGCCAACGCCCGAGATAACTTCAAGGTGGTCTTCGCCGGCCAGATGCTGCCGAACTCCACCTTCCCGGGCATCGCCGTTGGCGACCCGTCGACCAAGCAGCTGGCTGCCAACGCCGAGGGCCTGCAGATGACCCCGGAGAAGGCTCTGGAAGCATTGGGCAACGTGCTGACCGATGGCAAAGCCAAGGACAAGGACAAGTTTGCCGAATCGGACTTCATCAAGGCGGTGCACGCAGCCCAGAAGGATGAGTCCAAGGAAGCCAACGAGGCGGACGTCAAGTACAAGCGCACGGTCACCAAGGGCGACACCAAGGTGGTTTCCACCCCGGATGGCGGAGCGATTGTTAGCGGCAAGCTGAACAACAAGGCGCTCTTCGTGCGCACCGAAGACGCTGACCCGCTCAAGAGCACCGACAAGCTGACCGAACAGCTGCTGGGATCCAGCTCCTCGAACGGCGACGTGGAAAGCACCTACGCCGAGCCGGTGATGTTCTACCTGCCAGCCGACGGTTCCAAGGACAAGATCCAGCTGATCTCTGCAAGCCAGATCCTGCTCGATGTGAAGGAAGTTGACTAACCCCCATGACTGATCAGAACATTCCCTCAACCCGTGGTGCGGTAGATCTCTCCGCCCTGGCCAGCCAAGGCCCGGAAGCTACCGGCAGCATGCCGGCTGGTCCGGCAAGCTGGACCACCAATCTGGATGAGGCTGCGTTCCAGCAGTTCGTCGGCATGTCCCAGCAGGTACCTGCCATCGTTTCCCTCGGCTCGCCTCGCGTGCAGGTCTCGGCAGACCTGGATGCGACGCTGCGCAAGCTGGTGGATGCCAAGGGCGGCAAATTCATCCTCGGCCTGGTGGATGCGGAAACCTATCCGCAGATCGCCCAGGCCTTCCAGGCCCAGCAGATCCCGATGGTGGTGGCGCTGATCAAGGGCCAGCCGGTGCCGCTGTTCCAGGGGCCTGCCGATGAACAGCAGATTGTCCAGGTTTTCGCACAGCTTGAACAGCTTGCAGTCCAGCAGGGCATGAGCGGTACCGCCCCGGCATTCTCCGGGCAGGCCGGCGAGCCTGAACCAGAGCTGCCGCCGCTGCACCAGAAGGCCGTGGATGCCATCGATGCCGGGGACTACGCCGCCGCCGAGGCCGCCTACCTGGAAGCGTTGAACGAGAAGCCGAACGACAAGGACGCGCAGATCGGTGTGTACCAGGTTCGACTGCTCTCGCGCACGCACAACCTGGATCTGAACAAGTCCCGCGAGCAAGCCGCGCAGAACCCTGAAGACATCGCAGCCCAGCTGGATGTAGCAGATCTGGACGTGGTGGGCGGGCATGTTGAAGATGCCTTCGCCCGACTGGTTTCGCTGATCTCCCGCCTGGCTGATGAAGACCGCGAGCGGGTCCGCCGTCGCCTGATTGAGCTCTATGCGGTAATCGGCAACAGCGATCCACGCGTAGCTGCCTCGCGGCAGAAACTGGCACGCGTACTCTTCTAGGCTGACGTCCAGGGACTGGACCAAGCAGTTCAACCGCCGCGACCCAGGGTTTTTCCCTGGGTCGCGGCGGTTGTCTTATACCTGGGTTTAACTCCAAAGGATGATGCGTTCTGACTAGGGGCATTGCTAGCCTTGAGCTATGAATCAGATCGCACTGGACATTCGGGGTCTTGCCAAGCAATTCGGCGCCAAGATTGCCGTGAACAACGTTAGCCTGCAAGTTCCTGCGGGTTCCTTCTACGGTCTTGTCGGACCCAATGGTGCCGGCAAGACCACCATGCTTTCCATGGCCACTGGATTGCTGCGCCCGGATTCAGGCCAAGCGCTGGTCAACGGCGTGGATATCTGGGCTGATCCGCAAGCGGCCAAGGCCACGTTGGGAGTCCTGGCTGATGGCGTGCGCCAGTTTGACCGGCTGACCGGCCGCCAGCTGGTGACCTACTCGGGATTGCTGCGCGGCATGGAACGCGCAGAAGTTGCCCAGCGTACCGAAGACCTGCTGCGCGTGATGGATTTGCTCGATGACGGAGACAAGCTGGTGGTGGACTACTCGGCCGGCATGACCAAGAAGATATCCTTGGCTACCGCGATGATCCACTCGCCAAAGCTGCTGGTTCTGGACGAGCCGTTCGAGGCGGTGGACCCGGTATCGGCGGCGAATATCCGCGACATCCTGAATAACTACGTTGAATTCGGCGGCACCGTCATCGTTTCCTCGCATGTGATGGACCTCGTCCAGCGCATGTGCACGCATGTCGCGGTCATTTCCGATGGCATGCTCAAGGCGCAGGGCACCGTGGATGAAGTCCGCGGCGGCATGAGCCTGGAAGATCGCTTCGTCGATCTGGTGGGCGGCCGCGCCAATAATGAGGGGCTGTCATGGTTGCGCACGTCCTAAGCCTGAAACTGCGCTTGCTCGCCAACGGCTTCAAGCGCTCCGTCGGCCAGCTCATTGGCGTCATCATCGGTGGCCTGTACGCACTGGGCATGATCACCATGCTGACCGTGGCCATGTGGTTTACCGCCGGCGATATTCCTTTCCAGGGCGAAATCTTCACCCTGATCGGCTCGGCCGTGGTGCTGGGCTGGGCCATTATCCCGCCGCTGCTGACCGGTGTTGACCTCACCCTGGAACCTTCACGCTTTGTCCACTTCGGGATTCCGGAAAAGACCTTGGGGCCAGCGCTGGTGCTGGCTGGCTTCATCTCGATTCCCGCGGTGCTGACCATTGCGGGCCTGCTCGGCGCCTCGCTGATGTGGCGCTTCGATGCGGGCGCGCTCATGCTGGCACTGCTGGCAGCGGTGGCGACCGCGGTGATGGCGATTCTGCTTTGCCAGTATTTGGTGATCATGGCGACCGCACTGCGGGCCAAGCGCCGATTCCGTGAATTGACTTTCGTGCTGCTGTTCGTGGTGCTCATCGCCTTGGGGCCGATCGTGACCTCGGCATTGGCTGCCGCGCAGAGTATGAGCGACTGGATCCAGCCGATTGCCTCGGTCTTGGGGTACACCCCGCTGGGTGCCTTTGCCGCGATTCCCGGGGCTTTTGCCTCGGCGCAATACGGCCAGATGGCGATCCATCTGGCGCTGGGCTTGCTCTACCTTGGCGGACTGTACCTCCTGCTGGCTCGGGCTACCGCCAAAGCCACGGTGACCCCGCCGCCAGAGCAGCGCGCTGCCACGGCCAAGGGGCTGGGCTTCTTCAAGTTGATGCCGGCCACGCCAACGGGCGCCGTGGCTGCCCGCGCACTGACCTACTGGTTCAAGGATCCGCGCTATGCCATTGGCGTGCTCATTGTGCCGATGCTGCCGTTGCTCTTCTGGTTCACCGGCAACCAGACCGGCAGCTACGTGATGATGTTCCTGCTGGGCCCGTTGATCGGCATCTTGATGGGCTTCTCCATCTCGGCCGACATTTCCTATGACAACACCGCCTTTGCGCTGCACGCACTGACCGGCATTTCCGGACGCGCAGATCGTGCAGGGCGAGTGCTGTCCTGTTTCCTGATTGCCATCGTTCCGGTCCTGGCGGCAGCCATTTTGCCGGGCCTCATCTCCGGTGCGCTGTGGCGCATCCCGGGAGACCTGGGCCTGTCACTGGCTGGGCTGCTCATCGCGTTGGGCGTCGCGTCGGTGTCCTCGGCCCGCTACACCTATTCGGTGCCGCTGCCGGGTGATAACCCGATGAAGACCCCTCCGGGCAATGGCATGCGCATTGCGCTGACCCAGCTGGGAATCATGCTTGCCATGGGCCTCCTGCTGATCCCGGTACTCATTCCCTACATCATCGGCTGGGTGAAGCAGTCGCAGTCCTTCGGCTTCATCACCTTGGGCGCGGGCCTGGTCGTGGGTATCGGGCTGATGCTCGGCGGCATTGCCCTCGGTGGCAAATGGTACGAAAAGCGCACTCCTGAGCTGATGCAGTCGGTCATCCTCAATAAGTAGGCGCAGCAGCCGAATTGCTGCCTTCGGCCGTCTAGCGGGACGCTGTTTTCCGCTAGGCGGCCTTTTGCCTGTCTTGGGTGCAAGGAGGTTCACAGGATATTGATCGGGTCGCGCCCAATTGGCGCAATATCGACTTCCAACGGCACCGCATCGCATCGCAAGAACATTGAAAAATGGTTGTTGACTTGCAGAGAGGAAGAAATCGATGGGACGGCCTAGTGCAGCGCGGCAAAGTCAATGTGGACAAGCTCCCATGCTTTCCACTCGGACAGCAGTGGCAATCCGTATTAGACTTGGAGGCATGGTGGAACAGTCTGAAGAAACCCGCGGTGGCACTGCCACGATTGAACGTACCGAGACAACCCAGAGTGTCGAGGCCGGAGATCATGAGCGTTTTGCTCACTACGTGCAGAAGGAAAAGATCATGGAGTCGGCAATGACCGGCGACCCAGTGATCGCTCTGTGCGGCAAGGTCTGGACGCCAGGCCGAGATCCGCAGAAGTTCCCGGTATGCCCCGAGTGCAAGGAAGTCTACGACTCCATGATGGGGTAGTGCTGCGAATGAACTAGCACTACTTCACACAATGCACGCGGCCGGGAAAAGGTAAATGACCGAGACACTCTTTGATTTTGGCGACAAGCTTCCACTAGAAGACAAGCTGCCGGTAGCGTATCCGGAACGTGCGGCTTGGGGCACTGGGCCGAAGCTGCGTGCCTGGCAGGCCGAGGCCTTGGCTCTGTACTTCGATACGGAGCCCAAGGACTTCATGGCAGTGGCGACCCCTGGCGCAGGTAAGACCACCTTCGCGCTGCGCCTGGCCAAAGTGCTGATCGACTCGGGCAAGATCAACCGCATGATCGTTGTCGCGCCCACCGACCACCTGAAAAAGCAGTGGGCGGATGCGGCAGCGCGTGTGGGCATCGCACTGGACCCGAACTACAAGAACTCCGACGGCCGGCACGGCTCGCACTACATGGGCGTGGTGGTGACCTATGCCCAGGTCTCGCTGAAGCCCGCGGTGCACCGCGCGAAAACCGAAGATGCCCGCACCCTGGTGATCATGGATGAGGTCCACCACGCCGGCGATGCTCTGTCCTGGGGCGATGGCATTCGTGAAGCATTCGAACCGGCTACCCGGCGGCTTGCCCTGACAGGTACCCCGTTCCGTTCCGATGCGGCCCCGATTCCTTTCGTGCAGTATGTGGACGAGGGCGATGGCATTCGCCGTTCCAAGGCGGACTACACCTACGGCTACGGCAGCGCCCTGGCTGACCACGTGGTCCGTCCGGTGCTGTTCATGGCCTATTCGGGCAATATGCGCTGGCGTACCTCCGGCGGCGAGGAGATGGAAGCAAACCTCGGCGAAGGCTTCACCAAGGATGTCACCGCCCATGCCTGGCGCACCGCGCTGGATCCGCACGGCGACTGGATCCCGTCGGTGCTGCAGGCCGCTGACCGGAGGCTCTCGGAGGTCCGCCGCACCGTGAAGGACGCCGGCGGCCTGATCATCGCCACGGACCACGAGGACGCGCGCGGCTACGCGGCCCAGCTCGAAGCGATCTGCGGCGAGAAGGTCACCACCATTCTTTCCGATGACCCCAAGGCATCGCAGAAGATCGACGATTTCTCCGAATCCGACGCGCGCTGGATGGTTGCGGTGCGCATGGTGTCCGAAGGCGTGGACGTTCCGCGTCTCTGCGTGGGCGTTTATGCGACGTCCACCTCCACTCCGTTGTTCTTCGCCCAGGCGGTCGGCCGCTTCGTGCGTAGCCGCAAGCGCGGCGAGGTAGCTTCGGTCTTCCTGCCCTCGGTGCCGATCCTGATGGCCTTGGCCAACGAGATGGAAGTCGAACGCGACCACGCCTTGGACCGCGAAGGTTCCAAGGACGAAGACGGACTGGACGATTCGCTGCTGGAAGCGGCGAACAAGGAAGACAAGGCCAGCGACGAGCTGTCGCGCAACAAATTCGAGGCGCTGAACTCGCAGGCCTCCTTTGACCGTGTGCTCTTCGACGGCGGCGAATTCGGTACCGGTGCCGACATCGGCAGTGAAGAAGAACTCGGCTTCCTGGGCATCCCGGGCCTACTGGATACCGAACAGGTTTCCGAGCTGCTGCGCAAGCAGCAGAACAAGCAGATTTCCAAGGGCGGCACCAAGCCCGAGCCGGTCTCGGACCACCGCCGCATGATGGAGCTGCGCACCAAGCTGTCGAAGAATGTCTCGGCATGGGCTGCCCGCACCGGCACCCCGCACGGGCAGATCCACAACAAGCTGCGCAGCGTCTGCGGCGGGCCTGCAGTGCCGCAGGCTACTGCTGACCAGCTGCAGGCGCGCATTGACAAGCTGCAGGACTGGTTCGTCGGGCGAAAATAGGCTCCACGAGAGAACGGCTTTGCTCCTGACCGGAAAATCCGGTCAGGAGCAAAGCCGTTTCTGCTTTCCGGGGGATCATCAACCCAGCGAAATCACCGTTACCCCGGCTGCCCTCAGTTCCTCGCGTATCGCCGGCAGATTCTCCGGTGAGACTGCTGCGGTCAGCGGAGAAATGATGGTCGTGGTGAATCCTGCTTCAGCTGCATCGAAGGCGGTCGCCTTTACGCAATGATCCGCGGCGAGCCCTACGACATCTACAGAGTCAATTCCTCTGGCCTTGAGCCATGGACCTAGCAGTTCTCCGCTTTCATCAGCCTGGTCAGCCGATGGATCCAGCACTCTGGCTTCGAAACCCGAATAGGCTGCGGTGAAGCGCCCCTTGGCGAAGTGCGCATCCAGGGGCACCTCGGCGAGCTGCGGATGCAGGGCGGCGCCAGATGTTCCGGCGACACAGTGCACCGGCCAGGAATCAATGAAGTCGGGGGTTTCTGAGAAATGATTCCCCGGCTCGATATGCCAATCCTGGGTGGTGACGATTGCCGAGTAGGCATCGCGGCGTTCGGCAATATCCGCGGCAATGGCCGTTGCGACGGCGTTGCCGCCGGTCACGGCCAGGGCTCCGCCTTCGCAGAAGTCGGGTTGGACATCAATGATCAACAGGGCTCTGCTCATCGCTGCCTCCTGGCTGGGGGAAGTGTAGAGATTGGAAAACTGCGGACCGCAGGATCCTTGAATCTGGATCCTACGTCCCGCAGCTGGGATTTTCGTGTGTTCGACTAGTCCTGGATCATGACGGTCGGGATGACCGGTTCGCCACGCTGCATCTTGCGTGCCACGCCTGGCAGTTCCTGGACCGATGCGAAGTGGCGCTCGGTGGCGAGCTTGACGCCAGCTGCACCCACGTACGCCTGATCGATCTCGCCATGGCGCACCAACGGGACCACCAGATCCCGCTCGGGGCCGCCGGTGGTGTACTCGGAAGTGGAGACGATTTCAGCGACAGCGCGGTTGCGTTCATTGAGCTGGCGCACCGCGTACTTGCGCCCGCCCACGCTGGCCTTGTTCGCCGCGGCCTTGGCGACCGGAATCCATTGCCCCGAATCGTCTTGGCGGGCAACCAGCTTGTAAACCATCGACGCGGTCGGATGGCCGGAGCCGGTGACCAATGCCGTGCCGACGCCATAGGCGTCAACCGGGGCGCTGGCCAGGGCGGCGATCGCGTACTCGTCGAGGTCCGAGGTCACGGTGATCTTGGTGTTCCAGTTGCCCAGGTCATCAAGCAGCTCGCGAACCCAGCCTGCCTGCTGCACCAGGTCGCCCGAGTCCAGCCGGACTCCGCCCAGTTCCGGACCCGCAACTTCAACCGCGGTGCGTACGCCCTTCTCCACGTCGTAGGTATCCACCAGCAAGATGGTGTCCTTGCCCAGCGAGGCAACCTGCGCTTCGAAGGCGGCGCGCTCGGTGTCGTGAAGCAGGGTGAACGAGTGGGCCGAAGTGCCAACGGTCTTCAAGCCATAGCGGGCACCGGCTTCCAAATTGGACGTTGAAGTGAATCCGGCAATCATGGCGGCCCGCGCGGCAGCCACTGCTGATTCCTCATGGGTGCGGCGCGAGCCCATCTCGATACATGGGCGTTCGCCGGCCGAGGCGATCATTCGCGATGCCGCCGAAGCGATGGCCGAATCATGGTTCATGACCGAGAGCAGGAAAGTCTCGATAACGCAGGCTTCAGCGAAAGTCGACTCCACGGTCAGCAGCGGCGAATTCGGGAAGTACAACTCGCCCTCGGCATAGCCGGAGATGCTGCCGGTGAAGCGGAAGTTCTCCAGGTACTTGATGGTTTCCGCGTTGACTACCTTATTGTCGCTGAGGAAACGCAGCTGTTCGTCATCGAAGCGGAAGTTTGCCAACCCTTCGAGCACGCGACCAGTACCTGCGACCACGCCATAGCGCCGGCCCTCGGGCAAGCGGCGAGCGAATGCCTCGAAGACAGACGGGCGGTGAGCTGCACCGGATCCCAGCGCTGCTTGGAGCATGGTCAGCTCATAGTGGTCGGTGAAGAGACTGGTGCGCATGTGACGCTCCTGATGATCGGAAAAGGCCTTATACGGTGCTGCTTGGGAAAGCAGACCGGTTTTACTGTATAACGGCTCACGCTCAAGGTGATATTTGCCGTGTCCGGTGTTGCGTTCAGCTTCCAAGCGTAAAATGGAAGCCATGACCGCAATGCCCGATGTACTTTCCGAATTTGAAACCCTGGTATCCCAAGACAAGCCCTGGCGCTTGGTCGTGTGGAATGATCCAGTGAACTTGATGAGCTACGTATCCTACGTGTTCCGTTCCTACTTTGGTTTCAGCGCGGAAAAAGCCGAGAAGCTCATGCTGCAGGTGCACCATGACGGCTTCTGCACGGTGCGCAGCGGCAGCCGCGAAGCTATCGAATCCGATGTGCAGGCAATGCACGGGTTCGGCCTGAACGCAACGATGACCCAGGGAGCCTGAACGTGGCGAAGGCCTTCAAGAACGGTTCCAAGGGCATTACCGGAACGCTGCACTCCGCAGAACGAAAACTGATCCGCGAACTCTTCGGCGATGTCATTGGAATGCTCGAGGAGCGCGCGCAGCTGCACCAGCTGCCCGAAGATGTTGATCCGCTTTACGCCCTGACCGGGATGCGGCCCGAGTCCATGGACCTGCCGCCGGTTTCTGATCCTGCGCTGGCCAGGCTGCTGCCGGATGCCAGCGATGACGCAGTGGCCGCCGCCGAGCATCGCCGGCTGACCGAAGCCGACCTGATCGCGCAAAAGGTTGGCCGCCTGCGCGAGGCCCAGATGCTGCTGGACACCGAAAAGCTGGTCTTGGACAAGGACACCGCGACGCGTTTTGCCCAAGCGCTGAACGACGTGCGCCTGGTGCTCGCAGAGCGCCTGGAAATCCGCAGTGAAGAGGATTCAGCCCGGGTCGCAGAGGTGCTCGATGCATCCGAGGTGAACACTCCGGAAGAATACATGTCCTTGGTGTACAACCTGATTTCATGGGTACTCGATACCCTGATGGCTGCACTGATGGATGCGGAGTTCTAATCCATGAATTCCTACTTTGCTACCGGGCAGGTCTCGGCCCCGGAGGCCAATACCCCCATCGGCATTTTCGACTCGGGCGTTGGCGGACTGACCGTGGCCCGCGCGATCATTGACCAGCTGCCGGGCGAATCGCTGATCTATGTGGGGGATACCGCCAACTCTCCCTATGGCCCGTTGCCCATTGCCCAGGTTCGGGCCAATGCGCTGGGGGTGATGGATGAGCTGGTCGATGGTGGCGTGAAGCTGCTGGTGATTGCCTGCAATTCGGCCTCTGCCGCGGTGTTGCGCGATGCTCGCGAGCGCTATACCGCGCGCTATGGCATTCCGGTCGTCGAGGTCATCCAGCCGGCGGTGCGCCGTGCGGTAGCCGGCACGAAGAATGGCAAGATCGGCATCATCGGCACCCAGGCGACTGTTGGTTCACGCGCCTACGAGGACGCCTTTGCGGCCGCGCCGAACTTGCAGGTCTCCACCGTGGCCTGCCCGCGCTTCGTGGAGTTCGTGGAGTCCGGCATTACCGCCGGTGCCGAGCTGCTGGAGATCGCGCAGGAATACCTGGCGCCGCTGCAGGCCGCCGATGTAGACACCCTGGTTCTGGGATGCACGCACTATCCGTTGCTGACCGGCGTGATCTCCTATGTCATGGGCGACTCGGTCAGCTTGGTTTCGAGTGCCGAGGAAACGGCAAAGGACGTTTTCCGGGCGTTGACCCGCCATGCCCTGGTGCGCAACGACGGCGCCGCGGCGCGTCATGAGTTCCTAGCCACAGGCAACGCTGATAGCTTTGGTGTACTGGCTCGCCGATTCCTCGGACCCGAGGTGCTGCAGGTGCGCCACGTGGACCATGTAGCCGCCCACTATCCGACCGGAGCTATTTCGCGGATTACCCCGCAGATGATTGCCGCGTCGAAAGCGAGTAACGAATGAAGCTGACCATCATTGGATGCACCGGGTCATTCCCAGGGCCGGGATCGCCCGCTTCCTGCTACCTGGTGTCGGCCTTTGATGGCACGCGCGACTGGAAGATCCTGCTGGATCTGGGCTCCGGCGCGTTGGGCGTGCTTCAGCGTTACACCGATCTAAAAGACATTGACGGGATCATGATTTCCCATCTGCATCCCGATCACTGCATGGACCTTTGCGGTTTGCATGTGGCGATTCGCTGGGACCCGACGGGCTGGGGCCGGGACCGGATGCTGGTGCACGGTCCGGAAGATACCGCCGAACGCATTGAAACGGCCTACTCCCTGCCCGATGGCGACACCATGGCCAAGGACTACGACTTCCAGGTCTGGAAATCCTTGCAGCCGGTGAACATCGGTCCCTTCACCATCACTCCCTACCCGGTGCGCCACCCGATCAAGGAAGCCTATGCGCTGCGCGTGGAAGCGCATGAGCCGGGCCCCGACGGCGAGCTGCTGACCAGCGTGCTGACCTATTCGGGGGATACCGACAGCTGCGATGGCCTGGTTGAGGCCGCCCGCGGCGCGGACATGTTCCTGTGCGAAGCGGCCTTCGAAGAGGGCCGCGATGACCATATCGACGGCGTGCACCTGACCGGCAAGCGTGCTGGCGAAATGGCGACCGCGGCCGGTGCCGAGCGCATGCTGCTGACGCACATTCCGGTCTGGACCGACATCAACAAGGTGGTCGAGGAAGCCAAGGAAACCTACGACGGCGGGATCGCTGTTGCCGTTTCCGGGGTGACTTACGGCGTGTACTCCGGCAGCCTGAAGGAAGACAAGGACCCGGCCCTGTTCAAGGGGGAGCGCGGTACCGACTACCTGAAGACCCGTACCGGCACCATGCCGACCATCACGTACGAGAAGACCCGCAAGTTCCCCTTGCTCAAACGCAAGAAGTAGGCACACGGAACCGGAGAAAAGCACCGGCGGACAGGAAGAAATATCCTCTCCGCCGGTGCTTTTCGCTTTCCCGGGAGAAGCCTAGCCGGCGCCGTGCTTGGCGCCCCATGGCTTGTCGAATTTGCTGGCCAGTCGGGTCAGGGCCAATGCGGCGACCAGCAGTCCCACGTCGCGCAGGACGACATCGAGGAAGACGCCCATCGAGACCAGATTGACGATGATGCCCAGCAGCCACAGTGACAGCACATAGCTCGCGTAGCGCGGCTTGATGATCATCGATGCGGCGGCAACCAGTTCCACCACGCCAACGAAATGCATGGCGGTTTGCGCGGAAAACGGCATGATGTCAATGATCCACGGGGCCAGGTATTCCGGCCAGTAGGTCATCACGTTCGCGAACTTGTCCAGTCCCATCAGCAGGGGAAGGACGACAAATCCAATGCGCAGGATCCAGAATGCGCTCAACGACGGGTCGGTGTTGACTCATGCAGCTGTTGTTGCCCGTATGTGCGAGACCGGATGCTTCTCGCTCCATGAGGCGCTCATGGCGATCACCCTCCAAAGGTTTGAACGTATACCCAGAATTCGCCTCTCGGGCCTATTTGTCAAGATCCATTGTTGGTAGAATTCTGGCATGTCGACAAAACTGAGCTTGCAACAAGATGCGGTCCTCAAATCGCTCAACGATCCGGTTCGGCGGCGACTATTCGAATTCATTTCGCAAAGCCCGCAACCGGCGGGACGCGACGCGGCATCCAAGGCCGCAGGAATCAGCCGGACCCTGGCCGCCTACCATCTGGACCGGCTGGCAAGCGCAGGATTGCTGGCGGTGACTTTCGCACGGCCGGAGGGCAAAAACGGACCGGGGGCCGGGCGCACCGCGAAACTTTACGCGCTCGCCCAAGAAGAAGTCGCCGTGAGCTTGCCAGCGCGCAATTACCGCCTCTTGGGCAGCTTGCTGGCCAACGCGGCCAGTGCCGATGCCTCGGGGGTCGTGCTCCAGGCGCTGCGTCAGGCGGCACGAGGCGAAGGGCAGATGCTGGGGCAGGGCAGTGGCGGGCTCGTGCCGCTGCTGGACGAGCTGGGCTATGCGCCTGAAGCAGACGAGCGAGGAGAGATCTCCATGGGGAACTGCCCCTTCCATCTGGTCGCGCAGCAGCAGACCGAACTGGTCTGCTCCATGAACTATGAACTGGTTTCAGGCGTCTTGGAGGGGTGCCAGTTGGATTGCAGCCGGGCCGAGTTGAGCCCGCGTCCCGGGCGATGCTGCGTTGTGGTGCATCCGCAGTAGCTGCCAAGGATGCGCCACGAGGTGCATTTCACCGTAACTCGCGGGTTCACCCGTACAGATCGCGCGGTGCGCGTGGTTAGGATGGAAGCATGACTTTACGCGCTGACGGCCGAGGAGCCGCGCAACTTCGAGACATTACCATCACCCGTGGCTGGTCCGCTCAGGCCGAAGGCTCGGCGCTGATCGAATTCGGCAACACCCGCGTGCTGTGCACCGCGTCCTTCACCGAGGGCGTGCCACGCTGGCTCAAGGGCGAAGGCACCGGCTGGGTCACCGCTGAATACGCGATGCTCCCACGTGCTACCAACACCCGCAACTCCCGCGAATCGGTCCGGGGCAAGCTCTCGGGCCGCACCCATGAGATTTCCCGCCTGATCGGCCGCTCGCTGCGTGCCGTCGTGGACACCAAGGCCCTGGGCGAAAACACCATCGTGCTGGACTGCGACGTCCTGCAGGCCGACGGCGGCACCCGCACTGCCGCCATCACCGGTGCCTACGTGGCACTGGCAGAAGCAATTTCCTGGGCCCGTTCGCAGGGCATCGTGAAGGCCAACGCCAAGGTGCTCACCGACTCGGTCGCCGCGATCTCGGTGGGCATCATCGATGGCACCCCGATGCTGGACCTGCCCTACGAGGAAGATGTTCGCGCCGAGACCGACATGAACGTCGTGGTCACCGGATCCGGCGACTTCGTCGAGGTCCAGGGCACCGCCGAAGGGGTTCCATTCAAGCGCGAGGAGCTGGATGCCCTGCTGGACCTGGCCCTTGGCGGTACCAACGAGCTGGCCGAGATCCAGCGTGAAACCCTGAGCAGCACCAAATGAGCAAGCCGGTACTGGTGCTTGCCTCGCGCAACCAGGGCAAGCTGCGCGAATTGCGCGAATTGCTGCGCGGGCAGGTTCCGGGCCTGGATGTTGACAGCCAGGTCATCGACGCCGCCACCGCAGGGGCTGCCGACCCGGTTGAAGACCAGGTCACCTTCCAGGGCAATGCGCTGAAAAAGGCCCGCGAGATCTCGGCATCCACCGGCCTGGTGGCGCTGGCCGATGATTCCGGTTTGAGCGTGGATGTGCTCGGGGGAGCGCCGGGAATCTTCTCGGCGCGCTGGTCCGGGGTGCACGGCAATGACGAAGCGAATATCGATCTGCTGCTCGGCCAGCTCGGCGATATTGCAGCCGAGCACCGCGCAGCGCAGTTCGTCTGCGCCGCGGCACTGGCTACCCCAGAGGGTGCCGAGCACGTGGAACTGGGCAAGGTCGAGGGCGTGCTGCGCACCGAGCGTGCCGGCGAGCATGGTTTCGGCTATGATCCGATCTTCGAACCTGCCGGCGCCGGCAAGTCCATGGCCCAGCACACTCCGGAGGAGAAGAACGCGATCTCGCACCGGGCTCGCGCCTTCGCCGCGTTGCTGCCCAGCATCATCGACGAGGTCACCAAGGCCTTGGCCAAGTAGCCTCCAAATCCCGGATAGAACGAGAACGCCAGCAAATCCTGAAACGGATTTGCTGGCGTTCTTGCGCTAGTGCGGGAAGTTCTCGCCGAACCGTGCCAGGGCCAGATAGGGCCGCTCGTCGAACTCGGTCACCAGGTATTGGGTTTCGCATGCGCGGCACTGCCACTGTGCGGGAGGCCCCACAGGCATCATGCAGCCAGCGGTGACGTACTCGTCGTCATCGGGCATGAAGCTTGGCATTCCCCAGATGATCTTCAGCGGATTGCGTTCCCCGCATTCCGGGCAGGCAGGCTTCGCGAACTTCCGGAGCTGTTCCAGAGTTGGCTGGTGGGCCATGTCGTGGCAGCCACGGCAAAGCAGCACCACCTCATCGGCATGGTCCTGGATCTCCCAACGCAGGCCGTTGTGATGGCTCTGCGGCAGGTGGACCTCGGGCCTGGCAGAAATATCCCGATCGCAGATTTCGCAAGCAAGCGGTTCATACGGTGAAGCCTTCTGGAGGATGGCCACAACGCCCAGCACCTCATTGGCCTTCGCAGGCTGCGAGGGAGTGCAAGGTCCGGCGGTGACGAATATCGGGCGGGGGAGTTCGAGAAGATCCCCGATGCTGCCCAGAAGCTTCTGGGCAAGGGAATCTGCCAAATACTGCGAGCGTCCTGGAAGTTCTGCGCCGATCATGGACTCGAGCTCAGCCACGGAGATCGGGTCGGTGAAGGTCGCCAAATTGGTGAAGGTGAGCCGCTCCGCCTCATCGGCTTCGGTGATTTCAAGGCTTGCCATCAACGCTGGAGTGCCCTCCAATGCCGTCAGGACGAGATCGCCTGCCCGCAGGGGTTCCTCCAAATTCCAGCGGAATGACTCGTTCTCCTGCCCCAGGGCCGCCGCGGAAGCCAGTGCATTTGCCTGGCGGCACCAATATACCGGCTGGCCCTTCGTGCCGGTGAGCAGTGCGCGATTCAATGCCGCTTGGTTCGGGCGGCGCAAGGGGTAGTCCAGGATATTGCGGCCGGGACGCTGCATGGTGCCAGCGCGCGAGTCCTGGATTCTGGCGATCAGCTCGCGCCGGGTAGCGCGGGCCATTTCTTCACCGGTGGATTCGGGGAAAATCACCTTGTACAGCCCGAGCAGGATCTGGCGATCCAATGCTCCGAGAAGCGGATCCGGAGCCTCAAGGCGATTGAAAAGTTCTTGCATGGTCCCTCCCATAAAGGCCTGCAATCCGTGGATTGCGGTCATTGCCCAGCGTGCGATCACTATTTTCCTGGGCCAGATACTGCAAATTATTCGTAGCCATCGCCAGCCCTTCCCGGTTTCGGGTTGCGCCATGCGTTGTCTCGGTCTGCAGCTCCATTTCCGTTCTCACCACGGTGAACGCACCATCGCCGGTGCCCGTTCCGGGCAGCCCCGTCGACAGTTCCCAGCATAGATAGCAAGGCGGACAGTTTGGGGTACCGGTTTTTCCGTGGATATTTTGCCGCCCCGCTATTGCACAGAACCGAACTAGGTTCTATGGTTAGTTACATGAGTAACTAACCCACTAGCTAACCTAGTGGAAATGAGCACGGAGAGGAGCCAGCATGATTGATGATTCAAAACCGATCTTCTTGCAGATTGCTGAGCTGATTGAGAACGACATCATCTCTGGTGTTCTTGCAGAAGAAGCGCAAGTTCCATCAACCAATGAATTCGCAGCGTTCTACCGGATCAATCCGGCCACAGCAGCCAAGGGAATCAACCGGCTCGTGGAAGACGGACTGCTCTACAAGAAGCGGGGGATCGGCATGTTCGTCACTGAAGGTGCACCGCGGCGGCTGCGAGAACAGCGCCGCGAGAAATTCCAACAGCAATTCATCACCCCATTGACCGCAGAAGCCTCCAAGCTGGGCATTGGCCTGGATGAGCTGGTCGCCATGATCAAGACCGGTTCGGATTCTTGAAACATCTCTACTAGGCAGGGAGGAATGACATGCCACGAACGACAGCAATCGCCACACGCGAGCTGAGCAAGACCTACAAGGACGTGCGAGCGCTCGACAACGTCAGCCTGGAACTGGAACCCGACCGTATCTACGGGCTGCTTGGACGAAACGGGGCCGGCAAGACCACGCTCATGTCCATCCTGACCGGGCAGAACTATGCGGACCAAGGCACCGCCGAAATCTTCGGCCACGCCCCCTTCGAGCATGATCCGACGCTCTCGCGCATCTGCTTCATCCGCGAATCCCAGAAGTACCCCGATGACTTCAAGGTCCACCAGGCCTTCAAATCCGCAGCCCTGTTCTTCGAGAACTGGGATGAGGAACTGGCCCAGGATCTCGTCGAGGCGTTCGCACTGCCGACCAGGCGCAGGATCAAGAAGCTCTCCCGCGGGCAGCTGTCCGCGGTGGGCGTGATCATCGGCATGGCCTCGCGGGCTGACATCACGTTCTTCGATGAACCCTACCTCGGCCTGGACGCGGTAGCGCGGCAGATCTTCTATGACCGCCTCGTCGAAGACTTCGCGGAATATCCACGCACCATCGTGCTCTCCAGCCACCTGATCGATGAAGTCGCCAACCTGCTCGAACACGTCATCGTGATCGACAAGGGGCGAATTGTCATCGACTCGGATGCCGAAGAGCTGCGCGGCACCGCGGTAACGGTAACTGGCGAGGACGCCAAGGTCCAGGAATTCATCGGCTCCGCGCAGATAATCCATCGTGATGCACTCGGCGCCCTGGCCAGCGTCACCATCAAGGCCAAGCTGGATTCGGAGCAGCGCGAACAAGCGAAGCTCATGGGCCTGGACCTGAGTCCGGTGTCGCTGCAGCAACTGGTAGTCCGCAGCGCCTTGAGCAGCACCACCGAAACAGGGATCGACGAACGGACGGAGGCAAGAAAATGAACCGCATCATCAAAGTCGCCCGCATGCAACTGATCAACAAAGCCACTTTCATCGGAATCCCGCTGATGATCCTGTGCGCATCCTTCCTCTTCACACTGGCCATCTGGTGGCTGGTCCGGCGCAACGGCAGCGACGAAGGGCTGTACAGCGGCGGCGCCCAAGCGCCGATGTGGTATTTCCTGGCCCTGGGTATCCAGGCGCTGACGCTGACCTTCCCGTTCTCCATGGCCATGAGCATTTCGCGGCGTACCTTCTATCTGGGAACCGTGGCACTGTTCTCCGTCTGCGCACTGGTTCTGTCGGTGTTCTACTACCTGATTGGATTGCTGGAAGTCGCCACCGGTGGTTGGGGCATGGGCGGCCAGTTCTTCGCCCTGCAATGGATTGCGGATAACAACTGGCTGGTCCAGATCCTGTTCTACTTCGTGCTGATGGTGCTGCTGTTCATGGTCGGCTTCCTGATAGCGACCATCTACATGAGGTGGCGCACCACGGGCATGGTGGTTTTCTTCACCCTGCTGGGTGTGGTCGTGCTGGGAATCATCGCCCTGTTCACCTTCGGCAATTACTGGGACCAGTTCTGGAGCTGGGCCTTGACCTGGACCGCCGCGGGGATCACGCTATGGGGCGGCCTGGTGGCCCTGCTGATGGCAGGAGGATCCTATCTCACCTTGCGCAAGGCAACCGCCTAGCCCGGGTCGGAAATGCAGAACATAAGGGCACCGGTTCCCTTTCCCCTTGGGGGAAGGGAACCGGTGCCTGCTTTTGCAAGAAGGCGCCCAGCGGCCCGGGACCGCGATTTGCTATTCTTCAATGACTGCCGGTGAAGGCGCTGGAGCCGCCCGTGCCGCGGCGGCAGGGGAGCAACCCAGGAGAGAAATCATGAGCGCCTCGCCGACCGGAATTCGAACCGCAGACGGAGCGCTGGAATTGCGCCGCGAGTTCACCCAATCCCCGAGCAGGATCTGGCGCTATCTGGCAGACTCCCAGTGCTTGGCGCTCTGGTATGGCCCATGGCACGGGGACCCGGAGCGCGGCGCGGTGGACGTGGTGATGCTGCTCGAGGACGGTTCACCCACCGAACGAGTCGAAATCCTGCGTTGCGATCCGCGCATGCACCACCTGCAGGTGCAACTTGGAACAGGCCCCTCGGCCTGGCGGCTGGAGCTCGCGGTGCAGTCCTGCGGCGAGGGCAGTTCCCTGGTCTTCCGGATGCCGGGCCTTGACCCGCAGCTCGCCGGCTCCGTCGGGCCGGGCTGGGACTACTACCTGGACCGCCTGGCAGCCGTGGTGAACGGAGCCGATGCCGACAGCGTGGACTTCGAGGCCGATTACTATCCGGCGCTCAGCGAGCATTACGAGGAGCTGTTCGGGCGCTGAGTTCCCTGCGTGCAGGGTTCGACTCGCTCAATGCGGCCGGCTGATGATTGTGAGATGCCCTGCCTTGCGCCCAAGCCAGCCAGGCCGCCGATAACTTGATCGATACAGGTCAAAATCGGGTTGCAGCGAATTATTGGCACGTTATCGCCCGGCGGTCACCGCGCGGTCCGCGGTGCGCGAATGTCACGCATGCCGGTGCCAGCGATTAAGCGAGTAAGCTATTGGGCGTGGCATTGGACTTCACAGCAGTAGATTTTGAGACAGCAAACGGTTTTATTGGTTCCGCCTGTTCGGTGGGCCTGGTCAAGGTACGCTCCGGGCAAATCGTCGAAACCGAACAGTGGCTCATGCAGCCGCCGGCAGGCTTCGACCACTTCGACCCGCGCAACGTCTCGATCCATCACATCACCCCCGACATGGTGAGCGCCGCGCCACGGGTGACCGACAGGATTCCGGAACTGCTGGAATTCATCGGATCCGACGTGCTGGTGGCCCACAATTCTTCGTTCGATTCCGGAGTGATCCGCGCGGCGTGCGAAGCCGGCGAACTGCCGGTACCGGAAATTGCGCACCTGTGCACCGTCAAGCTCTCCCGCAAGGCCTATGATCTGCCCAGCTACTCGCTGCCGTTCGTTGCCGAAGAAGCCGGGCACCCTATCGAAAACCACCACGAGGCTCTGGCTGACGCTGTGGCCTGTGCCTGGGCAATGATCGATATCGCCGGGCGCAGCGGACAGCAGTCCGTGTTGGAGACGGCAGACCACTATGGCGTCCGGCTGAGCCTGACCCAGCCGTGGCAGCCAGGCCACGAACTGTCCCGCGCCACCCGCGACGCCCAGGGCTGGCTGGCTGCTGGCAACCCGTTGCCGCCGCAGGATTCCTTCAACAACTGGCCGCAGGAAGGGCCGAACCCGAAGCCGAGCGACAACGCGGATCCCAGCCATCCGCTGTTCGGCCAGATCATGGTGTTCACCGGCAACCTGTCCATGCCGCGCCCCAAGGCCAAGGAACTGGCCGCCGAACACGGCGCGCAGACCGCCTCGCGGGTCACCCGCGCCACCACGGCGCTGGTCGTCGGAGACGGCTTCGTCCCGGAGGATCTGGCCAACGGGCGGCTGACCAACAAGGCCAAGCACGTACTCCGGCTGCGCGAAAAGGGCCAGCGGGTCAGCATCATCTCCGAAGGCGAGTTCATGCAGATGGTTGGCGGGTTCGGGCTGACCGCCTAGCAAACCGCAGAAGCCCGGCCGGCACAGATCGAATCTGTGCCGGCCGGGCTTCTGCCATTTTTTTCTGGGCGCGGTTCCTAGACCAGCAGTGCCATCCAGCGGTCATGCAGCTCGGAGATGATGTCATCCAGTGCGCTCGCGGGGCGCTCGCCGACGGCTTCGGTGCCGTAGATGGCAGCCAGCAGCGCTACAGCGTAGGCGTCGACCTCGGGATCTCGGCTGGCTTCTTCTTCGGCGGTTGCCGCCGGGGCGGCCTCGATGTCCGATTCCGCGTCTTGCTCGGCGGCATGCTCGCCGAAGTACGCCGCGTAGGCCTCTTCGGGGGACAGCGAGATGTTCTCGGCGATCCTGGTGGCCACCTCGCGCAGCGCATCGGCCGACGGGCCCTGCAGGCCAACGAGCAGCTCGGCCCATTCGCCGGTGGCGGCCTCGGAGCGTTCCATGGCCGAGCGGATGATCTTCGCCGCGGCAATGGCGGTCTTGGCCGCCTGGTCGTCGTGGGTCAGGAAGGCGGCCGAACGGGCCAGGGTCTCGGTGGTGCCCACAGGGACCCGAGCCAGCAGCGCGGCAATCGCGGCACGCGGAAGCACGCCGGTGGAGTCGGCGCCAGCGCCGGTGGGACGCCCTGGCTGTCCCATGTCGGGGCTGTCCAGGCCGGCGAGGTTCTGCGGATCGCCGTCCAGGATCTTCTCGAAGATCTCGACGTTGGCGAATTCCTTGTCGATCCAGCGGCCCAGCGGTTGCGGGGCGCGTTCCGGGAAGGAGCCGGCGATCTTGCTGTAGCCGCGCAGGGCCGCAAGCCACATGCAGGCCGCTTCGTCGCTGGCGACACCGTCGTTGGCCCATTCCAGCGCTTCCAGCAGGCCGTCGGCCAGGTAGAGCGGGAGGATTTCGGTGGCCCCGGGGTCAATTTCGTCACGGGCGTGGGTTGCGCCATCGGCTAGGCCGAGGAGGATCGCAAACACCTTGTCTGAGTAGTTCTCTGGCAGGAGTGCAGTTTCACCGGTTTCATTCACATCACCATTCTAATGTCCAAGTTGTCCGCGGCATTGCATAAGGTTGGACACATGCGATTGCTTCACACCTCGGACTGGCATTTGGGACGGACCTTCCACGGGGCCTCCCTGATCGAAGCGCAGCGCGCAGTGCTGCAGGAAATCATCGATATCACGATTAATCAGCAGGTTGATGCGGTGCTGATTTCCGGTGACATCTACGACCGCGCGCTGCCGCATGTGGATGCCGTCCAGTTGTGCAACTGGGTGCTGCGCGAGCTGCGCGCCACCGGGGCCGCCGTCGTGGTCACCAGCGGCAACCACGACTCGGCCTCCCGTCTGGGCTTCGGCGCAGAGCTCCTGGACAGCGCCGGGGTGCACATCATCGCCGACCTCCAACGCATGCTGCTGCCGGTCATCCGCGAGGCCGGCGACCACCAGGTAGCCATCTACGGCATCCCGTACCTGGAACCGCGCATGGTGATGGAACGCCTGGGCGTGGCCAAGGCCAGCCACGAAGCGGTCGTGCGTGCAGCCATATCGCAGATCGATGAAGATCTTGCGCAACTGCGGGCAGGGGAAAAACCGGTAGTTTCCATCGCGATGGCCCACCTGTTCGCCGCCGGCGGCTACGGCAGCGACTCCGAACGCGAGCTGAGCACCGGCAACCTCGACGTGGTTCCGGCAGAGCTTTTCGAGCGCTTCGACTACTCGGCGCTGGGGCACCTGCATGGACGGCAGAAGGTCAAGGAGCACGTGCGCTATTCGGGCTCTCCGCTGGCATACTCCTTCTCCGAGGCAACGCAGCGCAAGGGCGTATGGCTGATCGACACCAACGCCCGGGGCATAGAGTCCGTGCAGGAAGTCCTGCTTCCGGTGCCGAAGAAATTGGCCATCCTCAAGGGCAAGCTCGCTGAGCTCCTGGCGGATCCGGAACTGGAATCCGCCGTCGATGCATGGTGCCAGGTCACGCTGACCGATAGCGAGCGCCCCGCCGACGCGATGGCAACGATTCGGACCCGTTTCCCCGACACTGTGGTGCTGAATTTCGCCCCCGATCACGCCGGCGGGGATGCCAAGCCGGCGAGCTATGCCGAGCGCATGGCCAAGGCCGCCAGCACCGAACAAGTGGTGGGGGACTTCATGGAACATGTCCGCGAACGCGCGGCCGATGAACTGGAACGGGAAGTCATCGGCGCCGTCATCCAAGCCACCCGAGAGGCACAGGCCAGCCAGTGAGAATCCACAAACTCCAGATCCAGGCGTTCGGGCCCTTCGCAGGCACCGAAGAGATCGACTTCGATGAACTGGCCGAAGGCGGGCTGTTCCTGCTTGATGGCCCCACCGGTGCCGGCAAGTCGAGCATCCTGGATGCGATCTGCTACGCCCTGTACGGCGCGCTGCCCGGAAGCCGTGCCGGCAGCCGGCAGATCCGTTCGGATCATGCCCCGGCCGGTTTGGCTCCGGAAGTGGTCTGCGAGCTGACCATCGGCGACCGGCGCTTCGAGGTCACCCGTTCGCCGGCCTGGATGCGCCCGTCCAAGCGCGGCAAGAACAAGACCACCGAGCAGAAGGCCGCCAGCTTCCTGCGCGAGTTCACCGGTTCGGGCTGGAAGGAACTGTCCACCCGCAACGACGAGGTGGGCCACGTCCTGGGCAGCCTGCTGGGTCTGGACCGCGAGCAGTTCACCAAGGTAGTCATGCTGCCGCAGGGCGGCTTTGCGGACTTCCTGCGGGCCAAGGCCAAGGACCGCGAAGATCTCCTGGCGAATCTCTTCGATACCAGCGGCTATGCGCGGATCGAGGATGAATTCGCCGCCCGGCTGGCCGAAGAGCGCAAGAAAACCGAGAGCCTGGAAGCACGCCTGAGCGCCAGTGAAGAGGGCATCCATTCCGCTGCCCGGGCGTTCCTCGCCGGCCGCGAAGCCATCGATGAGTCCGCTGAGGCCGGCGGAGAAGCGAACGCCGAAACCGACGGCGAAGGCGCTGGACAGGCCGCTGCGGGGGACCTGAGCAGTGCCGAGCAGTTCGCCGGCTATCACCGCCGGATCGCGGCGGTTCACCGGGACTCGACCCTAGAAGCGGCCAAACTGCGCACCGAGATGACCCGCACCCGCGAGCAGGCGCAGGCCCTGGAGGAACGCCGCCGGATCTTCGCGCGCCTGGCCGAGCTGCGCGGCATGCAGGCCGGCTATGCCCAGAACCATGAAGCGGCCGCAGCGGCTGCCGCGCGCTTGGACAGCGATGCCAAGGCAGGCGCGGTGCGTGCCTACCAGGCCCAGCTCCAGGAGGCATCCGTTGCCCAGGAGCAGGCCAAGGGCACCTGGCTGGACAGCAAGCTGTGGCTTGAAACCGAACAGGGACTGGACCCCAGTGCCGACGCTGCCGGTCTGGAGCAGCTGCGCCTGCCGGCGCAGCAAGCGGCCGAAGAACTAGCGGTGGCCAAGGCGGGCCTGGACGATGAAAAGCGCCGCGACGTCCTGGCCGGCCAGGCACGCAAAGCCGCCGAACTGGCCGCTGCGCAGGAAGAGACCCGTGCCCAGGCCGAAGCCGAAGTTGCCTTGCTCAAGGCCGAACGTGCTGCGCTGGAAGCCGCGGACCTCGACCAGGTAGCCGCCGGCGGCAAGGTCCAGCAGGCCAAGGAACAGGTGAAGGGGCTGGAGACCAGGATCCAGCATGCCACCGAGCGCGACGCCCTGGAGAAGCAGGCGCTGGCCGCACGGGAGCAGTCCAGCGCACAAGAGCTGGAGATTGTAGGCGTAGCCAATACCTTGCTTGACCTGCGTACCGAGCAGCTGGCCCAGAGCGCTTTGCGATTGGCTGCCGCGCTGGAAGACGGGCAACCGTGCCTGGTCTGCGGTGCGCAAGAGCATCCCGCCCCGGCCCGGGCGGATGCCGATGCGCCGCTGATCGACGATGAGCAGATCCAGACGCTGGAAACCGCGGTGGCTGTGGCAAGAGCTGCCGGGCAACGGGCCGCGCAGGCGCGCGACACCCTGGTGGCCAAGTTCCAGGCCGCGCAGGAAGCTGCCGGCGATGCCCCGGTCGCGGACCTGCGGGCGGAGCTTGCCACGGCGCGGGCCGGACTGGAACGGGAGCAGAAGCAGCAAGGAGAAATCGCTGCCCGCGTGGCAAAGCTGGATGCGGTGCGCCAGCGTACCGAGCAGCAGAACGCGCGGGCATCCCAGGCAGTACTCGAGCACGCCACCGCGAAGCAGCGGGCGCAGTCCCTGCAAACCCAGCTGGCAGAACTCGATGCCAAGCTGGAGCAGCTGCGCCAAGGCCGGGAGAACCTGGCCGAACTTGTGGCGCAGCTGTCCGCCACGTCCCAGGGCTTGGCCAGCGCGGTGCAGAACCTGCGCCGTTTCCTTGAGGCTAGCGAGGCGCTGGAGAAGGCCGAGGCCAACTGGAATAGCCAGCGCACGGCCGCCGGTTTCGAGAATCCGGCTGCCTTCGAGGCCGCCTTGCTGGACAGCGCCGAACGCGAGCGCCTGCGCCAGCTGCAGCGTGCCGATGCCGATCTGGCCAGTGCCATTGCCACGCTTGAAGCGTCGCAGGACTGCCGCAAGGCCCAGGAATTATCCGCGCAGGGCCTTGAAGGGCCAAGCGAAGAAGGGATTGCCGAAGCGAAGCTGCGCTCTTCCCTTGCCGAAGAACGCTTCGAAGCGGCGCGGGAACAAGAAGTGCTGGCGCAGACCCAGCTCGCTCGCCACGAGCAAGCAGCCACTGATCTTGAACGCCAGCGGACCGAGGCAGGCCCGGTCATCGAAGCCTACCGCCGGCTGCGCGGATTGGCTGAAGTGATTCGTGGCGGGGGAGAGAACCTCTACAAGATGACGCTGAGCACCTATGTGCTCGCTGCCCGGCTGGAGGAAGTGGCAATCGCCGCAACGCAGCGCCTGGGCATGATGTCCGGCGGCCGCTACTCGCTGCACCATGATGATTCCAAGCAGGGCAATTCGAAGTCCGGGTTGGGGCTGCAGGTGCTCGATTCGTGGACCGGGAAGCGCCGGGAGACCCAGACGCTCTCCGGAGGCGAGACCTTCATGGCCTCGCTGGCCCTGGCACTGGGCCTGGCGGATGTCATTTCGCACCATTCCGGGGCAGTGGACATGCAGACGCTCTTCGTCGATGAAGGCTTCGGTTCGCTGGATGCCGAGACGCTGGAAGAAGTCATGCAGGCGCTGGAAAACTTGCGTGCCGGGGGCCGCACCATCGGCTTGGTCTCCCACGTGGCAGAAATGAAGCAGCGCATCACCAATCGGATTTCGGTCAGCAAGACCCAGCACGGTTCCACCATTGAACGCGATGGCACTGTGATCTTGGCTGGATAGATTGGACTTGCCCCAGGGCAGTAGCTATCTTGAAAGTAGTGCCATCAGGCATGCCTGGGAAATTTTGTGCGTCGGGGGGTGTGGGACGACGCACGCTTCGTCATGGAGTTTTGTTGACTCAGCCTACTTTGTCGAAGGAAAACAGTGAGGAATCCGAGAAGATGTCCGGATACTCCGCGTTAGTTCCTTTGGTGGGAGCACCCTTCCTGCCGCTTACTTTCCTTGCACGCCTCCCGCTGGCGATGCTCACCATCGGGTCCATGACCCTGGTAACTGCTACCACCGGCTCATATGCCATGGGCGGCTTGGCCGCGGCCATGGTTGGCCTGGGGTCCGCCATTGGCGGTCCGAGCATCGGCTATCTGGCTGACCGGGTGGGCCAGCGCCCGGTATTGACCACGGTCGCGGTCATCCACACCATCCTGCTGGTTGCCCTGACGCTGTTTGCCGATTCGGGACCGGACATGTCCGCGGCCTTGCTCTCGATCATGTGCCTGGCCACCGGTGCTACCGGCCCGCAGGTCGGCCCGATGTCCCGCGTCCGCTGGATTGCGATCACCCGCCAGCAGAAGAAGAACCACAAGGTCCTTTCGGCGGCATTGAGCCTGGAGTCCATGTTCGATGAACTGGGCTTCGTCTTCGGCCCGGTTGCCGTGGGCCTGCTGGCATCCCTGGTGGATCCGGTGCTGCCGCTTTACCTTGCCGCCCTGCTGACCCTGGTGCTGGTGCCGGTGTTCGCTTCGCACCGTACCGGCAATGCGGTGAAGCCGGCGAGAACCGCCGAGCACACTCCCAAGGTCTCGATCAGCGGCGCGCAGGTTGCCGCGATCGGTGCCCTGGTCCTGGGCATGATGGCGCTGGGCACGGTCTTCGGTTCCTCGGCGGCCGGTACCCTGGCCTTTGCCGGGGCGCAGGGCGATTCCAACTCCGGCGGCCTGCTCTATGGCGCCATGGGGTTCTCCAGCGCGATTGCCGCGATTTCCGTGGCTGCTTGGCCACAAGCCTTCAAGCAGATCAACCGCTGGATCCTGTGCGGCGCAGCATTGACCGTACTCAGCTTCGGGCTGCACGTGGCCGGCAATGTCCCGCTGATGCTGGTTGCCCTGTTCATCGCAGGATTTGCGGTAGGGCCGGTGATCGTCACGGTCATGACCCTGGGCGGCGAAGTAGCTCCGCCGCAGCGCCTGTCCACCGTGATGACCATGCTCTCTGCCGGCATTGTTGTGGGAACCGCGATCGGAAACGGCTTGGCCGGCGTCTTCGCCGAGACCCTGGGCTACCTCGGCGCTTTCTGGGTCTCCACCGGTGGCGCACTGGTGATCTTCCTGGCCGCTGTGACGATGAAGATCGTTGTCGCGAAGTCCCCGTCGCTGGCCCGCGTCCGCTAGGGCAAGAACTCTGCGCACGAGACCGGCGCCCAGCAAAACTGGATAAGAAGCATCCCGTTGCACCTCGCCCAGCAGGCGAAAGGCAGCGGGATGCCTCTTTCCCCGCCGGGAATTGCTAGTGCGCGAGCTTTTCGCTGATGCGCGCTGCTGCGTGCTTGAGTTCCTCGATCATGCGTTCGTACCCGCCGACCGTGCTGGCGGCGAAGACGACGGCCAAGGCCGCCGGGGTTTGCCCGGAATGCTGGATCGGAACGGCAATGGAGGTCACGCCCTGGATGACTTCATTCTCGCTGGTGGCATAGCCGTCAACCCGGGCCGCGACGGCAGCTTCGCGGTACTCAATGCCCGTGTCCAGGGCATCCCACTCGGCCTTGGCATAGCGCGACTGGATCGCGATGCCGGCTGCTCCCACATCCATGCCGTGCACCGAGCCCGGGCGGTGGACGATCGCGCGCTGGGAGTTCAACGGGGAGACCGACTGCAAGGTGGTGCACAGGTCGTGTTCCCAGACGGCCACGAAAGCAGTCATCGACAGCTCGTTGGCCAGCGCGGTGAGTTCCGGGGTGGCGGCCGCCTGCAGGTCGCGCTGGACCGAGCGGGCGAGCACGGCCAAGCCGGAAGCGGAACGGATATGCCCGGCCTCATCGCGGTTGAGCAGGTGATGCTGCTCCAGGGTGCGGATGATGCGGTAGGCAATGGAGCGGTGGACTTCCAGTTTCGCGGCGATTTCCGCGATGGAAAGATTGACCGGGGAATTGGCGACGATTTCAAGGACGCGGATTCCACGCGAAAGCGTCTGGGAGGTAGGCATTGTTCTTCAATCTGGCGTGCGGCGCTGCTGGAACGTCGTCGAGGGCCTTCGTAGTGAATCTGGGGACCAAGCGGTCGGTGATCTATATCCGATTTTAGTCGTTCTCTATTAGAACACCGAATTCCCGGCCCAGTGCGGGAGAGGGTGCCTGGCTGTAGCTGGTCACGATTTGGATAGATCTTGTGATCTGCTTCACTGTGGGCATATGATGGTGTGCGACATAAACCGTCCGAACGGTCGGTAAACAACTCGCAAAAAGGCCAACTCATGTCATCGACTGTCACTCGCACCCAGGAGGAGCGCCGGGTTCTTGCCGGCACCCTGGTGGGCACCACCATTGAGTGGTACGACTTCTTCATTTTCGCCCAGCTCACCGCGACCCTGCTGACCCCGTTGTTCCTCGAGCCCCTGGGGCAGTCGAATCCGGGTGTCGCGCAGATCCTTTCCTTCGCAATGATTGGCATCTCCTTCTTCTTCCGTCCCCTGGGCGCAGTGGTTGCCGGCCACCTGGGCGACCGCTACGGACGCAAGCGCATCCTGGTGCTCACCCTGATCCTCATGGGCGTTGCCACCGCGGCCATTGGCCTATTGCCAACCTACGCGTCCATCGGCGTGGCCGCGCCAATCCTGCTGGTGCTCCTGCGCGTGGTCCAGGGCTTCTCGGCCGGTGGCGAATGGGGCGGTGCGGCCTTGATGGCGGTAGAGCACGCACCAAAGGATCGCCGCGGCTACTTCGGCGCCTACCCGCAGATCGGCGTGCCCATCGGCATGATCCTGGCTACCGGCCTGCTCTACATCCTGCGCGTTGCGATGAGCCCGGAAGAGTTCGCCGCATGGGGCTGGCGCATTCCGTTCCTGCTCTCCATTGCGCTGATCTTCGTGGGCTACATGATCCGCCGTGCGGTCGAGGAATCCCCGGTCTTCAAGCAGCTCGCCCAGCGCAAGGCTTCCGAGCACACCCCGCTGCGCGAGCTGATGACCAGCCATTCCAAGCAGGTCCTGCAGGCAGCGCTGATCTTCATTTCGAACAACGCCGCCGGTTACCTGGTGATCGCGTTCTTCATTTCCTACACCACCAAGGTCCTCGAGATGCCGGTGGCGCCGATCCTCCTGGCTACCACCATCGGTTCGGTGGGCTGGCTGATCTTCACCCTGGTCGGCGGCTGGCTCTCGGACAAGATCGGGCGCCGCAATACCTTCGTGATCGGCTACGCGCTGGTGTTCATCTGGATGATCCCGATGTTCCTGATGGTCGACACCGGAAACATCGTGCTGTACACCATTGCGATCTTCGTGCTGACCGTTGGCCTGGGCTTGTCCTACGGCCCGCAGTCGGCGATGTACGCGGAGATGTTCCCGGCGCAGATCCGCTACTCGGGCATCTCCATTGGCTACGCCATTGGCGCTATTCTGGGCGGTGCCTTCGCGGCCACCGTGGCGCAGATCCTGCTGGAGACCACAGGTTCTTCGATCTCGATTGCCATCTACATCATGGTGCTGACCATCATTTCTGTGGCAGCGGTGCTCTGGGTGGGCGAGACTCGTGGACGCAACCTGCACGTGGAAGAAATCGAGGGCGAACAGGCCGACTCGCGCGTGGCGCACTAGTTTCGCGGCAGCACCATGCCCGCGCAGGCAACGGATCAAGCGATCCTGGCCTGCGCGGGCATTTGCGCGTATGGCGACCGGTGGTTTGCCGATCAGTGGGCGGATGCAGCGGGCAGTTTGCTGCACGGCCGACGTCCGGCCACCGCCATCCCTTGCGCCTAGGCCGCCGGCATGCGGGACCCGACTGCCTGGCCAGGTTACTGGGCGGGGCGGGTGGTGGAGGAGCGCACGATCAGCCGATGACCCAACTCGTGGGCTTGCGCCGGTTCCTGGCCGCGGATAGCACGCAGCAGCATGGCGACCGCCAGCTGCCCCTGCTCATGCGGACGCTGCTCGACGGTGGTCAAGCCGAAGAGCTCGGCCAGGTCGTGATTGTCCACGCCGATGACCGACAGGTCATGGGGCAGCTGCAAACCGAGATCGCGGGCGGCCAGGATCGCGCCAATGGCCATTTCATCACTGGCTGCGAACACTGCCGTCGGTCGGGATGCCGGGTTGCCCAGCAGCTGCTTGGCCACCGCGTAGCCCTGGGCCATGGAGAAGTCCGCGCTGGCGAACAGCGACTCATCCAGTTCAAGTCCAGCCTCGGCCAGCGCCCGCTCGTAGCCGGTGCGGCGGTGGGTGGGCACCATGAAGTCCACATCGGTTTCCGCGTTGCCGCCGATGAAGCCAATGCGTTCATGGCCCAGGGAGATGAGGTGCCCGGTCGCGAGGGCAGAAATCGCTTCGTCATTCACGTGCAGGGTCGGCACACCGGGAAGCGGTCCTCCCACGCCAACCAGGGGCTTGTCCATGGCCAGCAGCGCCTGGACCTCGTCCCCAGCCAACTCGACGTTGACCGCGATCACCGCATCCACGCGCTGGCGCAGCAGGAAATCGGAGAAGATCTTCTCGCGCTGGGTGCGGTCCTTGGTCAGCTGATAGAGGGTGGTGTCATAGCCCTCGTCCATCAAGCGGCTGGAAATGCCTTCCAGCACGCAAGCGTAGAACCAGTGGTTGATCACCGGAACGAGCACGCCGATGTTGCGGGTGCGTCCCGAGGCCAGCCCGGACGCGGAAGATGAGACCACATAGCCCAGCTCAGTGGCGGCGCGCTGCACAGCCTCCTGCGCGGACGCGGAGACAGAACCCCGGCCAGATAATGCGCGCGAGACGGTGGCAATGGATACGCCAGCGGCTTGTGCGACGTCTTTGATCCCGGCCACTTCTCTTCCTTCCTTCATGGGCACAGCCGTGGCTAGGGGAAATTCCTTCCCCTGGCCACGGCTCCTGCCCAACATTACCCGGTGCGGCTGCATCCGGTCAGCAGATGGCCGGCTACGGCAACTGGAACCAGAGCGTGGTTTCGCCCGGAATCATTCCCGGTTCCGCCGAAATCTCGCTTTGGCTGCGCACCAGTTCGGTGGCGCCCTGCGCACCGGCAGGCAAGGGCTGTGCAGTTGCAGCGTAGTTGGCCACGACCAGCACAGTGCCGTTGGCGAAAGCCAGAACATCATCCGCAGTGCCTTCGACCCAATCCAGGGTGCCGGTGCCCAGTGCGTGATCCTGGCGCAGCTGCAACAGGCGGCGGTACAGGTTCAGCGTGGAAGACTGGTCATCGACCTGCGCATCGCGGGCATAGGAATCCCAGCCTTCCGGCTGCGGCAGCCAGCTTTCACCGGTCGCGCTGAAGCCGAAAGCGGGCTTGCCGCTTTCCCAGGGCAAGGGCACCCGGCAGCCGTCACGCCCGTAGCGCTCGCCATTGGTGCGCAACCAGGTAGGATCCTGGCGCGCCTCATCTGGCAGTTCAACGGCTTCTGGCAGGCCCAGCTCTTCGCCCTGGTAGATGTAGGCGCCACCTGGCAGGGCCAGCATCAACGCGCTGGAAGCACGAGCGCGACGCAATCCCACGGCAGCCTCCGGCAGGTTCGGGGTGTTCAGGCCGATGCCCTCGCCTTGCGGGTTCTCATCGGTCAGCGCCAAGCGGGTCGCATGGCGCACCACGTCATGGTTGGAGAGCACCCAGGTGCTCGGGGCGCCGACCTTGCCGAACTCCTCCAGGGACTGGTCGATGGTCTCGCGGATCTGCTGGGCATCGAAGTCGCAGGAGAGGTAAGGGAAGTTGAAAGCCTGGTGCATCTCGTCCTCGCGCACCCACTTGGCCATCAGCGACAGGGGATTGACCCAAGCCTCGGCGCACAGCACGCGCTCGCCGTCGTACTCGTCCATGACCTTGCGCCAGTCGCGGTAGATCTCATGCACGCCATCCTGGCCCCACCACGGAGCCAGTTCGTCGGTGCCGCCCATGGAGGCACCGGATGGGTCCGGGGTGAAGTCCGGCAAGCCCTCGGCCTTGATCAGCCCGTGGGCCACGTCAACGCGGAAGCCGTCGGTGCCCCGGTCCAGCCAGAAGCGCAGGACGTCGCGGAACATCGCGCGCACTTCCTCGTTGTGCCAATTGAAGTCCGGCTGCGAGGAGTCGAAGATATGCAGGTAGGACTGGCCGGCGCTGCCATCAGGATTCCTGGTTTCGGTCCACATGGGGCCGCCGAAGACCGAATCCCAATTATTCGGGCGCCCGGTTGCCGGGGTGTCCTTGAAGATGAAGCGGTCGCGTTCGGGGGAGCCGGGCGCCGCCTTGAGCGCTTCCTGGAACCACGGGTGCTGGTCCGAGCAGTGGTTCGGAACCAGGTCGATGATGACGCGCAGGCCCAATGCGTGGGCCTTGGCGACCATCGCGTCGTAGTCCTCCAGGGTTCCAAACAGCGGATCCACATCGCAGTAGTCCGATACGTCGTATCCGGCGTCCTTCTGCGGGGAAGTGAAGAATGGCGACAGCCAAATCGCGTCGACCGAAAGCTGAGCGATGCTTTCCAGGCGTTGGGTAATGCCGCGCAGATCGCCCATCCCATCGCCATTGGAATCGGCGAAGGAGCGCGGGTAGATCTGGTAGATCACCGAGGAGCGCCACCACTGCGAGTCTTCGGATTGCACAAGGGAATCAGCTGCTGAACGAATTGAAGTCATGACGGTAACGATAAATGATTCACCAGAGTTTGTAAACGCTTGCAATTATGCTTCAAAGCCTTCGTTCCATGGTGAGGTCAGAATTCGCGCCTCGGCCGATAAAACTGATTTTATCGGCATTGTTGTCAATTTTCATGATCTGTGCCACGCTGTAAACGCTTACAATCAATGTGTTACTCGCACCACTAAAGACCCGACCGGCAGGTTCAGCGGAAATCGCGGCCGACCCGGTCCCTGATGACACAGTTGTCACGAAAGGACATCCCATGAAGGTGAATAAGCACCCTTGGCTTCTCGGCGGAGCACTGACGGCCATTGCCGCACTCTCGCTCACCGCCTGCGGCGGGTCTGGCACCAGCGAGCCAGCAGCTTCTTCCAGCCCCGCAGCGGCGCAATCCTCCCCGGCAGCCGCCTCCGGCGGCGAACTGACCGTATGGGTGGATGCCAACCGCGAACCAGTGCTGAAGGAGGCCGCGGCGGACTTCGAGAAGCAGTCCGGGGTCAAGGTGGACCTGGTGATCAAGGACTTCTCCAAGATCCAGGAAGACTTCCTGCGCCAGGTTCCTACCGGCAAGGGCCCGGATATCACCATCGGCGCCCACGACTGGCTGGGCAACCTGGTCAACAACGGTGTCGTGCAGCCAGTTGAGCTGGGCGACAAGGCCGGCGAATTCCAGGACGTCGCGGTCAACGCCATGAGCTACGAGGGCAACACCTACGGCGTTCCCTACGCCACCGAGAACCTGGCCCTGCTGCGCAATGCGGATTTGGTCAAGGAAGCTCCGACGAGCTTCGATGACATGATTGCCGCCGGCGAGAAGGCCGGCACTGAATTCCCGTTCCTGGTCCAGGTCTCTGATGTCGGCGACCCATTCCACGCCTACCCGTTCCAGACCTCCTTCGGCGCACCGGTGTTCGGCACCGATGATACGGGCGCCTATGACCCGGCAGATCTGCAGATCGGCAACGAGGGCGGCATCGAGTTCGCCAAGTGGCTGGCTGAAGAGGGCGAAGAAGGCAACCTGAAGACCAGCCTCGACGGGGACATTGCCAAGGAGAAGTTCATCTCCGGCGACTCGCCATTCTTCCTGACCGGTCCATGGAACGTGGAAGCAGTGGAAGAAGCTGAGATCAACCTGGAAATCGACCCGATTCCATCGGCCGGTGGAGAAAAGGCCCAGCCATTCGTCGCCGTGCAGGGTTTCTTCGTTTCCGCGAAGACCGAGAACCTGCTGGCCGCTACCGAATTCCTGACCAACTACATCGGCACCGAAGAAGTCCAGACCGAACTGTACGAGGTAGGCAACCGCCCGCCGGCAAACAACGCGGCATTCGAAGCGGCCAAGGCCGATGAAACCATCGCTGCCTTCGGCGAGGTTGGCGCCAACGGTGTGCCGATGCCGAACATCCCGGAAATGGCTGCCGTATGGGAGTTCTGGGGCGTAGCCGAGGCCGAGATCATCACCGGCAAGGCTGATCCAGCCAAGCGCTGGAAGCAGATGACCTCGGATATCGAAAAGGCCATCTCGAAGTAGGAACACCTGCCACCAGGCACAACGGTGGGCGCTGGGGCCGGGAGGAACTCTTCCGGGCCACAGCGCCTGCAATTCACCAGCGCCAACTGCACTTGATCGACAGGGATATCTGGAAGATGACAAAGACCGCCCGCCAAGGGCCGCAACCCGGCACCGAGGAGACGAAGCCCAAGCTGTCACCGGCAGCCAGGCGCTTCGCGAATGCCACCAGCACCTCCATTGGGGCCATGCTCGCCAAGATCATCCTGGTGGCGATCGTCGATGCGACCGCGCTCTTCGCGGTCTTCACCGCACTCGGGCGCGAAGCCTGGGCGATCGCCGCGGTGATCGCGGTGATTACCGTGGCTATCAACGTGGTCTACTTCAAGCGCGGATGGCTGCCGGCAAAGTACCTGCTGCCGGGCACCATCTTCCTGCTGATCTTCCAGGTCTTCGTGATCGGCTACACCGGGTATATCGCCTTCACCAACTACGGTTCGGGGCACAACTCGGATAAGGATGACGCGATCAACGCGCTGCTGCAATCCAACCAGAACCGCGTCGAGGGATCAGCCGGCTACCCGGTGTCCATCCTCGAAGGACAAGACGGGCTGGCGATGCTCATTGAGCGCGATGGCCAGCAGCTGCTCGGCGATGCGGATGATCCTTTCGTCCCGGTAGACCCCGCTGGCCTGGGGGACTACTCCGAACTGGCTTTCGCCGATTTGCTGGGCCGCCAGCAGGAAGTCACCTCGCTGGCCGTTCCATTCACCGAGAACCCGGCAGATGGCACCTTGCGCACCAGCGATGGCCGCACCGCCTACCAGTACACTTCCTCCATCAAGCATGATGAAGCCGCGGACACCATGACCGATCAGAAGACCGGCGTGGTGTACCGGGACACCGGCGTGGGCGCGTATACCGCGCAAGACGGCTCGCAGCTGATGCCCGGCTGGTCCATCAACGTGGGCTTCGAGAACTTCACCCGTGCGGTCACCGATTCCTCGATCCGCAACGCCCTGTTCTCTGTCACCGTGTGGACCTTCGCCTTCGCCTTCCTGTCGGTGGCGACCACCTTCTTCCTCGGGCTGTTCCTGGCGATTGTCTTCAACGACATGCGCATGAAGGGGCGGAAGGTCTACCGCGTCATCTCGATCCTGCCTTACGCATTCCCTGCGTTCCTGGGCGGGCTGGTCTGGGCCGGCATGCTCAACCGCGACTTCGGGTTCGTCAACCAGGTGCTCCTGGGCGGAGCGCAGATCCCTTGGCTGACCGACCCGTGGCTGGCGAAGTTCTCCGTGCTCTGGGTGAATCTGTGGCTCGGATTCCCGTACATGTTCCTGGTCTGCACCGGGGCGCTGCAGTCCATTCCGAATGAACTCTCCGAAGCGGCCACCATCGACGGGGCGAAGCCGTTCCAGATCTTCCGGTTGATCAAGCTGCCGCTGCTGCTGGTCTCGGTGGCTCCGCTGCTGATCAGCTCCTTCGCCTTCAACTTCAACAACTTCAACGTGATCTACATGCTCACCGAAGGCGGGCCGCGCATGCAGGATGCAGGACTGAACGTGGGATCCACCGACATCCTGATCTCCATGGTCTACAAGGTGGCGTTCGTTGGCTCCCAGCGCGACTACGGCCTGGCCAGCGCCTTCTCCATCATCATCTTCGTGATCGTCGCGATCATCTCGATTATCAGTTTCAAGCAGACCAAGGCACTGGAGGAGCTGAACTAATGAGCACCGAAATCACCGGCAGGCCGGTAGCCGGCGCACCCAAGGGACGCGCGGGGCGCCAGGGCCTGGGCAAATGGTTCGCCTCCACCGGGTGGCGCCACCTGATCGGCGTGGCACTGTGCATCTATGCGGCCTTCCCGCTGCTCTACGTGCTCTCGGCCTCGCTGAACCCCAATGGAACCCTGCTGTCTTCCAATGGATTGTTCACCACCATCGGCTTCAACAGCTATGTGGAGCTGTTCCAGAATCAGCAGCGTCCCTTCGGCGCCTGGTTCATCAACACCTTGGTGATCGGCCTGACCACGGCGGCCGCTTCGGTGTTCCTCGGCGCCTTGGCTGCCTACAGCTTCTCGCGGATGCGCTTCACCGGCCGCCGCGTGGGCCTGGTCAGCTTGCTGATTGTGCAGATCTTCCCGCAGCTGCTGGCCGTGGTGGCGATCTTCATCCTGCTCACCTCGCTGGGAGATGTCTTCCCGGTCTTGGGCATCGATAACCAGATCGCATTGATCATGGTGTACCTGGGCGGGGCACTGGGTGTGAACACCTACCTGATGTACGGCTTCTTCAACACCATTCCGGTGGAAATCGATGAAGCGGCGAAGATCGATGGTGCTGGCCATGCCCGCATCTTCTTCACCATGATCCTGCGCCTGGTGGCACCGATCCTGGCCGTCGTGGGCCTGCTGTCCTTCATTTCCAGCACCTCGGACTTCGTGATCGCCTCGGTCATCCTGGTCTCCCCGGAGAACCAGACGCTGGCTGTGGGCCTGTACTCCTACGTCTCGGAGGAGTTCACCTCCAACTGGTCGGTCTTCGCCGCCGGTGCGGTACTGGCAGCGATCCCGGTGATGGCATTGTTCCTGTTCTTGCAGAAGTACATTGTCGGCGGCCTGACCGCCGGCGCAGGCAAGTAGCCGGCAGCAGCTGACCGCTTCGGGCAGATGGGCAACGCCACTGGCGTTGCCCCATTTTGCCTGCGTCAGCCCATGGGCCGGAGCACGTAGAGTAAAAGGCATGAAGCCCTACTTGCCGCGCGCCGCCCGCAACTACCTGGAGCAACTTCGCCGTGCGCTGGATTTCTTGTCTTTGCAAGAACGCAACGAAGTCATTGAAACCACCAAGCAGGAGATTCTCCGCCTGCCTGGCGGCGGACGCCGCAAGAGCGATTTGATCCGCTTGCTCGGCGAGCCTGCCTCGCGTGCGCTCAAATTCGAACGCCATGAGCCCGAAGCCCTGGAAGTGGGCAGCGGCAAGTACTTCCTGACGCGTATTCTGGCGTGGCCAATATTCGCTCTCGCACTGCTGACCCTGATGGTGGTGCTTTTCGCCCCGCCGCAAGCCGCCTTGGCCAACGAACAGAGCTTCGGCTTTGTTGCCGGGGGAGTTGGCGGGCTGCTGGGGCAACTCGAATTGCTGATCGGATCCCAGCTGATTTGGCTGGCGTTCATTCCGGTCATCCTCAGCCTGGTTCCGTTGTGGCTGCCCAATAGTGCCGGCACTACCATCCACATCCTCGGGGCTGTGATCATGACCGTTATCTGCGCGGCCGGTGGCGGACAGCTCTCGCTCTTCTTCATTCCGGTGACCGTGCTGCTCTGGGCACAGGTTTTCACCCCGCTGCTGATGATGCGCGGTTCCATGGCAAGCCCCGGGCCCGGCTGGCTGGTGTGTGCGGCGGTGCTGCTGATCCTGGTCCTGGGGTTTGCCAGCTACCAAGGCTTGGCCAGCTTCAGCGCTGCGCCATGGCTGATCCTGGCTCCGGCCGCGCTGCTGGCCGTGCTGGCGATGCTGCTGCCCTTCCGCTGGAAGCTGGCTCATATTGCTCTGGTCGCAGCCGGCCTGCTGGTGATGGCCACTGGATTCGTCGCTGCGCTGCCAGGAACCTACGGGGCGGTCCTGGCGTGGCCGTGGCTGGCTGGCGGCATGAGCTTCGCCGTAGGACATCTTGCGCTAGCTGCCGGCATGTGGCACGAGCGAGCCAGGAAATTGCTGGCCCTGTTTTAGGAGTTTTAATACTTGTAGGCGCTTAATGGGAATTTACAGAGAAAATGCGTATATCCTCGTGACATGGCCGAGAATAAGGAAAATTCCTCTCCTGAACCGACAAAACGTGGTCGCGGGCGCCCGCGCAAGGACTCTGAGTTCCAGTCCCTGAGCAAAGAGCAGCTGGCCCAGAAGGCTCTGGAAATCGCCGGTGCCGAGGGCTACGACGCACTGACCATGCACCGTCTTGCGGCCGAATTCAATGTCACCCCGCGGGCGTTGTACAACTACGTGGCGGATCGCCAAGAAGTCATCAACCTGGCGGTGGGGCGCTTCATCTCGATCAATCCGCTGATCGAGTTCGACTGCAACGACTGGAAGCTCGGGGTGACCGAAGCGTACAACGCGACGCGCCGGGCCTACCGGGCCTACCCCCGGGCCTCGCAATTGACGCTCGACGAAAAGCTCAAGGTGGAGCCCGGCCCGTTCCGCAATGAATTGATGGAACGGATCCTCGCCTTCTTCGTGGATATCGGCCTGACGCTCAAGCAGGCAGTGGCCATGGTCCGCGCCCTGGAACGGGATGTCCTGGGTTTCGTGATGCATGTGGATTACTACTATGACCGCCGCTCGAAGGACAGCCCGGACTACGTGAGCTCGCTGGTGCCGGTCCAATTGCTTGACGCCTACCCGGAAGTTCCGGCACCGCTGGCACGCCAAGCGCTCGAGCTGCCGCAGCAGGACAGCGATGACCTTTTCGGGGAAGTCGTCGAGTTGCGGTTGCTGGCCATTGCGCAGATGCTCGAGCTCAACCGGGCCGCCGAAGACCACAAAGAGTGAAATAAGCACTTCGACAGGGAATATTAGCCGGCTGGCCAACGCTGTAGGTTGAAGGACCGCAGGATTGTGCGGCCTGGAATTCGTTTGAAAGTTGGCCCATGTCCCAGAGCAAGCCGCATCCGGTACCAGTTGCTGAAGAACTCTCGGCCGGAGCACGATGGCGATTGCTGGGCGTGCTGCTGGCAGCGATGTTCATGTCGCTGGTTTCGGTCAGCATCGTCAACGTGGTTCTTCCTGCCATCGGTTCCACCCTGCACGCCACCGAAGCGGACCTGCAGTGGGTCTTGGCAGGATATGCGCTGACCTTCGGCGTGGTGCTGGTTGCTGCCGGACGCGCCGGCGACCTGCTGGGCCGTGGCGTGATGTTCGTGGCAGGCCTGGCGATCTTCACAGCCGCCAGCATCCTCGCAGGGCTGGCCGCGGATCCACTGGTATTGAACATTGCCCGCTTCATCATGGGCGTTGGCTCGGGCCTGCTCAACCCCCAAGTGATGGGCATGATCCAGCAGCACTTCCGTGGCGCGGCCCGCGGCCGGGCCTACGGGCTGCTGGGCACCGCCGTCGGCTTCTCGGTAGCTATTGGGCCGGTGCTGGGCGGATTGCTGATCAACTGGTTTGGCGAAGACGCCGGCTGGCGCGCCACGTTCTTGATCAACGTCCCGGTCGGCGTGCTGGCCATTGTCCTGGCGCTGCTGTGGCTGCCCAAGCCGCTGTTCAACAAGCCAGCGGGCAAGGTGGATCTGGACCCGGTTGGCGGCCTCCTGCTGGCGGTTGGCATTTTCGCCCTGCTCCTGCCATTCGTCCAGGGCCGCGAAACCCCATGGCTCTGGTCGCTGCTGGCCTTGGCAGTGCTGGTCATGGTGCTCTGGGTCTGGTGGGAGAAGAAGTACAAGAAGCTCGGGCGCGAACCAATGGTGGAATTGGCCCTGTTCAAGATCCGCAGCTTCACCAACGGCACGCTCATCGCTGGCCTGTACTTCATGGGTGTTTCCAGCGTCTGGGTGCTGGTGGCCATTTACGTCCAGCAATCCCAGGGCTTCAGTGCCCTGCAGGCAGGGCTGATCTGCCTTCCCGCGGCCCTGCTCTCCGCCTTCAGCTCCGACATCGCCGGACGCTATGTCATGACCGTGGGGCGAAAAATGGTCATTGGCGGCATTCTCAGCGCCCTGTTCGGCCTGCTGGCCACCATTGCCGTGGTGGTCCTGGAGGATCGCGGGCTGCTGAGCATCTGGTGGATGCTGCTTTCGCTGGCCTTCATCGGCGTAGCCCAGGGCTTCATCATTTCGCCTAACCAGGCGCTGACCCTCATGGAAGTTCCCGTGGCCAACTCCGGCAGCGCTGGCGGCTTGATGCAGACTTCCCAGCGCGTGGGCACCGCGGTGGGCATTGCGGTGATTACCGCTGTCTTCTACGGCATGAACCACGTAGCCGGGTACTCGATCGCCATGGCGCTCTCATTCGCTGCCATTTCCCTCTTGGTCCTGGCCACCTTGCTGGTCGGTATCCTCGATCTGCGCCATAGCCATGCTGCCCGCAGCAAGCCAGTTGCCGAAGAAGTCGTTCACGTCAGCACCGGCGTGCAGCGTACGGTGACCGGGGCAATCGAGGTTGTCGGGCCGAAGGAGCCTACCCAGCCAGTAGACTCCCAGCCGTAATCCGGTGCTGGCCAGCGGGTGGGCCGAAGACCTAGGCTGGGGGATATGAAGCGATTCTTCCTGCGCACCGCGGCACTGTCTTTGGCTTTTGGCGTTGCCGCCTGCGGGGCGACCCCGGGCGAGCCGGGCGCCAGCCAGCCAACTGAAAGCGAGACCAGCGTGATACTCCAGGATCCGGTCGGCTTGTGGGGCAGCAAGGATCAGGGCCAGCCGTGGCTGGAGCTGTCCGAGGATGGCAAGGTCACCGGCAGCGATGGCTGCAACCGCCTCGCCGGTACCTGGAGTGCATCCGAGGACCTGGAATTCGCCACGCTGGCTTCGACCAAGATGTTCTGCGAAGGCGTGGATGACTGGCTCTCGCGCGCTGCCTCCGCCAAGCTGGAGGACGGCGGAAAGATGCTTGTTCTTGACGCAGACGGGAAAGAGCTAGGATCCCTTGCCTTTGGTGGCAAGGGATCCTAGCTCTTTGCTGCTTCAGCCTGAACTATGCGCTGACGCGGTATCCGGAGATCATCGGGCACTCGAAAGGATCCCGGGCCGATAGCCCGACCTTGTTCAGGTAGGTGATCACCTGTGCGTAGGATTCGCGGACACTGGCCACGGTGTACGGCACCTGGTGCTCGTCGCAGTACTGGCGCACGATGCGCGAGACGCCGGCCAGGTTGGCGCGCGGCATGGACGGGAACAGGTGGTGCTCCACCTGGTAGTTCAATCCGCCGTAGACGTGGGAGAGCACGCGGTTTCCCCAGCTGGACTTGGCCATGACATTGCGTCCGGTGAGTACCTGGCGGGAGAAGAAGTCGATGCGGGCGTCCTGGGGAACCATCGGCATGCCCTTGTGGTTCGGGGCGAAGGAGGCACCCATGTAGATGCCGAAGACTGCCAGCTGCACGCCGAGGAAGGCGAAAGCCATGCCCACTGGCAGGAAGTAGAACACGATCGCCAGGTAGATGGCGATGCGCAGTGCAATGCCGGTCATTTCGCGCTTGCGGTTCTTGACCCGGCCGGCCTTGAATAGGTACTTGATCGAATGCATATGCAGGTTCAAGCCCTCAAGGGTGAGCAGCGGGAAGAACAGGTAGCCCTGGCGGTTGGTGATCCACTTGAGCAGGCCGCGCTGGCGCTTGGCGTCCTCGGTCTGGAAGGAGATGGTGTCCCACTCGATGTCCGGATCCTTGCCCACGGTATTGGGGGTGGCGTGGTGCTTGTTGTGCTTGTTCATCCACCACTGGTAGCTGATGCCCACGACGATATTGGCCAGGAACTGGCCCAGCTTGTCATTGCGCTTGTGCGAAGCCAGGATCTGGCGGTGTGCCGCCTCGTGCGCCAGGAACGCGAATTGGGTGAGCAGCAGGCCCAAGGCTGCGGCCATCAGCAACTGGAACCAGCTGTCGCCTAGGAGGATGAAACCGGTAGCGGTGCCGGCTAGCAGCACCGTCAGCACGATGCCCAACCCGAGATAGTGCCCGCGGCGGCGTCCGACCAGTCCAGCTTCGGTGACCAACTTCTTGACGTGGAAGAAGCTCTTGGGATCGCCCGGCTTGACCGTTGGCCCTTGGGGATGGAGTGTTGCAGTGCTGCTCAAGAAAATATCCTTGGGTACTAGGCGTCGACCTCGCAGTCGAAAGAACTGAAAAACTCGGCTCCTATAGTGCCAATCCTACGTTGGATAGCTGTGAACTTGCCAGTGCAATAAGTGCCCAAGTGAGGCCCTAGAAATGGGCCGTTAGTTGACCCTGTGCAACTTCCCATCGGGCGTCCAGTCGCACATTCTCCAGCAGTCGCCGATCATGGGTGACCAGGAGCAGTGCTCCGGTGTACGCTTCCAGGGCTTCCTCGAGCTGTTCGATGGCCGGTACGTCCAGGTGGTTGGTCGGCTCATCGAGCACCAGCAGGTTCACCCCGCGGGCCTGGAGCAGCGCCATGGATGCGCGGGTTCGCTCGCCGGGGGAGAGCGAATCCACCAGGGCCGAGGACTGGTCGGACTTCAACCCGAACTTGGCTAGCAGGGTGCGCACCTCCGCGGCGGAGTGCTCGGGCACTTCCAGTTCGAAGGCTTCGCCCAGTGGCAGGTCGCCGGGCAGCTGGGTGCGCGCCTGGTCGATTTCTCCGATATTCACCGAACTGCCCAGGGATGCCGAGCCGCTGTGCGGGGCCAGCTTGCCCAGCAGCAGGTTCAGCAAGGTCGACTTGCCCGCTCCGTTCGGGCCGGTGATGCCAATTCGGTCCCCGGCGTTGACCTGCACCGAAACTGGCCCGAAAGCGTAGTCCCCGTGGGATACCGAGGCCTCGTTGAGCGTGCACATCACCGAGGACCCGCGCTCAGCCGCGGCGATGGAGAACTGCAGGACCCATTCCTTGCGCGGTTCGGCCACTTCGTCGAGCCGGGCGATGCGCGATTCCATCTGGCGCACCTTGGCGGCCTGCTTTTCCGAGGACTCGGAGTTGGCCCGGCGGCGGATCTTGTCGTTGTCCGGCGCCTTGCGCATGGCGTTGCGCACGCCTTGCGAGGACCATTCGCGCTGGGTGCGGGCGCGGGAGACCAGATCGGCTTTCTGGTTCTCGAACTGCTCGTAGGCCTCACGGGCATGGGTGCGGTTGATGGCCCGTTCGGCAAGGTACGAGTCGTAGCCGCCTTCATAGGTGGCTACCTGGTTCTGGGCCAGGTCCAATTCGATGATGCCGGTGGTGCAGCGGGAGAGGAACTCGCGGTCATGCGATACCAGGATCACCGGCGCGCGCAGGGAATTGATGAAATGCTCCAAATGCTCCAGGCCCTCGAGATCGAGATCATTGGTCGGTTCATCGAGCAGCACCGCATCGAAGCGGGAGAGCAGCAGGGCTGCCAGAGCCACGCGGGCTACCTGGCCGCCGGACAGGGCAGTCATCTCGGTTTCTACCGGGAGGGTGAAGCCGAGCTTGGCCAGCACCTCGGGGATGCGGTCTTCCAGATCCATGGCGCCACAGGCCATCCAGTGGTCGAATGCAGCGGTGTAGGCGTCATCCGCACCGGGCTTGCCGCTGCCAAGTTCTTCGGCGGTGGATTCCATGGCGGTGGTGGCGGCGGCGCAACCGGTGCGGCGGGCCAAATACGCGGTGATGGTTTCACCTGGAATGCGGTCGTGTTCCTGGGGCATCCAGCCGATGAACGCAGAATCCGGGGCGGTGCTCACCGTTCCGGCCTGCGGGGCCGCGGCCCCGGCAAGCAGCGAGAGCAATGTGGACTTGCCAGCGCCGTTGGCACCCACTACGCCGTAGACATCACCGGGTGCGGCGGTGAAGTTCAGATTCGAGAAGAGGGTTCGGTGGGCGTGGCCGCCAGTCAGGTCCTTGGCCACGAGCGTTGCAGTCATGGCTCCAATTCTAGTTCCAGTCGGACGCGGAATATTTCCGGTGTGCCCTAGGCAATACCGGGCGAGAGCATTAGTCTATTAGCATGCATGCAGATAATAAGATTTATGCTCCAGATCCTTCCTCGGATTTCGTGGAGCTGGCCGCGGAAGTCTTCGGCTTGCTGTCCGATGCCACCCGGATCCGGATTGTGCTGCATCTGCGCCGTGCCGGTGAGCTCTCGGTCAACGCGCTCGCAGAGCTGGTCGAGAAGAGCCCTTCGGGGGTATCCCAGCACCTGGCCCGTTTGCGCATGGCGCGCATGGTGACCACGCGCCAGGACGGAACCAAGGTCCTGTACAGCCTCACCGATGAGCACCCGGCGCGTCTGGTCAGCGAAGCGATCAAGCAGGCGGAGCATTCGGTATCCAACGGACAGCTGCCGCTGCACCACGAAGCCCCGCAAGGCTAGCGGCAAAAGATACGGGAGTCGGCAAAGATGCTCGCAGTACTCAGGGACCAGGCGTACGCCAAGCTCTTCAGCGCCCAGATGATTGCGCTGCTGGGTACCGGCCTGCTTACCGTTGCCCTGGGCCTGCTGGCTTTCGATATTGCCGGCAGCAACGCGGGATTAGTGCTTGGGCTGGCCTTGACGGTGAAGATGGTCGCCTATGTGGCCGTTGCTCCTGTGGCCAATGCCCTGGTTTCCCATATTCCGCGCAAACCCGTGCTCATCGGGTCCAACATCATTCGTGGACTAGTGGCGCTCTGCCTCCCATTCGCCAGCGAAGCGTGGCAGATCTATGTGCTGATTTTCGTACTGCAATCAGCATCGGCGACCTTCACCCCCGCGTTCCAAGCGGTCATTCCCTCGATCCTGCCCGATGAGCGGGATTACACCCGGGCCTTGTCGCTGTCGCGGCTGGCCTATGACATGGAGTCGTTGGCCAGCCCGATGCTGGCGGCCGCGCTGCTGACCGTCACCAGCTACCACAACCTCTTCGCCGGGACCGTGCTCGGCTTTGCCGCGTCTGCTCTGCTTGTTGCCGCGACGCGCTTCCCGGCGATCCCGCCGCCCCAGAAGTTGCTCTTCTTCCATCGCCTCACCGGGGGAACCCGGGCATTCTGGGCGGCACGGGAACTGCGCAGCCTGATGGCGCTGAATCTGGTGGTCGCCGCGATCTCCGCCATGGTCATCGTCAACACAGTGGTGCTGGTGAAGGGGGATCTGGGCCATTCGCAGGTGGATGTGGCGCTGCTGCTCGGAGCCTACGGTGCAGGTTCGATGGCGGTGGCACTGGGCATGCCGGGGTTGCTGGAGCGATTCGAAGACCGCAGCGTGATGCTCGCCGGCGCCGTGATGATGCCGCTGCTGCTGTTCATCGGTGCCGCTGTGATCGGCTGGGGCGAGGGTTCTGGCCAATGGGCCGGGCTCCTTGGCCTGTGGCTGGCCCTGGGTGCGGCGACCGCAACCATCCTCACGCCCTCGTCGAGGCTGCTGCGCCGCAACAGCACCGAGCAAAACCGCCCCGGTGTTTTTGCCGCGCAATTTTCCTTGTCCCATGCATGCTTCTTGCTGACCTATCCGGTGGCCGGCGCCCTGGGCGCTTCGATCGGCCTGTGGGGTGCGGCTCTGGTCCTGGTCGGCATCGGAGTGGTCGGTACGGTGCTGGCATTTGCCTCGTGGCGCCCGGAAACGGTTTCGGCGCACCAGGGATGAGATCACCGGGGCAGCAGGACCGGCAGGCGCAATTGGAGCCGGGAGCAGGGAATGACGCTGGATTCCTCCTTGCCGGCCCTTGCCCGTGCGGGGCTGGATATGTTCGGTCGTGAAGCTGACCGGTGCCACCGGCTAACCCGGAACTTGGACGCAATGTCCCGGGCTGCGGTCCTGGGACCTCACCGTGCGGAGCGCAGCATTTCCAGGACCTGGTCCTGGCCCACTTGCCCGAAGTCCTCGTAGAAGGCTCCGACGGCAGTGAAATTTTCCGGGGTGAGCAGTTGGCAGAGGCCATTGACCCGGGGTGCCAATTCGCCAGCCGTTCCAGGCGAAGCCACCGGAACTGCCAGCGTGATGGAGGCGGGATCCAGGTCCTGGATAAGATCCAGCGCGGCCTTCATCGTGGCGCCCGTGGCCATTCCGTCATCGCAGAGCAGCAGGTCGCGCCCAGCCAGATCGGGGCAGTAGTCCTTGAAGGTGCCGGCCAGGGCCCGCAGGTCGGCACCGGTGCCGCGTTCGACGGATTCGAGTTCGTCCTTGCCGAAATACTGCAGAGCCCGGCGGTAGATCGCCTCGTTGATGTGGCGAGCGCTGCTAATCCCGTACCGGGCAATGGCGCCGAATGCCAGTTCGGGATTGCGCGGCACCCCGAGCTTGCGCACTGCCACCGCGCCCAGGGTGGCCCCGAGGGCCCTGGCCACTTCATGAGCGATGGGCACTCCGCCGCGCAGCAAACCCAGCACGGTGTATTCGCCGGCGGGCAGCAGGATGGACAGCTTCATACCCAGCGCGGAGCCGGCATGGCTGCGGTTTTCGAACACTGTGCTTCTGCCTGTTGCCATAGTTCAAGTCTTGCCCAATGGCGCCCGATTGCAAGGGGACTGCGGGAAATATCCAGCATTCCGAGTTCTGCGCGGTGATCAGGTGCCGCCACCGGATGCCGGCGAAGAAGTGCTGGCCGTGCGTGGCGGGGATCTTGGCAAGGAGCTATTTCCGGGCAGACCCGGGGTGAACCCAGGACTCGGTGCCTTGCTAGAGACCCAGGAGGGACCGGGTGCGCTGGTATTTCTCGGCCAGCCGCTGCCGGGTAGCCTGATCCAGCTGGCTTGTGCGTTCCGGGTCGGTGTTATCGGCCAGGTCCGCTTCCTTGACCAGCAAGGCCAGCGCATTGCCGCGCACCCCGGCGCAATATTCTTCCAGGCGCTGCCCGGGCCGCTTGCTCAGCAGTTCCACCGCCACGATGACCGTGTCGGGAATGCCAGCGGCACGCAGGTCCGCCGCGCTCACGTCGCAATCCTCGATCACATCATGCAACCAGGCGGCCGCGATGGCTTCTGGCGAACCGCCGAGGTCGCGGGCGTGCCCGGCCACTCGTGCCGGATGCCCGATATACGCGGCGCCGAGCTTGTCGACCTGTCCTTCGTGGGCGCCGGACGCGATGTCCTTGGCCGTATCGATCATCGATTTGTGCTCGCGCATAGTCCGCCTCGCTGGGTAGTTCCTGTCGAGTCCCACTCTACGCAGGGCGGCCGGCATTTGGGGAGGTAGCCTGATCCTTGAACTTCCACGTGCCTGCAGGGTGCAGCCGGTCGCGCTCCCGCGGCCGGCCCGGCGAGGGCAGCCAAGCCAAGGGCCGGTCCAGCAGCCGTTGCCGGACGGGCCCGGTGTCCCAGTGCGGAACTAGCTGGAGGCTCGTCCCAAGTTCTGGAACTTTTTCTGCCGGCGCTCCAACCGATCTGCCTCGGGAATGGCAAGGGCCAAGGAGATCTCCGCAGCAATAGCCGTTCCGAGTTCCTGGCAGAACTCGCGCGGCCGGGTGGCAGCGTCATCGAACTCGTCCACCACGTGTTCCACCAGGCCAAAGGCGCACAGCGAAGCAACGCCGATCTTCTGCTGGCGGGCCATATCCGGGGCATGGCTGGTACTGCGGTGCATGATGGCATTGGCGCCCTCGGGCGGCAACGGCGAGAGCCAGGAATTGCGGGCTGCGATGGTCCGGTCCGCCGGCAGCAGTGCCAGTGCGGCGCCGCCGGTACCTTGGCCGAGGAGCACCGACACCGAGGGGGACCGCAAGCCGATCAATTCGCTGAGCGAACGGGCAATCTCTCCGGCCAACCCGCCTTCCTCTGCCTGCACCGAGAGCTCGGCGCCGGTGGTGTCGATGATGGTGACCAGCGGCAGGCCGAGTTCCTGGGCCAGTTGCATCCCGCGGCGGGCCTCGCGCAGCGAGGCGGGCCCGAGGCTGGCCGTGTCCGGGTGCCGCGGCCGCTGCTGGCCGAGCACCACGCAGCGCTGTCCTGCGAACCGCGCCAACGCCAGCATCAGCCCGGGGTCTTTCTCTCCCTGTCCGGTTCCGTTCAAGGGCAGCGCGTCGTCAGCTGAGGCCAGCAGCATCCGGGTGTCCGGTCGGCGCGGGTTCCGGCTGGCCTGCACAGAGCGCCAGGCGTCTTCGTCCGCACTGCACGAGATGCTGCCCACCGGTGCCGGGAAAGCGCCGGAATCTCGTACCGGCTGCAGGATCTGCAGTGCCCGGTCCACGAGCTGCGGAAGGTCCTGCGGCGGGACAACCGCGTCGATCAAGCCCTTGCGGAACAGGTTCTCCGAGACCTGGACGCCCTCCGGGAAGTCCTGTCCGTAGAGCGCCTGGTAGACCCGTGGACCCAGGAAACCCAGCAGCGCCCCTGGCTCGGCAACGGTGATGTGCCCCAAAGAGCCCCAGGAGGCCATGACACCGCCGGTGGTGGGATGGCGCAGGTAGACCAGATAGGGAAGTCCTGCCGCCTTCAACGGATCTTGGCACTCCAGTCCAGTCGCCAGTCCTGCCGCTACGCGATGCGTTACTTGCTGGTTTGCTTGTGCGGGCTCAGCGCCACCGCTCACTTCCGGCTGCAGCCCCCAGTTCTGCAACGAATAGCATTGAACACCTGTTCTCATCTTGTGACAGTAATGTGTGATTGACGATAGTGTGCGGCGCACGGTAATGTGAGCGGCATGGAAGAGTTCGACACCCAACTGCAAGAGCTGCGACGCGGCACCGTTGTGCTCGCTTGCCTGCAGCTGCTGCGCAGTGCAGGATACGGCTACAGCCTGCTGGAGCAGCTCGACGACCACGGTTTCTCCACCGATGCCAACACCTTGTATCCGCTGCTGCGGCGTCTGGAGAAGCAGGGTTACCTCACCAGCGAGTGGAACACCGAGGAGGCCAGGCCACGCAAGTTCTACCGAACCTCGCCTGACGGTATCCGTCTTGCCGACACGTTGACCACGGAATGGCGATCACTGGCAACGGCGATCGCCTCGCTCACCGAAGAGGAGCACTGACATGACTGCCACATTGACCGAACGCTACATCTCGGCCACGATCCGCAGCCTCGAGCCCGGCATGCGGAACGACATCCGCGCCGAGCTCGAAGCCTCCATTGCCGACGCCATCGAGGCGCGCGTAGCCCAAGGCGAAGCCGCGCAGGAGGCAGAACGCCGCGTCCTGGCCGAACTCGGCGACCCCGGCATCCTCGCCGCCGGCTACGCAGACCGGCCGCTGCACCTGATCGGGCCGAAGTACTACCTGGCTTGGTGGCGCCTGCTGAAACTGCTGCTGTGGATTGTGCCGCTCTGCGTGGCAGGGGCAATGGCGCTGGGTTTGCTGGTCTCTGGACAGGACGTGGGCGAAAGCATCGTCCAGTCGCTTTCCGTCGGGCTGCAGGTCATCGTGCACGTGGCCTTCTGGACCACGCTCGTGTTCGTCGTGCTCGAGCGCACTGGCGCGGACACTGGCGTGAAGTGGGATGTCGACCATCTGCCGGAAATTCCCGAGGATGGCGCGGGCCGCAGCGAGTTGATCGCGTCGCTGGTATTCCTGGGCATCGCCGCCGGCGCGGTGGTGTGGGATCTGGTCCGAGGATTCTTCCCCACAGGCGGTGAACCGATCCCGATCCTCAACCCGGGGCTGTGGCCGTGGTGGATCGGCGTCCTGTTCGCACTGATCATCCTCGAGGCCGTCTTCGCCGTCGCGCTGTTCCGCCTGCGTCGTTGGACAACTGCCATGGCGGTGCTGAACACCGTGCTCGCCTTGGCCTTCGCGGCCTGGGCGCTGATCCTGCTGTTGCGCGGCGAGCTCGTCAACCCGGAATTCCTCTCGTTCGTTGCGGTTGCCGGAGGCGACGGGTTCGCCGCCGGAAACGCACAGGCCGCTGGCAATGGCGGCATCTTCCGCATTCTCGCCGTGCTGCTCGGGTGCGGAATCGCGGCCGGCATTGGCTGGGATATCGTTGACGGGTGGCGCAAGGCCGTGCGGGAACGGGGCACAGCCCGGGGGTGAACGCGCTGAATGGCAGGTGGCGACCTGATCAGGGTCTCGCCGATGGACTAGGAATTAGCGCGGCCAGCAAAAGCAGAATCCCAGGGCATCGGCGAAAAAATTCGCTGATGCCCCGGGATTCTTGTGTTGCAGCTCAGGGAAGCTGCCAAGCTCTGGGTCTAGAAGAGCTTGCCTGGCTTAGAGCTGGTTGCCCAGCTTGAAGCCCTTGGAAGCCTGGCCATGGTACGAGCCGTCTTCGTCACCGGCACGGGTGAAGGAGAAGCCGTCGGCGCCAATGGTGACTTCCAGCTCGGAATCATCGGTGCGCTCGATGACTTCCTGCACGTTGCCATCCAGGTCCAGGACCTTGGAAGCTTCGGTGTACCACGATGGAACAACCGGGTTGCCCCACCAGTCGCGGCGCTGGTTGTCGTGCACGTTCCAAGTGATGGTCGGATTGTCCGGATCGCCGGTGTAGTAATCCTGGGTGTAGATCTCGATGCGGTGGTCATCTGGATCCAGGATGTACAGGTAGAACGCGTTGGAGACGCCGTGGCGGCCGGGGCCGCGCTCGATGCGGTCCGAGATGCGCAGTGCGCCCATCTTGTCGCAGATCTGGATGATGTTGTGCTTCTCGTGGGTGGAGAAGGCCACGTGGTGCAGGCGCGGGCCGTTGCCGCCAGTCAAAGCGGTGTCGTGCACGGTGCCCTTGCGGTGCATCCAGGCTGCGTAGGTGGTGCCTTCGTCGTCCTGGATGTCCTCGGTGACGCGGAAGCCCAGGTCCTCGAGGTAGGCACGGCCGCGAGGCACGTCCGGGGTGACCTGGTTGAAGTGGTCCAGGCGGACCAGTTCGCCGGCCGAGTACAGGTCATAGCGCATGTGCAGGCGCTCAACGTGGGTGGTCTCGAAGAAGAACTCGTACGGGAAGCCCAGTGGATCCTCGACGCGCAGTGCATCGCCGATGCCCTTGACGAAGCCTTCCTTGCGGCGCTCGGTGCGGCAGCCCAGTTCCTTGTAGTAGGCCTCGGCCTTGTCGACCTCTTCGGCGCTGCGCACACGGAAAGCCATGGCCTTCAGTGCTGCCACCGGGCCCTTGGTCAGCACCAGGTTGTGGTGGATGAATTCCTCGAAGGAACGCAGGTAGATCTGGTTCTCGTCTTCGTAGGATACGTGCAGGCCCAGTACGTCCACGTAGAACTTGCGCGAGCGCTCCAGGTCGGTGACGACCAGTTCAGCGTAGGCGCAGCGCAGGATATCGGGTGCTGGAACCGAAGGGGTTGGGATCGGGTTTGCGATCTCTTTGCTCATGATTTGCTCCTTTGCAAGCAAGAAAAACTAGGGGCGGGAAGCGCGTGCTTCCTAGACGCCGAACTTAGGGGAGTGCGCTTCGTTCAGGGTGATCTGGATGGACTGCTGGGTGGTGTAGAAGTCCACCGAGCGGTAGCCGCCTTCGCGGCCCAGCCCCGAAGCCTTCACGCCGCCGAATGGGGTGCGCAGGTCGCGGACGTTGTTGGAGTTCAGCCACACCATGCCCGAATCGATCTGGTGCGCGAAGTTGTGCGCGCGCTTCAGGTTGGAAGTCCACACGTAGGCTGCCAGGCCGTACTTAGTGTTGTTGGCCAGTTCCAGTGCTTCCTCGTCGGTGTCGAAAGGGGTGATGGCAACAACCGGGCCGAAGATCTCGTCCTGGAAGATCTGCGCATCCGGGGCAACATCGGCGAAGACGGTCGGAGCAACGTAGTTGCCCTCTTCGAAGCCTTCGGCGCGGCCGCCGCCGGCCAGCAAGCGGCCTTCGGTCTTGCCGATCTCGATGTAGCCCATGACCTTCTCGAAGTGGTTAGGGTGCACTAGTGCACCGACTTCGGTCTTCGGGTCGCTCGGCAGGCCAACGCGGATGTTCTTGGCGCGTTCTGCGAACTTGGCTACGAAATCATCGTAGATATCGCGCTGGACCAGCACGCGGGAACCGGCGGTGCAACGCTCGCCGTTCAGCGAGAACACGCCGAAGACGGTGGCGTCCAGGGCAGCTTCCAGATCAGCGTCGGCGAAGACCACTGCAGGGGACTTTCCGCCCAGCTCCAGGGACAGGCCCTTGAAGAATGGCGCGGCCGCGGTGGAGATGGTGGCGCCAGTGGAGGAGTCGCCGGTGAAGGACACCAGCGGCACATCCGGGTGCTTGACCAGGTAGTCGCCGGCCACGCCGCCGGAACCGAAGATCAGGTTGAAGACGCCCTCTGGAAGGCCGGCTTCGCGGAAGATTTCTGGCCACAGGCCAGCGGAGAGCGGGGTGTAGCTGGCAGGCTTGAGGACCACCGAGTTGCCGGTGGCGATGGCCGGAGCCAGCTTCCAGGATTCCTGCATGAACGGAACGTTCCACGGGGTGATCAGCGCGGCGACGCCAATGGGCTTGCGGTTCACGTAGTTCATCTGGCGTCCTGGGACGCGGAAGGAGTTATCCACCTGCGCGACGATCAGGTCGGCGAAGAAGCGGAAGTTCTCCGCGGCGCGGCGGGCCTGTCCCTTGGCCTGGGTGATCGGCAGGCCGGAGTCGTAGGACTCGAGCAGCGAGAGCTCTTCGTCGCGGGATTCGACGATGTCAGCGATCTTGTGCAGCACGCGGGAACGCTCGCGTGGCAGCATCTTGGCCCAAGGGCCTTCCTTGAAGGCCTTGTTGGCGGCGGCAACTGCCAGGTCCACGTCTTCGGGCTGTGCCGAAGCCACGGTGGCGTAGTTGGTGTTGCTTACCGGTTCCTGCACGTCGAAGGTGGCTCCGCCGATGGAGTCAACGAATTCGCCGTTGATGTAGTGCTGCAGGTGGGTCGGAAGGTTTTCCGGTACGAAGTGCTTGCTCATGGCAGTTCCTTTCGTGCTGTTCCGGTGTTTTCACCGGATGGGTTGTGGCAAATCTATGAAAGTTCTCGGTGCTGCTGGCTAGATGGCGCTAGGTGCCATGCCGGCCGCTTTCAAATAGGCGTTGAGCGTATTCGAGCGGTGGTCCCGGCAGGCGGCTTCGATCTGCGCCGGGGTGGCATGGTTGCCGATCAGATCCAGCAGCGCCTCATGCTCCTGGACCGAGGCGCGAGCCCGGTTGGGAATGTGGGTGAAGCTGCTGGCCCGCATGGCCGCCAGCCGGCGCCATCCGCGCTGGACCAGGTCCAGGATGTGCGGATTGGGGCACTGGCCGTAGAGCAGCTGGTGGAATTCGGTATTCATCCGGGTGAAGGCCACCGGATCGAAATCCGCCAGGCACTGGCGCATGTTCTCGTTCAGCGCCCGTGCCTTGGCAAGCCAGGCGGCATCCATGGCATCGGCAGCCAGCGCGGTAGCGGCCGGCTCGATGACCATCAGGGTCTGCATGGTGTGCAGGTACAGGGTGGAATCCACGTGGGCCACCGTCGCCCCGACGTTGCGGGTGAAGTACACCAGGCCCTCGGCCTCCAGCCGGCGGATCGCCTCGCGCACCGGAACCACGGAGCAGCCCAGCTCATCGGCAATGGTGCCCAGCACCAGCCGGTAGCCGGGGGAGTATGCCCCGTTGACGATGCGCTCGGAAACCAGCTGGTAGGCGGCTTCGGACTTGGAGGCGGTCATTACAGCGACCATGAGTCCAGATCCGGGCTGCCTGCGTCCTTCCAGGCGTTGTACTTGCTCTTCCACGCATCATTCATCGGGAACAGGCCCTCGATGCCGTGGCCGCGCTGGACCATGGCGAAGATGAATTCGTCATTGGATTCGGTCACCGCGGCTTCAGCGGCCACCTCGGCCACCATTGCTGGCGGGATGACCACGATGCCATCGGAGTCGGCCACGATCACATCGCCTGGCTGCACCGATACGCCGCCGCAGGCCACGGTGATGTCCTTGTCCCAGGCCACGTGCTTGCGGCCGAGAACCGCTGGGTGGGCGCCGTTGTAGAAGACCGGGATCTGCAGGTTGGACACGGCGTCCAGGTCCCGTACGCCGCCATCGGAGATGATGCCGGCGGCGCCGAGCTGCTGGGAGCGCAGGGCCAGGATGTCGCCCAGGGTGGCCGAGCCGGTCTCGCCGCGGGCTTCCATGACCAGGATCTCGCCGTCATTGAGCGAGTCGATGGATTGCTTCTGCATGTTGTAGCCGCCGCCGTGGGCCTTGAACAGGTCCTCGCGGTTGGGGATGTAGCGCAGGGTGCGGGCGGTGCCGATCACGCGCTGCATGCCCTTGGTGGCACCGGGGACTTCGATGTTCACGTTGTTCAGGCCGCGCTTGCGCAAGGTGGCGGACAAGGTGGCGGTAGCCACCGAAGCCAGCTGCTCGCGGACCTTGTCGGTCAGCACGTCCTTGCCGGTGATGATCGGGGCCATGCCGGCGGTCTCGCGATCGCCGTAGGCATCTTCCTTGTCCTTGTCGGTGACCTTTGGCTGGTTGCCGAAAGCGGCGAAGGCCGCAGTGCCCTCGACGGCGGTGGTCTCCAGCTTGCCGGTCGTGGCGCCGGAGACCAGATCGGTGACCTCGACCTCGACAACGTCGCCGGGGAAGAAGACGGTGGAGCCGGCCGGGGTGCCGGTGAGGATCATGTCACCTGGCTGCAGGGTCATCTGCTGGGACAGGTCGGCGATGATGGTTGCGAAGGAGAAGAGCAGCTCGGAGGTGTCGGCGTCCTGGGCGAGCTTGCCGTTGACCCAGGTCTGCACGCGCAGCTTGGCAGGATCCAAGGTGGCAGCATCCAGGGCGTTGGGACCCACCGGGGTGTAGCCGTCGCCGGACTTGGAGCGGATGTTCGAGCCCTTGTCCGCGTACTTCATGTCGTGCACGCCCAGGTCGTTCGATGCGGTGACCTGCCCGACGTAGCCCCAGGCTTCGTCTACCGAGACGCGGCGAGCGGTCTTGCCGATGATCAGTGCGATCTCGCCCTCGAAGGCGAGCAGCTCGGTGCCAGCAGGGCGTTCCACGGTGGAACCGCTGGCGGCCAGCGAGCTGGTGGCCTTCATGAAGTAGCTGGGGAACTTCGGGGTGCGTCCGCGCTGCGCCGCACGCGAGGAGTAGCTAAGGTGTACGGCCAGGATCTTGCCTGCCTGCGCGAAGGTCTCTTCGGTTACTGGGACAATATTGCTCACCGTTGATCGGCCTGCTTTCATCGAACATCATCTCGTACATCAAATCGTATACGATCAGTGTGCGCCGAATCTCAAACGGTGTCAAGCGGGCTTTGGAAATCTTTGGAAATGATTACCGTGAAGGCCTGGGAATCCGCAAGATCACGCCGAATTCTCCGGGAGCGGGAATGTTTCGAAATGGGCAATTGCGGGGCGCCGGAACGGATGTACTGCAGCACACAATCGATAGCTGGAATCCTGGCTAGCCAGTCGATCTGATGCCGGATTCCCTGCATGGCCATCGTTGCCCTGTAGTCGACAAAGGATGCCCGACCGGCGCTATCCTCTTGCCAGCTGGGCGGCAGGGGCAAGCTCGCTCGCGAACCGAAGCCGAGCTACGGCAGGCGCTCTTTTGCCGATCGTGGAAATAGGCCATTTCACTGAGGGTGAGGGCAAGTGGAGTCATGGATTGTTCACGAGAAATATTCCGTTGCTTCCTCCTGCATGCCGGGTAATTGTAGATAGCCTGTATTTATGGGGAGTGTATTTAATATCCGAAACTCGCTGAGATGAGAGCGCAAGGAAAAAGATGTCTTCAGGTCAAAACACAGGCGTGATTGATTCGACGCTGCCGTTGCACCCCACCGAGGTCCACGCAAATAGCTGGATGTGGGGATCCGTGGCGTTGGTCGCCAGAGTTCCGGCATCTTCGATCACGGAACCTGATGGAAACTTGTGGTGGGTCCCGTCGAATGCCGCGGATATCACGTGGAAGATGTTCTGCAAAGATCTGCATAGCTGTGACTGTTAGCTTGATTTGGCGGTTTTCGCGCAGCTACTCAGGGCGGTTCAACCGATTCCGATAACGAGCGTGGAACGCGCAACTTCAACAACGTCATCGGTAATAGTGTCCAGCTCATTGATCTTCATTACCCTCTGCATCTGTGCGAAGAGCCGATCAATCAGCCGGAAATTACCGCGCGTGATGCGCGCGATCGCCACGACAGCTTGCGTATCGGTGAAGTCCTCCAAATCCAGGGTTTTGCCGAGGGCACGCCACTTTCGTTGCAGGACGAAATGCATTTCATCCTGCGCAAGCGGACGGTATTCATGGGCGAAGCCGACACGGCTATAGAGCTGAGGATATCGGCTGAACTGCTTTTCTATGCCGGGCATCCCAATCAGCATCAGAGCGATATTGTTCCTGTCATACCTATCTCGCAGCACTTCCAAGGCAGTGGCGTTGAGTCGTTCCGACTCGTCGACGATGATCAGCTCCACATGCTTGTCTTGATTCATCGGACCGTTCGTGACGCCTAGAGTATCGAGATGTTGGTGAATGCAGATCGAGGTCCGATTAGTGATCAGTGAGAGCTCTTCTTTGATTTGCTTAGGCGTCGTCAATACCCCTGGGGTGAAGAAGACGGTCCGCGTTTTGGCTAGATCCTTATAGATTTGGAGGTCACTGTCCTCCCGGCGACCCCATTCCTCTACTAACGCCGCGGCTTTCGGGCTCCAGTTGGCATAGCGTTTAGCCGAGAGGGTTTTGCCGATTCCAGCTTGTCCGTAGCAGATCCCGATGGTCCGCTGCCGGCGCACAGCATTGGCGAACTCAGTGAAGCGGCGATGCTCCTTTGTTGCGATAAAAGTTGAGGGTGCCATTATTCGTCCTCTGCGTAGGTGCGCAACTTCGTTTTCTGCGCTCGGTGGACCGCCGGATCAGGCTGGGATACCTCCGTTGCTGGTTGCCCGGCCGGTAGAAATTCTGCGACGGTGGCGATTCGTTCTTTGATTTGTCCGCGCAATTGACGCTTGCGTGCGGAGCGTGCCTTCTGGATGTCCTTGAACGTCACTGTGGCTCGTTCATGCGCGGGATCCACGGCTTTGCAGATGTGCTGGCCACGGTGAAAGACCTGGATCTCGGCAACGTCCCGCGGGTCATAGCGGAGAATGACGGATTCTCCGACGTAGGCAGCCAGGAACGGGGAAATGTAGCGTAGCCCTTGGAAATGCACGCCATCGCGGTGGACGATCCGTGGCTTGGCGACCGTGAGCAGCAGTAGGTTCAGTTCATCGATGGTTTCAGGCAGACGCGGTAACCAACCGTTGCCCTGCCACGCTGTTTGAGGCGTTTCCTTGATCTCTTGGTGCTCGCGCTGGTGGTAGTTCTGCCCAATGAACTCACCCAGCGCCATGTCCAGTTCACCGATGGACAGCCCCGGCTTGGGGTTGCGCACATTGTGCAAGTAGCCGGGCAGCCGGGCTAAGAGTTCGGTGTTGAGGGTGCCGAAGAATCGTTCAATCTTTCCCCTGCCCTGCGGCCGGGCCACAGCGGAGAAAATGATTTCGAAGTGCAGGTCTCTGGCGGCCTGCGCCAAGTGGTGGCTCGTGAAATCGGTTCCGTGGTCTACATAGAGCACATCAGGGATTCCGCACATCGCCCAATCTGCTGTCTTTTTGGGCCAGATCGCCTCACGCAACGCCAATGCCGTATTCAAGGATGAGGGAGCACCGGTGAAGAGCATGTACCCGCAGAGGGCTCGCGAGTAATCATCCATGATCGTGGTGAGCCACGGTCGGACCGGCTGGTGGCCAGCGTCAAAAACCAGGATGTCGAGCTCGGTATGATCGGCCAGCCACACCGCGTTCGGACGTTCGGCGCGGCGGCGCCAGACCAATTCATATTTATCGCGGTACACCGCCGTACCTTGCTGCGCCAGCGTCATCATCCCCGGATCTATCGCGCCGACGATCGAGCGGACGGTGGAGTAGGAAACCGGTGCCCATCCTTGGTGGAGCGCTACCTTGTTGACTTGTTCGTGGATGGCTGCCGTAGTCCTGGGCGGTTTAGCTAAGGCGAGGCCTTCGACCAGGTTCACGAATTCGCTGGGCATCCGGCGTCCGCGTTTGCCCGGTGCCACCGGTTCCAGACCGGGCTTCCCGTGGAGCTTGAAGCTCTGGTGCCATCGCTGCAGTGTCCTCAGGCCGATATGGTGTTCCCCTGCCAGAACCGTCAACGGCACTCCGTCTTCGACGTGTTGCCGCAGTATTTCCCAACGTGCTGTTGCCTTAGCCAGGTAGTCACGAGGAGTTCCTGCTTTCTCGGTACTGCTGCCAATCTGGTCTTGCCCCAGCGGTACGTCCCTGCGCGTTTCGCTTCGCAGGGACACGGCCGATCACAGACTCTTGGAAGATGCGGGCTCTTGGCCCAAGTGGCGGTAGAACGTTGCGCGGCTCCAGCCAACCAGGCGTGCTGCGTCTTCGGCGGTGCGTCCCCTGGTGCGGGCATCTTTAGCGATCGCGAGCTTGTCGGCAATCACCGCCGGGTCCGAGACCGGCCGGCCGAAACGGGTTCCGGATTGCCGGGCGGCGGCAATGCCGGCGTTGACTCGTTCAATGATCAATTCGCGCTCGTATTCGGCCAACGAAGCAAGCATGTTCAGCATCATCCGACCGGTCGATGTGGCCGGGTCGATGCCATCGGAAATGGAGCGGACATTAATCCCGCGCTCCCGCAAAAGGTTCACGGTATTCAAGACATCGATCAGGGAGCGACCCAGCCGGTCAACCCGCCACACCACGACGGTGTCGCCGGCTTCGGCATAGTCCAGCAGCTTCTTCATCCCGGGCCGATCGATCGCGCTGCGGCTGCCGGAAGTCACGTCGGCGAACACGTCGCGCTTCTGCACCCCTGAAGCAACCAGGGCATCGAGCTGCAAGGCCGCGTCTTGGCTCGAAGTGCTCACGCGCGTGTATCCCAAATGTCTCACCTGCCCCAGTGTGGCTCAAAAACCCTGCACGGCAAGCAGGTAAGACGTTTTACGTTGGGACGACTTTATAAGACGGTTGGACTCCTTGCCGTTACGGAATATTGAGACGGCATGGCCGGGCTGAGGAGAGTGTCTCAATAATCTTTTGTTTTTTGAGACCAGTCAATTGGCTGGTGCGCGGACGCTGAATGCGCATTTGTGTCGATCGGCCTTTGCGTGGCGGCTCCGGCCGCATCGGGGGTGGTCGGAGCCGTGGGTCAGTGAGGGGTGGCATGATGGCCCGGTCCGCTTCCCCCGACTCAATTGAATATGTTGGGCATCAAGTGGACACGGGTAGGTCTTGTCCGGAGCCCTGGTTAGCGCAGGGAGACACGCACTGCAGCGGCCTTGGGCACCTCTCCCTGCATGATGGGGATGGCGAAGGCATCCGTGGCGTTACCGTACTTCACCTCGTAGGCCGCATCAATCAGGGCTTCGTCGTCGGTTCCGGCGTCCTCGAAAACGACATCGTAGCTGACGCCGGCGACGCGGACCTGCCCGGCCTTCTGCGTGATGGCGGCCTGGTACCAGCGTGAGTCCTTTCCGTTGGCCGCGCGTACATAGACCTTGCCGTCAATGACCAGTGCCCAGGTTTCGGTGGGGGTGCCGGGGGTGATGCCGTCTTCGCGGTAGGGGGAAACGTAGAAGCCTTCGTGGGCTTCGATGGTGTTGAGCTGTTCGGTGGACCATGCAGTCATGATGATGTCGTTCTTTCTATGTGGGGGGCGAAGGGGATGCAGTGTTGGCATTCCTCTTCGGGGTTCGGTGCCGGCCGTGGAGACTATGCCTGGGAGGTGGGCATGGCCCACAATTCTGCGATGGTTGCGCGGCGGTGGCGGGTCACCATGAAGACAACGCTGTCCGCGATGTCTTCCGGTTGCAGGGGTTCGGGGATCGCGTCCAGGTTCGTGGTTTTGAGAGTCTCGCGGATCTCCTCCGTGTTGTGGGAGATGAGTTCCGTGTCGACGGCACCGGGTTCGAACACGCCGATGCGTACGTTCTTCTTGGTGACTTCCTGGCGCAGAGACTCGGTGAAGCCGTTAACCCCGAACTTGGTCATGTTGTAGACGCCGAAGTCCTTGGTGGCGGTCCGTCCGGCTTGGGAGGAAATGTTGACGATGTCGGCGACCTGACGTAGGTCGTCCTCAGCGGCGGCCAGGAGGTGCGGCAGTGCTGCGTGGGTCATGTAGAGCAGGGCCTTCTGGTTGACGGCGATCATCCGCTCCCACTCGTCAATCTCCGCCCCCACGATCGGGCCGATGAGCATCAGGCCCGCATTGTTGACCAGGACGTCAAGCCTTCCGAAGCTGTCCAGCGCCCTGACGACCGCTTGTTCGGCCTGGGAGCGTTCTGTGATGTCGGCTTCGATGGCCAGGGCGGTGCCGCCGGCGGCCTCGATGTCGGCGGCCAGGGCATCGAGCCGGTCCTTGCGTCGGGCGATGAGGACGACGGAAGCACCGTGGGTGGCGAGGCTTCGGGCGATGGCCGCCCCGATGCCACTGCTGGCCCCGGTGACGATGGCGGTGGTGCCGGTCAATGATGAATCCACGTGTGGGATGTCCTTTGGTTCTTGGTGTGGCGCAGGTTCGTCCAGACGCGCCGGCTGGCGCGTCTGGACGAGGCCACGGGGGTCTTATTGGAGCTCGACGGTCATTTCCACGTTGTCGGGGAGGTTCTCGAAGATGCTGAGGTCGGAGGTGATCTCACCCATCTTCGTCAGGGTGGGAACCGAGCTGGTTTCCTCATAGATGATCGTGATGCTGTCGGCCGGGTTGTAGTAGACGATGTCGCCCGGTTGCACGTCCGTGTAGAACGGACCGGTTTCGGTCAGTGGTGCCGAAAGCTCGCTGATGTACTCGATGCCGTAGTTGCGGAACCACGGCAAGGTTGCAGGGAGGGTGGCGATAAAGTCCTGCGACACCTGGGTGTCGTTGAGGGTCGCGGTGAGGACCACGTCGCCGGCCGTGATGGTGATCGGCGTCCCGTCGGCCGCAGCCTCGGCGGGTGCCGAAGGCGCGGTGGTGGTGGACGGAGCGGCGGCTGTGGCCGGCGTGGTCGTGGCCGGCGTTTCCTCGGCGGCAGGTGAAGAGCATGCGGTGAGAGCGACCGCGGCCGCGGCGGCAAGGACAACAAGGAGCAATGGCTTCTTCATGGGTTCTTAGGCGTTCTCGAGGGCCATGTCGGAGGACAACTCGCGGTGGGCCTCGACCTGGGCCAGGAGAAGCCGGGCCTTGTCTTCGGCACCGGCGACGACATCGGCTCCGGCAACGAATCGCAGCGGCGGGGTTTCCAGCGCAGCCAAGGTGACCAGAGCCGCGCCGAGCTTGGCGGGATCCCCGCCCTGCTGCCCGTTCATGCTCTTCCAGGCGGCGATGGTCGCGGTGGTGCGCTCCTGGTAGTCCTCGATAGAGAGTTCCGGCCAGATGGAAGACGCTCCCTCGACCAGCAGCTCGGTGCGGAAGAAGCCGGGCTCCACGATCGTGGTGTGGATGCCGAATGGCTCCAGATCGTAGCGCAGGGACTCCATCCAGCCTTCGAGGGCGAACTTCGATGCGGCGTAGGCGGCGCAGAATTCCTGGCCGATGAGCCCGGCGGCGGAGGTGATGGTGAAAACGTGTCCGCTGCGCTGTTGGCGCATGACCGGCAGGATTGCACGGGTGACATTGAGCGGGCCGAAGAAGTTGGTTTCCATCTGCTGGCGCATCTGGCGATCGCTGATTTCCTCGAAGTAGCCGGCGTAGAAGTTGCCCGCGTTGTTCACCAGGACATCGATGCTTCCGAAGCGCTCGACAGCTGCCTGGGCGGCGGCAACCGATGCTTCGGCATCCGTGACGTCCAGCGAGAGGGCCAGGAGGTTCTCATGCTCGCCCAGGGCGGCGGTGACCTTGGCGGCGTCGCGGGCGGTGCCCACCACGCGGTGGCCTGCATGCAGTGCGGCCTTGGCCAGGTCGACGCCCATGCCGCGGGCTGCTCCGGTGATGAACCAAACGTTGCTCATGATGATGCCTTTTCTGTCGTTGAAACCGCCCAATCGGGAAGCCGATGTCTCAAGTCAACAGGCCAGCAGCCAAGTGAGCCAGACCCTGTCTATGGGTTCCCTGGCAGGGCCCCGCTACAACGTCCAGGGTGCTGTATCTTCGGAAACATGGACAACCAGCACGACCTCAGCCAGTTCCTCACCTCACGCCGGGCCAAGCTCAACCTCCAGCAGGCGGGCCTCCCCGACTTCGGCGGACGCCGCCGCGTGCCCGGGCTCCGGCGGGAAGAGGTTGCCCTGCTGGCGGGAATGAGTTCCGAGTACTACAAGCGCCTGGAACGCGGAAACGCCAAGGGCGTCTCGGAAGCCGTGATTGACGGGATCAGCCGGGCCCTGCAACTGGATGCGGCCGAACACTCGCATCTGCACGAGCTGATCCGCACGGCCAACGCCGGAACCCACCCGCAACGCAGATACCCCACCCGCAAGACGCAGATCAATCAGAGCGTGCAGCAAACCATCGACGCCATGTCCAGCGTCCCGGTGTTCGTCCAAAACGGACGCCTTGACGCAGTGGCCACCAATCGTCTCGGCCGTGCGCTCTTCTCGCCGATGTTCGACGGCGCAACAGCGCCGGTGAACGCCGCACGGTTCATATTCCTCGATCCCCGGGCGCAGACGTTCTACCGGGACTGGGAATACAACACCCGCCAGATCGTCGCGCTCCTGCGCGTCGAAGCGGCCCGCTCACCCTATGACCGCCAACTCAGCGACCTCGTCGGGGAACTCTCCACCCGCAGCGACCTCTTCCGCACGCTATGGGGAGCGCACGACGTACGCGAACACCGCACCGGCCTCAAAAGCATCCACCACCCCATCGTCGGAGACCTTGACCTGACGTTCCTGGGGCTGGATCTCACCTCCGAGCCGGGGCTCCAAATGCTGGCGTTCTCCGCCGAACCAGGCTCCGCCTCCCACGAGGGGCTGCAACTGTTGGCTAACTGGGCCATGTCACACAGCGCGGAGACAACTTCCGTGGACTCAACTGCAATCGCCAACCACCGCCTGGACAAATAGCCTGTAACGGGGAGCTATGAAAGAATCCCGACACCACACGTTGGCTTTCACGCCCTGACCTGCCGGGAGAACGCAAAGACACTGTATCTCGGCCAGAATCAATTGACGGCTCGCACATGATGCTGAGCGTCGTCAAAAGTCGCCACGTAGCACTGCAATTCACAAGCAAGGCCCCTAAGTGTCTTGATCGATTGCCTTGCATCACACATGTGTTGCGAGGCATACATTCCAGAGTGTGGATGTTGTTCGATGAACAGCATCGGCATTGTCGACGACGAGACCACTTCCGTTACCCGCCTAACCAAATCCGTATTCCATAGGAGCCGCATGACGAATCTTTCCGACCCGCTGGACCTGCGCCATGGGCACCTTCTGCCCAACCGCCTGGTCCTTGCGCCAATGACCAACCAGCAGAGCAATTCGAACGGTACCCTCTCCGATGACGAACTTGCCTGGCTGGTCGCCCGCGCTGAAGGTGAGTTCGGCCTTTTACAGACCGCGGCCGCCTATGTGCACCGGGGCGGACAGGTCTGGCCCGGCCAGCTCGGTATTTCCTCCGACGAGCATCTGCCCGGCCTCGAGCGCCTTGCCGCCGCTGTCTCCGCCGCTGGTGCCCGGTCCTCTGTGCAGCTCCATCATGGAGGCGTGCGTGCGGAGAAGACACTCACCAGCCAGGAAGTCGTGGGTCCGTGGGATGATGCGCAGACCGGCGTGCGAGGCATGACGACAGGTGAAGTTCAGCAAGCCGTGGAAAACTTCGCCGCGGCCGCCGCCCGCGCCGAGAAAGCCGGAATCGACGGTATCGAAGTGCACGGAGGCCACGGCTACCTAGTCGGTCAGTTCCTCGACGCCTCGAACAATCTCCGAACGGATGGGTATGGCAGTGACCCCGCTGGGCGAAGCCGCTTCGCGAAAGAAGTTGTGCAGGCGATCCGGGAACGCACCGGCCCGGACTTTCACATCGGGCTCCGATTGTCCGTTGAACGTTACGGTTTGGTCTTGGCGGACATGGTCCAGCTCGTCGGCGAGCTCTTCGCCGGCGGGAACATCGACATCCTTGACCTGTCGCTATGGGACGTGGCAAAGCTTCCCGCTAACGCCCCCGAAGGCAGCCGAACACTCCTCGAGCACTTCCTCGATCTGCCACGCTACGGAACAGCCCTCGGTGTCTCCGGACACCTAGCTGACGCCGCGGCGGTGCAGCGGGTACTCGACCAAGGGGCCGACCTCGCCTACATCGGCAAAGCCGCTATTTCCGACCACGCCTTCGCGCGCAGGGCAATTGCCAACCCCGGCTATCGTCCTCCGTCCTTCCCCGTGACACGGGACCACCTCCGCGTGGAAAAACTGGCGGAGCCGTTCGTGACCTACTTCGCCAGCAACTGGCCCCAGCTGGTGGATGACTGAAGTTATCCATCAGCTCCGTTGCGTCGTGGGAAAGGCTGTAGCAATGTCGCGATGCTCGCACGAATGAACCTGTATGAACCCCGACGCTATCGGAAGGAATCGATGGAGCAACATGCACCGCATGGCGTTCAACAAACGGGACGATGCAAACCGCCAGTTCAAGTTGTGATTTAGCCGCCAAACGAAGTTAACGGTCACATGCATAGCGAAACCTCTGAGTTTCTCCAAAACGACGCGGGAAATCTGCATAAAGCATCAAAAAGCTGGTTCGACAAGACTTCGGTCGGACCTCATTTCCTGGCCATGACTGCCGACGCGAAGCAAGCACTATCGGGTGCTCCAACGTTTGCTTTCGACAACCAGAAGGAAATCAGCAAGCTGACCGGCGCCGGTATCCGGATCGCTGGAATTTCACGTTCTCGTAGTGAGGCGGAAACAGGAGCCGGCAACGCTGAATACGTCGCCTTGCACCTGAAGCTTTCGAAAGAGGCATTGCAAACCCCCGGTTGGGTGACCTCTGCGCTGCACCGGCCGACTCGTGCTGGGCTACTGCCGGGCACAAACATCGATGGCAAGGACTTGCGAGCGGGTGTAAACAACGCCTTGCGTTCAGCAGGCTTGGCAGTAGAACTGAATAATGGCGGCGCTCTGCAATCAAAAGACAAGCAGGATCCATGGGGGAACATCTATACGATCTCCACTTTTATTCCGCAAGACAAGATTCCTCAGTGCCAAAAACACTCGCACGGACCGAGCGCGATGGACAACCCTGCAGTGCGCTGGGCGCATGCACTGAGCATTGCTCAAACCGCCACGCCTAAGCCAACTTTGAGCGACTGGTCCGACCTCGGAGTTAGCAAAGCCCAAGTCTCCCTTGGCCCGTCAATTGGTTGGTGCAGTGATCGGGGGATGGGGATTGTTGCCCAGTCCCGTCCGGATGGGGATTGTTGCCCAGTCCCGTCCGGATGGCGATCCTGAACACTGGATCGCAGAGACTGGGCATACGGTGGCCTTAGCGCATTCAGTCTTCGTCGATTTGGCGGTCTTGACGATGCAGCAAGATGAATTCTTGACCCAGCGCGCGGGACACCTGGCCAATCTAGCGGCAACCGGAAACCTTGAGGATTCCGCTGCTTCGCTTAAGCGATACAAGGACATTCAAAAAAGGTTTATCGAGTTCCACGGCAAGCGCTGGTTGCAGGAGATACCCGGACGTGAATCTGCAACTCGGGTGCTGCAAGCCATGCAGAACGTGCGCATGCTGGAAGAAAGAATCAAGCATTCACTGATCGAGCAGAAATCCATCATGGATTATCTGGAAGCCAACCAGCGCGCCGAAGAAGAGCAGGTAAATCGCGAACGAGCCGAACAACTGCGCGAAGAGGCGGTTAAGCGTGAGAAGTTCAGTCACCGAGTGAATATTTTTGCGTTTATATTCCTGCCGGCCACACTGATTTTCACCGTTACCGGAGGTCTGGGGATCCAGTTATCCACACTTTGGGGAACTATTTGGATCGGCATCGCTGCTGTCACTACTATCGGGCTGATTGCTTGGATGAAGACGGAAGATGGAAAGAGGAAGAAGGATAGAAAACGCGCGTCCGGAGCGCATCGCGCAGCGACGAATCCCTCCCTGCCGTGAACAAGGGATAAACAGATCAGCTCAACACAGTTCGCGGCCACTGAGCTGGAGAAGAACCTCTTGGTTTGAGACCTCGGCGACGGAGGCTTTCTCAACGGTCCTCGGCTACCGCAGTTAATCAGCCGACTCACCAGGGGTACGCAGAAGGCGCTGGAACGGAAGTCATGATTCCGTTCCAGCGCCTTAGCGGCATCTGCATATTAGACGCGAATAGCATCCACAATCTTGACTCGGGCTGCCACCAGCGCGGGAAGCACACCGGTCAGTGCGCCTACGGCGATGGAAACTCCCATGCCAAGTAGGGCCGCACCGATAGGGAATGCCGGCATTTGATCCAGCTCGGTAGCCATCACCATATTCAGCAGATTCTCGTTGGAGACCAAGGCAACGGAGATGAGCACGCCAATGCCACCTGCTACGGCCGTGGCCACGACGCTTTCCATCATCACCGAGAAGAATACGCGTCCGGTTGTTGCACCGAAGCTGCGTCGGATACCCACTTCGCGGATACGCTGCTTCATGGTCACCATGGCAACATTGAGCAGACTCAGGGAACCAAGCAGCAAGATGATGATTGCGATCCCGGCAACCACCATGGTCAACATCTTCAAGCTCTCATCAGCACCCCACATCAGATAATCTTCGCGGTGCGCATCAACTGTGAGACCAGGAAGTTCTGCCTGCATTTGCTGGCCGAAGTGCATGGCCAGCTCTTCGGATCCCTCGATGGGCACCCACAGCTTGTAGCTGACCTCATTGAGCGGAGCTTGCATGCCGAACCAGTGCTCATAGGTGGCCGGCAGCATCCACAGCTTGCCGCCCATGCCGTAGCTAGATGCTTTGGTGGTTCCGATGACCGTAACTGAGACGGTGTTCCCATTGCTCATCAAATCCACGGTTAAAGGCAGTCGCTGGCCTTCCAGTCCCAATTCTTTGATGAAGGTGTGGTCAACCACCGCCGCTGGGGCAAGATTCTGTGCATCTTCGGCTTCCAGCCAGCGGCCGTCAGTAACAACTAACCGGTGCATTGGAGCGTAGTCGGGATCAACCACCATGATCTCGGCATCAAGGCTCAGCCCTTGGGCTGAAGCTTTCTGGTCGTAGCTGCGTCCCATCACGGTGGTGTACTCGACCTTGAACCGGTCACTGGTCTTTTGAAAGGCCTCATCGATTTGGTCGTTGCCCGCAGGACCAGCATCCGAGTTCGGGTCGTAGGCGTAGACAACAATCATTGCTGGCCGACCCTCGCTTTCAAGGCTTTCGGTCATCATCTGACGCGCCATGCCAGCTCCGGCCAATGCCGTAGTCAACGAGGCCACCGCAATGGTGACACCAACCAAGGAGAGCAAGACGCGCAACTTGTGAATACGCAGTTCCTGCCATGCCTCCAGCAGCGCAGCAACAAAACCGGTTCCTAAGCGAGTTAAGGATTTCATCTTGCCGCCACCTCACTGAGCGGATGCAGCCGCCCGCCATCCAACTGCAGCTGTTCTCGGGCCAAGGCCGCAACATTGCTGTCGTGCGTGATGGTGATCAGGGCAGCGCCGGAATCAACCGTGGCGGAATCCAAGAGATCCATCACCGCACGTCCGGTAGTGACATCCAAGGCACCGGTGGGCTCATCGGCCAGTACGACTCGTGGCCGGCGGACCAGCGCGCGAGCGATGGCCACACGTTGCTGCTCACCACCGGAGAGGGTCTGGGGCATTGAATCCAAGCGTTTGCCCAGTCCCACGCGCTCCAAGGACTCGGTTGCTAGCTTGCGCCGATTCCAGAAGTCGCGTCCACCGGCGTACATCAGTGGAGCCATGACATTTTCCAGGGCAGTGCGTCCTGGCAGGAGGTTGAACTGCTGGAAAACGAAACCGAGGTCGCGCCCGCGTGCATGGGCCGCCTGTTTGGCGCTCAGCCGGGTCGCATCCTTGCCTCGCCACAGCAGGCTGCCGTTGGTGGGCCGATCAAGCAGGCCAAGGATATTCAGCAGCGTGGACTTGCCCGTACCCGAACGGCCGACAATGGCTATGTGATCGCCTTCGGACACCGTGAGATCAATCCCGTTGAGGATATGCAGCTCGCTGTCATCGGGCAGCAGGACGCTGCGCGTGACATTCTCGAGCTTCAGCAATGGCTCACCACTCATCTGAGTAGGACTCCATATCCATCATTTCTTCAGGTGCCGGGGTGGATCCTGGGACGAAGCGGAGAATTTCCGTCTCATCCTTCAGTCCTGAAATCACCTCGATGACCTTTCCGTCGGTCACGCCAAGCTCTACCTCGGTGCGGATTTCCTTGCCGTTTTCATCCAGCCGCCACACCGCACCCTGGCCAACCAGGCCGCGAACAGCCGATACCGGTACGGTCAATACGTCCTCGGCGGTGCCTGCATCAATTTCCATGTTCATGCTCAGGCCGTCGAAAACCACGATGTCTGCAGGTACGGCACAAGAAATCTCGCTGCCCGAAGAGCTCTCCGTGGATTCTCCGGATGCCATTGGATCCATCTGCGATTCCATGTCCTGGTCTGCGGAGCCGGCGCTGGTTTTCTTCGAAGCGCTGTCACCGACAGACAGGTCCTTGCAGGTGAATGGCTCCGGTCCGCCGTCAATGGTGATCGTTGCTTCGAGGCTTTCATCGAGCAACCGGTAGCGGTCCAGCGGATCGATCGAACCGGCGGCCAAGAATTCTTGGGGCTGGATCGCGCCGAGTCCTGTGCCCTTGGTGACGTCATCGCCAACCTCGTTCTGGAAAGCGCCGACCTTGCCTGTGGCCGTTGCGTAGACGTCGTGGTACTTCACCACTGGCGCAGCTTCCTGCGGTTGCTGCTCGTCTTGTGAACCTTCACTATCCGAGTCGTTGGCCTCAACGCTCTCTGGCTGGGATTCGGCGCGGACCTGGAAGATTCGATCGCCGAGGGAGACATTGTCGCCTGGCTTGACGAAAGCCCAATTGACAACGCCGTCCACGGGCGCATTCAGCTCTTTCGATTCGGTGAGCTTAATGGTTCCGGGGATGGACAGCTTGTTCTCCACCGTGGCTTTCTCAGCAAAGATGGTCTCTGCCGGGATCTCTCCGGTGGGGAACAGGTCATCGTCGGCGCTGGCAGTGCCGCCGGCAAACGCGAGTTTCACGAGGCTGACGGCGATCAAGGCGCCGATAACTAGCCATGCAGCGGGAAGGAATATGCGACGGAACGCGCGTCGTTGGCTCATAGGGTTGCTCTTTTCACCATTCAATGATTACCAAAGTGTTCAGCAACTACCAAGCTCAAACGGAGAAAACACGCAACCTTTATCAGATTGAGATTTATTTTTACTTTGCAGGTCAGAACGGGTACTCAAATTAGTAGTTGAAGGTCGTAGGGAAGCTTCTCGACCTCCCGGGGTGAAGCGGGGCAGTCTCCGGGGCTCGATGCCGCGGAGCTCTTCGGTGGATGTGGAGCTCCCGAGGCGTAGTGCCATTGCTTCTGTACTGGCCCCGGGGTCGGCAGGATTGTTCCAGGCCGGTTTCTGCCAAGCCTTTCGGGTGCCGCGGGCGAGCGGGGGTGCCAAAGCCGCTGTCGCAGAGCATCGACCTTCATTGCTGTCCGCTAGGGCCTGAATCGTGAATTTGGCAGGTGACAAGCACGTTTAATCCATGGGCAAAGAAGTGCACCGATTGCTTCATTTTCAGCCAAATTTATTTCCTTCTATTTGCTGGCACAAAGCCGAATGCCGGCGTAGGATGTCGGCATATCGTTGTCTTGAATTGGGGGATTTAAAGACGAATTGAAACACTCGCATTCATTTCGCATCTTTAGATGCATTGGGGAACTTATCCTGAGCAGTTGAGCCACATGGGGTGGCTGAATCATGGGCCAGGCTTTCATTATCTGAGGTCAAAGCCTTACTATAGCTCGCTCTTTTTCGGGTGGATCGCTCCTGCACGCCGCGCGATCCACTCAGGACATTCTTGTATGGGGGAGAAATGTCTAGGCATCAAAGGCGTGGCACTTTTGTGCCAAATTTGCGCCGTAAAACAGCTTTAAACAGATTATTAAAAGGATGCTTGGCGATAATTTCGTCGATTTCCTTGTGCTTTGCCATGACCATTCCGGGCATGGCAGTTGCTGCCGAAACTTCTGTTGGGGAAGAAGTCGAGGCCAAACAGCAGGGGACTGAACCGGAGAACTCTGAATCGGTCCTGGCCACCGGCTCGGCCGAGGAAACCACCACCGAAGCCGACGAATCGTCCACGGCTGACACGGGGGAAGAGCAGCCAGCTGCTGAAGCAGTAGACAGTGCCAAGACCTCGGCGCCAGAGGAAGAAGCAGCGGCTGAACCCGAGTCCGCCCCTGCACCGGCAACGGCAACTCAGAAGCCAGAAAAGCCAAAAGCTGTGGAAACCACGCAGCCGGCATCCGATACGAAATCCGAGGAATCAGCTGCGCCCAAGACAGAGAAGAAGCCAGTGGACAAGGCTTCACCGGAACTTGCGCAGCCGAAGGCCGAAGTTTCGGAATCGGAAGATTCTACCGGGTCCTCGACAGCGGCCCGCGAGCCGATCACGGCCGCTGCCCTTGAGTCAGGTGCTCCGCGGATTTGCGAGTACAACGAAGGAGACGGCTCGGTCGACACCTTCATGCAGAAGTCCGATGAGATGCCCGCCTTCGCCAACGGCAATGTCCACGAAGGGCTCTATGAGGGCGGTGTGGTTCACCAGCGCTTGGAAATGACATTGCCCGCCGGCGAAAACGAGCTGGTCATCAATTACCAGGTCAAGCAGGCCGGCAAATGGGCCTATGACTATTTGCTCAACGAGACAGTGGACGGCGCGAACATCACCGGCTGGACTGTCGATGAAGGCGCCGGGAACGACCGCGTCGACACCGTCTTCATCACATTGATGGTCGACGGAGAAGAAGGCGACGAGTCAAGCGTCACCCTCTACTTCGATGCGCATATCGCCTCCGAGCTGGATCACGGCCCGGGCACCGGTGCTTCCTCAATCAACGGTTCGCCGTACCACGTCCTGATCTCGTCGTTGAACTGCAAGTCCATTGGACAACGCGACAACCAGATCCAGGCCGGTGCGGTCCAAGCCGGTTCCGTAACCGTCATCAAGGACGCGGTTCCTGCCGACGGCACGGATTTCGACTTCACCCTCGCCGAGGACCGCTTCGGCGACTCGACATCATTCAACCTCGATGACAGTGCCGATTCCGATACCGGCGCGAGCTTGCCGCAGAGCGTCACCTACACCGTGGCGCCAGCTACGATCACCGTCACCGAAGAGGACTTGCCAGCTGGCTGGAATCTTTCCTCGATCGCCTGCACCGGCGCCGCCGCTATCCGCAGCGGTTCGGCCATCACTTTCAACCTGGGCGACAACGATGAAGTCACCTGTACCTTCACCAACACGAAGACCACCTACGATGAGTTCACGGTCCACAAGGATGTGCAGGCATCCTATGACCGCGACTACGACTGGGATCTGGACAAGTCGCTGGCCGAGGGCCAGCAAGCCACAGTGAAGGCCACGGCCACCGGAGTGGACGTCGGCTACAACGTGGTCGCCACCGCCAGCGAGGCCCAGGACAGCAACTTCCAGCTCTCCGGCACCATTACCGTGATGAACCCGAATGACACGGAGATGTCCGGGATCACGCTGGCCGACCAGCTTGATGGAGCCAATTGCGTCATCTCCGCTGGCGGATCGCCGATCGCCAATCCGGTGACCATCCAGCCCGGCGAGAATTCCTTCACCTATGAATGCGACCTGCCCGAGGGAACCAGTGCCGCCAGCGCCGGCACCAACACGGTCAGTGCAACCTGGGACCCGGAGGCCTACTATGGCACCGATGGCCAAGCCAGCGCCTCGGCCGACTACGATTTCGCGTCCGTCTCGCCAACGGTGACCGACGATGAAGTCACCGTCACCGATAGCGAAATCGACCTTTCGGGCATCGCCGGCGGTAACACCGTTACAGCGGGGGAAAGCCCGAAGACCTTCGCGTACACCATCGAGTGGGACGGCGTGCTCGGAGAATGCACCGACTACCAGAACATCGCCAGCCTCGCCGCAGACGACGGTGAAACGCTGACCGACAATGCCACCGTGGAAGTCTGCATCGGCCAGGACCTGGCTATCGAGAAGCTGGTCGTGTCCAGTTTCAACCGCAGCTACGACTGGAGCATCGCCAAGGACGCAGTAGGCGAGCAGCCATTCACCGCGGATCCGGAAACCGGCGAATTCACCGCGCAATACTCCGTCACTGTCACTCCCGAAAGCTATTCGGACAGCGACTGGGCCATGAGCGGAACCATCACGGTATCCAACCCCAATGACTGGCAAGCCATTGACGTGACCGTCACCGACCAGGTCGATGTGGGCGGGGACGCAACCTGCCAGGTGGTCGGCATTGCCGGCGAACCGGACACGCTGGACGCCGATCCGGTGGCACCGGGCTTCCAGGCAACACTGGATGCCTCCCAAACACTGACCTTCAGCTACAGCTGCACCTTCGGATCGCAGCCGAATTACGAGGGCAGCAACACCGCCGAAGTGACGTGGTCCTCCAGCGAGGCCTCCACCGCTTCGGGCAGCGCCACCGAAGTTGTACCGGTGGATGCAGGCGACTGGACGCAGACACCGCTGAACCAGACGGTGACCGTGACCGACCCGCTGCATGAGTTCGATCCGGCCTGGACCATCAATTACTCCGATGGACCGCAGACTCGGACCTATGAATACACCTGGACGGTGGAGGAGGCCGGCAAGTGCCAGAGCTTCATGAACACCGCCACGATCACCGGAAGCAACCAGCTGGTCAAGAGCGATGACGCCCAAGTCGAAACGTGCCGCCAGGCAGGGCTGACCGTCACCAAGGACGTGACGGCCTCCTACGACCGCACCTACTTGTGGAGCATCGACAAGCAGCTGGCCGAGGGCCAATCGCCAGATGCCGTGGTCGAGGAAGACGGAACCGCTACCGTTCACTACACGGTGCTGGTGGACAACACCGGCTACGAGGATTCCGGGCAGCAGCTTTCCGGATCCATTACCGTGGCCAATCCCAACGAATTCGAAGACCTCGAAGTGACGATCAGCGACGAGAATACCCTTTCGGCCGCCTGCACCATCGTGGCCGAGGACTCGAATCCGGGGATGGAAGGCATGCAGCAGGTGGTGCCGCGCAGCGGCTCGATCACCGTGGACTACAACTGCGATGCATCGGCCGTGGCGGAGGCCGACTACACCGGCCACACCAACACGGCGGTGGTCACCTGGGGTGATGGGCTGCAGGCTGAGAGCCAGCCGGTACCCATCGACTTCACCCTGGATGAGAGCACCGATGAATCCGTTGGCGTCTGGGATGACCAGGCTGATCCTTCCGGGGACCCGGTACTGTTGGGCACGGTCCACTACGCCGACGCCCCGCAGAGCTTCAGCTACGAGATCACCTACGAAGTGCCGCGCGATGAATGCCTGGTCTTCACGAATACCGCGTGGGTGGATCTGGCCGGCGAGGACATCGAGGACTCGCAGGACGTGGGCATCTGCGACCAGAAGAATCTGGTTATCACCAAGGACGTGGACGCCAGCTACGCACGCGACTACGACTGGTCGCTTCACAAGCAGGTGGACCACAGCGAATTCACGGTCGCCGGCAACGGCACGGTTACCGCGCACTACACGGTAGTGGCCACCGCCGGCGAAGCGCAGGACAGCGCGAAGCAGGTGTCCGGGACCATCACCATCAGCAACCCGAACACGCAAGTCGGGGACCTGGTGGCAACGGTCACCGATGTGCTCTCCATCCCGTCGGCCAGCTGCACCATCGATGGCACCGATGCGGATGGAACTGCCGGCGGTTTCCAGCTCGTGCTCGGTGACGGGGAAAGCACCACCCTGGGCTACAACTGCCAGGTCCCGGCGGACACCGACATCACCGCCCAGTACACGAACACCGCAACCGTGGCCTGGGGCCAGGAGCGCCAGGCTGAAACGGACGTCGATTTCGGGTTCGAGCAGGCCCTGCTGACCGACGGCGAAGTCGCCATCACCGATGACCAAACCGTTGAAGGCCAGGAAGTGGTGCTGGGCACCGCGATGGCCGGGGAATCGCCGAAGGCCTTCGAATACGACCTGGAACTGCAGGGCGTGGCCGGAACCTGCACCGAGTACACCAACACCGCGGTGCTCGATGAGGCCACCGGCGAGGGCGAGGAGAACACAGCTTCGGCCAGTACCACGGTGTGCGCCGGAGCAGATCTGGATATCGCCAAGAACGTCGTGACCTCCTTCGATCGCTCCTACCTGTGGTCGCTGGACAAGGAGCTGCTCTCCGGGCAACCGCTGGCAGCCAACCCGAGTACCGGCGAGGCCACGGCGAACTACCGGATCACCGTGACCCCCGAAGGCCACGAGGACGGCAATTGGGCAATGAGCGGAGAAATCACGCTGGCCAACCCGAACGACTGGCAGGACGCGCCGGTCACGGTGCAGGACTTCGCCGATGTCGGCGGAGACGCGGCCTGCACGATCACCGGGGTGCAGGGCGAAGCGGTGGCGGACATGTCCGCCGAGCAAGCCGGCTTCCAGACGGTGATCCCCGCAGGGGCCCAATGGGTGATGGCCTACTCGTGCACCTTCGCATCCCAACCGGACTACGAAGGCAGCAACACCGCCACCGTGGACTGGGACGCCCAGGCGCTGAGCACGGCCAATAGCCAGGACTCGGACACCGTGGGGATTTCGGAACAGGACTGGAACCAGACGCCGCTGAACGACACGGTCACCATCACGGACAGCGCCCACGAGTTCGATCCGGCGTGGACAGTGGATGTGGCCGATGGGCCGCAAAGCCGGGACTACTCGTTGACGTGGAACGTGGAGGAGGCAGGCACCTGCCAGGTCTTCGAGAACGTCGCCACGCTCACCGGCGATGACGGCTTCACCGTGACGGACAATGCGCTCGCCGAAGCCTGCCGCGAAGCGGCCTTGGAGATCAGCAAGACCGTCGAAGCCGCGTACGACCGCACCTACCAATGGCAGATCGACAAGGCCTTGGCCGAAGGCCAGGACCAGGAGATCACCACCAACGGGGCGGCCAGCGAACCGGTGGACTATGTGGTCAAGGTGGAGAACACCGGGTACGAGGATTCGGGATGGGTGCTGGAAGGCCAGATCACCATCACCAATCCGAACCAGTACACGGGCATCGACGCCACGATCCAGGACGTGGTCGATCTGGACGCGGTCACCTGCACCACCTCTGAATCGCTGGTGGGCATCCCGGCCAACGGGACAATCACCGTCGGCTACAGCTGCGATGTCTCCGCAGGAGTCGATGCCGGCTCCTACAGCGGCGGCACCAACACCGCCACGGTCAGCTGGGGCGATGACCGGGCATCGAGCACGCAGGTGCCCATCGAATTCGCCATTGATTCCCGCATCGATCGTCAGGTTGAGATCTGGGATGACCAGTCGAATCCCCAGGAGCCGGTGCTGCTGCGCACCGTGGACATCGATGATTCGCCGGTGCTCATCGAGTACCAGCTGGAGCATGATGCTCCGGCCGGTGAATGCATGAGCTACACGAACACCGCCTGGGTCGATATCCAGGCAGGGGAGGATCCGAGGGATGAGGCGACCGTGCAGCTATGCGGCTTGCTCGATCTGATGATTGCCAAGGATGCCGAAGCCAGCTTCGATCGGACCTACCTGTGGGATCTGGAGAAGAAGGTTGACCGCACCGAAGCCGTCGTCGCCGAGGACGGCACCGCCGACTTCTCCTACACCGTGTCGGCCATCCCGGACGGAGCGGAGGATTCCGGCCATGAAGTGCACGGCATGATCGTGCTGGTGAATCCGAACCGCTTCGCATCGGCCTCGACGGTAGCCACCATCACCGATGAGATCAGCATCGAAGGGGTCACGTGCACCATCGACGCCGAGGACGCCGATCCGCAAACCGGGGGCCTGCAAGTCGCGGTCCCGGTGGGCAGCGACGGAACCGGAGCCACAGTGCAGCTGCCTTACAGCTGCTCGGGTACCCCCGGCCAGCTGCACGGCAGCAACACGGTTACCGCAACCTGGGGCGAGGGTTCGGTGGCCACGTCAACCGCACCGGTGGACTACCTGCTGGATGCTGAAACCGATCAGCAGGTCACCGTCATCGATGACAAGACCAACCCCGAGTCGCCGGTAGTGCTGGGCGAAGCGATCTGGAATGCCGAAGGCACCCCGGTCGACTTCGACTACACCCTGCGCCACCAGGCCCAGGCCGGCACCTGCACCGAGTTCACCAACACCGCGGTGATCCAGCAGACCGGGGCCGATGATTCGACCACCGTCACCCTCTGCGGACAGAAGGCCCTGGGCCTGCAGAAGACCGCGCAGGGACTGGTGGATCTGGATTACGAATGGGAGGTAGAGAAGCGGATCGACCAGAGCAAGCTCACCGCGAACGGGGATGGAACCTTCACCGCGCACTACTGGGTTCAGGCTCGCAACACCGCAGCCGGTGAGCAGAACTTGCGGCTGGCCGGTGAAGTGATGGTGCAGAACCCGAATGATTTCGGTTCCATCACCGCCACCTTGGAAGACCGGATCGATACCGCTGGCACCAGCTGCCGGATCGATCTGGAGGATGCCGATGAGGCGGCCGCTGGATTGCAGGTCGTGCTCGATGCCGGGGAGAACTTGGGGGCCCGGTATGAATGCGACCTCGCTAGCTGGCTCACCACCGATGCCTTCGAGGGAGCAGTCAATACGGTGATTGCCACCTTCGATGACCGCGAAGTGCGTGCCGAGGCACCGATCGGCTTCACGATCGATGCAGTCACGGACGAATCGGTGAGAGTCACCGATGACATGATGGATCCTGGCGCCGAACCGAAGGTGCTCGGAGAAGTCCACGTCCCGCAAGCTCCCATGCAGTTCGAATACGAACAGGTGCTGGAACCCGAAGCGGGAACCTGCACGGTATACACCAATACCGCGGCAGTGCATGAGAGTACCGACGGCAACGGCAAGGACGAATCCTCGGTGGACCTGCAACTGTGCATTGAGCAGGGCCTGATGATCGCCAAGAGCGCCGACGCCCAGTACGTCAGGGACTACGACTGGTCGGCCCGCAAGGAGGCGAAGGAAACGAAGTTCGAGGTTGACCCGGACGGGCAGGCCACGGCCAAGTACACGGTCCAGGCGATGCTGGAGGGCTACGAAGACCAGGACTTCACCGTCACCGGTGAGATCACCGTGGCCAATCCGAATGACTTCAAGGACACGCAAGTGCTCCTGGAAGACAAGCTATCCATCGACGGGGCCAGCTGCTCCATCGAAGGATTGGCGGAGGGGAAGCTGGAGCTTGCGGCCGGGGAAACCCGCACCGTGAAGTACAGCTGCACCTTCGAAACACCTGTTGCCGAGGCCGACTACACCGGCCACGAGAACACAGTGAACGCCAGCTGGACCGACGTGGAAGGGACAACCCGCACGGTCAGTGCCAAGGCTCCGCTGGAATTCGAGGCGGCTTCGGCCACCGATGAATTGGTGACGGTCTTCGATGACTACACCAATCCCGGCCAGCCGCGGGAACTGGGCACGGTCAAGGCCGAAGAGCAGAGCAAGAAGTTCACGTACGAACTGGTCTTGGACGGCGTAGCCGGCAAGTGCCAGACGATGACGAATACGGCCTCGATACCGGAGAAGTCCGGCGAGGATGGGAACAATTCGGATTCGGCGGACGTGGAAGTTTGCTCCGAGGCTCCGCAGGCAGCGCCACCGGCACCACCGGTTCCTCCGGCTCCGCCAGCGCCGGCACCACCTGCCCCGCCAGCACCGCTTGCGGCAACCGGCCTTGACCAGGGCTCGTTGTGGCTGGCAGGGGCTGCAGGGATGGTGATTATCGCCGGAGCATTGATCCTGCTTCGGTACCGTCGCCGGAACCCATAGTCCGCGCGCCAGTTGGATGCCGGTCTTGCCTTTTGAGGCAGGGCCGGCATTCGGCGTGCGGGGAACAATCCCTGCTGCTTCGGGGCTAGTGCCTTGGAAACAGAACAGGCCCGGTCCGCTTATTCGCATAAGAGGTCCGGGCCTGTTGCCGTGGTCAAGCCTTCTGGCTAGATTTGGGCCGCGCTTTGGGCTGCGGCTTCACGCTCATCGGCTTCGCGCATGGCACGCTCTACGCGGTCCACGTCGCGGACTGCACCCTTGTCAGCGGACAACGCCATGGCGGCGTAGGCCCGCAACGCAGGGGAGACCACGCGCTCGCGGCTCTTCGGGCGGTAGCCGGTGGTCGCGATCAAGCGCTCGCGGCGTTCTGCCAAGACCTCGTCAGAGACGTTCAGGGTCAGCTCGCGGGTCGGGATATCGATGGAGATGGTATCGCCATCTTCCACCAGGGCGATCATGCCGCCGGACGCGGCCTCGGGGGAGACGTGCCCGATGGACAGGCCCGAGGTCCCACCAGAGAAGCGGCCATCGGTGATCAGTGCGCAGGCCTTGCCCAGGCCGCGGCCCTTGAGGAACGAGGTGGGGTAGAGCATTTCCTGCATGCCCGGCCCGCCCTTGGGACCTTCGTAGCGGATGACTACTACGTCGCCTTCCTTCACCTGCTTGTTCAGGATCTTCTCGACGGCTTCATCCTGTGATTCGCAGACCACTGCTGGGCCGGAGAAGGTCCAGATCGAAGGGTCAACGCCAGCGGTCTTGACCACTGCACCGTCCACGGCGATGTTGCCGCGCAGTACGGCCAGGCCGCCGTCCTTGGAGTAGGCGTTCTCAACCGAGTGGATGCAGCCTTCTGCATCATCGGTGTCCAGCGCCGCCCACCGCTCGGACTGCGAGAAGGCGGTGGAGGAGCGCACGCCGCCCGGGGCCGCGTGCCACAGGTCAAAGGATTCCTCCTTGGCCTTGCCGCTGCGGATATCCCAGTCATCGAGCCATTCGCCCAGGGTTGCCGAGTGAACCGTGTGCACGGTTTCATCCAGCAGGCCGCCGCGGCGCAGCTCGCCGAGGATTGCGGGGATGCCACCGGCACGGTGGACATCTTCCATGTAGTAGATGGTGCCGTTGCCGGCAGCGTTGGGTGCAACCTTGGCCAGGCACGGTACACGGCGGGACACTTCATCGATCTCATCGAGGCCGAATTCCACGCCGGCCTCGCGGGCGGCGGCCAGCAGGTGCAAGATGGTGTTGGTGGAACCGCCCATGGCGATATCCAGCGCCATGGCGTTGCCGAAGGCCTTCTTGGTGGCGATGCTGCGTGGCAGCACCGTCTCGTCGTCTTCGCCGTAGTAGCGGTTGGCGATATCGACTACCAGCTTGCCGGCGTTTTCATACAGGTCCTTGCGGGCCGTGTGGGTAGCCAGGGTGGAGCCGTTGCCCGGCAGGGACAAGCCCATGGCCTCGGTCAGGCAGTTCATCGAGTTGGCGGTGAACATGCCCGAGCAGGAGCCGCAGGTCGGGCAGGCCGACTCTTCGATGCGCAGCAGGTCTGCATCCGATACGTTCTCGTTCACGGCCTCGGAGATGGCATCCACCAGGTCCAAGGTGCGCACGGTGCCATCTACCAGGGTGGCGCGGCCGGCTTCCATCGGACCACCGGAGACGAAGACCGTAGGGATGTTCAGGCGCAATGCGGCCATCAGCATGCCCGGGGTGATCTTGTCGCAGTTCGAGATGCAGATCAGTGCGTCGGCACAGTGGGCATTGACCATGTATTCCACGGAGTCGGCAATGAGGTCGCGCGATGGCAGCGAGTAGAGCATGCCGCCGTGGCCCATGGCGATGCCGTCGTCCACGGCAATGGTGTTGAATTCGCGGGGGATGCCACCGGCGGCAGTGATGGCGTCAGAGACAATGCGGCCTACCGGCTGCAGGTGGGTGTGCCCTGGAACGAATTCAGTGAAGCTGTTGGAGACAGCGATAATCGGCTTGCGCCCGAGGTCAGCGCCGTTCACGCCGGCTGCGCGGAACAGTGCGCGAGCGCCGGCCATATTGCGGCCATGGGTGACAGTGTGTGAACGAAGTGTGGTCATACCTAAAATCTCACCATATATTTGCCCTCAAACCCAGACGGTGACGATACTAGTAGTACTACTACCATGCAATGAGGTTTACCCCGTGACTCCAAGTCAAAGACGTCGCGAAGAACTCGCCGCGTTCCTCAAGGACCGCCGGGCCCGGGCTGACAGGGCTTCCCATGGATTGCCGGAGATCGGACGCAGCCGCGTGCGCGGCCTGCGCCGCGAAGAAGTCGCCACCTTGGCCGGCGTTTCTGTTACCTGGTACACCTGGCTTGAGCAGGCCCGCGACATCAATCCTTCGCGCCAGGTTCTGCAGTCCTTGGCACGGCTGTTCCGGCTCACCCCGGTGGAATCCTCGTACCTGTTTTCTCTGGCAGGGCACGGTGAGCTTGACCCGATTGGCACCGGCGGCATGACTCCAGCCCTGCAGCGTTTGCTCGATGCGTTGCAGTTCCCGGCCTTCCTGCTCTCCGCCGACTGGACCATCCTGGGCTGGAATGAGGCCTATGAACAGCTGTATCCGCGGGTGGCTTCATTGGACAGCGAAGATCGGAACCTGTTGTGGCTCGTTTTCACCGATGCGCAATTGCGTGAGATGCTCCCGGATTGGGAAGTGCAAAGCCGCGGTTTCGTGGGAAGCTTCCGTGCCGAAACGCGTGGATGGCTCAGCCCGTCGGGGGAGAGCGGCATCGTTGCGCGGGTCTCTGCGGCCTCCCCGGAATTTGCCGCGATCTGGAATGAACGCGACGTTGCAGGTTTCCGCACCGGTGAACGGGTGTTCCGGCATCCTGAATTGGGGCTGACGCGCTACGAGCAGCACAACCTGACTCCTACCGAAGCCACGGACTTGACCCTGTTGATGTACACGCCGCTTTAGCACAGGTGGGCTCGCCGAAGTAGCGGCAGGGAATCGGAAGAGATTCGAGATCGCTAGGCTTGTACGCATCGAATCATTTAACCGCTAAGGGCCACAGCGCTGATCGGAACGTGCAGCGAACAAGAGCACTTCCATGTTCGGTTCCAGTTCGGAAATGCAATAGTCGGCGCTGAGCTGGCTAAGGCTCGTCTGGAAATCCGGACGAGCTTTAGCCCGGATAGTTGAGTAGGCTCAAGGCAGCGGAGGCATGCATTAAAGGAGTGGCCGGAGCTAAAAGCTCACGAACTCAAGCGCTCTCTCTTTGAACTCCCGGCTGGTCACAGCGTTGGCGTGATTGCGACCTGCCAGCCACAGCACTTCATTGCGTGTTCCTGCGTCCTTCAGAAGGCGACGCAAATGCGGCATGGTGGTCGCCAGATCGTCCTGGTCTCCGGCGACCAGCAAGGTTGGAACTGACGGCACCTTGGCTGCCGGATCGTAAGGCTCGGATTTGATTGCTTCTATGAGCTCAAAGAGCGCTGATAGATCATTGGACGGTTCAGCCTCGGCAATCCGCATGATGGCGGCGGTGTAGTCGTCATGGATCTTTTCGCCCGTCTCGACGTAGGCACGGGCCTGGCCCAATTCGAAGGCGGCCAGCGGATCACCGGCTCCTGGACCCCCGATGACCAGATGATTCACCAAATCCGGATTGAAAGCGGCGAACTCCCAAGCCAGCCGGGAACCCAAAGAGTAGCCGATGACGTCTACGGGACCATCATCCAGATCCATCACTATGACAGCCAGGGCCTGGCGAATCTGGCTTGGCGCCCAGGTGCCGTCATTGCGGCGAGGTTCTTCTCCATGGCCGGGCAAATCAACCAGAAGGACATCTCGTCCTGCATCAGTGAAATATTTCAGCCAACGCGAGCGGTCCCAATTCAGTTCGCCGGATGAGGCGAAGCCGTGGATGAAAAGCACGGATGGGCTTTTCACCTCAGCGTTTGCGCGAACCACTCGAAGATTCAGATCCAATGTCATGCCATTGATCATAGGCCATTCACCCTCGAAATGTGATCTGGGCTAGCGCCTGAAGGGCGTTAATGTCAGAATGACTCTAACGAATCCGAATGTGCTGAAAATGAGGCAAATAAGAAATGTCATCCGTACCGGGTTGGGCGAATGTCGACGAACGCCGCAACCTCCCGCCCGCTCTTGCGGTCTCCACTGTGATCCTGGGAATCCGTGAAGGCAAGGATGGCGGACCCGACAAACTCTGCTTGCCAGTGGTGCGCCGCATTCGCCAACCCCACACCGGAATGTGGGCGCTGCCAGGCGGACCCGTTGATCCGCGCGAATCCCTCGGCCAAGCGGCCGGGCGCAACCTTGCCGAAACCACGGGCCTGCGCCCCACCTATCTGGAACAGCTCTACACCTTCGGCGATATCGACCGCTCGCCAACCCACCGCCTAGTCACCATCGCCTACTTTGCGCTGCTGAACGCAGATCAAGTGGGCGCCACCGTCCAAGATGACAACGTGGCCTGGTTCGATATCGATGATCCGCAGATTGCCCAGATGGCTTTCGACCACCGGAAGATCTTGGACTACGCCATGTGGAGGCTGCGCAACAAAACCGAATACGGGCAGATAGCCCATCGGCTGCTCGGCGAACGCTTCACCCTGGCGGCCCTGCGCGGAGTCTATGAAGCCATCCTCGGACGCCGTCTGGACCCTGCGAACTTCCGCCGAACGCTCAAGAGCACGGCATCCATTGAGGAGACCGACGAATATCTGGCTGGCGGACAGCACCGGCCACCACGGCTATACCGCTACGTTGGCCACGGACCTGACCCGTTGGAAGTCGACCCGCTGCACGACTAGCAAGCACCATCCATACTTTTCACCGTCATCCTGCAAGAAACGGACGAACCCATGAGCACCCAAATCACTGACAACGCCAACGCCTCGGTAGCCCAGAACATCGCTCGGCTCAATCTGCTGGCTCCGGCTTCCACCTGTTCCACCGACCTGGCCTCCAACCCGTGGGACACCCCTGCGGGCTACGGGCCAGGTGCCTCCCAGGAGGATTCGGTTCCAGCTGGTTACCCGGTGCAGGGTTCGATCCCGGAGGAATACCTGGAGGCCAGCGACGCAGAGCTTGATACCCGCATCTTGGCAGCCAAGGAAACCCTGGGGGACAGGGCAGTGATCCTCGGGCACTTCTACCAGCGCGATGAAGTCGTGAAGTACGCAGATTTCGTGGGTGACTCCTTCCAGCTGGCCAACGCCGCATTGACCCGCGACAAGGCCGAAGCCATCGTGTTCTGCGGGGTGCACTTCATGGCCGAAACGGCAGATATTCTCAGCCGTGAGGACCAGTCGGTGATCCTTCCGAATCTTGCTGCAGGCTGCTCCATGGCGGACATGGCAGACGGTCCGAGCGTGCAACAGTGCTGGGAAGAGCTCACCGCCCTGTATGCGGATGAAGCTGATGACGGGCGGATGCCGGTCATTCCGGTGACTTACATGAACTGCTCTGCAGAGCTCAAGGCCTTTGTCGGTCGCAACGGAGGACTGGTCTGCACATCCTCCAATGCTGCAACTGTTCTTCAGTGGGCTTTCGAGCGGGGACGCCGTGTCCTGTTCTTCCCGGACCAGCACCTTGGGCGCAACACCGCCAAGGCGATGGGCATTTCCCTGGAGCAGATGCCGATGTGGACCCCGCGCAAGGAATTAGGCGGGAACGAAGCCACCACCCTGCTCGATGCCAAGGTCATTTTGTGGCACGGCTTCTGCTCCGTGCACAAGCGCTTCAACCCCGCGCAGATCGCCAAGGCGCGCGAGGATTTCCCCGGCGTGCGCGTGATTGTGCATCCCGAATGCCCCATGGAAGTTGTGGACGCGGCAGATGAAGCAGGCTCTACCGACTACATCCAAAAGGCTATTGCCGCTGCTACCGAGCCAACTGCTTTTGCCATCGGCACCGAAATCAATATGGTCAACCGCTTGGCTGCCCAGTACCCGCAGCACAACATCTTCTGCCTGGACCCGGTGATCTGCCCCTGCTCCACGATGTACCGAATCCACCCGGGCTACCTTGCCTGGGTGCTCGAAGAGCTGGTTGCCGGACGAGTGGTCAACCAGATTTCCGTGCCGAAGGAACAGCAAGGGGATGCAAAGATCGCCCTGGAGCGCATGCTAGCTGCCAAGCCATGAGCCAGGGGCAACAAGAACCGAAGAAGCTGGTGATCGTCGGCTCCGGTGTGGCCGGCCTGTGTGCTGCCTTGCAAGCCGTAGAGCTGGGCATCCAGCCGGTATTGCTGACCAAAGGCAAACTGGGGGACTCGAACTCCGAGCTCGCGCAGGGCGGGCTATCAGCTGTTACCGGAGCATCCATGGCCCAAGGCGACTCCGTGTCCAAACACGTTGCCGACACGCTCAAAGCTGGCGCGGGCCACTGCGGCGTGGGACCGGTGGAACACCTGTGTACCTCAGGCGACGAGCTAGTGCAGGCTTTGGAATCCTATGCAGTGGCCTTTGACCGCGATGCAGACGGTGCCTACCAGCTTGGCCTTGAAGCCGCGCACAGCGCGCACCGGATTCTGCATATCAACGGGGATGCCACCGGCGCTTCACTGGTGCAAACCCTGGTTGGTGCCGTGCGCCAGCAGGAGACTGCCAAGAAGCTCAGTATTATCGAGGACGCGCTTGCCACCGAACTGCAGCTGCAGGACGGAAGAGTCTCAGGGGTGCACTACTTGCGCCACGATGAAATGCAGCTGCTCTCGTCCAGCGCCGTGCTGCTGGCTACCGGCGGACTGGGCCAGTTGTACTCAGCGACCACCAATCCCCGAGGAGCAACCGCCGACGGCCTGGGACTGGCCGCCCGGGCAGGTGCTGTCATCGCGGATGCCGAATTCGTCCAGTTCCACCCAACGCTGGTTGACCCTGCCCGATATCCCGAAGCCGGAATGGTTTCCGAAGCCGTCCGTGGCGAGCGCGCCATCCTGGTCAATGACGCAGGGCAGCGGTTCATGCCTGGAATTCACCCGGATGCTGAGCTGGCACCTCGTGATGTCGTGGCCCGAGGCATCCACGAGCAGATCCAAGCCGGGCACCATGTGTACCTTGATGCGCGGGCCGTGGAAGAAACGCGCGGCGCAGGATTCCTCGCTCGCCGTTTCCCATCCATCACCGCCAAGCTCGCGAATTGCACCGCGGGCGGCTCCGGCCTGGACATGGCTCATGACCTGATTCCGGTGGTAGCGGCCCAGCACTACTTCATGGGCGGGATCTACACCGACACGTCAGGACGAACTTCTGTCCCCGGTCTTTATGCGGCCGGCGAATGCGCCAACACGACAGTTCACGGCGCCAACCGCCTGGCCAGCAATTCGTTGCTGGAGGCCATGGTTTTTGCGCGGAACGCGGTTGCCGCCATGGCCGGTGAAGCTTCCGACACCGGGTGCGATATCAGCGGGCTGGTGGTCCAGGAGATCAGCGCGCCAAGCCCGGAAGCACCTCTGGATCTTGAACAGTTGCAAACGGCAGCCAGCAGCAAACTTGGTGTCTACCGCACCGGCGTGCAGCTCGAAGAAATGGTCCAGCTGCTAGCAACGAGCGCGCCTGTAGCTGCCACTGCCCGCGAGCAATCGGAACTGCGCAACCTGTGGACCACCGCACGGATCATCGCCGCAGGTTCCATGGCACGCACCAAAAGCCTGGGTGCGCACCATCGCTTGGATTCAACGGAATTCACCAGCAGCCAGCCAGATGAGGGTGTGCGCTATGGCTGGACTCTGCACCCAAGCGAGCTGGACAATGAAAATCTTTTGAGCAAGGAATTGAACGCGTGAACACTTCGACCCATCCGGTACCGAACGCCGCCATGGACCGCATCATCGAGCTGGCGCTCGCCGAGGACAATCCGCGCGGCGACATCACCGCGCTGACTATTGTTCCCGAAGGTGCGACAGCGACTGCTGTGGTGCAGGCCCGCCAGCCAGGCGTACTCTCCGGAGGTGCGGTATTCACCCGGACAATGCAGCTAGTGGATCTGCAGCTGGAGGTGGAACAGCTGATTGCCGACGGAGACACGTTTGCCGCCGGTGACAGCCTGCTCAAGGTCACCGGGCCGGCGGCGAGCTTGCTGACCGCTGAACGCGTGGGGCTCAATCTCCTGCAGCGCATGAGTGCCATCGCCACGGCGACCGCTGAGCTCGTCGGCCTGGTTGCGCATACCAAAGCCCGCATTGTCGATACCCGGAAAACTACGCCGGGCCTTCGCGTCCTTGAACGCTACGCAGTGCGCTGCGGTGGGGGAGTCAACCACCGTGACAACCTGTCGGATGCTTTCATGGCCAAGGACAACCACCTGGCTTTGCTGGATAACGGAGAGCAGCTTACGGCGGCTTTGAAATCCGTACGTGCGCGGCTGGGGCACACCACGTCGATGGAAGTTGAAGTGGATTCGATTGCGCAGATTCCAGCAGTGCTCGCCGCCGGCGTGGATATCATCATGCTGGATAACTTCGATCCGGCGGACATTCCCGCAGCCATTGAACTGATCAACGGGCAAGCGGTGGTCGAAGCCAGCGGAAATATCAACGCCGCAACAGTCGTGGCTGTCGCTGAAGCTGGTGTTGATGTCATTTCCTCGGGGGCCATCACGCATTCGGTGAAAGCGATTGACCTTGGACTGGATATGGTTATTGCATGATCTACATGGATGCCGCATCCACTGCGCCGCCTCGCCAAGATGTACTCGACATGCTCAATCCGTTGCTGACCAAAGATTTCGGCAATCCGGCATCATTGCATGAAGCAGGCCAGCAGGCCAAGCGGGCTAACGACTGGGCAAGAACCCAGGTGGCTAGCCAGCTGGGCGTGGCAGCTGAGGAAGTCTATTTCACTTCCGGCGGCACCGAGGGGGCCAATGCTGCCGTGATCGGGGCGGCCTTGGCCAACCCCCGCGGACGCGTGGTGGTCTCCAGTTCCATTGAGCATCCAGCGGTACTGGAAGCCTGCAAGTACCTTGTTGAATTCCACGGATTCGAACACCGCATCATCCCGGTATCGGCCACGGGGCTGGTCGATCTGGATGCGGCCGGCCAGCTGATCGATGCAGCTGTTGCCGTGGTTTCGGTGATGGCAGTGAACAATGAAGTCGGCACCATTCAACCGGTAGTGCAGGTTGCCCAACTGGCCCGCAACGCTGGGGCGATCATGCATACGGACGCCGTGCAGGGCGCCGGCTGGATTGACCTCAAGCCGTTGTGCGCCGCTGTGGACGCATTGAGCATTTCCGGGCACAAGCTCGGCAGCCTCAAGGGCAGCGGAGCACTGTACCTGTCCGCCACGCATCGCTTTGTGCCGCTGCTGCACGGTGGCGGACAGCAGGGCGGAATGCGTTCGGGAACCGAGAACCCGGCCGCTGCCGTGGGCATAGCTGTGGCATTGCAGGCAGCGACCGCACAGCGCGAAGCAGGACTGGGCGCGAGCTTTGGCCCGTACTTGGTTGGACGGATTCTCAAGGAGCTCAATGCCAAGCATCCGGGCAGCGTCCAGCTGACTGGGGATCCGGAACATCGTGTTGGAGGCATAGTCTCCTTCGTTTTCCCGAAGACCGCAGGCGAAACTGTGCTGATTGAATTGGCCCGCAGGGGAGTCCTGTGCTCTTCAGGTTCTGCTTGCGCAGCGGGCTCGACCGATCCTTCGGCGGTGCTCACTGCGATGGGCTATGAAGAAGAACTGGCTCATACTGCTGTCCGTCTTTCGTTCACGCGCACCGCGAAAGAAAATGAGATCAGCCAGGTGGCCTCGGCTGTAGTTTCCTGCGTCTCCGGGCTCTTGAAGTAGCCAATTCGATAATCTCTGCAGGCTCGATTAATTCTGCGAGCCGCAGCAAATATGCCGCGAGTTCTCTTCGCATATGGTCGTGCATTAGTGCTTCGGGAACGGAATATTCCCCAAAAGCTGTGAAGGCAAGTTCCAACTAATGGGGAATATCCGAGTTCGCCTGATTAGCAGTCGTCTGTCTCTGGCTGATCGCCGGTGGCAGCTGCGGGTAGTGCCCGGTGGCGTTCGGCGCGCTTCAATCCTGCCATTCGTCCGCTAGCGGCACCGGCCAGTGAAGAGCCGAGATTCTTCGCTTTGGATACGCCAGCTGATGCCCCGGACAGGCTGCCTTTCACCAAGTTGCTATCGCGCACGGAACCCGCCACTTTTTGTGCCTTGTCGAGGGCGGACGCGCCTGCTGAGGTCAGTGTCGTGGAAAGGCCGTGTTCAGCCTCGGCCGCGTCCAAATCATGCAGCGCAGCCAAGTACTCTGCCGCGTCAACCAGCGGTGGCGGGAGTTCGCGCAGATGCTGCTTGAGCCTACTGGACTGCACCTTGAGCGTGACAAAAGTCAGCCCACCGGAGACCACCCCGCCAACGACGGGAACAATCTTGCTGACACTCTTGGCGAAGCTTTGCTTGGTGACATTGACGCCAATCAACTTCAGCGTTTGTTTCATCGGACCGTACCATGCTGTTTTGGTTAGAGCCTGTTTCGCGAGATTCTTCTGGATAGCCGGTCCAGCTACCTGGGAAGCAAACCGGCCGACCGTGGTAGACGCACCGCTGACTCCCATCATCACGCCGAGGAAACCGGCGAGTTTTCCCAGTGTTTCATCGTCGATGTGTTCCACGTCGTCCAGGAAGGATTGCCAGCCGTAGGTGTAGGCGATCTTCTGCATGACCCTGAATGCATGGATGTAGAACTGGGTGATGTCCGCTGGGATCGTACCGAACATGAAAAGCCCGCCAGGCAATCCACTGGCAAATGACAAGGCAGTGGACTTGCGAGTTTCGAAATCAATGGAATTGGAAGCAATATCGTCAAGGATCTCTGGCCCGATCCCCGCTGCGGCTGGGTTGGTCGAGACTGCGCGTTCTATCTGCTCGCGGCTCAAGCCCCTCTTGTGGAGCTCTGCAGTGAGAAAGTGCTCGCGGTCGATTTTCACACCCCTGAGCCGGATAACTTTCTTGAGGAAAACGGTAGCGAATTGCTCGGCATCCAGATTTTGATCCTTGAGCATGCTGGCAAGGGTCTCGTCAGCTTCTGGACCAGACTGCGTAGCACTTGGATCAGCAATGCCTAGCTCGGCCTCCTGCTGGCTGGCAAGATCCGGCTTCTCATTCGTATTCTCCTGCAATCTATTTCCCCCAAATGTATGTGCTGGAAACCAGCGGTGCGAAGTGTAGGCGAGTCGCTCACAGCTTATCCAATACGCGCCAGAAAGCAGGATCCTAGGGGAACCATGAAGCGGCGAAACCACCTGCGAATTGGTGATCAGTGAACCTGCCGTTGTTCGACACAACAGATGGAGGCCCGCACTTAGAAGTGGGGTTGCTGCACCGCAGCCCAAGAAAACGGTAAAAGAGAAATAGACGATTCATTCGAAAATGAATCGTCTATCTCTCAATCTGCGGATGCGCTGGTGTGGTCCAACCAGCTAGCGCAAGTACGTGCCGGAGACCCAGCCGTTCTTCCCGGCATACTTCACCGGGTACCAGCCGGACTTCTTCGAGCCGCGGATGGTCACCGTCTTTCCCTTGGGAATAGTGAGGATGACACGCTTGCCTGTTCCCGCGCCACTGCGCATGTTCAGGTTCGCGATGGTCTTCTTGGACGAGGACTTTGAGCTCTTGGGCTTGGTGGTCTTCGGTGCAGTCCCGGAGGAGGAGAAATTGCTCAGGTAGGTGCCGGAGACCCAGCCATTCTTCCCTGCGTACTTCACCGGGTACCAGCCGGACTTCTTTGCGCCGCGAATGGCGACCTTCTTGCCATTCGGAATAGTCAGCACGACGCGATGGCTGGTGCCTGCCCCGGCACGCATATTCAAGTTCGCAGTGGTCTTGGCAGACTTGGCATTGCTGGTGCTCTTCTCAGGCGAGCTCTTCTTCGAATCCTTCTTCGGTGCTGCCGGCATCGAGATGTTCTTCAGGTACTGGCCCGATACCCAACCGGTTTTCGAGCTGTAGCGAACCTGGTACCAACCGGACTTCTTGGATCCGGTCAGCTGGACGCTCTTGCCTTTCGGGATGGTCAGCAACAGCCGGTTTCCGGCGCCTGCCCCGGTGCGCATATTCAGATTCGCGGTGGTCCGCGCGGTGCCCTTGGTCTGCTTGGGAGTGCTCTTGGCTTTCTTGCCTGAAACCCCATAGTAGGCTTCGAGGCTCTTGGCGCCAGAGTTCTTCACGCTCTTGGCCAGGGAGGTGCCGAGGTAGCGGAAGTGCCACGGCTCATAGGAGTAGCCCGTGACAGGTTCCTGGCCCTTCTGGTAGCGCATGATGAAGCCGTACTTGTGTGCGTTCTTGCCGACCCACTTGCCCACAGGAGTGTTGGCGAAGCAGGCCTGCAAACCGCAAGCGCCGTTGGCATTTCCCACGTCAATGGCCAGGCCAGTCTGGTGCTCGCTGGTGCCCGGTACAGCGGAGATGCGTGATGCGTAGCTCTTGCCATAAATGCGGGTGTAGTAGTTGAACAGCTCAGCCTGGCGGTTGTATGAACGATAACCGCTGACAGCCCGGATCTTGACGCCGTCCTTCGCAGCTGCCTTGGCCATCTTGGTGTAGGCCTTGGCCGCCGAGGACTTCAGCCGGACGTTGGTGCCCTTGACCGCTACCGTCTTCGGTGCGTACTTAACCGGACTGAGCGGGTACTTCTTGTTGACGAAGACGTCATCCTTGCTCGGATTGCGCTGGATTTTCTTGGCGGCAATCTGCAGTCCGCTATCAACTGCCAGCGCCTGAGCCTGTACCGCTGAAGTTGCTGGGGCAGGGGCTGCGGCTAGTACCGGGGTTGCCGGAAGCACTGTTGCAAGCAGTGCGGCCGACAGGGCGGCAGCCATTGAAGTCTTGAACGCCCGAGGCAGTTTCATGGAACTCTCCGATAGAGGTGACAAGCGATGCGACCATCATTCCATCATCTATCCATGACTCGTTCAAGACGTTACTGCAAACGTTAGAGAAGGAATAGTCTCGTTGGACCCATCTTTTGAATCAACTAGCGGCGCAGTTCCGCCCTTGGCGCCAGGCGCCGGCAACCAGTGGCTGCTGGCGGTGCGGATATGGATAAACGGCCTCCCACTTGAAGCACCGCAAGTATTCCATGGGCCGTGGCCGCAGGGTCTTCGCAACTGGGTTTTCCAGTCGGCCAGGCGTGCCGCAAGGAGCACGGCCTGGGAAAATGCTCGCTGAACATTGCTTGCAAGAAGTCGCAAGCCTCACGCCAGCCGCCAGGAAAATGCCCCGTTCCTGGAGTCAAGTTGGTGGAAGAACACGAAGGGCCAATTTTTCTAGCTCGGCGAGATTTGGTAGGTTTGCGTGCATGCGTATCCGTCCAGAAGTCTTCGATGACCGAGCTGCGGTGTATGCAATAACCCATGCTGCGTTCTCCGGCATCGATCCGATGGTTGAGCCTGAGGAAGTCGGACTGCTGCAGCGTCTATTCGACTGCGACCAGTACGATAACCGTTTCTCAATCGTTGCCCTGGATGACACAACGGTCATTGGGCACGTCATCGCTACATGGGGAGAAGTGGACGGGGAACCCTTGCTGGGACTTGGCCCGCTAGCTGTCGCCCCGGAATACCAGCACCGAGGTGTTGGGTCGATCCTGATGCAAGAAATTCACGACAAGGCCGAGCAAGAAAGCATCAGCGGTATCGTTCTGCTGGGCGCCCCTGGCTACTACCGCCGCTTCGGCTACGAAGCGGCGCAAGGTCGCGGGATCCTGCCTACGCGCACCTCATGGGGCGAGCACTTCATGGTGCGGGTCTTCGACGATAACCGCCTGCCGCGCGGCAACTACCGCTATGCCAAGCCGTTTGGCGTCTAAGCGCTAATTTTCGCTGGGAATTTTCCCATATCTATTGTCACTAGTGCTCTTCGGGCGTAAACCTGTCTTATGGAACCACATGAAGAGCTTCGCGAACTGTCCTTCACCGTGTCGGGAATCATTTCCAAATCGATCAGGCAAGTATACGAAGCTGTGGCTGATCCAGAACAGCTTTCACATTACTTCACTACCGGCGGAGCATCCGGGCACATGGAAAACGGTGCCACCGTGACCTGGGACTTCCATGATTTCCCCGGCCCGTTCCCGGTCAAGGTCGTGGAAGTGGAAGAGCCAAAGCGCATTGTCCTGCAATGGGGCGGCCAGCAATCCACCGCTGCCGATGGCATGAATACCGTGACGTTCGAATTCGCTTCTCTGGAAGACAGCACCCGAACCAAGGTGACCATCAGCGAGGCCAGCTGGGTGGCGACCTCCGAAGGAGCCAAGGCCGCCTTTGGGAATTGCGAGGGCTGGACCGGGATGCTGGCCGCGATGAAGGCGTGGCTGGAATACGGGATCAACCTCCGCGAGGGGTTCTACAAATAGCCGGGATCGGCAGCTAGCGGCGGCGCTGGTAGTAGACGTGCGTGGCAAGCGTCGTTTCGCGCCGTGACACGCGGTCCATATGCGTTTCTATGTCTTCAAGGCTGATCGGTTCGCCATGCCCGAGGCGGATGGGCGCGATATGCAGCCGCAGCTCGTCAATGAGGCCGGCTCGCAAGAACTGCACAATGGTGTTTGCTCCACCGGCGATGGCCACTGGATTCTCTCCCGCCGCTTCCTGGGCTTCGGCGAGGGCTTCCTCGATCCCATCGGGGACGAATTGGAAGCTTGTCCCGCCCTCCAGGCAGAGCATCGGCCTCGGATGGTGGCTGAGCACGAAGACCGCGGCATGGTACGGAGGGGTCTCTCCCCACCACCCGATCCAGTCGGCGTTTTCCTCACCGGTTGGAGGGCCGAACATCTTGCTCCCCATGATGAAAGCCGAGGCTTCGGTAATAGCGGAAATTTCCGCTTGGTTCTCTTCGAGGCGCTCAAACTGCCAGCGGTGCAGGGCTTCGGCTCCCTCGCCCAGCGGATTATCCATGCTCTGATGGGGTCCAGCGCAGAATCCGTCCAGGGAGACGGTGACATCGCAAACTACCGAGCCCATGGCAAATGCCTCGATTCAACCTACATGCCGGCGGGAGAGTGGCTACTCCTACAATGAACCTGCCCGGAGGCAGAATCAAGCCCAGGTTCGGGACAATGCACCCAGACGCCTAGCTCTCCACGTCTTTTGGCGCACCGGCAACATTCCACAGCGACAAGTGGTATTTCCGGATCAGCGCTGCTTCCAGGAGCAGGGCCGCCTTGCGGTGGATGCAGGTGACCCACCGGCCTTCAAGATTCAAGCGGTCAATGGCCAGGCGTGCCACTTGCTGGATTGAGCGGGATTCACCGCGGTCCGCCTCGATTGCCAGGTCCCGCAGCCACTGGGGATCCGCTAGTCCTTCGTCAAAAGCGTACTTGCCCATGCCGGAGGTCGCGCCCTGGCCGCTGGAATAGATCTTCAGTCTTCCGCGAAGTCCCTTGCCGCTGCGTTCGCCAGCCTGGCCCACGTAGATTGGCTCATGGTCCGAGGCGCCCGCGCGGCGGAACATGTAGACGCCCGGGGCCACTGGCGCCGAGTCGGCGGTGGCTTCAAAGGAGTCCCACGGCGACCAGTCCAGGGATTCAATGACCTGGTCGTCAATGGGCGTGAGGGAAATTTCCAGCCCCGGCGCGCCGGCGAACTGAAGCTGGGTCTGCAAAGCGGCGGAGACATGCCAATTGCCACCTGGCTGAGGCGGCTTCTGGATGGCGCCCTTGGGACGATGCTGGCGCAGATAGCTGCGCAACTCCTTGGTTTCTACGCCAAGGGTGCTGGCAGCTTCTTCCAAGCTGAATAGCTTTTCGTCCTTCAAGAGTGTTCTGCCTTCTGTGCGCCGTGATTGAACAGTTGATGCTGAATCAATTTAATCCCATGGAATGCCCGGGAGCCCGGAAGGAGCTGCCTATGGCATGTCCTTCCGGGCTGGGGCAAAAGCTACTGCACCGCTTCACGCAGTTTGGTGCTCAAGCGTTCCAACTCATGGAATTCTTCTTCGGTCAGTGCGGTGCCCAGCAAATTGTGCAGATGCTTGACGTGCTCCCTTCCGATTTCCTGCTGGAGCTTGCGGCCTGCCTCGGTCAGCGAGAGCTGCATGGCACGGTGGTCATCCGGGTCGGCCTCGCGAACTACCAGCCCCTGGTCTTCCAATCGGGTGACCATGCGGCTGAGGCTGGGCTGCGAAATCAGCAACTGCTTGTTCAGGTCGACCATCCGGCTTTTGCCGCCGGGGCAGGTGCGCAAGTTGAACAGCACGTCGTACTCGCGCATGGACAGCTTGCCGAACTCCGGCATTGCGGTGATCTGGCGCATGACCGCCACCTGTGCCCGGAAAAGCGCTTCCCAGGCATCGGTGGCGACCTTCAATGAGGCTGCTGGATTACTGGTCCCGGTCACTTGCTACAGGCTCCTTGGTGTTTGCTTGCTCAGCTTCCAGTTTAGCGTCGCGAGCAGCAACCAATCCCGCATGGGTAGGAGCCGGGGTAAGGTCCTTCGGTGCCCGGGAATCCATTTCCTTGCGCAGTTCAGGCAGCACGTACTCGCCGAACAGGTCCAGCTGGTTCAGCACGGTCTTCAGCGGCAGGCCGGCATGGTCGATGAGGAACAGCTGGCGCTGGTAGCTGCCGAAGTACTCCTGGAAGGACAGCGTCTTCTCCAGCACCTGCTGCGGGGAGCCGACGGTCAGCGGGGTCTGGGAGGTGAAGTCTTCCAGCGACGGGCCATGGCCGTAGACCGGGGCGTTATCGAAGTACGGGCGGAATTCCTTGACTGCCTGCTGGGAATCCTTGGCCATGTAGAACTGGCCGCCCAGGCCAACCACGGCCTGGTCGGCGCGTCCGTGCCCATAGTGCTCGTAGCGCTCGCGGTACAGGTTGATCAGCTGCTGGTAGTGCTCCTTTGGCCAGAAGATGTTGTTGGCGAAGAAGCCGTCACCGTAGTAGGCGGCGATTTCTGCTACCTGCGGGGTGCGGATCGATCCGTGCCAGACGAATGGTGCCACGTCATCGAGCGGGCGCGGGGTCGAGGTGAAGTTCTGCAGTGGGGTGCGGAACTTGCCTTCCCAATTCACCACGTCCTCATCCCACAGGCGGCGCAGCAGGTGGTAGTTCTCCACGGTCAGGTTGACCGAGTCCTGCATGTTCTTGCCGAACCATGGGTAGACCGGCCCGGTGTTGCCGCGGCCCAGAACCAGGTCCACTCGGCCATCTGCCAGGTGCTGGAGCATGGCGAAGTCCTCGGCGATCTTCACCGGGTCATTGGTGGTGATCAACGTGGTCGTGGTGGAAAGGATGATGCGCTCGGTCTGGGCGGCAATATAGGCCAGCGTGGTGGTAGGGGAGGAGGAGAAGAACGGGCGGTTGTGGTGCTCGCCGATGGCATAGACGTCCATGCCGATTTCTTCGACCTTCTTGGCGATCGCCACCGATGCGTCGATGCGCTCTTTTTCGGTAGGGATGCGGCCGGTAGTCGGGTCGCGGGTGATGTCGCTGACTGAGAATACTCCGAATTGCATGTCCACTCCTGTTTTCCTGGTGCAAGCTTTATGTCCTGCCACCAATTTATATGCGTATGCATGTAATAACAAGTTGATGCGTCAAATATTCCCGGGCTCCTCGGAGATCTTTCTTCCTGGGGTGCACCGTCCGGCGGGTGCCCGCCACACTGCCGGCAACGTGCAATGAGCCAATGAGCAATGAGTCAACGGCGGGTGGGGATGAAACCTGCACCCCAGAACAAGTTGCCTTGCTCGTGGGCCGGTTCCAAAGAGGGCTGCCCTGGCGCGCACCGGCAATTGCGCCTGTGCTTGCGCAACTGGCGCAAAGCCCGTCGCAGCTGGCGCGCAGTCAGCGCGGATCCGGTATCCGTACCGGACTGCTGCTCCTGGATGCGAGCGAGCAGGATGGTGCATGGCGGAATCTGGGTTGCGGTCATGAGTTGGCCTTTCGTAGAAGTTCATACGACAGCCAACAGGCTCCAGCTAACTTGAGGTCAAGCGGCCGGACCTGAATAATTCCTCATATGACATCCTCCAGCCAGTCCGCAGTTCCAACAAGGAAAAGCCAATTAGGCATCGGGGATCTCGCTCGGCGCGCGGGAGTATCAGTGGCGGCGATCAGGTACTACGAGTCGCGGAACCTGATTTTCTCCACGCGGACCAACGGGAACATGCGCGTGTTCCCCAAGCACACGCTGCGCAGGCTGGCGATTATCGCTGCTGGCCAGCGCGTGGGCCTGACCCTGGCTGAAATCGCCGGCACGTTGGGCGAGCTGCCCGAGGACCGGGCGCCACGGCAGAACGAATGGGAACAGCTCAGCACGCATTGGAAGAAGATCATCGATCGCCGCATGCTGCAGCTCGAATCGCTGCGGGATTCGCTGGATGGATGCATCGGCTGCGGATGCCTGTCGATCAAGAATTGCTCGCTGGTCAACCCCGGAGACGAGGCCGCCGCGGAAGGCGAAGGCTCTCGCTGGATCCGCAAACTCGATGCGAACTCCAACCACGGGGTTACCGGCGCCGTGGAGTGACGATTCCGCCCTGATAGGCAATCAGGGCGGCCTCCACGCGGTTGCGGGCACCGAGCTTGAGCAGGATCGCGGTCATATGCCCCTTGACTGTCGCCTCGGTGAGCACCAGCCGGGCGGCAATCTCCGCATTGGACAGGCTCTGGCCCACCAGCGCCAAGACCTCGCGTTCGCGCACGGTCAAGCCGTGGACCAGGGACCGGGCCCGGGACTGCGCGGCGGTGTCGATCCCGCGCACCTTGTCGATCACCCTCCGGGCAATGCGCGGGGAGAGCGCCGCTGCGCCTTCGGCCACCGCATGGATCGCGCCGAGCAGTTCCTCGGGTCCCGAGCTCTTGAGCATGAATCCGCAGGCTCCGCCGGACATGGCCCGGTCGATGTATTCCTCCTCGCCGAAGGTGGTCAGGACCAGCACCTTGGTTTCCGGAGCCTGGCCCAGGATTGCTTCCATGGCTCCCAGTCCGTCGAGCTGCGGCATGCGGATATCCATCAGGATCACTGAGGGGTCCAGGCGCGCGGCCAGCTCGATGGCGCGCACCCCGTTCTCCGCTTCCCCGGCAATGAGGATGCCCGGGTCGCTGGACAGGATTGCGCGCAGTCCGGCGCGGATCAGCGCATCGTCATCCACCAGCAGGACGCTGACGGGGGTATCCATGCTCATCTGCAGTTCCTTTGGCTAGCCGGCGGGGTAGAGGTGGTCGGTGGAAACCAGTACATTTTCGGTGAAGCACAGGCGGAACATCTCGCTGCCCAGATCCAGCAGCCCGGTCCGGGCCGCATAGTAGCGGCACTGCGCATCCCCTGGCGGTGCCGGCTCGTCGATCACGGGAAGCGGCTCATCCAGGCCCGGGGCGTGGACCAGCGAAGCAACCTGCCGTGCGTCCATGCCCACCGAAAGCTTCTGGAAGTCCGAGGGGTGCAGGACGGTGGCCTGGTAGGTGGCATGCTGCAACAGCAGCAGGGCCGCGGCAATCACCGTGACGGCGAGGACCGGCATCAGCACCAGCATCGAGGTGCTCGTGCGCTTCACCGGCGGCTGCACCCCGGCAGACGCCGGGTGCGGGGATGCCTGGGCAATGGAAGCGCGCAGTTCGAAACGCTCCTTGGTGCGGTGCACCGCCAGCGAGCCTCCGGCAGCTTCGAGGGTGCCGCGCAGCGAAGCTATCCCGGTGGCCCCAACCCGGCTGGGAGGCAGGGGGCCATGCAGCGGATTGGAAATGCTCAGCACCGCCTGCTCCGAGCGCGTATCGAGCTCGAGGTCCACCTCGGCATGCGGCGCGTACTTCGCCGCATTGGTCAACGCCTCCTGGGCCACCTGGCGCAGCACCGCGGCCCACCGGATGGATCCGGGGGCCTGGAACGAGGGGCCCTTCCGGGAGAAATTGATCGTCATGCCCTTGGCCCGGGCCTGTTCGACCAGCTGCTCCAGCGATGAACCTGCCGGGCCCAGCGGCGCTTGTTCGCCGTCCTCGTGCAGCACCCCGATGATCTGGTGCAGATGCTCGATGGACTCATCGGCCTGCTCGCGGATCCGCTTTGCCTGTTCGTAGGCCGGCGTGCCCTGTTCCAAGGACACCTGCAGCCCGCCGGTGGACAGTGCCAGCAGCGCCAGATCGTGGCCCAGCTGGTCATGCATGGCTTCGGCAATGCGCGCCCTTTCCCGCAGCTCGGCTTGCACCACCACATGCCGGCGCTCCTGGCTGCGGAACAACACCGCATTGCGCCGCGCCCGGCCCGCCCACCAGGGCAGCAGCGCGAAAAGCACCAGGCCCGTAAGGATATTCAGTGCGAAGGCCAGCAGGCTCAGGTGCGAGGACCATGCCAGCGTCACCCCGGAGGCCAGCGTCCCTGTCCCGAGGGCCAGCAATCCATGGGCCAGCGCGGAAACATGCCGTCCGGCCAGGTAGCTGCAGGCCGCGGCCAGGGGAGCGAGCACAACCCAGGGCCCGTTCGTGGAGATGGGAACCAGATAGGCGCACAGTGCCAGCAGCAGCAACAGGACCGGCTGCTTCCACGAGGTAGTCATGATCAACATGCTACGCAGAATCGACGCAGCCAGACACCGACCAAGGTAGGGGTTCGGGGCCGCGCGATGGCCGACTTCCAGCCGGTGCGCGGCAGCCCGGGCGAATCCTAGGGTTGAGCGCAGAACCAAAGGAGCACACCATGATCGCACTTGAAGCGCTGAGCAAGGACTTCGGCGCCACCCGCGCCGTCAATGCGCTGACCGCCACCATAGAACCCGGGCAGGTGACCGGATTCCTCGGACCCAACGGGGCCGGCAAATCGACCACCATGCGGATGATCCTCGGACTGGACGCGCCCAGCAGCGGGCGGGCACTGGTCAATTCGGTTCCCTACGCGCAGCTGCGCTACCCGCTGCAGGTTATCGGAGCGCACATCTGCGGCACGGCGGGGCACCCGGGGCACACCCCGCGCACCTTCCTCGCGTCCCTGGCGCAAAGCAACCGGATCCCGGCAACCCGGGTGGATGAGGTACTGGCCGACGTCGGGCTGCAGTCCGTGGGCACCCAGCGGATCGGCGGATTCTCGCTGGGCATGCGCCAGCGCCTGGGCATTGCCGCGGCGCTGCTGGGCGATCCGCAGATCCTGGTCCTGGACGAGCCGATGAACGGGCTGGATGCCGAAGGGATCGTCTGGATCAGGCAGCTGCTGCGCGCCCGGGCGGATCGCGGCGGGACCGTCTTCGTCTCCAGCCACCTGATGAGCGAGGTGCAGCAGGTCGCGGACCAGCTGATCCTGATAGGCCGTGGAGAGCTGATCGCCCAAGCCCCCACCAGGGAGCTGATCAGGCAATTCACCCAGCAGGTCATTACGGTGCGCTCGCCGCAGCTCGCGGCGCTCGCCGGACTCCTGCAGCGACCGGGCATCGAGCTGAACGCTGGCGAGGACCGGCTGGAGGTCATCGGCCTGCCGCTGGAAAATGTCGGTGGGCTGGCCTTCGCCCATGGCATCGAGCTGCATGAACTGAGCGTTGCCCACGGATCGCTGGAAAACGCCTACAACCAATTGACGCATGGCATGGTGGAGTACTCCGCCGAATCAGCTAGGGGAGCGGGAAGCAAATGAGCACGCTGCAGATCAAAGAGTCCGCATCCGGATACCCGGGCGCAGGGCTGCTGGCGGCGGCGCGCGCCGAGGCCGCTAAATTCTTCGGGCTGCGGTCGCTGCTCTGGCTTTATGGCTCGGGAATCGCGTTGTCCATCGCCTTGGGGTGGCTGCTGGGTGCCAGCGCGAAAGCCAGTGGGGACAATGGCTTCGACACGGCGATGCCCGCCCCGCTGATGGTCTTCGCAACCCTGCAATTCGGCCAGCTGTTCTTCGCTGCCGCCGCGGCCCTGCACATCACCAGCGAGTACTCCAGCGGCACCATCACCACCTCCTTGCAAGCGGTACCGCGCCGCGGGCTGCTGCTGGCAGCGAAGTCGCTGCTTCTCTCCGGGCTCGGTTTCGCTGCCGGGGTGGCCGTAATCGGCGTGGGCACCGTCCCGGCAGCGCTCAGCGCGGGGCCGTACGGTACCTTCACCTTCTCCGACCTGGTTTCGGCTTGCCTGGGCGCCGGAACCTACCTGGCGCTGCTGAGCTTGATGGTGCTCGGGCTCGGGCTGCTGTGCCGGAACTCGGCCGGGGCGATCGTCTCGGCGATCATGCTGGTGACCGGGCTGCCGCAGATCCTGCAGCTGATTCCCTTCTCATGGGTGCAGACGGTGGCCGACTACCTGCCCAGCAATGCGGCGACGTTCATGGCCACCGGCGCCACCGAACCCTATGGGCCGACGGTGGCGCTGCTGGTGCTGGCAGGCTGGGCCGTGGCCCTGCTCGGAGCCGGATATGTTTCGCTGAAGCGGCGCGACGCCTAGCCGCAGGCAGCGCACAGCGGGGTATCGGGCATGATGCCCGATACCCCGCTGTGCGCACGTGGCTGAAGTTGCTAGGCCTTGGACCGAAGCTGGGCCCGGTCCCGCCATGCGGCGGTGCTCCATAGGGCGAGCGCTACCAGCGCTGGCTGGAAGAAGAGCCGGGCAAGCCGTTTCCCGTCGGTGTCCAGGCCGAACGCGTCGCGTCCCTCCTGCCACTGGGCGAGATTGCCGGGGAATACCGCGACGAAGAAGAGCGCGGCGATCCAGCCCACGGCGACCCGCTTCTTGAGCAGCGCCAGCAGGGAAAGTCCCAGGCCGATTTCGGCGACACCGGAAAGGATGACCGTCAGGTCCGGATCCAGCGGGACGAAGTCCGGGACCTGGGCGCGGAATTCCTCGCGGGCAAAGGTCAGGTGGCTGACCCCGGCGAAGCCCAGGAATGCCCCGAGCGCGATCCGTGCGCCGTGCCGGGCAAATCCCAGGGGCTTCGCCGCCGGGGACCTAGTCATCGCTGACGCTGACCAGGACATCGATGTTGCCGCGGGTGGCATTGGAGTAGGGGCAGACCTGGTGGGCCGCATCGGCCAGTTCCTGGGCCAGTGCGGGTTCCATGCCGGGAATGATGACTTCCAGCTCAACCGAGAGCTTGAACCCGTTCTCGCCGTCGCGGTTCAGGTGGACTCGGCCGCCGACGCTGGAGTCCTCGATCTTGACCTTGCGGCCGCGCGCTACCATATTCAATGCCGAGTGGAAGCAGGCGGCGTAGCCCGCGGCGAACAGCTGTTCCGGGTTGGTGCCGGCTCCCGAGCCGCCCAGTTCTGCCGGGGAGGCCAGGGCCAGATCGAGCTTGCCGTCCGGGGTCTGGACGCGGCCTTCGCGGCCTTGGCCGGTGGACAGGGATTCAGCGGTGTACAGGGTTTCCATGAAACTGCCTTTCGATGAGGGTGAAATCTGGTAGCTATTTTCCGGAGGGTTGGTCCGGAGCGGGGATTTGCTGCATGGAGGCGGTAATGCGGTGCAGGGATGCCAGCAGCGCTTTGGCGCTTTCCATATCCGGCAACCCGGTGCCGCAGGCGATCTGCGCCGGGATATGCGCCAGTTCCTTGCGCAGTGATACGCCAGCGGGGGTCAGGCGGACGTTGACGACGCGGCTGTCCTGGTCATCTCGTTGGCGTTCGATGAAGTCCTTTTGTTCCAGCCGGCGCAGCAGCGGGGACAGGGTCCCGGAGTCCAGCTGGAGCATCTCGCCGATTTCGCGCACCGGCTTATCGCCTTCGGACCACAGTGCAACGAGCACCAGGTACTGGGTGTAAGTCAGCTGCCAAGGGGCGAGCAGCTCGGTATATGCGCGGGTGGTGGCCCGGCTGGCCGAGTAGAGGGAGAAGCACACCATGTCGTCAACTATTGCCATGGAATAATGATTGCACGCAATTCAATTGTGCGCAACTTAAATTATTGATTCGCCAGGCACGGCGTTGCGCGGACCGCAGAACGAGGGCTTGGAATCGGATTTGGAATTGGAGCCGGACCGGCACTGGAATCGGAGGACAGTGACGGGTCGGAGCACTGGCAGGGAGCTTGTCCCGCCGGCTGATGGGGTCATGTTTCGCGCCCTTGCGGTGGCGTCGCTAAGCTGGGAGCCATGAGCATCGGCAACTACCTGGCGAAGGCCGGAGGGCGCATCTGCCCCCGCTTGGCGGTAGTCCGCTCGCTGCTGCTGATCAGTGCGGTGCTTTTCGGCTTGTTCTCGATGCATGTGATGCATCATGGAGCCTCGGCGCAATCCCCGGCCCCGGCCGCGGTCGCGCAGGCGCATCCGGCTCACACCCAGCCCGCGCACCATGCTCCGCCAGCCGATGCGGGCGGCGGGGAGCAGGGCTGCACCGACTGCCCGATGGGCCATGAGATGGCCGCCGCCGGTTGCGTCTTGGCGCTGCTGGCCATGCTGCTGTTCCTGCGGCCGCCGCAGACCGTAGCCGTTCTCCGGACGGTGTTCCCGCGGACCCTTTGCGCGGCAGCGGAACTGCGGGGGATCGCACCGGATAAACCTGATCTGGTTGCGTTGGGGATCTGCCGAACGTGAGAACTTGGCCGGTCGATGCACTGGCCTCCAGCTAGTTCCGGCGCCGCCGCAGGCGGACGCCGCTCATGTTCCAGATCCACCAGGAGAATCACCATGAACAAGCAGACCCTCATCTCCAGCGCCCTCGTACTGGGTGCAACGCTCGCCCTCGCCGGATGCGCAGGGGAACCAGCAAGCACCGAGGCGCCGAGCGCCTCGGCCTCCGGTTCGCATTCCGGGCATTCCATGGACCAGTCCGCGTCGGCCAACGACGCCGATATGGCCTTCGCCGCGGGCATGAAGGTGCACCACGAACAGGCGATCGAGATGTCCGGCATCCTGCTGGGCAAATCCGGGATTCCCGCCGAGGTGGCATCCCTGGCCGAAAGGATCCAGGCTGCGCAAGGCCCGGAGATCGAACGCATGGACCGCTGGCTTTCCGAGTGGAATATGCCCGGCGGGATGGATCACGGGAGCATGGACCACGGCGACGGGATGGTCCCGGAGGAGGGCATCAAGGCGCTGGAAGACGCGACCGGCTCCGACGCTGCCCGGCTCTTTCTCGAGCAGATGATCATGCACCACGAAGGCGCCGTGGAGATGTCCAAGACCGAGATCAGCGAGGGAAGCTACCCGGCGGCCCTCGACCTGGCCCAGCAGATCGTTGATTCCCAGACCAGGGAAATCAATGAGATGAAGCAGCTGCTTGAGACGCTGTAGCCCGGAATTGGAGACAGGAAGGTTGGGAGTGGCCATGTCTGGAATATTTGCCGGCGGCAAGAGCTACCGCGCCCGCATTGCGGCCAGGGGCGCCGGTTCGCTGCTCGCGCTGGCCGTGCTGGCCGGATGCAGCACCGCTGCGGCACCCGTCGCGCAGCCCGAGCCAACGGTGGTTGCAGCCGAGGACACCGGTCAGTTCCTCGCCGAGCTGGGACTGGAAGGACTCGACGCCAAGGCGGCCATCGACCGGCTCGATCGCTTGCCGCAGGAGCAGCGGCCGGAGAACTTCACCGCCATGGTGCAGCCAACGCAACTGGTGCTGGCCGATGCGTCGGGACGCACCGCGAACCTGCCGCTGCCGGAGGGCCAGTACTATCTTTCGGCCGCGCCCTATGTGGACCAGACGCACAGCTGCCATTTCCATAGCCTCACCACCTGCCTTGGGCAGTTGCAAGGCAGGCAGATGGAGGTCAAGGCCGTGAACGCCGAGACCGGCGAGGTGCTGGTGGACCAGGGCATGGAAACCTTCGACAACGGATTCATCGGCCTCTGGGTTCCGCGGGGAATCACGGTGGACCTTGAATTCACCTACCAGGGGAAGAGCGCCAAGACCACGGTGTCCACTGCGGGGCAGTCCAGCGCAACCTGCCTGACGGAGCTGCGGCTGGTCTAGGGCCAGCGGCCGCGGACAGCGCGCAAACGGACTCGGGCCTGCAACCACGAAGGTGGTTGCAGGCCCGAGTCCTGGCGTCGGCAAAGCCTAGTCGTTGGGCTTTGGCGGTGCCTGCTTCATCAGCTCTTCGAATGCCCGGCGTTCCTTGCGCGAGACCGGGATCTGGCCGGTCAACGGGTTGACGACCTGGCCAGCGGCTTCGGCAGGCGCGGGGGCAGCCGCAGGGCTCTTCCTGGCATCCGCGGTCCTCGAGGCCTCCGTGGCCGCGGCTTCTGGCGCAGCGCCCGGAACGATCTTGGCGCTGGCGCTGTCCATCGCCCGGGACAGGACCTGGGTAGCGGTATGCTGCTGCGCCGAATGCTTGCGCGCGCCGCGGGCCTTGGCGTTCTTCTCCTTGCGGGACTCGACCAAGCGGTAGAGCACCGGCACCAGGATCAGGGTGAGCACGGTGGAAGAGACCAGGCCGCCGATCACCACCACGGCCAGCGGCTGGGAGATGAATCCGGACTGGCCGGTCAGGCCCAGGCCCATCGGCACCAGCGCGAAGATGGTAGCCAGGGCGGTCATCAGGATCGGGCGCAGGCGCTGGCGGGCGCCGTGCATGATGGCATCCTCCAGGGACATGGCCGGACGCTCGGCGCTGTCCTGGCGGTACTGGTTGATCAGGTCGATCAGCACAATCGCGTTGGTCACCACGATGCCCACCAGCATCAGCATGCCGATCAGCGAAGGCAAGCCCAGCGGGATCCCCGAGATCAGCAGCAGGCCGATAGCGCCGGTCGCCGCGAAGGGAATCGAGACCAGCAGGATCAGCGGCTGGATCAGCGACTTGAAGGTGGCCACCATGATCACGTAGACAATCGCGATGGCCGCCAGCAGCGCCAGGTACAGCTGGTTGAAGGACTCGGCCTGCTCGGTTGCCGCGCCGCCGATCTCCGCGGTGGCGCCCTCGGGCAGCTGCACCGAGTCCAGGCTCGCGGCGACGTCCTTGGACACCTCTCCGAGCATGTTCTCCACCGGAGCCAGGGTGACCGTAGCGATACGCTCGCCGTTGGAGGTGGTGACCTGCTGGACCACCTTGGCACGCTCAACGGTGGCCAGATCCTGCAGTTCCCTGATGCCGGTGGCGGTAGGGATCTGCAGCTCGCGCAGCTTCGCCAGGCTGTCCAGATCCATCCCCTCGCCGATCTGCACCGTCATGTCGGTGTAGTCCAGGCGCAAGGTGCCTGCCGGAACAGGGGAGACCTGCGAAGCGACCATGCCAGCGAGCTGAGTCTCGGTCAATCCCGCCTCGGCAGCCTTCTGCGCATCGATATCGATGGACACCTGCTCGCGTTCGGCAGAGAGGTTATCGGAGATTTCGGTGACGTTCGCGGTACCTTCCAGTGCTTCGCGCATCGTGGAGGTCGCCTCGCGCAGGATCCCCTCGTCCGGGGCCTTGATCTCGATGGTGACATCGCTGGACATCATGGCCGAGGAGTTCGAGCCGAAGCTCAGGTCCAGGTCCTCGGCCAGGTCCAGGCCTTCCACCTGCTCGCGAACCGTGTTCGTCAGCGCTTCCTGGTCGGCATCGGCATCGGTGATCACGGTGAAGCTTGCGGTATCCGAGCCGGAGGAGAACATGGCAGCCATGCCGCTGGCGGTGCCCACGGTCAGCTGGACATCTTCGATTCCCTCGATATCAGCGAGCCCGGTCTCGATCTTTGCCGCTTGCTTTTCGGTGGTTTCCATGGAGGTGCCCGAAGGCATCTTGGCGGTGATGGAAATGGAGTTCTCGCCGGTGGAGCCCAGCAGGTTGGTGTTCAGCAGCGGGGTCATGGCCACGGTGCCGGCAAGAACCAGCACCGATGCCAGCAAGGTGATGACCGGGTGCTTCTGGGTCCCCTCCAGCACCGGAATGTAGGCACGCTGCAACCACGACTTGTCTTCGGCCACATGCACGGTATGGGTTTCGCCGCTGCCCGGGCGGTGCGGCAGGAACCAGTACGCCAGTACCGGAACAATGGTCAGCGATACCAGCAGCGACGCCAGCAGCGCGATGGTCATGGTCAGCGCGAACGGGCTGAACAGTTCGCCGGCCATGCCGCCCACCAGGGCGATCGGCAAGAAGACCGCCACGGTGGTCAGGGTCGCCGCGGTAATGGCGCCGGCCACTTCCTTGACCGCCAGCAGGATCGACTGAGCCTTGGATTCGCCATGGGACAGGTGGCGCTTGATGTTCTCGATCACCACAATCGAGTCATCCACCACGCGGCCAATGGAAATGGTCAATGCGCCCAAGGTGAGCATGTTCAGCGTGTATCCAAAGGCATTCATCCCGATGAAGGTGGCCATCAGGGACAGCGGGATGGAGATCGCGGTGACCAGGGTGGAGCGTACCGAGAACAGGAACACCAAGATGATGATTACCGCGAAGCCCAGGCCCAGGGCGCCTTCCAGCGCCAGGTGCTTGATCGAGTCCTCGATGAAGGGTGCCTGGTCGAAGATCGTGGTCAAGGTGGCCTTGTGGCCCAGCTCGGACTGCAGGTCGGCAAGCATTGCGGTGACCGCGTGCGAAATGGCTACCGTGTCTCCATCGGGAGTCTTGGTGACCTGGATGGACAGGGTCTCCTCGCCGTTGGTGCGGGTAATGCTGGTGGCCTCATCGGCCTTGACGGAGACCTCGGCGACGTCCTTGAGCAGCACCGGACCGCCATCGGTGACCAGCGGGATCTCCTTGATGGCCTCCAAACTGTCCGGGGTGGAGCCGGCGATGACCGGCAGTTCCAGGCCATCGACGTCCATGTTGCCAATGGGCATGGGGGAGCCGGCGTTCTCGATGCCGTCCTTCAGATCCGTGACGGCCAAGCCGGCATCGCGCATCTGGTCGTCTTTCGGGATCACCGCAATGTGCTGGGAGGCGCCACCGGAGACCGAGGCCTCGCGGACCCCCTCGATCTTCTGCAGCTTGGGCAGGGTCAGGCGCTCCACGTCGTCGTTGAGCGCTTCCAGGGACTGGTCCGAGGAGACGGCCAGGGCCAGGACCGGGAAGTCCGCGATGGAGCCGGCGAAGGCGGTAGGCTCGACATCCTCGGGAAGCTGGGCCTTGGAATTGGCAATGGCCCGTTCCACCTGGGTCCGGGCACGGTCCATGTCCGTGCCGTATTCGAAGGTCAGCGAGATGCGGGTGAAGCCGGTCTGCGAGGTAGCGGTGGAGGATTCCAGGCCCTCAACTGCCTGCAAAGCGGTTTCCAGCGGTTCGGCCACCTGCTCGTCGATCACCTCGGGGCTGGAGCCCATTTGGGTTGCCATGACCGAGATCTGGGGGAATTCCAGGGCGGGGATCAGCTCCTGCTTGAGCGATCCCATGGAAATCACGCCGAAGACGGCGGCGAAAACCGTGATGAGCGCAATGAGCGCCCGGTTTTTCAATGACAAGATGGCCAAGCGCTGCATGCGGGTGTGGTCCTAGCTGTGTCGCAGTGGGAAGGGCTGATCTCAACTTTAGTTGGTTGCCAATGCTCAACAGTCACCGGGAGATGTAAAGCACGCAAAATCATCCCAATGGATTACCCCGAAGCTGCCTGGGGCAGGCCCCGCCCGCACGTGCCAATGCTGCCGATGGCGCGGCGCGCGCAGCGCTGCTGGAGCGCCTGCCCGATTCTAAGGGAAGGCGGTGGCTGGTGGCCGCATGGAGTACTGGGGACATGAGTCTGCAGATGCCGATTGCGGTGCAAGCCACCGCGTAGCAAGGGATCCGGCGGCTAATCAGGATCAGGTACCGCTATTTCAGCTACGCCCTGCGCTACGCCGACGGGCGGGAAGTCTCCGGCCTGGGCTGGGCCGAGGCCGATAAATTGCTGCAAGGGCACCGGTATCCCGCCGATGCCTCGTGCACGCGCCACGGCGCCGAACGCCATTGCCCCGGCCTTGGCGCCGGTGCCTGGGTGGACTACCCCTACGGCGAGCCGCTGGACCGGCCATAGCCCGACCAGTGCCCGGATACGCGAGAACCGCCCACCAATGCTGGTGGGCGGTTCTCGTTGTGCTTGGTGCCTACAGTCCCAGGGACTTGTCGGTGGCTGCCTTGACCTCAGCGTAGAGTGCTGGGTTCTCGTTCAGCTTCTGGCCGTAGGAAGGAATCATGTCCTTGAGCTTCGACTCCCAGCCTGCGAACTGCTTGGGGAAGCAGCGCGAAAGCAGCCCGACCATGATCGGGGTAGCGGTCGAAGCGCCTGGCGAAGCGCCGAGCAGGCCGGAGATCGAGCCGTCCGAGGAGGTGATGACCTCGGTGCCGAACTGCAGCACGCCGCCCTTCTTGGCATCCTTCTTGATGACCTGAACGCGCTGGCCAGCGGTGATCAGCTCCCACTTGGAACCATCTGCATCCGGGAAGTACTCGGCCAGCGCCTCGTCCTTCTTGGAGCGGGACTTGAGAACTTCCTTGATCAGGTAAGTGGTCAGATCCAGGTTGTCCTTGCCGACTGCCAGCATCGGGATGATGTTGTGCGGGCGCAGGGACAAGGGGAGATCCAGCTGGCCGGTGGACTTCAGGAAGTTCATCGAGAAGCCGGCGTAGGGGCCGAACATCAGCGAGCGCTTGCCGTCGACAAAGCGGGTATCCAGGTGCGGTACCGACATTGGAGGAGCGCCCACCGAAGCCTGGCCGTAGACCTTGGCGTGGTGCTGGTTGATGACGGTCTCATCGGTGCAGCGCAGGAACTGACCGGAGACCGGGAAGCCGCCGAAGCCCTTGATCTCGTCGATGCCGGCCTTCTGCAGCAGCGGCAGTGCGCCACCGCCGGCACCGACGAACACGAACTTGGCCTTGACGTTCTTGACTGCGCCCGAAGCGTTGTCCTTGACGCTCAGTTCCCAGCCGGCGCCCGAACGCTTGATGCCCTTGACCTTGTGGCCGTAGTTCACCGAGGCGCCAGCGGCGCCCAGCGAGTCGGTCAGGTCCCGGGTCAGGCGGCCGAAGTCGACATCGGTGCCGGAGACAACGCGGGATGCGGCAACCTTCTGCGAGGCATCGCGGCCCTTGGCCACCAGCGGGGTCCACTGGTTGATGGTGTCCAGGTCGTTGGTGATTTCCAGTTCCTCGAACAACGCATTGGGCTTCAGTGCCTCGTAGCGGGTCTGCAGGTACTTGGAGTGGTCCTCGCCGATGACGAAGGACATATGCGGCAGGGCGTTGATGAAGCTATTGTCGGCAACGCGGTTGTTCTCGACGGCCCACGAGTAGAACTGGCGGGAAACCTGGAACTGCTCGTTGATGCCAATGGCCTTGGCCGGATCGACCGATCCGTCAGCCTTGGCAGCGGTGTAGTTCAGTTCGCACAGTGCCGAGTGGCCGGTACCTGCGTTGTTCCAAGGGGAGGAGGATTCCTGCCCGGCCTTGTCCAGGTTCTCGAAAAGACCAATGGACCAGGTTGGTTCCAGCTGGTTGATCATGGTGCCAAGGGTGGCACTCATGATGCCGGCACCGATTAGTACTACGTCAAAAGATTCGGTTGACGTTTCAGAAGGCACGAGGATCTCCATCGACAGTGATACTTTGCTCTCTCCCAGAGTAGACCTATATCCCCGGGGGTTAGAAATCGTTAACTGGGTTAACGGTCACTAACTTGAGATAGACGGCGAGTTTGCCATCTGCACATCCGCGTAGCACTCGTTGAGCATCGGCGATGGCGGATAGAAGGTGACGTTGCCGTTAAACGCCAGCGCAGAGATCGGAAAGACCAGTGGGAGCGCGGGCAGATCCGCGTTCAGGGTCTTGAGGATATCGGCATAGGCGGCGGTCCGTTCCTCCCCGGAAGGGATGGAACGGGCCAGCATGATCTGTGAGTCAAGTAACGTCGAGGTGTATCCGAACTCATTCTCCTTGGCCGCCAAAATGCCGGAAAGGAAGTCGTCTGCCGAACGGTAGCCGCCGGAGAAGCCCAGCAGGTGCAGTCCCTCGAAGTCCTTGGACTGCACGGTCTGCACGTAGCCGTCGGTCCATGCAATCGGGCGCGGCTTGATGCGGATCCCCACTGCGGCGAGGTCCTCGGCGATCTGCGCGAAAGTGCGTTCAGGCAGCGGCAGGTAGTTGCGCGAAACCTGCAGCGGGTAGGCGAACTCGATCTGTTCGCCCTTGTAACCCAGCTCGGCCAGCAAGGTCTTGGCCTTCGACGCATCGTGGTTCGGCGTATCTTCCGGTGCCGGAATGCTCAAGGCAGAGGGCAAGAGGGTCGAAGCGTGCTTGGACCCTTGCAGGAACAGCTTCTCAGCCAGCGAGCTGCGGTTGACCGCGTGCGCAATGGCCATGCGGAATTCCGGCTTGGCCAGCCACTTATTGCGCTGGTTCATGCCGAGGTAGAGCACGGAGAAGGGATCGCGCTGGACAACCACCTTGGCATTGCGCACCAGCGTGCGCATGATGTCCACCGAGACCATGTCGAAGCCGTCGACTTCATCGGCCAGCAGTGCGCCTTCGCGATTGTAGGGCGAAGGAACAGCAGAGATCAGCGCAACCTCGGGATGCGCGGTGTTATTGGACAGCCGCGGTTGATTCCAATAGTCCTTGAAGATCTCCAGGCGCACCACATTGTTCTCATGGGAAACGAAAGTGTATGGCCCGGTACCCACCGGGTGGGTGGAGAGCGACTCGGCCGGGTTCTGCCCGGGGCCGCCGGTCAACGCGCTGGGCGCGGCGATGGCCATGCCCGGCAAGGTCAGCGCTTCGATCAGCCCTGGCAGCCGGCGGCGCAGGTTCAAGGCGACCAGGTACTTGCCGGTTGCCTTGACGGATTCGAAATAGCTTGCGGAACCGGCTGCGGACTTGCCCTCGAAGAGCTTGGTGTCGAACTTCTTGGTCAGCTCTTCAAGCTGCTTGGTGCGCAGCTGCTGGGTGGCCAGTTCCTCTTCGCTGGCGTCGGCAGCGCTCTTGAACTCTTCTTCGAGTTCCTTGGCGGTTGGAAGCTTGGGGATGTCGCTGTCGAAGTGGAAAACATTGGCAAAGCCCTGGCTGGATGAAGCGCGCAGCTGCGGAGACAAGTTTTCCCAGCGGTTGAAGTTGGCGACAACTGCTTCTGCGGTCAATTCGGTGCCGTCGTGGAAGAGCACGCCTTCGCGCAGGGTGAAGGTGTAGCGCAAGCCATCAGGGCTTTCGGTCCAGGATTCGGCCAGGCCCGCTACGGCGCCACCGGTATCGGGATCGATATCGACCAGCGTCTCGTACACCTGGCGGGTGATCCGGAAGGATTCGTTATCCGCCACGATGGCCGGATCGAGCTTGACCGGGGGAGCGGCTGCTGCCAGGCGCAGGGTCCGGGGAATGCGCGGTGCGCTGGCCGAGGCTGTGGGCGAAGCGGAGGACGCGGGCCCCGAGTTTCCGGTGCAGGCGGTCAGTGCCAGTGCGGTAGTCGCCAAGGTACCGGTCAGCAATGCGCGTCGTGATACGAGTTTCAATGGCAATTCGGGCACTGGGATGACTCATCTTCCTATGGCAGGCGGTACTGCTTCGCGCAGGGAACAAGCAAGTAAATGTGCGCAAAGGTATTTATCAAAGATAGCGCACCACGGCCACGGCTCCGGAAGCCAAAACTCCCGGAGCCGTCAACTGTCGCTAAATTGTTAGCTGCGGTGCACGAGGTTCTCGCCGTCGTTGCCAGCGGCCCAGGCCTGCACCTGCTTCTTGAGCAACTTCACCATGCGCGGGAAGAACGCCTTGGTGTTGCCGCCGTTGTGGGGAATGACCAAGGCATTGGGGTGCTGCCACAATGGGTGATCGGCCGGCAGGGGTTCTGGATCGAATACATCCGATGCCATATTCAAGCGGCCCGAAGCGACTTCTGCCACGATTGCCTCGGTATCCACCACCGGGCCGCGCGCGACGTTGACCACGGTTGCACCGTCGGGAAGCTTAGCCAGCAGATCAGCGTCAACCAGATGATGGGTGGAATCGTTGAGCGGCACGATCAGGATCAGCACTTCGATCTCCGCCGCGCGCGCTGCGAGATCCGAAGTTGCGAAGACCTCGCCATGCTCATCGGTGCGGGCCGTGGAGCCGAAGCGCAGGAGATTGACCTCGAAGGGCTCCAGGCGCTTGCGGATCTCTTCGCCGATGCCGCCCACGCCAACCAATGCCACCGTCCGATCAGCCAAGCCGGGCCACTGCTGGGGATTCCATCGGCCTTGTTGCTGGTCTCGGACCGCGTGCGGGTAGCCGCGCAGGGATGCGATGGCCAGGCCGATGGCCATCTCGGCGGTAGCCGCCGCGTGGACGCCGGCCGCGGTATTGATATTTGCGCGATCGCCAATCAGGTCAACCATTCCGTCGAAGCCGGTGGTCTGGGTCTGGACGATCTTGACGTTCGGTGCCTTGCGGATGTTCTTCAGCGTCTGGGGATTCGACATATAGGGAAGGATGGCAATGTCGATTTCTTCCAGCGCAGTTCCGGGGGTGCTCTCCAGGTCCCAGAGCACAGCTTTGAGGTTTTCCGGGATCGGACCGACCGCATCAATCAGATCTTGTGTCGGGAATGAAATCGTTCGTTGGGTGCTCATGGAAACACTGTACAAACCCCATCCGCGCTTTGGTAGTAACCCCTAGTCATGTCCTGTAATGAAGGTCACCGCAGAATACTGGCCCCCGAATTTGCGCTGAGGGAAATTGCTGGTAAAGTTTTATCTCGTTGCGAAAGCGCGAAGCCCGAAAAGCTTCTAGAACATCGCAGCGGGCGCCTCTAGCTCAATTGGCAGAGCAAATGACTCTTAATCATTAGGTTCCGGGTTCAAGTCCCGGGGGGCGCACGAACAATTTGTTCGGTTCACCAGACAACTTGTTTTCATAAATAAATACGCGCTTTTAGCTCAATTGGTAGAGCAAATGACTCTTAATCATTAGGTTCCGGGTTCGAGTCCCGGAGGGCGCACAAAACAAAGGTCAGGCTCCGGTCTGGCCTTTTTTGTTTGTCCCGGTGGACCAGCCAGCGCTTGACGCGGGAGTACTTTGGCCTGTGGCCCCCAGTAGGCTGGCCCGCGCCGGAGCCGGGAGGGGATTGGGGAAAGGGGGTCCCAGGCCACTGGCAGGAAAGTGGCTAGCTGCGGCTGAACCTTCGGGCGACGCCACGCTGCGGCTTCCTGGAAATCATTGCTGAAGGTGCGCCCGGGGTGCTGTGCGGACCGGAACCGAGGGCGAGTGCTGGCCGCGAGTGGCAAATCCTGGAGTTGCCCCCGCCGTGCCAGGGTGGATAGCGAGGTCCGGACCGGAAAACTATGTGTGTTTTAGATTACTTTCAAGCCGGGCAAATAGTGATATTATGAATCTGACTTGGACATTTATGTTCTCAGGTCGGGTACTGGCCGATTTTTGCTTTTGCACCATTTCTGCCTATGATTGTCTACGTCGCAAAGACGAGTTCTGAAAAAGAACTAGTCAGAGCGAGGAAGCGCTTTTAGCTCAATTGGTAGAGCAAATGACTCTTAATCATTAGGTTCCGGGTTCGAGTCCCGGAGGGCGCACAGTAGATCCGATCTGATTCGTCAGGTCGGATTTTTTGTATACGGCAAAGAAAAGAGGATCAGCTCATGAGTACTTCCGAAAAGACTAACCGTCTGTCCATCGGTGACCAGGCCCCTGATTTCACCTTGCAGGACGCTGCTGGCAAGTCTGTTGCCTTGGCTGATTACCGCGGCAAGAAGACCATCGTGTACTTCTACCCAGCCGCATCCACCCCGGGCTGCACGAAGCAGGCCTGCGATTTCCGCGATTCACTCGAATCCTTGCACTCCCTGGGTTACGCAGTTCTGGGCATTTCCCCGGACAAGACCGCCAAGCTGGAAAAGTTTGTCGCCAAGGAAGAACTGAACTTCCCGCTGCTCTCCGACGAGGACCACGCGGTAGCTGAAGCCTACGGCGCCTGGGGAGAAAAGAAGAACTACGGCAAGGTCTACGAGGGGCTGATCCGCTCCACTATCGTGCTCGATGAAGAGGGCAAAATCGCGCTGGCGCAGTACAACGTTCGCGCCACCGGCCATGTAGCCAAGCTGCGCCGTGACTTGGGCATTGATCCCAAGTAGACCCCTTGTTTGGCTGATTTCATATCAGGCAGAACTTCCGCTACACTAAATGAGGTCGCCTTCGAGGAAACAGTGTTTCCGGTGTAGCGCTAGCGAGTATGGCGGAATTGGTAGACGCGCTGGATTTAGGTTCCAGTGTCTTCGGACGTGAGAGTTCAAGTCTCTCTACTCGCACCAACTGAACCCTGCGGTCTGATTCCATCGACCGCAGGGTTTTTGCATGCATCCGCAGCGGTTGACCAAGCGTATGATCCAAACAAGGCAAGCGGCCGCGATCCGAGGAGGAGGGGCACCATGGCAGCCAAGGAACTGCCCACCATGTATGGACTTTCTGAATCCGATCCTGGCCAGGACCTGATCAAGAGGGCAGGCATCGCTCCTGCCAATCTGGAGCAAATCGACCGCATTATGGCTGAAATGGGCCGGATGCGCCAGATCGAACGCCGCATCATGCGCAGCTCCCAGCAGTTCATGAAGCTGAACGAAACCGATATGCGGGCGATCCGCAAGATGATCTCTGCCAAGCATGCGGGCCAATCCGTCACCCCGGGTGCGCTGAGCCAGTATCTGGGAATTTCCAGCGCGTCGGTCACCAAGATGATTGACCGCTTGGAAGCCCACGGCCATGTGCGACGCACCAGGCATCCAACCGACCGGCGTTCGCAATGCGTCGAGGTTATCGAAGAAACCCATCTGGCAGCACGCGAGCAAGTGGGGCGGCACCATGCCAAGAGATTCGAAGTGGCCAACGCGATGAGCCCCGAGGAACGGGACGTAGTGATCCGGTTCCTTGCCGGGACCTCCGATGCCTTGGAAAGCAGCCTCGATTCAACGGCTGCCTGCGAAGCGGAGTAGTCCCGGGGACGTACCGGATCCTCAGCCAGCCGCCTGCTTTTCCGCGGCGCGCACGATGTTCTTGATGGTGGCCGGGAAGATGGCGCCATGGAACGGGTATACCGCCCACCAGTAGCAGCGTCCGGCCAAGCCCCGCGGGAAGAATACCGCTCGCTGGACCAGTTCGCTTCGCCCGTCAGCTCGCTTGTCGATCCGGTAATCCAGCCATGCTTGGCCCGGGGCGCGCATCTCCGCGCGCAAGCGCAGCAAGCTGTTTTCCTCCAGGGCTTCCACGCGCCACCAATCCACCACATCTCCTAGTGCCAGCGTGCTGTGCGAGCGGCGTCCGCGCCGCGACCCCACGCCGCCTGCCAGTTTGTCCATCAAGCCGCGCAGCTTCCACAGGGCGGGGAAGGCGAAATACGGTGATTCCCCGCCGAGCCGATGCAGCACGCTGAAGAGCTGCGCCTCGGTTGCCGTGGTGCTGATGCGGCGGATGTCGGTGTAGGCCTTGCGCCCTGCCCAATCCGGATCAGAGGGCAGCGGTTCGGCGGGTGCCGAAATCGGCTGGGCGGTAGCCCAACTGGTTTGCACCGCGTCGGCATCCATCTTCTCCAGTGCCAGCTGCACCGCTCGCGGATAATCGCACAAGCCCTGGGCCGGCGGGGCAATCAGCTTGTCGATGTCCCGCGAGCCCATGACGCAATCATGCTGCAGCGACTGCACCAGCGCGGAAGCCAGGGTGTGCGGCAGCGGCGTCACCAGATTCACCCAGTGCGAAGCCAGCCGCGGGGTGAGCAGCGGCAATGGCCAGACTTTCGGCTCGCGCAGGCCGGCCACCTGGGCATAGATCTTCATCAGCTGCGCGTAGCTGTAGGTGCCGGGGCCGCCGATGTCATAGGTTCCCTGCGCGGGCTGCGCCAGTTCGGCGCAGGCCGCCAGGTAGTGCAAGGTGTCGCGGATGGCGATGGGCTGGACCTGGTTCAGTACCCAGCGCGGGGCCGGCATCACCGGCAGCACATCGCTCAGGTGCCGGACCATTTCGAAACTGGCCGAGCCGGAGCCGATCACCAGGCCCGCCTGGAGCACCAGGGTGCTGGCGGCCGCTGACAGGATCTGCCCCACGGCCACGCGCGAGGCCAGGTGCTCGCTGAGTTCGCCTGCAGGATGCAACCCGGAAAGATAGACCAGCTGGCTGACGTCCTGTTCGCGTACGACCTGCGCCATGACCTGCGCGCACGCTTTCTCCTGCGCCGCGAAATCCCGGGTCCCGGACATCGAATGCACCAAGTAGTAGAGCAGGTCCGCGTCCTTGCAGAGCTTGGCCACGGCGTGCTCATCTTGCAGGTCGCCCTCGACGATCTCGACTTGGCCGCGCCACGGGGTATCGCGCAGGCGCTGCGCATCACGGGTGAAAACCCTGACCTGGTGCCCGTTGCGCAAGAGCAGGGGCACCAGGCGTCCGCCGATATATCCGGTCGCTCCGGTCACTGCGATCAAGCTCATGGCGTTCGAACCCCGCGCTTGCGCCACGCGATCACCATGGATCCGAGCAGGAGCATTGCTGCGCAGCCCAGCGCGGAGTACCCGGCCAGTTCGGACTGGTTGCTGCCGGCCAGCCGGCTCACGCCGATCCAGCCCAGCCCCCAGGCCATGGCCAAGGCGGTGAAGATCCTGCCCGAGTAGGCGGTGGTGCCCAGCCCGATGGCCGCTGCGACCACCAGCAGTGCCACTGCCGCTCCTGGTGCCCAGGAGGCGTCCTGGCCAAAGCCCAGGGAGAGCAGCCATGCAGAGGTGTTGGCGATGCTGGCCACGCAGACCCAGCCCAGGTAGATGCCGAAGGTCAGCCACATGATCCAGTATTCGGTGCGCGAAGCCGGGGTGCCTGCCACCATGATGGTCAGCATCCAGGCCAAGCACGCGACGAGGATGAAGATCACCGCGACGCTGGCCCCCAGCCAGCCCAGCTGGACCACGGTAATCCATGCGGCGTTCAGCAATGCGGAAAGCAGCGCGGGAATCCGCAGCTTGGCAGCCCAGGCCGAGCGGCGTCCGGCGGGGGTGAGCTGGAAGATTCCGTAGACGGCCAGCCCGGCGTAGATCACGCTCCAGATGGAGAAGGCCGGACCCGCGGGGGCCAGCAGCGTCGAGTCAGCGCCCAGATAGCCGCCGGCTGCCTGCTGGACCGGAGTTCCGCCCAGGGCCCCGCTTCCGATGAATGAAACGGCAATGGCCAGGACCAGGGCACTCGCCGTGAACACCGGCAGTGCCCAGGATGTTGCTGACGCGGGGGCTCGATAGGGAAAATTCGGGGAATCCGTGGAACTGCTCATCGTGTGCTCCTGATGTCGGTTGAAAATTTTCCCGCTTCGAGTCGACAAAACGAGATAGTTAAACCATGATGTATCTAGAAAAGCTAAATATCAACTACGCGAGAGAAGTTATCATGGATTGTTCACGTCCGCTGATTGCCTCGGAAGTGTTCCGGTTGCTGCTCAAGCTCCAGCGGTCCTATGCACTGAGCGAAGCGCGCCTGCGCCACAGCCTTGACCTGAACGATACAGATTTGCGTGCGGTGAACCTGCTGCGTTCCATGCAAACGCCCAGCTCCGGGGAACTGGCCCGCGAACTGGGAGTGTCATCGGCAGGAATCACCTCGGTCCTGGACCGGCTCGAAGCCCGCGGGATGGTTGAAAGAAGGCACCATGCCGCGGACCGGCGGCGCACCCTGGTGGCCCCGGGGAGCAATTTCCCGGTGTCCACCGGGCCAGGGCAGGTGCTGCTGCGCAAGCTGCACACGTTCTACGCGCAGCTGGACGAACCGTCCCGCAGGAATCTGGGCGCCATGCTCGAAGATGCCCGGCGAGAGCTGGAGACGCGGGACACCGTGAGCAGCGAAGAGAACCAAGCAAACCCCACCACATCCTTTCAGTAGGGAACCATGAGAATGCACACCACCACACACCAGGCCCCGCCGGCCGAAGCGGCTGGCGCGCCAGCCTCAGGCGGGCTCATCGATGCACCCACCCGGCGTGCCATCAGCGATCGGCTGGAACTGCTGGCCACGCAGGCCCAGCGCCGCAGCGCCGCCTACTCCGCGCAGACCGCGCTGCTCTGGTCCCGGATCTCCGAGCGGCTGGCTACCGGCAAGCTGATGCGACCGGGGCTGGTAATGCTCGGCTACCGGGCCTTCGGCGGCCGCAATGAGGCCCGCGCCATCGACCTGGGCTGCGCCTTCGAGCTGCTGCACGCCGCCTTGCTGATCCACGACGACGTGGTGGACCGCGACTTCGTGCGCCGCGGGGAAAAGACCATCTCGGCGCTCTACCGCGACCACGCCATCGCCAGCGGCCGGAACCGGGCCGACGCCGAGCATGCGGGCAATTCCGTGGGCATCATCGCCGGGGACCTGCTGATCAGCGAAGCGATCAAGCTCGCGGCCAGCGCCGCGGCCGGAAGCGACAGCGAAGCCGGGGTCCAGCAGGCCTTCTTCCAAGCCATCGAGCAGGCAGGGGCCGGAGAGCTCGAGGACCTGCTCTACTCGCTGGCCCCGGCTCCAGCCACCACCAGCCAGGTGCTGCGCATGGAACAGATGAAAACCGCGGCCTACTCCTTCCAGCTGCCGCTGCAGGCCGGAGCGCTGCTGGCCGGGGCGCACCCCGGCCAGGCCGAGGCCATCGGCGCGGTGGGCTGCCAGCTCGGGGTGGCCTACCAGATCATCGATGATGTGCTGGGCACCTTCGGGGACCCGGCACGCACCGGCAAGCCGGTGGAATCGGACTTGCGCGAATTCAAGAGCACCATCTTGCTGGCCCTGGCCAGCGAGCAACCCGAATTCGCCAAGCTGCTGGGCGGATTCCGCGAAGGAACAGTGGATGCCGGCCGGATCCGCCAGGAACTGGCCGCGCAGGGGGCCGAGCGCTTCGCCCGACAGCTGGCCCAGCAACTCTGCTCGCGGGCCACCGGCTCCGCGGCCTTCCTGGACCTGCCCGAAGAAGCCCGGACGCTGCTGCGCGAGTGCACCGGCCTGATCCTGGATCGAAGCAGCTGAACGCCATGAAACCCTACAATTCCCCTCACAGCACCGCAGGCACCGCCGCCTTGGAGCACTATTCGCGCACCGCCCAGCGCAGCGCCAGGGTGGTACTGGGCGAATACTCCACCTCGTTCTCGCTGGCCTGCAAGCTGCTGGATGCCGCCAGCGCCAGGCACATCGCCAATATCTACGCGCTGGTGCGCCTGGCCGATGAAATCGTGGACGGGGTGGCCTGCCAGGCCGGCCTGGACAACCAGGCCATCGCCGCCTGCCTGGACGAGCTGGAAGCAGAAACCCTGCGCGCCATGGAACGCGGGTACAGCACCAACATGGTGGTCCACGCTTTCACTATTTCCGCCCGGGCCACCGGCATCCACGCCGAGCTCACCGCCCCGTTCTTCGCCTCAATGCGCGCGGACCTGGGCACCGGGCAGCATGATGCGCGCAGCTTGCAGGACTACATCTACGGCTCGGCCGAAGTCATCGGGCTGATGTGCCTGCAGGTCTTCCAGGCGATGCCCGCCGCGCCGGACTTGACCCCTGCCCAGGCGCAGCGCGCCAAGCACGCCGCCCGCAGCCTGGGCGCGGCCTTCCAGAAGGTCAACTTCCTGCGCGACCTGGCGGAAGACAGCGAAGATTTGGGACGCAGCTACTTTCCCGGCCTGGACCCGGCAGGATTCGATGAGCCAAGCAAGGCGAAGCTGGTTGCGCAGATCGAGCAGGACCTGGCCCAGGCCCGTGCCGGCCTGCCCTACCTGGCCCCGTCCGCTGCCCGGGCGGTGCGCCTGGCCCATGACCTGTTCCGCGAACTGAACTCCCAGCTGGACAAGGCCCCGGCCTCCCAGCTGCTGCGCACCCGCATCTCGGTCTCCGCCCCGCGCAAGGCGCTGATCGCCGCCCGCGTGCTGCTGGGCACCCGGGGCACCACCGGCCGCAAGCCAAGAATGGAAGTAGCAAGCAGATGAACCACGCACAAAGAGAAGTCGTAGTCATCGGGGGCGGATTCTCCGGCCTGGCCAGCGCCGGGTTGCTCGCCGCCCGAGGCTGCAAGGTCACCTTGATCGAGCAGCAGCCGCACCCAGGCGGTCGCTCCGGGCGCCTGGAGCGCGACGGGTTCCGCTTCGACACCGGCCCCTCCTGGTACCTGATGCCCGAGGTCTTCGAGCACTGGTTCAAGCTCATGGGCACCAGCGCCAGCGAACAGCTGGAGTTGCGCGAACTGTCCACCGGCTACCGCACCTTCTTCCAGGACCGCGAAGAACCGGTGGATGTCGGAACCGGCGCTGCGGTCAGCGGACTCTTCGAAGCCCTGGAACCGGGCAGCGGCCCAGCCTTGGAACGGTACCTGCGCACCGCGAAGGAGGGTTATGAATTGGCCTTGGAGCATTTCCTCTATGACGATTTCAGTTCGCTCACCTCCCTGCTGCATCCGCGGATCCTGCGCCGGACCCCGCAACTGGCCCAGCTGCTGGCCTCCAGCCTGGAAAGCCATGTGGCCCGGCGCTTTTCGAGCAACGAGATCCGCCAGCTGCTCGGATACCCGGCGGTGTTCCTGGGCTCCAGCCCGAGCCGCACCCCTGCGCTCTACCAGCTGATGAGCCACTTGGACCTCACCGACGGGGTGAAATACCCGATGGGAGGCTTCGCTGCGGTGGCCGATGCCATGGCTGAACTGGCCCGGAAACACGGCGCGGCCATCCATTTGGGCGCCACCGCAACGGCCATAGAAACCAGCACAGGAAAAAATCCCCGGGTCAGCGCGGTGCGCTGGATCGACGCGCACGGCAGGCAGCAGCGCACCCCGGCGACCCAGGTGATCGCAGCCGCCGATGTGCGCCACCTGGAAGGCCATTTGCTGCCCGAGGAGCTGCAGACCCACACCGCCAAGAGCTTCCAGCGCAAAGACCCTGGCCCCAGCGCGGTGCTGCTCTGCCTGGGCATCAGCGGTAAGCTGCCGCAGCTGGAGCACCACAACTTGCTGTTCACCACCGACTGGAAAGAGAATTTCTCGCGGATTCGCCAAGGGCGGATGCTGGAGGCGGAAACCAGCATCTATGTCTGCAAGCCCAGTGCCACCGACCCCTCGGTGGCCCCGGAGGGCTGCGAGAACCTGTTCATCCTGGTTCCGGCTCCTGCCATGCCCGAATGGGGGATCGGAGCAGCCGATGGGGCAGGAGATGCGGCGGTGGAAGCGGTGGCCGACGCGGCCATCGACCAGCTGGCCGCATGGGCTGGCATCAAGGACCTTCGCGAGCGGATCGTGGTGCGCCAGAGCATCGGCCCGGGGGACTTCCTCCAGCAGTACGGCGCCTTCAAAGGCGGTGCGCTGGGCCTGGCCCATACCCTGGGGCAAAGCGCCATGCTGCGTCCGGGCAACCGCAGCGCCAAGGTGGGCGGGCTGCACTATGCCGGCAGCACCGTGCGCCCCGGAATCGGCGTGCCGATGTGCCTGATCAGTGGGGAACTGGCTGCCAAAGCGGTGCTCGGGATCAAGGCCGCGGGGCCCATGGACGAAAACTTCGCGGCCACGGTGCGTCAGGAGGCAGGAGCATGATCTACCTGGGCATCTTGCTGGTACTCCTGGTCTGCATGGGGCTGCTGGACGCGAAGGGAAAGCTCTTCATCTTCCGCCACCCGGTGCGCGGGCTCCTGTGCCTGGGGCTGGGCACCGGATTCTTCGTGCTCTGGGATGTGCTGGCCATCAGGCAGGGCATCTTCCTGCACAAGGAATCGGAGCTCATGACCGGAATCATGGTGGGCGAGCAGTTCCCTGTGGAAGAAGTCTTCTTCCTGGTCTTCTTGTGCTATTGCGCCATGATTGCCTTCACCGGACTGCCGGTGCTGGCCAGCATGCTGCGCAACCGGAACCAGAAAGCACCCAAGCGCACGTTAGGGGAGAACCATGTTCCTTGAATTGAGCCTCTGCTTCCTTCTTGCGGCCATGGCCGTCTTTGCCGCCGGGCTGGCTGCCAGCAAGCAGCGCCTGCGCTCGGTGGCCAAGCCGCTGGGCGCCGCCATGGCCCTGATGCTCGTGCTCACCGCGATCTTCGACAACCTGATGATCTACGCCGGACTGTTCGGCTACGGCAGCGACACGCTGTCCGGGGTGCATCTGGGCCTGGCCCCGATTGAAGACTTCTTCTACGCCGCCTGCGCGGTCTTCCTGCTCCCCGGGCTGTGGTGGCTGCTCGGTGCCCGCAGCCACAGAAAGGACGCTTCATGATCCGCGGAATCGTATTGAGCTCACGCCCCATCTCCTGGGTGAATACCGCCTACCCGTTTGCCGCCGCCTATCTGCTGGCCGGCGGCGGGATCGATTGGTGCTTGGTCCTGGGCACGGTGTTCTTCCTCTTCCCCTACAACCTGCTGATGTACGGCGTGAACGATGTCTTCGACTACGAGTCGGACCTGCGCAATCCGCGCAAGGGAGGAATCGAGGGGGCGCTGCTGTCCAGGCAGAGCCATAAGTCGCTGCTCATCGCCTGCGTCCTGTGCGCCGCGCCGTTCCTCGCGGTGCTCGTGGCGGCCGGGGATGGCGCAGCCAACCTCGTTCTGGCCGTGTCGATCCTTGCGGTGCTGGCCTACTCCGCACCGCGGCTGCGTTTCAAGGAAAGGCCCGGGCTGGACTCGCTGACCAGCGCAGTGCACTTCGTCTCCCCGGCGGTCTACGGGTGGGTGCTGGCTGGCGCCAGCGTGCAGGCCGAGCAGTGGCTGGTCTTCGGCGCGTTCCTGCTCTGGGGGATGGCCAGCCATGCCCTGGGCGCAATCCAGGATATTGTTCCCGATCGCCAAGGCGGGCTGTCCTCGATCGCCACCGCCTTGTCGGCCCGCACGACCATCTACTTGGTCTTGGCTGCCTACCTGCTGGCCGGAGTGCTCGTGGCGGTGGGCCTTTCGGGGATTGGCCGCTGGGCGGCGGTGCTGGCCCTTCCCTATGTGCTCAACGTCCTACCCCATCTTCGAATCAGCGATGCAAGCTCGGGTACGGTTAATCGAGGATGGAAGAGATTCTTGTGGATCAACTACCTGTGCGGTTTCCTGCTGACCATGCTCCTGATCTTTTCGGCACTTTTCACCTACTAGACCCGGATGGGGATTCAAGGATTTCAATGGACGTCATTTTGCTTTCGGATCAAGGCCAGCCTATTGGCACGCACCCGAAAGAATTGGTTCACACCACGGATACCGTGCTGCACCAGGCATTCTCCTGCCACGTGCAGAATCAAGCCGGCCAGGTGCTGGTGACGCGTCGCGCCCTGTCCAAGGTGACCTGGCCAGGGGTCTGGACGAACTCCTTCTGCGGGCATCCCCAGCCCGGCGAGAGCTTCGAAGAAGCCATTACGCGCCACGCGGCCCATGAGCTCGGCCTCAAGGTCAGCCGCATCGAATCGGCGCTGCCGGACTTCCGCTATCGCGCCGTGGATGCCTCGGGCATTGTGGAAAACGAAATCTGCCCGGTCTTCACCGCGATAATCGGCAGCGAGATCTCTGCGAACCCGGACGAAGTCATGGACTACTGCTGGGTGGATCCGGCACAACTCGGTGAAGCCCTGCGCGCCACCCCGTGGGCCTTCAGCCCGTGGCTGGTGATGCAGGCTGCAGGGATGTCCCTGTACCAGACCAAGCAAGGCTGATTCCGGGCCCGCCGCAGGTGTGGAATCCGTGCAGGGTGATTCCTGTGGAATTGTCCGGGTCATTGGCTATGCTCGATTGCATGGTGCTTCAAGTAATTTCTGCCGGTATCCAGCGGCACGGCGCGGCCATCCATGCGTTACGCAGGGCCAGTGTGGTCGCCGGTGGCCTGGTGCTGGCTTCGTCCCTGGCCAGCTGTGCCCCGCTCCAGTTCGAAGCATCCGCGCAAACTCCTAGCGTGAGCCAGCAGATCGCGGCCTTGCCGAAGTATGCCGACAACCTCCAGGAAGTCGAAGGGCGCCAGGAATGGGCGGATCAGAAGATCTTCCAGTACCTCAATGGCCAGGGCGCCGCAGGCTTCCATTCATTCGCCCAGGATTCCATCCAGTACGCCACCGTGGGGTGGCTCTCTCCGGTCCAGGGCGTGCTCGCCATTGTGGTGGAGGGCAGTGATTGGATCGCGGAGGGCAGTGCTGCCGGCTATGCCGAGCGGGTCATGACCTCCGTCGGCTACGAATCAATCGAGTTGGACCGGGTTGAGATCCTCACCGTCGAAGGGCAGCTGCTCGCCTCCGACTACCGCGGGAATCATCCCGGGGCTTTGTAAGCGAAAAGGCCATCTCGCCGCGTAGCTCGTAATGGAGCTAGCTGGCGGGATGGCCTTTGCTATGGCGAATTCTCTTGCTGGTTATACGAAGTTCTCGGTGCCTTCGATGGTGTTCATGAAGTGGTCCATGAAATCAGCGAAGTCCTCTGCATCTGATTTCTGGTCAATGGTGGCACCAATGCTGATGGCATCATCGACATGCAAGTCGATGCTCGGCGCTTCGGGAATGCTGAAGCGGAACACCCGGCCCGAAGAGATCGCGATTTCGTAGCCGCCATCGCTGAGCTCGGCGAGCTGGTTCACATTCGTATTGTTGATGTTGATCGCATCCTCGGATGCTTCCAAGCTGCTGGCATTCACTGGCGCAATAATCAGTTCCGCTGGTTGGCGCCGATATCCAATGACCTTGAGCCCTCCGGAGCCGGCGATGCCGGTGCCCGCCACGAGATTGTAGCTGGCGAAGTTGGGGATCTGCGAGTCGAAGGCCTCATGGAGGCGGGCCTTTACCTGCTGGGTTGGATTTTCGTCTGGGCGCTTGTCCATAACCAATACTCTACCGATAACTTTGGACAATTTGACCAGTCGCAACATTTATCGAAATGTGTCATCGGCACGTCATGGGTTATCTGATTGGTCATATTGACTTCTAGAATGGGATTAATGAGCCAGGATGCTAATTGAGTCGTCAAGCCATGCGCCCGTGTGGCCATCGACGGAACTCATGCCTTTCCCGGCTCAACGCTGCAAGCGAAACCAACTGCCTGGCAGGTGGCTTCCTTGGAGCAAGGGGTGCGCAGCGCGAGCGATGCGCGTCCAAGGCAGCTGGTGCTTGTCTCCAGCTAATCCCGTTTCGACAGGCGCTGTTGGTGCCTGGGAAGCGAAATAACCAAGTCTTGTTCGCGGTGTCGCGTCCAAGGTTTGGACATCCGTCTCATATAATGAGATAAACAGGGTGTCTAGTTGCTCTTTGCCGTGAGGTGGAGAAAACTAGAGGCATGCAAACAAACACCGATGTACTACTAGTTATCAGGCGCGGAGCCTGAGACACTGTCCAACACCACGGACAGTACGTCGGTAACGCGCAAGCCCCCTTTCGTCAGTAGTGACGGCCGCGGGGCGTTTTTTATGCGCAAACGAAGAGATAGATATGGAAAGGATCCCGATGAGCAACTCAACACCCGCCAATCCGGCGTCGGTTGCGAAGTCAATCAATCGAACCAAGGATGCCGCCGCCGCTGTCTCTTCCGTCGTGGAGGCTTCGAACCCGGTACAGGGTCCGAATAATATCGTTGCTCCCACACAGATGACGGGCTCACAAGCCATCGTCCGCTCGCTGGAAGAACTGGGCGTCAAAGACGTCTTCGGATTACCAGGTGGGGCCATCCTTCCCACCTATGATCCACTGATGGATTCGACCAAGATTAACCACTTCTTGGTCCGCCACGAACAGGGTGCCGGCCATGCCGCACAGGGTTACGCCATGGTGAGCGGGGAAGTGGGCGTATGCATCGCTACTTCCGGACCAGGCGCAACCAACCTCGTCACCGCACTGGCCGATGCCAATATGGATTCGGTACCAATGGTGGCAATCACCGGTCAGGTCAATAGCGCTTTCATTGGCTCTGACGCATTCCAGGAAGCAGACATTGTCGGCATCACGATGCCGATTACCAAGCACGCTTTCCTGGTCACTAACGCGGAAGACATTCCGCGCACGCTGGCCAGCGCGTTCTACCTGGCGCAGACCGGCCGTCCCGGTCCGGTGCTGGTGGATATCACCAAGGATGCCCAGCAGAGCGACATGACCTTCTCATGGCCGCCAAAGGTCGACCTGCCGGGCTACCGCGTGGTCACCCGCGGACACAACAAGCAGCTGCGCGAAGCCGCCAAGCTCATCGCTTCGGCAACCCGCCCGGTGCTGTATGTTGGCGGTGGCGTGATCAAGGCCAACGCCCATGAGCAGCTGAAGGAATTCGCGGAATTCATCAACGCGCCGGTGGTCACCACGCTGACCGCACGCGGTGCCTTCCCGGACTCGCATGAACAGCACGTGGGCATGCCCGGCATGCACGGTGCCGTCTCTGCGGTCACGGCACTGCAGCAGTCGGATTTGCTCATTACCCTCGGCGCCCGCTTCGATGACCGCGTCACCGGCGTGCTCTCCACCTTCGCGCCGAACGCGAAGGTGATCCACGCCGATATCGATCCTGCGGAAATCTCCAAGAACCGCGTGGCCGATGTGCCGATCGTCGGCTCGCTGGATGAAATCATCCCGCAGCTGCACGAGGCCTGCGCCTCGCGCTTCGAGAACGAAGCCCAGCAGGACCTGGCCGGCTGGTGGGGACTGCTCAACCGCCTGCGCGAAACCTACCCGATCGGCTACACCGAAACCCACGACGGCCTCTCTGCTCCGCAGAATGTTATCGGGCGCATCGGCGAGCTGACCGGTCCGGAAGGCGTCTACGTGGCAGGCGTGGGCCAGCACCAGATGTGGGCAGCGCAGTTCGTCAAGTACGAGCGCCCGCGCTCGTGGCTGAACTCCGCCGGCCTGGGCACCATGGGCTACTCGGTGCCTGCCGCCATGGGCGCCAAGGTGGCGCAGCCGGACCGCGTGGTCTGGGCCATTGACGGAGATGGCTGCTTCCAGATGACCAACCAGGAACTGGCTACCTGCGTGATCAACCGGATCCCCATCAAGGTTGCCATCATCAACAACTCGTCGCTGGGCATGGTCCGCCAGTGGCAGACGCTGTTCTACGATGGCCGCTACTCCAACACCGATTTGAACACCGGCCACGGAACCGCCCGGATTCCGGACTTTGTGAAGCTGGCCGACGCCTACGGCTGCGTGGGCCTGCGCTGCGAACGCGACGAGGATATCGACGCGACCATCCAGAAGGCATTGGAAATCAATGACCGTCCGGTAGTCATCGACTTCGTGGTCTCGGCCGACTCCATGGTGTGGCCAATGGTCCCATCGGGAGTCAGCAACGACCAGATCCAGATTGCCCGCGGCATGACCCCTGAATGGGAAGAGGAGGACTAGGACATGGCAAAGCATACGCTTTCGGTACTGGTTGAAGACGTTCCCGGCGTGCTCACCCGCGTCGCCAGCCTCTTCGCCCGCCGTGCCTTCAACATTCACTCGCTGGCCGTTGGTCCCACGGAAATTGCCGGCATCAGCCGCATGACCGTGGTGGTGGACGCCGAAGGGGATTCCCTGGAGCAGGTCACCAAGCAGCTGAACAAGCTGGTCAACGTCATCAAGATCGTGGAACTGCTGCCGGAAACCTCGGTGCAGCGTGACCACATCATGATCAAGGTGCGCGCCGATGCGGCGACGCGACTGCAGGTCACACAGGCCGCGGAGCTGTTCCGCGCATCGGTGATCGACGTATCCACGGATTCGCTGGTCGTTGAGGCCACCGGCAATGCGGCGAAGATCGAAGCACTGCTGGCAGTACTTGAGCCATTCGGCATCCGCGAGATCGTCCAGGCCGGAACGCTGGCCGTGGGACGCGGAACAAAGTCGATGAGCGACCGTGCCCTGAAGACGCTGTCCGCCTAAGCGCACAACGACTTCAAGAGACACGAACTACAAATTTAGGTATTTGGCACCTAGCTTAGAAGAAAGCAACAGTGCCTAAGCACAAGACTTCTTTACCAGAAGCACAAATAAGGAGAATTACAGTGGCTGATCTGTACTACGAAGACGACGCAGACCTCTCGATCATCCAGGGCAAGAAGGTAGCTGTCATTGGCTACGGCTCCCAGGGCCACGCCCACGCATTGAGCCTGCGCGACTCGGGCGTCGAGGTTATCGTCGGCCTGGCTGAGGGCTCCAAGTCCCGTGCCAAGGCCGAGGCCGAAGGCCTTAAGGTAGCTACCGTTGCCGAGGCAGCGGCTTGGGCAGATGTCATCATGATCCTGACCCCGGACCAGGTCCAGGCCCAGGTCTACACCGAGTCGATCGCCGAGCACCTCGAAGAGGGCAACGCGCTGTTCTTCGGCCACGGCTTCAACATCCGCTTCGGCTTCATCCAGCCACCAGCCAACGTCGACGTTGCACTGGTTGCTCCCAAGGCACCAGGGCACACCGTGCGCCGCGAATTCGAAGCCGGCCGTGGCATCCCTGACCTGATCGCCGTGGAGCAGAACTTCACCGGCGGCGCCAAGGAACTGGCACTGTCCTACGCTGCAGGCATCGGCGGCACCCGTGCCGGCGTTATCGAGACCACCTTCACCGAAGAGACCGAAACCGACCTGTTCGGCGAGCAGGCTGTGCTCTGCGGTGGCACCTCCCAGCTGGTCCAGTACGGCTTCGAGGTCCTGACCGAAGCTGGCTACAAGCCGGAAATCGCCTACTTCGAGGTGCTGCACGAGCTGAAGCTGATCGTCGACCTGATGTGGGAAGGCGGCATCGCCAAGCAGCGCTGGTCGATCTCCGACACCGCTGAGTACGGCGACTACGTTTCCGGCCCACGCGTGATCACCCCAGAGGTGAAGGAAAACATGAAGGCTGTGCTGGCCGATATCCAGTCCGGTGCTTTCGCCAACCGCTTCATGGAAGACCAGAAGGCTGGCGCTCCGGAGTTCAAGGAACTGCGCGCCAAGGGCGAAGCCCACCCAATCGAGACCACCGGCCGCGAACTGCGCTCGCTGTTCTCCTGGATCTCGGATGCATCCTCGGATGACTACGTAGATGGTTCGGTAGCCCGCTAATTGCGAGCTGACAACTAGCTTCATAAGCTGAAAACCGCTGGCTCTGAACGATAGGAATATCGTTTAGAGCCAGCGGTTTTCGTTTAAATGCATGTTGCGTCCATTCTGCGATGAGCGCATCGAAAAGGGAGCTGCACTCCTGCTGTGTGCTGAAGTGCCGCGGCCTGAAGGAACTTTAGTATTCAATCTTTTAGTGTAAGAATTGTTCCGGGCGAGAGCAGAACGAACAATGCCGCCGCCGCTGTTCAGTAGCTGATAGTTCAAGGAGCAAAAAGTGGCTAGCGAAGATATTGAGATCGTTTCTGATGGAAATGGCGTGGCAGTCCTTGGCGAACGCAGCGCCGTTGACAAATTCGTGGAATCCGTCGGCTTGATTTCCAAGGAACTGCCCTTGGAACGCGTAAGCAAAGCAGCTGGCCTCAGTGCAACCGCGATGCAAGCCGGTAGCGGGATTGCGCAGACGTCCGGACGCTGGATCAAGCTCTCGGAAGGCTCAGCACGGATCTTCAATGCCAAGAACCTGATGGCTGGATCGGAGAACGGCCTGGCGCGTGCAGTCGTCATGAAAGATGGCAAGATCAGCAATTTGCTTGAAATCGTCACCAGCCCAACGGCGATGCTTTCAAACCCGGCTGTTCTGGCAGGCGTGGGTGGGATTATAGCCCAATACGCGATGCAGCAGAGCATGGATGAGATCACCGATTACTTGAAGGTGATCGACGAGAAAATTGACGATATCCTCCGTGCGCAGAATGACGCGGTCCTAGCGGATCTTGATGGTGTTGGAATGCTCATCGATGATGCCATGGTCGTGCGCGACCAAGTGGGGCATATCGGCGAGACTACATGGTCAAAGGTTAATTCGAATGCCAAGACCATCGCAACGACCCAGTCCTATGCGCTGCGGGCCTTGGCAGGATTAGCTGAAAAGCTGGAAAACAAAACGAAGATGGGTGAACTGGCCAAGATCACCCGCGAGATCGAATCAAAGGCCACCCAGTGGTTGGCAGTACTGGCACGTTGCTTCCAACTCGAAGACGGCATGTCTGTTCTGGAACTGGACCGTGTGCTCAACGGGTCTCCTGACGAACTGGAGAATCATCGAATCGCGCTGCAGATCGCGCGCGAACGCAGAATCGCACACATTACGAAGGTGACCGAGCAGCTTCTTGAGCGAATCGCTGTCGTCGCCGGACTGGCGAATTCAAAGGTGCTGCTGCATCCGAAGTCATCGAGCGAAGTCGTGAAGGCGACGAATGCCGTCTCGAATGATCTAGTGGAATTCCAAAGCCGATTGGGAATCGAGAGCGCCTACGGGGCACTGGAGTCAAAGAAGTGGCTCAAGGCTGTCTCCGAGGTTCGGGACAAGGTGACTGATGCAGGCGCTGATGGCTTGAGCGCAATCAAGCAGTTTGGGGACGAGGCGAAGAACCGTGCCTTGGACAAAGCCGAGGACGTAGCAACTTCATTTGCCGAGAATATCAAGAAAAGCCGCAGTGGGGAGTCCGCGAAGGATTCTCCAGAAGCCATTGAGAAGTAGGAGCTGGCGGAACTAGATTCTTCCCTCGCACTTGGCTCCATTGCATTTCAAATAAATCGACCTCGGTTGCTTCCCATATGGGAAGCAGCCGAGGTCGATTTTTTTAGTCTGCTGGGTCGGATACCAGCTAGGCAGGTTTAGAGCTTCGAAGCCCGGTAGCCGGCCTTGCGCGCATCAGCTGCAGTCTTGAAGCATTCTTCTGGCTTCGTGATGTTGTAGAAGCGCTGTCCCTTGACGTGGTACTTCCACTCCTTCTGGCTGCCGGTGCGGTTGCCCTTCACCGGGTAGCCTGCAGGGCAGTTCTTCGCCTTCCCGCTCATCTTCACGGAACGCTTGGCGGCCGCCTTCTTCACCAGCAAGGTCTGCGTCTTCTGCACGGTCGAGGTCTTGCCCTTGAGCTGGTACTTGACCGTGGTGGTGACCTTGTAGGTGCCCGCTGCAAGCTTGACGGACTTCTTCTTGCTGGCGACGGTCTTCTTGCCCTTGGCCACCTTCAGCAACGCCGACTTGATCTTCACGTTCTTTGCCTTGGAATAGCTTGGCTTGATGGTTGCCTTGGCTGAACCCTTGACTGTTTTCGTGCCGATTTTCTTGATCGCTACCGCAGGAGCCTTTTTCTTCGCAGCAACGATGCTGGCAGATGAAATGCTGGTGGGCAACGGAGCGGCCGAGGCCGCGGAGACACCGGAGAATACAAGTGCTCCCGAAGCGATGACAGCGAGTGAACGCTGAACTAATTTATTCAATTTCTCCCCATGGAAAGTCGAGCGAGCATGGGCACTGATCGGTCCCATGTGCTGATTCTAATCTGGACTGGGAATAGAAACTATGGCTGGACGCGATTGTGATCGATTGCGGCTAATGCAGTCAAAGCGTTACTCGATCAGTCGAGTGTTTTCCCAATGATTAGTTGAAGCCCTTGCTAGGCTCGGGCAAAACCATGCAAAGGAGCGCGCCCGTGCCACAGGAAAGCAACTACGACGATTTCGCCCAGGACTACGCTGACGAGAACGAATTCAGCATGCTGAACGCCTACTATGAGCGGCCGGCCACCTTGGAACTGGCAGGAGAGGTTGCCGGCCGGAACATCCTGGATATCGGCTGCGGCGCCGGCCCGCTGTCGGAACAGCTCATGAGCCGTGGAGCGAGCGTCTCGGGCTTCGACACCAGCCGGGCAATGGTGGACCTGGCACGCCAGCGGCTGGGCGAAGATGCCGACCTGAAAGTGGCGACATTGGGGGAGAAGCTCCCGTATGCCGACAACAGTTTTGACGATGCCATTGCTTCCTTGGTGTTCCACTATTTGCCGGACTGGGACTACGCACTGGAGGAAGTCCGCCGGGTCCTCAAGCCCTGCGGCCGGCTCATCATGTCGGTGAACCATCCGATTCTCTACCCGTTCAACCACCGAGGCAAGGACTACTTCCAGCTCACCCAGTACACCGACGAAGTGACTTTCAAGGGGAAGCCTGCCGAACTGACCTATTGGCATCGGCCTTTGCATGAAACCATGAAGGCACTGATCTCCGCAGGGTTCGCGGTGGAGCGTGTTTGGGAGCCGCCGTATGCCAAGGATGCGCCCGAAGGCGTGATTCCAGAAGCCTTGCGTGAACGCGACGCGTTCTTGGGCTTCCTGTTCTTCTCGCTGCGCTCGACGCGCTAGCCAGCGCACTGCTTCCGGGTGCCAACGGCGTCCGGAAGCCGCGAAGCCCTCGAATGTCAGCTGATAGCCGGCATAGCGGCAGGACGCGTTGAATGATGGGGATCGACGAAACTGTTTTCTGCCAGCTGAAGCAAGTAATCGCCATACCCGCTCTTGCCCAACTCCCGGCCCAAAGTGCGCAACTGGTCATCGCAGATGAACCCCTGGCGCCATGCAACTTCCTCGGGAGAACCGATCTTCAAACCCTGCCGCGCTTCGACAGTGCGCACGAAGTTGGAGGCGTCGTTGAGCGAATCGAAGGTTCCGGTATCAAGCCACGCAGTTCCGCGGGCCAGCACCGTGACGTTGAGGTTGCCCTCTTCGAGGTACAAGCGGTTGATGTCGGTGATCTCAAGCTCTCCACGGGCCGAAGGCTGCAATGTCCGGGCTTTGCCAACCACGGAATTGTCGTAGAAGTACAATCCCGGAACAGCGTAGTGGCTTTTCGGGTCCAGCGGCTTCTCTTCCAGCGATACGGCCCTTCCGGAGCTATCGAACTCGACGACGCCGTAGGACCTGGGATCCTTGACCCAGTAGCCGAAGATCGTCGCGCCGGTCTGGTCGGCGTAGCTTCCCAACTGGGTGCCGAACCCCGGTCCATGGAAGATGTTGTCACCCAGCACCAGCGCCACGGATTCCCCTCCGATGTGCTCGGCGCCAAGTATGAACGCTTGGGCCAGGCCTTCAGGCCGGGCTTGCACGGCATAGGACAGAGTGATGCCGAACTGCGAGCCATCGCCGAGCAAGGACTTGAACTGCCCCTCATCCTGCGGCGTCGTGATGACCAGGATGTCCCTGATTCCAGCGAGCATAAGCGTGGTCAGCGGATAGTAGATCATCGGCTTGTCGAAGACAGGCACCAATTGCTTTGAGATGCCTCGCGTGATCGGGTGCAAACGAGACCCGGTTCCCCCAGCTAGAATTATTCCCCTCATGGCTATCGAGCCTAATGAAGCGGGCAGCGATCTTGTCAGAGTAGTCATACTCGAGAATTGCTAGGAAGCTGCTTGGCCGCGGTGCCCACTGGCTACATTGGTGAGATGAAAAGAATCCTTGTAACTGGGGGAGCAGGATTCATTGGGGCAAATTTCGTGCACCATATGATTGCGCATTCCGACAGTGAAATCACCGTATTGGATAAGATGACCTACGCCGCCAACCGGCAGTCGCTGGAAGGCTTGGACAGCAAACGCGTCAACCTTGTTGTTGGCGACATCTGCGACTACGTGTTGGTCAACGAACTGGTGCCGCAGCATGATGCTGTGGTCCACTTCGCGGCAGAGACGCACAACGATAATTCCTTGCATGACCCGCGCAGCTTCGTGAATTCCAATGTCTTGGGAACTTTCGAACTCCTGGAAGCCGTGCGCAACCACGGTGTGCGCCTGCACCATATTTCCACCGACGAGGTCTATGGAGACCTGGAACTCGATGATCCGCAGCGCTTCACCGAAACCACGCCCTACAAGCCATCCAGCCCTTATTCGGCTACCAAAGCCTCCAGCGACCTGCTGGTCAAGGCCTGGGTCCGTTCCTTCGGGATCGAGGCGACGCTATCCAACTGCTCGAACAACTACGGGCCGTACCAGCATGTGGAGAAGTTCATCCCGCGGCAGATCACCAACGTCCTGGGGGGATTGCGGCCCAAGCTCTACGGCAATGGAGCAAATGTGCGCGATTGGATCCACGCCAGCGACCACTCCTCGGCGGTGCAGCTCATTCTGGAAGCGGGCCAGACCGGGCGCACCTATTTGATTGGTGCGGACGGAGAGAAGAGCAACCGCGAAGTGCTCGCCCTGATTCTGGAGCTGATGGGCAGGAAAGCCGATGACTTCGATGCGGTGGCCGACCGGGCCGGCCATGACCTGCGCTATGCCATCGATTCCACGGTGCTGCGCACCGAGCTTGGCTGGCAGCCGCGGTACACCGACCTGGTGCAGGGCCTGGAGCAGGCCATTGGCTGGTACCGTCAGCACCGCTCCTGGTGGGAGCCGGCCAAGGCACAGACCGAGCAGCGCTATGCGCAGCAGGCCGATGCGTTCAAGGTTGCCAGCTGATGGGCGGCGCGGCACAGCTACGGGTAGAGGACAGCCCGATTCAGGGACTCAAAGTGGTCAGCCTGCCGGTGCACCGCGATGAGCGCGGCTGGTTCAAGGAGAACTGGCAGCGGGAGAAAATGGTGGCTGCGGGTTTGCCGGACTTCCGTCCGGTGCAGAACAATGTCTCCTTCAATGGCCAGCGCGGGACCACTCGCGGATTGCACGCCGAGCCATGGGACAAATACATTTCGGTGCTGTCTGGGGAGATCTTCGGCGCCTGGGTGGACCTGCGTCCCGGGCACGGTTTCGGCAGGCTGTTCACCGCTCAGGTGGGCGAAGGCCAAGCGGTCTTCGTGCCCCGCGGGGTGGCCAACGCCTTCCAGACCCTGGCCTCGAATACCGTGTACTCCTACCTGGTCACCGAGCACTGGACCGAGCCAGCCCGGTTGGAATACAGCTACGTCAATCTGGCCGACCCGGATTTGGACATCCCCTGGCCCATCAGCTTGGATGAGGCCATAGTTTCACAGGCGGACAAGGAGCACCCACCGCTGGCGCAGGCGAAACCAGTGCAGCCCAAGAAAATTGCGGTGCTCGGCGGGAACGGTCAGCTCGGACGTGCCTTCGCCCAGCTGGCGAAGTCAGATGAACGGATCGCTTTGTATACCCGCGCCCAGACCGACTTGCAGTCCCCGGGCTTCGCGGCATCGCTGGACCTTGCAAATTGCAGCCACGTGGTCAACGCGGCGGCGATGACCTCAGTGGACCGGGCGCAAACCCCTGCGGGCAGTGCCGAAGCGTGGCAGGTCAATGCCGTGGCCGTGCGCCAGCTGGCGTCACGATGCGCCGAGCGGGGGGTGCCGCTGGTGCATGTGTCCACCGACTATGTGTTCGATGGCGCGCAACGCGAGGTTGATGAGTTGCATCCGATCGCGCCGCTCGGAGTCTACGGCCAAAGCAAGGCCGCCGGCGAGCAGGCCGTGCTGGCCCACACCAGAAACTATGTGGTGCGCACCAGCTGGGTTATCGGGCAGGGCAACAATTTCGTGTCCACCATGCGCCGGCTCGCCGAGCAGGGAATCGCGCCCAGGGTGGTCGATGACCAAATCGGCCGGTTGACCTTCGCCAGCGAGCTGGCCCGCGGCATCATGCATTTGATTGATGCCGGCAGCGCCCCGGGGACCTATCACCTGCAGGGTGGCGGCGAACCCGCCAGCTGGTACCAGGTTGCCCGCGAGGTCTTCGCCTTGTGCGGCCATGACCCGGATTCCGTGCAGCCGGTTTCCACCCGGGAGTATGCCTTGGGCCGGCCGCAGTTGGCACCCCGGCCGGCGAACAGCACGCTGGACACCGCAAAATTGCAAGCGACCGGCTTCGCACCGAAGCCGTTAGCCGACTTGCTGGATCAGTTCCTTGGCCAGAATCGCGTAACGCCATAAAAACCGGGTAGGTAAATATCGGGTGTGGTCCCAGTGAATGGCAGGTGAACGGCCAGAACCCCTCATCCAGGCTCGGCAATCCTGCCCAAGGTGCGAGTTATTCCAAGTCAACTAGAAAAGTCATGGGGACTAACTCGTTGTTCCCGAGTGAAGGCGAAGTGCTGTGCAATCACTGGGAAAAGAAGAAAAAGTGACTGAGCTTCATTTATCCTGCCGAACCCAGTGTTCTCGGTGCCTTTAAGTCCTAGGATGGGGAAATACGAGGAAGAGTCCTGACAGATTCTTTCGCGGTTAATTTGGGGGGAACGAACCGATTGGGGCGGTTTGAATAATGGAATATTCACGAATTCTCTCGCTGGCGGGCACTCGCAATGCTCAAGCGCAGCGGGGAGATAGCAAGACAACTTCGAAACTCTCGCGGATTTCGCAAGGCATTTTGGGCAGAGTCCTGAACGACCCGCATTGCGCCGGAGCTGTGGTCTCCGGACCACCGGGCAGCGGTCGAAGGGCGCAGCTGGAAACCGACTTGGGCCAGATGGCCGAGCCGCCGAAGCTGATCCGGCTGAACGGAAGCAACTTCGGCACGAAAGTGCCTTTCGGTGTGCTTTCATTCCTGCTTGCCCAAGTCGACGTGGCCGGAGCTTCGAGCCGTCATGAGCTGATCCACCAGCTGGGCCGGGTGCTGTGCACCGACCAGCGCCCGTCAATGGTGGTGCTCGGGCGGCCTGAATTAATCGACGAGCAATCCAGCTCCTTGCTCGCCCAGCTGGCCACGATGGGCAAGATCAAGCTTTTCGTGATCTGCGAACACGTGCAGGATCTTCCTGGGGACCTGTTCGCCTTGTACCGTTCGGGCCGGCTGGCGCACCAGCGCGTCGAGCGCATGGGCAGCATGGAAACGCACGCTTTCGTCCAGCAGGAATTGGAAGGGCGGGTCTCCGCCTACGCCTCGGCAACCCTGTGCTACTTGGCCGGGGGCAACCGCTCGCTGATGCTCAAGCTGATGCACAGCTGGCGCGAAGACGGCCATCTGCTGCAGCACAACGGTACCTGGGCCTTGCGGATAAACGCGCTCGATTCCGGGCCTGCGATGCATGCCCTGCACGTTTCGCTGACCCATGGGCTCGATGACGGTGAACGCGAACTGCTCGGGGCCCTGGCACTGGGCGGGCCGGTGGAACTCAACCGCATCCGGCGTTCGGGCCTGACCTGCGAGCTTGACGGCTTGCTGAACCGTGGCCAGGCCAAGTACCTGCCCGGCGCCGCCTACAAGGTAGGCATATCCAATCCGCTGCTGTCCCTGCTCGTGCGCGCCGAATCCAGCAACCAGGCCCACCCTCACGGTGTGGAACTGCTGGCCAAGCTGCACAAGGACCCATTGGCTGCCCGGATCCTTGCGCAACTGAAATCCCTGAACGACCTTGGCGACTACGAATCGCAGCTCAGGGTGGCAGAAGACTTCCAGCAGCAGGGCTATCACGCCGAATGCTGGCCAACTGACCCGCGCACCCGGGTGGCCATCGTGGAGATGCACGTGCGCGCGCAGGCCATGCTCGGCCAGCTGTCCAACGGACTCGAAGCAATCGACCTGGCCAGGGCGGGACTGGCCCAGGCCGTCAGGGAGTCCGGTCCGCGCGAATCCCTGGATACCGCATTCCAGGAACTGGAACTGCTCAGCACGTTCGCGACCTTATTCTGCACCGAGATGACCAAAGAAACGAGCATCGCCGGCAGCAGCGAGTCACTGCTGTCTTCGTCAGGCTGGATGAGCGAGTCATTGCACCTGCGGTCCCTGTCGTTGCAAGCTGCCAGCTGGGCGGCGCAGTCGCGACAGGCCGATGCCATGAAGCTGGTCAGTTACGTGGACGGGGAACTGCGCAATATCCGCTTCAACGGCCCGACGGTCTCGAATTTCCATTCCGAGGACGCAGCAGACATAGAGTTCCAGCTGCTCCAGGCCGAATTGCTCTCCGGAGTCTGGAACGCGGCATCAGCCCGCGCCCAGCGCCTGGCCGAAGGGCAGTACATCAGTCCCTTGCTCATTTCCTACGGGGACATCATGCGGGGGATCCTGCTGGGACTGGGCAATGACTACGACGCTGCCTTGCGCCTGCTGGAACCGAACCTGCACCAGATGCAAGTGGCCGGAGACCGGGGAACCGAAGCGCTGATTGGGTCGGTCATTGCCTATGCGCTGGCTTGCTCCGGGAGGCGGGTGGAGGCATCCGCACTGGTATGCCCTGAATACGGGACCCCCGGAGCGATGCAGATACCGCTGAGCTTCTACTCCTGGGCGGCAGAAGTCTTCTCCTGCCTTGCGTTGGCCGAACTCGGCTCGCCGCAGGCTGCAAGGCTGCGGCTGGCAACCTTCGCCCAGCGTGCCCGCGGCGGCCAGCACACCCTGCTCGAAGCGCTGGCCTTGGGGTTCGCCGCGCGGCTGGGAGACCAGCTGGTGCTGCCGCAGCTGCGCAGCGCCGCCAGACGCTGCGAGGGCCTTGTCGGACAGAATCTGGAGGCGCTCGCAGACGCGGCGGCGGCCAAGGACTCGCCGCGCTTGGCAGCGGCTCTGGACAGCATGGTCGAGGCCGGGCACTTGCTCATGTCCGTGCCATCGAACAACGAGTTCGTCGCATCAATGGAAGCCAGGGACCAGCGCAAGCTTTCCCGGACAGTCAACGGGCGCAAGCGGGCCTCGGCTCCGCAGATCCAGCAGCACGACGAGCTGCAGTTTGAAGCCATCGAACAGCAGCCGGGCTGGATGCGCGAGCTGACCAAGCGTGAGGCCCAGATCGCCAAGATGGCCATAACTGGCAAAACGAATTCGGAAATTGCCAAATTCAATGGCGTCTCGATTCGCACCGTGGAGGGGCATCTGTACCAGGTATATTCCAAGCTCCAGGTCCGCAATCGCCAGGAGCTCACTGCGCTTGACCGCACCAGCCGCCGTACCGCAGGGCTGCGATGAAACAGCATCAACTGATTGCCAAGACCAGGACAACTGAATACAACCAGCTGCTGCAGATCCTGCAAGGGCCAGGTCCTGCCGGCGTCTTGCTGCTGGGCGAGCAGGGCGTTGGCAAGACCAGCCTCGTGGAGGCAGTGCTGGCTTCCCCGGGCATGGGCGAGCCGGTCATGACGCTGTATTGCACGCCGTCCTTGAGCACTATTGCCCATGGTGCCTTGTCGCCATATCTGGGGGCCCTGGAGAGCATCGACGAGCCGGTGAGCGTGCTGCGCGAGCTGAATCGGAGCCTGCTTTCCAGCCGCGAGCAGGTTGAACCGCATATCGTTGTGGTCGAAGACGCGCAGTTCCTGGACCCGCAGTCCTGCTTTATCCTCTCTCTGCTGGTGGAAAACGCCGACGTGAAGGTGCTGGCCCTGGGCAGCGGGTCGCTAGAAGCGGATAGCCCGCTGGGCGCGCTGGCCGAGCTGGGATCCTTCACCACCATGGCCCTGCAGCGCCTGGACCGCAAAGGAGTGCGCGCGGTGGCCGAAGGCGTGATCGGACGCAAGCTCGCCGAGGGCACGGTGAGCCTGATCGACGTGGTCACCGGCGGTAACCCCAGCTTCGTTGAAGCCTATGCTGCATCCTGCCTGGAGCAAGGCACGCTTTTCCACGATGACAGGTTGCTGCAGAGCCACGGGCTCCACGAGCCGGTATGGATCGTGGCCCGCGCACTTCCGGAAATCGATACGCCAATGTTGACGCTGGGCCGGGAAATCACCCGGACCCTGTCCGTTCAGGAGCAGCAGTCGCTGTTGCTGTTGGCTTTGGCTGGCCCGCAGCCCCCAGAAGTGCTGGAGCAGTGCGGATTGCCTTACCAGCGGCTGCTGAAAATCGGTGAGCTGATGCAGCAAGGCCCGGCAATGGTCTTGAAATCCAAGCTGATGCAGCGGATCGTCCGCGCCTTGGCCACCGAACATGACATCGCACAGCTGCATGACCTGTGGGTTACCGCGGCGGTCTCGCTGGGAAAGGAGCCAAACGCCCGCGAGGTGCTGTGGTCCTTGGAAACCGGTAAGCAGGTGCCCATGAAGTTGGTCCTGGATCTGGCCGAGCAGGCCGCTCGGGAACTGAATTTCGGGTTGGCCCTGCGCCTATGCGTCCTGGGTAAGCTCGCCCGGCATCATGGGCAAGGAGCGCTGCTCGAAGCGCGGATGCTGCTGAGCATGGGGCGGCACCATGCCGCGCGCGCGCTGTTGCTGCGCCTGATCGATCAGCTGACCGATCTGGCGCTGCTGGGGCAGGCCTACGCCTACCTGCTGGAGGTCACCACGAATATCGGAACCGATGGCGTCGAATTGGGGCGGATCCTGGACGATTGGAAGCATCGGGCCCTGGGGCACGCGGACGCAGAAGAGGTAGCCAGCTTCTTGGCCCTGCATAGCGCAGGGGCCAGGGTCCTGGATTTCTGGCTCAGGGTCAATACCGCCCGCGGTCCACTGCCGAGCGTTTCCGAGCTGCAAGAATTCCTGGAAGACCGGCTGCTGCCCGCGCAGGTGCGCTTCATCGGCATGATGATGCTCAGCGACCTGCACACGTCCGCCGGCCGGTGCCAGCAGGCCCTGGATCTGATGGAACCGGCTTTGCAAGACCTCAAGGAGTACCCGGCCCCGCAGGCCATGTACGAGGTCCGGGTGTTCTTCCGCATTGGCTGGAACCTGCTGTTCTTGGGACAATACGAGCGCGCCGCGGCATTCATCGACTCCTACCGCCATCCCCGGCTCCGTTCCATCCAGTACTACCAGGGGGCAATCTCGCTGCTCGACGGCGTCAGCCACCTGCTGCAAGGCAGAGTCCAGCTCGCCATGGCCAAAATGGTCGAGGCCGTGACGGAACTGCAGATTGCGGACACCACTCAACTGCTGGCCTTGGCCAATAAACTGTACCGGCTGCTGCTGGCCCGGTTGGGCTTTCCGGTGCCTGAATCCCTGGTGATCGGGCCCGGGTCCTCCAGTTCCAGCGGGACGATTTCGCTGAACGGACAGCTGGGCGAGGAGTCGTCGAAGCAGCGGATACTTGCACGGGCCTTCGCTGCGGGACTGGGTTATCCGTATCCGGGTGAGTCGCTGGAGTGCTTCCCGCTGGTGGAACGCGAATTCCTTTTCAGCATGACCCGGCAGCTGGGGGACCAGGAGCTGGCCGATTCCCAGATGGGTGAAAGACTGCGTGCCTTGGCTGCGGGGCAGCAGGGATCGCGAGCGGCGTTTTTGGCGCGCCTGATGGACTTGCGAGGCTCAGAGCTTGGCGAGCCGCTGGAGCAGCTGGCCCAGGACGCCCTGGCCAAGAAAGAATACCTGGTGGTGATCGAGGCCTGGGCCCGGGCGGCCGAACGCTACGCCCAGTCCGGGGACCAGCGGCGCTGCGGCGCCTTGCTGCGCCGGGCCGCCCAACTGATCGACCAACAGGGGATGGACCCGGGAAAGTACATCGCCCGTGTCCTGGCGCTGACCGAATTGACCGCCCGGGAAGCGGAAATCGTCGGCTTGGCCCGGCAGGGATTGAATAACGCGCAGATTGCCCGGACCTTGACGGTCTCGCAGCGCACGGTGGAGGGGCATCTCTACCGGGTATTTTCGAAGTTGGGGATTACCGAGCGCGCGGAATTGGATCACGCAGGGCTTGAAGCGGGTACAACCGGCAGGTAGCACGTGCCGGTTTGCGCAAACTTGGAGTAGGTACCACCCGTGCCCGGCCCAGCACAGGTGGGTAATGTGATTTGCGGGAGCTGGAGACTTACGCAGGCGTTCTTTTGCGAACGAGTGCCTATCCGTAGGGTGCGCGGTCGGTGCCGTGGCGGCGAAGCTCTTCCCTGAAACGGGGCCGGTGGCCAGCGAATCCGCGAGGATTGCCCCCAGCGCGGCCGCCGGCTCCTTCCCGAATAGACCCTGTGCCGGCAACCCCTCTGCGCCGGTGCAGGGTTTTTCCATGCCCGGAAACTTCCTTCCAAGTAGCGAGCGAGTATGAACCAAGTGCCGCGTGAGTATTTGAAGGATATGCAGGCCATCTTTTGAGTGTTCTTCCACTCGTGCATCGGATGCATTCGCATCATAGGCTCAAGGTCGAGAACGGCAGCCGGGCTGGTGGGACAGCGCGATTGCCATGTGTATTGGGGAACTCGCTTATTTCTTGGGGGAATACAGATGATTGACGTTGTGTTGCCGGTTTGCGACCACCCTTGCTGCGTCGAATCGCTAGCCAGGGCGGGAACAAGCCATGTCGCAAATTAGCAGCAAGCTGCGCGAAGATCGGGTATCTTCTCTCGGCACCTGGACGTTCGCACCTCCAAGGACAAATCAGGAAACCGGTACCGCCAGTGCCCGGGGCCGCGCTTATCTGCGTCGGCTTTACGGCACTGATCTGCTGGTCATTTCCTTGGTGAGCTCCTTGCCGGCAATCACGCAATTCCAGAGCTCGCAGATGCCGCAGTTCATTGCGGACAGCACGCATTACTACGCGCTGGCCGGGTTGCTGCTCACTTTCGCCTGGATGGCCAGCTTGCTATCCTTCAAGGCCCACCGGCTGGGAAGTGTTGCCGTGGGGATGCAGGAATACAGGATCATGGTCTATTCGGGGCTGGCACTGTCGGGCTTCATGGGGGTACTTATCGTGCTCACCGGCCAAGACAGCCTGAAAATTTTCCTGGTCCTCTCTTTGCCGCTGGGACTGCCCGCACTGCTGCTGAGCAGGTGGACCTGTCGCCAGTGGCTGAGCTGGCGCAGTCGAAGCGGCTACGCCTTGAGCAATGTGCTGATCTACGGCCAGCCCACCGACGTCCCGTACGCCGTTCGCCAGATTTCCAAGAAATCCGGGCCCGCCTACCGGGTTGTTGGCGCGCTGATGGACGGCGCGGCGGATCCGGAAGCCGAACGCGATATCCGCAAAACCGATCCGACCCTTCCTCTGGCCTACGACACCGGCGCCATCGAGCAGGAAATCCAGCGGTTGCATGCTGATTCGGTGATCGTGGCCGGACCATTGCCCGGTGGCAATGAAGCCTTGCAGCAACTGGGCTGGCGGCTTGAGGGCACCGGGACCAGGCTCATCGTGGCCTCCTCGATCATCGGGGTTGCCAGCCGCCGCGTGCGGACCAGCCCCGTGGATGGGATGCCGCTGCTGCATGTGGAACTGGCAAAGTTCACCGGAGCGCGATACCTCTGCAAGCGCGGCTTCGACATCGTCTTCTCGCTGCTCGCCTTGCTGGCCTTGTCACCGGTTTTCCTGGTGATCGCCTTGCTGATCCGGCGCGAGGGCCCGGGGAAGATCTTCTTCCTCCAAGAAAGGGCCGGACAGGACGGCCGCCCCTTCAAGATGATCAAATTCCGCACCATGGTCCACGATGCCGAAGCGCAATTGGCCGCCCTGCAAAAGCTGAATGAAGGGGCAGGGCCGCTGTTCAAATTGAAAGACGACCCGAGGGTCACCCGGTGCGGCAACTGGCTGCGCAAGCATTCATTGGATGAGCTGCCGCAGTTCCTCAACGTCCTGCGCGGGGACATGTCGGTGGTCGGACCTCGTCCTGCGCTGTTCGCCGAAGTGGAAACCTATGATGGCCACGCCCGCCGCAGGTTGCTGCTGAAGCCGGGGGTGACCGGACTTTGGCAGGTCTCCGGACGGTCAAACCTGGAGTGGAAGGAAAGCGTGCGGCTGGATCTGTACTACGCAGAGAACTGGACCGTGCTCAGCGATTTGCGGTTGATCTGGCGTACCTTCCAGGTCATGATCAAGCCCGACGGTGCCTACTAGGAGCCAGGATGAGAACTTGCAGCGTGCCCGCGGGCACGCCGTGGCAGGGCCACTGGGACAAGAAGATATCGGGCCGCATCAATTTGCAGCCAGGATCCGCAAGCATGCGCTACCTCTCATCGGGTGCCAAGCGCAACCAATGTTCGAAAACAAAGCAGTACGGATTCTGTGGGGGATCAGAAAATGCGTTCGTTGCGAGCACATGAGCCTGGAAGCACTCGGGCTATCAACAAGAATTGCTCTGGCGGGACACCGCCGGATGCGCATCAACCAGTCCATCCGATTTCCTGCGCGGGAGAATTCCCGCTTGCGAGTTCCGGGTGGGCTCATGAGGCGGAGTCGGCGGCATGTCAGTCGCGCGAAAACACGACTTGCCCCCCAGCTGCCGCCGACTCCTTTGCCACGAAACCCGCCGGACGGATAAGAATTCTGGCAACGCTGGGGATGCTCTGCTCATCGATCTTCTTGCTTGCAGCGTGCACTTCAGCTGCGCCCCAGGCGAACGAGCTGGACAATGCGGCGCCGCAAGAACAAGCACCATCACCGTACGCACCGCCAACTGGGAAGCCGCAGGCCAATCCGACGAAGGCACCGGAAGACAGTGCGCCGCAGCTGGAAGCTACCAAAGTGCCCAGCGACGAGCCAGCACCCGAAGTAGAGAAGCCAGCGGACTACAGCGGGATAGCCTTCGAAGCCGGCGATGGAAAGCTGCCGGTGGTGAAGCGATCCGGTGAAGCAGTCAGGGCCGCAGACCGCATGCCGGCGAATATGAAGGATGCGACACAAGCCAGCTATCGGGACGGCATCAACGTCACGGTTGCCGCGATCGGCAATGGCATCGTGAAAAGCGAGGGACCAGGCTATTTCACCGGAGCGAAATACCGGGTGTACGAGGTCCGGATTAGCAATGGATCCGGTGAGGAACTGGACATCTCCAGTGTGATCATTAACCTCGTGCCGGGCAAGGGCCAGCAGGCAGCACTGCCGCTATACGGCGAGGTCGAGGCCTATGACTTCTCTGGCACGATCGAGGCAGGAAAGCAGGCCAGCGCCCACTACGCCTTCATCGTCCAAGATGCCGGAGCCGTGGCAAAGGTGCAGGTGGATCTGGACAACCAGCACGCTCCAGGGTTGTTCACGTTGAAGGCAGAGAAGAAATGACTCTAGCCAGAACCCTGCTGAACAAGGTTGCCGGTGTAGCTTCATCTTCCACGGCACAGGCAATCCAGTCCCTGACGAGCCTGATTGTGCTGATGCTGGCCGCCAAGCTTCTCGGGCTGGAGGCGCTGGGCCTCATTTCGACGCTTTACGGAGCGCTGATCCTTGCAGCCGCCATCATCTCCGGCTTTGTCGGCGACTCGTTGACGGTACTGGACCGGCATGATCCGCATGTGCGGGCCGGACTGCGCTTCTGGCTCGCGTTGCTGGCCCTGTCCCTGGGGGCCATCGGAGCGTTGCTTTGCTGGGCGGGTACCGAGCTGGGCTTGCTCGGAGCTGTGCTCTACGGCCTGGCAGTGGTTGCCTACGTCGCTGAAGAGCTGGTTCGGCGCAGTTACATGGTGATCCTCAGCTTCGGAAAGCTGATCGCGGTGGACCTGGTGGTATTGGGAACCACCAGCATGGTGCTGCTGGGATTCGGCGTCTTTTCCACCTTGACGCTGGAAGCGTTCTTCTTGGCGGTCCTGGCCGGGCAATGCGCCGGAACCGCCTTCGGTTGGCTGCGCCTGCCAAACAGCGAAAAAACGCCGGCCCACCGTCCGGCGCAAATCCGGGCTGTGGCCAGATTCGGAATCTGGCGCTCTGCCCTGCAAGGACTGCGCCCGGCCCAGCTGACCGTGATGCGCGTGCTCGTCACCGCCTTGATCGGCCTGGCCGCAGCCGGCGCGCTGGAGGCGGCTAGGCTTTATGCTGCTCCTGCGATGCTGCTGGTCACCGGCACCTGTGCCTACCTGTTTGCGTCACTGGCCCGCGACCGAGATGCCGGTCCTTGGCGCCAGCTGAAGAACACTGATTCGGTGGTGCTCAAGCTTTTGCTGGCCACCGCAGGCTGCGCGGCCATTGGGCTGGTGCTGCTGCCTTGGGGCGGACCTCTGCTGACGGGCATCCGCCCGTCAGGTCTTGCTGTTACCGGGTGGCTGGCGTATGCCAGCGCGGTGGCGGCATCCACGCCGTATGGCCTGCTGGCTGCGGTACACGAGAATGCACGGCCGGTATTTGCTATCAGGTTCATGGACAGCATCCTGTCCGTGGTGCTGATTGCCTCGGTCCTGGTATTCACTTCGGACTACCGGCTGGTTCCGTGGGCCGCCGCCGCTGGTGCCTTGGCCGGCGGCTTGGCCATGCGGCGGTGGCTGCAGAAATCGGTTGCCGTGCACTTGCCCCGGCAGGGGCAACCAGCGGGCCGATTCGCCCAGCAGCGCTGACTTGGCAAAGCCCCGGTATCAACAATGAACGGAATGGACATGGAAGAGCAGCAGATAACGGCAGGCCGGCGCACACCCGTGCGGCGATTCACACGGGTGCTGGCTTCGGTCGCCGCGGCTGTGCTGGTCATTGCCGGCCTGAGCGCAATTCCGGCGACAGCCGCTGGCGAAGAGGAAATCGAGCTGCCCGAGACGGTCAGCGCAAATCATCTTCCTACCCCGCAGCTGAACGGGGTGGCTTGGGACCTGCGTGTGCGCGGGAATGTGGCTTATGTGGTCGGTTCATTCACCCGGGTACGGCCAAGCGGTGCGAATCCTGGCGGCGCCGGGGAAGTGGTTCGCAATAACGCCATGGCCTTCAACATCACCAACGGGCAGATCCTGCCCTGGAACCCGAACTTCAACGCTCCAGTCATGGATATCGAGTTCTCTCCGGATGGAAGCCGTTTCTACGCAGGTGGACAGTTCACCGCCGTCAGCGGCCAAGCCCGCAGCAAGATCGCTGAATTCACCACTTCCAACGGGGCGCTGACTTCCTTCTCCGCCAGCGTGGGCGGGTCTGTGGAAACCCTTGCAGTGACCAGCGACGCTGTCTACCTGGGCGGCTCCTTCAACTCCGTGGCCAACCAGACCCGGCGCAATGTCGCCAAGCTGAACCGCGCCAACGCGGAACTTCAGGCGTGGGCACCGGCCACCGATGATATCGTCCACGGCATCATCGCCACCGACCAGAGCGACCGCGTGGTCATTGGCGGACGCTTCCAGACGATCAACAACGAGCCCAAGGTCGGCATCGGCGCCGTGAATGAGACCACCGGCCAGCAGGCGGCATGGAGCTCCACTCCGGTCCCGGCGCGGATCGATGACAATGCCCGTGCATGGGTCGTGGACCTGAAACTGGAAAACGGCGTCATCTACGCGGCGAACAACGGCATGGGCTGGCACTGGTTCGACGGCCGATTTGCCGCCGATTACGCCACCGGAGACCTGATCTGGCTCGATAATTGCTATGGATCGACCTCATCGATCAGCATCATGGGCGACGTGGTCTACTCGACCCCGCACGCCCACGACTGCTCGTCGGTCAACGGGTTCCCCGAGGAGAATCCGATGATCTGGAAGCGCGCGCTGGCGGAGACTGCCTTCGCCACCGGTACGGATGCCACTGCGCCGTCGAATAATTCGCTGGTGCGCAACCAGCCAATCCCGACCTTGCTGCACTGGTATCCCTCGATCAATACCGGTACCTACACCGGGCAGTACCAAGGTGGCTGGGCCATGGATAATAACGGGGACTACCTGGTTCTCGGCGGCGAGTTCACCAGGTTGAACAACACCAACCAGCAGGGCTTGGCTGTCTTCCCCAAGCGGTCGCTGTCGTCGAATTCGATACGGCCCGAGTACACCGCGGAGCTGAAGCCGTCGGCGATTTCCCAACGCAGCGGTTCCGTGCGCGTGGCCTGGCCGACTACCTGGGATATCGATGACGAAACGCTCACCTACGAGCTGCTGCGCGATAATTCGCTCACCGCCATCGACAGCCAGGACGTGTCCTCCATCTGGTGGAAAAAGCAGTCGCTGGGCTTCCGCGATGACAGCGTGGCTCCGGGCAGCACCCACACCTACCGGGTACGCGTCTCGGACCCGTGGGGCAATAACTACATCGGTCCGCGCTCGGATCCGGTGACCGTCAGCAACAGCGCCGAGAGTCCGTATACGCAGGTCCTGCGAGAGACCGGCGCGGATATCTACTATCCACTGAACGAATCCGATGGCAGCGTAGCCTTTGACAACATCGGCTTCGACGATGCCGACGCCAGCGCGGCCCTGCAGCGCGGCCTGCCCGGTGCGATCAGCGACGATGATGCCAGCGGATTCAGCGGGCAGTCCCTGGCGAGCCGAAATGCCGCGACCGCGCCGGACACCTTCACCACCCAGCTGTGGTTCAAGACCGAGAGCGACCAGGGCGGCAAGCTGATCGGCTATGGCAGCTCGGCCACCGGCGACTCCGGTAGCTACGACCGCCATGCCTGGATGGACAATTCCGGACGCCTGCACTTTGGCACATGGCTGGGGTGGGCGGCAACGGTCAGTTCCTCGGCGAGCTACAACGACGGGCAGTGGCACCAGCTCACCGCAACACTGGGCCAAGCCGGAATGCACCTGTATGTTGACGGGCTGAAGGTCGCCGAACGCACCGATGCCAGCAGCGGCCAGGCCTACTCCGGCATGTGGCGCATCGGCGGGGACAACCTCAACGGCTGGCCGAACCAGCCGTCGAGCAAGGCCTTCAACGGCGAGCTGGACGAGGTGGCGATCTTCAATGAGCAAATTGACGCAGCCACCGTGCTGCAGCTCTTCCAATCCACCGGGCGCACTGCGGACATTCCCGAGCCTCCAGCCGATGCCTACGGCATCGCGGTCTACGGCGATGAACCGCAGATGTACTGGCGCCTGGATGAAACCGGGGGCAACGTGGCCACGGACAGCACCATCGCCCGCAACGACGGAACCATCAACGGCCCGGTCCGCTACGCAGAAGATTCCGCCATCGGCCACGGCACATCGCTGGGCTTCGGCGAGTCCGATGCCGCGGTGGTCTCGAATCGGGCGGTGCAGAACCCGACAGTGTTCTCCACCGAGGCCTGGTTCCGGACAACCACGGGCAATGGAGGCAAGATCATCGGTTTCGGCAATGCGGCCAGCGGCCTGTCCTCCAGCTACGACCGGCATGTCTACATGCGCAATGACGGCACCTTGGTCTTCGGCGTCTACACCGGAGCTGAAAATCTGGTCACCACCGGCCGGGCCTACAACGACGGTGACTGGCATCATCTGGTTGCCACGTTGTCCGGCGAGGGCATGAAGCTGTACGTCGATGGCGCGCTCACCGGCACCAACCCGCAAACCGCGGCCGAGCCGTTCAACGGCTACTGGCGCATTGGCGGGGACCGGGTATGGTCCGGAGCCAGCTCCGCATGGTTCGATGGCGAAATCGATGAGGCCGCCGTCTACGCCAGGGCATTGAGCCAAGCCGAGGTCAATGAGCACTACGGGATTGCCGGCGAGCCGAACCAGGATCCGCTGGCCGACTTCACCAGCACCAGCCAAGGTCTGACGGTGGCCTTCGACGCCAGCGGATCAACCGATGCCGACGGCACCATCGCCAGCTACGCCTGGGACTTCGGCGACGGGCAAAGCACCACCGTGCAGACCGAAGGAGTGCTTCATGAATACGCCCAGGCCGGCACCTACACGGTGGTGCTGACCATTACCGATGACCGCGGTGGCACTGCCACGAAGACGCAGCAGGTCGAGGCCAAGGCGGTCAACCAGCCGCCGGTGGCCGCGATAGCCAGCGAACAGACCGGTTTGAAGGTAAGCCTGAGCGGTTCCGGATCCGAGGATCCGGAACAAGGAGAGCTGTCCTACGAGTGGGACTTCGGCGATGGCAGCCAGAAGGCCTCCGGCCAGGACGTGGAGCATGCCTATAGCGCAGGCGGAGAGTACACGGTGACCCTGACGGTGACAGACAGCGCTGGGGCCACCGCCCAGGCGCAGAGCATCCTGACGGTGGAAAACTCCGCTCCGCTCGCGGCCATGGAAGTGGTTGTTGACGGCCTGGGTATCCAAGTCAACGGTGCTGGCTCCGCAGACCCCGAGGGCGGGGAACTGGATTATGCCTGGGACTTCGGCGACGGGACCGAGGCCACCGGGGCCGAAGCCGCCCACGAATACGCGGAACCGGGAACCTACGAGGTCACCCTCGTGGTGGCCGATGAGCACGGGGCCACCGGCACGGTGGCGAATTCGGTGCAAGTGAAGGTGCCGAACACGGCACCGGAAGCTGCCTTCGAATCCACCGTCGACGGACTGGCCGCCGTCTTCACCGCCGCACCATCGCATGATGCCGATGGGCAGATCGTGTCCTGGGAATGGGACTTCGGCGACGGGACCACCGGGACCGGGGCCGAAGCCATGCACCAGTACTCAAGCAGCGGCACCAAGACCGTGACCCTGACCGTCACCGACAACGAGGGCGCCACCGGCACCGCTTCCAGCGAAGTCACCGTGCAGGACCCGGCCGAGCTGGATCCGACCGCGGCCTTCACCTGGGAAGCCGATGAGCTCGCGATCACCGTGGACGCCTCCGATTCGCTGCCTCCGGCAGCCGGCGGGGAGATCACCGGGTACCTGTGGGAGTTCGGCGATGGAACCCAGGCCAGCGGAGTGGCGGCCAGCCACAGCTACGAGTCGGCCGGCACCTACTCGGTGACGCTGACCGTCCAGGCAGGGGAGCGGGAAAGCACCATCAGCCAGGTGGCCACGGTTGCCGCCGCCCAAGGTCCGCAGGCGCAGTTCAGCACCTCGGTACGCGGACTCGCACTGGGCGTCGATGCCTCGGGCAGCACGGCCGGGGATACGCCGATTACCGGATACCAGTGGGACTTCGGCGATGGGCAGAACGCTCTGGGAGAAACTGCGCAGCATCGCTACGCCGAGGACGGCCGGTACACGGTCACCCTGACGGTCAGCGATAGGAACGGGCTGGAATCACGCACTGAAACCGAAGTGGATGTCCAGAATTCGGCACCGGTGGCGGCCTTCGCCCTGGAAGTGAACGGACTTGAAGTCCAGGTCGATGGCGCCGCCTCCAGCGATGCTGATGGCCAGATTGCCACTTACGCATGGGATTTCGGAGACGGTAACACCGCCAGCGGCCAGAATGCCTCACATGAGTACGCCGAGCCAGGCGGCTATCCGATCAAGCTGGTGGTCACCGACGAGGACGGCGCAAGTGCCGAGCTGGTCCAGCAAGTGCAGGTCGCGGTCGTCGCCGAACCGGCCCTGCTGGTCTCAGATGCATTTGGACGCACCGTTTCCGATGGCTGGGGTGACGCCGATACCGGGGGAACCTGGACGCGGCAAGGCTCATCGTCCAACTTCAGCGTGGCCGGAGGCACCGGAACGATCCGCATGTCCTCCGCCGGCAGTGGACCGCTGTCGTGGCTGCCAGCCACGGTACGGGAAGGCGACATGCGCATCAAGCTCAGCCGCGACAAGGCAGCCACCGGCGGAGGCATCTACCAGACGGTGACCATCCGGGATATTCCTGGCGTCGGGGCGTACCGCGCCAAGGTCAGGTTCCTGTCCAATGGGTCGGTGGCGGTGACCCTGGAGAAGGTCGTCTCCGGCAGCGTCAGTGCGTTGAGCGCCGAGACCGTCATCGGCCAGGTAGACGGCTCGCCGGGCAAGGCCGTGTGGCTGCGTTTGCAGGCTCAGGGCAGCAGCTCCACCAGCTTGCGGGCCAAGGCCTACAACCAAGGCCAGGATGAGCCGGTGAACTGGCAGCTCAACGCCACCGACTCCACCGCCGCACTGCAGGCCGAAGGCCGTTTGGGGTTGTCGGTCTACCTCTCCGGCTCGGCGGGTAACGCGCCGGTCAACGGCGGTTTCGATGATCTGGAGGTGCGGGAAATCGCCGAATGAGTCCGGGCGTTCGCAGTTCGTTGCGCCAATGCGGTGCGAATCGCGAGCGCTGGCTCAGCGGCTTCGCCTAGGAATAGGAATTCGATGGATAGAACACGGGAAATGAACTAGATTGTACTCAGCTTGGGTTGTCCCCTGGGGATGCGCTGCACAAATGCGGTGCTTGGGGACAGGGCTGAATATCGGGGGCGCTTGCGGCCGATCGCGGCCGCAAGCACATAAGAGTTCACTGGGGAGGACTCACATGCTGCAAGAACAACAAGGATACCGTTGGGCAGTCGCAGAACTGCGCCAGCGGCAGAAAACCAATAAGGGAGCGCCAGCCTACTCGCGCTTCGTCAACAGGCCACTGGGCCGCCGGCTGGCGGCACTGGCCTATCTGCTTCGGCTAACGCCCAACGGCGTCACCGGCATCAGCGCTCTATGCACGGCTGGCGGAATTGCGGTGATCGCGCTGCTGGAACCGTCCTTCGGCTCTTCGCTGCTGATCACGGCTTTGCTGGTGCTTGGCTATGCGCTGGATTCTGCTGATGGGCAGCTGGCCCGTCTCCAAGGTTCCGGATCCGCTGCCGGCGAATGGCTGGACCATATTGTCGACGCGATCAAGACCGCTGCCCTGCACGCGATGGTGCTGATCTCGTGGTACCGGTTCTACCCGGTAGAAGGCGCCTGGTACCTGGTGCCCATTGCCTACCAGGTCGTGGCCTGCAGCCTGTTCTTCTCCATGATCCTCACCGATCAGCTGCGCCGGCTGAACTCCGGGAGAACGGGGCACTACCTGCAGGGCCAGGGCAAGAGCTCGGCCCTGTATTCATTGGCCGTCGTGCCTACCGACTTCGGCCTGATCTGCCTGGCCTTCCTGACGCTGTGGCTGCCATCGGTGTTCATTCCGGTGTATGTCCTGCTGCTGCTGGCCAACGCAGGCTTCCTGGCGCTGGCCCTGGGCAAGTGGTACCGGGAGGTGAAGGGCCTTGGCCAAAGCGCTTGATTACCAAGAACATCGCACCTGGCCAGCTGCACCGGAATTGGGCTGGGGACAGCATGCGCATCGGGAGGCGGCAGGCATGGATCTGAGTGATTTCCTCTTCGTGCTGCGAACCCGCATGTGGTGGATCGCGGCCAGCACCCTTGCCGGGATACTCGCCTCCATCGCCATCACCCTGGGGATGACCCCGGTCTACACCGCGAAGTCGACCTTGTTCGTCAGCGTCAATTCCAGCCAGGACACGGCCTATGCCCGTGGCCAGTTCGCGCTGCAGCGAGTGGGGTCCTACCCGCAGCTGGTCAATGATCCGCAGCTGATCAACCAGGTGATCCGCGAGCTCGATCTGGATCGCAGTTTCCAGGACGTCAAATCCAATGTGAACGCCACCAATCCGGTCGATACCGTGCTGCTGGCCGTGACGGCGAAGGCCCCGGAGGCCCAGCAGGCCGCGGACATCGCCAATACGGCTGCCGGGTTGCTGGCGGAGTCCATCCAGAAGCTGGAGAACACCGACCCCAAGAAGCTCGAAGTCAAAGCGGAGTTGTCCGTGCCGGCCGCGGCACCGCAGTACGCCACCGCGCCTCGCAAATCCGTGAATCTGGCCCTGGGCCTGGTTTCGGGAGCCAGCTTGGGATTGCTGCTGGCCCTGGCGCTGCACAAGTTGGATCCGAGGATCCTGCGCGGCCGCGACGCCGAACGGCAATTGCGCATGCGCGTGCTGGGCACCGTGGCGGCCCGGTCCAAGGAAGGAGCCCGTGCCAACCCGACCGGCATCCAGGTCGGTTACCGCCAGCTGGTATCGAACCTGCTGATGGCCAATGACGGGCGCCTGCCGCAACGCATCCTGGTGCTCAGTACCCGTGCCGATGCGGTTCTCGATGGGCAGCAGCTCGCCCAGACCCTGGCGGCCATGGGCAAGCGCTCGGTGATCGTGCAGGCCGACCGTCAACTGGAGCCGCTGCGCCGCGACGAGGCAAGTGGAACGGGCCTGGCCCAAGTGCTCGCTGGCACCAGCGAGCTGCATGATGCGCTCACTCATATCGAATCGGTGCCGATGGGCTACCTCCCTGCCGGACCGCAACCTGAAACGCTGCGCCGTTTCGATGTGTTCGCCGGATTGGACAGCTTGATCGCTTCCCTCGAAGAGGATTTCGATGTAGTGATCTTCGTAGCCAGCATGGAGGGCCAGCCGGTGGACGCCACCGCAGTGGCCCTGCACAGCGATTGCGTGATCCTCACCGGACGTGAACGGCGAACCACCTACCGACAGGTTGCCGATGCCCTGCAGGAGCTGAACGCTGTGCGAGTCGGAGCGACCGGGCTGGTGCTGGTGCGCAAGCCTTCGCGCTTCCGGCACCGGCGGGGTACCTGATCATGCCTCCGGCCGTCAGCCCGTCCTGGACGCCGGCGGAGCAGATTCCGGTGCCACGGCGCTACCGGGTTCCGCGTCTGTGGCAGTTGAACCTGCTGTGGATCCTGATGGTCTTCAGCGTGGTGGCCTGGCGCCAGGGAACGCTGTTCACCGGCGGATTGGACCTCGTGGTCGTGCTCAAGGCGCTGTTGCAAGGCGCCGTGCTGTGCTGGGCGATCCTGCTGTGGATGTGGAGTGGGGTCCGCCAGCCGGTAGGCGTGCGCAGTATCGCGCTGCTCGCTCCGGTTCTGGCCCTGAGCGTGATCGGGGCGATGGCAGAAGGCAATGTCATGGCCTCGGCCATCATCGCGATCCGCGTGGCGATGCTGGCAGCGACAGTGCTGTTCATCATGCGGGTTTTCCCGGCCCACCAGGTGCTGCTGGCCATGTGCGTCGGTTTGGCCGCGGTGGGCATCATCAGCGCGGGGACCGGGCTGGCGCTGGGCGGAGGCGGGCGCTTGACAGGCGGCATCCCTCCGCTGAGCCCCAATGAGATTGCCTTGCTTTCCGGCATCCCGGCACTGGTTCTTTTCCACCAATCGCTGCGCGCGCACGTGCGGTGGTGGCACGTGGGGATGCTGGTGTTGCTCAGCTCCATCCTTCTGCTCTCCGAGTCGCGCACCGCTCTCATCGCGGCTGCTTGCACGGCAGCTGGCATGCTGCTGATGCTCCGCCGAATCCCGTTGCAGACCATCGTGGCGGCGCTGGCGGCCCTTCCGCTGGTGTTCTATCTTGCGTTCCTGACTCCGGTTTTGCAGAATCTGATGGCTCGCGAGGACAGTGCCTCGGTGATGACGTTGAACTCCCGGACTATCAGCTGGTCGGTAGTGCTGAACCTGCCCAATGATTCATGGCAGAGATGGATCGGTGCGGGATTGAGCCAGAAGACCATTGCTGTCGAAGGGCAGTACTGGGATGAGCAGGTTTTCGATTCTTCGTGGATTTCCTTGCTGGCGCAAACTGGAATCATCGGAACGCTGCTTGTGGCTTTCTGGGTTCTGCTGACGGTTTTCGCCGCATTGCGTTCAAGCAGGCTGCGCAGCTTGCTGTTCCCGCTGCTGGCATTCGTGATCATCCGCAGCGTGATGGAAAACGGGCTGGTAGATGCCGGTGCGCTATTCCTGATTTTCCTGGTGTTTGCCCTGATGCTGGAACCGGCCAGCAGCCGAGCGGCCTTGGACTGGGAACACGCTGCACCCCTGCAGCGCAAGCAGCCGCCGGATCCGCCGGTGGCGATGGGCAACTGAACCCGAATGCACCGGATCCCGGCTGGGCACAATGCCGAGCCGGGATCCGTTGCTTGTACTGACAGGGTGGCCCGGAGCCTAGCGCGGGTAGCTGCCGATGCGCTTGGAAGCGGGAGCCTGTCCTATCAGGGAGGCAATATCGCTAGGCAATGCGGTAGCTTGGCTGTTCTTGCCCGTAATGCTGGTAGTCGGATTATTGGTACTGCTCAGCACCGTGCTGGAGGTGAGTTCAAAGGAATTCAGCTCTTGTCCGGTGGACTTGGCGAAGGCCGGCAAGGTGGTGAACACCGCGGGGTTTCCAGCGCCTTTGGACCAGACGGAGGACCACTTCGGATTCGTGGAGTTGATGCGGTGATAGGCATTGGACGCCAGGGAGATCTTCATCTGTTCCGCCGTGTAGCTGCCCGAGTAGTCCTCGACGGCAAGAATTGCGTTGCCACCGCCGGTATTGGAGAACACGTTGTTCTTCGCGACAATGTTCTTATTGATCCAGGTCATGGTGGTGTCAGGGAATGGCTGGCGCGGATCGTGCCCGGGGGCGGACTTGTCCGCTGCGCGGCGCGCATCCTGCACGATGTTCAGCACCCGGTTCTTGCCGCTGATGGTGTTGTTCCAGATCTTCACATCGCTGGTGTTGTTCAGTTTGAAGGCGAATCCGGAATTCTTGGTAATGCGGTTGTTGGCCACCACTGCTTTTGCGGAGATCTCCAGCGACAGTCCGTGCCCGGTATTGGAGATCAGGTCATTATTCAGGATCTTGGAATCGTAGACGGATTCATCCAGCCATAGTCCCGGACCGTAGTTGCTGTTGAGCTTGGAATCCTTCACCGTCACGCCCCGGGTGCGTCCGATCTTCAGCCCGCCGGAGACAGGCGAAGTGTTGAACCGCTCGTGGTTATTGCCTGTGGAGGCCAGTTTGTTGACGACCAGTCCGTCAGCGTACACGGCGTTCATGCCCAGCATGCCGCTGCGCTGGATCTTCACGTTGCTCACGGTGTTCTTCACAGCGCTGACGTTCAAACCCGTGGTTGCCGTATCCTCGATGGTCAGGTTCTGCACAGTGATGCCCGGCTTCTCCGCGGTGACCGCACCCATGTCGGGCACCGAAGGAGCGAACTTGCGCACATTGATACCCGAAACGCTGGAATTGCCGCTGCGGATGCTCAGGGCCTTGACCAGCGTAGAAGCGCGCACGGACTTTCCGGTTGGGTCGGTACCGAGGTGCAGCTTGTTATTGGCGCGGTCCACATAGAAGGCACCCGGTTTGAGCTTGGCAACCGAGGATACCTGGGTCTGCTTGGTCCCGTTGATCCATACCTGGTCGGGGTGGGCTGCCATGGGATAGCTGGAATTGATGAAGCCCCATGCTTCAGCCGTATTGTCTGTGGCTCCCCGGGTGTAGGTCGGGCTGGTATCGAAATCGTAGTCCCAGCCGGATTTCACCCATCCATTGCTCGCGGCGGAGAAGCCCGTGATTGCCTTGGAACCATCGAGCCAGACGGTCTCTCCCGGGTATTCGCGCAGCTTGAGGCTCTTGCCTGCGGGGATCACTACCGACTCATGGTAGCTGCCACCACGCACCACGATGGTCTGTCCGCTGGAGGCTTTGGAAATGGCCTTGGACAGGGTGCGCAGTGGCGCTGAGGCGGTACCGCCGGAGGCATCATTTCCGGATGCCGAAACATAAAGTGCTGTTGAAGGGATGGCGCCCAGGGTTCCCGCCTGCGGTGCCTGCTCGCCAACGCTGACCTCTTCGGAGTGGGGAACGGTTCCTTCGGCCTCAGGTGCAGGTTCGGGAGTTGGGGAAGGCGATGGGGCAGGTGCCGGTTCCGGGGCCTGCATCGCCGGTTCGGTAGCTGAACGCGCCACCAGATTATCAACGTGCAGACCGGAGTTGCCGGCGGCGCTGGCCGAAAGGTAACCGCCTATGCGCAAGCTGCCTTTGGCCGAGGCCAGCGCTGTGGATGCATCTTCCGATTCCAGTTGCCATTCGGGAGTTCCGCTGCCAGCTGCGAAGGCGCGGGCCTTGAGCGACGCGGTGCCGCTTCCGGCGACGGCGAAGTCAACATGGTACGCAGTCCCCGGGCGAGCCGCAGCACTGATCTGCCGAGAATCGAGCACGATTTTTTTACCGCTGACGGTCCGTGAAATTTCCAGGGACAGATTGCCAGTGCTTTGCAGCCGAAGCGAAGCGGTGTATTGGCCATCTGCGGTACTTCGGGCACCTAGGTGCGCATAGGACGAACCCGTGCTGGGCAGCGAGTCGAAGGAAATATCGACGCCGGCCTGCATGTCGGCAGCGTTGATGGCGGCGGTGGCATGGCTGAGCTTGCCGGGGACCAAGGTAATTTCACCCTGGGAACCATCTACGGCGAAACGGCTTGGACTGTTGGCTAGGTAGGGGATTCCACTTGAAGTAGAGCCCCAGCCGGAGCCAACTGTGCGGTTCATGGCATCGGCGACCGATGTGGTCGAAGCGGCCACGGGCACCGGGTTCAAGGAGGTGGCAACGATGCCGCACGCGGCGACTAAGGCCAATGCCGCGATCAGGCGCGGCCGCTGGGAAGATTGGCCGGATGTATCCGGACCGAGGGGCAAGAGGTTTTTGGGGGAAAGGTTCTGCAAAGGATCCTCGGAGCTTAACCCGTGCTCCCCAGCAAAACAGGCCCTGCTCATTCAATATAGACGATGGTTTAAGGGTCACGCGGGCCCTGCTGTAAATGGTGGCATGGAATGAACCGTTATTCAATCGTGATGTTTCTCTCTCGATCCATGGACTTCGAGGTTGACGAGAAAACTTCCCCAGTGGCCAGTGAGTATTCCAAGTACCCCCGAGCAAGTAATTCGCGGGTAACGCAAGTACGGGTGCACTCGTGTGCCGCAACGGCACGACACATATGCTCGGTAGATGAGAAACGCATGCTTGCGGCATGTTCCGGAACTCGCCGTTGATTTTGGGGATCGACGCTGGTGCGGCAAGCAAGCGAACGTTGATTCTGCTGTTTAAATTTGGGGGAACAGAATGCAACGCACCGAGCACCATGACTCGCGCGCCAAGCTGCGCATTGCCTTGATCGGCACCAGGGGAGTACCTGCACGCTATGGCGGTTTCGAGACTGCTATTGAAGAGGTAGGGCGCCGCCTGGCCGATCAAGGGCACGAGGTGACCGTATATTGCCGTGGCACTGCCAAAGACGAGCGCATGAGCGAATACCAGGGCATCAAACTGGTGCATTTGCCTGCCATGAGGCGAAGGAGCCTCGAGACGCTGAGTCATACTGCACTGTCGGTGATCCATGCCCTCTTCAACCGGCCCGATGCGGCGATTGTCTTCAACGCGGCCAATGCCCCGCTGCTCCCGCTGCTGCGTTTGGGAAGGATTCCCGTCGCCACGCACGTGGATGGGCTGGAATGGAAACGGGCCAAGTGGGGACCTATTGGCCAGAAGTACTACCGGCTATGCGAGCGCCTCTGCGTCTGGTGGAGCAGGGAATTGATTGCCGATGCCCTGGGTATCGCCAACTACTACGCGGCGAAATTCTCGCGGGCAACGAGGCTCATCACCTATGGGGCACCGCAAATTCCCGAGGCTGCTGCAGTGAAATTGGCTGAGCTCGGCTTGGAATCCGGAAAGTTCCATCTGGTAGTGGCCCGCTTCGAGCCGGAGAACCACGTGGAGATGATTGTCCGTGGCTACAGCCAGTCGCAGGCCAGGCTCCCGCTGGTGGTCGTCGGTTCGGCGCCCTATGCCGAGCAATACACTCAGCAGGTTCATGCCGCGGCCACGGAACAAGTCCGCTTCCTAGGCGGGGTATGGGACCAGCAGCTGCTAGATGAGCTCTATGCCCATGCACTTGCCTATTGGCATGGCCATTCGGTCGGCGGTACCAACCCATCATTGCTCAGGGCGTTGGGTGCCGGTACGGCGATCAACGCCTATGACGTGAACTTCAACCGCGAAGTGGCCCAGGCAGCCGGCGAATACTTCAATGACCCGCAATCCGCGTCCAGGCTCTTCGACCGCACCGAATCAAAGGACGATGCCGTTCGCCAACGCGCCCAGCTCGCACGAAAGCGCGCTAGCGACTATGACTGGGACGATGTTGCCCGGGCCTACGAAAAGCTGTGCTTGGATTTGGCCGGTGCCGGAGAGCCTTCGGTGGAATTCGATGCAGTACCGTCTGCGGAAATTGGCCGCCGCCGCGCCTGAGGCTGGCACGAGAATTCTGGGAAACAGTAAAGCGTCCAGGCCATGGGGATGGCCCGGATGCTATGGGGAATCGAATCAGCAACTGGTTCATGAGAAATTGGGGAAAATAATGATCACTGGGTACGCCGCAGGTGCTTTCGACCTGTTCCACGTCGGGCACCTGAATATTCTCAGGCAAGCCAAGTCCAGATGCGACTACCTGATTGCCGGTGTGGTCAGTGATGAAAGGCTGCTCCAAACCAAGGGGAAACGGCCGGTGATACCGGAAAGCGAACGACTGGATATCGTCTCCTCGATAGGCTTCGTGGATGAGGCGGTTCTCGATTTTCATCCGAACCGATTACTGACGTGGGAGGATGTCAGATTCGATGTGTTCTTCAAGGGAGATGACTGGAAGGGCACCCGCGAAGGAAAAGGACTAGAAGAGCTCTTTGCAACCGTCGGGGTGAGAGTCGAGTACTTCCCCTACACCGTGCATACTTCCAGCACCAAGCTCAGAGTGGCCTTAGGGCAACTAAGTTCGCCATCTATCCAGGTCCAGCGGGCCTGAGCGCAGAACCAGACAGATCATGCAACGCGCACAAGCAATAGAACCTCCGGCCTTCGGCCATGTCCCAGCCAAGCTGCGCATCGTTCCGATGCTGCTCTTGCTGGGAATCGCCCTGGTGTCCTGCACGGTAGAACCCCAGGCTTCGCCGCAAGCGGCCATGCCTGGGGAACCAGCCGAAACTACATTGGCGACTATCGATCAGCAGCTGCACGAATCAGCCTTGGCGGCGCCCGCCACCAAGGCGGGCAAAGCCGCTGAAAAATCCGAGGATTCAGCTGCTCCTGCCGAGAAAGCAGAGAAGTCCACATGGAAAAAGGACAAGGACGCGCAGAAAGTGGCGCCGGACGCCCAAGCGGCTGGCAAGCCGCCTGCCACAGCCAAGGCGGTGGACCTTGCTGAAGAAGTCCAGGCGGGCCCGCATGCGCAGATGCGGATCAAGCGCATCGAGCAAACCCAGTCCGAAGCAGAAGGCATCGGGCAAATCGCCGGGGCCGCGACACTGGTTGAAATCGAGTTATCCAACGACGGAGTCACCGCGCTGGACTTGGGCAAGGCCCAAGTGCGCTTGTTCTACGGCGACGGCAGGGAACCGGCGGCCGTGCTCACCGACACACGCAGCACCGTACTTCCTCCACAACTGGCGGCAGGCAAACAGGCTACTGCCACCTATCTCTTCAGCGCCCAAACAGAATCCGAGTCTGACGTGACCCTAGAATTCGAAACCGGCGCAACTAAGAAAATCCAACAGCTCGCAGGTGAGGTATCGCCATGATCCGCAGATCCGCCCCGGCCATCGCCCGATGGGCCATGACCATGATTGCTGCAACCGCGCTGATCGCGGCCGCCGCATTAGCCACGCCGCCGCAGGCACTTGCAGATAGTGTGCCCGCGGATCCGTCAGACCCGCTCACCCCTGCGACCGTCACCGCCGATGCCCTCCCGACCGTCCAGATCGATGGCGTGGTCTGGAGCCAAGCGGTCATTGGCAACACGGTATATGCGGGAGGAAGCTTCGCTACCGCACGTCCTGCAGGTGCGGCGGCCGGGACGCAAACCGCAACACGCAAGAACATCCTGGCCTACGACATTCGAACCGGAGAACTGCTCAACAGCTTCACTCCGGAATTCAATGCCCAGGTACTCACTCTTGCTGCCTCGCCGGACGGCAGCCGGCTCTACGCTGGCGGCGACTTCACCACCCTGGACGGGCAAAGCGCCTCGCGCATTGCGGCACTGGACCCGGTAACCGGAGAACGCATCGAGGAATTCGACCCGCAGCCTTCCAATTCCGTGCGCAGCATTGTCGCCACGAACACCACGGTGTACCTGGGCGGTTCGTTCTTCCGCATCGGCGAAGCCTGGCGCGAGCAAGCGGCTGCGTTGCGTGCCAGCGACGCCGCCCTCCTGTCGTTCAGGCCCGTGGTCGCAGGAGGGCACGTCGAGTCCATGTCGCTGTCGCCCGACGGGACAAAGCTGGCCTTGGGCGGCAAATTCACGCAGGTGAACTCGACCAGCGACTTTGCCAACGGCCTGGCCGTCGTGAGCACCGAGACCAGCGGGAAGTACCCATATCCGGCAGCCTCGCATGTCCGCAATGGCGGGGAAACTGGTTCCATCACGTCCATTGCCACAGATCAGGACACTTTCTACGCCAGCGGCTACACGTTCGGTCGAGCGACCACCCTGGAAGGCGTGGTGGCTATCAAATGGGCAGACCTCGAAACACGCTGGGTAGAGGACTGCCACGGGGATACCTACTCCGTGCACGCCACCGGAGACCTGCTCTACCTTGCCGGCCATCCGCACTATTGCGGAAACATCGGCGGATTCGCCCAGGAACCCAACTGGCAGTACAACCGCGCCATGGCCTTCAGCAAGGAAACAGCAGGGACAATTGACCGTGAAATCCACGGATATACCAACTTCGAAGGACTGCCGCATCCGCGGCTGCAGACCTGGTTCCCGGCGTTGAGCACCGGCACCTATACCGGGCAGAGCCAAGGACCATGGAGTGTCACAGGCAATGACGAATACATTGTCTATGGTGGTGAATTCCAGCGGGTGAACTACAAGAACCAGCAGGGACTGGTCCGCTTCGCCATCCGCAGCCTGGCGCCCAATGACAGGGGACCGCTGCCAAGCGGCGAGGACTTCGTTCCGACCCTGAGCTCCACCACTGCAGGCGAAGTGCGCATCCGCTGGCAGGCAGCCTCGGACATGGACAACGAGACCCTGGCCTACAAGGTGATCCGGGACGGAGCGAATAACGCGCCCATCCACACGGTCCAAGCCGACTCGACCTTCTGGATGCGCCAAGGCATGTCCTTCGTGGACAAGGACGTGGAGCCGGGAAGCACGCACAGCTACCGGATCTTCGCCGTGGACCCGACGGGGAAGGAGGCACGCAGCACCACCGAAAGCATCACGGTGGCGCAGGACACCGTTGCCTCCACCGCATACGAAAAGGTCATCAAAGCTGACAAGCCCAAGGCCTATTGGCCATTCGGAGCAGCTGACAACTCCACTGCCCTTGACGCCGCCGGAAGCGAAGACCTGCAGCTCGCAGGAAATGCAGGAGTCGATTCCTCATCAGCTATTGCCGGGGGAAATGGCCGCAGCCTGTCCCTGGGCGGCAGCGGGGCGCAGGACATGGTTCGCTGGCAGCGTCCGCAGGAGTTCACGACCGAACTGTGGTTCAAAGCCTCGCCCCTGCAGCGTGGCCGGCTCATCGGCTATGGCAATGGACAGAATGCGGACTCGACCGACCATGACCGGCTGACCTATGTGAATTCCCTGGGACGGTTGTCCTTCGGCGTGACCGAACGCGGCGCTCGCCGGGTGATCACCTCGTCCGGGATCTACAACGACAACAGGTGGCATCATGTGGTCTCAAGTCTGGGAGAAGATGGCATGCGCCTGTACGTGGACGGGCAGCAAGTAGCCTCGCGTGCAAGCACCAAATCCGCATTGGAACTCGACGGCTTCTGGCGAGTGGGCAATGACCGTGTCAGCGGATGGAGCTCGGCGCCAACTGGCGGTTTCGCCGGACGGGTCGACGAAGTCGCGGTCTACGGCAAGCAGCTGAGCCCGGCCGCGGTGGCGAACCACTACCAGGCTGGAATCGGACGACCTGCCAATGCCAGTCCGACGGCTGAATTCACCCATGAGATCCAGAGCCAGCAGCTCACCGTGGATGCATCGGAGTCCACGGATCCCGACGGCACCATCGCCAGCTATGGATGGGATTTCGGAGATGGAAACAGCGCCGAAGGCATCACCGCCGGGCATAGCTACGCAGAACCCGGGACCTATCAGGTGAAGCTGACCGTCACCGATGATGCCAACGGGACGGATACGGCCACGAAGCAGGTCACCATCCTGCCGCCGCCAGAACCCAATCAGCCTCCGGAAGCGGCCTTCGAAATTACTGAAGTGGACGGGCTGAAGGTTACCGTTGATGCCTCGCAGAGTTCTGATCCCGATAATGATGAGCTCAGCTACCGCTGGTCCTTCGGCAACGGCAGCGACTGGGTGGAGGGCGCAGCCATTGAATCGTTCAGCTACAGCGAACCAGATGAGTACACGATAACCCTGGAAGCCAGTGATCCGGACGGCTTGGTGGATAGCCACACCGAAACGGTGAAGGTCTCGCTACCGCCAAGGCCGGTGGCAGTTGACGCCTTTAGCCGCAATGTCACCGGCAATTGGGGCGCTGCCGATACCGGTGGCACGTGGACGCGGACCGGATCCGCGGCGACCGCCAACGTCGCTGGGGGAGTCGGCCAGCTTCTGGGCCTGAATCCCGGTTCAGGGCCAGCGATCTACCTGCCGGTGGTCGACAGCACCACCACGCAAGCCGCTGTCCAGGTACAGCTGGATAAGCAGCCGACCGGCAATGGAACCTATGTGTCCTTCTCGTCGAGGTATCTGGGCAATGCGAACCAGTACTACCTCAAAAGCCAGTTCACTTCCTCGGGCGGCATCCAGATCCAGCTGATTCGTGCCGTGGGCGGTGCGGAGAGTGTTCTGGCCACACAGTACCAGTCCTCCTTCGGCTACCAGGCTGGCCAGACGGTCCACTTGAAGCTGTCGGTGACAGGAACCAACCCGACGCAGCTGGCGGCAAAGATCTGGGCTGCCGCAGACAGCGAGCCAGCCGACTGGCAGCTCAACGCCAGCGACTCGACCAGCGAGCTGCAAGTTCCAGGAGGCATAGGCCTGCGCCTGTATCTCTCCGGCTCGACATCCAATGCACCGGTGACCGCGTCCTTCGACAACCTGTCCGTGATCGGTTAGCTAGGATCCGCACAATGCCAGACCCGCCAGAGCCCAGGCCTTGGAGGGCCTGGGCTGCCGAGGGGGCATCATGGAAACCGGAACTGCAGGGCCGCTCGCGGTCAGCCGCCGCACGTTCCTGGGCTTGGCTGCCGGCGCATTGCTGCTGGCCGGGTGCTCAGGGGAATTAGTGGCAAAGCGCGCCTCGCCCAAGGCGGTCAGCGCGGCAGACCTGCTCGGGCAAGATCTCTTCTACATTGCCCACCGCGGGTCGGGGGATAACTGGACCGAGCATACGCTGTACGCCTACCGGCAAGCCCTGGCCCATGGCGCCCAAGCCATCGAGATCTCGGTGCACCGGAGCAAGGACGGCCAATTCATTTGCCACCATGACGCCAGCCTGGAGCGCTTATGCGGAGTCCCGCGGCTGATCAGCGAAACCGCGTGGGACGAGCTCCAAGCACTGCGCAACAATGCTCGCCAATGGCTTGGACCGAATGCTGCGTTGGAGCCCTTGGCACGCCTGGAAACCGTTCTGGAAGCACTGGCGGACCAGGCGGTCCTCTTTATCGAGGACAAGAGCGGACAGCACGCCGCCGAGCTGATCGAGATGATTGCTGCTTCCCCGGTTCCTATCGAATCGACGGTGTGGAAGCAGCCGGCAACCGGCACCGGAGCCGAATTGGCATCGGCCGCCGGGATGAAGACCTGGGGCTACTTCGCCCCGGAGAACTTTGGCGGCATTGAACAGCTTGCTGGTGGCTTCGATGCACTAGGCATCCACGATTCGGCTGACCCGGGCACCATTGAACGAGCAGTGGCCACGGGGCTTCCTGTGATCTGCTGGGAAGTGCACCGCAGAAGCCAGAGAGACTGGCTGGCACGGCAGGGCGTGCGGGGGATGATGTGCTCGAACTTGCCCTACGTAACTTCTTCACCGCAAGCCGTGCCGACGGTTGCAGACGGCTTTACCAGCGGCCTGCGGGCCGTCGGTGATCTGCCCGATGCGATCACCTGGAAAGCGCAGCCGCAGATCTCTGCCGCAGAAGGCATTCTCACGCTTGGCGACTCCCGCAAGGCATCCTATGCCCTGGGATCAATGGCCTTGGCTGGGGCCGGCAATTGGCGTTTGAAGGCCCAGATCCGCTGGCCGCAGCGGGGAAGCGGGAACCAGATTGCCGGACTGGCCTTCGGATTGCCAACGGATGAGCCCTACCGGGCATTCGAGGAATCGCAGGCAGACGGATTCCACCTCCAGCTCGAAAGCCACGGCGAAGTATCGCTCTGGCGAGCAGGCGGGAAAACTCCGCACAAGCTGGGAAGGGCAATGTGGAATGCGCCTTCTGGGGGTGAATGGGTGCAGATCGAGCTGGTGATGGCGGATGGGCGGATCCTGGCCGAATGCGGTGGCGAGGCATTGGCCGCGGAACTGGGCGAATCTGTTGCACCTGGCTACCTGAACCTGATGAACCTGATTCCGGCCGGGCATGGGGTGGACTTCCGAAAGGTGTCGCTGGAGCTGGAAGCATCGGCGTAACCGGGGCAGAGCATGGAGCTGAAGATTATCCGGAGGCAAGAAGCGATTTCAAGGCAGAATCCATGCGCTGTCCGAAGAGCTCGGGGTCGTGGAATTCTCGTGCCTTCACCGCCGACTGCTGCGCCGAAACTCTGAACTGCTCCCACCCGCTGCGAATCGTCTCGATGGCCGCCGCCAGCTGTTGGGGATTTCCTGGTTCAACGAGTACCGCGCTGGAATACGGTTCCACGGCTTCCTGCAAGCCGCCGATGCGCGAGGCAATGACCGGACGTTCGGCGAGTATGGCTTCCACCGCGGTGTTCCCGAAGGATTCTTCGAGCTGCGCGGGGACCACAGCGATGTCCGCGGATTCATAATGGGGCCAAACATCGGATTGGAATCCCAGGAACTCCACAAGTTCGGGTCGCGGCAGAGCCTTGACGCGATCTTTGAGCGCCTGCTCGAAGGCTTCGTAGCCTTCGAATACGGCCCCGACCAGGCTCAACGACACGTCCACGCCTTGCTGTTGCAGTATCGTGACGGCATCGAGCAGCACCAGCAACCCTTTTCGCTCAGAGAGCCGTCCGACGTAGAGCAATCGCAAGGGGCCGTTAAGTTTCTGCCGGGCCGGCGCTGGATGCGGGGGTCCTGCGATGCCGTTGTAGATGACTTGGCTGTTCTTCTGCGCCCAAGGCACGTGCTGGAGGTACGCGGCATTGGTGAAGCGGCTGTTGGCGATGATCCTGTGAGCGAAGGTCCCGGGCAGGGACAAGCCCAAGCGCATCGGTTTGGGGGAATGGGATTCGGACTCGTGCACGTGCAGGGCAACCTTGTGCCCCGACAGGCGGGCATAGGCGACCCATAAGGGGATGATGGTGGTGTTCACCAGGACAGCGGATGGCTTGGTGCTCTTGAGCAATGCATGCATTTGGCGCACGCCTTGGAAAGTGTCTTTGGCAAACCCCACGGCCCCGCGCGGGGTGAAGATTGACTTGCGCAGCACCGGCGTATTGCAGACCACTACCTTGGCGCCCTGCTCACGCAAGGCCGACGCCAGCAGACCCTCGGCAGGAAGTCCGACGGTGACCCTCCAACTTCCCCGCAACAAGCCTTTGACGTCCTCCAGCAGCATTCTGTCGGATCCATACATTTCGGAACCTGGATGCGCTACCACGATCGTTCGGTTCGATGCCTTTGCCCCCATGAAATGATCTTCCCATTCGAAACTGATATCCGATAGGAGCAGTCAGTCTCAGATCTTGTATCCAAGTAAAAGTAGGGGGACCGCAAAAAATCCGCCAGCAATGCGGCGAAGTTGGTGTGGATCCGGAAACACAGGGATGAGAGATGGCATCCTGAGCGGAAACGTAATGTTTCGCACCGGCATTCGATACATCCTATCCAATAAGTGAAAGTTTTCACAAAGTCGGTTTTTCCCTGCGTAACATGCATGAATTCGAGGGAAAACGGGGGATGCATAGCGCTACTCTGGAAATGTAGGCAGTGGAAAACAGCTGCCTCCATGCAAGCATCAGCCCAAGAAATCGCAAAGGTGCCACACCCGTGTCTGACAACAAGCCAATCGTACTTCTGGCCGAACAACTCTCCCCAGCAACCGTTGCTGCTCTCGGCCCCGACTTTGAAATTCGTCAGACCGACGGAGCTGACCGCTCCCAGCTGCTCGAAGCCATTGCCGAGGTAGATGCAATCCTCGTTCGCTCCGCAACCCAGGTGGATGCCGAAGCTATCGCCGCAGCAAAGAACTTGAAGGTTATCGCCCGTGCCGGCGTGGGCCTGGATAACGTAGACATCAAGGCAGCCACCCAGGCTGGCGTCATGGTGGTCAACGCTCCAACCTCCAACATCATCTCCGCGGCTGAATTGACCGTGGGCCACATCGTGTCCCTGGCACGCCGCATTCCTGCTGCCAACGCATCGCTGAAGAACGGCGAATGGAAGCGCAGCGCCTACACCGGCGTTGAACTCTTCGAGAAGAAGGCCGGCATTATCGGCCTGGGCCGCATCGGTGCACTGGTTGCTGCCCGCCTGCAGGGCTTCGGCATGGAGATCGTTGCCTACGACCCATACGTCACTCCTGCCCGTGCAGCACAGCTGGGCGTCACCCTGCTGACCTTGGACGAGCTGTTGGCTGAGGCCGACTTCATCACCATCCACATGCCAAAGACTCCGGAAACCCTGGGCATGCTGGGCAAGGATGCCTTTACCAAGATGAAGAAGTCCGCATACGTGGTCAACGTGGCCCGTGGCGGTCTGGTGGATCAAGACGCGCTTTACGAAGCATTGAAGAATGAAGAGATTGCAGGCGCTGGCATTGACGTGTTCGTCAAGGAGCCAAGCACCGATCTTCCATTCTTTGAATTCGAGAACGTCACCGTCACCCCGCACCTTGGCGCTTCAACCGATGAAGCACAGGAAAAGGCTGGCGTCTCGGTAGCCAAGTCGGTTCGCCTGGCACTGGCCGGCGAATTGGTCCCGGATGCTGTGAACGTTGCTGGCGGCGTCATCGATGAGAACGTGCGCCCTGGTATCCCGCTGATTGAGAAGCTGGGCCGTATCTTCAACGCATTGACTTCCGGCTCCCTGACCAGCATTGACGTTGAAGTTGCCGGCGAGATCGCGTCACTGGATGTCAAGGCTCTGGAGCTCTCGGCACTCAAGGGCGTCTTCATGGACGTAGTTTCGGATCAGGTCTCCTACGTGAACGCGCCGGTCTTGGCTGAGCAGCGTGGTGTTGCTACCCGTCTGATCACCACCCCCGATTCGCCTGAGTACCGCAACCAGCTGACCATCAAGGGGTCCACCAATGAGGGCACCCAGCTTGCTGTGGCGGGCACCTTGACCGGGCCTAAGCAGATCGAGAAGCTCGTAGGCATCAACGGCCACGAAATCGAAATCCCTATTTCGGATCACATGATTGTCGTTCGCTACGCGGATCGTCCAGGTGTCGTTGGCTCTTTGGGTAATGTGCTGGGGGAGCAGGGGGTCAACATTGCCGGTATGCAGGTATCGCGCGATGAAAAGAAGGCAGAGGCCTTGGCAGTCATCAACATTGATTCGGCACTGCCTCAAGGCGTTCTGGATGTCGTTGGCGCTGCCATCGGTGCGAGCGTGGCGCGAGAGATCAACTTGGCTGACTAAATGCGTGTAGCTCCTATCAGTTCAGTTGTGCACCGAACTAGTCCAATAAGGTCGCACTAGCTGAACAATCGTCCCGCATGAGGCAGCAAGGGTATGGCATCGATATCGATCGGTGCCGTACCCTTCAGCCATTCTTGACGCCGCTTAGTGCTCTTCTACTGGTATAAACGCTTTGTTCTGTTCCTGGTGCTGGCTAGCATTTATAAATCGTTCGCCACGGAATGTGTCTGACTCTAACTGGCTATAGAATTTCAGAATAGCCGAGTTTTCGTAGCAATTGCTCTAGTGCGAGATGGACTTCACCGCATCCTGGTCCTTCAATAAGTATTTCCACGTCGGATGCTGATAGCGAACCTTAGATCGTTATGCACCAGCAACTTCATACTAAAGTACGGCTCGCCTTAGTCTCTGGACAGGCGTTGACTCGTGAAAGCTAATGGTCGGCGAGGGGCCAGCGTGAACGGATGATCTTGTGCTCGGACAGATTCACGATAAGGGAGAGAATGAGCATGCTCTGATCAACCCGGGCCTCTATCACGTTGCTGAGATGAACTGTATCCGGTGCTGCCACGTCGAATCGCCGGCCTGACGGGTTCCAATGATCCTCCCATGTTCACATCGGCACAGGTTCCAGTGTCGTTTCGAATTCTCTTCTAATCGAGTACCGAGTGCACGAATGAGGCCGAGAGCTATTTTTTCCGCCTCCCAGCCTGGACGTCTAACAGAACCGGCCGGAATCCATGGAGTTGCTTGCTGCACGCAAATGAGGCGATGATAGTAACTTTCAGCTCTGCGCCAGGATTGGGCCGGACCAGACATTCGAACCGGTCAGAGAATGTCGATCATGCAAGATTGGCCAGTAGCAGCAGGCCGCTGAAGTAGTGCACTGGCTTGAGGGAGGCGATTTCTTGGGATTCAGGCGATGCTCTTGAGCACCACAGTTCGCAAATATTCAGGAAAACAACCTCAGTCAGGCACCCGTGCTGCACTACATGATTGATAACGACTCCCGACATGCACAGTGTCGAACAGACGAAGTCTGTCAATGGGCCCACGACCCTCCTGTCAACACTAATTGAATACTGACCCTTGAACGACTTTTGAAAATTGCTCGTTGGTGTATCGGGGCAAAATCCTCGAATATAAGATCAAACACCGAGAAACAGTATGTCGGCCCCCGAACTATTTGACTCGGTTCTCGAATCAAGAAAAACACGTCTGCCATGACTTCGCTCATGAAGCTAATCGAAAGAAATGAATTCGTGAACCTAAGGGATTTGGTTCGGTCGTCGTAGTCAGTTGGGTGGCTGCATGCTCGCATTCTGGAAATCTGCGTTCGGAGGCCGTCTATGTGTCGCTGGCTGGTGTAAACCCCAGCCCAACGGCTTTATAGGCCATAGGGTGTCATTCGACGAAAAGCAGTTGATTAGCAGATGTATTTGGTAGCACCTGTGCGCGTACCCGATGTGTCATCTCGTTACTTCGTAGACCCAGGGTCTTACTGCTTCGTGGACAATCGATTTGGCGACTTTGTACACAGCTACTGTCGGCGTGGATTTGGACGCCGTCAGTAGCTACGAACTAAAGGTAATCAAATGCCTCAGGCTTGTCGGCTTTCCTCGCTTCGTACTGCGGTCGATAGTCGGCGGATTTCCGCCTCTATTGCTTGATCGGAATCGCAAAGTGAATTCCTCTGATCGAAAACGAAGCCACAAAACGCCCATGAACACGCAAAGCAACTGGAGATAACGGGAAACTTAGGACCACCTTCGCGGTATGGGGATTCAACGAAATAATTTCGTCGTCTGTGATGGTTATCAGTACCTGGGTCTGGCATAGGTCTACAGTAGTGAAAGCCGCTTGCCACGATAGTGGGCTTGGCTATTATCCTTACTGACCCGAATCAGTAGTGGATGGATTTCCAGTTCCATCTCCGATTGCTGCTCGTCCCTGATCTTCGTCAGGCTGTCACCAGTTTTCGAAACGACTAGGTCAGCGCGGTCCACCGAGGAGCAGCCGATTCGATGCTTCATCAAGTACTCGGCCGCTTCGCTTTCAAAACACCATCGTTACTGGTTCGGTGGCCGGCGTGTGCTCCCTCAACTCCCAAACCATTTGTGCTGGATGGTTTGATTGAACGACTGGTGCGGGCTGCTCATGTTGTAGTGCTCACGGTAACGTTGAAGCAGTTTCTGCACGTCCGTGAGATTCCGTGGTCTGTTGGCTATAAGGAATTGCTGCAGGGTCCGGTGCGAACGCTCGTTCTTACCCTGGGTAGTTGGTCGGCAGGGTAGCCCGGTGATCGGTAGGCCTATCTGTAGAGCCAAATAAGCTTCCACGGTGCCAACGGTGCCAACGGTGCCAACGGTGCCGCCACGCAGCTGATTTAGTGTCTTGGAAATATCACTGAGGACTTCCTTGGGCGGCTCGGACTCCATAATTGGCACTGGAGAGTACTTGCTGCGCGTCGCCACTGTTCTATTGGCGCGAGTACGCACAGGTTGCCACGTCGAATTGCGTCGCGTCGTCGATGAGGTGGTTGACCGTTACTACCTGGTCGTAACCGGTTCTGTATTCGAACGCATCTAGTTGCCACAGCGGCTATGGCAGTTGAACGTACGCAGGGAACGCAGGAGGATCTGTGGCGTTTGCGTGGACTGCGTTCAACTTGCCGACACTGTCCAGCAACCGTGCAATGGCCGCAACGGCAGGGATTCGGCCGCCGGGAACTTCAAGGATAGTCGCTGCGAAATGGATGGTTATCGGTTGATAGTCCCAACCATCTTCTTTATGCTCTTTGCGGATCCGGACCAGATCGTTGATCACTTAGGGAACGTAGGGTCTGGAAGGTTGCTTCGGGGCTCGCGAACGCGGTTGGAGTTCGCCAGCTGATTCTTGGGAGGCCCGTTCAAGTAGGCGGTAGTAGATGCTTCGCGAAATATTCGGTGACTTGCAGAATTCGCTGACGATCAAGGTTTCAGGCTGTGTCGGATCATAGCTGGTAATCATGGCTCCGGGTCGTGGAGAGAGCGCAGTACGCAAGCGATTGAGCGTGCTTGAAAGTCACGACTCGAACCTCCACCAAGGTATGCGACAGGGTGTCCACGATCTTATGAGACCGTTTGTCCACAAAGTCATGAGATCGATTGTCCATGAACCAGCGAGATACTGTATCGACGAAGTTACGAGACTGCACAACGCACAGATGCTTCCAATTACCTCTGCTGAACAGCAGTGGAAACCTGTAACTGAACAGGGCGCCGCATGCCGCTGCGCTGATCCTGATTGCGTATGTCGCCGGGTCCTGTCCTACATTGAGACATACGTGGCGGAAAAGAAGAGGAAAAGGGAAGCCGCAGGAGGATAAAACAGACCCTAGAACGTCGGCTCTACAGAGTTCTGGAATCTGCGGAAGCGTATTCGTTGAGGACTTGCCTGATAACAAGATTCACTTCAAAGGTCTTCATCACTTTTCCAATCCAAATTACTGGAATCCGTTCTATGTTTAATGGGCGCGTTTTGGGTCGTTGCAGAATAAAGCCCCTTCAGTCAGTTGATAGAATAGGGTCGTGAAGTGGTTCACACGGTGAGTAACTGAATTTTTGGTTCTGCTGTTATTGTATTGAAACTGAATGAAATTGGAATATTTTCCATCACTAATCGAAGGTCACGGAGAGCCCTGGAGGTCATCTAGTGTCGGATACTTGGGAGTTGTGCTTTGCGTATTGGTTTAGTCGGATTCTTCGGATGGGGAAATTTTGGCGATGAATTGTTCTTCAATATTTGGCGCGAAACATTGTCTCAGTACGAGCTAGTACGTATGAATGACTTAATCGAGAAGCCCTATTTTACGAAGTCGGCTGTTGCTAAAGCATCATCAGTCGATGCCGTCATAATTGGTGGAGGTGATTTGATCAGAATCGAAGCAATTTCACCCCTTTATTGGAATGGTGCATGGACTGCCAAACCGATTGTGGTGTCTGGTATTGGGGTCGCTGAAGAGTCAAAAACAAATCGCCCAGATGTTATACCACGCCTTCAAAAGTTCTTTAGTTCAAATAACATTCTGTCATTGAGCGCGCGAGATGAACGAAGTGCCGAGTGGATAAGTCAAAATATCAGGCCTAAAGTTCCAGTCCGAATAGTTCCCGATTTAGTTTTTGCGGACACTACTCCCTCCAACGGAATCGACGGAAGAGTTAATGCCGTGCCAAGGGTCGCATTCGTCCTTAATAAAAAACAAATTACGGAATCTGATTTAGAGATCTGGGGTAGTCTTCTTGCTGCGCATTCCGAGGGGAGAATTGTTGCATCAATATTGGTGCTAGCAACTGGCGATCAGCGTGAACGAGAGATTGATAATCTTAAACGACATGGTTTAGCGGAATACGCTGAGTCGTTTGACGACACCGCGCAAATGCTTGATCACCTACGCAAAATGGATCTGGTGATGAGCGCGAAGTTCCATGCGCTTGTGGTCGCTTCCAAATATGGGATTCCATACGTTTCGCTGCGAGATACGTCGAAGTCACTTGGGTTGATGCGATATTCTCCTTCAGGAGCAATTCCTCCCGAATTAATCGATCTGTTAGAACCACTAGTTGACAGGACCAGCCTGTCAAGTTCTGTGCAAAGCCTTACAAGAAAGCATGTTCGAGATTTAGCGAATGCCGAAATTTCGCATGTAACTGGGCTGATGAATGCAATCCGTCAGTTAAATTTCCCATAAATCGGCTTCTATGAAGGAAGTGCTCATGTCTAATTATCTTATAGCTGTTGGCGTCAAATCCAAGATTGACAAGATTCGTTCGTCATTAATGTCCAACGAATCTATTAATAGAAAATATAGTTCGGAAGTGGCTGAACAAGATCTCAGTAACGGTTACAAAATTCTTATTGTAAGCCGTGGAGCTGAGAGTGAAACTGATTTCAAGAATAAGGTGTTTTTCCGTGGGTATGCCATATTTAATGAAACAGAGAGGAAGGTTATTTTCAGTGGTAATTCAAGTAGTTCATCAGTTGTTGACAAAAGATCGTTGAGCTTCAAATCGGTCGAAGGGTGCTACGTAAGTTGCGCCTGGAACCAAGAATCTAACAAAGTTGAGATCTCGAACGACCTCTTTAGTCTCTGCCCTTTGTTTAGGACAGTTGCTAGTGACGTCGCACTATTTTCGGATTCGATTTACGTCTTGCGAGAAAGCAGACGAATCCTGTCAATGCCGATTACTGTTGATGTGACCTCCGTGACTGCTCGTACCTGGGCAAATGCCATGGCGGGACAAATGCTTAGTAGCAATACCATGATTGACCAGATTAAAATGGTACCGGTGGGCTCCACCATGCGAGTGGAGCTTGGTAAAAGATTGGTTGCTCATTTACAAAGTGGCAACCTACCCGAGATTTTTGGGGCCGACGCTGGTCCATCTTATGAACAGAGTCTTCGTGAATATACCGTTGAATACGTAAGTTTGTTGTCCAGTTTGGCATCGTTGGGTCCGGCGCGTGTAAATATGGCCGTGAGCGGCGGGCTAGATTCGCGTGTAAATATTGCATCGGTGACCTTATCTGAGGAACTAAAGAGTCAGGCAAAAATCACGTGTCAGAATTCGGCCCCGCAGCATCAGAAAGACTTCGAAGTTGTCGCGGAACTAGCAGAAATCCACGAATTACCTCTCAACAGGCAAATGCCTAACGCAGCTACTCGAAAGATCGAACGCGTCGAGAATCCGCTAGGTCTTTGGTACTTATCTAGCTCGGGACTTTACGATTTTATGGTCCTTCCTGACCGTATCGTAACCGAGCATCCGACGTTCAATATTGGAGGTCATGGTGCTGAATTGGCAAAGGGGCAATACGGATGGCGTTCGATGTCTCAAATTCATCGGACAATCAAGAACAAGAACGTTGCTGATGCGTTTTATGCCGAAACGGAAGTAGCAATGTTGGAGATGGGCATCGACTTCGATGACCCTATAGCATCTGAATGGCATTATCTGGGCCACCGTAATGCCCTACATAGCGGACGGTTTGTCACGACGTCTATGATCGGGGTCAGACCTTTTATGAATAGGAAACTCGTAGGCCTAGCTCGTTCGGAAAGTTGGAAAGGGACAGTACGATCCGGCAAGTCGCTCGGCGTAATTCATGACATTATTTCACTAATCAGTCCACAAATGGCTTCGCATCGTTATGACGATGACCGCAAGAACATTTCTTCTCCGGAAGTAGATGCCAGGCTATCGACACTTGGTGGGCGGATTCATCCAGATGAAATCTACAAATTTGAGATTGAAGGTAGTGCTGATGAAGTAGTCAACGGTTACTCCTTCGTCCTCGCTGAATTAGCAAGGAAACGAGGACATATGCTGCACAAGGACCGAGAAACATTATCCGAGCTAACTCGAACTGGATTTGAGATTGCTCAGACACATGGCTTGGGAGATGTTTGTCAGCCAATTTTGGAAGAAGCGAACTCCAAACTGGCGGATCTGTCGTTACCCCTTCAATTTGCAAGGAGCTCCATAGGGAAGCTTCTGAGCTATCATTTGCTAGACTGATCGAGTCTGAACTATATACGGCAGAGAGCTTCTGATATGACAAGTACGCAGAATTTTCCGGTTCCTGAGTCGCCTTATAGAGGCAATCCGAGACGGACGTACTGGAAGACCGGTATGCGCACTTCTTCAGTGGCGACGATTCCCGATTTGTACAAAAAACGCTTCGAAATCAAAGCAACTGACCGCATTGCAACCGCAGGAAGCTGCTTCGCTCAGCACATCGCCAAGTACATGCGGTCAAATGGATATAATGTCGTTGACGTTGAGCCGGCCCCGGAGAATCTAACTAAATCTGGGGCTATGGAACATGGCTACGGAATTTATTCAGCCCGTTATGGAAATATCTATTACACTCGTCAACTGTCACAACTTGCGCGAGAGGCCATGGGTGACCGAGTACCCGCGGAAGTCGTCTGGGAGCGTGATGGGAAGTTTTATGATGCACTTCGTCCTACGATTTTCCCCGGAGGGCACGATAGCCCCGAATTGGTACTAAGACATCGTAAAGTCCACCTCAGACGTGTTCTTGAATTGTTGAAGCAAGCTAACGTTTTTGTCTTCACGATGGGGCTGACTGAAGGATGGGTGTCAAAGGTGGATGGCACTGTCTATCCAACTGCTCCCGGAACAGTCGCTGGTTCCTATGATTCTGAAAAGTACGAATTTAAGAATTTTGATTACACAGAGGTTGTGCGAGATTTTCTGGAGTTCCGTATTTTGGCTCGTCGAGTTAATCCTCGAATCAAGTTTATCCTTACTGTCTCTCCAGTTCCTCTAGCCGCCACTGCAACCAGTGACCATGTGCTCACGGCGACGACGTACTCTAAGGCGGTACTTAGAGCTGCCGCTGGTGAGATAATTAGACGGTGCCAGGACGTCGATTATTTCCCGTCCTACGAGGTTATCTCGTCAAGCTACGTCAAAAATTCCCCTTTTGATGAGACTGGACGCAATGTCAAGCCTGAAGCGGTGGAAAAGGTTATGAATTACTTCTTCTCTGAACATATACCAGTCAAAAATTCTTCGTTGACGGCAAAACAAGAACGTATCGCAGACGAACAGGTATTTTGTGACGATTCGCTTTTGGAGATATTTGCGAAATGAAAATTTGTTTTATCGGTAATTCACATCTTGCCCCTCTTGCAGTTACTTCGCACGGGGTTAAGCCTGAGTCTTCAACTGAGGAACGTAAGTTCTATATTTCGAGAACCTATGGAAACCAGCCCTTAAAGATAGTCGGAACGAAAGATGTGGCTACGCTGGACATGGTCAAAATTGAGGCCACCAGTACTTCCGAATCTACCGTTTTTGCGGAGGATTGGGACCATTTTGTTGTTCTTGGATTCGGATTCTCTGTTGTGTCGATGATCGAGAGTTGGAAAGAATACCAACCTGACGATTTACCGTTTGATCTGGGCGGGCAATTACTAACTCCAGAGGTGTCCATTTCGTATACGAATCATCGTATTGCGCAATCGCAAGCCTCTCGCTTAATTTCAATCCTTAGACGTGTAACCGACAAGCCCGTGACGTTGGTTCCTGCACCATTGCCTGCCGAATGGGCCGGAACTGAATCTGGTGAGCGACTAGAAGCGTTTCACGCGTTCAACGATAACCAGGCTGAACGATATTTGTTAGAAAATTATGAATCTCAAAAAAATCGATTTATATCCAATGGGATCCGGGTAATTGAACAGCCCGAAGAAAGTAAGCGCGGATTTATGTGGACCAAAACCTCATTATGCTTAGGCCAGCCAGACACACCTGATGAGCGGGGATTCTTCAAACGTCGCGACTTTTATCATATGAATAAGACTTTTGGAAAAATGATGCTTTCACGCATTATTAGTGAACTATACGAGCAGCAAGGAAAATAGACCGTGGCTAAAATTGGCTTAGTAGGATTCTTCGGATGGGGCAATTATGGAGATGAGCTCTTCCACCGCATTTGGGAAAATTCGATCGGTTCAGTGCATGAGACAAGGCTTCTGCACGACAAGTTGGAGTACCCGTATTTCTCACGCTCTGCAGTCGAAATAGCTAAAGAAGTCGATGCAATCGTTATCGGTGGCGGTGACTTGGTCATCCCGAACAAGATCTCTCCACTTTACTGGAACAAAGCATGGCTAAACCGGCCTATATACATTTCCGGTGTAGGAGTTCCAACTTGGATTAAGCACGAAGCTGAAGACGTCATGAGCCGTCTGCGTACTTTCTTCCAGCACAAGAACGTGAAGTACATTTCGGCGCGAGATGTCGAGAGTGCGGAGTGGATTCGGAAGAAACTTACTCCTAATGTTGAGGTCCGCCATCATGCTGATCTGGCATTTAGTGGTGTTTATCCTCCTGCTAAGAAGTTCGAGAAACCAACAATTGGCATTTCTCTTCGTACTCACCGCGCGGGCTCCGATCCGACAGTCTTGCTAAACGCGTGTAGGGAACTCCAAAAAGAGGGCTTTGACATCATGAACATCGTGATGGGCACGGGGCGCACCCGAGCGGCCGATCTGCAAGTCGCAAAGGATTTCCCTCTAGAGAATCAGATTATCTTCGATAGCGAGAATATCGATGAGATCAGCTCCGCAATCGGTGGACTGCATACACTCATCTCAAATAAATTCCATGGAACAGTTGTTGCAACTACTTACGGGGTTTCTTCCGTAGTACTCTCTTCGACTTCAAAGTCACGTAATCTCTATCGTCGATTGGGACGTACCCCTCTACTGTCCAGTGCGACCGATGAGAACCTTTTGCAAAAGGTCCGCTTGGCCGATATGCCCATCTCTGAAGATGCTCTGAAGACTTTACGTCTTGAAGCATACGAAGGAGTCCATGCTGTTGTTCGTGCCATTAACAAAGACTTCCCTTCCAAGTAGAGAAGAGTCAGAGCTAATGGCAGTGTATTATTCGCAATCCGTTATATTGCGCGGAAGGCTTTTGTCCCGGCACAGAAATTTTGGAGTGCGTACTTGAATTCAGATCTGTTGTCCCGATTCCACGGCGTGATCCCCGCCGGCGGCGTCGGCACCCGATTGTGGCCCCTCTCCAGGGCTTCCGCTCCGAAGTTTTTGCACGATCTGACCGGATCCGGATCCACGCTGATCCGCGCCACCTATGACCGCCTGGTCCCGCTGGCCGGCGAACGGATCATGGTGGTCACCGGGCGTGCGCACCGCGGAGCCGTAGTGTCCCAGCTGCCCGAGCTGTGCGACGAGGACCTGGTGCTCGAGCCGGAGCCGCGCGACTCGGCCGCCGCCATCGGCCTGGCCGCCGCGATCCTGTACCGCCGCGACCCGAGCATCATCATGGGCTCCTTCGCCGCGGACCAGGTCATCGAGCCGGTTGAGGTGTTCCAGGCCGCGCTGAGCGAAGCGATCCACACCGCTGCGACCGGCAAGATCGTGACCATCGGCATCCACCCGACGCACCCTTCCACCGGTTTCGGCTACATCCAGACCGGCCAGCCGCTGGAGGTCCCCAATGCGCCGTCGGCGCGCGGCGTGGTGCAGTTCGTGGAGAAGCCCGATGAGGACACCGCCCGCAAGTACCTGGCCTCGGGCGGGTTCCTGTGGAATGCCGGCATGTTCGTCGCGCCGGTGAGCCTGATGCTCAAGCACCTGGAAGCCAACGAGCCGGCGCTGTACACGGGCCTGATGAAGATCGCCGATGCCTGGGAAACCGATCAGCGCGAAACCGTGATGCGCGAAGTCTGGGCCGATCTGCCGAAGATCGCCATTGACTATGCGGTGGCCGAGCCGGCCGCCGCGGCCGGCGACGTCGCGGTGATCCCGGGCGTTTTCAACTGGGACGACGTGGGCGACTTCGCCGCGATCGGCCGCTTGAACAAGGCCAGTGCCGAGGAGGGCATCATCAACCTGGGCGGCGAGTCGGTGCGCGTGTATGCCGACAGCGCTACCGGCGTGGTCTATTCGGACCGCCCGCGCGTGGTGGCCCTGGTCGGGATCGAGGATGTGGTCGTGGTGGATACCGCCGACGCGTTGCTGGTGACCACCAAGGAGCATGCGCAGAAGGTCAAGCAGACCGTGGAGGCCTTGAAGGCCGACGGCGCTACCGAGGTGCTCTAAAATCCACCATCCACCCGCAAGTTGTTAACCTCAGCTATCAACAAACAACATCTCCGTTCTATGTAGGATTCTTGATCATGACGCGACTTGCTTTACAAGTCGTAGGCGAGCAAGTTCTGAAGGAGCGGTCTGCTATGTGCCAACATGAAATGATGAAAAAGAAGTGAGAATCCATCTTGTCAAGTATTGATATCAACCTCAACGACTCTTTTAAAGCCTATGACGTACGGGGCATTGTGGACGAGAGTATCAACGCTGAAGCAGTGGAAGCAATTGGAGCTGCTTTCGTCGATGTACTGGGCTTAGCAGGTAATGAAGTGTTAGTTGGTGGAGATATGCGTCCATCAAGTCCTACTTTTACCGAAGCTTTTGCTCGCGGCGCTATTCAGCGTGGAGCCAACGTTGTCATGCTTGGGCTTGTGTCTACGGACGAACTGTACTTTGCTTCAGGAAAATATGATGCCGCGGGAGTTGTTTTTACAGCGAGTCATAACCCGGCCGAGTACAACGGCATCAAGATGTCGAAATCAAGCGCACGTCCAATCTCATCAGAGAACGGACTTTACGATATTCGAGATCAAGCACAAGCCTATCTGGCTGCCGGAATACCAACGGTACCGAACAACTTGCTGGGTAAGATTCGTGAGCAAGATGTGCTGGCCGACTATTCCAGTTACTTGCGAGAACTTGTCGATTTATCCAATATACGTCCGCTTAAACTAGTTGTAGATGCTGGTAACGGAATGGGCGGTTTAACCACCCCAGCTGTACTTGGCGATGGCTTACTTTCGAAGCTACCGCTAGAAATAGTGCCGCTGTACTTTGAACTCGATGGGACCTTCCCGAATCACCCTGCAAATCCGCTGGAGTCTGAGAACCTTAGAGATTTACAATCGGCAGTATTGAAGCATAAAGCAGATCTGGGTCTGGCGTTTGATGGCGATGCGGATCGGTGCTTCGTAATTGACGAACGTGGGTTGCCACTTTCACCAAGCGCAATCACGGCTCTCGTGGCAACGCGTGAAATTGCTCGGGCCCAAGCTGCAGGGGAGAAAACTCCAATCGTCATTCATAATCTGATCACGTCGAAGGCTGTCCCCGAATTTGTAGAAAAGTCAGGTGGCACCCCTGTAATGACAAGAGTTGGACACTCATTCATTAAAGCTGAAATGGCCAAGCAGGGTGCTGTATTTGGCGGAGAGCATTCTGCTCACTATTATTTCCGTGACTTTTACAATGCGGATACAGGCATGCTTGCGGCGATGCACGTTTTGGCGGCGCTGGGCGAACAAAGCGGATCTCTCTCAGAACTGGGCGCTGAATATGAGCCGTATGTTTCAACCGGAGAGATTAATTCAATAGTCGAGGACAAGACCGGCGCTATCGCTAGAGTTGTCGCTTCCTTCAAGTCTTCACCTACGGTTATAACGGAAATGGACGGCACGACTTTTACGGCCGAGGACGGCTCGTGGTGGTTCAATTTACGTCCGTCGAATACTGAGCCGTATTTACGCTTCAACGGTGAATCACGTGAACCTGGTGTCATTGATAAGGTTGCCGATGAGGTTTTATCTATTGTGCGATTCGAGAACTCCACGGCCTTGGAGATGAATGGAGCCAATGATGGATTCTAAGAAATACAACAAAAAAGAAGTATTGCAAGAACTGGATAAAGCACACCAAGACATCGCGCGTCTAGTGAATTTTGCAGGTCGGCAACGAAAAGCATTGGCAGATATGGTTGCAGGACTTGGAGATAGCGGTGAGTCGCGTAGGCTGAAAGAAATTCTGCAAAAATTTCCTGTCCTTACTTCCCAATTCAATGAAGGCAATGCTGTAGCTTTTTATACTCGGGATCGAGACTTCACTAAAGCGAACATTTGGGCTGATGCCACGTCGGATCGTACCAGAGACTCGCTTTCCAATATGAAGGCTCTTCGTGTGTTGAGAACCAAAGAGGGGTCTATCTCTGATGCTCTCGAATTGAGCTATCGAATTGCCAAGAAAGAAAAATCTCAGAATACTGCTGGATTGCAGTTCCTCGAAGGTCGTGTAAAGGAATTGCATGGCGCAGTTCCTAAAATTCAGGGTCCAATACGTAGAATCGATAGCCTCGTCGAGGGACGTATAGTACATCTGGTTAAAGAGAGCCGACCGAATCTTTCCAATGGATTCACCTCGCGCAGCCATAAGAACTTCTTAGCTGAAAAAGCTTCTGGCTTGGAGCCCGTCGTCATCACTGAACCGGGCTTCCCGGATAACAATCCTAAAACACGCACCGAGTTCGTTGATGGCATTCTGCACGTCAGATTAGGAATGGGTTCGATTGATTATTCGAAAGTTCCGGCTGACCAGTTCAATCAGATGTTTGCTGACTTAGCCTACGAAGAAATCAAGAAACTTCGCCCACAAGTGATTCATGCCAGTTCGGGAAGACGTGGATTTGAGACCGCGCTTTCAGGTATTGCTCTTCGGGCGAAGACCGGAATTCCACTGGTATACGAAGTGCGCTCGTTCTTCGAAGCAAACTGGACTGATGATACACGCGTTGAGCAATCTGGCGAGATCTTCACTCAGCGGATGGCGACCGAAGAGTACTGCATGGCAGTTGCGGATCGTGTTTTGACTATTTGTGAATCCATGAAGGATGAACTTGTTTCAAGAGGAGTTCCGCCCAAAAAGATCGGAATTATTCCCAACGCCGTCGACTCTGAACACTTCAAACCCGTTGATAGAAACATTGAGTTGGCTAGAAAATACGGATTGTTGAATGTTCCGACTTTCGGATACGTCTCAAACATGGACCACTACCGTGAATCGCAGGAAACACTGATTGAGGCGCTTGCTATTCTTGGCAGTCGCGGGCGGGTAGCAAAATGCATTCTAGTGGGCGGCGGTCCCCGCATGGATCTGTTAAAGGAGCTCGCAACTGAGCGTGGTGTATCGGACCGAGTGATATTTACGGGTTCCGTTGATCATAACGAGATCGACGAGTACTACTCACTAATTGATCTCTTCGTCGTTCCACGCATTCGGGAACGTGCTGCCACGTATGTTACTCCGCTAAAACCATTCGAAGCGATGGCACAACGCAAACCTGTTGTTACATCAGATCTGCCAGCGCTATTGGAAATTACGGACGCGCCAAAACGTGGATTGTCTTATACTGCAGGCGACGCCGAGTCATTGGCTGATCGACTTGAGTCATTGTTCGACGATCGTGAGGCACAGGAAAGAATCGCCCAAGCCGGATACGAGTGGGTGATATCGGAGCGTACTTGGAAGTCCAATGGTGATCGATATGTACAAGAATTTTCTAAGTTAGGGAGCTAACATGAAATCCACTTATTTGGGATTCCGTGCGACTGAGTTGTCGCCAACCTCTGAGCTTCTGGGCTCTCTGCATGCTTCTAAATCCGATATTGGAGACCAACACCTACTGGCATATACACCGGTTGCGAGGGTCAATCCCTATCAGGCCCTGTGTTACAAGCAATTTCCGAATGAAGGAATTCTGGCGGCGCCCGTTCTCCAGCCGGCTAAGTTTTTGGATCTGCAGAACTTATCCCTGAGGCCACTAACAAAGACTCTGCATTTACACTGGAACTCATGGATGACCCAGGGGATGGAAGACCCGGAGCGTGCCAGAATGATGGGCTTGGGTATGGCTGGAAGGCTGCAACGTCTCCAAAAGTTCGGTTTCAATATTGTCTGGACTGTTCATAACGTCTATCCGCATGACGCAATGCATGTACATGTTGAACTTGAAATCCAGCAACGGATCGCCGACACTGCAGACGTTTTACACGTGATGTCTGGAGCCACGGCCGATGCTATGTCAGGTATTACCGAGATTGATAGTTCCAAGATTCTAGTTTCACCGCATCCGAGCTATAAAGGTGCCTACCCTGATTATGTGAGCCGAGAGGACGCGCGAGCGGCGTTAGGAATCCATGGCGACGAGATTGTTTTCCTTGTTTTTGGTGCACTTAAGGCTTACAAGGGTCTAAGCCGTACGCTCGATGCGTTTGATCATTTGGTTGCCAAGAACCCCATGCAGCGATTTAGAATGATATTTGCTGGTAAAGCAGACAACTCAGATGAAGTGCAAGAGTTTATAACCAGAGCGAACGTTCACCCACGTGTTTTGATCGAAGACTCAAACATACCAACGGATAAAGTGCAGTACTTTATGCGCGCGTCAGATGTTGGAGTTGTTCATTATGCTCGATCGTTGAATAGCGGTGCCGCGTTATTGTACGGCGCATTCGATCTCCCAATTGTTGCTTCGGCGACTCCTACGTTTCTGGCGGAACTAAATTCAGAGAGTACGATTTTTGTAGAGGATGAAACCGTAGCGTCCCTAGCAGATTCCATGATGGAATCCATAGATCTAATCGGGAGTAAGGCTGTTCTAGCGGCCATTTCTGCCGAACAGAAGAGACTTTCCGCAGATAAAGTTAGCTCGCAGTTTGCCCAGGATTTGCTTATACGACTCAAGTGACGGACTTGTTGAAATCAGCAGTTAATCGACTGGGCAAAGAATAGTTACATAATTCCTATCGCCAATCAGCCACTCCGATTTTTTTGGGGCTGGTTGGCGCGGAATTATGAACTAAGCATATTGATTTCTCTGAGTCGTTTTCTGACCGTCGCGTCGACTTTCTGGCGTTTGCGGTACTTCTTTAGACGGCTGATGTGTAATCAAACTTACGTGTTGGTGAATTATTGACATTATGATTTCGCTCGTTGCTTGACCACATTCACGTGAAGACTAGGTACGCGAGGCCGGTTCTGCTTGATCGGGGCAAGGTCAACAGTATGTATTCATGGGCGTGTGAAGTCGTTTTACTGGGAGCCCGCATCATCAACGCCTACACATTGCTGGTGGTGCCCAACCTTGCTGGAATCGAACGATTGTGCCTGGCGACAATGGACGAATATTTCACCGACAACCCAGTGGGTCAGGAAGTGTTTCGCTGAATTGCTATCGCTAGGTTGTGTCAAACCTCGGCTCTTCCAATCGAACCGCTAGAATTACTTGCGGATAGGACTACAAAGTTGAGGGAGTTTCCTCGTTGAAACGATCGAATCGCAAGACCGCTCAAGCAATGAGTTCGCGTGCCGAACTTTTTAGCATTAGACAGGAATATCTGAATCTTGAAGGTGACTTTGAGACCAGGGTACTGGATGATTTGGCTAAGTACCGTGCGCAATCATCGAAATTATCGCGGGAGAACGAGTCTCTGCGATCGCGCAAGGTGAAGTCAGATGGTCTAATCGCAAGGCTCGAACGAGAACTTGCTGCCGCTAAGGACGCACGACAGAAATTCAGCCGTGAGGCATCGATTCTCAAGAAGCAACTCGCGAATGAGCATGACCGGGCCGAGAAATTCAAAACGGCGTATGAGAATCTAAAGAACCATCCGGTCGTTAGAGCCGCACGCGGTTTGAAGAGCCCCTTTGCGCGTAAGCCTGTTGCTCCTCGCCAGGTTCAAAAGAATGTTCCAGTCCTGGCGGCATCACCAAGCATTTCCAACTTCGACAATGTAAGTCGGCCAGGCAGTCCTGCCGGAACCGGCATCGAAGAAAGCTTCATCGATGCTATTAAGCGTGAAGCGGATGCATATATAGCCCGTTACCGCGACCAGGGCGAGATTGTTGAACCTTCAGAAGGGTTAGTTGCTCTTGCTGCGAAGGAGGAATCGCCTTCAAGCTTCGGAGCCTTGCACGATCAGATTCTGGGACAAGCCCGACTATTCGATTCCTTGCCGGTAGTTCCGCCGAAGACCTCTACGCCTGCTTATATGCCGCAGCCGGATAAAGTGATGTATTGCGCGCACAGCACTGGCGAATACAACAGCAACGGTTATTCGACGCGTACGACTGGTCTCACCACTGCCGTCACCGAAGCCGGCATGGATCTCTTCATTGCAGCGCGACCTGGCTACCCTTGGGACTCCAAAGTCAACAAGAAGATGCCGAAAGAAAAGCGCCTGATTCGCGATTACCAGGGCGTCGATACGTACTTTAACCCAGGTGTGTCACTACGTAGCGATCCACTGGATAAGTTTGTGCAGATCGCGGCGGATATCTATGTTCGCGAAGCGATGATGAATCGACCTTCAGTAATCGTTTCTGCGTCCAATCACATTACGGCGTTGCCAGCATTGATCGCAGCTCGTCGTCTTGGAATCCCGTTCATCTACGAAGTACGTGGGCTTTGGGAAATTACCGCAGCCGCTGGTAACGAAACCTGGCATAAATCGGAACGATTCGAACTAGCACGCCGCATTGAGACTCTGGTGGCGAACGAAGCGGATCGCGCCTTCGCAATCACGGAGGAAGTCCGTGAGGAACTGGTGAAGCGCGGTGCAGAAAGAGACAAGATTGAAATCTTGCCGAATGCTGCGAACATTTTCCAGTACGTCCCTCTCCCAGCTGAGCGATCGAAGGTCGTTGACAAGAAAAAGAAGGGCGAGTTCCTTCTTGGATATGCTGGCAGCCTTGTGGACTACGAGGGGCTGGATCTACTAATCAACGCGGTAGCCGAGCTACCAGAATCTCTGTCGCACGTTGGCGCACTAATCGTTGGCGACGGCTTGGTCTTACCCGCGCTCAAGCGGCAAGTGACCGAATTGGGCTTGGAAGAGCGAATTCGTTTCACCGGGCGCGTACCGAATGAACAAATCAACGATTACCTGGCAATTTTTGACGCCGTGGTCTGCCCGCGAAAATCGAATATTGTTACAGAACTAGTTTCACCATTGAAGCCTATTGAAGCAATGGCTGCAGGCCGTCCGGTGATCGGTTCCAACGTTTCGCCAATTGCTACGTTGCTTGGTACCGATAGTGCTCGAGGCTTGCTCTTCGAAGCGGATCATGTGCAGTCCTTGGCTGAATCGATCGCCCTCCTGGCTAATGATCCGAGGACCGCGCAGGATATGGGGCGTCGTGCCCGTAAGTGGACGGTAGAGAACCGTACATGGCCAATCGTGGCAAAAACTTTCGTTGCCCAAGCTGCCAGTGTCCAGAGCCGTAGGCCAGCGGGCAAGAAGCTTAATGAGATTCGGATGGCTCTTATCGCTGACGAATTTACGACCTCAACCATCAGCCGCGAAGTTAATGTGGTGTCGCCAACTCCTGAGAACTGGCGAGAAGCCTTGACATCGAATCCGGTCGATGTGCTCTTCGTAGAATCGGCGTGGGCAGGCAATGATGGAACTTGGACCCGCAAGGTCGGTTACTACGATGATGAGCAATGTGCGGATCTAGTAGCGCTAATTGGCTACTGCCGCAGCAAGAACATCCCAACAATCTTCTGGAACAAGGAAGACCCGGTTCACTTCAATCGATTCCGCCGTACCGCAAAGTACTTCGACGTTGTTTTGACTACTGACGCCAACTGCTTGCGGGACTACTGGGATCACCGTGGTGGAAATCTCAAGGCGTTGGGCAGCCTTTCCTTCTGGGCGCAAGCGGAAATCCACAATCCAATGGGATCTTCCCGCACCTACTCGCATACTGTGGCGTACGGTGGCTCCTATTATGGTGATCGTTATGCGGAGCGTTCGAAGGAACTGCGCGCAATCCTCGAGGGAGCACGTCCCCAGGGGCTGACCATCTATGATCGCCAAGCCGATAATCCTGAATCGCCATACAAGTTCCCACCAGCATTGCAGGACTATGTCCAGGGTGGTCTGACTTACGAAGAAATGGTAGAGGCTTACAAGTCTCATCCGGTGCACGTGAACGTTAACTCGGTGAATGCCTCGCCAACTATGTTCTCCCGTCGAGTTTTCGAGCTTGCGGCATGTGGTACTCCGGTAATTAGCGGCAAGAGCTTCGGCGTTACTTGGATGTTTGATGGGTCGGTTCCTGTGGTCGGTTCGCGCCGGGAATCGGAACTGATTTCAACACTGTGGATGAACTCCGAAGCTGATCGCGTGGCCGATGCTTGGGAGCCATTGCGTGTGACCTTCCGCAAACATCTGGCGCACCATCGTTTGGCCATGGCGCTTCGCATGGCTGGTCTCGCAGTTGATATCCCGACTTTGCCATCACTTGGCATTGAACTGAAGACGTTAACCGAAGAAATTGCTTGGGATCTTGTAGCAGCTAGCGTGCGACCTATGCAGGTATACGTTGCTGGGTTCACCGACGATGATACTGCAGTAAACATTCTGCGAACTGCAGGAATTGCAGTAATGAGCAATGACGCAGTTCGTGAAGCAGAGGTGATTGCCTCCAACGCTGAAGAAATTCTCCAAGATCATCAGGTTCTTGAAGACATGCTAACTGCCATGTTCTATGGCCAAGCTGCAACGGTACAGGTCTCTGACAAGTACGTGGGTACGCAGGGCCTGCCGCTCTGGATGCGCGAGCACGTGGATGCGCAGCTGCCCACCTTGACGCGCAGTAGCAACATCGCAGATTCTGCCGTAGAGACCATATGCCTTCGACGCCCACTTGACGTCGAAGAAGCGGACGGCACGCTCATTGACAATCCTGCGTCCAAGGACTCGCAGAACATCCTAGTCGCGGGACATGACCTGAAGTTTGCCGGGTCAATCATGGCCGGGATATCCGAACACGGGCACAACCTGAAGATCGATAAGTGGGACGGCCACGCTCAGCACAATGTTGAAGAGAGCCAGGATCTTCTAGAAGATGCTGACACGGTGTTCTGCGAATGGTCACTTGGCAATTTGGCGTGGTATTCAACGCATTTGAAGCCCGGGCAGAAACTGGTTACCAGATTCCACTCACAGGAACTATTCACGGATTACCCTCGATCGGTGAACTTCAAGAAGGTTGACAAGGTGATCTTTGTCAGCGAGTTGATCCGAGGAATGGCGATTCAAAAGTTCGGAATTCCTGAGGAAAAAACGATGGTCATTCCTAACTCTGTGGATACCAGGAAGCTGGATCTTCCCAAGTCCGATGATTCTCAATTTGTATTGGGCTTCGTCGGCATGGTTCCGCAGATGAAGCGATTCGACCTCGTGCTTGATCTACTGGAAAAGTTGCGTGCAATCGATAGCCGCTTTACGTTGCGCGTCAAGGGCAAACGACCGGAAGATTACCCCTGGATGGCTGCACGCGAGGAAGAAATGGCCTTCTACGAGGCGCAGTATGCTCGTATTGAAGAATCTGATCTACTCCGCGGTGCTGTGGTCTTCGATCCTCAAGGCGATAATATGGCCCAGTGGTACCAGGAGATCGGTGTTGCCGTATCCACCAGTGATTTCGAGTCCTTCCACTTCACTCTTGCAGATGGAGCGGCATCTCGTGCGTTGCCGGTAGGCCTGGCCTGGCCGGGAGCGGAATGGCTGTACCCGAATGAGTGGTTGCATGCAGACACTGCGTCAGCAGCTCAATACGTGATCAGTCAGGTACAGGATCAAGCGAAACTGGCAGAGCAGGTTGAAGCTGCACGCGAGTTCACTGTGAAGAACTACGATTCCAACGATGTGCTTGCTCGAATCATGAATGAAATTGAAGCTAACTAGCGCTCTTTAGTGCTTTTCTCTAGTGAGGTGCGTTCAGTGGCAATCGCCACCGAATGCACCTCACTGTATTATTGATCTAGTCTGCATTGAAGATAAAGTGAGTTGAGAAGTGAAAATTGCATTAGGGGACTTCCGAAAAGCACTTTGGCATCTTCGCCAGGGTGGTCCACAGCAATTGCAGGAGTGGTACCAGCGCCGCAACTATGATTTGCGCATCGGGGGACAGCAGCGCTACTTGCGAACAGATGTTGAGAAATTGCTTGGACTGCAATTCCCACCGGTAGAATTTGAACCTTCAGAGGACCACGATGGAAAGTTAAACGTTGCCGTCATTCTTGATGATTTCAGCGCGAAAGCTTGGGCGCCTGAATGGAACTGCACCTTTATCACCCCCAGCTCATGGCAGGATGAACTTGAAACACGAGAATTTGATCTTCTCTTCGTGGAGTCGGCCTGGGCTGGAAACAACAAGTCTTGGCAGTACCACCTAACCGGTCCGTCGGCACCTCGACCAGCGTTTGTCGAGATGGTGGAAGCGTTTAAAGAACGATCTGTTCCAGCAGTTTTCTGGAATAAAGAAGACCCACCGCACTTCGCCGACTTCCTCGATTCTGCAAGGCTGTTCGATGTCGTTTTCACATCAGATTCCCGCAAAATTCCGGAATACCATGAAGCACTGGGCCATGAACGTGTCGCAGCGTTGAGCTTTGCAGCTCAGCCGAAGTTCCATAATCCGGTACGGACACTTAGCCAAGAACGCCGAGATGTAGCTTTCGCCGGAATGTATTTTGCGGACAAGTACCCCGAACGACAAGAACAGATGGAGATCGTGCTTGGCGGAGCCATGGATATCTCGCCAAAGCTCACTAGCGGGCTAGACATTTTCTCCCGGCAGCACGGCGGAGACGCGAAGTACCAGTTCCCGGCACCGTATGACCAGAATGTTGTCGGCTCGCTCGACTATGACAAGATGCTTTCTGCGTACAAGAACTACAACGTTTTTCTGAACGTCAACTCCGTGGTCGATTCGCCAAGCATGTGTGCCCGTCGAATATTCGAGATCACCGCCGCTGGCACTCCTGTGGTTTCGGCTCCAAGCGCTGCGATAGAGAATTTCTTCACGCCTTCAGAGGTACTTCAGGTATCCACCAGGGAACAAGCATCTAACTCGATTCGCAGCTTGGTTCGGAGCCCAGAACTTCGCCAGCGAATGGTCCATATGGGTCAGCGCAGGATCTGGAAGAACCATACTTATGCGCATCGTGCTCAACAGGTTGAACAATTCGTTGGGCTCCGTTCTGCTCTCGGTCAGCCAATGTCCATGTCCTGTACTCCAAAGGTAAGTGCGATTGTTTCGACCATAAGGCCTCACCAGCTTCAGCATATATTCGAAACTGTAGGAAAGCAGAAGGATGTTGAAGTTGAGCTCGTCCTCGTGGCTCATAAGTTCTCGGCCGCCACTGGACAACTGGCCGATATGGCATCAGCAGCTGGAGTAGCGAACTACCAACTGCTTGAGATGGGTGGAGAAAATACTTTGGGTGACTGCCTGAACGCCGCGGTGGCCATGGCCAACGGCGACTTCATCACCAAAATGGATGATGACGACCTATACGGGGAGTACTATCTCTTCGATCAAGTTTCAGCGCTTCGATACAGTGGCGCCTCGATAGTAGGCAAGCAGGCGCATTACATGTACCTCGCGGATTCAGATGCTACTTTGCTGAGATTTGCCGAACGTGAGCACCGCTTTACAAACCTCGTGATGGGTCCGACGATGCTTGGCCGCGCGCACGTTTTCCGCGAGACACCCTTTGATACACGTAACCGTGGCGAAGATACAAGATTCCTAAAAGACGTCATTGAACGTGGAGGAACCATTTATTCGAGTGACCGTTTCAACTTTACCCAGATGCGCGGGAATGATGGGCTAGCGCATACCTGGGATCTGAGTGATGCGGAGTTGACTGCAACTGGTAGTATTCAGTGGTTTGGACGCAATGATAAACATGTCTTTTTCTAGGAAAGTCTTATTGTGCAAATAGTACGAGGTAAATCAGGGGAGTGAAGAAGATGAAAGTTATGCTTCTGACTCACTCGTTCACGCCTGAGATCTCGCCACCTCAGCGACGCTGGTCAATTATTGCCGACGAACTGGGGCAATTGGGGCACGAAGTTACTGTAGTGACCCCGAAATCAAATCGGATTGCAACTAAACGGCAAAGTCGTCTTCTTGATAATCATTATTTGAAGCTGCAGCACTATCCATCAATGCGTCGTTCCAAAACGATGCTCGGAAAAGTATTGAAGCATGGCGTTGATGCAGTTCTGAGCGTCCCTGCTGCATTCCGAGGGCAAAAGCCTGACGTTATTATCGCAACTGTCCCAGCAATTCCAACGCTAATTGTTGGCTTCGTGGCCAGCCGTTTACGGGGTGTACCCTTAGTTGTCGACCTCCGGGATGCTTGGCCAGATTTGCTCAGTGAATCACAAGTTATCAAGTTCCGCTGGGTCGAGCCAGCGATTTCGAAGATCATCAGTTTCGTTGTGAATAAAAGCGATATGCTCGTCACGGTGACGTACGGCCTGGCGGGGAAGATGAAGCGAAATGGCGTGAAGAACGTCGCCACAATCACCAACGGCGTTGAAACCGAACGCGAAGATCTTACAGTTTCTCAACGCGAGATCGATGGCGAATTCCATATTCTCTATCTAGGGAACATTGGTCGGAGCCAGGGTCTGGAGACCGTTATCCGAGCGATGGAGTACGTACCAGAATTTGTACGTCTGCGCATTGTTGGCCAGGGTACTGAAAAGAGTAAATTAATGAGCCTAGCGATGGATCTTGGGCTTGATATTGACTTCCAAGACCCTGTCTACGGCCAGGAGGTACTGGAAAATTACTCGTGGGCGGATACATGCCTAGTTTCTCTGCGTCCTGACTGGCCGAGCTTTAATCACACAGTGCCTTCGAAACTCTATGAACTTCTTTACTTGAATCAGCACGTCAGCGGTTTGGTCAGAGGAGAAGCAGCGGAAATTATTCGTGATTCCGAGGCTGGGACTGTGATTGAACAAGATGTACCTTCCCTGGCCGCTTACATTAACAACTTGGTTGCGAACCCTGGAATTTTGCGGACCGATCGTCGCGGGACCGACTGGGTCAGGAAACATGGATCGCTACGTCAAGCCGGGCGGGAATATGCCGAACTACTAGCCACAGTCGTCGATGCGTACTCCAAGAGATAGAGCAGAACTTTTGAATCTAAAAGTCATTCCGAATGCAATCAACACCGGTAATTTGGTACTTTCCAACATTGCTGATGATCCTACTTATTTTGCGCTCCAAGTTGCTCGCCGCTTCAAGTCCAAGCCGGTTCTACGCTCGTTGATTATTTCTCTTGGGAGTGATAAATCCAGCATTCGGCTACGCGCGCTCTCGGCCATGCTGAAGGATGACACTAGTGCCCTGCTCTCTGCCTGCAGAGAATGGTTAAGCTCCGACAGCAACCCAAGGCAGTCAGTATTCCTGGCTAACCTTTGCATTGCTTCCAATGAGTGGGAACTTGCAGAAGAATTACTCAATAGGGGCAAACCTTCCATCGCCCACGTACGTGCCAAGGCCCGTCTATTGTGGTCATTGGGCTGGATGACAGATGCCATTGAGCTGTTGCAGCAGAATCGCAGTGGCCGTCAACTTCGTCACTATGAATCAGAATTGGCATCCTTCAAGGGGGCAGAGCCCTGTCTTTCTCCGCTCCGTACCGCCGGTATATCGACTAGCGCGACTCGTTCTGTTCTTTACGTTGCTACCAATTCGTTGCCACACACTGGTAGCGGTTACGCACAACGAACTCATTCAATTCTCGCGTCATTAAGGGATGCAGGATGGGGAGTCAAAGGACTTACCCGTGTGAATTATCCCTTGAATATCGGCAAACTATCCGTCTCAGAAGCTGACGTGGTTTCTGGTATCGAATACCAGCGCTGCCTGCCTTTTCCAGCGAAGCATGACTTCACCGGAAGAATCCAGCAACAAGCTGAAGACCTACTGAGCAGAGTCCTTCAAGAGGCCCCTTCTGTACTTCACACGACGACAGATTTTTCTAACGCTCTAGCGGTTAAGTCCGTTGCAGAAGCGACCGGTATACCGTGGGTTTATGAAGTTCGCGGACAGCTGGCAGACACGTGGCTTTCTACGCGTCCCGAGCGCTCGAAAGATTCAGAACGATACCGACTATTCGTGGAACGCGAAGCGTTTGTAGCTCGGCATGCCGATCATGTCTTCACCTTGGGCGATGCCATGAAACGCAACCTGATTGACGCGGGCGTTGATGAATCAAAGATTTCAATATTACCGAACGGGATAGGGGAAAAGTTCCTAGAGGAACCCGTGCCCAGGGTCCAAGCTCGTGCGCAGCTGGACCTCGATTCTGAAGCATTTTATGTGGGGACGGTTAGCAGCTTGGTCCCTTATGAGGGGCTTTCGACAGTTGTCCGTGCTGTTGCTGAACTTGCGAAGCAGCACAAGGAGTTACGTTTGTTGATCGTTGGCGATGGTACGGATCGCGAGAATCTGATCAGTCTTGCCAAAAGTCTAGGCATCGCCGCGCGTTGTGTTTTTCCTGGTCGCATTCCGCGGGAACAGTCGCATGTCTATCATGCTGCGTTGAACGCTTTCGTCGTGCCACGAATTGACTCTGCTGTCACTCGCTCGGTAACTCCGCTCAAACCAGTTGAAGCAATGGCATCGAACGTACCTGTCTTGGCATCCGATCTTCCTGCCCTGCAGGAGCTGATCACTGACGGTGAGAACGGTCACTTGATACCTGCGGGGGATGTGGCTGAGTGGGCCGAAAATATCGAAAAGTTGATTTTAAACCAAGGGGCAGCTGAACGCATGGGCAAGTCAGGGCGGGAATTCGTGCTTGCCAATAGAACTTGGGAGCAAAACGCGCTTAGCGTTGTCCAAGTTTACGAGCAAGTAATAAGTAAAGCTCCGTGACAATGAGGCTGTCGCTGAACTCAGTGATGGGATATGGTTTATAGGGCTAATCTTGCACTTCTTGTGCTTCAAGATCAGCTTGCAGGCCCTTTCGTAGGGAACATCGCTCGTACCAGAAGGAAAGTCACTTTAGTGAACAACATTAAAGAAGTCGCCGTAATCGGTTTGGGTTACATCGGATTGCCAACTGCTGCAATTCTTGCCTCGAAGGGCATCACCGTAAAAGGCGTCGATGTAACTCCTCGAACTGTAGAGGCAGTCAACAAGGGCGAGGTGCCGTTCGTAGAGCCGGCGTTGGGCGAATTCGTTTCCGCCGCGGTGACTGCAGGTACCTTGTCTGCAAGCTTCGATACTCCAGAAGCTGAAGCGTACATTGTTGCTGTGCCAACGCCGTTCAACGATGACTACACCGCTGACCTTTCATACATTGAGGCTGCAGCAGAGGGCATCGCTCCAAAGCTGAAGGGCGGCGAACTGGTTATCCTCGAGTCGACCTCGCCTCCAGGTGCAACCCAGCACCTCTTCGACTACCTGCTGAAGAAGCGTCCCGACCTGAACAAGGACAGCCTGCTTGTAGCACACTGCCCAGAGCGCGTACTTCCTGGCTACGTCATGGAAGAATTGGTCACCAATGACCGTATTGTCGGCGGTATCACCCCAGAAGCTGCAGAGAAGGCCAAGGCTCTTTACGAGACCTTCTGCCAGGCAGCTATCCTCACCACCGATGCTAAGACTGCTGAAATGGCAAAGCTGGTCGAGAATTCGTACCGCGACGTGAACATCGCCTTTGCTAACGAATTGTCGGTCATCTCCGACAAGCTGGGCATTGACGTTTGGGAACTGATCTCCCTGGCCAACCGCCACCCACGCGTAAACATTCTTCAGCCCGGTCCAGGTGTTGGCGGTCACTGCATCGCAGTTGATCCATGGTTCATTGTCTCGGCTGCTCCTGAAGAATCAAAGCTGATCCGCATGGCTCGTAACACCAACGATGCAAAGCCGAACTGGGTTATCGACAAGGTTGTAGAAGCTACCAAACTCCCATCCTTCAACGGCAAGGTAGCGGTCATGGGTTTGGCTTTCAAAGCGAACATTGACGACATGCGTGAATCGCCATCGATTGCGATCGCTCGCAAGTTGGCTGAAGCCAACCCAACCGTCGAGTTCCTTGCAGTGGAGCCACATGTAGAAGAATTGCCTAAGAATCTTGCGGGCATCGCCAACCTGAAGCTGGTTGCAACCGATGAAGCCCTAGAATCGGCAAGTGTAATTACTTTGCTGGTCGACCACGACCAGTTCAAGTCCGTACCAGCAACCGCGCTGGCCGGCAAGGAAGTTATCGACACTCGCGGTCTCTGGCGCTAGTTCTCCAAGCTGACAAGGTATATATCTATGAAGAAGATCATGCCGATCTATGGCACTCGTCCTGAGGCCATCAAGGTTGCGCCGATCGTCAAGGCTTTGAAAGAAGCTGACGAGTTTGAATGCGTTGTTGTCGTAACTGGACAGCACCGGGAAATGCTGGATCAGGTCAACGAGCTCTTTGGCATCACGCCGGACTATGACTTGGACGTCATTCAGCCGCGCCAGACCCTGAATGGTCTGCTTACTAAGACCATTGCTGGTCTTGACGAGATTTTCGAAAAGGAAAAGCCTGACGCTGTAGTGGTCCAGGGCGACACCACCACTTCGACGGCTGGCGCAATCGCTGCTTTCTACCGTGGTATCCCAGTGGTTCACGCTGAGGCTGGACTTCGGAGCTATGACATCTTCTCTCCATTCCCGGAGGAAGCTAACCGCAAGCTGACCAGCCAGATCGCCAGCCTGCATTTGGCTCCAACGTCGTTGAGCAAGCGTAACCTTGAGCATGAAACGTTCAAGGGAAGTGACATCGTTATCACCGGTAACTCTGTCATTGACGCACTGCTGACTGTTGTCGAAAAGAAGGTTCCTTTCTCGGATCCCAAGTTGGAAGAATTGGTTTCTTCTGACAAGCGCATTGTTCTGGTGACGACGCACCGTCGTGAGAACCAAGGCGAACCAATGCGCGGCATCGGCCGTGCATTGGCAAAGCTCTCCAAGGCGGAACCAGATGTTGAATTCATCTTGCCGTTGCATCGCAACCCTGCGGTTCGCGAAGCGTTGCTTCCGGAAATCGATGGACTGCCTAACGTGACTTTGACCGAGCCGCTGGCTTACGGCGAATTCACTCGCATCATTGATGCTTCGACCGTCGTCTTGACCGATTCCGGTGGCGTCCAGGAAGAAGCTCCAAGCCTCGGCAAGCCTGTTCTGGTCATGCGCCTGAACACCGAGCGGCCTGAAGCTGTTACCGCGGGTACCGTACGCCTGATCGGCACCGATGAAAACCGCATCTTCGAATCGGTCACTGAGCTGTTGCATGATGAAGCGGCTTACAACGAAATGGCTAACGCTGTAAACCCTTACGGTGATGGCAGGGCTTCCGTACGTACCGTCGCTGCAATTGCAGAATTGCTTGGCGTAGGTTCGCGTATCGAGGAATTCGATTCCAGTCTGTCAGATCCAGAAGACATGATGCGGGCAACCAGCATCTAGTTCCGTTCAAAAGACCAGTTCAACACCAGTTGAACTGGTCTTTTCTGGTTTACACCGGAAAGAGTCATGCGATGCAGGCCCTTTCAATATGGTTTGCCTAGTTTTATCAGTACGATCGAATCATGATGAATCAAACTGCAATATTTATTGATGCCGGATTTCTGCTCTCACTAGGCGGTCATCGTGCCGCCGGAACGACCTTAAGATCAGCCTTTACAACCCATTACGAGGCGCTGGTACGCGGGATCGTGCAAACCGTAAAGAAGAATACGGGTCTTAATAACCTCCGCGTGTATTGGTATGACGCCTCGAAAGACGGGCTATTTACTGAGCAGCATAAGCGGATTGGCTTGATACCCGGCGTTAAAGTGCGCTTAGGTCGTATCTCTTATAACGGCGAGCAAAAAGGTGTGGACCTGAGACTGGCGCTGGACCTTGTAGGGGTTGCCCGTAATGGCTCGGCATCAATTGCTTACTTGGTCTCCGGCGATGACGACCTCGCCGAGGCCGTCGAAGAAGCGCAAGACTTGGGCATGAAAGTAGTGTTACTAGGCGTAGCGAAATCCGATAGCCGTCTTGGAGTAGCCTCGGTGGCTGAACACCTGGCTTTGACCGCTGACTACATTGAAATCGTTCCGAATCAACTATTGGATAGCGCATTCACCAAGGTTCTTGAATGGGACAAGAATCATTCTGAAAAGACGTCTCTAATTGCTAGTGCGTCTTTGGAGACAGAAGCAAAGCCAGCAGCGAAGCCATCGGTTCCTACTCCTGCCGTCATGGCTCAGAAGCCAGTTATCAGGCCAGCCGTTGAACCGGAAGCCGAACCTGTGGTGATCTACTCCAGTGGTGGTGAAGCTTCTGGCTATCAGGGTTCCGCGGCTTATGAGCAACAAGAGTTGAAGGTTGCAGAAGAGATCGGCGCAAAGGTTGCTGAATCCTGGCTTGCCTTCACGACACAGTCTGACGTAGTAGAACTCATTGCTGACAAGCCGCAGCTGCCACCCGAAATTGACAGGACTTTGCTCAAGGATTGCGCTCAAGTGCTTGGGGAATGGAAAACTGATCAGCAGATCATCCGTCGCACACTTCGTGGCGCCTTCTGGGAGTATTTGGGCAAGATCATGTGACGAGTCAGTACAATCTGGAAATCCGCTTTCCGACGCTAGCTAAGGTAAATTTATATCGTGACTTCTCAGCAGAAACCTTTTTACATCACCACGGCTATTTCTTACCCGAACGGTACCCCGCACATTGGGCATGCCTACGAGGTAGTGGCTACCGACGTTATGGCTCGATTCAAGCGCCTGGATGGTTTTGACGTCTTCTTCCTGACCGGCACCGACGAGCACGGCCAGAAGATGATGCAGACCGCAGAGAATCTTGGGGTCACGCCGGCTCAGCTGGCCCAGCGTAACTCGGATGCATTCCAGGCCATGAATGATGAGCTGGGTACAAGCTACGACCGCTTCATCCGTACCACTGATGCAGACCATCATGCGGCTGCGCAGGAACTCTGGCGCCGCATGGAAGCCAATGATGACATTTACTTGGATAAGTACGCAGGATGGTACTCGGTACGCGATGAGGCCTTCTACACCGAAGACCAGACGGAAGTGCGCAAGGACGGTATTCGTTATGCCGTTGAAACCGACACTGAAGTTACTTGGACTGAAGAAGAGTCCTACTTCTTCCGCTTATCCAAGTACCAGGACAAGTTGCTGGAGTACTACCAGAACAACCCTGAATTCGGCGCGCCACGTTCCCGCTTCAATGAAGTAGTACGGTTTGTCGAAGGCGGTCTGATGGACCTTTCGATCTCTCGAACGACCTTTGATTGGGGCATCCCGGTACCGGGCAACGAGAAGCATGTAATGTACGTCTGGGTAGACGCCCTGACCAATTACCTGACGGGCGTTGGATTCCCGGACGTTGAGTCTGCTTCTTTCCAGAAATACTGGCCGGCAGATGTCCACGTGATCGGCAAAGACATCTCGCGATTCCACGCGATCTACTGGCCAGCATTCTTGATGTCTGCAAAACTGCCATTGCCTAAGCGCGTCATGATCCATGGATTCCTGCATAATAACGGCGTGAAGATGTCCAAATCCCTGGGCAACACTGTTTCCCCAGATGATTTTGTGAACCGTTATGGCTTGGACCAGGTACGCTACTTCTTCTTGCGTGAAGTTCCGTTCGGTGCCGACGGCAGCTACAACCACGAGACCATCGTTGCCCGTATTAACGGTGACCTGGCCAATAACTTCGGCAACCTTGCACAGCGTTCACTTTCGATGGTCGCAAAGAACTGTGGGGGAGTAGTCCCGACCCCGGGCGAATTGCTGGAAGCTGATCAGCAGATTCTGGAAGCAGCCGGCAAGCTGCTGGAGATCAACCGAGATGCTTTCTCGCGTCAGGAATTCAGCAAGGCACTTGAATCCGTTTGGCACGTTCTGGGCGATACCAATGCCTACTTCGCTGAGCAGGAGCCATGGAAGCTGAAGAAGACCGATCCTGAGCGTATGGCTACTGTCTTGTACGTGACCATTGAGATTGTCCGCAAGGTGGCGTTGCTGCTTCAGCCAGTATTGCCGCAGGCCATGACTTCTATGCTCAATGCGTTGGCAGTTGGCGAAGGTTCGGCGCGAACCTTCGAGTCCTTTGATAGCGCTTTGGTCCCAGGCACTGAGCTCCCAGCTCCTTCTCCTGTGTTCCCACGTTACGAGGAAGAGAAGTAAGAATTTTCCTGAGAGGAAATTGAGGAGTTCTGCTTGATTCTGAATCCGAGCAGAACACCTCAATTTTTTTCATTCAGTCAGGGTGTGACGACTCCGGTCTGGTAGGCGATGACTACAGCCTGGACCCGGTCACGAGCTTCCAGTTTGGCCAGAATATGACCCACATGGGTTTTGACTGTAGCTTCTGACAGGAATAGTTTTTCTGCGATTTCCGGGTTGGAAAAACCTTCTGCAATCAGGCCAAACACTTCCCGCTCGCGAGGCGTCAGCGATTCAACCGCGGCAATCAGGTGATCCTTGTGCTGTGACGAGCTCTTCTTGAGCATTGGCGCCATGTGGTCCAGCAACCGTCGAGTGGTCGATGGCGCTATGACGGCATCTCCTCGATTGACGGTGCGTACTGACTCCAAGAGTTCTTCTGGGGGCGCATCCTTCAAAAGAAAGCCGCTGGCGCCGGCTTGAATGGCGCTTAGCGCATATTCGTCCATGTCGAAAGTCGTCAGCACGATGATCTTGGGACCATCAGCGGCCTTCTTATCTGGATCCAATAGGCGTTCGGTAGCTTCGATGCCGTCCATTTCCGGCATTCGCACGTCCATCAAGATGACATCCGCCTGAGCCATCAGTGGTGCAGCTAGTGCTTCACGGCCATTGCCAGCTTCAACAATGACTTCCATATCCTCTTGGGAATTAATGAGCATTCTGAAGCCACTGCGAACCAAGAGCTGATCATCGACCAAGCCGACCTTGATGGCATCTGTATTAGGCATTTGAATATTAGTCCTCGGTGTAAGGGATGAAAACATTAACGGCGAAACCGCCCCCGGTCCGGGGGAGTGCAGTGCAGGTACCTTCATATAAGGCTACGCGTTCTTTCATTCCCTGCAGACCTTGTCCTACGCCTTCCAGGACGATGGAACCGGCACCTCGCCCATCGTCGCTGACGCTCAAATTCAGGCCCCGGGAAGTCCACTCAATATGGACTTGGGTCTGTGTATCAGGACCAGCGTGCTTAATGACATTCGTGAGCGATTCTTGAACGCATCGATAGATTGTGAGCTCCGCGCCTGCCGGTAGTTCTTTCCGCGGGGTTCCAGAAGTTTCGAGATGGACATTCAGTCCGGACACGGCAACGCTTTCTACGAGTTCAGGTACGTTTGCCAATGACGGAAGAGGGCGATTCTCCAATTCCTCATCTTTGCGTAGAACTCCCAGAAGCCTGCGCATTTCTTTCAGTGAAGCGCGGCCAGTATCTGAAACTGTCTTCAGGGTCTCGATGGCAATCTCCGGGTCTTTCGCCGCCGCATATCGTGCCCCGTTAGCCTGGGTGATGATGACAGAGAGCGAATGGGCCACGATGTCATGCATCTCGCGGGCGATGTGGTTTCTCTCGTCGGAAGCTGCCAGGGCGCGCTCGGTGAGGCGTTCTTTCTCGAGGCGTTCGGCGTGATCCCTCAGGGACTTCATGGCCAGACGCCTCGTTCGCGCTAAGTCACCGAAGGTCCAAGAAAGGGTGACAACCAATGCAAGACCCACGAAAGAAATCATCATGTCGAAGGTGAAGACGGGGGATGGATCAGGCGAGTACCTTGAGGCGCCGAACATGCTGAACGTCGCCAACAACGCGCCAATCAGACCCAGCCCCAGCGTGCTGAATGACTGCCAGCGTTTCCCGTAGACAGCCATGGTATAAACCATGATTGGAACGGATACTTGCGAGAACATCATTAGCCCGTCAAAGCCCAGTTGCAATACATGCCCGGTGGCGACAACGAGGGTCGCTGCCCATGGGCAGCGACGCCGCACCATCAGCGGAGCTGACTGGAGAAGAGAAAGGCTCAGCACGGCGAGAACGGCGGCAACTGACATCGAAGAAGCGAGGCTGAGGGCGGCCGGTATGCAGAACAGCGTGTACAGCAGGCCGGTGATGAAATCTACCCGTCCGGGATTCTCGCGGATCCAACCGTCAATTCGACGGTGGGGATTGGCAAAGATCAAGAGTTCCTGCAATTCAACGTTTTAGTAGCTGTTGATCCGTATAGCGAAGCAAAGGATCTGTTTATCCAAGGTTATCGGCAATGAAGACGGCGATGCCTCATGCCCAGGGAGGAAATATGTCGGCGGAAACTCATCAAATCTCATTATTTGAGATGAACTCTCAAATGGCGGACGCTAGTCGATAGAATCTGTGCCATGGGAAATGTAATTGATATTGCGGTCATTCCGGGTGACGGTATTGGCCCAGAAGTTGTTGCCGAAGCGGTTAAGGTTCTGAAGTTCGTCACTAATGGTGGCAAGAACGAGATCAAGCTGACCGACTACAAGCTTGGTGCAGAGCATTGGCTGGCGACTGGCGAAACACTTCCGGATGGGACGCTGGAAGCTCTTAAGAAGCACGATGCCATTCTCTTCGGCGCTGTTGGCGCTGCCCCTGGAGATACGCGCATTCCGTCCGGAATTATCGAGCGCGAAATGCTTCTGAAGCTCCGCTTCTCGCTGGATCATTTCGTGAATCTGCGTCCGGCTAGGCTCTATCCTGGAATTGAGAGCCCCCTGGCTAACCCCGGTGAAATTGACTTCGTGGTGGTTCGCGAAGGTACCGAAGGCCCGTATGTAGGCAACGGCGGTTCGGTGCGCACGGGCACCGCGCATGAAATCGCTACCGAAGTATCGGTAAATACCGCCTATGGTGTGGAACGTGTTGTCCGCGACGCATTCCGCCGTGCATCAGAGCGTGAACGCAAGCGTGTCACCCTGGTGCACAAGCACAACGTGTTGGTGCACGCCGGGCATTTGTGGAAGCGCACTGTCGAAATGGTGGCGCAGGAATTCCCAGAGGTTACCCACGATTACCTGCACGTGGATGCGGCTACCATCTTCTTGACCACGGACCCATCGCGTTTCGACGTGATTGTCACTGACAACCTCTTTGGCGACATCCTCACCGACCAGGCCGGCGCCATTACCGGTGGTATTGGCCTGGCAGCCAGTGGCAACATCAATATGGACCGTACCTACCCATCGATGTTCGAGCCGGTTCATGGTTCGGCTCCGGATATTGCCGGCCAGCAGAAGGCAGACCCAACCGCGGCGATTCTGTCCGTGGCACTGATGCTTGATCACCTCGGGTTGGCTGAAGAAGCTCGCACAGTTGAGCAAGCTGTTGAAAAAGAGATCACTTCACGTCAAGAATTGACCGATAATCGCACCACAAGTGAAATTGGCGATGCAATTGTCGCGTTACTGGCATAAGCTGAAAGTGACGTTTCTGGTTAGCTGATAACCAGTAGCCAAATCCACGAACGGATGTTCCGCAGAGGCGTGGAGCATCCGTTCTTTGTTTATTGAACTAGGAAGTCCAGGGTAGATGGAATTCACCGAAAATCTCTCAACGAATCGCAAGAGCGAACAGGACCGAGCCGGCGTCTTGGCTAATCCTGGGTTCGGAGACTTCTTCACTGACCACACCGCAGTCATCGACTGGTCAGCAGACGATAGCGGCCGTAACGGTGAATGGCATGATGCTCGAATTGAGCCATACGGCCCTATCGCCATGGATCCGGCCGCCTCGGTCCTGCATTATGGCCAGGAAATCTTCGAAGGCCTGAAGGCCTACCGCCACGCCGATGGGTCGGTATGGACTTTCCGCCCGCAGGCCAACGCTGCCCGCATGAACAAGTCGGCTCAGCGCCTAGCACTTCCGCAGCTGGATGAAGACGTTTTCGTCGACTCGCTGCGCAAGCTGGTGGCAACGGATATCGATTGGGTTCCTACCGGTGACGGCGAAGCCCTGTACCTGCGTCCATTCATGATTGCTACCGAAGCATTCCTTGGTGTGCGTGCAGCGCGTGAGGTTTCCTACCGCGTCATCGCATCTCCAGCAGGCAATTACTTCGGTGGCGAACTCAAGCCAGTGGCTATTTGGGTATCGAAGAACTACGCACGAGCAGGCCGAGGCGGTACAGGTTCGGCTAAGTGCGGTGGCAACTACGCGGCCTCGCTCGTAGCCCAGCTGGAAGCTGAAGAAAACGGCTGCAAGCAGGTTCTGTTCCTTGACTCCTTCAATGACAATGCCGTTGAAGAGCTCGGGGGCATGAATGTCTTCTTCGTAACGAAGGACAACAAGCTGGTGACCCCAGCGTTGACCGGAACCATCCTTGAAGGCGTGACCCGTTCGTCGGTCATCCAGCTCGCGAAGGATCGCGGCATGGAGGTCGAAGAACGCAAGATCACCCTGGATGAGTGGCGTGAAGGCATCGCCTCAGGCGATATTGCCGAGGTCTTTGCTTGCGGTACAGCAGCGGTGATCACCCCAATCGGCCTGCTCAAGAACGGCGAAGAGCTCATTGGTGAGGAGAATGCTGCAGCCGGTGAGGTGACCATGTCCATTCGCGAAGAACTGCTGGGAATTCAGCGGGGTACCGTGGAAGACCGTCACGGTTGGCTGGAACGTTTGGCGTAAAGCTAGCTCAAAGTTGCTGGTCTCGAGACTTGTAGTCTCGGGACCAGTGGTTTTTAAACCGAATTGGTCATGTGCAAACGCAGTTGCTAGCGTCAGTACGTAGCAGACGCTGCTCCACTGCAAGAAGTTCTGGGGCCGATCGAACGGAGTAATGTTTGTCTGGAGAAGAGCGCAGGGAAACTAGAAGCATTGCAAGACGAAGCTTGCTCGGTCTGGCTGTTGTTGGTGGAACCGCCGCAGGGCTTTCTTTCCTCTTCCCGGACCGTCGGGCCTCTGAGATTAGCGCTCCTTCAGTGACCCCGTCTCCGAGCCCCACGCCGAAACCGACTCCCGATATGCGGTATTTAGCGAATCTGAAGAGTGGGAAAGAAATTAGTGGCCATGAAAAGGTCTTCGGCAGAGCATATTCGACGCTAAAGATTCTAGAGGCGGTACCTCTAACCAACTATCGCAATTCTTCGAAGCTTCGGTTGGCGGTGTCTGTTGTCGGGCATATCAATGAACTGCAAATAATCGATCCCTCCGTCGGCAACGCTATTCACACGTTGAATTTGCCCGATGACAGCGGGCACGGAATTGATTCGATGGTTTGGGATGAACCCCGGCAAAGACTTTATGTCAGTGTGGACGGGAGTGTTCTCGCATGGAATCCAGCAATTCCTGAGCAGTTCAATACCTTGGTGGACGTTGAAGGCGCCTCGGTTGCATATGAGCTTCGGCTTGATTCGAGCGGCAATTTGTGGGGAGGAACCTATCCACTCGGCGCAAGCTTCAACTACAACGTCGAAAGCAAGAATCTTCGAGTATTTGATCGTGTAGCCGAAGACACCGACTATATCCGCCGGCTGGCATTGGATGGCCGGGGCAGAGTATGGATGGGAACGGGGTCTCGGAATCCTAGGCTATTCACCTTCGAAGCGGGGAAGCCGGACGCAGTACGTGAAATAAACCTTCCAGTGCATGTGGCCCATGGATTCATTGGGTCGCTTGACCCTATCGGGCACTACCTCGCTGTTACCGTTAGCTCCGTTTCCGAACAATTCATACTCGATACCCGGACGATGAAATGGCACGAGCCAGTGACCCGGGTATGGGCATCGCGCGAGATTTCCAAGTCCAGTGCGGGGAGATTCTTCAGCATCACTTCCGGCCATCTGCATTCAACTGCATTCCAGGGAATGGACGACAAGCAACTCGGAAAAGTCGAGGCGCGCGGCATCTTGTGCATCATTCCGCAGAATGGGCGCATCCTCATCATCAGTACGACAACCGATGGGATTCTCTGCGAAACATTCGATCTGGGTTTGAATCGCGTACGCGCTACCCGCGAAATCAGATTGACCCCGAGCGCCATCAAGATCCAATCGCTGCTCGGACACAGTGACGGAAACATCTATATCGGAGGATACAAGGCGAACGGTGTCGCCTCATTGAATCCGGAAACTGGCGTTCGTTGGAACTCCGGCGATGACGAGCAGGTGATCAATCAGATCGAAGGAATGGTCGAATACGACCAGAACAAAACCTATATCGGTTCCTACGGTAGTGCTGACCTGGTCCTCATGGAGACACCTCAAAACAACGCCGACAGAAACTATGACCGGATTGCACGGCTGCTCACTGAGTACTCGCAATCGAGGCCCTTTGGCTGGGCAGCAAATTCATCCAGCGTGTTTTTCGGAACTGTTCCGGAATATGGAGTTTCAGGCGGTGTTCTGGGGAAGATTGATCCTGATACTGATACGGTCTCTTGGGTTCTTGACGGGGACGGCAAAGGATTCGTTTCAGGCCATTCAATCATCGGGCTAGCCGCCGATGAATCGTATCTCTATGGCACCACTTCGGTGCGCAACGGATATGGCGTTGAAGATACGAAAAGTCCTGCCAAGGTCTTCAAGATGCACATAGCGTCCCGCAAGATCCTCTGGGAAACAAGTCCTGTGGAATCCGCGGGCGCGTTGTATTCACCTGCGATTACCGGCGGTTGGCTGGCCGTAGCTGATCTGCAAGGTGTGGCCTTGCTGGACTTGGACAGCGGACAGTTGAAGAAACGGCATATCGTCAACAACGTTAAAAACACTTCCTATCGTCCTGGATGGCTAGCTGCAGACGTAAGGGCAACGCCGGATGGGCTGAAGATGGTTCATGCTGCAGGGGGCGGAATAACGGTGATGGATTACGTTGCGGGAACTACTCATTCCGTTGTGTCCACACGAAGCCATGACCGGCACGGCACCAGATTGACCGTTGGTGCCGACGGCCACGTGTACGGGATTCTAAATCAAACCACACTGGTGCAGCTTGCCCTGGAGCCGGAATTGACCTAGCCGAGTTCGCGGCGACGAGCCGAGGTGGATTGCCGTCCGAGGATTTTCTTTCCCTTCATTGGCCGTATTTCGCAGGCGCAGTTCCTGCAGTGAAGGAAAAGCTGAGACGTCATAGTTTAGGCTTGTATTCATGCGCATTGCACGATTTGTAGTAGATAGCGACCCGCTGTACGGCGTCGTCGACGGTAACGATATCCATGTTTTGGCTGGAGATCCATTTTTCCAGGGGATCAAGACCACTGGTGCTACGCACTCTTTGGATGATGTTCGGTTGGTAGCTCCGATCATCCCTCGCTCAAAGGTGGTGGGCTTTGGCCGCACGTACCGCGAGCACGCCAAGGAACTTGGAAATGAAGTTCCTGCTGAGCCGCTGATGTTCTTGAAGCCGAATACTTCCGTAGTCGGCCATGGAGACCCCGTCACCCTGCCGGCGTTTTCAAATGAAGTTTCCTTTGAAGGTGAACTTGCCGTGGTGATCGGCCGTATCTGCAAGGATGTTCCAGCCGACAAGGCGCAGGACGTGATCTTCGGCTACACCGTAGCAAACGACCTGACCGCCCGCGATGCTCAGCGCACCGATCCGCAGTGGGCTCGTGCCAAGGGCTTTGATGGTTCCTGCCCGCTGGGCCCGTGGATTGAGACCGAGATTCTCGACCCGGATGATCTGGGAATTATCAGCCGCGTCAATGGAGAGGTTCGCCAAGATGGAACTACCAACGACATGATCTGGCCAGTCAACGAATTGGTTGCTCGTGCTTCCGAAGCTTTCACCTTGCTGCCAGGCGATGTCATCATGACTGGGACCCCTGCGGGTGTCGGCCTAGTAAATGCAGGCGACGTTGTAGAAGTGGAAGTCGAAGGTATCGGTTCATTGCGAACCGTCTTCCGTCGCTAGGAACCATCACTGATGTTGTGAGGCTTTCGATCGCTAATGTGATCGGGAGCCTCGCGCTTTAACTGCAAGTTTCTTTGAGGAAGGCATAGAATGAAAACATCATGACTGATCTTTCGTTGATTCCCGTTGTTACCGAAGATACCCCGGTACGCGTTCGTTTTTGCCCATCCCCAACTGGTACCCCTCACGTAGGTTTGATCCGTACTGCCCTTTTCAACTGGGCCTACGCGCGTCACACCGGCGGCAAAATGGTCTTCCGCATCGAAGACACCGATGCTAAGCGTGACTCCGAAGAAAGCTACAACCAGCTTTTGGATGCTCTGGCATGGTTGGGTATCGATTGGGACGAGGGCGTCAACGCGGGCGGTCCGCATGAGCCATACCGCCAGTCGCAGCGTGGTGGCATCTACGAGGACGTCATTGCCAAGCTTCGTGCTGCAGGCCATCTGTACGAGTCCTACTCGACCCCAGAAGAAGTTGAAGCACGCCACAAGGCAGCCGGCCGTGACCCGAAGCTGGGCTACGACAACTTCGACCGCGAACTGACCGATGAGCAGAAATCCGCGTTCAAGGCCGAGGGTCGTGAACCGGTATTGCGTGTTCGCATGCCGGATCACGACATTACCTTCAATGACCTGGTACGTGGCGAGATCACCTTCAAGGCTGGATCCGTTCCCGACTATGTGGTGGTGCGCGCCAACGGCAAGCCGCTATACACCCTGGTCAACCCAATCGATGATGCGCTGATGGGCATTACCCACGTACTTCGTGGCGAAGATCTGTTGTCCTCGACTCCACGCCAGGTCGTCTTGTATGCGTTGCTGCACGATATCGGCGTTGCCCAGTACATGCCGCGCTTTGGCCACCTGCCCTACGTTATGGGACAGGGCAACAAGAAGCTATCCAAGCGTGATCCAGAATCCAGCGTATTCCTGCACCGCGACAATGGTTTCATCCCGGAAGGCCTGCTGAACTATCTCGCGCTGCTTGGCTGGTCGCTGAGTGCTGATGAAGATATCTTCTCGCGTGAACAGCTGGTAGAAGCCTTCGATGTAGCAGATGTGCTGTCCAATCCTGCCCGCTTCGATGTGAAGAAGGCAGAAGCAATCAACGGAACCCACGTGCGCATGCTCGAAGCACAGGATTTCCGTGATCGTTTGGTCCCTTACCTGCAGGCCGCTGGCCTGGTGGGCGAGGAGCTGACTGAACGTGAAAACGACATCCTGGACCAGGCTGCGCCGCTGGTGCAGGAACGTATTGCCCTGTTGGGTGAAGCGACCGACATGCTTGAATTCCTCTTCAAGTCTGATGACGAAATTGTCATTGATGAGAAAGCGCTCAAGGGAATGCCGGCAAACCTGGTTGAGGTTGTCGACGCTACCGTCCAGGGCCTCGAAACCCTTACCGAATGGAACGCCGAAACCATCCAGAAAGCACTGCGCACGAAGCTTGTGGACGAACTGGAACTGAAGCCTCGTCAGGCATTCGGTCCAGCCCGCGTTGCTATCTCGGGAAAGCGCGTATCTCCACCGCTCTTCGAGTCCATGGAAATTCTTGGACGCGAGTCGAGTCTCAAGCGTTTGCGCGCATTTGGCGAGTCCCGCTAGCTATTCGCCGAAAGCCCGCTGAGAAGCACGTTGAACGCCTCGGATGGTTCCAGTCCTGTGAGCTGGTCCTGTCCGAGGCGTTTTCGTTGAGATTGTTGACGCACTCGTAGATGTGCGAACGGCCGCAATCCGCGTTTATCGTCCATGTCCGAGCCGGAGCTGGCGCATCTGTATCTCGAGCGACTGGCCGGGATTGAGGCAGGTTTTGCGGATGATGGTGCTTATGCCCGGGAAAGGTACATGGCAGGCGGGCTTATGTTCATTGGGCAGCGAGAAGTGCGGTTGCTGCGTGCGTGGAGTTTGGCAAGATTAACCGCGTCAAGCGGAGAAGCCTAAACCCCATTTGTGCCCCGTTCCTTGGCCGGTGCGCTGAACTAGAGGGTCTGCCGGCACAGGCGCTTTGCATAGGGGATGACCCTGTTGGCGGCTATCAATGTGCCGTTGACGCGGGACTCCAGTATTTTCTCACGGACAGTGCTTCACTTCACAAGAATTTCCCTGCTTGGCTAGTGGCGGATTTGGGATGACTGGCAGCTGTTCTTTGCTGATTTTCCGCGGATTCTGCGTGGGGCACCGGTCGCGAGGCTCGATTTGTGTACTGAACATTAGGCCGGTATAGTTTTATCTCGTGCTACGGCAGTGGCCGGAATGACGCTCAGCTGAATTCCGGAAAGGCCAAGTCACAGTGGGATATGGTGTAATTGGCAACACAACGGTTTCTGGTTCCGTCATTCTAGGTTCGAGTCCTGGTATCCCAGCGCTTCACCAAAGAGATTTGGTGAGCTGAAGATTAGTCTTCAGCATACGGCCCCATCGTATAGCGGCCTAGTACTCCGCCCTCTCACGGCGGCAACACGGGTTCGAATCCCGTTGGGGTCACCACAGTAAAACCGCGGAGAATTCCGCGGTTTTTGCGTTTCCCGGACAAAATCTGCATCAGGCTCGCGGGTTTCCCTGTTGGCATGAGGCAAGATAGTTCTCATGGAGTCGAATTCAGATCTGGCTAAGAGCTCAGGGCAGGAAACTGCCTCGCAAACCGAAATTGGCAGTGATTCCGCGGCGCGTTTGAGCGAGCTCCAGAAGCTGCTCGAAGAGCTTTCCTTTGTAAATGGCCAGCCACGAGAAGCCTCTGCGTTCGAAGAACTGCGCAACAAGGCATTGCATCAAATCTCGGACTACCTCATTCCACGAGTTTCGAATCTCGGCGCACCGCTACTGGTGGTCGTCGGTGGCTCCACGGGCTCGGGCAAATCGACTCTAGTCAATTCCCTTCTGGGAGAACCTGTCAGTCTCTCCGGCGCCGTGCGTCCGACCACCCGGACTCCGGTCTTGGCTTTCAACCCTGTTGACCAATCCTTCTTTGAATCTGAACGGATTCTTCCCGAACTTAAACGCGTAGCCGGACGTGGCTTCAATGCCGATGCCGGAGCAGACAGTAATCATGCGCTGTTGATGACGCCCCGTGAGCAGGTACCACGAGGTTTGGCCATCCTCGATGCCCCGGATATCGACTCGGTTTCCGACGAGAACAGGGAATTGGCGGGCCAGCTTCTGAACGCAGCAGATCTATGGATTTTTGTCACCACAGCCAATAGATACGCCGATGCTCTTCCTTGGGATATGCTCACCGAAGCCGGCGCACGGAAAATTACCGTCTGCGTCGTCTTGAACAGGGTGCCACCTGGAGCCGAAGACGATATTGTTCCGGATTTGAAACGCCTGTTAAGCGAGAAGGACCTGGATCCGTCGTTGCTGCATGTCCTGAACGAGACGCAACTGGATGACCAGAAATTGATTCCAAGTGAGCACGTGGAACCCTTGCTCGCGTGGCTGAACTCACTGGCAGCAGATTCCGCTAAACGGCAGCAGATTGCGGCCCAAACACTTGACGGCGCGTTGCGGCGCACCACCGCAGATGTCAGTGAGCTTATCGCTGAACTGCAAGAGCAGGAGAAACAGCTCGGTGAATTGCGCGCCCTTACCAATGAGCGCTTTGAGCAATCGCTGGCCAGAATTAACGATTCGCTCAATGACGGCTCATTGCTGCGTGGCGAAATCCTGGCCCGGTGGCAGGACTTCGTAGGAGCGGGCGAGCTGCTGCGCGGAATCGAAGGCGCCATTGGACGGATGAGGGATCGTGTTGGCGCATTCTTGACGGGAAAACCGCCAGCGACCCATCGTGTTGAACAAGCCATCGAATCAGGCCTGCACATGGTCTTCATCGCCGAGGCAACCAAGGCCTGCCACGACGTTGACAGGTCGTGGAAGAACACGCCATTTGGCCAAGCGTTACGCTCTAATCTGCAATCGCCGCGCCCGCCACAGGATCTCAATGAGCAAGCTTCGGAAAGCATCCGGCTTTGGCAAAAAGATGTCTTGGACATGATTCGGCAGGAGGGCGCCGGGAAGCGCAAGACGGCCCGCATGGCGGCATTTGGAGTCAACGGGGTGGCGGTCATCCTGATGGTCGTGGTCTTTGCGTCAACAGCGGGCCTCACCGGTCTGGAAATCGGTATTGCCGGCGGCTCCGCATTGGTAGGGCAGAAACTGCTGGAAGCAATTTTTGGCGAGGATGCGGTACGTCGCATGGCCACCAAAGCCCGCAAGATGCTTGACACCCGGGCACGGGATCTACTGGATAGGACCTCGTCGATCTACCTGGACGAGCTAGCCGCAAAATCGCAGCCGGAGCTTGCCGATCGTTTGGGCAAGATTACCTCAGCCTTGAGCAGCAAAGGGGCTCACTAATGTCCGAGCGCAAGATTCTCAGAGCAGTCAGCGGTCTCAACTCTCAAATCAACAGCATCGTGGAAGCGATGCAGCTTGCAGAACCATATCTGGAACCAGAAACCATCGATCTAGCCGCGGACGTTATCACGCGTGCTGAATCTCGGCGCCAGCTTTCATCCGAACATGTGGTTGTAGGACTTTTCGGTGCCACGGGCAGCGGAAAATCAACGATGTTCAACGCTTTGGTAGGGCATGAGTTGGCGGCCACGGGTGTCATCCGCCCGACTACTACTGATACTGTCGCTGCAATCTGGGAACCAGAAGGATCAAGCGAGTTACTGGACTGGCTGGAAGTGACTACTCGTCACGTCATGGGCGATCAGGACAGCCGGGCGCAACCTGGAAAGAAAAAGAAGTTCGACTCCGGTCTCTTGCTGTTGGACCTACCGGACATGGATTCCACGGCAGTGGATCACCACAAGATTGCTGCTCGTTTGGTGGGCCAAGTGGATTATCTGGTATGGGTGCTTGATCCGCAGAAATACGCCGACGCGTCAATACACCATGGATATCTCAATTCCTTGCGCAGCCAGCAGGGGAACCTGCTGATCGTCCTGAACCAGATTGACAAGATTGCAGAACAAGAACGCAAGCAAGTCGTCGATTCCTTGCGCGGCATCTTGGCAACCTCCGGCTTGGAGAACCTTCCCATCGTTTGCGCCTCTGCTGCCACGGGCGAAGGGATCGCAGATGTGCATGCCAAGATTGCGGCCGCGGCGAAAAACAAGGCACTTTCCACGCGTCGGCTCCGCGCAGATGTTGATCAAGTCATCCACCGCCTCAGTGAGGAGCTCCAGGTGGAAAAGGTGCGCCTGCCTAGCCAGCTGCACCAAGCAGAGCTGGAGCGTGTGATCGCAAAAGCGCACGGCGCCCAGTACATTGCTGACGCAGTGGAGACCTCCTACCTGCTTCGGGGTGCTTCGCGAACAGGATGGCCTTTGACCACGTGGCTGGTCAAGCTGCGCAACGATCCGCTGAAACGGATGAATCTTGGGCGCCGGCATGAAGACCCGGAATTGTCCTTGACTTCGCGTCCAGAGCTTTCTGTCGCGGAGGCTTCGGCTATCGAACATGGCATTAACCAGTATGTTTCCGAGGCTTCCAACGATCTTCCGGAAAGCTGGAAAGAGCCACTGCGTGAAAAGGTGCACGCGAATACGGAGGTACTAGATGACGGCATCGATGCGGCTATAGCCGGCACACCGCTGGGTGTTGAACGGTCCTCGTGGTGGTGGCCGGTAGTCAAAGTCATCCAATGGGTGGCACTTGTTGCGGCCCTGGGCGGAGCCTTGTGGCTCGCAGGCTATCCGGTGGCTGGATACTTCCAATTCGACCTGCCACAGGCTCCCCGGGTCGAAGGAATCGCAGTCCCGACGCTGCTGGTTTTCATAGGAATACTGCTGGGTATTGTCCTTGGCTTGGCTTGCTCGTTTGTCAACCGAATAGTCGCTAAAGTTAAGCGTAGGAAAGCGTTGAAGAACATTGAACGCTCGGTATCCCACTTGGTCAGGCAGGCCGTGATTGATCCTGTTGACCAGCACTTGGACACCTTCAATAGTTATTCAGCATTGATCACCTCAGCAGCCAAGAAAGCCGATTAGAACTCTGTGACTACAAACCAACCAAACGTCGATGCAACGGTAGGTGACCTTGGGGAACAAGGCATCCTGGACGCGATGTTGCCGCTGCTTGATTCTGAACAAGCAAGTCTCGGGCCCGGCGATGACGCAGGCGCGCTGCGCGTGCGCGGAACGGAAGTTCTCGTCTCCGTGGATACTCTGGTTGAGAATCAAGATTTTAGGTTGATCTGGCCCAGCGGGTTAGAGCACAGAGCCTATGACATCGGGTGGAAATCCATTGCCCAAAATGTTTCGGACATTAATGCGATGGGCGGTCACGCAACTGGCGCCGTGATTTCTTTGTCCCTGCCGAAGGACACTTCCTTGGAATGGGTCAGGGACTTCAGCCGCGGCATCGCCGAGGCGATACAGGGACTTGGCGCACAGGAACTTACCATTCTGGGGGGAGACCTCGGGAAGTCCCAAGAAATTTCCGTTACCACTACAGTTCTGGGCGAATGCGAGCATGGCAAGGTCCTGAGGAGCGGAGTCCAAGTTGGCGACCGCATTGCCGTGGCAGGACGTGTCGGTGCAGCTGGGGCAGGGCTTTCCGTCCTGGAACATGATCGCAACGAACAAGACTGGAGCCGGGCGGTGCGCCGGCTGGTCCAGGCGCAGTGCCGACCCGTGCCACCGTTGGAATCCGGCCCGCGTGCCGCGGAAGCAGGTGCTACAGCCATGATGGACATATCTGATGGGCTGATCCGTGACGCTGGGCGCTTGGCCAAAGCCAGCCATGTGAATCTCGAGTTAGAGTCTTCCGCGCTGCAGGATTATGCTGTTCGCTTGGAAGCCGCGTCAGAACTGACCGGCACCGATCCGATGTCGTGGGTACTGTACGGCGGCGAAGATTTTGGACTCCTTGCCGCCTTCCCAGAGGGAATTGAAATCCCAGAGGAATTCACCGTAATTGGTGCTGCCAAGCCGGCTAATGGCCGCCGCGCAGTAGTGAAACTTGATGGCAAGGTCTCAAAGCCCGAGACAGGCTTTGACCACTTCGGCTAGCTGCACCGAACGTGCTTCAAGAGCTGGCTACGCGCGATCATTCTGGATGCGCAGCAGTTCAGAAAGCTCGTGGGCGGCGCTAGTCACGGCTTCGTGGTGAATCTTCCCCGGCTGGCGCGTGAGCCGTTCAATCGGGCCGGATAAGGACAGAGCCGCGATGACTCGTCCGGACTGACCGCGAACAGGTGCCGATACGGAAGCAACACCTGGCTCGCGTTCTCCCAGCGACTGGGCCCAACCACGTCGACGGACGCCAGCCAGAATTGTCGGCGTGAAGCGCGCGTGATGCAATCCATCGACCATGCGTTCATTGTCTTCCCAGGCGAGCAGAATCTGGGCTGCCGAGCCGGCTTTCATGGACAGCTGGGTTCCAACAGGGATGGTGTCACGCAGGCCGATTGGACGCTCAGCACTGGCGATGCACACACGATAATCGCCCTGCTTGCGGAAAATCTGCGTGCTTTCACCGGTGAGGTCGCGAAGCTTGATGAGCACGGGGCCAGCGGCGCTGACCAATCGGTCTTCGCCAGCGGCGCTGGCGAGTTCCACCAGACGGTTTCCCAGTTCAAAGCGGCCATGCATGTCGCGTCCCACCAATCCATGGTGAACCAGCGATTGCGCAATGCGGTGCACCGTAGGACGCGAGATTTCGGTGAGTTCTACCAGCTGGGACAGGGAAGTGGGACCATTCTCCAATGCGTTGAGAATGGCTGCTGCCTTGTCCAGTACGCCTACGCCGCTGCCTGTTGTCATGGTTCCAGTATCATGTCTCAGTATTTGAGATTCAAGTCCGCATACTGGAAAAGTCGATCTATGAAGTGTCAAAGTTGGAGTATCAAATGTTCGTAGCTTGAGGAGTGTGTCGCATGTCCGCCATGCAGTCGCCCCAGACATTGGCAGAAAAAGTCTGGAATGCACATGTTGTGCGCCGAGGAGAAGGCGAAGGCGAAGCCCGCCAGCCGGATTTGATCTACATTGATCTCCACTTGCTGCACGAGGTGACCTCGCCGCAGGCCTTCGAGGGCCTGCGCCTGGCTGGCCGTCCGCTGCGTCGTCCGGACCTGACGATTGCGACCGAAGACCACAACACTCCCACGCTGGATATTGACAAGCCCATTGCCGACCTGACCAGCCGCACCCAGATCCACACCCTGCGGGATAACTGCAAGGAATTCGGTGTTCGCCTGCACTCCTTGGGCGACAAGGAGCAGGGCATCGTTCACGTGGTGGGTCCACAGCTGGGTCTGACCCAGCCGGGCATGACTGTTGTCTGCGGTGATTCGCATACTTCGACCCATGGCGCCTTCGGAGCCCTGGCTTTGGGTATCGGCACCTCGGAAGTCGAGCATGTCATGGCCACCCAGTCGCTGAGCTTGAAGCCATTCAAGACCATGGCGATTAACGTCGAAGGCACCTTGAAGCCTGGTGTTACCTCCAAGGACATTATCTTGGCGGTCATCGCCAAGATCGGTACCGGTGGCGGCCAGGGGTACGTGCTGGAGTACCGTGGTTCTGCGATTCGCTCGCTGTCCATGGATGCCCGCATGACCATCTGCAACATGTCCATCGAGGCTGGCGCCCGTGCCGGCATGATCGCTCCGGACGAGACCACCTTCGAATACGTCAAGGGACGCCCGCATGCACCGGCAGGCGAAGACTGGGACGCCGCCGTCGAGGACTGGAAGCAGCTGCACACCGATGAAGGCGCGCGCTTCGACGCTGAAGTCTTCTTGAATGCAGACGAACTCGAACCATTTGTCACCTGGGGTACCAACCCCGGCCAGGGTGTCTCGCTGTCCGAGAATGTGCCTTCTCCGGAAGACTTCGAAGACGAGAATGACCGCAAGGCCTGCGAGCGTGCCTTGAACTACATGGGTCTGACCGGCGGCACTCCGCTGAAGGACATCCGCGTGGATACCGTCTTCCTGGGGTCCTGCACCAACTCCCGCATGGAGGACCTGCGTGCAGCTGCCCAGGTCATCAAGGGCAAGGAAAAGGATCCTGATGTCCGCATGATCGTGGTACCCGGCTCGGCGCGTGTTCGGCTGGAAGCCGAAGCTGAAGGCCTGGACCAGATTTTCAAGGATTTCGGTGCTGAATGGCGCTTTGCAGGTTGCTCCATGTGCCTGGGCATGAACCCGGACCAGCTGGCCGAGGGGGAGCGCTGCGCGTCCACCTCCAACCGCAACTTCGAAGGACGACAGGGCAAGGGCGGACGTACCCACCTGGTGTCGCCGCTGGTGGCCGCGGCTACCGCTATCCGTGGAACCCTCTCGTCGCCCAGCGACCTCGTCAACGCACCGACTTCGGTCTAGGAAGGATCACCGTCATGGAAAAGATTGTCAGCCACACCGGTATTGGTGTTCCACTGCGCCAGAGCAATGTGGACACGGACCAGATTATTCCTGCCGTTTACCTCAAGCGCATCACCCGCACCGGATTCGAGGATGCGTTGTTCGCGGGTTGGCGACGGGATGAGAACTTCATCCTGAACCAGGAACCTTTCAATACCGGCTCCGTGCTGGTGGCAGGTCCCGACTTCGGCACCGGTTCTTCGCGCGAGCACGCTGTCTGGGCGTTGAAGGACTACGGATTCAAGGCTGTGATCTCCGCTCGTTTTGCCGATATTTTCCGTGGCAACTCGGGCAAGCAGGGACTGGTTGCTGCTGAAGTGGCCCAGAGCGACATTGAATTGATCTGGAAGGAACTGGAGAACAATCCAGGCACCACGGTCACCGTTGACCTGGAATCGCGTACGGTCCAGTGCGGTTCCATCTCGGCACCGTTCCAGATTGACGACTACACCCGCTGGCGCTTGATGGAAGGCCTGGACGATATCGGCCTGACCTTGCAGCATGAGGAAGATATCACCGCATACGAAGCCAAGCGTCCTGCGCATAAGCCGCAAACTTTGCCGGCACGAACCGCAGGCTAAGCAACGAGTTCAAAGTAATTGGAATGGTCCGCTCCTCCCTGACGTTGTTAGGGGTGAGCGGATTATTGCATTCCTGATGGAATGATTTTCGGCAGAGCGTAATAGGTCTGTCTGAAAGCATGCTCACAATGTGTGCGCCACGAGATGATCTGGGCATACTGGCAGGTACAGAGGCGGTATGCTTACTTAGTCCTGCCAGTTCGAAAGCCTAGAAGCTTCGGCGGGCGATAACGACTACGCGATGAGGTAATTCATACATGGGTAAGATCCTGACGATCCATGGTGGTGTCCCGCTCAAGGGCACCGTACGAGTCGGCGGAGCAAAGAACCTAGTGCCAAAAGCCATGGTCGCGGCTCTGCTTGGCGATACCCCTTCGGTATTGCGCAACGTACCGGAGATCAAAGATGTAGCTGTCGTGCGCAGCCTTCTTGAAATTCACGGTGTCAAGGTTGACCAGGACCCTGAAACCGGCGATCTCACCATGGACCCTACCCAGGTCAAGACCGCCTCGAACCAGGCGATCGATGCCCATGCCGGTGACTCGCGTATCCCTATTCTTTTCTGCGGACCATTGATCCACGCCCTGGGCGAAGCGTTCATCCCGGATCTGGGTGGCTGCCGCATCGGCGACCGTCCGATTGACTTCCACCTGGAAGTGCTGCGCGACTTTGGAGCGATCGTTGACAAGGCTGCCGATGGCATCCGCATCTCGGCCCCTAATGGGCTGACCGGCGCCAAGGTTGAACTGCAATACCCAAGTGTCGGCACCACCGAACAGGTACTGCTCTCGGCCGTTCGAGCCAAGGGTGTCACCGAAGTCAGCAACGCGGCCATTGAGCCAGAAATCCTTGACCTGATCTCGCTTCTGCAGAAGATGGGCGCCATCATCTCCGTGCACCGCGACCGCGTGATCCGCATCCAGGGTGTCGAGAAGCTTACGGGCTTCGACCACTCCGCGTTGCCTGATCGCAACGAAGCCGCATCATGGGCCTCTGCCGCGCTGGTCACCAAGGGCGATATTTTCGTCCAGGACGCGACCCAGCGTGATTTGACTGCTTTCCTGCACGTCTACCGCCAGATCGGTGGTGAATTCGACGTCAAGTCCGACGGCATTCGCTTCTATCACCCAGGTGGAGACCTTAATCCACTGATCCTGGAAACCGACGTCCACCCGGGCTTCATGACTGACTGGCAGCAGCCGCTGGTAGTGGCCCTGACCCAGGCCAAGGGCGTATCGGTCATTCACGAGACCGTGTATGAGAACCGCTTCGGATTCACCGATGCGCTGGTTCGCATGGGTTCCACCGTCCAGGTTCACACCGACTGCCTCGGGTCCACACCTTGCCGCTTCGGACAGCGCAACTTCAAGCATTCTGCTGTTGTCGTAGGCCCAGCGAAGCTGACCGGTGCCGACATCGATGTTCCTGATCTTCGTGGCGGTTTCTCCCATTTGATCGCTGCTCTGGCTGCAGAAGGCACCAGCAAGGTCACCGGCATTGAGATCATCAACCGGGGCTACGAGCACTTCATGGAGAAGCTGCAGGCCCTGGGCGCAAATGTCGAGCTGAGCAACTAAAGGGGATCCGATTCGTGGTAAAGATTCTGGCCCCTGGCGAATCTGCTAAGACTAAACGGGTTTTCTCGCTATTGGCGGGCATTGTCCGTTCTGCCATGAACGGTTTGATGGGCAAAACGTGGAAGGGCTTCGAAACCCTCCCTCCGGGCGGGTACATCCTTTGCCCCAATCACCTGACCGAGATTGATCCGTTGGTTGTCGGCCATGCTATTTACAGCAATGGCCGGCTGCCACGCTGGCTGGCCAAGGAATCCTTGTTCAAGATCCCAGTGCTCGGATGGATGCTTCGCGAGACCGGACAGGTTCCGGTGTCACGCAGCGCATCCAATGCTGGCGAATCGCTGGCCGCGGCCCGAAAAGTCCTGGACGCCGGCGGGGTCATAGTCATTTACCCGGAAGGGACGCTGACCCGCGACCCTGCTCTGTGGCCAATGGTAGGACGAACCGGTGCCGCACGTTTGGCCCTGCAGACTGGCGCACCAGTGGTACCGATGGCTCACTGGGGCGACCAGGAACTGCTGCCGCGCTATTCCAAGAAAATGTATCCGTTCCCGCGAAAGCACGTCACCGTGTCAGTTGGCCAGCCAGTGGATCTTGATGACTTGCGTGATGGCCCGCGGACTCGTGCAGTGCTGCAAGAAGCCACCGATCGCATCATGGACGCGATCACCGCACTGACCGCAGAACTGCGCCAAGAAGAAGCACCAGCTGCGCGTTGGGATCCCAGCAAGCATGGCCAGTCGAAGACTGGCCGCAATTTCGATACCCCGGATAACTAATTACCTTGATCAACACCTTCCAGAGGACTGACATTGACTAAGCCGCTACCACGCAAAATCGCCGTCATGGGCGCTGGCAGCTGGGGGACAACCTTCGCCAAGGTGCTTGCTGATTCCGTTGCAGACAAGGGCATCGACGTTCAGATTTGGGCCCGTCGCGAAGACGCCGCCAACGAAATCAATGAACGCCACACCAATTCACGCTACCTGCGCGAAACCAAGCTTCCGGCAAACATCACGGCATCATCGGATCCAAAGACCGTTCTCAACGACGCTGACCTTGTCGTCTTGGCTATTCCGGCTCAGTCGTTGCGCCAGGAATTGGCGAAGTTCAAAGAATTCTTTGAACCCGGTGCGGTATTGCTTTCACTGATGAAGGGTCTTGAACGCGGGACCGATCTGCGCATGAGCCAGGTCATCGCCGAAGTCACCGGGCTGCCTGCAAAGCAGATCGCTGTGCTGTCCGGACCAAACCTGGCAATGGAAATCGCACGCGAGCAGCCAACGGCTTCGGTCGTGGCCTGCACCGATTCTGATATTGCGCAGTGGATTGCTGAACTGTGCTCCGCTGCATACTTCCGTCCCTACACTAATGACGATGTCTTGGGTGTTGAGCTTGGCGGAATCGTCAAGAACATCATCGCCCTTGCCGTTGGCATGTGCGATGGCATGGGAATGGGCGATAACACCAAGTCCACCGTCATCACGCGCGGCTTGGCTGAAACCACTCGCTTGGTCCTCGCCCTGGGTGGCCGTTTGGACACCTTGGCAGGTCTTTCTGGCTTAGGCGACCTTGTGGCTACCTGTTCTTCCTCGCTCTCCCGCAACAACACTGCAGGACGCCTGCTTGGCCAGGGGCTCTTCTTGGAAGAGGTCAATGACCGCATGTCGCAGACTGCGGAAGGCATCAAGTCAGCACGTGCCGTATTCGACTTGTCCCAGGCCCATCACGTGGAAATGCCAATCAGCGAAGCAGTGGTCATGGTCCTGGAGGGCACCTTGAGCGTTGAAAATATGGCTGCACGCCTGTTGGCGCGTGAATTGAAATCTGAAGGAGAACGTCACTAATGACTGAACGCAAGCTCCGCGTCCTCTTGCTCTTCGGTGGCCGTTCCTCAGAGCACTCCGTTTCCTGCGTTACTGCGGCCGGCGTCATGCACGCCATCGACCGCGAGCGTTTCGAAATTGTTCCGGTGGGTATCACCCGCGACGGCGGCTGGACCCTGCTGGACGAGGATCCAGAAGGCTGGGCACTGAATACTGGCAAGCTGCCAGAAATTTCCTCGGTGGATCATCCGGTGCATCTTTCCACCGACGCGCAGAAGACATCATTGCTGTCCTACTCGGACTCCACGGTGGCAGATCTGGGCGAGATCGACGTGGTCTTCCCGTTGCTTCATGGTCCATTTGGCGAGGATGGATCAATCCAGGGCATGCTGGAAATGGCTGGCGTTTCCTACGTTGGCTCGGGTATCGCAGCCAGCGCGATGGGCATGGACAAGCATTTCATGAAGGTAGTCTTCGAAGGGGCAGGCTTCAAAGTAGGCCCGTACGAAGTCATCACCAACAAGCAGTGGCTGCGCAACAGCGAAGCTGCCATGAAGCGTTGCGAAGACCTGCAGTACCCGTTGTTCGTCAAGCCGGCCCGTGCAGGATCTTCGGTAGGCATCACCAAGGTAGACGAGTCTTCGGGGCTTCGTGCCGCTATTGAAATTGCCCGTGCTGAAGATCCCAAGGTGATCATCGAGCAGGGGATCGTTGGCCGTGAAATCGAATGCGGTGTTCTTGAAGGCCGCGGCTGCGAACCTTCGCGTGCGTCATTGCCAGGCGAAATCGCGGTGGCAGATAACGAGCACACCTTCTACGATTTCGAAGCGAAATATGTTGATGGCGCCGCGGCCGAGCTCAGCTGCCCAGCAGATCTGAGCGAAGAAGCCACTCGCGAAATCCGCGAACTTGCAGTCAAGGCCTTCGACGCTATTGATGCAGAAGGCTTATCTAGAGTTGATTTCTTCTACACTCCTGAAGGGGAGTGGATCATCAATGAAATCAACACCATGCCCGGCTTCACGCCGTCAAGCATGTACCCGCAAATGTGGGCCAAAACGGGAATTGAGTACCGTGAACTTATTGATGAGCTGATTGGGCTGGCTACCGACCGGAATATCGGTTTGCGCTAATCCGGGAATAGCCGTTAAAGCGTGAGGGTGTGTTGAAGAATCAACACACCCTCACGCTTTACTTGTAGGCGATCCGCTTACAAGTTCACTGACTTGTCAACGCTGACGCACTTTTTGGAAGCCGGGATCTTCTGGGCTGCATCCGACAGCGTGGCCAGCACGGTACTTGACGGGATGACGTTAGGATCCAAGACGACTTCGGTCGCCGGCGTCCGGCCGTAAGTAGTCAAGGTCCAGATACCTGATTCTTCATCCTCATTCGCTACCCAGTCGACGTCATTCACGGATACGCAGGGGTCAGTAGTGGGTCCTGGAACTTCGACACCGCAACGCAAGACAACTTTTGACGGGTCGCCCCAGGCCGAGGTTGCCTGCGAGGTCGTTGAACGACGCTCGGCATCATCGATGGCTTCGGGCAGGACAACCATCATTTCCGCACAAAGCGGGTTGGCTGCGTCCGGGGCAGCGTCCACGGAAGCGACTGATGCGCAGCCTGCAAGTACTGGTAGTAATAAAGTACCGCTCATCACCAATGCCGAAGTTTGAGCAAGTTTTCGGTTAAGTTTTGGTGACAGTCGGGCTTTCAAGCTGATTTTAGACACGTTATAAGACTACATCGGCACTCTGAAAGATAGGATGTACAGAGTTGAAACTGTGAAAGGTAGCAAATGTCCTTTGAAGAGCACCCAGCGCGACCGCGCAAAAAGAAAAAGCGCACAGGGCGAGCCATCGTCTTAAGCGTGCTTGCCCTCGTCATGGTCGCGGCGCTTGTTGCCGCCGGTTACCTTTGGAACCTTGGCAGAACTTTCGACTCTGAAAGCCAGACGATTACGGATGCCTTCCCTGCCGAAGAAACTCGTCCTGAAGTCAATGACGAGTCCAAGGACGCCGTCAACATCCTGCTGCTCGGAAGCGATACTCGCGCAACTCGTGAGGCGGATGAGGACAGCGAAGACTTTGGTACCCTGCCTAACGGTGGCCGCTCAGACACCATGATGCTGGTTCATATTCCTGCGGACCGCGAGAATGTGTTTGTCACCTCCGTCATGCGCGACACCTGGCTTGATATTCCGGGCGTAGGCACTGCCAAGATCAACCGCGCTTTTGCCAGCGGTGGAGTGCCCAAAGCAGTCGAAACCCTTGAGGGGCTCTTTGGTGTTCGCATTAACCACGTCGCGTCCGTCGATTTCGAAGGATTCAAGGGTCTAACCGATGCAGTGGGCGGAGTTACCGTCAATAATCCGCGCGGCTTCAAGCAGTCGATTGTTAATGGCATGTACTTCCCAGAGGGTGTTCAAACTCTGGACGGTGAACAGGCACTGGCATTTGTCCGTGAACGCAAGTCCTTCCCAGGCAGCGACTACGAGCGCGTCAAGAACCAGCAGCTTTTCGTCAAGGCTTTGCTTGGTCAGTTGATGTCCAAGGAAACCCTGACCAACCCGGGTAAGGTCTCTGAAGTTGTTTCTCAAATTGCACCGTTCATTGCAGTTGATGAAACTCTGGATTCTGGCAAGGTTGCCTCTTACGCTTCCTCCATGCTGAACCTGCGTTCGAACGATATGGAATTCTTCACCCTTCCTAACAAGGGTCCGGGACGTTCTGCCGACGGACAGTCAATTGTCATTCCGGATATGGAAGTGATTGAGAAGTTTGGCAAGGCACTGCAAGAAGACAAGATGGCAGAGTTCGTAGAAACTACTGACCTGTCACGATAACTCCACTGAAGGACCAACTTTCCATGACTCCCCAAAAACTCGATACCTCGGTGCGTGCCATCAGAGAATGGCTCGCACGGAGTGTCAAGAGTCTCGGGAACCATTCTGACCGGCTCAATGCCATCAACGTTTTCCCGGTAGCAGACGGAGATACGGGCAGTAACCTGTATCTGACTGCACGGGCAGGTCACGATGCAGTGAGTAAACTGGAAAGCGACGACATCGGTGGCTTCTTGGAAGTTGCTGCGCGCGCGTCAATGGAATCGGCGCGCGGCAACTCTGGAACCTTGCTGGCTGTGTTTCTCAGCGGCCTGAGTGAACCGTGGGTCGGTTACGAGCGGCTTACCGCTCCGCTGCTAGCTCTTGGGCTTGAACGTGCCAAGGTGCGCTCCTGGTCAGCACTGAGTGAACCAGTTGAAGGCACCATGCTCTCCGTGATCAACGCCATCGCGTTGGCCGCAGGCTCAACCCTTGCTCACTTGAAGTGTGATTTAGAGAGCCGTGCAGCGTTGGACACGGTATTGACCCAGATGAGCCAAGCGGCTCGATTGGCAGTGAAGGGAACTGAAACAGAGCTCCCGTCCCTCGTCGAAGCCGGTGTAGTAGATGCGGGCGCGGTGGGCATGCTGATCATCATCGATGAATTTTGCGCTGCTATTCGAAGCGACGCCACTGATTTTGAGTCCTACGAGAAATTCCATGGCTATCAGGTCCAGGATCCGCATGTTCATCTGAACAATGACACTGAAACCGGCGTCGAAGTCATGTGCACTGTATCTCTGGATGCATTAGGCGCTGCTACTCTGCGCGGTCAGCTAGATGCTATGGGCAATTCCGTGATCATGTCACCGGTAAACCAGCTTGAAGAAGACACTTACCGTTGGCGCGTACATGTGCATGTCCCGGAGTCTGAAAAAGCCTTGGACCTGATCAAGAAATACGGTGACCCAGTGAATATCAGCGTCACCGATCTGTGCACCCACGATGGCTGAAACAACGCTGACAACGTTTGAGAATGCAGAACTCTCAACATTCCTCGGAAATAAGAACGCCACCGCGCTGGAAAAGGCATTCGGCTACAGCACAGTGGGGGAGTTCCTCTGGCATTTTCCGCGGCGCTATGTCGAAGTAGGCGAACTTACGCCGATTTCAGAGCTTCCCTTTGACGAGCACGTCACCGTTGTAGCCCAGGTGGTCAACGTTAGCCAGCGGCAGATGCACTCGCGTCGCGGTTTCATTTTTGAAGTGACCGTTAGCGATGAGCTCAGTGCAGGTGGCCAAGAGCTGAAGATGACCTTCTTCAATGGTTACCAAGCCCGAACGGACCTGGATATTGGAACTATTGCAATGTTCAGCGGCAAGGTTGGCTGGTACCAAGACCATCTGCAGCTGAGCCAGCCCGAATACGCGATCCTAGATGAGGCATCACAGGCGGATCCGCGCCCTATCCCGATCTATCCGGCTTCGGCGAAGATGCCGAATAAGCGCATCAGGGATTTGATGGCGTTGTTGATGGAACAATTCACAGATCAGAATCTTCCTGAATTTCTTCCAGCAGAACTGCTACGCACCCATCATTACCCAGTACGCCATCAAGCGTTCTTGGATCGACATTTTCCCAAAGAAATCAAGCAGGCATACGTGGCTCGACAGCGCTTTGCCTTTGAAGAAGCCTTCATGCTGCAGCTGGCATTAGGGGAACGCGGTCGCCAGCTGGGAGCGCAGAAAGCTATCGCGCGTCCACAGGTGCCAGGACGACTGGCCGATAAATTTGATGCCATCCTGCCGTTTACCCTGACTGAAGACCAGCTCCTTGTCGGAGAACAAATCTCTGCCGATCTGGCACAGCCACATCCGATGCATCGGTTGCTCCAGGGAGAGGTGAGCTCCGGCAAGACTATTGTCGCGCTACGCGCCATCTTGCAGGTGATCGATGCCGGAGGACAGGCGGCGCTCCTAGCGCCGACAGAAGTCCTGGCCGCCCAGCACTATGCGTCTATCAAGAAGATGCTTGGCAACCTTGCAGAACCCGGATTGTTCGGCGAAGGCGAGGGAACTGGAGTCGCGCTCCTGACAGGTTCGGCAAAAACTGCACAGCGTCGCGAAGCTCTATTAGGTATTGCCAGCGGTGAAACAGGACTGGTGATTGGGACGCATGCCCTGCTGGGCGATCAGGTGCAATTTGCTGAACTTGGCCTAGTCGTCGTGGATGAGCAACATCGTTTTGGCGTTGAACAGCGCGATGCCTTGCGGGCTAAGGCGGCCGGCTCTGTTCCGCATACACTGGTCATGACCGCTACGCCGATCCCGAGAACCGTCGCTATGACCGTGTTCGGCGATTTGGACACGTCGACAATCAAGCGCCTGCCCGCGGGGCGCGCACCGATCCAAACGCATATTGTGCCCATGCAGCTGACCGGTTTCCGGGACAGGTTGTTCTCAAGGATCATTGAGGAAGTCGGGAAGGGCCACCAAGTCTATGTGGTGTGTCCAAGAATTTCGGACACGACAGCGGAACAAGGCGTTCTCCTAGCGACCTATGAAGATTCTGCCGGACAAACCATGAGCGTCGAAGCCATGCAGGAGTTGCTGGGTGGGATGCCTGAATTTGTTGGGATACGTACCAAAGCGCTGCACTCGCAACTGGATGCAGCAGACAAGCAAGAAACCATGGATTCCTTTGCACGTGGCGAAATTGACGTGCTGATTTCTACGACTGTCATTGAAGTCGGTGTTGACGTTCATAATGCGACGTTGATGGTGATCATGGACGCTGAGCGCTTTGGCATCTCGCAGCTCCACCAGCTGCGTGGCCGCGTAGGCCGTGGCGGATTTCCCGGGACGTGCCTCATGACCACATGGTTGGACGCGGACCATCCGTCGGTAGGACGATTGAAGACGATCGAGTCAACAATCGATGGCTTTGAGCTAGCTGAAGCAGACTTGGCGGAACGCAAAGAAGGAAATATCCTTGGCGTTCAGCAGTCGGGTAGCCGATCGTCGTTGCGGGAACTGAGCATCATCAAGGACCGCTCGCTTATTGAGCGGGCTAGAACCGATGCGGGTCTCCTCCTTGCCGATGGCAACTGGGGACGTCAACACCCCGGACTCCTGGCGGTTGCCGGGAATTGGCTTGATGAATCCACCAAAGAATATTTGAATAAGAACTGATTGAAGGTAGATCTAGGCAATGAGCCGAATAATCGCTGGAGCCGCTGGCGGGCGTCCACTGAAGTCCGTACCTGGTGATGCAACACGCCCTACAACGGACCGGGTCAAAGAGGCTCTCTTCTCCCGTTTGGAAAGCTGGGATATCCTCTCTGGCGCACGAGTACTGGATCTCTTTGCAGGATCAGGGTCGCTAGGCGTCGAGACAGCCAGCCGCGGGGCGCGGCAGGTTGTTCTGGTAGAAAAGGCGCCCAAAGCGGTCTCTGTTTGCCAGCAAAATGCGGCACTGGTGAATAAGGTTCTGAAGACCGATACCGTTACGGTTCAGCGCGGGAGTGTTGATAGCGTCCTCGATGGGTATTACAACGCGGTTTCGGGAGTGCCCAGCAAGACCTTTGACGTGGTCTTGCTGGATCCTCCTTACCCGCTGACTGAAGAAGAACTAGCTGTCACGCTCGAGAAGATATCCAGAATCCTAGCTGAAGATGCCACCGTGATCGTCGAGCGTTCCGGTCGTTCACCAGAACCAACATGGCCGAGCGCCATGGAGAAGTTCGCCGACAAGAAATACGGCGAAACGCACCTATGGTTTGCAGAACCCATCTAGATCCATCGAATGGCGAACCTCTGACGGGTGTGGTCCCGCTGCCTGGCATTGGAGTATTAGATCGTCCCGGAATCGTTGGCGGGACGCTGTCAATATCAAGTTCCCGGGGAAGCGCTTGGTAAACATTTCCGGACTTGAACTCAGCATCACGAATTCAAAGCTGGAACCTGCTGCCTCAACTTGAGAACAAGTGAAATCCAAGGGAGGATCATCGCCAATGTTCACAAACAGCAATCCGTCGTTGGCCAATGAATTCTTGAGTTTTGCGTAGTAGCCGTCGGTGGTGAGGTGTTCTGGTGCGTCCGGCCCAGAGAAGATATCCAGTACGATGACGTCAAACTTTTCATCGACCAGTTGTTCGGCAAGCACGCTCCTTGCATCGGCAACAATTGGGGATAGATCGCAGCCTTGAGGCAAAGGCAGATGCGTGAGAACGAAATCAAGAAGTTCCCGCTCGATGTCTACAGCTACGTGAGTACTCGACGGATAAACCACACTCGCCCAGCGAGCCAGAGTCAAAGCGCCTGCGCCGAGATGCAGCATCTTCATTGGACGCTCCTCTGGGCGCAGGACCTTCAGATGATTGGCAATGCGCGCGAGATATTCGTAGAAGACTTCTTCCGGATGCGAAAGATTGACATGCGACTGGGGCGCGTCGCCGATGGCGAGTATTTTTGACCCGGGGACCAAGTCATCGTCGTAAATCGTGGCGTGTTCCTGGACGAAACCAAGCCACCGTTTAGCCAGCTTTCGTGTCAATTGGAGAGCACCTCTGGCAGGCGCTGCAATCGCTGAACTGCATCGGAAATCACGTCAGGCTTTTTGCAGAAGGCGAAGCGCAGCAGGCCCTGGTAGTCATTTCGGTTTTCGGGATGGACAAAGGCCGACATCGGTATCGCCGCAACTCCGAGGTGCTCGGGCATCATTCGTGCTACTTCAGCAGCATCATTCAATTCAAAGCCACGTACATCAGCAACCAAGAAGTAGGTACCCTTTGGGCGAATCACCGGGATGCCAGCTGTTTCCAGACCTGATGCGAGAATTTCTCCCGACTGTCCGAGATCGGCGGCGAAGCGCTCGAAGAAGGCGTCTGGAAGTTGCAGGGCTTTCGCTACTGCCGGTTGGAACGCTGGGCCCGAGGAGTAGGTCAGGAACTGTTTCACTGTACGGACAGCAGTGATCAGTTGGCGAGGACCGGTTGCCCAGCCTACTTTCCAGCCAGTAAAAGAGAAAGACTTGCCCGCTGAAGAAATGGTGATGGTTCGCTCTGGTCCACCGGGCAAGCTCGCGATGGGAACATGTCGCACACCGAAAGTCAGATGTTCATAGACCTCATCGGCGATGATGATGCAGTTGTGCTGATGCGCCAGGGCAATGATTTCTTGGAGCACTGAAACATCTAATACGGTGCCAGTTGGATTATGGGGATTATTCACGAGGATTACCCGCGTCTGGTCAGTGACTGCACGTCGAAGGTCATCCAAATCTGGTTCGAAATTCGGAGCCTTGAGCTGAACGACCTTATGCACAGCGTTGGTCAACCCAATCATGGCTGCATAGGAGTCGTAGTAAGGCTCAAAGGTCACAACTTCATCGCCAGGTTCCAGGAATGCCAGCAGAGAAGCGGCGATGGCTTCAGTTGCGCCTGTGGAAACGACAATCTCAGTCTCCGGGTCAAGCTTCAACGAATAGAACCGTTCCTGATGCGCAGCGATAGCTTCGCGGAGGTTCAGGGTCCCTGAACCTGGTGCGTATTGGTTAGCGCCATTTTGAATTGCGTCGATGGCAATTTGCTTGATTTCTGGTGGACCCTCGGAATCGGGAAACCCCTGGCCTAGATTGATGGCCTTGTGGTGATTCGCTAATGCGGTGATTTCTTCAAAGATCGTCACTCCGGGCTGTCCATTGGAATCTAGTAGGTTGGCACCATATGCGGTTCGCTGCCATGGAGTGAATTCAATGCTCATGAGTCCATTATCGTCTCGTACAGAGGAACGAGGGTATTAAGTCATGGAATCTTTACGAGACATTCACACCAGATCGCTAATTTGACATGAGTTCTTGATAGATTCAGTTCATGCGAAGAGCGGTATGCCCGGGTTCTTTTGACCCAATTCATAATGGACACGTCGAAATCATTGCGCGTGCGGCGAGCCTTTTTGATGAGGTGATCGTGGCAGTGTCCACGAATTACTCCAAGAAGTATCGCTTCAGCGAAGACGAACGAGTCGCCATGGTAGAAGAAACTGTCGGTGGACTGCGTGGGGTTTCCGCTGTGCCGATGGGCCATGGGCTGCTAGCTGATTTCTGCAAGGAGCAGGGAGCGGAAGCAATCGTCAAGGGATTGCGTAGCACTGTTGACTACGCCTATGAGATTCCCATGGCCACGATGAATCGGCATCTGACAGGTGTTGAAACGGTCTTCCTTCAGGCTGATACGCGATACACGCATCTTTCCTCATCTCTGCTCAAGGAAGTACAGGCTCTTGGCGGGGACGTTGATGAGTACTTCCCGCGCGCTGTAATCAAGAGGCTTACTCATCCGTAGGTAGTTGCGCAATACTGTCGCCATTAACTAATCCGAAGATAGGGGATTCAACACTATGTCTGCACCTCGCGCTATTACCAAAGCGGTCATTCCGGCAGCCGGTTTAGGCACACGTTTCCTTCCTGCAACGAAGGCAATGCCAAAGGAAATGCTCCCAGTCGTCGACAAGCCAGCGATTCAATACGTTGTCGCCGAAGCTGCTCGTGCTGGGCTTAATGATGTCCTGATGATTACCGGACGAAACAAGCGCGCTCTTGAAGACCATTTTGATCGTGTTCCGTCACTGGAAGCGTCTTTGGAAGCGAAGGGTGATACGAAGAAGCTCGCGTTGGTGCAAGATGCCACAGCGTTGGGGGATATCCATTATGTACGGCAACGCGATCCTCGCGGGCTGGGTCATGCAGTCTTATGTGCCAAGCAACATGTAGGGGATGAACCATTTGCGGTTCTTCTCGGTGATGACTTGATCCATGAAGATGATGACTTGCTTTCTTCCATGATTGACATTCAAAAGTCGACTGGCGGTTCAGTTATTGCTCTGATGGAAGTTGATCCGAAACAAATCAGTGCTTATGGATGTGCAGATGTGTCCCCGGTAGCGGATGCCGACTACGTCAAAGTTAATGGATTGGTTGAGAAACCGAGCGTTGAAGAAGCACCGAGTAATCTAGCTGTCATTGGACGTTATTTACTGCATCCCCGTGTATTCGAGATTCTGAAGCACACGGCTCCCGGTAGGGGCAATGAAATTCAGTTAACGGATGCTCTACAAGAGTTGGCGACTGCCGACGGGGAGGGAGCTGGTGTCCACGCTGTAGTTTTCCGAGGTCGGCGTTACGACACAGGCGACAAACTAAGTTATCTGCAAGCGAACATTGCCCTTGCTGTGGAGAACGAAGAACTCGGGGCCAACTTGAAGACTTGGCTGAAGAATTTCGTTAGAACTCTAGAAGACTAGTTCTTGACCTAGGCTACTCAGGATAATCACATTTATCTTGGGTAGTCTTTTTCATTGCGCGAAGTCACCCAGGCTGCCGTTGACCTTGGGGGATCGTTGCCCGGTGGAGTAGGAATGAGAATAGTGCAAGACCAAGATTCAGTCTTTTTGTCGCGGAGCGCGCGGACTCGATCTGAACGTCGGAAAAAGAAGAGAACACAAGGCATCGTCGTGTCTGTAGTTGTAGTGCTCCTGGTGGCAGTGCTCAGCACCGGCTATGTTCTTTTCGATTTGCAGCGCCAGTTCAACACGAAATCTAATACCGTGGATTTAGGATTTTCAGACGCCGAGGAGCAAGCTCGTCCGATCAAAGATCCTGAAGATAAGTCCATGAATGTCTTATTACTGGGCGTCGATCATGCAGATGAAGGTACCGCCGATGCTCAAGCTCTTGATGGGGCAGTTTCACAACGTAGCGATTCAATGATGCTTGTTCATATCCCGGAAGACCGCTCACAGGTCTACGTTATGTCGATGGTTCGAGACATGTATGTGGAGATTCCGGGGCATGGAATGAACAAGCTCAATGCCGCGATATCGCTTGGCGGGGTTCCTCTGTTGATGCAAACGATTGAAGGACTCTTCAGCACCAAGCTTGATCATGTAGCCATGGTTGATTTCGAAGGGTTCCGTGAATTATCGACTGCTCTCGGTGGTGTGACTGTAAATAATGAGATCCCATTCACGGCAAACGACACGGACTACTTCTACCCAGCCGGCGACATCACGCTGGAAGGCGACCGCGCACTTCGGTTTGTGCGCGAGCGAAAGTCGTTTACCAATGGTGATTACCAACGCGTCGCGAATCAACGCAAGTTCATCGCTGCAGCAGCAAATCAGGTGCTCTCATCAGGAACATTAACTAACCCTGTCAAGCTGTACGAAATCGTCGACAAGGTTTCTCCCTATCTCACCTTTGACGACAACTTTGATGCCGCAACCTTGGTCGGACTGGGTTTGCAACTCAAAAACGTGGACACGGAGAATATGGAGATGTTCACCATGCCAACTGCTGGAACATCGACTAGTGCAGACGGGCAATCAATAGAATTGGCAAGCGAACTCGCTATTGCTCAAATTAGCGAAGCTTTGCAAGGCGATGCCATGGCTGACTACCTTCGCGAAAACCCGCCTGAAACACCGTAAGTAGTAGATGTGGGATGTACTACACCAAGCTGAAGAGCGAAAGCCAGAAGAACAGCTCTCCATCTACTAGACTTTGTACATCTATGCTTAGCCGATAATGCATCAAGAAGCATTCGAACAAGAGGACATAATTCGCATGACAGTTGCAGATGAGGCCGAAAAATACGGCTTGCACCGTGTTGGTGCAAGACCAACATTGGTCAACTATCTGAAGCAGACATGGCAACGCCGCGAGTTCATTTATGAGCTGGCTAAAGCACGCGTCCAATCGCAGAACCAGCGAAATCGCCTGGGGATGGTATGGATCGTAATCAAGCCGACATTCAATGCTTTGGTGTACGGATTTGTCTTCGGCATCTTGCAGGGCGGCGCACGAGGTGTCGATTTCCCCGTTTATGTCGTGATCGGCGTTTTCCTTTTCGAGTTCTTTTCAACCTCGATGAACGGCGGAGCCAAGTCGATCACGGGAAATGCGGCTTTGGTGCAATCTCTTGCCTTCCCACGATTATCTCTGCCTGTCGCTCAGGTTACCCAGAACTTGCTGACTCTCATGCCAATGATCGCAGTGATGTTCATTTACGCTCTGATTCTTGGTACCAGCCCTAAGTGGACTTGGTTTGGGATTATACCGATCCTTGCGATCTTTACTGTTTTCAACCTCGGAGTCGCGTTAATTTGTGCTCGCATCACTGTGCACGTCCGTGACTTCTCGAACGTGTTACCCATGATTGGCCGCGTTCTGTTTTACACCTCAGGAGTGCTTTTCAGCGCAGAACGACTTCTGAATCATTGGCCCTGGATGATTGCAATCTTCGACATACATCCGATATATCAGACCCTGCAATTGGCTCGTGGATTCATCATGGATCATGCTGAGTATGACCCGCAGGCATGGTGGGTTATATCCGTTTGGGCAATTTTCATGCTTATCGCTGGGTTGATCTTCTTCTGGAAGGCCGAAGAAAGGTACGGACGTGCGAATTAGTTTCGATGATCTGATTAACCCGCAGCTGCATCCGGAGTACGAGCCAGCGCCTATATTCTCAGATGACACCTCCTTCATCGATGTTGTGACGCCTGACCAAGTCGAGTCGCAGTCGATTACTGTGGATTCGTCAAGGCAGCCTGTCGTCATCGTCGATAATCTGCATGTGAAGTATGAGGTGTTTGCAAGTGGCAAGGCAATTGGAAACGCAGGCGCCCGCCGCCTTCTCCAACCAAAGCTCAGAGGTGTTCGAACAGTTCATGCGCTCAAGGGAATTTCCTTTGTCGCCTATGAAAATGAATCAATCGGTGTAATTGGTTCGAACGGCTCGGGCAAATCCACGTTGCTTAGGGCCATCACTGGACTGACTCCGCCATCGGATGGCGCAGTATTCGCTCGTTCACGCCCCAGCCTACTTGGCGTAGGCGCAGCTTTAATCCCCGATCTTTCAGGCGACAAGAACATTACCCTAGGCGGGTTGGCGCTTGGATATAGCCGCGCTGAAGTCGAGAAGATGCGGGAAGAGATTACGAAATTTGCCGAGCTCGAAGAGTTTATCGACCTCCCAATGCGTACATATTCTTCGGGCATGGGCGCAAGGCTAAAGTTCGCGATTGCAGCTTCTAAAAAACATGACATCCTCATTGTTGATGAGGCTCTTGCTGTAGGCGATGCGAAATTCCGAAAGCGCAGTGAGGCCAAAATCCGCGAAATCCGGGATAGCGCGGGTACCATTTTCAATGTTTCCCACTCTATGAATTCCATCAAGGAAACCTGTGATCGTTGCATCTGGATTGAAAAGGGTGTGCAAATGATGGATGGTGACACTGCTTCAGTGATAAAGGAATATCAGAAATTCTTGAAAGCGAAGAAGTAAGGCCCGCATGACTCAACTTCCTGGCGTTTCCTATGTCATGCCCGTGCTGAACGAAGCGGACTACCTTGAAGAAGCGGTAAGTTCGATCTTGGGGCAGGACTATTCTGGCGAGAAGGAACTTGTACTGGCATTAGGGCCCAGTACTGATACAACAAACAACGTTGCCCGACGCCTGGCTGATGCCGACGCAAGAATCGTATTAGTCCATAATCCTCTTGGCAGAACACCCATTGGTCTCAACTTGGCTATTCGGGCGTCTACTTTGCCGATAGTTATTCGCGTCGACGCCCATAGCGAGCTGCCGTCGCACTACACACAACGTGGAATCGAAACTCTTTTTCGCGTGAATGCGCACGACGTTGGGGGACTGATGGACGCAAAAGGGCGTACACCTGTCCAGCGAGGAATCGCAGCGGCTTATCATTCGAAGTTTGGTTTTGGCGGACCGGCATATCATTCGGGTGCCCCAGAAGGCCCTGCTGAATCTGCGTACCTCGGTATCTTTCGTCGCGAAGTATTTGAAGAAGTCGGTTACTACAACGAGGAACTATGGCGAGCCCAGGATTGGGAACTCTGCTTGCGTATTCGCCAGGCGGGCCACACCGTTTGGTTCGATCCAGAACTAAAGGTCGGCTACTATCCGCGTGATAGCTTCAAATCCTTGATTAGCCAGTCCAAGGCCTCGGGGACTTGGCGAGCAGAAATTGCGCGGCGCTTCCCTGAAGGTAAGTCGTTGCGCCACGATGTTCCACCACTATTGCTTTTGGGGGTTGCAACGGGACTAGCGGCAACTGTAATTGAGCCGCTAGTTCGCGAAGCAGCCCCAACCGGTGTGAGCGTAGTTTTGAACTTGGCCAAGGCCGTACCTGCGGTCTATGCAGCGATCGCGTTGGCTGCGGGGCTGACTAGCAACGCAAAAGGATTGAAAGACAAGTTGCTGGCAGCATGTGCTTTCCCCGCAATCCATTTGCCTTGGGCTTTTGGATACATCAAGGGTCGTTTTTGCGGGGCAGCCGGCACTGTCGACAAAGGGCGCGTTAGGTAATCATGGTTGAACGTCCAAAGAATCCAACGCTCGAACAGCTGCGTGCGGTCTGCCAACCTCCGGAAGTCCGTGCGCGTAAGAATGCCGAGCACTGGACAGCTGAGCTGTACCTGCGCCATATCTCCATTTACCTCACCGCAATACTGGTGCGCACGCGTATCAGTGCCAATGGCGTTACCGGCTTGATGATTCTTGCGGGTTGGTTCATGTCTCTAGCGCTGTTGATCCCTGGCATCTGGGGACCGTTGCTGGCAGTAATCTTGTCGCAGCTCCAGCTGTATTTTGACTGTTCTGACGGAGAAGTCGCACGTTGGAGGGGAACTCAATCTCCTCGCGGTATTTTCATTGACATGGTTGGGCACCACACAACAGAGGCGCTGATCCCAATTGCTTTGGGCTACCGAGTCTTCAGAGAACTATCTGCGGATGATTCCTCAGTTGAGCAGGCCTGGCCTACACTGTTCATGGCCGCTTGCCTGTCGGTTCTTCTGGTCCTGAACCGTTCGCAGTCACTCATGGTTCATGCGGCCAGAGGCATGGCGGGTCTCGGGAAATTGCCGGATACTGCCGCCGCCAGATCTGTTCCAACAATTTCATTCGTTGGAAAGCTGCGTTCCTTGGCTCGCTTCTTGCCATTCCATAAGCTACTGCACGCAGTGGAACTATCGCTGATCATTCTTGGATGCTCAATTATCTCCGTAATCGTTGGTATTCCAGGAGTCGCTGAAAAGTGGATGATCTGGATCCTGTTGCCTGCATGCGTCTTGGTGAACTTTGGGCATTTCCTTTCCAATATGGCCTCGTCCCGACTCAAAGCATAGTTTGACCTAATTCCGTATATCCCACCGCCTTAGAGGACAAATGCCTGCAGAGATCAAGCCAACCATCGGCGTAGTTGTGTTGACCATGGGTAACCGCCCGGTTGAGCTCCGACGCGCCCTGGAATCTTTGCTGGCCCAACGCTCAGTGCTGATTGACGCTGTAGTCGTAGGCAACGGATGGGATCCTACGGATATCCCTGAAGGGATCAAGACTCATTTTCTTCCAGAGAATTTGGGCATTCCGGCCGGCCGCAATGCTGGAGTGAACCAGGTAAATGGCGAATACTTGTGCTTCCTCGATGACGATTCATGGTTCATCGATGATGACTTCTTGATTACGGCTGTCGAACGGTTCAAGCATTACCCTCGCATGGGGCTGTTGCAGCCGCGCATCACTGATCCGGAAAACGAAGAACAGAATCCACGACGTTGGATCCCGCGATTGAAAAAACGAACGGCAGTTGAACCAAGCAAAGTTTTCCACGTGGGTGAAACTTGCCTAGTTACTACCCGTAGAATTTTTGATTCCACTGGTGGCTGGGCAGGGGGATTCTGGTACGCGCATGAAGGCATCGAACTTGCCTGGCGTGTATGGGACACCGGCACTTACGTCTGGTATGCCGGCGACATGCAGATTGGCCATCCAATCGTGGATCCACGACGCCACGACGAGTTCTATCGTTTGAATGCCCGAAACCGGGTGTGGCTGGCTCGCCGTAACTTGCCCGTGCCGCTGCGTTGGATCTATCCAACAACCTGGATGCTCATTGAGTGCTTGCGGCTGCGACACAACAAAAGCGCTGTGTCCCAGTACATAGCCGGATGGCGGGCAGGTTGGACCGGCAGCCCCTGGTACCGTGAACCACGGCCTAAACTTAGATGGAAAACAATAGTTCGCATGACCCTCGCGGGTCGTCTGCCTATTATCTAACGACGAATACAAGTGAGCGCCACTAGCTGAGCAAGCGAAGCTATTACCTTACTTCGAAAGGGACCCATGACTAAAACTGTTTTGACGTACGGAACTTTTGACCTGTTCCATATCGGCCACCTGAATATCCTGAAGCGTCTTAAGGAGAAGGGCGACCGCCTGGTTGTTGGCGTATCCACTGACGAATTCAACGCCATCAAGGGCAAGAAGCCTGTAGTTCCTTTCGAACAGCGTCTTGAGATCGTCCAGGCCATCAAATACGTAGACCTCGCCATTCCCGAAGAGAACTGGGAACAGAAACGTACGGACATCAAGAAGTACGATGCAAAGGTCTTCGGCATCGGCGAAGACTGGATGGGCAAGTTTGACGACCTCGGTGATGAAGTCGAAGTTGTCTACCTTCCACGTACCTCCGGTATCTCGACAACTGAAATGAAACGTGTCCTGAGCGAGTTCGATGAGCGACATGTCACGTCGTTAAAGAACACATTGGACACTTTGAGCCAGATCGTGAAGGAACTGAGCTAGTAAACTCGTTTAGTTGTAAGTTGTTGTTTTCGAGATTTGAAAGTACTCATGGCTAGCGAGCACATCACAGACTCCATCAAGTCCAGCGTAAAGGGCGCCCTGCAAAAAGTGGGGCGACGTCCGGAAGCAAAACGGATATCCCGTCTGATGGGGCTAACCGGTCGTCCGTCGGCCAATGTGAATGTTGGTGTATCCAATATTCCGGTACCAGGATCTGTAGCGGTTTACTTCGGCGATGGCGCTGACAAGATCTATCAGGTGACTCAGTGGCTTCCGGTGCTTGAAGAACTCCATGAGAAAGAAGAAGTTCTGCTGGTCTTCCGTACTTTGAGTGCTTTCAAAGCGGCGGAGAAATTTACAGACCTGCCACGGATCTATGTACGCCGATTGACCGATCTCATGGATCTTTATGATGACAATGACCTGAAGCTGGTCATATACACCAACAATTCGCGCACGAATTTCCAGTCCCTGGATCACCCAAGGCTTGTTCACGTGCATGTAAACCATGGTGAGAGCGACAAACTCTCGATGGTTTCGAATAAGGCCAAGGCCTACGACAAGGTTTTTGTCGCAGGCCCTGCAGCCATCAAGCGCCACGAGGCAATGTTGATTGACTTCGAGTTCAACAAATTGGAAGTCACCGGTCGTCCGCAGCTGGATATCAACTTCGAACTTGAATTGGAACCAAGCGAGAAGTTCGATGTCATGTATGCGCCGACGTGGGAAGGGGAAAACGAAGACAACAACTACACCTCGTTGGACAAATACGGTGTTGCCATTGTCGAGTCATTGTTGGAGAACCCTTCTTGGCGCGTCGTCTACAAGCCGCACCCACGAATTCAGGAAAGCAATACTCCTGGCGTTGCTCAGGCACACGCACGCATTCTGGAAATGATCGAAGCTGCCAATGAAGCCGGCGGAGAGCACGCGATATCCGAACAGGGCAATATCTTGGCCATGTTCGAGTCGACCGATGCGCTGATTACCGATGTTTCCAGCGTAGGCCTGGACTACCTGTACCTCCACCCGGGCAATCCGTTAGTCATTTCCGACCGACGTAGTAACCGCGAAATTCTTCACCGCGATGCACCCGTTGCGCAGGCCTGCCACGTGGTAGACCAAGATAGCGTGAAGAACGTTGGAGACCTGCTCGCCGATGCACTGACTCGTGACGGACACAAGGATCAGCGCATTGAAATGCGCCAGTTCTACTTTGGCGACCTGAACCGAGGCGATTCAACTAAGCGATTCCAGGACGTCATTCAGAAGCTGATTGTTGAACGTCAAGGAAAGCTGGAGAACTTCCGGGGTTGGCACAGCTAGAGGTCCGCTGACTCCTTGGTCCCGATTCGTACCATACGAATTGGGACCAATTGCTTTAAGCGCCAGATAATGACAACGCTCCAGTCGAGGCAGACTCTATGGCCATTTGCAGGTGTCCGTGGCGGTTTCAAACTGATTTGAGCGCCCATGGGCGGTAATCTTAGACTGTGAATCACATGAAATGACGGCCACTGCCGTGTGGTGCTAGCGGCCTATTCATGTTGTACACGCGCGATTTCCAGGCTGTTCCGCTGAAAGACTGACGCGGGGGATAACAGCTAAAACATTGAAGGACACTATTCGTGGCAGTTGAAATTCGAGCTATGCAAGACTTGGCGCAGTCAGCGATGCAGACTTTGCGTACCCAGCGGTTGAAGCGTAAGAAGTATCGCTACTACAGCGGCTACCAAGAGCTGAACCTTGCAATTCGTGATGAAGTTCTGCATCTGGACGCTAGCGTTGCCCATTCCGTGCAATCCGTTTCGGTATTACACGGTAGCCATATCGTTCTTTCTGTTGCGCCACTTACGTCTGATCTAGTCAAAAACGGTCACGATGAATCCCATCGAATCCATGCTGAGATCTCTCTGCATCCCCTTCTTGATCGGTGGCAAAACTATCGCGAACTCGCTTCCAGTGACGAAGAGCCGGAATCCAGCGTTCCTGATTCGGATGACGCAGATGACAACCACGTGACTCTAGAAAATGACCTGTACGCCGGTACGGTTCGTCTTGCACTAACCTTCAGCTCCGAATTCGATCAATTGCCTCCGGGTATCGCATGGTTGCAGCTAACTGAAGACGGCGAACTGCTCAGGCGCAAAGAGGTCCGGGAACGGATCGACGTTGGGGAACTAATCCTCAGCGGCCCTGTTATCGCCCACCGTATTCTGGGGCGGTTCTCGTCGACTACTTTTAGCCATGACACGGTCTATAATTCAGGCGAACGCAGCGTAGGACTTTATATCAATAAGAAGGCCGAAGTGGCTTTGGCCCTGAACCGCCCTCTACGCTTCAAATATCGAATTCGTACTGACATCACCCGGATCCACGACGGCATGCTGTCGTTGGGCGGAGTGCTGGAAACGCAGAGCGACCGGTTGTCCTCAGTCACTTTGCAACTGGTTGGACGAAAATCGGAATTTGCAGTGGAAGTTCCAGCGGAGCTGGTTTTCGACGAAAAGCATGCAGCAAAGCGTTTTGGACGTGCTATCTACAGCTGGTCAGCAACCCTGGATTTCAAATCTGCTGACTGGGAGGCGATCGATCGTGGAGATAATTACGATCTCTATTTGCTGGCGACTTCGAATTCCAGCGGTGAGCTTGCACGCATCCGGGTGACTCGTACCCCGTTTGCCGTGCGCAGCACGACGCGGGCGGATGCGGTGACAATCGGTGAACAGACTCTAGCGATTTCTCCGTATTTCACCTTCAAAGCAAAATCAACATCGGTGATTCTGGAAGTGTTCGACAAAGAAGCCTTTGCCGTACTTGCTAACGCTAAACAGCGCAGTTTCCCAATCAGCCAGCCATCGGATTCGAAGCCGATTTGGATCGTCGGCGAACTGTCCTACAAGGCTCAGGACAACGGGCTGCATCTGTTCAAATACCTGCGCAAAGAACGCCCAGATATTGATGCATACTATGTCATCGATGAGAAAGCTCCCGATTTGCGGAATTTCGATTCCATGGATCACGTCGTTTTCCATGGCAGCAAAGAACATTTTGAATTGGCTATTCGTGCACAACGAGTCATCGGCACGCACCATGCCGATTACTTGTACCCAACAAGGCACCATAGCTTCTCGTCGCGTTGCCGCGCTACTCGGGTGTTCTTGCAGCATGGCGTCATGGGAACCAAATGGATGGTTCCCAACTACGGCAAGAATTCACCTGGCTTTGCGACGGACCTGTTCATGGTTTCCTCTGAGCGCGAGAAGCAGTACATCGTTAAGGACTTCCTTTATTCGCCTGACGAAGTCAAGGTCACCGGGCTATCCCGGTTCGATTCCTTGCTAGCGACGGATTTGAGTGTTAACGAGAACATGCTCCTGATCATCCCAACGTGGCGTGATTGGTTGCAGAATGAGGAAGTTTTCCTTGAATCGGACTACCTCGAGCAATGGAAAAACCTGCTTAATTCGGCGGAACTTGCAGAATTAGTCCAGAGGCATGGCCTGGAAGTTGTTTTCTGCCTCCATCCCAACATGATGCAATTCAGGGATCATTTCGCTGGCACGCCCGCTCGACTAATTGTCCAAGGTGAAATTGACGTCCAGGAACTAATCAAGACCGCGGCAATCATGGTCACGGATTACTCTTCAGTGAACTTTGACTTCAGCTTCCTGCACAAGCCTGTTCACTACTACCAGTTCGATCGCTCTCGCTTCTTGGGACCGAGCGGATCGCATTTGAACTTGGACGACGAATTGCCAGGCCGCATTGCCTTTGATGCAGAAACATTGCTGCATGATCTTTCGCGTACCCTGCAACGAGGTAAAGCCATGGAAGACAAGTACCGTCAACGTGCTGACGTGTTCATGACCCACCGGGACCAAAACAATTCGCAACGCATAACGGGAGAAATAGAGCGAGCCGAGTTGCGTGGCAGACCCAACGTTGGCTGGCGTGCCGAATTGCCGGTTAAGTTGAAGAACAAGTTCCGTAGGAACAAGCGGTACTTTGACGTCATGCGCAAGCTATACAAGTTGTACAAGCTTGCTCCCATGGAAGAAGACCTCATCGTCTTCGAATCGGGTCTCGGGAATCAGTACGGCGACTCTCCTCGGTATATTTACGAGGAATTGCTGCGACAAGGTGACACACGTCGCAAGGTATGGGTTTACTCGGGAAAGCACCGCTTCTCCGATCCTTTGACGACTACCGTTAAGCGATTGTCCCCAGAATATTTCTGGCATCTCGCACGGGCAAAATACTGGGTGAATAACCAGAGCTTCCCGCACTATGTGAAGCGTCGCGCGAAGGGAGTGTTCCTGCAGACCTGGCACGGAACACCACTCAAACAGATGGCACTCGATGTTCGCGAAGTTCAAGGCCGCGATGAGGGGTATCTTGAGCGTGTTACACGAGCAACGCGCCAATGGACGCACCTCATTTCACCTTCTCGCTACACTAGCGAAATCATGCGATCCGCCTATGCATTCTCAGGCGAAGCCGTGGAGCTTGGCTATCCCCGAAACGACATCTTGACCGGTACCGACGTTGCTGAGCAAGAAAAGCGTGTACGTGATGAGCTTGCGGTACCCCCAGGAATCAAGACCGTACTTTACGCGCCGACATTCCGTGACGATGCGGCTTCAAGCCGCGGTAAATTCAGATTCGACCTGCCAATGGATCTGGAGGAGTTCGACCGTCGTTTTGGCGAAGACACCATCTTGATGTTGCGCATGCATGTGCTGGTATCAAATGCCGTGTCGATTCCGGAGAGCCTGCGGCATCGCATTATCGATGTCTCGAGTCATCCAGATATTCAGGAACTGTACCTTGCTTCTGATGTATTGATTACTGATTATTCGTCGGTATTCTTCGACTACTCGCTGTTGCGACGACCAATTATCTTCTATGCATACGATCTGGAGAACTACCGGGATAATCTGCGTGGTTTCTATTTGGACTACGAGAGTGCGTTGCCTGGCCCAATTGTTGAAGAAGAGAACGACCTTTGGGATGCACTATCGTCAGCTTTGGCGGGGGCTGATCTGCCAGGGGTGAATCGAGACGAATTCATTCAAAAGTTTGCCCCAAATGATGACGGGCATGCCGCGCGGCGCGTTGTTGAGCGCTTCTTCAAATAAGGAAGACACCGCAGCTTATTGAAATTGCGGTGCCGGGCCTCCTGCAGGCCCGGCACCACTATGCTGCTGAAGCTGGCTAGTGATCAGTGACGCTGTCTTCTTGCACTAGCGCCAGCGTTTCTGCAATGAAACGTTGCATGCTGGCACCGGGGGAAACGTCGCCAAAGTAGTAATTGACCAGTCCTCGTAGCTGCGGGTTGTTGCCGGCCAAGGCTTCTCGCGCCAGCCGGCTGATTTCCGTTGCCGCCGCAGCTGTAAGGGCAGGCACCTGTTGCAGCGCTGGAGATTCATCAACGGTAGCCTCGGTCGACACCGGTTGCGTCACGAACATTGGTTTTCCTGTAGCTAAAAAGTCATAAGCAACTGCGGAAATGTCAGTCACGCAAAGGTCGGCAGCTGACCACTGCCAGCCCCAGTGGGCCGAGTCATCGAAAATGAATTGGGCTTTCGAAGTTTCGCTGTGCGCCCTCAGCTGTTTTCGGATTCTTTCTACGCCTTGCCCATAGGGTTTCGCACCCAGTCCAGAACGTGGATGGGGGCGAAAAATAACGTTGAATCCGCCGTCCTTGATCAAGGCGTCAATTAATTGTTCACCATGGGATAGTACGGAGCCATAATTCATGGAAGGCCGGTCGCCTTCCCAGGTTGGGGCATAGAGAAGCGTCGGTAGTTCCTTATTCAGGTCGACAGGCGACGCATAATCCACATCTATTTGCGGACGCCCAATTAACCGGCATCGCAACGAAGCGTCGAAATTGCGCAAGTGATTTACCAGGCGATCTCTAGCTGCTTCACCGGCTGAAAATACATAATCGTAGGCCTTGAGCTGGTTGGACCACATGTAGGCTTTTTCGCTTTCGCCATGGCAGATGAAGACATGATTAGGCGCATTGAACCGCATGATTTGAAAGTTCCGGATATTTTGATTCACGTAGAACACCACACGTAGATCCTGGGATTGCATGAATCGCTCAACATCTACCACGGCGGGGGCGAAGTGAATCGGTAGCGGGCATTCCTTGCGCAGCGACAGCGCAGTATCTGGACTTCGTGCGATGATTACCACCGGCACGAACTCTGCCAAGGCTAAAAGCGGTTCGTACCATTGCCTGATCTGGTAGGCGTTGGCCATCTCATCGGGAAAGTGCAGCGCTACCTTGTACCGGTCAGCGTCCACGGGCAGGTGGCGTAGTTCTGTGGCGTGGTTCTGAATGAACTTCAGGTGTCGCCGTGTCTCAAAGCGCGATTGCACTTTCTTGACGACGCTATTGACGGTTCGTAACACTTTCACGGAGAATCCCTCACCACTTAATTCGAAGCATGACCAAGCATAATTCGCTGGGCAAGCTTTCTTCGGGATGTTTGCTATAAGCCGTTTTGCGTCGCGCTCGTCCCTGGCGTTATTCCGATTCTTCTTCGAAGTCCGCGGCGCGGATTGCAAGGTCGGGAATGTTGGATTAGCAACGCGTGCAAGTAGGGATTGGCAGGTCGTCTACGATATGCTGTGGTGAGTGCAACACCGGCATCGAGCTCTGAAAACTGGTTTCAGTTTGGGAACTTGGCCTACGGCAAGCTAAGATGAAATGTCGGACTATGTTTCTATAGGAGTCATCATTAGCGAAAAGCGTTCTGATCGATCGTCACACGGCGAACTCGATCGCAACTCGCCTCTGGTTTTTTCAACCAGGGAGCTCGGCCGTTCGCCTGGCTCAATGAAAACTCTCAATGAGCAGGTTTCGGCACCCGCAGATGTGGGAAATGCACTCATCGGTATTCGTGGAGGATCTGAGCTTGACTTAGATCTTCGCTTTGAAGCCGTGCATGAAGGAATTCTGGTATCGGGTACCGCTACAGCGCAAATCGCTGGGGAATGTGGACGATGCTTGGAGCCCATCGAGTACGACTTCGAGGCTGATATTCAAGAGCTCTTCTATTATGAAGAGAGCGAAGAATTCGAAGACGATGATGATGTGGATCAGTATTGGGTGGTCGGTGACTTGATTGACATCGATCCGGTAGTACGGAGCGCAGTGGTTACCGCCCTGCCGTTCCAGCCGGTTTGCCGGGAAGATTGCTTGGGGCTCTGCAGTGAATGCGGAATCAGTCTCAACGATGACCCTCAGCATGATCATGAGATCCTGGATCCACGTTGGGCAGCGCTAGCGCAGCTGTCCGACATTGTCGCAGAGGATGCGACAAATGATAAAACGTCAGACAAGAGAGAAGAGAAGTAGTCGTGGCTGTTCCAAAGCGGAAGATGTCCCGTGCGAATACTCGTGCCCGCCGTTCTCAGTGGAAGGCTACCGCACCGAACCTGGTGAAGACCGTTGAAAACGGTCGCGTAACCTACAGCCTGCCTCACCAGGCTAAGGTTGTCACCGACTCGGCTGGTACCGAATTGTTCCTTGAGTACAAGGGTCGCAAGGTCGCAGACGTCTAAGACATGTCTTCAAAAGAAGAACTTATGAAGCGTCTCGGAATCAATATTGATTCCGAGACGTTTCGTCTTGCATTTACCCACCGCTCATATTCCTATGAGAACGGTGGCATTCCAACGAATGAACGCCTTGAATTCTTAGGTGATTCAATTCTTGGCTTCTGCGTTGCAGAATACCTATACGCAACTTTCCCGAATTTGCCAGAAGGCGATCTCGCGAAGCGGCGAGCGGCTATTGTCAGTACCCGCGCCTTGGCGATCATTGCCCGTGATTTGGAAGTGGGGGAGCACCTGCTCCTAGGACGTGGGGAAGCCCAGTCCAACGGAGCCAATAAATCCTCCATTCTGGCAGACACCATGGAAGCAATTCTTGGGGCCACCTACTTGGTTCAAGGCATGGAAGCTGCGCGCTCGTTTGTGCTTCGCTTCGTCACTCCACTGCTGGAAGATCATCGGCTGCTGGGCGCGACGACTGACTGGAAAACTGTAATCCAGGAAGAAGTAGCCTCCCAAAAGCTAGGCGAGATGCACTACCAGGTCAGTGGTTCCGGTCCTGACCACGCACGCACTTACCTTGCCGAACTCCGCATCGGAAACGAGGGATACGGCCAGGGGCATGGGCCATCCAAGAAGGAAGCTGAGCAGGAAGCGGCACACAAGACTTGGCTGTTGCTGCATCCAGGTGAGCAGCTACCTAAGGGATAGCGTTTAGTTCATGCCAGAACTGCCAGAAGTTGAAGTGGTCCGAGAAGGACTGGATAAGTGGGTTCGCACTCGAACGGTACTAACCGCTCAAGTGCTGGACCCGCGGTCCGTCCGCCGTCATACCGACGGCGTTGAAGATTTTGAACAGACATTGAGCGGTTGCTCTATCGCTTCCGTGGTTCGCCGGGGCAAGTTCCTCTGGATGGACCTCGAAGGCCTCTCAACTCCGGCAGCATTGGTTGCCCACCTCGGCATGAGCGGCCAACTTCTTGTCGAAGAACCTGATGCTCACGATGAGAAACATCTAAAAGTCAGGCTCTCACTCAGCGAGAGATTTGATTTCCCCAGCGAACTGCGTTTCGTAGACCAGCGAATCTTTGGGGGAATGTTTATCTCCCCACTGGTTGCAACAACCGATGGGTTGCCTGCCGGAGCCGGGTCGCTAAAAGCATCGATCCCACAGGCGGCTGCTCACATTGCCCGAGACGTGATGGATCCTCACCGCAAGACCGAAGACCTGTACGTCGCGCTTCGCAAAAAGACGACAGAACTCAAGAGAGCCATTCTGGACCAGGGGATCATTTCCGGAGTCGGCAACATCTATGCGGATGAAGCACTTTGGCAAGCAGGCCTTTCAGGTTTGCGCAATACTGGCACTATCAGGCGTCCCGAAGTGCAACGCCTCAATGATGCTTTGGTTGATGTGATGACACGCGCCCTCGCCGCTGGTGGTACGAGCTTTGATTCTCTATACGTGAATGTTAACGGCGCTAGCGGTTATTTCTCCAGGTCCTTGAACGCCTACGGGCGCGAAGGCAAAGCCTGTTTGCGTTGCAGAGAAAACGGCCGTGAGTCTCTGATTCGTCGTGATCCCTTCATGGGCCGTTCTTCCTATAGCTGCCCAGTGTGCCAGCCGCGACCACGCCGTGCACCGAGATAAGCTACTTTTCTGAAATTTGGTCGAATACTTGCACAAGGATTTCCTGATAGTACTCCGGCTGATAATGATACGGTGAACTACCCCATTTATGATTTTCATCGGATAGGCTGATATCCAGAGATGGTTTTATTGATCTAAAACCCAATTCTCGAAGGTACGAAAAATATGGTTCGTATAACTTATTCGCGTAATGAGCGGACCAGTTTCTGAATTTAGGAACGTTACTGCCTTGACAAGAATGATCAGTCCAAATGGTCTCAATGTATATGCTATTGCTGAATAGACCACATTCTACGAGAATATCTTTGAGGGTAAGTACTCCTTGTTTCCAAAGCTCAAAGTGTTGGCTGGTGCCAAAATGAATCTTAGCCTTGGCATACGGAAAATCATCTAAAAGACTTGATTTGGATAGTTCCGCGGAGTTCGTGATGTATCGCCCGCCCTGGAGTCGATAAACTCCTAGTCGTTCACTTAAGATGTCAAATAGGAATACTTCGACTTCATTCGATTTTTCACGCAAAGTAGAGAAGAGCGAGGACTTAATGTCTCCGACTACCATCCGGGAATTAAAGTTTGTCGATGAATTTGCTGTGTTAATTCGTGTCTCGGGTAGCGAGTTGGCGCTAATAAGCGACTGGCGAGCGATGTAACCCGTTAAATAATGTTCATCCTTGACCAGTTCATAGGCATCCCTAGAAACGCAGCCACCGTATATGAAGAAATTTACCATTGTTCCTGCGAAATAAATATTAGTAGTTATGAGAGAAAAGATTATCGGATACTGAAGATCTTAACCTAGTAAGACTATTCTTAATTACCCGAAACTGAGCCAAGACATGATCCCACCCAAACTGTAAAGATCACGAAGTTGCTTCTTGTTTAGTGAACTTGCAGTTGATAATTTACGAATGTATTCGATATCGACAGTTCCCTGTAAAGCAGTACCATTCGTTTGTTCGAGAGCGCTAGATAACAGTTCTTGTCCAGTCTCCTTGTAAACTACCTGCCAAAAATTAACTCCCAATCCGTTGGCTTCCTCCACCTTAGCTTTGCGTTGCGCGGCAGTAAGTTTGGGTTCGGTGGCATTTAGGCGTCGAAGAACGGATAGGAAAGTGCTATCAGCTTCACATTCAGGTGTGAGCCCTTTTACAAAATTAATTTTCTCGTTATTCTTTGGCCATGAACGTAATTCTCGTCGATTTCTTAGTTGCAATAGGTCTTGGCTGAACCTGTCGTAATCGAAGGGCCATGATAATAGATCAGGTTTCAGCGAGTCTAGTAAATCATGGCCAATGAGATTTGCCGATCTGACATGTTGCGTAGATCTTCTGGCTAATTCGAAACCAGCAACAGAATACAACGGGTCAAACCTAGAGCCAACACGACTCCATAATAAAGACGTCTGACCGATATGGTAGCGATTCCGATTATGCGTATAAAACGCATCGCCTATGAAACTGGCATCCTGATAAAGATGGGACAAGTGATCGAATTTTTTTGTTAGTAATGATGAAACGTTCGCGATTGCTTCTGGCGAAAAATAGGTGCTCTTGGTGTTTGCTGTGGGCAGATAGCTTGATATAAGGAGGCTGCTATCAAGTCGACCAAGTGAGTCGGTAATCTTTCTGTTTCCAAAGAATGTTCGAAGCACTTCTCCGTAGCCGCCGCCCATTGCGCTAACTGGTACAGAGATTTCTCGACCGAACGGGCCCGTATTAGTTATTCCACCACTCGCAAAGAGTGCGCCCATTAGTCGTTCTGACATGTTCGTCGTTGGTGCAGTCGTGAGCCCTGCCCCGTCTACTCGTTGTAGGCCGTATTGTCTCGTCAGGCCATCGGCGATTATTCGATCGGTGGAACCTTCAGGGCCGGAACAGAATATATTGACTCGATCTCGCAGTTCTAGGTTCAATACTGCGGAGAGAACTAGGCGTGAGTCAAAACCGCCTGTCAAGTGTGCGGTGATTTGCTGAGAATTCGTCTCTGCTATTGCTTGGACAGCGCCTTGGACGTCAGATCGGAGAATTGTAAACAAATCATAGAGCGATGCAGAGTCAAGGCTCTCGCGAATCTTGTAATTCTTTGTAAAGATTTGATTTCCGTACAATACGAAATACTGAAAAGGCTCAAGTGAATGTACACCCTTGTAACTTGCAGGTGTGAGCCCTCCGTTGCCAAGCATGAGACGCTCTACCTGAAACAATGGATCCTTTTCCAAGATGATTCCATGTGTCTCGGCTGCATGTACAAGTTCTACGATGCTGGTAGAAACGAATGCTTTGCCCTGCTTATTGAGAGAGAACGCAAGTGCACCGCCCAGTGGGTCAGGCAGACAAGCGCTCCATGAATCTACTGAATCTTCAATGAATAGTGCACCAGGGTTTCGTGCACCTTTCGACCACCAATCAGCAAGTTCTTCAATACTCCACCGTTCCGCGGCTTGTGGTAGTGACGAATCGAGATCCGCAGTTCGCTTAATGCATGTTCCGTTTAGAATTACGCTTCCATCGAGCCAGAATCGTCGTGAACCACGAATAACGGGATCTTCATTCCGTTTCACAACTGTGTTTATTGGCGCCGAACTGATTGAGGTATGCGGTAACCCCGTAATCACCGGAGCATAGGTCTTAGTAGAAGCCATACGTCTAACCTTACTATGTGATGTTTGTTCAAGTCTCGGTGGGCAGTCCCCGTGACTACGAGCAACCTGAACCCAAGATGATAATCACGAATGAACGGTGACTAGAATTGGAAGTACGGGTGCCTCAACTGGCAAAATTTGATAGCCCTGCGTTCCAATTCGGAGCATGGTTAACGAGTGACTTAAGAGGTTCCATGTATTCGTTCGCAGGAGGGACTATGTGCCCCTTTCCCCAATTCTGGATCTTAAAATGAATATTTGATTGCTCACGCGTAGCAGCCTCGAAGCGCGAGAAATGATTCTCGTAATACAGTCTGTCACCAGTATTTTGTATGTATGCCACGGTATTTTCTCTTCCTTTGGCGTACCACTTTGACATGCTTGTTGGAATTTTTGCGGCAATCATTTGTGGGTTCCATCCCGGATACGCTTTTCGGGAGTAGTCGTCAAAGCGATCAGGTTTTCCAAGAAGTTCAATGCGAGGATTCATCACTAATGCAACTGACTTTGGAAAGTAGGTACTGTAATGAAGAGCCGCATATCCGCCAGCGGAGGAACCAAAAAAAATAAGATGTTTTTCTTGCCCGGGACGCTGTGTCAGGGCGATGATTGACGGGATGAACTTACCAGACGGAACTCGTTTGGTGCTTTGGTGCCAAAAAGTGAGTAGTTTTTCTGCTCCGCCACAAGCGGAGTCGGCGAAGGCGAGTAAGTTGACACCGAGCTTCTCAGCGAAACCCGATCCGGTAAAAATAGGATACTCAACGGTTTTGGGTCCAGTTGCCGCATGGAATGTGACAAGGGTCACCGGAGAATTTCGGTCTTCGAAGTAGAAATCGAAATATCGTCCGTTGGATTTGATAATGGTAAGCCCTTCAGAAAGACCTGCACGAAGTGCGCTATCAAAGTCGTCAAATATGCGTCTACCGCGGGAAGAGTGCTTCTTAATGTTCCTGGTACGATTCAGCATATCTAGGACCTTATCTGGGGCTGGATAGTTATTTTGACGGTCGATGGCTTCGTGTTATCACAACGAAATCTCATTTGACCCATTGCGGGTAAACAAGGAGCGCGCATTTTATTTCGTGACTCCGGCTTTAGGGTAGGAGTGTCCCGCTCTTCTTCATATCGAAAACATGGGCAATTTTCGAGGGATGAACCTAGGTCGGACAGTGCGAGCTGCTTAGCGGGAAGCATTGTCAGTCTCACTGGCTTCCGTTTTTTGATGAATTCAATTTGAGTTTGCTTCTTAGAATTTTAAATCTTTGGCATTCATCGAGAGGTCCATTAATTGTTCCAAGAGGCTACCGATTAGGGTGGACGGTGGTGGTGCGTGCCCTTCGGCGAATTCCCTGACGAAGACGATGTGATTATCGTCCAGCGAATTGACCCCTTCTTGTAGTTCTTTTTGCGTCGTCATTGACCAGAGGGGCTTGAGGTGTTTGCTCCGATGCCAATCAGCACTGTTCTGAAGGTAAATAACACGTCGGGGCGCGGTAAGAGTCTGGCTTCGCAAAACGTGGGTGTGTACTTTGGAATCGGTTCTGCTCTTACAAAATTGTTTCCAATCGGGTGAGCCTAAAGTCGCAAAGGCGAAATTAAACCGACTTCTCAAGTATGCTTTTACGAAGCGTTCTGCGTATTCATATATATCCGTTTGTGGATTCCAAACCAGCGCGGTCGAGTCTCCTTTGAACCTTGAAGCGATATTTAGCGCAGCAAATCCACCTCCTGATCCACCTATGAAAATCAACTCGCGTTTAAGGCTCTCCTGAAGGACAGTTAAAGTCGCGAGTAGATTAGCTGTGAAGTTGTCGGTTGGACCACCTGTGTACCAGGCTAGGCTTAAGGAAGCGTCATCATCGAGGCTTGGGTCCGCGACGGCGATTAGTGGAAGTTTTTTATTGTTCGTCAGTCCCAGTCCGGAAAAGAATGGCCCTTTCTTATCTCCTCGAGAAGAGATGGCACCTGTGAAGAACACTGGTTGTGCTTTAAAATCTGACGCATTAATATATTCATTTACATAAATGTCAATTGGGGATTCATCTTTACCAAATTGAATGGTATGGATCCCCGGTAGCATAATCCAGCGATTTTTAAAATCTGACAAGTTGTCCCATACGTAGTGCAGAACTTGCCACTGCCTGTAGTTTTTATCAGTCATTGAAATCCTCGTTAGTTCTGGATGATAGGTGTTGAAAGGAGTGAGCTGTAATAGTGATTATGCTTAGAATAGCTGTGATTCACACTGTTTCTATATCTGTTGATCAGTCTAGCTGTTTTGATCGAAGATCAAACTAAAGGATCGTAGGCAGACTGACTCGGAATAACTAGTTATTCCGAGTAATTTTCGTGGCGACTAGAACTTGGTCATTGAACGGGGCCCAAGCGTCAACAGCCCACTGGCCAAAGCTTTTATCGGTGAGCGTCACACAGGCCAGACGATGTTTAGGGTCCACCCAGAGGAACGTACCAGACTGCCCAAAGTGTCCATAGGTGGACGCGGGATGGTTTGCACCTGTCCAGTGCGGCGCTTTGGACGATCGGATCTCAAACCCGAGTCCCCAGTCATTCGGGTTCTGCCGGCCATAGCCGGGCAGAATTCCAGCGAGGTTCTCGAAATGCACACGCGTTGCCTCGCTCAATGTTTCTTGCGCCACGATAGTTGGGTTCAAAAGTTCGGCAGCGAATTTTGCCAGGTCGGCAGCGGTGGATCGGCCATCCTTTGCGCAGCTGCCGGCAATTTCTGTATCAGCCATCCCCAGAGGAGCGAAGACCGCTTCCTGGGCATACTGGGCCATGCTGATTCCGGTCTGTTGTTCCAGATGCTCTGCGAGCTTTTCAAAGCCGTAATTCGAGTATCCGCGTTTAGTCCCTACGGCAAAGCGGATGGTTCCGGAATCAAAGTCATACCCGGCTGTGTGCGCCAATAGGTGGTGCACGGTTGAACCCTCTGGCCCTGCAGGGTCTTCGAGGGTGATGGCTTCTTCTTCCAGAGCAACCAAGAACGTGTAGGCACTGAGCAACTTAGTCACCGAAGCCAAGGGGTAAACACGGGCAGTATCACCGTGCTGGTCAACGATTGCACCATTGCCGTTCACCACCACGGATACCGAGTTGTCACTTGGCCACTGGTCAATCTGCGTCAGAATGCTCATAGAATGATCTATCCCTCGATTTTCTTCCTCGGATTTTGCGAGCACAACCAGATAATCCCCAGTGCGCTTCGCTAGAATTGCGACAAGGATTGGGTTTGATTGCCCAACCTAACTTTAGCGATTTCGCCCAAACATAGGAACTTCACGCCGTGCATCTCAAGACTCTCACCGTTCGCGGATTCAAGTCTTTCGCATCGGCGACCACTTTTGAGTTTGAACCGGGCGTCACGGCTGTTGTAGGACCTAACGGTTCCGGCAAGTCCAATGTGGTTGACGCGCTGTCCTGGGTCATGGGTGAACAGGGTGCCAAGACGCTTCGCGGCGGCAAGATGGAAGACGTGATCTTTGCTGGCACTTCTGGCCGCCCACCACTGGGCCGTGCCCATGTGTCCCTGACAATCGATAACTCTGATGGCCAGCTGCCTATCGACTATGCAGAAGTCACTATCTCCCGCACGCTGTTCCGTACTGGTGGATCCGAATACGCCATTAATGGAAGTTCTTGCCGTCTTCTGGACATTCAAGAGCTGCTTTCGGATTCCGGTCTGGGTCGAGAAATGCATGTGATTGTCGGTCAGGGACAGCTGGACCGCATCTTGCACGCCACCGCTGAAGATCGTCGTGGTTTCATCGAGGAAGCGGCCGGCGTGCTCAAGCACCGACGGCGCAAGGAGAAAACCCTGCGCAAGCTGCAAGCGATGCAGGGAAATCTGGATCGTCTTGAGGATTTGAGCGCCGAGGTTCGCCGCCAATTGGCTCCGTTGGGACGGCAAGCGAAAATCGCTCGCCGTGCGCAGACGGTGCAGCTTGATGTCAGGGATGCAAAGTCCCGTCTGCTGGCAGATGATTTGGTCACACTGAACAACAAGCTGGCCCAGGATATTGATGACGAATCCAAAATCCAAGCTCAGCAAGAAGACGCTGCGGCACGCCTGGAACGCATCAAGAAGCACATCGCTGAACTGACTGCCCAGATGGAAACCATTACCCCGCGACTGGTTCAGATCCAGGAAACGTGGGTTTCGTTGAGCACGCAGGCAGAGCGTTATCGATCGCTGGCCGCGTTGGCTCGTGAACGCGGGAAATTGCTGGAAAGCAATGAAACCCATTTCGATTCCAGCCGTGATCCTGAGCGTTTGGAAGCTCAAGCTGAGCGAATGAGCGAAGAACTTGAGGAACTTGAAGAAGCTCTTGAAGACCGCCACGAGATTCTTGCTGAAGCTGTAGAGGCTAAAGAGCAGGCCGAGGAAGCATCACGCGCCGAACAGCAGCGGATGGCTGCCATGCTCCGCGCCGCGGCGGACCGTCGAGAAGGCATGTCACGGCTCGCCTCGCAGGTGGCTTCCGCACGCAGTCGTGTCGATGTGACCAGGGCCGAAATATCCCGACTCCAGGAAAGCGTCCAGTCCTTCGACTCGGACCTTGAACTGGATATGCGCTCTCACGCAGAAGTTGCCAGTGATCTTGAAAAACAATGGGCTGGCGAAGCCCAGCTGAATATCGATTTTGAGAGCGCAGATCGCGAACACGCAGCATTGTCGGAAGAGCACGATGCCGATAGTCAGCGTGAACGCGAGCTATCGGTGCGTGTTTCCGGATTGCGTGCCCGCCTTGAAGCCCTGAAGCTGAATTCCAAACCAGATGATCAGTCGTCACAGCTTCTTGGATCAACTTCCGGACTGCTCCTCGGTCGTTTGGGGGAGCTGATTACGGTTAATCCGGGATATGAACAGGCCATCGCCGCGATTTTGCGTGACAGTGCCGAAGCTTTGGTAGCCAAGAACCTTGGTGATGCGTTGGATCTCATCGAAGACCTCCAACAGCAGCAGGCCAGCCAAGTATTCCTGCACGCCGAAGTTCTTCCAAGTGGTGCAAAGGCTCCTGCGATGCCTAATGCCGTCAGCGCTCGTGAAGTTGTAGCTGCCGATGGCCCGCTGGACAGCTTGCTTGATCAGCTTCTTGTTGGCCATTACATCATTGAGGAAATGAGCCAAGCTCCTGCGGCCTTGGTGCAGAACCCATCTGCGCTGCTCACCACCTTGGATGGCATCACTGTTTCGGCAGTTCGCAGTTCCGTGGGGGACTCAGCAGGCGCTTCCCTGATCGCGCAGCAGGCCTTAGTGGAGCAGACGGAAACTGAACTTTCCCAGTGCCAGGAAGAACTTTCCACAGTCGAGCACAGATTGGCTCAGCGGGGACCGGAGCTTTCCATCGCTCAGCAACAGCGAGATGAAGCCCTGTCGGCGCTGGCTGAATCTGATGCCGCCATTGATGAATTATCCTCGTATCTGGCACGTCTTGGACAGAAACTTCGCAGCGCGCGATCGGACAAAACCAAGCTGGAAGAAAAGCTCGAAGCAACGCTGGAGAAGCTGGAAATCGAGCAGGAATCTTTTGAAGAGATTACCGAGCGCATGGAGCTAGCTTCAACGGATCAAGATGAAGAAACCGTTGATGACGCGGCACGAGCAGCTCTTGCAGATGCTGCAGCCGCGGCACGACAGCAGGAGCTAGAAGCCCGGCTTGCCTTGCGCAGTAGTGAAGAGCGCGTTTCTGCGTTGCGTTCACGCGTTGAGGGACTGCGCCGCACTGCGGCAGCTGAGCGCAATCACCGTGAAGTTGCAGCTCGTCGCGCTGAGCAGCGTAAGGCGCAAGCGGCCAATGCGATCCGTATTGAGCAAGCTGCTGAGCGCGTCCTGCGTTTCATTGAAGTATCCGTATCGATGGCTGGCCAAGAACGCGAAGAGCTGGCCGGAAAGAAATCCGAACTGGAATCCATGCTTGTCAGCCAACGCAAGGAAGCGGAGCAGCTCTCCGCCGAGCTGGCCCGTCTTGCTGATGCTGTGCATCGTGACGAGATGGCCCGTGCGGAACTGCGGATGCGCATTGAAAATCTTGAGACCAAGGCCCTGGAAGAACTGGGATACACCCCTGATCACCTCATCGCCAATTACGGTCCAGACCAGCTGATTCCGGAGGCCCTCGACGAAGATGACAAGTGGGGCGCGCTGCGGCAAAACGTTGATGAAGAAGGCAATCCTGTCGGCACCCGGGCATATGATCGCGTCGAGCAGGAAAAGCGGCTGAAGAAGGCAGAACGCGACCTGGCGGCCTTGGGCAAGGTCAATCCGTTGGCACTTGAAGAGTTCGCTGCCTTGGAGGAACGCCATAAGTTCCTTTCCGGCCAGCTCGAGGATTTGAAAAAGTCCCGAGGGGATTTGCAGCAGATCATTGCCGACGTTGATTCCCACGTCGAGCGGGTGTTCACCGAGGCCTACAACGACACCGCCGTGCAGTTCAGGCGGATCTTCGATCGCCTCTTCCCAGGCGGCGAGGGCCAGCTGGTGCTCACCGATCCCGAGAATATGCTCACCACAGGCATCGAGGTGGAAGCGCGTCCGGCCGGCAAGAAGATCAAGCGGCTCTCGCTGCTCTCCGGTGGCGAGCGTTCGCTGACTGCTGTCGCGTTGCTGGTCGCCATTTTCAAGGCTCGCCCATCGCCGTTCTACGTGATGGACGAGGTGGAGGCGGCCTTGGACGATATGAATTTGGGGCGCCTGATCACGATCTTCGAAGAGTTGCGCGAGTCCTCGCAGCTGATTGTGATTACCCACCAGAAGAAGACCATGGAAGTAGCTGATGCCCTGTACGGCGTCACTATGCGCGGCGACGGGGTTTCTACGGTGATTAGCCAGAAAATGAAACGAGCTGTGACGACGTAGCTATTGCGGTAAAGTAGGGAATTGCAGGAGCGAGCTTGCTTGCTTGCTCTGTAATTCACTGTCTCTACTGAGGATGACATGGCATTTTTCCGTAAACGTATCAATGATAACCCTGCTGTTACGAAGAGTCCTGTGCATCGGGAATCAAGGCAGGAGGATGTCCTCCCGAGCGGGTCGGCGCTCCAGGGACCTTCTCCATTGGTGAGTGTGGTTATTCCCGTTTACAACGCCATGCCATTCCTTACGGAACTGCTTAATTCTCTGGAAGCCCAGGACCTGAAGCCAGAAGAATTCGAAGTCATTGCCGTGGATGATGGCTCGACGGATTTTGGCGGAGAGATTTTGGATGTCTATGCGAAGCGAAATTCGAACTTCATCGCCCTGCATCAAGAGAACAGTGGTTGGCCGGGCAAGCCGCGCAATGTAGGCATTGAGAATGCGCGTGGAGAATATGTTTTCTTCATCGACAGTGATGACCGGCTCGGGCCTCAAGCGCTAAGGCGCATGACTTCATTTGCGCTGGAGCACGACGTGGATGTCCTCGTGCCGAAAATGGTCGGTTTGGACGGCCGGAGAGTTCAAGCGAAGCTGTTTGAAAAAACAATTCTCGATGTCGACTACGACTTTATTCTGCGGACCCTTTCGCCGCAAAAGATGATCAGGCGACGGCTTCTCAATTCGCATGGCATCCGCTTTGTCGAAGAAAAAGTCAGGCTTGAAGATGGCATCGCCATGGTCGAAGCATATTCCGCTGCTCGGCGAATCAGCATCCTGGGCGACTACAACTACTACGAGATCCGGCTAAGGTCGGACGGCCAGAATATTAGTACGCAGCAAATCGATCCTGCCGGTTATGTAGGTTCCTTGACCAAGATCGCGCAGACTATCGCGACGTACACGGGGCCGGATCTGGAAGTGGCAAGGAAGCGCATTGCCGGATTGTTCGTTCGCAAGGGTTTGCGTTTCTATGACGGACAACGTTTCCTGCGTTATACCGCAGAACAGCGCGCAGCATGGGTGTCGAGCCACAAGAGTTTCTTGGAAACCTTCCAACTGGATAATTCTGCAGCGCTCTTCAAGCCGCAAGAGGCAAAGCTGGTCGACGCCATCCTCGCCGGCGACTTGGAATACCTGGAGCAGCTTGCCCAGAATAAAATGGATTCCGAGAAAGCGCCTGCAGTTGTTTCGGTCGAAAATACTGCTGAACGCATTTCTTTGGTTGTCGATTTTCCAGCCTCGGGACCGTCGCCAATCGGCATTCATATAAGGGATCGGGACACCGAAACCGTGGCAAGGGGAGAGCTTGCAGTTGACGAAAGCGGATCGCGGCTCACTGCATCTTTCCCGCGTGCCACCGTGCTTGAATCGATTTCTCGCTTGGGCAACATCTTCATCGAGTATCAGGGCGTTCCTGCAAAGCGGATCAAGATGGGGAAAAGCGCTGCGAGCCAGGAATTCTCGGGCTTGCTGGTCTACGCAACGGCCAATGGATATATGAGCATAGATGCTCGCCAAGCTAAGTAGCACGGAGCTATAGGGAGCCGGGCTGTCCGCCTTCCCCGGGACAGGCACCCTCCTGCAGAACACAGAGAGGCTCGTAGTTGCCCCAAACAGCAACTACGAGCCTCTCTGTGCAGCTAGGCGAACCCTAACTCGCAACGCCTACGAACACGTATTGAGGGTTCCGTCATTTCGGTAGGCAACAGTCTCGTCGAGAACCAGCGGACCGCCAATCAGCACATTAGTCCAACCTTCCATGCCGGTCAGCGCTGAGCCTATGGACTTAGGCAGGCAGGACTTTTTAGCCAGCAGCATTGGCGCGCCGTTGTAGCCTGCAGCAACGGCACCGCTCAATCCGTCGGGGAAGCTCTTGCCGTTGGCAATGAACTGGCGCTGCGCACCATTTGGCCAGAAGGCCTTGGCGATGACAGCACTGGTGTCATAACGCGTTTCTCCGCCGTAGCGAGCGATCCTGGCATTCGGAAGCGCTCTGCGGATCTCGTTTTCCGCATTTCTGGAAATTGCCAGTGGCCCGCCAGCCAAGTACACGGTGGAGGGATTCAGGCGCTTGAGCTGCTTCAAGATGGTGCTTGGCACGTACTTCTTGCTGCTCAGCAGCAACGGAGCCTTGCGGTCTGCCGCGACAGCTGCCATGGACAGGGCATCAGGGAACGAGCGTCCAGATGCCACAAACACGTTCTTGGCAGAAGACCAGTTCGTAGCAATCTCTGCGCTGGTTCCATAGCGCGTGTTTCCTGCTTCTCGGGATACCGGTGCATACTTCTTCAGCTGCGTGAACGTCTTGCTGCTGACGGCGGTCGGGCCACCTGCAATGATGATGCGGGACGGATTGAGCCGCTTGATTTCCGCAGCCACTGCGCTCGGCAGATAGGCCTGCTTGGTCAGCAACAGCGGGGCATTGTGGCGGTTGGCCAGCGAGGTAACTGATAGTGCGTCAGCGAAGTGCTCGCCGGAAGCCACGACAACAGTCTTGGCCCCGTAGGGGAAGGTGCGCTTGGAGATCGCAACAGGCGTTCCATAGCGGTTGGCGCCAGACATGCGTGATGGGCCCAAGCGGGTCGGCCAGACATCCATATTGCCAAAGTAGCTGGTTGTCAGCTTGTACTGCGTGCTGCGGCGGTTCTTCGCAAAGTCGCGCAGCGACGTCAGATCGCCGTTCCACACGTTGGCATCCACATTCTTCGTTGACCCCAACAAATTGGAGTTGGAAGAATACTGCCAGACATTGAACGTGGTCCAGCCTTCAGGAAGTTCGCGGGGATTCTTCGCAACGTCAGCGGTGGGGAAGATCGAGACATGCAGTGGCCAGGACTTGAACGCTACGGAATCACCCGTGCACTCATCCCACCACGACTGGGCCGTGTAGATCATCGGCAGGCGACCGGTCTTGGCCTTGACAGTATTGCCGAAGTCCTTGATCCAGGTAACCAATTGGGAAGGCGTCATGCCGTAGCACATATCGCCCTTGCCCTGCGGATAAGCGGTCTTGTTGTACGGGTTCCACTCGATATCCAGCAGTGGGGGCATGGTGTACCCGTCATTGGTCCAACCACCACCGTTAGCCATGAATTCCCTGGCCTGAACAGCACCGGAAGAATGGGCAGGCATGGCGAAATGGTACGCACCGCGAATCAGGCCGGCATTGCGCGACTTGGTGTAGTTCTGGCTGAACTTAGGGTCCTTGTACAAGGAAGAAGGCCACGACTGGGTGGCCTTGATGTAGGCGAAACGTGCCCCGTTTGCCTTGGCAGTGGACCAGTTCACGTCGCCTTGATGGCGGGAAACATCGATCCCAAGGGTGCCCGGTGGACGCCAGGTCCGCAACTCATCAAGGGAAGCCGGCGCGCCCACCTGGAACGGAACTGAAGTCGCAGAATCATTTGAAGACAGCTTCGCGAGATCCGCTAGCTCATCCATGGTAGGGATCGTCGCGTCACCGGTTTCGGCAATTCGCTTGGCACCCTGGCCCAGCTGGGCATCGAGGTGCTCGAGCTCCATTTCGGCCAGCGCCTTGTCGGCTAGCTGTACGCGTTCTTTCTTGGAAAGATCATCGTCTTTGGACAGTGCCTTGGAAATTTCTTCAGCTGCTGGAGTGGCAATCGCAGCCGGCGCACTTGGTGCTGGCGCCTCGGACTCAACTTCGCTGGTGCTGGTCCCAGTGGCCTCGGCCTCGCGAGACGGCGTAGACGATGGTTCCGGCGCATCAGCCACGGTAGCAGTGGGCGAGGGAGACTGAACAGTTTGAGCGGAGGGCTCTTCTGTTGGCGAGGCGAACCCCGGACCAGCAGAAAGCGGGATGGAAAGTGCGGCTATAACCGCAATTGATAGAGCTTTGGATCGTCGCGTCCGGATAGCCGGCATGGATTCCCCTGAATAATCGAGTGCAAGTGAAATGGCGAAAGCCTTTGCTAGTATATCTACCCGATGTTTCCCGGCAAGATTCCGGGAATTAATATCGCCGCCGATGCCAAGGGAAATCTAAAACTGCGGAATTGCTTAATCGGCCAATTCCACCGGTTTTATGGTCTTTGGAACCAACAGCCAGGCAACCACTCCGACCAGGCCCACGACAGCCGAAATGTTGAAGGCTAATTGGAAGCTGATCATGTCGGCCATGGCCCCGGCCAGCAGCGGGCCGATGATGGAGCCTAGATCGGTGCACATCTGGAATCCGGCCAGTGCCTTGCCGCCGTTGCGGCCGGAACCAATCACGTCAGCCACGGACGCTTGCTGTGCTGGGCCCAGCAGCCCGCCGCCAATGCCTGCCAGGACCGAGAAGACGATGAAGCCAACCAGGGAGGTCGAATACCCCATCGCGCCAATGGACACGAGCAGGACACTCATGCCAAGGACCACGGGGATCTTGCGTCCAATGCTGTCTGTCAGGCGACCGGAGAACACCAGCGCGCAACCATTGCCGATGGCAAACACCGTCATGGAGATTCCGGCGGCCGTGGCACCCATGGTTTGGCCGAACACGGCCAAGGCGAAAAGCGGGATCATGCTGTTGCGCACGCCGAACGCCAGCCAGCCGTAGCTGAACCCGGAGAACAATGCCGCCCGGTAGGCGGGGGAGACGAGCGCCTCGCGGGTGGTCACCACTTCAATATCGGAATGCCTTGATCGCGGGTTTGCCGCATCTGCATCCAGATCGCGGCGACGGCCCAAGGCCATGTAGACCACGCCTGCGGCAATGACCAGGGCGGTGCCGTAAATCAAGAACGGAATACGCATGCCAAGCGGGGCAAGCAAGGTTCCAAGAACCGGGCCGAAGACGTTGCCCAAGAGGAACGAGCCGGCGTACAAGCCCGAGATGCGTCCACGGGATTTCTCCGGAGCCAGGCGCGCAATTAATGCCATGGCTGAAATGGTGAACATGGTCGACCCGAACCCGCCCAGTCCACGAGCAATCAATAGCTGCGTATAGTCCTGGACCACAGCGCAAAGCAAAGTCGATACCGCAACCAGCAAAACACCGGTGACGTAGATCTTGGGCTCGCCGAGCTTGCCTACCAGGACACCTGCTACCGGTGCGAAAATCAATCGGGTAAAGGCGAAAATGCTGACAATAATAGTGGCGGCCGCGTTGCCGACATCAAAGCTCACCGCATACTGGGGCAAGATGGGGGCGATGAGCCCGAAACCCAATGCGATGATGAATGCCGCAACCAGCAATACGCTGATCTCTTGGGGGATGGGCGCCTTGGCAGCACGGGTGGTTTTCAATGCCATATCAATTGAACAGATGGTTCTGCCGCTCAGCGAGCAGTAACCCTCAGCCTTTCTGGAACGACGAACGGGGCTAAGCAACCCACCTGCCAGTCTAGCCTTGAATGCAAAATGCGCTGATGCTGGTGCTGCCTGCCATATGATCCCTAAATCGTTGGAGATATGAGACGATTTAGAGCGTGTCTGATTCGCTTATATTAACCATCATCATTGTCGCGGTTGTTGCCGTGGTGGCCATTGGCGTCATTGCCTTCGTCACCAAGGGCCGCAAGCCCAAGACTCCGTATACGTCAGAGCGCGATGCAGACGACTTGCCAGCTGGCCAGAGTGCTGAGGGCGATACTGATGCCGCAGCGGACACTGCCGGTGCAAGCGATGCGCCTGTCGCGGTCCAAGAGCCTGCCGCACCTGCTGCGCCACAGCTCGATGTTCCAGAACCAGTGCAGGGCCGTCTGGCCCGGTTGCGTGCGCGACTGACCAAATCCAACAGCATGTTCTCCAAGGGCCTGTTGGCCCTGCTCAGCCAAGACTCGATTGACGAGGATGTCTGGGAAGAGATTGAAGAAAACCTGCTGATGGCAGACCTGGGTACCGAGCCTGCACTTGAGCTTGTTGACGCACTGCGTGAACGAGTGAAGATTGAAGGCAGCAAGGACCCGGCTCGCGTCAAGGCAATGCTCCGCGAGGAACTGCTCAAGCTGGTGGATCCTAGCTTGGACCGCAGCTACCTGCCTGAACCGCATCCGGACCGCCCAAGCATCATCATGGTGGTCGGTGTCAACGGTGTTGGCAAGACCACCACCATCGGCAAATTGGCGCGAGTACTCGTTGCGGAAGACAAGGACGTCCTGCTGGGCGCTGCCGATACCTTCCGTGCGGCCGCCGCCGAGCAGCTGGCTACCTGGGGCGACCGCGTGGGCGTGCCTACCGTGCGTTCCGAGATCGATGGCGCCGACCCGGCCTCCGTTGCCTTTGAAGCCGTTTCCGCGGGCATCGAGCAGGAAGTCGACATTGTCATGATCGACACTGCCGGCCGCCTGCAGAACAAGGTCGGCCTGATGGACGAGCTGGGCAAGATCAAGCGCGTGGTCGAGAAGAAGGCCACCATTGACGAAGTCCTGCTGGTCCTCGATGCGACTACCGGGCAGAACGGCCTGCAGCAGGCCAAGGTCTTCTCCGAGGTTGTCAACGTCTCGGGCATCGTGCTGACCAAGCTCGACGGCACTGCCAAGGGCGGCATCGTCGTGGCTATCCAGCGTCAGCTCGGTGTTCCGGTGAAGCTGGTGGGATTGGGCGAGGGCCCGGATGATCTCGCGCCTTTCAACCCGGAAGAGTTCGTGGACGCACTGCTCGAAGGCTAATCGATAATTCCATCTTTTCTTGATCTCCCCGTCGCTTGAAATGGCGGGGAGATCTTGTTTAAGCGGGCACTGCGCATCTGCAATTCCTGCACAGAGCGGTTTTGTTCCTGTTGGCCCATGGGGCGCACACAGGGGTTGGGATCAAGGAAATCTTGCAGTGATGTCAGTCACACCACCCGATTATGGGTCCGAAACTTTCCTTGGAGCCCCCGCGGAGAAGATCTAGTCAGCGAGCGAATGGAGCTTTCCCTGCGCCTTCTGGCCGCAGGTCGCCCAAGGAAGCAGTGGCCAGCGCTACAGAAAACGTCCAGACTACTTGGGTAAAGATGTTTTCTGGGGAAGTGTGTCCCATCAATCTTTACGCACTGCATGAGGGATACTCCGGTTGGTTCTGGATGCCCCCGTGCGGCCAGACCAGCCGGTAAAGGATCCATCCAGAAGTGTCGTCGAACCAAGACCTGCCCATACCAGTCAAGCAGGACCCTAAGCCCAGGGCTTTCCGCATGGACATCCAGGGCCTGCGCGCCATCGCCGTAGGTGTCGTTGTGCTGTACCACTTCTGGGGGCACTATCTGCCCGGCGGCTTCGTCGGAGTCGACGTGTTCTTCGTGATCTCGGGATTCCTGATCACTTCGCATCTACTCGCCAAGCCGCCGAAGAACATTGGCGATGTCGTCAATTTCTGGATGAGGCGGGTCAAGCGGCTGATCCCCGCCTCCTTCTTGGTGATCCTGGCCAGCGTCTTGGGCATCTGGTTCTTCGCACCGTCCACGGTGTGGCAGGACTGGGGGCTGCAAGCGATGGCCGCGACGTTCTACTTCCAGAACTGGTACCTGGCACTGACCAAGGTCGATTACCTTGCCGAAGGCGAAGCTCCAAGCCCCTTCCAGCATTTCTGGTCCCTGTCTGCAGAAGAGCAGTTCTATTTCGTATGGCCAATTCTGATCGGCGTGCTGATCTTCGCCGCAATCAAGTCCGGAATCAAGCCGGCAACCGCCGCGTTGGCCGGAATCAGCGCCGTCTTCTTGATTTCCTTCGGATACTCGCTATCCGCAACCGCGACTGAACCGGGCAGCGCGTACTTCTCGACCTTTACCCGAGTCTGGGAATTCTCGGCAGGCGCCCTGGTGGCGGCTTTGGGAACGCGTGCGCATGCGGCCAAGAAGGATGCGATGAGCTTGATCGGGTCGTGGGGCGGAGTCCTTGCCATCGCATTCAGCGCGGTGGCCTTTACCGGGCAGATGCCGTTCCCCGGATACATCGCAGCGATTCCCGTATTCGGCACCGCACTGATCCTGCTCTGCCATTCCACGCATAAGTACTCGCCGAACATGTTCTTGAGCAGCAAGCCGTTCCAGTTCTTCGGTGACAATTCCTATGCCATCTACCTCTGGCATTGGCCGCTATTGATCCTGATGCCGTTCATGGTGGATGACTTCAAATGGCCCCAGAAGATCATTGCCTTGGCCTTGACGCTGGTTTTGGCTGTTTTGACGCAGAAGCTTGTCGAGGTTCGATTCCGTAAGTTCATTGACGCCTCGGTACTGCTCACGGCGCCACGCTTCCTTGCCACGGGCAGCCTCGTCTTGGCTTTGGTTGCCGGAGCTTTCTACCTCAACACCGAACGCATTATCAATGACGCCCAAGACGTCGACAAGGCCTTGGCCCAGGTCGAAAAGGAGCTGGGCGAAGACTGCTTCGGTGCCGCGTCGCTCAGTGAATCATGCGGTGAAGCAGTGAATATCGAGACGGCCTACCAGCCGGTGGCTCCCGCCCCGGTAGTTGCGAAGACCGACAAGCCGGTTGTCTACAAGGATGATTGCTTCGCCAGCCAGGACGCCGACTACAAGGACCGCCCGGTATGCAACTACGGTGATGGCAAGATCAAGGTAGCACTGGTTGGAAACTCGCATGCAGGCCAGTGGATTCCTGCCTTGGAACCGATGGCGAAGAAGAATGGCTGGAGTATTGATACCTATCTGGCCAGCCGTTGCGCCGTCATGGGCGAACCCCAGGTCTTTGACTCCGAGGCACGGGAAAAGGGCTGCGCTGACTATGGCAGCTGGGTGACCAAGCAGATCGAAAAGGAAGACTATGATCTGGTGATCAGCTCCAACCGCCAGTCCCTTCCGGTTTCCGGATACCAAATGGAAAACACCGCTGAGCCTGCCCAGCAGGCCTACGAAAAGATTCTCCAGGACTGGGCCGGCACCGGCGCCGCTGTAGCGGTCATCCGGGATACGTCCTTCCCGGGGGAGACCGTGGAGAATGTACCTGACTGCGTGGCCTCCAGCGATGGCGAATTCAGCGAATGCAGTGGCGAGGCGAAGCAATGGATCCCGATGGATCCGCAAGCCGACGCCGTGAAGGCCCTGGACAAGCCGAATATTATTGATGTCGACATGAATGACCAGCTGTGCGAGGACGGACGCTGCTTTGCGGTAGTCGGTGGCATCGTGGCCTATTGGGACCACTCGCACCTGACCGAAACCTTTGCCGAGTCCCTGTCCCAGACCCTGGAATCCCGGCTGAAGAAGGAACTGGATTCGAAGGAACTGTTCCCGGCAGCATAGGGCTTTGCGGCACCTTGCTCGATAGGCTCTGGCTTCAACGCATTAATTGCGTTGGGGCCAGAGCCTATTTCTGTTTCCTAATGCCCGTGACTGCCCCGGGAGCATCGCGGCCCGGGCGAAATGCGGAAACGCTTGGCTCATCGGGCAGCCAGAATCGCCAGGGGAACTGCGGACCGCCGGCTATCCCCGCGACGCCAACGCGGGGTCCAGTGCGCAAAGCTTCCGGGAGACCAGGGGCAGCATGGAGGGTAAAGGGTGCAGCGAACAGATCCAGCCCGTCATGTTCCAGTCTTGTGAGGCCCAATGCGGTGGCCAAGTTCCCCGGTCCACGGGCCAGCTGGATTTCCGCGATGGGATTGCGGGCGTAGCGGACGGGCCGCTTCTCCAGTCTTCGTGCGTGGGCCAGGTCGGCGCCGGAAATAATTTCGCCAGAACGTATCAGCACCCCCGACGCAGCTCCTGGTGGTGAGCAGACGAAATTCAGGGCGTAGTGCATTCCATAGGTGAAGTACACGTACGCGTGCCCGGGTTCCAGGAACATGGACGCGTTGCGTTCGGTTTTCCTGTCCTTCGAGTGGCTGCCCGGGTCATAGGGCCCTGCGGTTCCCAGGCCCATGTACGCTTCGGTTTCGGTGATGCGCACGCTGACCGGTCCGTCAATGGAATCCACGGTGAGCGTGGCCCCGAGCAACCGGGGCGCAACGTCCAAGGCATCGGGCAAGAAGAAAGATCGGTCCATGCTTCCAGTGTGCCTGCTCCATCTAAATTGTCCCCGGCCCCTGTAAGGATCATGGGTACTTGAAACTTGGGGGTTCAAGCAACTCGCACTCGTGAAATGGGGAATGAGCATGAAAAGGTTCTTAGCAACTGCAACCGCACTGGCCGGAATTCTATCGATGGCTGCCTGCGGGGTATCGGCAGAAGAGTTCGAGGCTGCGCAAGCCTCGAGCGCAGCCATAGCTGCTGAAAAGGACGCACTGCAAGCCCAGCTGGCAGAAACCGAAACGCAATTGGCCCTGGCCAACGAAGAAGCAGCAGAGCTTCGCGCAGCCGAGGAAGAACGCGCAGCGGCCGCAGAAGCCCAGAAGGCACGCAAGGCGAAGGAAAAGAAAGACAGGGAAGCTGAGGCCGCGGCGGAAAAAGCCAAGGCCAACAAGGCCAAGAAGGTCACCAAGCGGGCGCTGGCGCAAATCGTGAAGCAACCGGACTCGCACATCGATGAGAACGTGATTCTCTACGGCCTGGTCACCCAGTTCGACTCCGCGACCGGTCCCTGCACCTTCCGTGCCGAGCTGAGCCACGCGCGGGTGGGCAAATACGACTACGAGCACAATTCGATGTTCACTGCCGGTGACGGCCTGGAGGACTGCGAGGCGCTGGATGACATCGTGGCAGAGGACATTGTCCAAATCACCGCTACGGTGACCGGATCCCTGAGCTACGACACGACCATCGGCGGATCCACTACGGTGCCGAAGTTCCAGGTCGTGAAGATCAAGCGGCTATAGCCGCTGCCGGCGTCCACCTTGCCAGCCCGGCATCAGCAGAAAGCACTTTCTGCTGATGCCGGGCTGTTCTTTTGACCGTCGGCCAGCAGTACCGTGAACTGTTCGAAACGGCGGCGAAACATTGCCGAGAAGCAAACGTTACCCCCGGCAGGAACTTGATACACAGCGGAAACGAAGCAGCTAGTGTTCGGAAACATCGGGCGCGTTAGATAGTCATAACACCACCGATACACCGAATACCTTGAGGGGAAGTGATCCAGATGGAGTTGGATGTAGCCAGCTTATGGATCCTGATAGCTGCCGCACTCGTATTGCTGATGACACCGGCACTGGGACTTTTCTACGGCGGCATGACTCGCGCCACCGGCGTGGTGAACATGATGCTGATGAGTTTCTCCGCCGCGGCGATCACCGCCGTTGTCTGGGTGCTCTGGGGCTACTCGTTCTCCGCCGGGGAACCAGCCATCGCCGGAATCGTCGGCAATCCAATCAGCGACTTTGCCATGCACAATACCGAGCAGTCCGAGCTGCTCGCCGCCGGATTCGCCGGTACCTTCGCCATGATCTCGGTAGCCATCATCTCCGGAGCCATCGCCGACCGTGCCCGCTTTGCGCCATGGCTGTTCTTCGTCCCGCTGTGGGTCACCCTGGTGTACGCACCGGTGGCCTTCTGGGTCTGGGGTGGAGGCTTGCTCTCCGCAGACGGATTCCTGGGCAGCATCTTCGGCGAAGCCATTGACTTCGCCGGCGGCGCAGTGGTCCACACCAACGCAGGTATCGCAGCCCTGGTCCTGGCCCTGAAGCTGGGCCAGCGCCACAACTTCCACGATCGTCCGCAGCCGCACAACACCCCGCTGGTCATGCTCGGTGCCGGCCTGCTGTGGTTCGGCTGGTTCGGTTTCAACGCCGGTGCGGCAACCACCGTAGAGCAGGCCGGCCTCATCTGGGTCAACACCCTGGCAGCTCCGGGTGCGGCCGTCCTTGGCTGGATCCTGGTTGAGAAGCTTCGCGGTTCCCGCCCCAGCTCGCTGGGTGTCGCCTCCGGCCTGGTGGCCGGCCTGGTCGCCATCACTCCTTCTTGCGCAGATGTGGCCCCGTGGGCCGCGATGCTGCTGGGCGTCCTGGCTGGAGCCGGTGCAGCCTGGGCAGTGAACCTGAAATGGAAGCTGGGCTACGACGACTCGCTGGATGTTGTCGGCGTGCACCTGGTCGCCGGCTTGATCGGAACCCTGTTCCTTGGCTTCTTCGCCCTGCCAACCGAGGAAAGCGCTGGCGGACTGTTCTACGGCGGCGGCGTCGCCCAGCTGATCGCCCAGGCAGCCACCCTGATTGTGGTCATGGTCTTCTCCGCGGTGATGACCTGGGTCATCGCCACGGTCATTGGAAAGTTCAGCCCATGGCGTGTCGCGGCAGATATCGAAATTGCCGGGATCGACGAGGCGGAGCACAACGAAAATGGATACCAGCTGGTTTCCAAGTAAGGAGCGGAATCTGGAAAATAACGCAACACAAGCACGAGGGGCAGGGCGTTTCTGAAACGTCCTACCAGGACCGCCGGTGGGCCATGCAGCCACCGGCGGTCCTGGCGTGTTCACGCCCGGTGGCGGGCACATGTGTAAATCATGGGAATCGCCTAGTTCGCTGGCATCAGCGGTGCACCGGCCCCTAGCGTGGCATTCACCAGCCGATTATTCCCAAGCAGCTAGGAGAGTGCCATGGCCAGCGAACCACAACAGCAAGCAAGCCCGGGAGGGGAACCGGTCTTGTCCGGCCCCGGCCAGGACAGCGAATTCCTGACCACCAACCAGGGAGCTCCCGTCAGCGATACCGACCACTCGCTGAAAGCCGGAGAGCGCGGGCCCACCTTGCTGCAGGATCACCACCTGCGCGAGAAGATCATGCATTTCGACCACGAGCGGATTCCGGAGCGCGTGGTCCACGCCCGCGGGGCTGGCGCCCACGGCTCCTTCATCAGCTACGGCAACGCCTCCGAACTGTGCCGGGCCGATTTCCTCAAGCCGGGAAAGCAGACCCGGGTCTTCGTGCGGTTCTCCACCGTGGTCGGTTCCCGCGGCTCGATGGACACGGCCCGCGATACCCGCGGCTTTGCCACGAAGTTCTATACCGAAGAGGGCATTTTTGACCTGGTGGGCAACAACATCCCGGTGTTCTTCATCCAGGATGGCATCAAGTTCCCGGATCTGGTCCATGCCGCGAAGCCGCACCCGGATACCGAGATCCCGCAGGCGCAATCGGCCCACGATACCTTCTGGGATTTCGTCTCCCTGCATACCCCTGCCCAGGCCCACGTGATGTGGCAGATGAGCGACCGCGCGATACCCCGCTCGCTGCGCATGATGGAGGGCTTCGGCGTGCACACCTTCCGCATGGTCAACGAGGCGGGCAAAGCGTCACTGGTGAAGTTCCATTGGAAGCCCAAGCTCGGCGTGCACTCGCTGGCCTGGGAAGAGTCCCAGCTGGCAGCCGGCGCGGATCCGGACTTCCACCGCCGCGATCTGGCCGAAGCCATTGATGCCGGAGCCTACCCCGAATGGGAACTGGGCGTGCAGATTTTCCCCGACGACGGTTCGGGGGTCTTCGAGGGCATCGACCTGCTGGATCCGACGAAATTCGTGCCAGAAGAACTGGCCCCGGTCCAGCCGCTGGGCAAGATGGTGCTGGACCGCAACCCGGAGAACTACTTCGCGCAGACCGAGCAGGTGGCCTTCCACCCCGGGCATCTGGTGCCGGGCATCGATATCAGCGACGACCCGCTGCTGCAGGCGCGGCTCTTCTCCTACCTGGACACCCAGCTGACCCGCTTGGGCGGACCGAACTTCGCGCAGATCCCGATCAACTCGCCGGACTCGCCGGTCAACGACATGTTCCGCGACGGTTTCCACCAGCACCGGGTGCCCAAGGGCATCGCGCCGTACAAGCCGAACTCGCTGGATGGCGGCTGCCCGTACATGTCGCAGGTTCTTTCCGGCCAGCAGCCTCCGCTGGACTTCCCGCAGCCTGTGGCCTCCGGGAAGAAGGTGCGTTCCGAGCCGGCCAGTTTCTCGGACCACTACAGCCAGGCCCGCTTGTTCTACATCAGCCTCTCGGCCGTGGAGCGCGCCCATGTGCAGCAGGCCTACTCCTTTGAGCTGGGCAAGTGCACCGATACGGCGATCCGCCAGCGGCAGGTGGAATGCCTGGCGAAGATCGATACCCAGCTGGCCGCCGGGGTGGCCCAGGCACTGGGCCTGCCGGCACCGGCCGCAGTGCAGCTGGATGACCCGGTGGCCAGCCCCGCGCTGTCCCAGATCGGAAAAGCCTGGCCAGTGGACGGGCGCAAGATCGGGGTGGTGTTCAACAGCGGAAACCACCAGCACGTGCCGGCAATAGCCCAGGCGCTGGCCGAACGGGGCATGTCCCCGCTGCTCGTTTCGGCCTCCGGCGGCGAGGTGGCCCCGGACCTGCCCATTGACCGCACCTACCTGACGGCGCGCTCCATCGAATTCGATGCGCTGGTGCTCATCGGCCCGTTGCCGCCGGCCCCGGACGCCGCGGTTGCGCTGGATGCCAAGGCCGGCGCCTTGGGGGCAGGCGGGGTTCCCGTCGACCCGCGCGTGGCGTTGCTGGTCGCGGAGGCCTACCGGCACAACAAGGCCATCATCACCCTGGACGGGCTCTCCGATGGCCTGCTGCAAGCGGTCGGCCTGGAGGATGATGCGCCGGGCATCGCGCTGGTGGAACTTTCGGCGGTGGCCGAAAGCGCGGAGCAGCTGCTGTCCACCCACCGCGCGTGGGAGCGTTTCCCGGTCGCCGAGTAGCAGCGTGGCCCAGCTGGCCTAGCAGGTGGCGCGGCAGGTGCATGATTCGATTTGCCTGCCGCGCCGGCCTGGCCCAGCAGCAGGGCCGGCGGCAATCAACTGGCACAGATAGCTGATGAAGAGAGGTGCAAGATGCCTTCAGGAACCGATAGCCATGCCGGGAACGGGAACGCGGCCGAAACCGCTGCCAAAGCCCGGCATGCTCCTGGACCCGATGCCGAATCCAAACCCGATTCCCCGCCGGATATGCACTCCAGGTCATGGAAATACGCGGCCAAGCGCTCCATCAGGGAATTCTCCCGGAAGAAATGCACGGACATGGCGGCCTCGCTGACCTATTTCGCGATGCTCTCCATTTTCCCGGCCCTGCTGGCGGTAGTCTCCCTGCTCGGAGTTGCCGGCCAGGCGGAGAACATGACCCGCAACATCCTCTCGCTGATCCAGGAACTGGCCAGCAAGGAAGTGGTCGAAACCCTGCGCCAGCCCATCGAGCAGCTGGCCTCGGCCCCGTCGGCAGGCCTGGCGCTGATTGCCGGTCTGCTCGGTGCGCTATGGAGCGCCTCGGGGTATGTCGGGGCGTTCGGACGGGCAATGAACCAGATCTACGAGGTGGCCGAAGGCCGGCCGTTCTACAAGCTGCGCCCGCTGATGCTGCTGCTGACACTGGTGCTTCTTGTGGCCGTGTCCGTGCTGGGGATGCTGCTGATTGTCTCCGGTCCGCTGGCCCAGGCGCTGGGCAACGCCATGGGGCTGGGCGAGGGCGCGGTGGCGATATGGAATATCGCCAAATGGCCGGTGATCGTGCTGTGCGCGATTGTGCTGGTGGCCGTGCTCTACTACGGGGCTCCCAATGTGAAGCAACCGAAGTTCCGCTGGATCAGCCTCGGCTCGGCCATCGCGCTGCTCGTGCTGGCGGTAGCGACCGTCGGCTTCTTCTTCTACGTTTCGAACTTCGGCAACTACAACAAGACCTACGGCGCCATCGGCGGGGTCATCGTGCTGCTGCTGTGGCTGTGGATCGCCAACCTGTCGCTGCTGTTCGGCGCGGTCTTCGACGCGGAAGCCGAGCGCGGGCGCCAGCTGCAGGCGGGGATTGCCGCCGAGCGCTCGGTCCAGCTTCCGCCGCGGGATACCAAGGCCAGCATGAAGCAGGAGGAAAAAGAAGAGCAGGACATCAGCGACGGGCGGCAGCTGCGTTTCGCCAGCGAGCTGGACGCCGAAGAGCAAGCGGATCCGGATTCCAGGCGGAACCCGGAAAGCTGAGCAGGAGCCGAAGTTGGCCATCGCCTGGGCGCCCCTTGGCGCGGGCCGGCACCTCGGTAGCGTGTGAAACGAACAGATCATTCCAAGACAAAGGAGCTCATCATGGCCAACGACGAAGCAAGCAAAGTCATCAGCATCATCAAGGACCTGCGGATCGCCATGGTCACAACCCACAGCGCTGGACGGCTGGCCAGCCGCCCCCTGACGCTGATTGAAGCCACCGACGAAGGAGAGCTCTGGTTCTTCTCTGCCGCCGACGCCGGGATTGTCCAGGAAATCCGGGCCCAGGGACTGGTCAATGCCGCGTTCAGCGGATCCAAGGCGTGGGTGTCGGTCAGCGGCCACGCCGAGGTGGTGCTCGATGTCGCCAAGAAGAAGGAACTGTGGAACGCCGCGGTGGAGACCTTCGCCAGCGAAGGCCCGGAATCTGCGCAGACTGTGCTGCTGCGCATCGATGCCGACTCCGCTGAATACTGGGAGAACCCCGGCGGGGCAGCGAGCCTGGTGGCCGGCTGGGTGAAGCAGAAGCTCACCGGAAAACCTGCCGAGCCCGGGGACTCGAATAGCGTCGAACTCTAGGACGCCGAAAACCGCCAACGGCCGCTGCTCCGAATTCCCGGAGCAGCGGCCGTATTGCTGTGCACATTACCTAGCGCAGAGCTATGCCCCATGGATACGCATCCATGGGGCATAGCTGGTGGTGCGGTTTAGGACAGGTCGTCCTTGACATCCTTGGCGGCGTCCTTGACGTGTTCTCCTGCTTGCTTTGCCTTGGCGGCGGCCTGGTCCTTCACGCCTTCGGCTTGCAGGCGCTCATTATCAGTGGCATCGCCGTAGGCCTCCTTGGCCTTGCCAGATGCTTCCTGGGCCTTGTTCTGGATCTTGTCTCCAATTCCCATGATTCTTACCTCCTGTGTGGATCTGGTTACTTACAATTTGAACTATAGGGCAGATTGCAAATCGGGGTCCCGAAGCTGAAAGTTTGCTTGCGGCCAACTTTGCAGATCATCACAGTGCCGCCGTCGCGGCGGCCAACCACATAAGCTGCCTCGCTGCGTTGCGCTGTCCTTTGCGGTTATCAGGAGTCATTCAGCTGGGCCGGGCACGAATGGGCCGTGACCTAGACTGGCCAAAAGTTCCGAACAGAGAAGGAGAGCCGATGGACCAGCGGCCGGTGTCGTTTAGTGCAGCCGAACCAGGATCCCGCACCCGCAACAGCGAGTTATGGTGGGGCGCCGAAGAAGCGGTGCGTGCGGCCGCCGTGCGCTGCGAGGGCAACCCGGAAGCGATGCTGCGTACGCTGGAAAGTTCGGGGGAGGAACCTCCGGTGCCAGCGGCCGGACAGACCCAGCGCCTGTGGGAGCTGCTGGCCACCGTGGCCGCCACCGACCTGGTCGCGGCCAGGACGCTGGAACCGCATTTGGATGCCGCGGGAATCCTGAACCAGGCGGGCATGTCGTGGCCGGCCGGCACTGCATGGGGCGTTTTCGCCGCGCAGCCGCCCAACGCCACCCTGGAAGCGGTTCGCCAGTCCGGCGGGGGATGGGAGCTGAACGGCACCAAGCCCTGGTGCTCGTTGGCCGCGCAGCTGACGCATGCCCTGGTCACCGCCCCCACGCCCGATGGTGGCCGGCTGTTCATGGTTTCCTTGCGGCATCCGGGCGTTGAACCGGCATCGGATGCCTGGGTCAGCCGCGGCATGGCGCAGCTGCCCAGCGGCAGCGTGAACTTCACCGGCGTGCCGGCACAACCGGTGCAGGACGCAGGCTGGTACCTGTCCCGTCCCGGGTTCGCTGTCGGGGGCGTTGGCGTGGCCGCCTGCTGGTTCGGGGCAGCGGTGGGAATCTACCGCCATCTGCTGCGCAGCGCCCAAGCGCGCACCCCGGATCAGCTGGCCCTTGCTTGGCTCGGCGAAGCAGACCGCTTGCTGGCCGGCTGCGCCGCGCTGCTGGAACAGGCCGCCGGGCTGGCCGATGCCGGAGCGCTGGATGCCATTTCGGCCCATCGGGTCCGCGGCCAGGTGGCCGGGGCCTGCGAGCGGGTGTTGCAGCTCAGCGGCCAGTCCACCGGTCCGGGCCCGCTGACCGCCGATGAGGAGCATGCGCGGCGTGCAGCTGACCTGGGCATATATCTGCGCCAGCACCACGCGGCCCGCGATGACGCGGCGCTGGGCCAGCTGATGGTGGACCGCGCCGGAACGGAAAGTGGCAGCGCATGGTGAACTTCACGCATGAGGACCAGGGAACGTCTGCAAGCTGCTGGCAGCAGGCTGGGCTAGAGCGGATCGCCGTACTGGATCCGGAGAAGCTCTTCCACGCAATCGCATCGTTGATTGTTCTGGCCGCCCACCCGGATGACGAGACGCTGGGAGCTGGAGGGCTGATCCGCATGGCGCTTGGCCGGGGGATCGATGTCCACGTGATCGTCTGCAGCTTCGGGGAAGCCTCGCATCCGGACTCCACCACACACTCCGCGGCCCGGTTGGCCGCGCTGCGCCAGGCCGAACTGGCCGAGGCCATGGACACGCTGCGCGCACAAGGACCGCGCAGCGGAACGTTGCATCTGCACTGCTTGGGCCTGGGCGATGGGAAACTCGAAGCGCAGCAGGAGCCGATCCGCGCAGCCCTTGAGCAGCACGCCGGCGAGCGCTGCCTGATCGCCAGCACCTACCGCGGCGACGGGCACCCGGACCACGAAATCCTGGGCCTGCTCGCCGCGGACTGCGCCCTGGCGCACAATGCCTGCCACCTGGAATTCCCCATCTGGTTCTGGCATTGGGCGCAACCGGACCGGCAGCCCAGCTTCAGGCATTGGCGCCGGCTGGCCCTGGATGCTTCCAGCGCCCAGGCCAAGGCCCGCGCCCTGGAAGCCCACCGTTCCCAAACCCGGCCGCTGTCCGCCCTGCCAGGAGACGAAGTCCTCCTTAGCGAAGGCTTCCTGCAGCATTTTTCCCGCGGCGCCGAGATCTTCCGCGCCACCTGGCCTGGCCACAAGGACGCCGCGTCGGCTCCGGCGGTCTTCGACGAGCTCTACGGAAAGCGCGAAGATCCGTGGGAATACCGCAGCAGCCGCTACGAGCAGCGCAAGCAGCAAATCCTGCTCGCCTCCCTGCCCCGGGAGCAGTATGCGGCGGTTCTGGAGCTGGGATGCTCCATCGGGGTGCAGAGCGCCGAACTGGCCCGCCGCAGCACCAGCCTGCTGGCGGTGGACGCCAGCGCTACCGCGCTAGCCCAGGCCCGGCGTGCCGTGGCCGGAATGGAGCATGTCAGCTTGCTGCAGGCCACGGTGCCCCAACAATTTCCGCAGCTGGAGCCGGGGAGCGTGCAGCTGGTAGTGCTCAGCGAGATCGGCTATTTCCTGGCCGCCGACGAATTGGAGCAGGTGCTCGCCGCCAGTGCTGCAGCACTGGAAGCCGGCGGAGAGCTGGTGCTCTGCCATTGGCTGCATCCCATTGAAGGCTGGCCGCTGGACGGGGAGGATGTGCACCGGATGGCGGGAGAACTGGGGTGGGAGCGCATCGTGGAGCTTCGCGAGGCCGATTTCCTGCTTGAAATACTGCGCAAGCCCGCTGGTGCCCATGGGTAGGCAGCTGGCGGCCATGGCGGTCATCATCCCGGCCCATGACGAGGAAGAACGCCTGGGCCGTTGCCTGGATTCGGTGCGCGCGGCCATGGACCGGTTGGCGCGTGCCCGCCCGCAGCTGCAGGTCCGGGCCATCGTGGTTGCCGATAGCTGCACCGACGGCACGGTACAGGTTGCCCAGCGGCAGATCAGCGCAGATCGGCGGATCAGCTTGCTGCAGGCCAGCTTCGGCAATGTCGGAGCCAGCCGGGCTGCCGGGGCGCGCCACGCCCTGGCCAGCTTCGGCGCGGAAGCGGACCCGAGCGCCATCTGGCTGGCCAGCACCGACGCGGATACCTGCGTCGCCGAGCATTGGCTGGAGGGCTTTGCCTGCCTGCACGCCGGCGGGGCCGATGCGGTGGCCGGAACCGTGGAACCGGACCGCGGCGAACTCGATGAGCATATCTTCGCCTTATGGGAGCAGGCCTACCAGCCGATCGAGGGGCATGGCCATATCCACGGCGCGAACTTCGGGGTGTGCGCTGCTGCCTACCTGGATGTTGGAGGCTTCGAGCCCTTGGCGGCCCGGGAGGATGTGGCCTTGGTCGAGGCGCTGCGCCGCGCCGGCTACCGGGTCCAGGCCACGGCCCGGCTGCAGGCGATCACCTCGGGGCGCTTGCGCGGGCGGTTGCGCGAGGGCTTCGCGGACTATCTTGCCGCGCTGGATCACCAGATGCTCCACGCCCGGTAGCGCCCAAGTAAGCGGTCCCGGTCCCTGGCATAGGAACAGCCCCCGGCGAATCTGCGCGGATGCGCGATTTCCCGAGGGGCTGTGCCCGTTGCGGCGGTGCTTGCGGTTACACGCTGCTGCCGGACTCCTGCGTGGCGTACCTGTGTCCCAGCTTGCTGGCGTCGAAAGCCGGAACCGCGTGGGCGAGCGCAGTGTATTGCCAGTACTTCACACGGAATGCAGCCATTCCGCTGTGCTCGGCCTGACCGAACAGATCCTTGATCTTGCTGCGCGGCGCGCTGGCCTGAACCACTTCCAAGACTGGAGAAGGCTCGGAAATGTGCAAGAACTTCAGTTCCTCGCTCTGCGGTTCAACCATCGCGACCAGCACCGGCCGCTTGTGCACCGAGACCAGGCCCATCACATCATCGAGCGCTTCCAAAGGCTGTGTCATGACCACTGGCATTCCTTGGGTCCAGCCATAGCTGCTCAGATGCCTTCTTCCCTCGCGTGATCCCAGCAGCTCTGCTACGCGCAACGCGGTCTGGGACCTGACTAGCCTTCCTGGCATGTGAACTACCCTCCACTTCTAGACGATACTTCTCACTTCAACAATGCAGTTATCTGTCCCTCCGGACTGGGCAGCGTGGCCCTTGAAATGCGCTGTGGACCCTGCGGCCAGCGGTGGGAACTTGATAAAAAATTATCATTGGCCCACCAAGTTGTTGCGAACAGGCCGCGATTCTGAGGAAATTCCCAGACTTTATTCTCTACTAGTCAGTATCCCTATTCAGCTACCGTGGTTGCGAGGCTCAGTGCCGCCCAAGATCACGCAGCGCCCGGTGCGCCGCATGCCAGCCGGCCATGCCATGCACCCCGCCGCCCGGAGGGGTGGAGGAGGAGCACAGGTACAGTCCCGGCACGCCCAGCGAATAGGGATTCAGCGAGGGCGAGGGGCGGAAGAACTGCTGGGTGCCGGCCAGTGATCCGCCGCCGATATCCCCGCCGACCAGATTCGGATTCCAGGCCTGCAGCTGCGCCGGGCCGGTGACTACCCGCTGCACGATCCGGTCCTTGAAGTCCGGCGCGAACCGCTGGATCTGCGCATCGATGAGCGCCCCGGCATCCCCGTCATAGCCTTGGGGCACGTGGGCGTAGGACCAGATGACCTGGCGGCCGGCCGGGGCGCGCGAGGCATCGGCGCTCGAAGGCTGGACCACCATCACGAACGGGCGTTCGGGCATTGACCCAGCGGCGACCTGGCGCTCGGCCCGGGCCAGCTCGGCGGCATCGCCGATGACATGCACGGTGCCGGCCTGCGCGGTGCGCGCATCCTTCCAGGGAATCGGCCCATCGAGCAGGTAGTCCACCTTGTAGGCCGCGGTGCCATAGCGCCAGCGCTCGAACCGCCGGCGCAGTCGTGCCGGGAGCTGGTCTCCGGCGAGCTGCACTACCTGGCGGGGCGTGGCATCCAGGAAGGTGAGGTCCGCATCGGGAAGCTGCGCGAGGTGACTGATCTGGTGCCCGGTATGGATCTGCACCCCCAGCCCGTCGAGCACCCGCAGCAGCGCGTCGATGATGCTGCCGGTGCCGCCGTGCGCCACCGGCCAGCCCCAGGATTGGCCCAAGGCCCCGAAGAGCGCGCCGAATCCCGAGGTGAACGGGTGGGAGAGCGGCAGCATGGAATGCGCGCTGGATCCGGCGAAGAGCGCCGCGGCCTGCCGGGTCCGGAACGCGGCGGAAGCCAGCAGCTTCGCCGGCGGCAGCGCGCGCAGCCCGAAGCGTGCCATGAGCACCGGATGCGGCGGGATGCCCAGCAGCGGGCTGGTGGCGTTGTCCAGGATCTCCTGCGGATGGCGCACCAGCGGGCCATGCAGCAGCTGCCAGATCTTCCGGTCGGCGGGGAACTGCGCCATGGTGGCTTCCAGGTCCTGGTGCAGGAAGACCGACTCGGCGTCGTCCAGCGGGTGGGCCAGCGGATAGGTGTGGAAATCCCACTGCAGCCCATGTCCGGTCAGATCGAAATGCGCGAAGGCGCGGCTGCCATAGGCGAAGGGGTGGGCGGCAGCTCCCAGGTCCACGATGGTGCCCTCGCCCAGCGTGCTGCCGGAGGCCGCGGCACCGCCGGGACGGGCATTGCGCTCGAAGACCTGGACGTCGAATCCCCGCTCGGCCAGGACCGCCGCGGCGACCAGCCCGTTGGGCCCGGCGCCGACAATGTTCGCTTTCCTGCCGGTCATGGGCGGTGTTCCCCCTGCTCATCGTTCACTGGCGGGGCGAAGCGCTCGGGCCAGGTTTCGTCGCTGAGCGCCTTGAGCTGGCTGATCTGCGACTCGGCCCGGTGCGACAGGTCCTGCAGCAGCGCCTGGTCCAGGCGCGGATCATGGGGCAGCATCAGCAGCAGCGTCTGCCACATGCGCAGCTTGGCATTGAGCAGCCCGGTGAGCACATCGAGCTGCACCTGCGCGGCGGCCAGCTTGCGCATGCGCAGCGGATTGAACGGGTTGACGTGCCCGGCGAGCTTGGCCGCCGGAGCCAGCAGGCGGGCCAGCGGACGCTGCCGGCATCCCAGCCGGTCCATGATCCGTTTCAGGTCATCCTGATCTGCTTGGACCTGCTGGTGCAGCGATTCGAAACGCTGGGCATAGGCGGTGTCCGCCCAGGTGCCGTGGGCGGCCTTGAAGTGGTTCAGCCCCGATTCGGAACCCAGCAGGTGTTCGCTCAGGTACCGGTGCAAGGTCGTCTGGTCGATGGTGTTGTGCGGCATGGGCCCGTCCTTAGTTCTCGCCTGGGGTTGCAGTCTTCTGCTGGCTGAAACGCTAGGGCACCGGCCGCCGCTGGCCAATGGCCGGGCACTGATCCGCAGGCTGCACCCAGCATCCGGCGGCTATCGGGCGGGGAAAGGCCGGGCTTTGAGCAGCCGCGCCAGATGCGCCGCGTTGCGCGTGGCGATCTGCGTGGCGTTGACCGTGACCTGCGGGGTCTGGTCCAGATCCTGGTAGTCGGTGGTGTGCATGGCCTGCCCCACCCAATAGGTCGAGCCCTGGGCTGGCAGGGTGAACCCGACATCGGCCAGGCCCTGGCCCAGCTCCGCAATCACGTGGTGCGCGCCGTCCTCATTGCCCACCACGGCCACCACGCCCACCTTGCCGAAGAGGATCGGGCGGCCCTGCTCGTCGGTCTGGGACAACTCGGCATCCAGCCGCTCCAGCACCCGCTGGGCCAGGCTCGAGGGGTGGCCTACCCAAATCGGGGTGGCCAGCACCAGGATGTCCGCGGCCAGCAGCTTCTGCCGGATCCCCGGCCACTGGTCGCCGCCTCCCATGTCCTTGAGCACTCCGGGCTTCACGTCGAAATCGGCAATGCGCAGGATCTCGGAGTGGACCTGGTGCTCCTCGAATTCCGCCGCCACCTGCCGGGCCAGCAGATCGCTGCTGGAGGCTTTGGGCGAAGGGGAAAGGGTGCAGACCAGGATCAGTGCATTAATCGGTGTCTGGGCCATGGCTATCATTCCTTGTCGTCGAGGGTGCTCCCGGGCAGCAGGATCAGCGCTTGATGCGTGCATCAACGCGTGCGGCCAGCTGCGCGGCGGTCTGCATCGCCCGCTCCAGCGATGCTGCGGTATCCCATAATCCGGAGTGCTGCGCGTGCGCCGGGCCGGAAGGCAGCTGGGACAGGTCGTAGCGCAGGTTGCTGCTGGCGGCCTGCAGCACTGCGCGGACCATGCCCAGCGCTGCGGCGACATCGGCCACCAATTGCGGTTTCGCATGCTGGCCAAGCCAGCGCAGGTCATTCACGGCGGTCATGGCCAGCGCACCGAGTGCGGCCGAGGATTTCGCGGCCTGCAAGCAGGCCGCGGCGAGCTGGCGGTCGCGCTGCTCCGAGGGCGGTTGCGCGGACGCTTCCCCGAAATCCGCGGAGGCCTTGGCATCCCGGTCGGCCATGCCCAGCGCGTCGATCCGCAGCTGCTTGGCCCGGGCCTGCAGGCCGGCGAGCTCTGCCTGTGCGGGTCCGGAGGCCGAGACGTAGCCGGCGGACATGGACATCAGCGCGGCGGCAACACCGAGCATTAGTGCCGCCGCCGCTCCGCCGCCCGGATTCCCGTCCGACTCGGCCAGTTCTTCAAGCCAGGGTCCTATGCGCGCCTCGCTGATCGGACGCTGCGGGCCGCTATTCGCCATGCCCCTGGTCTTGGCTCATCGAGCCTTCACCGGGCGGGGTTTCGCCCGGCGGCACCGAACCGCCCGGCTCCAGTCCGGTAATCAGTTGCTGCTCTGGGTCGGGGTTGGATGTGGCTGCGGCTTCGCGATTGGCCTCTTGGGCTTCATCCAACTGTGCGTCGGGCTGCGACGCGGTGGATTCCTGCGGGTCCATCGGCTGCTCCTATCTGCATCTGGGCTGCGGGCTGGGGATCCAGCCCTTGTCCGCTCACGCTAGGCCAGGGCCCCGGCGGGCTCAACAGCACCGGGCGATTCACACGGAACGCACGGATTGCGGTGCGCTGCCTGCCGGAATTCAGCTGGCCGGAGGCAGTCCAGGCGCCAAGTGCTTGAGCACTGCGGCGTGCAGGCGCACATCGGCCAGCAAGCGGAAATGCCCCAGTGTAGGCAGCTTGATGTTGGTGGCTCCGGCCAGGTCGCAGCCGCCCGGGATGTGCGGGTCGAAGCTGCTGTAGATGGAGATGATCCGGGAATTCACGCTCAGGTTGGCCGAGAGCTTGAGCAGGCCCTGGTCGTTGGGCGACAGGGAACGCAGGGAGCGGACCGGCGCATAGCGTGCATAGCGCGAACCGGAGAAGGGGGTGCCAATGGCGATCATCCGATTGATCCGGTAGCCCTGCGGCGAGGCGGACATCAGGTACTTGCCGATCAGACCGCCCTTGCTGTGCGCCACCAGCACCGCATCGTCGAGCTGCGCCCGGCCCAGGTAGCTGGAGACCACCTGGGACATCTCCGGCACCGTGCCGCGGTTGAAGCCGAGCTGCGGGATCACGTGCACCGGGTGACCGGCCTGGTGCAGCGCGTCGGCCAGCGGGAGCAGGAATTTCCAGGATTCCCAGATACCCGGAATCAGCACCACCGGTTCGGCTGCCGGATGGCTGCCGGAGCGCAGCCGGCCGGCCTCCGTACCTGGCAGCAGCGAACGCAGCTGCCAGGCACCGGCATAGAGATAATCCTGCAGCCAGGCGCGGGACAATACCGCCCACCGCGACAGCCTGCTGGACAGGGTGCTGGTCTCCACCGGTGCTCCTTTGCTGCGTGTTGCGCTGTGGGACCGGTTGCGCCGCGGCGCGGTCCCAAGAGCATTATCACCACATGAGTAGGGCTGAGTCCGGCAGCGACATCGCCCGGCCTGGGAAATTCCGGGACTCGGGCCGCCCGCCAGACCGCTGCCGCGGCGAGCTGAAGCCCTCTTCACGGCCCATGCCAGCCCACATGCCATGTGGGGGCTTGAAATGCTTCAGCCCGAATCCGGTCCCTAACAGGTGCTGGCTGGGATGGCGAGTCATGGTGCTTTGGCGGATTCCAGGGTGCGTCGGGCCTCGCCCAGGTCCCGAAACCGCATCGAACCGGTGCTGGATTTCCACGCGCGTGGCGTGGCCGCGATGGCGCAGGGGGGAAAGCAGTGGTGCATGGAATCCTCACGCTGCTGAAGATTGCTTCAACTAGCCATGGATTAATCATCGTGCCGGGGCTATTCTGAGGTTCTGTTGAGTAGTTGCAGTTTTTGGGGGACTGGCAAGTTATGAAACGACAACATCATGGTTTAAGCAGCTCTGTGCCGCGCGGCGTTTTGGGGAATGGCCGGCGGCTTCCGTATGGGGCGCTGGCCATTGCAGCGGCCTTCGCTTTAAGCAGTGCATTGGCTTGGCCCGGGGCGGCCGGTGCAGTGCCAGCCAGAGCCCAATCAAGCACACTGGCCTTTCCCGCCGCGCCAGCGCCGGCGCTCGGGAGCGAGGCTGTCACCGCACCGGATCTGGGCGGAACATCCGCTATCCAAGTCCTCGGACTGAGTTCACTTGGCGGCAGGACCGGAGGGTCCGCGCCCGACCCGCTGGCACACGTGGCCGCCAATCGGGCGGCGATGACAGCAAAGACAAGCCCTGGAGCGCTGGCACAGCCCGCGCCGCTAGCTGCCAACCAGGGCATTCGTCCGGCAATGCTGAGCCCTGGTCTGCTCTTGGAGCATCCAGCGGCCACCCGCCGGATTTCCAGTCCGTACGGTTGGAGGTTCAACCCGACCGGGTTCGGCCGCCAAATCCATATCGGCCAGGATTATCCAATTTCCTGCGGTTCGCCCGTGCGCGCCAGCGAGTCGGGCCGGGTGGTCGTCGCGGGCTGGGCCGGGCATTCGGGCCAGCGCGTCACCATTGACCACGGGCATGAGGTGCAGACCGGATACAGCCACAATTCGCTCCTGCTCGTCAGAGTGGGCGAGCTTGTTGTCCAAGGCCAGATCATCGCCCTGGCCGGGACCACCGGCAACTCCACGGGGTGCCATGTGCACTTCGAGGTCATCGTCAATGGCCAATGGCATAATCCGCGCAACTACCTTCCTTCAGGCGGCGGGCAACGCCAGGCATTGTTCGCTTCGACGCAATTTGCAGTCGATGCCGGCAGTGCGATGCGCCATCAACCGGCAACAGGAAGAAGCGGGCAGTACGCCGGGGCGGCCAGGCATCACGGATCGGCCCGAACGGAACATCCAGCGCCGCCGAAGACCACGAGGCACTCCCACGCGGATCCGCTCCAGTCGCCAGCGGCGAGCAAGAAGAAACAAGCCGCGCCAGCCAAGCCGAAGGCCCAGCCGAAAAAGGAAGCCGGCAAACTCCGCCCGACCCCGCGTCCCGCGCACCCGGCACCAGAGCCGAGCAAGACGCCTAAGCCGAGCAAGACGCCTAAGCCGAGCAAGACACCCGAGCCGCCACAAAAGTTGAATACCGGAAGCCCGAAGGCCACGCCATCTGCATCAGCGTCACCAGCACCCGTTTCGGCCAAGCCGAGCGCGCCGAGCGTAGCGCCGACGCCCAGCACTGCACCAGTTGCTGAGCCGAGCCCGTCGACGGCGCCGACCGCGCCGCCAAGTCATTCGGCACTACCTTCCAGCGTGGCGCCATCAGCTCCGGATAGCGTCCCGGAAGCATCGGAATCGACCAACTCCACGCCAACCTCTGAACCAACCCAAGTGCCTGGACCCAGCGAGGAAACAGGCGTTGAACCCCCGGGAGGACCAGGACCCAGGCGGTAAGGATGCTCTAGCCAGCGAGGATCCCACGGACCCTGCTGCCCGCGTCGAGCGTCAAATAGGTGCAGCCCAACCCAAGACCGTGGACTTGCAAGCAGAAGAGCCGGAGAAGAAACCGCCAGTGGCCAAGGCCCTGCCACCGGCCAAGTCCACTGCTGCGAAAAAGCCGGCCGCGAAGGAAGTACCGGCTGCGAGGCCCAAGCCCGAGGTCGCGGTGCCGGCTGCGAAAAAGCAGGCCAAGCCGCCAGCGAAGCCCAAGGCCGCGGCCCCGGCCAAGCCTAAAGTTGCAGCGCCCGTGAAGCAGGTCGCCAAGGCGCCGGTCGCAACCCTGCCCAAGCCCAAGCCTGCTATCGCAGCACCGGCCGTGCAGAAAGCTGCCCCGGCACCGGCCAAGCTGAAGCCTCAGGCAGCGGCCGCACCACCTGCCAGCGAGGCCAAGCCGTAGTCCGTTGCTGCCCGGTTCCTTGATGCTGCTCCCGTCCCTTTGGACGGGAGCAACGTGGCGCTGGGGAAGAGACAACGGGTGAAACGCTGCACAGCTGGTTAGTCCAGCGCCCGATTATTGATATTCTTGGGAGTTGAGTCCTGTGCGATTTTCCAATGCGCACCACAAGACCTATCGAAAGAAGTGCCCGGCACGTGTTTAATTCACTTTCCGATCGCCTGACAGCAACCTTCAAGAACCTGCGCGGCAAGGGCCGCCTGACTGAAGCGGATATCGACGGTACCGCACGCGAGATCCGCCGCGCCCTGCTTGACGCCGACGTTGCCGTACCGGTGGTCCGCGGCTTCGTGGCCCAGGTGAAGGAACGCGCTCTGGGTGCCGAGGTCTCCGAGTCGCTGAACCCGGGCCAGCAGGTCGTCAAGATCGTCAACGAGGAACTCGTTGGCATCCTGGGCGGGGAGACCCGCCGCCTGAACCTGGCCAAGAACCCGCCGACGGTGATTATGCTCGCCGGCCTTCAGGGTGCCGGCAAGACCACCCTGGCCGGCAAGCTGGCCAAGCATCTGAAGTCCGAGGGCCACACCCCGTTGCTGGTGGCCTGCGACCTCCAGCGCCCCAACGCCGTCAAGCAGCTGCAGATCAACGGCGAGCGTGCCGGGGTGCCGGTCTACGCACCGCACCCGGGCGTCTCCTCGGAATTCGACACCGCCACCGGCGACCCGGTAGCGGTAGCCCGTGACGGCGTGGCCGAGGCCAAGGCCAAGCTGCACGACATCGTGATTGTCGATACCGCCGGCCGCTTGGGCGTGGACACCGAGATGATGGCCCAGGCTGCGAACATCCGCGCCGCCATCAACCCGGATGAAGTCCTCTTCGTCATCGACGCGATGATCGGCCAGGACGCGGTCAACACCGCCCAGGCCTTCCACGAGGGCGTCGACTTCACCGGTGTCGTGCTCTCCAAGCTCGATGGCGATGCCCGCGGCGGTGCCGCGCTGTCGGTCGCCTCGGTCACCGGCAAGCCGGTCATGTTCGCCTCCACCGGCGAGAACCTGGACGACTTCGAGATCTTCCACCCGGACCGCATGGCTTCGCGCATCCTGGACATGGGCGATGTGATGACGCTCATCGAGCAGGCCGAGAAGAACTGGGACAAGACCGAAGCCGAGCGCATGGCGAAGAAATTCGCCGACCAGGAAGACTTCACCCTGGACGACTTCCTGGCCCAGATGGCCCAGATCAAGAAGATGGGCTCGATGAAGAAGCTGCTGGGCATGATGCCCGGCGCGCAGATCTCCCGCCAGCAGCTCGAGCAGTTCGACGAACGCCAGATCGACCGCGTTGAGGCCATCGTCCGTTCGATGACCCAGCACGAGCGCGTGGCTCCGAAGATCATCAACGGCTCGCGCCGCGCGCGTATCGCCAAGGGTTCGGGCGTTTCGGTCTCCGAGGTGAACCAGATGCTGGAGCGTTTCGCCGAAGCGCAGAAGATGATGAAGAAGATGGCTGCCGGCGGCGGCATCCCGGGCATGCCGGGGGCCGGCAAGGGCGCTGCCCGCAAGGCGAAGGCCAAGGGCAAGGGCAAGAAGCAGCAGAAGTTCGGCAACCCGGCCAAGGCCGCGCAGGCCGAGCTGGAGGCCAAGAACAAGAAGGCCGCCGCCCCGAGCGGTGCCGCCTTCGGGCAGGGCGCCAACCAGGACTTCGATCCTTCGAGCCTGAACCTGCCGGCGGGCTTCGAAAAGTACCTTGGCAACAAGTAGCAACCAGTCCTTGCAGGGCGGCGACCAGGAGCACACGCTGGTCGCCGCCCTGACTCTTTTCTTCGAAGAACCCCAGGCGCAGCAGGCCGAAGCCACGGTCCGCGCACTGCTGGCCGCCCGCGACGTGATCTCGCTGGTCTCCGTGCCGGTGCCCTGGAACGGGCTGGCGATGATCGAAGCCAGCCTTGCGGTGAACCACGAGGGGCTCTTGCTGCTTGCTGGCGCCGCGGGCGCCATCAGGCTGGGCCAGCAGGTCGAGGACTTCGCGCTGGCGCTGAAGCTGGGCACCGGTGCGCTGTACATCGACCAGGACGACGCCGAGGTGCAAACCGGGGAGCCCATCGAGGATCCGCGGCTCGATGCCATGCCGCCGGGGCGGACCGTGGCCATCGGCGCGCTGAATGAGCCGGACTTGGGGGTGTGGGCCGCCGCGAGCAAAACCAGCTGGCAGCTCTTGGCGCCGGAATCCGCCGGCGCGGCCGTGGCCGTGCACGAAGGCTTCCTGGTGGGCGGCGTGCTGGCTGCCAGCCAGCATCCGGCGATCATGCTCAGCCGCACCGGCGCGCGCTTCACCGCGAGCTTCTGGTTCGACAAGCAGCCGGCCAAGCTCGGCGGGCACCCGGCCTGGGTGCACATCTGGCCGGTCGCGGCCAGCCCCGCCTTCTGGCCGCAGGCCTCAACACCCGCCCGGCGCGAACTGGACTGGCTGATCGCCAACCAGGACAGCGTGGATGGCCAGGAACTCGACGAGCTGGCCGGGCTTCTGGTCGGCGCCGAGCACATCGAGCGGCTCAAGCAGGCGCTGGTGGGCACCGGCAGCCTGCAGTCGGCCCAGCGGGTGCTGGAGACCTTCGGGCATCCACCGGACCTGGCCCGCTATCTGGACGACGCCGATCTTCCCGAGGACGCGCGATGGATCGAACCGGTGTCAATGGCCCGGGCAGTGGGCCGTGCACTGATCGCCGAATCCCGCACCTCCGGTGCCCGGCCGCGATGGTACAACACGTTGTCGTGGAAACCCGCCGCGCAGCTGGCGCTGGGGCTCATCGAGGCCCTGGTCTTCTCGCTGGTGCTTGCGGCCACCCATTGGCAGCAGCCCTGGGCGCCACCCTGGGTAATCGTGCTGCTGCTGGTGCTCGGCTCTGTTGATGCCACCGGGAATACCGTCCTCGGCGCGGTCCGCTGGTTCCGCGCCCGGCGCCGGCGCTAGCGCCAGGCAACCACCCGGGCGCTGCCTGCCAGGACAGCACGGGTTACCGCCTATGATTGACTTATCGCCATATCCAATTAACCAAAGGGGTTACTTTTCGTGGATTCAACCGGGTTCAACTACCTCAACCTAGAGTTCATTTTCATGGGCGACAAGCCTGAATCTGCACAACTGGTACGCACCGCGCTGGCCGATCGCCGCCTGCTGGGTTTCATCGGCGGAGCTGTTGAGCGCGAGAACTCCACTGAAGTAGCCGCCGAGGTGGCCACGGTGAGCGAAGCCCGCGATGCGGTGCTCTACCGCATCGATGCCAAGGGCAAGCTGCGCGAAGGCTCGCGCGTGACCAAACTGGTCCACGAACTGAAGAACTCCACCGGGGCCGACTACGTACTGGTGGACGGGGACGAAATTGACGGCCCCAACCCGGATGACGAGCAGCTCGGCGAGTACGGCGGCACCAACGAGCTGCTGCACGGGCCAAAGCTCAAGGGGTCCGAACTGGTGCTGGCAGCCGGCTTTGCCGAGAACGAGATCACCGTTTGGGAAAATGCATCCGGCCTGATGGCCATGCCCAAGGAACCGGTCTATGCCCCGAGTATCTCGCGCTCGAACCGCCCGTACCTGTGCTTGGACCGTACCGGCAATGCCATTACCGCAACCATCGAGGCCAAGGGCCCACGCCGGACCATGTTCGGTTCCTCGGTGTCCATGGTAGTGGACCTGGAACGCACGGCAATCCTGGAACCGGAAGCCGGCTCGCCGGCAGCGGAGCGCCTCGACGAGCTCAACAGCTTGCTCTTTGGGTGGGACGAAGAAGAAATGCAGATCATCGAGCAGCTGATTTCGGATCCGGCCGACCGCGCCGAGGCCCAGCAGCTGCTGTGCAGCAGCGGGGACCTGAAGGACATGAAGCGCCTGGTCTCGCTCTTCGGCTTCGACCCGCGCAGCATCGATTACCTCACCGGCCGCCCGCTGCCCGAAGACCGCAGGGTCATTGCCACCGGCGGCCCGTTCAAGACCTTGAAGTCCGCACTGGCTGAGCAGGAGCGCGAGGCCAAGGGACTGGAACGGCTGCTGTACCGCCACAACTGGAATCCGAAAGCGCTGATGGGTTCGAGTGCCGCCGTACTGGCCTCCGGCGCGGCAGCGCACCTGGTCCTGGCCAAGAGCGACAAGTTCGCCTGGCTGCCCAAGCCGGCGCGCCAGCTGCTGATGCTGGCCTGGTACGCCGATGGCGCCTTCTATCTGGGCAAGGGCATCGTCGATGTGCTGAAGGCCAAGAACAAGCGCTAGGCGCTCACCGCAGGCAAAAAGACAGCCCGGCGGGAAGGCTGGATCCGCTTCCCGCCGGGCTGTCTTCTGCTTGTCGTTCCTAGCCGCGTTCCTTCAGCTCAGGGAAGTCGGTATCCCGGTACTCGCCGCTAGGGGTCGTGCCGGCCGCATGCTGCTCTTCCTCGGCAAGGCGCAGCTCCACGCGGCGGATCTTGCCTGAAATGGTTTTGGGCAGCGCGGTGAATTCGAGCCGCCGGATCCGCTTGTACGGAGCCAGGTGCTCGCGGCAGAAGCCGAGGATGTCCTTGGCGACCTCCGCGCCGGGCTCGACGTGCGAGGCCAGCACCACAAAGGCCTTGGGCACCGAGAGCTTCAGCGGGTCCGGCGAAGGCACCACCGCCACCTCGGCCACCGCGGGATGCTCCAGGACCACTGACTCCAGTTCGAAGGGGCTGAGCTTGTAGTCGCTGGATTTGAAGATGTCGTCGGCACGCCCCACGTAGGTCAAGACGCCTTCATCATCGCGTTCGGCGATATCTCCCGTGTGGTACACGCCGCCACGCAGCGCCTCGGCGGTTTTCTCCGGATCGGCGAAATAGCCCTTCATCAAGCCGGCAGGCCGGGGATCCAGGCGCAGGCAGATTTCCCCGATTTCGGCCAGTTGCCCGGTGGTCGGATTGCGCAGCTCCACCGCGTAGCCCGGCATCGGGCGGCCCATCGCGCCGACCTTCACCTCGGTGCCCGGCGAATTGGCAATCTGCACGGTGGTCTCGGTCTGCCCGTAGCCATCACGGATCACCTGCCCCCACGCGGTGCGCACCTGGTCGATGACCTCGGCGTTCAATGGCTCGCCGGCAGAGACCAGCTTGCGCGGGGGAGTCTGCAAGCTGCCTAAGTCCGCCTGGATCAGGTAGCGCCAGACGGTGGGCGGTGCGCAGAAGCTGGTGACCTTCTCCGTATCCATCTGGTTCATCAGCGCCAGCGGATCAAAGCGCTCGTAGTTGTAGACGAAGACCGTCGCTTCGGCGATCCACGGGCCGAAGAAATTCGACCAGGCGTGCTTGCCCCACCCGGGGGACGCCACATTCAGATGGACATCGCCTGGTTCCAGGCCGATCCAGAACATCGTTGCCAGGTGGCCGATGGTGTACGAGGTATGGGTGTGCTGGACCAGCTTCGCCAACGAGGTGGTGCCCGAGGTGAAGTAGAGCAGCATGTTCTCATCGGCCAGGGTCGGGGAGTCCAGGCGGAATTCGGCCGGAGCGTCGTGGGACTTGGCATAGTGCAAGGTCCCTTCGGCGGCCTGCCCGCGGACCTGCACGATCCGGTAGTCCCCGGGGACTGCTTCGAATTTGGCGACCTGGTCATGGCTGGTGATCACCCAGTTCGCGTTGCCGCGCTCGATGCGGTCGGCGAGGTCCGCGCTGACCAGCTGCGTGGTGGTCGGGATGATGACTGCGCCGAGCTTCATGCCGGCCAGCATCACTTCCCAGAGGGCCACCTCGTTGCCCAGCATGACGATGATGGTATCGCCGCGCTGCAGGCCTTCGTCGGAAAGCCAACGGGCCACCTGGGTGGAGCGGCGCGAAAGTTCGGCCCAGCTGTAGCGTGCCGAGCTGCCATCGGGTTCAGTGAGGATCAGTGCCGGCTCATTGGCCCGCGCCGGGTCCTTGGCTACCTCGTCGAACCAGTCGTAGGCGAAGTTGAAATCGGTGAATTCCGGCCACGTGAACTCTGCCCGAGCCCGGTCGTAGTCATCGCGTGCTGCCAGCAGCAGATCGCGTGCTGCCCGGAACTTCTCGGTATTGCCCATGGGGGTCCTTTGCGTGATGGGCGCCTGCGCCCGACAGAATTCTTCGGTCTTCAGGATTCAATATACTTCAGTGCACAGTTCTGGCGAATTGTTGCGTCACCATGCGTGGTGCAGGTGCTGAAGTTCACGAATTTTGTCCACTAGCTTCCTGTGCGGGCATGCATAGTGACCGAATGCCCGATCCGGCTGAACCCGTTGGCGGGGACGCTGACGGTGGCGGGCTGGCCATGGATCCTGAGAGCAGTGCCGGGCAGGCAACTGGACTCGCAGATGCCGATGGTCTAGCGTCTGGAATATGCCAAAGGAAGAGACCCCCGCCAAGAAGCACAACCCCCTGTTGGTCTTGGGAAAAATCAGTTCCATCCTCGATTCCTTTTCACTGCGCCAGCCGGTGATGAACTTGGCCGATATCCGTGAAGCAACGGATTTGCCTGCCTCCACGGTGCAGCGTCTTGTCGCGAATTTGGTGGGGCAGGGTTTCTTGGACCGCGAGGATGACGGCTTCCGCATCGGGATGAAAATGGCCTACTGGGCCGCGCCGGCGACCCGGGGGCGGGAAGTGCTGGACGTCATCAGCCCGTCGTTGCGCGAACTGCGCGACTTCACCGGCGAAACAGCCTGCCTTTTCCGTGCCGAGCAGCAATTCCGCGTGTGCGTGGGCATTGCCGAAACGCGCCACGCGCTGCGCAGGGAAATGCACCTGGGTGAGCTCGCCCCATTGCATGCCGGATCTGCCGGCCGCGTGCTGCTGGCCTGGAAGCCCGAGCTCATGCAGCGGTTGCAGGAATCACAGCTGCAGCCGTTGACCGATGCCACGATTACCGGCATGGCCAGCCTGGAGAAAGCGGTTCAGCAGACCCGCGCCGATGGCTTCGCGATCACCACGGGGGAGCGTGAAAGCGGGGCCTCGGGACTGTCCGCACCGGTGTTCGATTCCGCGGCGGGCCTGGTGGCGGCGGTGACCATCAGCGGACCCACCCTGCGCATGCCGCGGGAGATCTGCCAGAGCTGGATCGAACCGTTGCTGGACACTGCTGAACGGATGACCCGGCTGATCGGCGGACGCTTCCCGGGCGAAACCCACCGGCCTTCCGCCTAGCGCCGCCCGCCCGGTCCGAGGGCCGCGGCGGCACCAGGCAGCAGCGGCACTAGAGGCTCGTTCCGCAATCCGGCGTGGCATCAGAGGGGATCACCCAGGCAAAGGCTTCTGCCTTGGAACGCGCCCCCTGGGCCGACTTGGAACGGTTCGGCTCGCCCAGCTCCTGCAGCAAGGATTCGGAGAGCCCGACGAGCCCGGCAAAGCGCTGCGGCGTGAGCCATGGCGGCTGGGTGGCGAACAGGATGTCCTCGCTGGAAGTGTTCCCGCTGGCCCCGGGGGCGAAGGGACAGCCTCCCAAGCCGCCGAGCGCTCCATCAACCAGGGTGGCTCCTGCCGAAATGGCTGCCAGCGTATTAGCAACACCCAGCCCCCAGGTATCGTGGCCGTGGAACACGATGCGCCGTTGCGGCGTTTCGCCGCGCACCCTGGAAATGAGCGAGGCGACCTGTGCCGGAACTGCTTGGCCCAGGGTGTCGCAGATGACGATGTCGCAGGTGCCCTCGGCCCGTGGATCATTGGCGATGTCCAGCACGCGCTCGGCGGGGACCTGCCCCTCGAAAGGGCAGGTGAACGAGGTGGCCAGGCACAGCTGGATGCGCCCGCCGGCTTCCTGGGCATAGCGCACGGCTTCTGGCAGGGCAGCGAGGCTCGCCTCCGTGCTGCGCCCGATGTTCGCCTGGTTGTGCGCATCAGAAACAGAGAGGCAATACTGGAAGTTCCGGATACCCGCCTTGGCCGCCTTGGCCACATGCCCCGGGGTCGCCACCCAGATCCAGCAGCGTTCCAGCTCGTCGGGGCGCAGCCCCCGGGCAACATCGAGGGTATCGGCCATGGGCGGCACCAGATCGGCACGCGCCATGGAGCCGAGCTCGATTTCCTGTACTCCGAGCCGGATCAACTCGCGCACGGTCCTGATTTTCTCCGGGGTGCTCAGCAGCTTCCCGGTCAGCTGCAGCCCGTCACGCAGCGTGACGTCGCGCAACGCGGCTGCGGGGGTGAATGAGTAGCTCACGCGATATTCCTTTCGCCAGCCGAGGCTTGCGCGATTTGCGCATCGGTCATTCCCAGCAATCCGCCCAGTACCTGTTCGGTATGCTCCCCGAGGTCGGGGCCGAGGTTCCGAATGGGCAGCGAGGTGCCTCCCATGACCGGCACGATGCCGGGGAAGCCGACACCGTGCAAGGTTTCCTCGCCGGTGGAGACATCCAGATGCTGGATCATGTTCCGGCAGATGTATTGCGGCTCGTTGGCAATGTCCTTTGCGGTGTAGATCGGGCCAGCGGGAACTCCTGCCGCATCGAGGATGGCCAGGGCCGTGCTCGAATCCACGCTTGCGGCCCACTGGCCAATGGCGGCATCCAGCATTTCCCTTGCCTCCCAACGCTGGGCATTGCCCTGCAGCCGCGGATCGGCCCCGAGCTCCGGCCTGCCGATGGCTTCCATGTAGCGGCGGTAGATCCCGTCACCGTTTCCGGCCACGACAATGCTGGCCCCATCGGCGCAGACATAGGCATTGGATGGCGCGATGCCTTCCATGCGTCCACCGGTGCGGGTCCGGGTTTCGCCGTAGGCGCCGTGGTCCGGGAGCAAAGATTCCATCATGGAGAACATCGCCTCGTGCAACGCCACATCGATCACGCGATGGTCCAACCCGAGGGAGGCCTTTTCCCCGCGCGCCATCTCCCGCTGGTAGAGCGCCATCACCGCGCCGAACGCGGCGTACAGTCCGGCAATGGAATCGCCAATCGATACGCCGACACGAACCGGCGCGCGATCCGGATCGCCCACCAGATTGCGGAAGCCGCTGAAGGCTTCGGCCACGGCGGCAAAGCCCGGGCGCTCGGAGAGCGGCCCGGTCTGGCCGAAGGCCGAGATGCGGGTGATCACCAGGTCCGGATTCACGGCGCTGAGTTCCTCTGGACCCAGGCCCCACTTCTCCAAGGTGCCCGGACGGAAGTTTTCCAGCAGCACATCGCAGTGCTTGGCCAGTTCCAGCACGGCCTCCCGGCCGGCATCGCTGCGCAGGTCCAAGACGATGGACTTCTTGTTGCGGTTGATCGTCCGGTACAGCATCGAGACGCTGCCCTTCTTGAGCCGCCAATTTCGCAGCTCGTCCCCGGTTCCCGGGCGTTCCACCTTGATGACCTCGGCGCCGAAGTCCGCCAGGAGCCGGCCTGCAGTGGGGGCGGCAATGTAATTGCCCAATTCGAGAACGCGGACACCCGTCAATGGGGCGATGTGCTCTGACATGTTCTGCCGTTCCTTTGCTGTCGCGCTAAATGAAGATGTTGAGGATCATGACCATTCCAAGGGCCACGATGGATGCGACCGAGACGCCTACGCTGACGGTCTTCAGGGCACCGCGCACGGTCTGCCCGAACAACGACTGCAGGAGCCAGAAGGTGTTCGAGGTGACATGGACCATGAACAGCGCTCCGGAACCTGCCGCCAACGCGATGAGCACCGGGTCGATGCCCAGGCTCGGGGCGATCGGTGCCAAGAGGCTTGCCGCAGTAATCCCGGAAAGGGTCACCGAGCCTACGGCAATGTGAAGCAGGGCCGCGATGCCCCAGACCACTACCAGTGGTGCAACGGTGCTGGCCGAGAAGAACTGGCCCATGATGTCGCCCAATCCAGCCGTGGAAACCGTGGCTGCCAAGGAGCCGCCGACACCGGTCAGCAACAGGATCTGCCCGCTTTCCCTGAACCCGCTGGCCACGCCGCGGTCAATCGCCTTCTGGCCGATGGTGTAGCGTGCCACGGCGATCGTTCCGACCAGGCCGATGAGCAGGGCAACTACCGGATTGCCGACCAGCTGGATCCAGCTGGCTTCATAGCCGAGGATTTCGGCCAGCGCGCCGCTGGCGATGAGCAGCAAGGATGCGAGCAGCGGCAGGAAGAGCAGGAACAGGGGCGCCTCGCGGCGCTGCCCGGTCTGCACCGCGGTGGCCGCGGCGGCCGTTCCGGCGTTGCCGGTGCGTGCCGCATCCTGGCCGGTTCCTTCGCCGCGCTCCAGCTTGCGGGTTCCCGGTGTCGGCTCCTCTTGCGCCAGCAGCTGCTCATCGCTCTCGGCTTTCCAGAAGCCCCGGTCGAAGAAGAAGGACATGATGGCGACGGAAATCAAGACCGTGGGCACGACGACCAGCAGGCCGAAGATCAGCATCTTGCCCAGGGGAACTTCAAGCATACCGGCCAAGGCGACGGCGCCGACGCCAGGGACCATGAGGACGATGCCGACCTCGCCGGCGATGGCCATGGCCGTGGCAATGCGCGCGGTTCCGTGCTTGCCGATTTTCGGCGCCATGCGCCGGGCCAAGGGGGCCGCGATGACCAGCAGCACATCGAGGAAAATGGTCTGCAGCGCGGTGCTGACAGCCAACGCCATGGTGTAGGGCAGCCGTTTGGGGCCGAAGGTGTTCAGCAGGTGCTCGACCAAGCGGCGGATGGCCCCGGTCTCATTGAGGATGGAACCCATCAGCACGCCGAAAGCCACCAGCAGTCCGACTTCCACCATGATGTCGCCGAAACCCTGGGTGATGGTCGCGATGGTCTTGGTGACTCCCAAGCCGGTGGATAGGCCCAGGTAGAGCGAGCCAATGACCAAGGCGATGACTGGGTTGACCTTGAATCTCACGATAAGCACCACGGCGGCAAGCACGGCCACCGCGGTATTTATCAGAATCGCGATATCGGACATGTTGGATCCGTTCTAGAGGAATCGGGGAGCAGTGTGACATAAGCCACGGCATGAGAACTCATAGTATGAGTGTCAGCTCACGATGTAAACTATTGGCTTCTTAAGCGGGAAACCTCTGGAAATAAACCCGAAGCGAGCCCTGGCGGCTTGACGCGAGGAAGGGGAGTAGCGATGGGCTGGCGGACGTTTCGAGGGAAGAGGAAAATCCAGGGCGCCTGCCGAAGCCATGTCCGGAAAGCGCCCTGGATGCTCGAGGTCTCTACCCCTTGAGATTCGGGAAGTCGGTGTCCCTGTATTCGGTGCCCGCCGGGGCGCCGGCGCGGTGCCGGTCCTCTTCGGCCTGGCGCAGCTCCACCCGGCGGATCTTGCCCGAGATCGTCTTGGGCAGGTCCGCGAATTCCAGCCGGCGGATGCGCTTGAAAGCCGAAAGGTGCTCGCGGCAGTACGCCAGGATCGATTCGGCCAATTCCGGTCCGGGCTCATGCCCGCCGGAAGCGACGATGTAGGCCTTGGGCACCGTCAGCCGCAGCTCATCCGGTGCTGGAACGACGGCCGCTTCGGCCACGCCCGGATGCTCAATCAGAACCGATTCGAGTTCGAAAGGGCTGATCTTGTAGTCGCTGGATTTGAAGACGTCATCGGCGCGCCCCACATAGGTCAGGACGCCGCGTTCGTCCCGCTCGGCGATATCCCCGGTGTGGTAGACCCCGTCCCGGAAGACCTCATTGGTCTTTTCCTCGTTCTCGAAATAGCCCTTCATCAGACCCAGCGGGCGCTGGGCGGTGACCAGGCAGATCTCGCCCACATCGCCTTCTTCCCCGGTGGCCGGATCGCGCAGCACGATCTCGTAGCCGGGCATCGGGCGTCCCATGGCGCCGATGGTGATGGGCTCCGCCGGGGGATTGGCGATCTGCACCGTGGTTTCGGTCTGCCCGAACCCGTCGCGGATCACCTGCCCCCAGGCCTTGTGGACCTGGTCGATGACCTCTGCATTCAGCGGCTCGCCGGCCGAGACCAGTTTCTGCGGCGGATGCTCCAGCGCACCGAGGTCGGCCTGGATGAGCAGGCGCCAGACGGTCGGTGGCGCGCAGAAGCTGGTGACCTGCTGGGCGTCCATCTGGTTCATCAGGGCCACTGGGTCGAAGCGGTCGTAGTTGTAGATGAAGACCGTCGCTTCGGCGATCCACGGGGTGAAGAAGTTGGACCACGCGTGCTTTGCCCAGCCCGGCGAGGCGACGTTCAGGTGGACATCGCCTGGTTCGAGGCCGATCCAGAACATCGTGCTCAAGTGCCCGACCGGATACGAGGTATGCGTATGCTCGACCAGCTTGGCCTTCGAAGTGGTGCCGGAGGTGAAATAGCGCAGCAGCGTTTCATCGGCGCGGGTCGGGTGCTCCAGTGCGAAGGCCGCTTCTGCCGAGGATGACTGGGAGTAGTCGAGGATGCCAGCCGGCGGCTGCCCGCCGATCTGGATCAGCGTGTAATCGCCCGGCACCGATTCGAACTTGGGGATTTCGCCCTCGTTGGTGACGACCCATTGGATATGGCCGCGGGCAATGCGGTCGGCCAGATCGGTGGGCGTCAGCTGCGTGGTGCAGGGGACCATGACCGCACCCAGCTTGATGCCTGCCAGCATCGATTCCCAAAGCTCGACCTGGTTGCCCAGCATGATGGCGATTGAATCCCCGCGCTTGATGCCCTGGTCGCTGAGCCAGCGCGCAAGTTGGGTGGACCGGGTTGATAGTTCTGCCCAGGTCCGCTGGGTGCAGCTGCCGTCGGATTCGGCGATGACCAGTGCTGGGCGCTCGGAGCGCTGCGGATCCCGGGCGACGTGGTCGAACCAGTCGAAGCCGAAATTGAACTCGGTGAATTCCGGCCATGCGAACTCGGCGCGAGCCTGGTGGTAATCCTCCCTTAGCTCCAGGAGACGGTCACGGGCTGCTCTGAATTCTTCGGTAACGCTCACAACTAACCTTCCGTAGCTCTGGTTAAACCACCAAAACCCAAGGTGAGGTGGATCACCAGTCAATATACTTGGAAGTCCTAGCGAGTGGAAGAGGAAGCGTGCTGGTACTTGACCTGAATAAATGGACGAGCCCCGCGCAATACTGGAATGCGCGAGGCTCGGCCGGCTTTGAATTACTAGCTGTCGCTTAGCAGTCCTGATGAGCTAACCACAGGGCTTCCATGTTTTTCCCCCTGGTGCGTAGCAGCGTGGGCCATTGTAATTTTTAGGTACCGAAGGCTGTATTGGCGTACTGCGTCGTGGCGTAGTGGCCCTTGGTTGCGATGTGGCCTGTCGCTCTGCGGCTTGACGTTCGGCCGCGCGTTGCGCGGCCTGACGTTCCGCGATTTCTTCAGCTTTGCGCTTGGCTTCGGCCTCGCGTTTGGCTTTAGCTGCGGCCTCTTTTTTCTTGCGTTCTTTTTCTTCCTTGATGAGCTCATTGCGGCGCTCAGAATGCTTGTCTTCTAGCTTCTGGGTTTCATTGATTGAGTGCTCGAGGGTGCCAACCGCGTCCTTGAATGAACTTGCGAGCAGGGCCGCCGTAACTGGGTGGGAGCTGGGAGTTATGGACTTGAGTGCCTTGCTGGTCGCGAGACCTGCTGCCACGGCGGCTGCAGCTTCTCCCGCCAAGGACTCGGCTTCGTCGATGGCCGTGGCGGCTTCGTCTGGAACCTGATTGAGCGCGTAGATTGCATTGCTGGCTTGCGAGGCGATTGTGCAAGATACTTCCGGACTGAATAGGCCAGAGGTGCGTTTTTCGGCTTCGTTCTGCCCTTCGAGCACCTCGTTGTAGAATTTGGTGTTCGGCTCGTACTTCACGGCGATGCCTAGGCCAGCAGCGGCGATGGACCTGTTGATGAACTCATCGTCCTTGTAGACGGCGGCCAGTGTGCGGCCGTAGCGATCTTCTCGTTCGATGTCGTACTCCAGGTCGACTTTGTCCCAGGCTGAAGCAATGATTCCAAATGCTCTGAAGCTTCGGGGCCCAAGCACTCTACGGCCTTATTTGGGTCTACGGTTTCCGGAGTGTCGATGTTCAGCAAGCGCACCCGCGTCTCGTTGCCGGCGATGGTCATATCTACGGTGTCACCGTCAATTACGCGCGTGACGATTCCGTGATTGTCTGAATTGTGCGTGGCCGCGACGACGGCTCCTGCAGTGACCAGCGACCCGGTGAGCGCAATGGATATCCATGCAGTTGTTTTCTTCAATTCTTATTGGTTCCTTGTTGTGCGAGTGAGGATGCCCTGAAGGCTTTGCAGGGCAGTCTAGTGATGTTCTCAAGTTATGCATTTTTATTGAATATTCAAATTCTTTGACGCATATGACTTTCGGATGCTGGTTGCAAGAACTGGCAATTGGATTGGCAACCAGCTTTTATTATGACCGCAAGTGTTTTCGCTTCGCAGGTGTCTGCCAGCATGGATTTGATTGGCCTAGATTGAGGGGCAAGGCCGGCCCGAATCTGAATCCGGTCGTTTGCTAGGAGGTAACCAGGGTGCGCCTAGCGGTTTGGCCCTTCGTTCTTCTGCGCGTCCCGCTGCTAGGGGCCAGGCTTCTCCTTGTTGGGGTTGCATGGCTAGGACTCGCGGGCAAAGTTGCCCCGCGGATGGTTCATGCGCGGGAGCTCGGCCATCGGATTCCCGCCTCCAGAATCCTCGGGCAGCTCGCGGGCTACTTCCTTTTTGGTTTTGAGTTCTTTGGCCAGGGAAGTCAGTCGCTGTTTGTGCTGGACTTCTAGGGTCGCGGTTTCATCAATCCTCGCGGATGGATTCCGTGCAGCCGGGGTTCCGGAACAGAATTCGCTGTGATCGGCTGAACATCCCAATTTCATTGAAGCATCAAGTAATTTGCGATAGGCTGTTAATCAATAAGGAATCGATGCACTTGGAAAAGGAGCTTGCCATGTCAGTACTCCAGCAAGACAAACTAGCGGCCACCACCCACATGAACGCAGTCCAGCTCAAGGTCGGCGACATGAAAACCATGAGCGAGTACTACCAGAAGGCCCTGGGCCTTGAAGTGCTGGCCGAATCAGCCGAAGGCGCCCGCCTGGGCCGCGGTACCCAGGAACTGGTCAACTTGCAGAACGCGCCAGGACTGCAGCTCCCGTCGCGCAACGAAGCGGGCCTGTTCCATACCGCGCTGCTCTTCGACACCAAGGCTGATCTGGCTGCGACCGTCCTGTCGGCAGCCCAGTTCGACCAGAGCCGCTTCGTGGGCAGCTCCGATCACCTGGTATCCGAAGCGTTCTACTTCACCGACCCGGAGGGCAACGGCATCGAGCTGTACTGGGACCGCCCGCGCGATACCTGGAGCTGGAGCGGCGGCGAGGTGGCCATGGACACCATCTACCTGGATCCGAACAAGTTCCTCAATGAGCACCTGACCGAGCAGGCCATTGCCGAACAGCGCAAGGCCGCTGCGGATGTAGGCCACGTGCACCTGCAGGTGGGCGATGTCGCAACCGCCCGCCAGTTCTACGTCAGCACCCTGGGCTTTGACGAAACCACCACCCTGGGCGAGCAGGCACTGTTCGTCTCGGCCGGCGGGTACCACCACCACATGGCCATGAACGTCTGGAACTCGCGCGGAGCCGGCCCGCGCAAGGACACGCTGGGGCTGGGCGAAGTGCTGATCAACGTCCCGACCGAAGAAGAAGTGGGCAAGCTCGCCGAGCGGCTGGCCTACGCCAAGGTGGCAAACCACCACACCGGAGCCGAACTTCGCTTCCGGGACCCTTGGAACAACGAACTGCGCGTCGCCGTAGGCTAACGCGGAGACAACGCACCGAGGCTTCATTGCCCCCGGGCGCTCGCCGAAGCGGCGAGCGCCCGGGGGCACTTCCTGTCTTCACCCGGTTCCGGTGCCCAGGCCCTGCAGGTGCTCGGCAATGGTCTTGGCGGTCAAGGGCCTCGTCTGGAATGGCCGTACATTCCCTGCCTCGGCCTGCTCTAGCACCTGCTGGGCGAAGGCGGCCGGGTTGGCCACGTCCAGGTGGGTCAGGTTCTCCGGGGCGTACTGCCACCACTGCGATGCCTGGAGGGCCTGGACGGTCGGCGCATCGAAGCGGTCGCGGATCTTCTTGGCCGGCAGGCCGCCGACCACGGTGTACGGCTCGACGTCACTGGTGACTACGGAATTTGAGGCGATGACCGCGCCGTCGCCGATGGCGACCCCATGGCCCAGCGTGACCTTTTCGCCGATCCATACATCGTTGCCGATGGAGATCTTCCCCGGCGTGTAGCCGTACTTCGTCGTCCCCAGTTCCGCGCCGTGATCAGCCGCGTAGGTGCGCATCAGCAGCCGCTGGTTGTAGAACACCGGGCTGGTCGATGCCCACTCCAGGGGGTGCTTGGCTCCCATGACCGTCACGCCCTTGGCGATCGAGGTGAACCGTCCGACGCTGATGGCCTTGTTGAGTTTTGAATGGGTGTAGGAGAACGCGCCCATGCGCGGAAGGGCTGTTCCGCTGGTTCCCCAGAAGGTGGTGTAGGGATCCAGCGCGAGGTCTTCCTGGTAGCTGATCCACGCCTCGGGATTGTAGGTGCTTCCGGTGTTCTCGAAATCCTTCATGCCCGGAACCGTCATGAGGATCCGGTGGCTTTTGAGCAGCGGCCGCAGTTGGGACATCTGAATTCGCATGCGATCGACTTTATGGGACCGGATTTGGAGAATTGTCAGCAAGTCCCGAACGCGCGCTGGATGCGACCTGCTGCCCGGCTACTGCTTAGGGCGGAAGGAGAGGTTCTTCTGCGTGGTGAAGTACGGCAGGATCATTGATTCGGGCAGACCCAGGCGCTTCATTTCCATGGCCCTGCCCACGCGCAGGCGCAGGTTCACGTCCACCGCTGCATCCTGTTCCTGGGTCTCGCCCAAGAGCTGCGGTTCCACATCGAAGACCGCCAGCTGCTCGTCCACGCTGCTGCTGGCCACGGCCGCAATTTCTTCCTTGCTGTCCCGATTGACGAAGACCAGCTCGAAGGTTGCCGGTTCGGGCAGGTCTTCGACGTGGGCCCGATGCTCTACCCGCACCTGCAATCCCTGGCCGTCGGGGAAGTCGACGCCCCGCAGCCTTGCTTCGAAATGCGGGACGCGGTTCTTCGCGCCCAGCTTCTTGAGCATCTTGGCTATGGACATGGTGTCCTCCCAAAGTGAGACTAGATCGCGAGCTTGGTACTCGCTGGCAAAAGTGCGGGCCTGCTGCGACATCCGGGCGGCCAGGGCGAGATCGTCCATGAGCTGCTGCACCCGGTCGGCCATGGCCTGGATATCGCCATGGCGGACCAGGAAGCCGTTATGCCCATCGGCGATGCTGTCGGCAGGGCCGAAGTTGATGTCGAAGGACACCGGGATGCATCCCTGGGCCTGGGCCTCGAGGATGACCAGCGCCTGGCCCTCGTTGGTCGAGGTGAATAATTGCGCCGTGCAGGAAGCGAAGTGGCGGGGGAGCTGGTCGGAATAGCCATGGAAGATCACCGACTCGCGCAGGCCCAGCTCGGCGGCCCGTTCCGCCAGCGCGGCGTGTTCGCTGCCCTTGCCCACAATGTGCAGGGTTGGCCGCTTGCCGCGAAGGGCCAGCTCGTGAAGGACATCCAGGGCGGCGGCTACGTTCTTGTTGGGGGTCAGGGAGCCGGCAACGATGAGGTCGGTCGAGCTGCGTGCCGGCACCGGCGGTTGCACGATTGAAGGCGTCAGCGGGTTGGGAATCACGAATGCCGAGTCTGCTGCGCCGAAGCGATCCACATAGGCCTGGCGCTGGGCGTGGGTCAGGAAGACAAAAGCATCCCAGTTGGATCGTTCTTCGATGATGGGTTCGTGGCCCTTGGAGAGCTGGCCGCTGGCAAGGTCCTGCCCCTTGGCCACATGGATGCTGTGGAACGCGAACACCTTGGGCACATGCACCGGTTTCCAGGAAGCGAGCATGGCCGCGGTGTACTTGCTGTCGATGACCACCAAGGAGTTCGGGTGGTCGACGATCTGCGACAGCCAATGGCGGTAGAAAGCCGCCGCGCTGGGGAAGCGGGCCACCAGGGTTCCGCTGCGGTCAAAAGCCTCAACGATGCGGCGGGCCTTCCCGTCGTGGAACTTCATATCGGACAAGAAGACGGTGCCATCGCTGCGGTAGTACGTGGTCTTCTTGACCTCGTCTTCGGGGCCTGCAACACTGTGCTCGCAGAACAATGCGGCGCCCTGGCCGGGGTGGTGGACGGACTTGCGTACCGTGAAGTACAGGCAGGCCGGTTCGGCCTTCCGCTGGGGGATGCTGGCCTGCGGCTGCAGGTCATGCTCCGCCAGGTGGAGGTAGGGATTGAGCACCCGGACCTTGGGCGAAAGCTTGCCGCGCTCCACGAGTTCCCCAACGATCTGCGGGAGCTGTTCGTTGGGGCCGAAGGTCACCACCGCGGCAGAACCGTGCCGCTGGGCGAAAGCGGCCGCGCGCTGGGTGCAGACGGTGGTCATCCCGCCGAATTCGCGCTCAAGCTTCCACGTGACCATGTAGGCGTCCAGCTGCTGTTCCCTGATATCCACGGAGAATGATCCTTAGTTTGACCACGGCAAAGTTAATTTCGCGCGAAGATATGCAGTTCCTCGCGCCAAGTTCCAGACTACGCGGTGAAGCTAGGCGGGCGCTGGGAAGGCGCCGTCGTGTCGGCCTCGATTTCCCTGATCTGCACCGCAGGGATGGCCCAGTGGCCGAAGAGGCGGCCAACGCGGATTCGAACGTATCTTCGAAAACGCCATGGCGCTCGCCGAACGCCGTGGGAGAATCGCCGGGAAGGCTCCAGCCCTTGCTCTTCGGTGCGAAACTTCCTATGGTTCAGGTTATGGGGTACTCTCCCCACACTTGTTGGAGGCGCAGCGCGTCTCCGGTAAAGGACGGCACGTCATGTCGAGCAAATCCCCACGCAAGGGCGAAGCGAAAAAACCAAGCAAGAGCATCAAGGAAAAACGCGCTGAGAAGCGGCTGAAGCACGCAGAGGTCGCTGTCGATCCGGTGCGCAAAGCTGCCAGATAACCACTGATCGGCACCGGCTCCCACGCACGGAGCCGGTAAATGAATCGAGTCCCTGACTACGGCGAAAGACGCCGGGCAGGGACTCGAGTATTTTAATTGCCGGTTTTCCGGGTGCCGCTTACGGTAGCTGCGGATCGACCTCGAAGTGTTCGGCCACCTGGGTGATGACCTCGTGGGCGCCCTGCAGCGACACCGAGGAGAGGAAGATCGAGTCGTCGACCTGCATGACCTCGCCTTCCAGCTTCTCCCACAACGGGTTGGAGGTGAACTTGTCTTCCTGGGCGCGCGACGCGTCGCCCTCGGCACCTTCCGGGGCCCAGGTGGACTGGAAGATCACTTCGGCGTCGGCCTTCAGGATTTCCTCCGGCGACAGCGGAACGAAGATCGACTCGGTGGTATCCGGGGCATCCTCCGGGCGCGGAATGCCCATGTCCACCATGATCTCGCCGATGAACGAATCGGTGGCGTACAGGCGCGCGGTGTCCTCGCCGGCGAAACGCACCAGCGAGTAAGTGGTCTCGGGCTTCTTCGCCAGGATTTCCTTGCCCACCGCGGAGGCGCGGGCCTCGTAGTCAGCCACGGCCGTTTCCGCCTGCTCCTTCTTGCCCAGGGCCTCGCCCAGCAGCACCACGTTTTCCTTCCAGGTTGGTCCGGTGGACTCGGAGAAGATGGTCGGGGCGATCTTGTTCAGCTGGTCGTACATGGCGCCCTGGCGCACGTCGGCGGAGATGATCACGTCCGGCTCGGTGGCCAGCAGCTTTTCCAGATCCGGTTCGGTGATGGTGCCGACGTTCACGGCTTCGTCGGTCTGCTCGGTGATGTCGCCGAGGTACTCGGGGAAGGGGTTGTTGCCCTTGCGGTATTCGGTGTAGGCCACCAGCTCGGCTCCTAGCAGCATGGCGGCATCCACGTAGGAGGGGTCCAGTGCGGCGACGCGCAGCGGGCGTTCGGCCAGCTCGGTGGTGCCGCGGAAGTGCTTGATGGCCGCCGGGAAGCTGGAATCGGCTTCCGCGGTGGCGGCGGTTTCTGCCGGCTCGGTGCTCGGGGAGGAGCTGGCGCAGGAGGACAGGGCCAGGGCGGCCGCGGCCAGGGCGGCGCTCAGGGCGAGAATGCGGGGAGTGTGCATGCGAGTGCTTTCCATTAAGGTGATTGACTAATTAGCGCATGATGTATTTTTGCTTGCCCCACTTAGGTAAGGGTAAGCTTAGCGCGCGAGAAGAACAGTAGCATGGATCCGGCCGTCCTGGTCAAGGTCCTGCGACATCACTGCTTCGCATATCCTGCACGCACCCGCCGCGCACTCCGCGGCCCGAGAAAGGCCACCCACCATCGACCGCACCACACCGCGCACCAGCTCGCTGCTGGCCCTGGCCGCCGGCGTGGGCGCCGTCATCGGGCTCAGCCTGTGGATCGGCAGCACCACCTCCAGCTTCGCCGAGCTGCGCCACGCGCTGCTGGCCCCCGACGGCCAGGTCAGCGACATCGCAATCCGCGAGATCCGCTGGCCGCGCACCGTTACCGCGCTGGCTGCCGGCGCCGCTTTGGGGATGGCTGGCACGCTGATCCAGGGCCACACCCGCAACCCGATCGCCGAACCCGGCCTGCTGGGCATCAACCAGGGGGCGGCCCTGGCCATCGTCTCGGTCGCCGCTTTCACCGGCCCGCTGCCGGCGTGGACCCAGGCGCTGCTGGCCCTGGGCGGAGCGCTGCTGGCGGCCCTGGTGGTCTTCGGCATCGGGCGCATCGACGGGCGCGGGGGATCGCCCATCACCTTGCTGCTGGTGGGCGCCGCGGTCACCGCGCTCTGCGCCGGAGTGGTCTCGGCCATCGTGCTGCTGAGCGAGGCCGCCCTGGAAACCCTGCGCTTCTGGCAGGTCGGCTCCGTGGTCCAAGGCTACGAATCCTTCTTGTCGCTGTGGCCGCTGCTGTTGGCCGGCACCGTGCTGGCGCTGGCCAATGCCCGCGGGTTGAACGCGCTGACCCTGGGCGAGGATTCCGCCCGCAGCCTCGGGGTCACCGCCCTGCATGCCCGCGGGCTGGGGCTGGCGGCGATCGTGGCACTGTCCGGGCTGGCGGTCACCCTGGCCGGGCCGATCGCCTTCCTGGGCCTGCTGGTACCGCATATTTCCCGGCGCATCTTCGGCGCCGACTACCGCTGGGTGATTCCCGGCTCGGCGCTGTGCGGCGCGCTGCTGCTGTGCGTGGCCGATGTGCTCGGCCGCATGCTGGCCCGCCCCGGGGAACTGCCCGTGGGCGTGGTCATCGCGCTGCTCGGTGCGCCCTTCTTCATCTACGTGGCCCGGCGCCGCAAGGCTGTCACCGTATGAGCGCCCCGGCGATCCGCACCCCCGCTTCCGCGGTGCGCGCCCGGCGCGCTGTGGCCACCGGCCTGATCCTGCTGGCCGTGGCCCTCGCGGCCTTCTGCCTGCACCTGGCCATCGGGGGCACACCGATCGCGCTGGGCGATGTGGTGGCCACGCTCTTCGGCGCGGCCCCGGATCCGCGCACCGAGCTGACGATCATCGAGTTCCGGCTGCCGCGCAGCGTGGCTGCGGTGCTGGCCGGGGCCGGCTTCGGAGTGGCCGGGGCGCTGACCCAGAACGTGGCGCGCAACCCGCTGGCCAGCCCCGACATCCTCGGGGTGACCAACGGCGCGGCCCTGGGTGCAGTGGCCGTGCTGGCCCTGAGCGTGCACGCCGGCGGGCGTTCGGAACTGCTGGTGCACTACGGGCTGCCCATTGCCGCCACCTTGGGCGGCTTGCTGGTCTCGACCTTGGTCTTCGCGCTGGTCTGGCACAGTTCCCTGGAAAGCAACCGGCTGGTGCTGGTGGGCCTGGGCTTTTCCGGGCTGTGCGCCGCACTGACCTCCTGGATGCTGACCCTGGGAGAAATCTACAACGCCCAGCAGGCGCTGACCTGGCTGGCCGGGACCATCAACGCGATCTCCTGGGCCGACCTGGCCTTCGCGCCGGTGGTCATCGTGCTGGGACTGGCCGCGGCCGCGCTGCTGCGCAACCAGCGCGAGGTGCTGGCGCTGGATTCGGATACCTCCCGCGCGCTGGGCATGAACCTGGGGCGCGACCGGGTCCTGATGCTCGGCATCGCCTCGCTGCTGGCCATCGCCGCGACCGTGATCGCCGGGCCGCTGGCCTTCGTTGCGCTGGCCAGCGGGCATGCCGCGCGGCTGGTGGCCCGCGGCACCATCCCGCCGGTGCCCCATGCCGCGCTGATCGGGGCGATCTTCGTGCTGCTGGCCGACCTGGTTGCGGCCCGGGCTTTCCCGGTGATCCTGCCCGCCGGGGTGGCCACCGCGGTGATTGGCGCCCCGTACCTGATCTTCCTGGTCATCCGCCAATCCAAGGTCCGCCAACGCGGCTAGCGGTTTATCCACAGTTGGCGATGGCTGCCAGCTCGGGCCTCTGGCCGCGCCCATGATGGGTCCATGGGCATCCACCAGCTAGCCGCAGCGATCCAGATCCTGCGCGAATCCATCACCGGGTCGCTCCCGCGCGGAGCGATCCAAGTGCTCCTTGAGCTGATGGCTTCCTGCTGCGCGCTGCTGGCCAAGCTCTCCTGCACCCTGCGCGAGTCCGATGACCCGCGGGTGGCGGCGGGGCATGCACGGCTGATTGAAACGCTCTACCGCTACACCCTGCGGGAGCAATTGCACTGCGCTATCCATCTCGAATCAACCGGCGCCCACCTGCTGGAAGACGATGAGCTGGCGGCCGTTTCCGCATCGCGGACCAGCTACGACCGCCCCGCCCGCCAGCATTCAGGCCGCGCCCACTACCAGAACACCGGCGACTTCCTGGCCAGCTGGCTGGGGATCAACGCCCATGAGGGGCAGCACCGGGTGAATGACGCGCACCTGCTCATCGCCCGGCGCCTCATGGATGGCAGCACCGCCGCCCCGCGCTTGTCCCAGCTGGCCAGGCTCTACGCCGAAGCGCCGGATCTGGACCCGCGGCTGATTGCCCGCACGGCCCGCGCACTGGACAAATTCGAGCCGGCTGACACGAGCTTCCAAGGCCGGCCGCTGGAATCGTCCGCCCGCAATGAACAGGGCCAGCTGCTCGATCACCAAGCCGCCGCCCTGCTGCAGGAACCTGACCGTGCCACACGCGAGACCCAGCTCGCGGCGATGCTTTCCGCCGAGCGCAGGGCCCGCAAGCAAACCAGGAACCCGGCACCCGGAATCTATCCGCGAGGCACCGTGGGCGACTGCGACAAGTACGAGCTCTACATCGCCGGGACCCAGCGCGAGGAATTCCGCTCCACCCTGGCCCAGGCCGATAACCCGCGTACCAAGGCAGGCAAAGCCGCCCGTGCCGCCAAATCCGGTTCAGGCGCTGCCCCTGATGATGGCCAGAACGCCTCAGAGGACCAGCAGGAAGCGGATCCCGGGGCAAATGCCGGGCAATCAGCCACCGACGACCTGTTCAGCAGCAAGGAACCACCACCGCCATGGGCCCAGGACGGGCACGGGGAGGAAGAATCCTTGTCCGGAGCGCAGCAACAACCTGACAAGCTTGTTGATGAGCAGGAAACGCGCGGCGCAGGCGGAGCAGGCGAAGGCCTCCAAGCGTCCCTGCTGCTTGGCGATGGGGAGGTTCCGGTGGCCCAGCGCCGGCTCAACGCACTATTGGCCGCGCTGAGAGGGCGCACGGCAGGTGCCGCGCCCAATGGAATCATTCCAAGGATCGGCATCCATATCCAGTTGCGCGATCCGCAGGATCTTGGAGATCCGGCCAAGCTTCGCGCCACCTCCGACCACGGGGTGAAACTCGATTCCGCGGACACCGCACAGCTGATCTGCCAAGGCGAGATCTACCGGGTGGTCTTCGGACCCGATGGGCAACCGCTGGATGTAGGACGCAAGGAACGCTTCTTCACGGATGCAATGAAGCGCGCAATTTTCGCCCGCGACCGCGGATGCATCGTCCCGGGATGCACCGCACCGCCTGAAATGCTCGAATACCATCACGACAACTGGTGGGAACGTGGCGGGTGCACTTCATCGCGCAATGGCAGCTGCCTGTGCCGGAGGCACCACCATGCCATTCATGCAGGATTGCTGACCCTGGTTACCGTTGGGGGACTGGCTCACATCCTGCTGCCCAAGCACCTGGACCCGATGCAGGTACCGCGAAGAAACAGTGTTCCGGTGGCCGCCTGAGCACCCGGAGCCGCGAACTGCTGCACCTGCCGGCGTGGCCAAGATGCTATGGGCGCGAGAGCGCAACTTTCAGTCCGAACCCGATCAGCACTGTCCCGGTGATCCGGTCCATCCAGGACACCGACTTCGCTGAGCCCAGCCAGCGGCCAGCGATCCGAACCCCGTATACCAAGGCCACTGCCCACACCAGGGTCAGTGCAACATGCACCGCCGATAGCCCCATGCCCATGAATAGGGCGTTGGTGCCCGCCGGGGTGAACTGCGGGATCGCGGCGATATAGAAGACGCCGATCTTCGGGTTCAGCACGTTGGTCACCAGCCCGGTCAGGTAGGTTCGATACCTGCTGTGCGATACCGGGACTCGGATCGTGGCCAACTGCTTGCCCCGCAGGCTCCGATGGATCATCTGCCCGCCCAAGAACACCAGATAGGCTGCACCGGCATAGACCAGCACCTGGTAGGCCAGGGATGAGGCGGCCAGAATTGCCGAAGCTCCCGCGGCCGCGGCCACACCCCAAGCGAATACTCCCGTGCAGATCCCCAGCGCCGCCAGCAGCGCTTCACCGCGTCCCCGGGCGATGGCCGATCGCAGGATCAGCGCGGTATCGACACCCGGAATCAACGTCATCAGGGCGGCAACTATACTGAAACCCAGCAATGCGGAAGCAACGGTCATGCACTCAATGCTAGTAGCTGCATCTGGGTGCGGCCCCCAGGGTGAGCAAGCTCATGATCTTCGCCCGACGCGCGGGGCCAATTAGAGTTGGCCACCACGCACGCTCTCTGGCATAATTGCAGGGTACTCGATTCGCAGTGGCCCCTCTCTCCGCTATGAATCCTGTCCTTTTAGAGTCTGGTAAGTAAGGCCTGCCCCACAGGTGCTAAAAATCGGATTCGACCATGTTGAGAAACAGGAGACCACAAAAGTGGCCGTAAAGATTCGTCTGAAGCGCTTCGGTAAGATGCGCGCACCTTTCTACCGCGTTGTCGTCATGGACTCGCGCGCTAAGCGCGATGGCCGTGCCATCGAGGAGATCGGCAAGTACCACCCAACCGAGAACCCATCGGTTATCGAGATCGATTCGGATCGTGCACAGTACTGGCTGTCCGTTGGCGCTCAGCCAACCGAGCAGGTACACGCACTGCTGAAGATCACCGGTGACTGGCAGAAGTTCAAGGGCATCGATGGCCAGGAAGGCACCTACAAGGTTGCCGAGCCTAAGCCAGCATTCGTTGCTCCTGACAAGGGTTCGGTGATCCTCCCAGAGGCAATCACCAAGAAGGCTGAAAAGCCAGCTGCTGAAGAGGCAGAGGCCGAAGCTACCGAGGCTGAGTAACAGTGCTCGTTGACGCGCTAGACCACCTGGTACGCGGGGTTGTCGAGGAACCGGAAGACGTCAAGGTCGCCTTGAAGTCCACCCGCCGCGGCGACCTGCTCGAAGTACGTGTGAACCCTGAGGATCTCGGTCGTGTGATCGGACGCCAGGGACGCACCGCACGAGCACTGCGCACCGTAATGGCAGCGTTGGCCAAGGAGCCGGTACGTGTCGATGTAATCGACACCGACCGTCGCCGAGGCTAAGCAACTTAGAGGTCTGGCTTTTAAGTTGGCTTCGAAACGAAAGGAGTTTCCGTCCTAACTAGTGACGGAAACTCCTTTCGTGTTTACCCCTAGAATTTCCATTCCAGTCTTCCGGCACACGCCATGGAACACAGTGCAGAAAGAGCAGCAGACTATGCGATTGCAGGTTGCCCGCATCGGCAAGCCCCACGGCATCCGTGGCGAAGTCACCGCCCAGGTCATGACCGACACCCCGGAAGAGCGCTTCACCGCTGGCGAAGAACTCATCGTCGTCGACGGCCCGGTCAAGACGCTGACCATCGCCAATGCGCGCTGGAACAAGACCATCCTGCTGCTCTCCTTCAAGGAAATCGCCGACCGCAACCAGGCTGAAACCCTGCGCGGCGCGCGCCTTGAGATTGAAGTTTCCGATCAGCCGGAAGACGACTCGGACGAATGGTACGAGCATGAACTGCTGGACCTGAAGGTCATGCTCGATGGCGAGCAGGTCGGTACCATCACCGCACTGCGCACCAACCCCGCCCAGGACCTGCTGGTCTTCGAAGACGCTGACGGCCAGGAGATCTACCTCCCGTTCGTCGACGAATTCGTCCCAGAGATCGATCCGGAAGCCGGCATCGTAGTCATTACCCCGCCGGCAGGCCTGCTGACCTTGAACAGCGATGAAGACGGCAGCGACGAAGAGGGACAAAAGTAAGCCATGCGCCTTGACGTCATCTCGATTTTCCCTGAGTACCTCCAGCCGCTCTCGCTTTCGCTGATCGGCCGCGCCGCCGAAGACGGCATCCTGGATCTGAACGTCACCAACCTGCGCGACTTCACTGCCGACAAGCACCGCAAGGTCGACGACACCCCGTACGGTGGCGGCGCCGGCATGGTGATGATGCCGGAACCATGGGGACAGGCACTGGACGCGGTGCGCCCAGCCGATGCTGGCGGCCCCAAGCCAACCCTGATTGTCCCTTCGCCTGCAGGCGCCGTCTTCAACCAGCAGATGGCTTACGACCTTGCCGAGGAAGAGCATCTGGTCTTCGCCTGCGGCCGCTACGAAGGCATCGATGAGCGCGTCATCGAATACGCGCACGAGAACTTCAACGTCATCCCCGTATCCATCGGCGATTACGTGCTCAACGGGGGAGAAGTGGCCGTGATGGTGATGGTGGAAGCCATCGCCCGGCTGATCCCAGGAGTCATCGGCAACCCGGAATCGCTGGTAGAAGAATCCCACTCGGATGTTCTGCTGGAATACCCGGTGTACACCAAGCCGGCCTCCTGGCGCGGCCGCGATGTCCCCGAGGTGCTGCTCGGTGGCAACCACCAGCGGGTGGGACGGTTCCGCCGCGACGAGCAGATCAAGCGCACCGCAGAGCGTCGCCCCGACCTGATCACGCAGCTGGATGCCGAGAGCCTGAACCGCAGGGACCGCGATACCCTATGGCACAGCGGATTCGCGCTCGTTGACGGTGCCATAACCCCCAAGTCCGAATTGGACTGGGCTACCGGCGCTGGCACCGAGAGCGACTAAGAGGCCAAAATCACTCGAAAGCCATTTCGGGCAAACTCGCATCGGCTTGGCTGATACGGCATAATTGTTTCTTGGTGTGTTTTTGTTCGACTCCTGCCGCAGGGGGAAGTTCGAGCCACAGAAGACCGCCGCACCGTTTGCTAGAGGCAATCGGTGGTACAACGTTCCGGGGATTTCACTGGTTCCGACCCGTGTCGGGCCCCGCTACGAGGATTCGGTGACCTGCGGCATTGATCCTAGGAGATGCACTATGCATATTCTTGACTCTGTTAACGCAGCCTCGCTGCGCTGCGACGTTCCAGCCTTCGGCCCAGGCGACACCCTGAAGGTTCACGTCAACATCATCGAAGGCAAGAACTCCCGTGTTCAGGTCTTCCAGGGCTACGTCCTTGGTCGCCAGGGCCAGGGTGTTGGCGAGACCTTCACCGTTCGCAAGGTTTCCTTCGGCACCGGTGTTGAGCGTACCTTCCCAGTTCACTCCCCAATCATCGACAAGATTGAGGTTGTGACCAAGGGTGACGTTCGTCGTGCAAAGCTGTACTACATGCGCGATCGTCACGGCAAGGCTGCTCGCATCCGCGAGAAGCGCGACTTCAGCGCAAAGAAGTAATCTGCGTTCTTCAATGAACCGGATTGCACGCACTGAGCGGGCAACAATGAAGCGCCGGGCCTTTTCATGGGTCTGGCGCTTCGCTGTACTCGCCATCATTCTTGGTCTGCTGGCCACCATCGTCATTCGCGCCACCCTGATCGACGTCTTCCATATCGAGTCCAACTCCATGGAATCCACGCTCAATCCTGGCCAGAGCATCGCCGTAGACCGCCGCGCTTACTCGGATGCCGAACCGCAACGCGGAGACATCATCGTCTTCGATGGCCGCGGCTCGTTCCTGCCCTACGCCAAGGCCAGCTTCGCTGATGATCTGCTGGGGGCGTTCAGCCTCACCGGGAGCAGCAATAAGTACGTCAAGCGCGTCATTGGCGTTGGGGGAGACACCGTGGAATGCTGCAGCGCCGATGGGCGACTGCTCGTCAACGGCGAGCCTGCAGACGAGCAGTACATCTTCGCCGGGGATGCTCCGAGCGAACAGAAGTTTTCCGTAGAAGTGCCGGTTGGCCGCTTGTGGGTCATGGGCGATCACCGCTCCACTTCCAAGGATTCGCGGGCATTGCTGGGCGCAAGCGGCGGCGGAATGATCAGCGTCGAGCGCGTCACGGGCAAAGCGACCGAGGTGATTTGGCCGCTCGATCAGCGTTCAGTAATCAGATGACACGCCGTAGCAACCGGCGATTTTGATAGCGCCAGATGGGTAGAACTACCCATCTGGCGCTATTTTTCTAGGTTAATGGAATTAATTCGGATGGATTTCCATCCCACCCGATTTGCTGTGCAATTGGTGTGTAAATTTCGCGACAACACTCAGGATCCACCAAGCTGACTAGGGATTAGAAAGAGAAGTCCAATCTTAAACCAATACTACTGGCACGTAAGTTGTAACCAACCTCGATGAGGGTAGAGCTATTTGACTAGGTGAAACGGGTTCTGGAATTTATATTTTTGTTGGATTCGATGGTTGAAAAGCTGTGTCGGAACCAAGTATTGTTTCATTTTGGTAACAACACCTGTGCTTACGCGCGCGCCCTTAGGTAAGGGGACGCGCGGGCACTCGCACCATAAATCTGGGAGAAGCATTAATGCCACATCCAAAAAAGAAGACTGCGCAACGCGGCATCGTTGCAGCAGCCGCGACCGCCTTGGTGGTCGGCTCTAGCTTCATGCCTGCCGCAGCGGCGCCAACGGCCTCCGAATCGCCGTCTGCGTCCGCTACGGCAAGCGAGAAGCCTTTGGCCAGCGAAACCGCTCTGGACACCGAGGGGCTCGGCAAGGCTATTGAGAAGGACCTCAATAAGTCCGTTGAAGAGTACGTCAAGGACGGGGAGACCAGCGACGCTGCTTCCAAGGTCCGCGACGAACTGAATGCGAAAGGCATTGACGCCACTGCCTCGGTGAAGGACGGCAAAGCCGAGATCACCGTAAGCAAGAAGGACGCTGCCAAGGCCAAGGAGATCGTCAAGGCCAGTGCTGCTCCGGCTCCTATCGTGGTGACCGAAGTCGACTCGCAGGTCAAGACCGTAGACAAGGTCTACACCGAGCTCTTGGCCAACATCGAGCCGAAGGAACTGAAGCGCATCACCGCTATCCTTCAGACCAACGATGGCTTGAAGATCTATGCAAAGGGCTTCGACGAGAAGGAAGCTGCGGACGACCTGAAGTCCAAGTCCGCTGGCTCCCTGCCTGAGAAGCTGACCGTTGAGCAGTTCGTCAGCGAAGCTACGCACGTTGACGGTGTAGAAAGCTCGGGTGTTGCCAAGACCACCGCCGCAGAGGATATTTACGGCGCCTTGGGTTACGCAATGGACAAGTCCGGCGCACCTACTAGTAAGTCGACCGTCTGCTCGCTCGGATTCACCGCGTGGACCGCAGAGGGCGAAGATGCCATCATCTCGGCTGGGCACTGCTCGGAAGATGGCGCCACCAGGATTTTGGGCCTTGCCGAACAGTCGGTTCCAGGCCAATCGCCAACTCTGGGTGCCGAGCTGGGTACTTTTGGATTCAACCAGTTCGGTGGTCCGGGTAATTCGGGCCTATCCGCCGAAGAACTGGACTCCATGACCGAGGAAGAGTTCAATAACCTGGAACCAGGCACGGACATCTCGGTGATCGATAACATCAATCCTGCGCTGAACTTGCACGCTGCTGTGTCCGAATGGGCTGACGGCAAGGAACCTCGCGACGAAGTTATCAACGTGACTGGCACGACCAAGGCACTAGTTGGGTCGGAAGCTTGCTCTTCGGGTCGTACGACCGGTTGGAGCTGCTCCCCGATTATCGGTGAAGGCGTCTTCTTCGTTGGTGGCTCGGATAAGACCTACCGTTCAGTTGCTGGCTATGTCGCTGAAAATCCTGGCCAGAGCGTGCTTGACCAGGGTGACTCCGGTGGCCCAATGCTCGTAGGCAGCAAGGCGGCAGGCATCAACTCGGCCAACGCCGCAGGTGAAGACCTGAAGGAAAACACCGCTGATGACATCGCCATGTACACCTCGCTCGATGATGTCTTCGACAAGGGCTACATTGATGGCTACACGCTGAAATTCCATATCAATACCCCTGCCATCACGGTGGAAAACGGTACTGAAGTTGAACCTGGTGAAGCAATCACCGGTACCCTTGCCAATGCTCCGGCTGGCACCATCATCCGTGTGGTCGTTGACGGCAAGCTCTACAAGAAGGTTGAGCTGGACGCTGAAGGAAACTTCTCGTTCCCTGCCCCGGAAGAACCAGGAAAGTTTGCGTTCAGCGTTGTGGCCAAGAACGGTTTCAACACCTCTGAGCGGGTCAACGCCAACGTCGTGATCGTTGCTGCGCCGACTCCGACGCCGACTCCAACCGAGCAACCGACTGAGGAGCCTACCGAGGAACCGACTGAGGAGCCTACCGAGGAACCGACTGAGGAGCCTACCGAGGAACCTACTGAGGAGCCTACCGAGGAACCTACTGAGGCGCCTACCGAGGAACCTACTGAGGAACCAACTACGGAGCCTTCCGAGAGCACCTCGCCATCGCCTTCCGAAGAAGAAAGCGACAAGCCATCGGAGAGCACCTCTCCTTCCGCTTCGGAGGACGATAAGTCGGAAGCTCCGAAGGACCAGAAGGACGACGAGCCAAGCAAGTCTGCAACTCCAAAGGAAACTCCTAAGAAGGACGATCCTTTGGCGGATACCGGTTCGAACAGCGTTCCGCTGATCGCCGCCGGTGGCGCAATGGCCCTGGCCGGTGCGGCATTCCTGCTGTTCCGCCGCAACGCACGTCGCCACGGCTAAGGGATTCTGTTCCGGCGGGACTGGGTCCTGCTGAAAATGCCCCGCTACTTGAGAACAAGTAGCGGGGCATTTTTACTTGGCACACATGTAGTTCCTTGGTTGCTCTACGATTTCGGCACTAGTCTCAAAGCTAAGATCGTTGCGGCAACGTGAATATCACCGAGGTGTAAATTATGAATTTCAACGCTAGAACTTCACGCACGCCAATCATGCTGGCCTCTACTGCCGCCATGGCTGCCCTATTGCTAACCGGCTGTGGTCAGGGAACCGATCCAGGTGCGCAGGCTAGGGCCAGCGCCACGGCATCGGAACCCTCGCAGCAAACAGAAAAATCGAGCGGGAACACCGTGGACCAAGACGCATTGCTCCAGACCAATGACCAGCTCTCCGAAGCCTTGGGCGATGAATACGTCCAGGGTTGGATCAAGGACGGGCAGCTGAATGTTTCGACGACCAGCGAAGAGCAGCTATCCGTTATTGAAGAAGCCGGGGCTATCGGGCACCTAGTCCAATTCAGCAGCGAGGAGCTTCGTTCGGCGATTTCCGAAATCATGAAGTGGCAGGGCAAGCAGGAAAACCCCGTGCGCACTGCCATCCATGCATACACGCTGAATCCTGAAACGGGCGGCATCACCCTGTCGGTGGATAAGAGCCAGCTGGACGAAGTCCAAAAGCTGATTGACGCTGAGAAGCCCATCGGCGAAATCCCCGTGGACTACAAGCAGAGCGGTGGCATCATGTCGCCTGCTGCCACCCAGTAGCCCGCAGCCCGCTTGAACGGACGCACCAATGGCCAGGCCCGGCGACGGACCTGGCCATTGGTGCGTTTCTGGGCAACTGGCCGTGGCTATGCAATGATCCGTTGCGCCTGGCAAGACACGTAAGATGGGGATTACACGCGACAATGGAAGGTACTAATCGAATCGTGAGCGCAGCATCAGCAGAGACTCCTCCAAGCAGGGGACCCCTATACAAAATATGGCGCTTCGTCCGCGAGATTGTCATCATCATCGCGATCGCGCTGTTGCTCTCGTTCGTGATCAAGACCTTCTTCTTCCGTGCCTACTACATCCCATCAGGCTCCATGGAGCATACCCTCGAGGTCAACGACCGGATTTTCGCCAACCTCATGGTTCCCGGGCCGTTCGAGCTGGAACGTGGCGACGTCGTCGTCTTCCGCGATGACCAGGAATGGCTGCCACCGCTGACCGAGTACCCCACCGCGTTCCAGAATGTGCTCTCCTTTGTCGGCGTGCTGCCAGCGGCTGATGAGCAGTACCTGGTCAAGCGCATCATCGGCATGCCCGGTGACACCGTGGAATGCTGCACCGCGGAAGGCGCCATCACGATCAACGGCGAGCCCATTGACGAGCCGTATATCTTTGACGGCGACAGCCCGTCAGACATGGAATTCAAGGCGACCGTCCCAGAAGGAAAAATCTGGGTGATGGGTGATCACCGAGGTGCCAGCGCGGATTCCCGCTTCCACGCCGATCGCCAGGGCGGTTTCGTCGACCTCGAATCCGTCCAGGGCCGCGCTTCGGTGATCTCTTGGCCAACCTCGCGCTGGGGCATCGTCGACTCGCACGAAGAAGTCTTCGCCAACGTCCCGCACGCAGTGGCGAAGTAGGGGCACCGCCCATGGCCGTTTTGAAGAGCAAGGCAACCACGCTAGAACATGAGCGCGCCTTGGCAGCCAAGCATGGGTTCCGCTATATCGCAGCGGTCGATGAGGTGGGACGCGGCGCCTTGGCTGGTCCGATTACCGTCGGCATGACGGTAATAGATATTGAGCAGGTCACGGAGTTCCCAGCGCTGCGCGACTCCAAGCTGCTGAGCCCGGAAACCCGTACGGAACTGGTCGATCCAGTTCGCCAGTGGGCCGTGGGCTATGGCGTTGGGCATGCCTCTGCGGCTGAAATCGATGAGCTGGGAGTTACTGGCGCCCTGCGCCTGGCCGGATCGCGGGCCATGGAGCTGTGCGCGGTACAGCCCGAGGCGGCGCTTCTGGATGGCAGCTACGACTGGCTGACCGCACCGGAACCGGATCTCTTCGACATCCTGGCCGATGACCGCGAACCCGTGGGCCTGCACATCCCGGTGACGACCATCATCAAAGGCGACATGACCTGCCAGGCGATCGCCGGAGCTTCCATCCTGGCCAAGGTCGAACGCGATGGCATCATGGTTGATCTGGCCACCGAGCATCCGGCCTTCGGCTGGGAGATCAACAAGGGGTATGCCACCGCTGCGCATCGTGCCGCGATCGTTGCGCAGGGTCCCTGCGACTACCACCGCAAGAGCTGGAACTTGACTTCGGGTGCTGATCAGGCCCAAGGTGAAGCCACGACAAAGAAAGCAAAGTGATGGCTGCCGACGACCTGGAAAACTACGAGTCCGACATGGAACTGCAGCTATACCGCGAGTACAAGACCGTGGTGGGGCTGTTCAATTACGTGGTCGAGACCGAGCGCCGCTTCTACCTGGCCAACCAAGTGGACGTGAAGACCCTGTCCAACGCCGGGGAAGTGTACTTCGAGTTGAACCTCACCGACGCGTGGGTCTGGGACATCTACCGCCAAGGGCGCTTCGTGAAGTCCGTCAAGGTGCTGACCTTCAAGGACGTCAACGTCGAAGAACTCAACCCTGACGAGTTCCAGATCCCGAAGGATGGGCTGGGCTCCTAGCGCGAGGCACTGTGGCATTCGATCGCCGGCTCTGTTCCTGGAACAAAGCCGGCGATCTCGCTTAAAGCGAATTGTCCACATTCCGCGGCGGGCGCCGCCGCTGTGGACCATAATTCTCCGACGATGTTTCCATTACGGATCGCAGACATCGAGGAGCAAACATGCAGACCGCGAAGCAACGCCTAGGGGCCGATGGCGAACAAGCTGCCGCCGCATTTCTCACCGGGCAGCACTACGAAATCCTCGATCGCAATTGGAGATGCCCAGCAGGGGAGCTGGACCTGGTGGCAAGAGCCGGCAACGGCCAGATCACCGCCGTCGAAGTCAAAACCAGGTCCTCGCAACGCTATGGATCGGGCTTCGAGGCGATCAGCGCGGCAAAATTCCGCCGGCTCAACAGGCTGCTGATTTCCTGGGCCCAATGCCATCGCATGTTTCTTGCCGAACTTCGCGTGGACATCGTCGAGGTCTATCTGACAGCAACAGGGTTCGAATGCCGGCTGCATGAGAACGTGCGCTCATGAGCACCGCCCGGACCAGCGCAGTGGCACTGCACGGGGTCAGCGCCTCACTGGTGGAAGTCGAGGCCGACCTCGGCAACGGCATCCCAGGATTCGTCCTGCTGGGCTTGCCCGATGCATCTTTGAGCGAGGCCCGTGAACGAATCAAAGCCGCGGCAAGGAATTCAGGGATTCCTCTGGCAAACCGGAAACTGACGGTCAATCTTTCGCCAGCCACCCTGCCCAAGTATGGATCAGCTTTCGATCTGGCCATCGTCATCGCCGCCTTGGCCGCTGATCAACAGCTGTTCGCGTCACCGAGCACGCTGTTCATGGCGGAACTCGGCTTGGATGGAACCTTGCGGCCAGTACCCGGGGTGCTGCCAGCGGTGCAGCTAGCCAAGGTCCATGGTCTCGACCGGGTGATCGTGGCCGAGGCTAACGGGGCCGAAGCGAGGCTGGTGCATGGAATCGAGGTCATGGCGCTACGCCATCTGGGACAGGTCCTCACCTGCTGCGGTGCCCCAGCCGAACATGTCACCACTTACCTGCGCCACCGGCAGCCGCAGGCGCCTACCGAATCTGCTGGCCCTGCCGCAGGAACTGCTGCCTCGGGCGATGCGGACCTGGGCCTGGTCAACGGGCAGCAGGAAGCTCGGCTCGCCTTGGAACTGGCCGCGGCCGGCGGGCACCACCTGATCATGGTCGGACCGGCCGGTGCCGGCAAAACCATGCTGGCCAAGTGCCTGCCATCGATTCTGCCGCCACTTGATGACCTGCAAGCCCTTGAAGCCACCGCGGTGCATTCCATTACTCGGGGCGGATCCGGGGAATTGGACCAGCTGCAACGCACCCCGCCTTTCGTGGCGCCGCACCACACCGCGTCCCGTTCAGCCCTGATTGGCGGCGGAACCGCCCAACTCATTCCCGGGGCCATTACCCGCGCGCACCAGGGCATTCTATTCCTCGATGAAGCAGCGCAATTCCACACCGGAGTACTTGATGCGCTTCGCCAACCGATCTAGGAAGGCTATATCAACCTCGCGCGGATACGCGGCCACCAGCGGCTGCCGGCCCGTTTCCAACTCATCATGGCCTCCAATCCGTGTCCCTGCGGAAAAAACTTCGGCACCGGTACCGGGTGCACCTGTACGCCCATGGCCCGCCGGCGCTATTTCGCCCGGCTTTCAGGACCCATCCTCGACCGTGTGGATCTGCAAGTCAGAGTCAATCCGGTAGCGCAAGCACAGCTTCTTAGCGGAGTACCAAATGAATCCAGTGCACAGGTGCGTGAACGCGTCTTGGCCACCCGGGCACGCAGCAAGGAGCGGCTGGGAAAGTTCTCCATTGCTTGCAACGCGCAAATACCAACTCAGATCCTCAGGAATGAACTGGAATACCCGGCCAAGACCCGGGCGGCGCTTGAACAACTCGCCACACGACGCGGGCTCTCTGCGCGCGCCATCCACCGCCTCCTGCGGGTCGCGTGGACGGTTGCAGACCAGCAAGGGCATGCAGCACCGACCGAGGATGATCTGGCCATCGCCGCTCACCTTCGCCAGAACTTGGAAAATAGCTAGGTAAGGCCATGACTTTCAACGATGTGAACACTGCCGGAAAAGCCTCGGCTCCAACCAGCCAGGAGCGCCGGGTCTACGCCCAATTGAACCAACTTATCGAGCCCAACGACTATGTGGCCACGGCCTTGCTGGAACTGATGAGCCCACAGGAACTGCTGCGCCTGATCCAGCGAGAGGATTTCTACCCGGCCGCGCTCAAAGCGCCGGTCGACGGAATCCTCGGATTCCACCCGCCCGGGGATGGCGCACAAGACTTGAGCGTAGCCTTGGCCCGATGGAGAAAGCGCCTGTCGCTGAGCAACCCAGCGGGAGCCTTGGATGCCGCTGCGCGCGCGGGTGGCGGATTGCTGATCCCGGACGATGCTTCGTGGCCTCGACAGCTAGCCGACCTGGAACTGGGACGTCCCCTGTGCCTGTGGTGGCGTTCAGCGAACCCGCAATTGCTCGAAGGCCAAGAGCTGGCGCGCAGCGTGTCCATCGTCGGCTCCCGCGATGCCAGTGACTACGGTGATCAAGTCACCTTCGATCTTGGCCGGACCCTGGCCCTGAACGGGTACACCATTGTCTCGGGTGGCGCTTACGGCATTGACGCCAGCGCGCACCGGGCCGCTCTGAGCGTGGACGATTGGCAGCATCCGAACCCGCCAACGATCACGGTTATGGCTGGCGGCATCGATCGGCTCTACCCTTCGGGCAACAGCAACCTGCTCAACCAGATTATTGCTCGCGGCGTGCTGATCTCAGAGGTGCCTCCCGGAACCACATCAGCACGCTTCCGCTTCCTGAACCGCAACCGGCTGATCGCGGCATTGAGCAGGCTGGTTATCGTCAGCGAAGCGCGCCACCGCTCAGGAGCGCTGAACACCGCCAGCCATGCAGTCGAGTTGGGACGCGATGTAGCGGCCGTTCCCGGAAGCGTTTTCGCGCCCAACTCCGCAGGGTGCCACCGATTGATTGCAGAAGGCAGTGCGGCCTTGCTCGCCAGCCCGCAAGATGCGCTGGGCCTGGTTGGCCACCACTGCCAAGCAGAGCCGCGGAGTGCCAAAGTTCAGCAACGCCCGACGGACATCCTGGGTAGGGACGAAGCAATGGTGTACGACATCATGTCCTTCACCAAAGGATTGCTGGTTGATGAGATCTCTGCCCGCAGCGGGGTGCCGTTGATCCAGACGCTACGCGCCATCAATCGATTGGAGACACTGCAAATGGCTGCCACCGATGGCCTGGCATGGAAGTTGGTGCGCCAAAACTGACCGGTGACGCAGCTGAGGGTATCCTCAATAGTGATGAAGCAAGAATCAACGACGCACGCCAGCAATGCGATGTCAGCAAAATTCGCTGAGCCGGTGGCAGACTACCTGGAGTACCTGCAACGCGAACGCGGCCGCAGCACTAATACCCTGCGAGCCTACGAAGTGGATTTGCGGAACCTCGGCCAGTTCTTGCTCCACCATGCGCAGGATCCGAGCCTCAAGCAGATTTCAGTTGATACGCTCCGCGATTGGTTGGCACAGCTTCATGAATCGCAGATTTCCCGCACCACCTTGGCCCGCAGGATCTCTGCGGTGAAGAGCTTCTTCGCGTGGGCGCTGAAGCATCAGCTGATCGACGCGGACCCTGCCCTGCGGCTGGCCGCGCCCAGGAAGGAACGGCGTCTTCCGCATGTTTTGCAGCCAAGCCAGATCGACCGCTTGCTCTCCGAAACAGCCCAGCCGCCTGCTGGAAAAGAAGTCAGCGAGAGCAAGCCGGAACCTGCCCCCGATGCCAAGAGCCAGGCCGTAGCGGCACGCGATAAAGTCATCGCCGAGTTGCTGTACGCATCCGGCCTGCGTATCAGCGAGCTCGTGGCCTTGGACGTTGACGACATCGACTTCGAACGACGCACCGTCAGGGTTCTCGGCAAGGGCAACAAGGAACGGGTTGTTCCGTTTGGCAAGCCCGCCGAGCGCGTGATCATCGGGTGGATTCGGTCGCATCGCAAGGTCCTGGCCCGCCAGGAAGCTCAAGGCGCTTTGCTCGTAGGGGTGCGCGGTGCGCGCTTGAATGTACGCCAGGCACGAGAGGTCATTTCCAAGGCCTTGCAATCGCTGGGGGATACCGCTGCCAGCGGCCCGCATGCCTTAAGGCACACCGTAGCCACGCATCTGCTGGATGGGGGCGCAGATTTGCGTGCTGTCCAGGAATTCCTCGGGCATGCTTCGCTGGCAACGACCCAGCTATATACTCACGTTTCGGTTGACCGATTGAGGCAAAGCTACCGCCAAGCCCATCCCCGAGCCTGACTATTTGGTACCAATCTGCAAAAATAGCCTTTCTGGGTGGCGAAAGGCCTCTTCATCGGGCAAAATGGAAGTATCGGCGGCGATGGCACCGGAACGATGTTGACGTAGGGGAAGACGATCAACACCGCAACGGAGGATGGCATGTCTGCACCGATGTCCAGAGGCGTGATTTATATTCATTCCGCCCCTGCAGCGCTATGCCCACATCTGGAATGGGCAATCGGGTCCGTGCTCGGTACTCCAGTAAAAATGGAGTGGACCGAACAGCACGTCGCACCCGGATTTTGTCGCGCCGAAATCGAGTGGGTAGGTACGCAAGGTACCGGCGCTTTGCTGACCAGTGAGATGCATGGTTGGCAGCACCTTCGTTTCGAAATCACCGAAGACCCAAGCCCGGGTGCCGACGGCAGCCGTTGGTCCGTGACCCCTGATCTTGGCATCTTCCACGCCACCGTTGATTGCGCTGGCAACGTCATGGTCAGCGAAGAACGCATCCGGTGGGCCTATGAAAAGGGCGACGGAAATCCCTCGGTCTTCTACCAGGAGATGTCCATCGCTCTCGGCGAGCCCTGGGATGAAGAACTCGAACCCTTCCGTCACGCAGGCGAAGACGCGCCTGTTCGATGGCTCAACCAGGTGGTTTAGCAACTGGTTATCCAGTCCCTGAGTGACTTATCAACCGGCACTCAGATACAACCCCGATGGTGCGGGGTTGTTACCCAAAAGAAGTGGGATCCCATGCCGGGGATCCCACTTCTTGCTTTAAAAACTGCGGTTGTGGAGAAGCGCCGAAGCGCAGTGCTATGCTCGATGGCGATGAAGACCAGTCAGGCCGCATGCGGCCACTCCCGGAACGGCAAACTGGTCGTTCCCTGATCCGCGGCCCTCCCGTGCCAGATGCATTCCACCAAAGAACAGCACATCTGAACCACGAAAGGGAGACATGACCGCACAGTTCAACCACACCATCATCGCTTCACTCGACCCGCAACGCATGGCAAAGTTCTATCTTGAGCTGCTCGAAGCCCGCGCGGAATCAAGCTGGGGACCATTTACCAACATCAGCCTGGCCCACGGGGTGCTGCTTCAATTCGCTGCACCACCGATGGACTTCCCAGCGCAGCACTATGCCTACCTGCTCGATGACGAGCATTTCGACCGCGCCTACGCGACTATCCGCGAGGGGAAAATGGAGCATTGGGCCGATCCCCAACGGCAGCTGCCAGGGCAGATTAATCATGAACACGGCGGCCGGGGAGTCTATCTGCTTGATCCTTCCGGGCACTACCTGGAATTGATCACCCGGCCTTACCTGCCCGCAGCCAGCTAGGACCAGCTAGCGCTGAACCTTGAACACGTTCTTCTGGATGCCGTTGGAGTAGACCTGCGAATCAATGAGGGCCAGCTTCTGCGCGTCCAGGCTCGCGTCGCTGAAAAGGCGCTTGCCTGCACCAAGCAAAACCGGGAAGACCAGCAGGTTGTACTGGTCGATGAGCTGATGTTCTTGCAGCGAGTGGACCATCGTTGCCGATCCATGGATACTGATCGGGCCGCCGTCGCCGGCTCGAAGCCGCGCCACATCGGCGACCGAGCGCAAGATCGCAGTCTCGCCCCAGTTCCCGGCCAAGTCCTTCTCCCGCAAGGTAGTGGAGAGCACGTACTTGGGCATCGCGTTGTACTGCGGGAACTGCTCGGTCATCGAGGGCCACACCGCGCAGAAGGCCTCGTAGCTGTGCCGGCCCAAGAGCATGGCGCTGGCTTCTTCTTGCTCGGCGCCCTTCAGTTCGTAGGCGGCGGGGTCGAACTCGACCGAGTTCATCGTCCAGCCTGAATTGCGGTAGCCGGGTTCGCCGCCCGGGGCTTGGACGACACCGTCCAAGGAGACGAAGGAAGTGGCGATCAGGGTGCGCATGGGAAGGGATCCTTTGCTCGTGGCAAGTACCGTCAGTTGCCTCCGACATGAGGCGGTACTTGAGCTTAACGAACATGTCAGGACCGAAGCAATGGCTCTGAGCCAATTCTTTCGGGGTTAAAGACCACTGGGCTGGTTGAAGAGTAATCTTCAACCAGCCCAATGGCGCGCTCGCCTGCAGCTGCCGGAACGGCTAGACGCTGCGGATGGCGACCACGGCGTTATGGCCGCCGAAGCCGAAGGAGTTATTCAGCGCAACGATGGAGCCCTCTGCAGGCAGCTGCGCAGGCTGGCCGGTGACGACCTTCAACGGGATCTCTGGATCCTGGTTGTCCAGGTTAATGGTCACCGGGGCCTTGCGGTTGTAGATGGCCAGTGCGCACAGCACGGACTCCACGGCACCGGAGGCGCCTAGCAGGTGGCCCATCTGCGACTTGGTCGCGGATACCCACACGTTCTCGAGGTGATCGCCCAGGGCGTTCTTCAGCGCAGCGTATTCCGGCTTGTCGCCAACTGGGGTGGAGGTTGCGTGGGCGTTCACATGGACTACGTCCTCTGGCTGGATGCGGCCATCGAACATGGCAGCCTTCAGCGCACGGGTTGCACCCATGCCTTCTGGATCCGGTGCGGTGATGTGGTGCGCATCGGAGGTGACCGAGGAGCCTGCCAGCTCGGCGTAGATGCGTGCGCCGCGGGCGATTGCATGCTCTTCGGCTTCCAGTACCAGCGCGCCAGCGCCCTCGCCCATGACAAAGCCATCACGGTCGGTGTCGTAGGGGCGCGAAGCCTTGGCCGGATCATCGTTGCGGCGTGAGAGTGCATGCATGGACGCGAAGGCGGCCATCGGCATGGGGTGGATCGCGGCTTCTGCGCCACCGACCATGACCACATCGGCCTTGCCCGAACGGATCAGCTCCAGGCCAACGTGCATCGCTTCGGTACCCGAAGCGCAAGCCGAAACCGGGGTATGCGCGCCACCGGCGGCACCCAGGTCCAGCGACACGGCAGCTGCTGGGCCGTTAGGCATCAGCATTGGCACGGTCATGGGCAGGACGCGGCGTGGGCCCTTTTCGCGCAGGGTGTCCCAGGCGTTGAGCAGGGTCCAGACGCCGCCGATGCCGGTAGCGAAGGCAACGGCCAGCTTGTTCTGGTCCATCTCTTCCTTGACCAGGCCTGAGTCGGCCCAGGCTTCACGGGCCGCAACCACAGCGAACTGGGTCGATGGGTCCATGCGCTTGGTCTCCGGGCGGGAGAGTACCTCGGTCGGCTGCACAGCAGCGCGGGCGGCGAAGGTGACCGGCAGGTCGTATTCCTTAACCCAGTCATCTTCCAGGGTTACGGCGCCGGAGACGCCCTTGAGGGCGTTTTCCCATAGGGTGGGGACATCCCCGCCGATTGGGGTGGTGGCTCCGAGACCGGTGATCACTACTTTGCGCGCCATCATCAAACTCTCTACTGTGCGAATAAGAACTGTGCTTGGAAATTCAGGGGGCCGGCTTGACGTACCGGCCGGTGTGCGCGGCTTGCCCGCACAACGGTGTGGCGAAAAACGCCGGGAAGCTTAGGCCTGTGCCGCAGCGATGAAGTTGACGGCGTCGCCGACGGTCTTCAGGTTCTTGACCTCTTCGTCAGGGATCTTGACCTCGAACTTTTCCTCAGCCTCAACGACGATGGTCATCATCGAGATCGAGTCGATGTCCAGGTCCTCGGTGAAGGACTTGTCCATCTGCACGTCTGCTTCGTCCAGGCCGGTCTCGGAGTTGACGATTTCGGCGAGGCCCGCCAGGATTTCTTCGTTGCTAGCCATGGATGGCTCCTTTTCTTCTTAGCCGGAGGACTCCGGTCATTTTTGTGGCTGGGTGCAGATCCTGTTTCCAGGAACCGGTTCCAGCCGGCTTAATGAAACTTTGGTGGCGCATCAAGAATGCGCGGCACGTTTCGTCGGTTTAAAGCTTAGGCCAGAGACGCGCTCGGCGGACGCAACATGACGTTCCCGGCGTGCACAATCTGTGAACGGCGCAAAAGCCTAGTTGGCGGTGTGCTCGGCGATGAACGTCTTGGCAGCTTCCAGATCCGCTGGACTCTTCACCGCCAGGGTCTTCACGCCCTTGAGCCCGCGGCGGGCCAATCCCACCAGGGTTCCGGCCGGTGCCAGTTCCAGCACACCGGTCACGCCAGCTTCGGCCAGCGTCTGCATGCACAGGTCCCAGCGGACCGGACGCGATACCTGGGCGACCAGCGAATCGAGGTTCGCCTGGCCATCGGCTACGGCCTTGCCGTCGAAGTTCGAGAGCAGGGTTTCCGCTGGTTCCTTCGGGGTGATGGTTCCGGCCAGTTCCTCCAGGATGCCAACTGCGGGCTGCATGTGCGCGGTATGGAATGCGCCGGCAACCTTCAGGGGGATCACGCGAGCCTTGGCCGGCGGGTTCTCGCCCAGGGCCGCGAGCTGCTCCATGGTTCCTGCGGCCACAATCTGGCCGCCGCCATTGGCGTTGGCCGGGGTCAGGCCCAGTTCGTCGAGCTTGACCAGGACCTCATCCGGGTCGCCGCCGAGCACTGCTGCCATGCCGGTCGGAGCCGCCGCAGCGGCTTCGGCCATGGCGTTGGCGCGGACCTTCACGAAATTCATGGCGTCAGCTTCGTCCAGCGCGCCGGCCAGGGCCGACGCGGTGATCTCGCCAACCGAGTGGCCGGCCACAACGGCGCCTGCCGGCAGCGAGCTGCCAAAGAGCGCACGGGCGGTGACCAGGCCGGCAGCGACGATCAGCGGCTGGGCGACGGCGGTGTCCTTGATGGTCTCTTCATCGGAGGTGGTGCCGTGGGCGGTGAGGTCGCGCTCGGTGATCGAGCTGAGCGCCTGCAAATGCTCGGCCACGCCATCGACGTCGAGCCATTCGGTGAGGAAACCTGGGGTCTGGGAGCCCTGTCCGGGGCAAACGATTGCTAACACTCTTACAGCTTTCCAAATGTTGGGAGCTTTTGGCGCTTCATTTGAGTACCAAGCTCGTGGTGACTGTTTGTAGGATCTCTACAAAAGCCTAGCGTATCCAGAAGCTGAATTCCGCTGTAATGCGCGATCAACTCGGAATTATCGGTGTCGGGAGCTCGACGCTCTTTGGTTGAAGCCTACAAGTTCGATTCGTGGAGCCGTCCGAAAAGCAGCGCGGTTTGCAGGACGAAGGCATCCCGGGGAACCAGTGGATCCCAACCGGTGACTTCGCTGACCCGCTTGAGCCGGTAGCGCACCGTGTTTGCATGGACAAACAGTTCCCGGGCGGTGCCTTCGAGCGAGTGGCCGAGCGCCAAGTAGCTGGAGAGCGTTTCAGCCAGGCCATTGGAGGCCTGCTGCAGCGGAATGTAGACCTGGTCCACCAGCGCCGTGCGGGCCAATTCATCGCCGTTGCAGGCGCGTTCTGGCCACAGGTCATCGGCACCGACCGGATTCGGTGCTTGCGGCCAGGCCTTGGCGGCGCTGAATCCCGCCACGGCTGCCACCGCGGCGTGGTGCATTTCCTTCACCGTCGGAGCCATGGGGGAGTAGACCAGCGGGCCGGGCCCGAAGAACCGGGTCAGCCGGCTCAGATCCGCTTCTTCGAATTTGGTGTCCGAAAGCATCAGCACCGAGCGGTCGCCGAGCACGCCCACCAGCGAATCGCGCGAGTAGCGGATGGCAATACGGCGCAGGGCCGAGACGAAGGTGGCCGGGTTGGACGAAGGGGTGGTGCCCACCAGGATGCGGATATTCTTCTGCGACTTCCAGCCAATGGCCGCAATGCGCGAGGAGAGCGAGTCGTGGGCCTCGCCGTGCAGCACCGCGTCGACCACGTGGGCCTCCAAGCGCGAGTCCCAGGCGCCGCGGGTTTCGGCGGCGCGGGCATAGACATCGGCGGCGGCGAAAGCGACCTCGCGCGAATAGCGCAGCACCGCTTCGCGCAGGGCTGCCTGCTCATGCTCGGCGGCGATGTCGGGCACCTGGGATTCGACCACTTCCACGATGGTGCGCAACAGGCCCAAGGCCTTCTGCAGGGAGATGGATCGGGTCAGCTCCGTGGGAGCGGCGCCGAAGACGTCGGTCACCACCCAGGACGGGGTGGAGGAGGGATCCTCGTACCAGGTAACGAAGGTGGAGATGCCCTTCTGGGCGATCAGTCCCAAGGCGGCGCGCTCATTGGGCGCCAGCGATCGGTACCAGGGCAGTTGCTGGTCGAGGTACTTCAGCGCGGTGGTGGACAGGACGCCAATATGGCTTTTGAGTCGCTTGAGCGTTTCACTGCTGGGTGCCTGGGATCGGCTGGGACGGTTCTTCGGAGCTGCGGCGGCATCCATTTCAGGACTCATGGGTTCCAGCTTAGTTTCTTTTCTTCCCCCGCGCCCGGCACAGCAGGTAAAGGTGAGATTAAATGAGCCAGCTGCCCGGCAACGAGGAAAACCTCGTCATCGGGCAGCTGCTCAATGCGGCGCCGGAGCAAGCTCCGGGCACCTGGAACCTGGGGCCTAGGCGTCGCCGCCAGCGTTGCCGGACTGGCCGGCGTTAGCGTTATTCAGGTCGTACTTGGCGTGCGCCTTCACTGCGGTGTCCGCAGGGATTTCGCCGCGCTCAACCAGCGACTGCAAGGTCTGCACGACCAGCGAGTGCGCATCGATCTTGAAGAAGCGGCGGGCCGCGGCACGGGTGTCCGAGAAGCCGAAGCCGTCCGCGCCCAGGGTGTGGAATTCACCTGGCACGTACGGGCGCAGCTGCTCGGGCACGGCGCGCATGTAGTCGGTGGTCGCGATGACTGGGCCCGGGGTGGACTCCAGCTTCGAGGTCACGTACGGGGTGCGGCGCGGCTTCGATGGATCCACGAGCACGTCGGCGTCGGCGCGCTGGCCGTCGCGGGCCAGTTCGTTCCACGAGGTGACCGACCAGACATCAGCCGAAACGCCCCACTCCTCGGCCAGGATGGCCTGGGCTTCCAGCGCCCATGGCACGGCCACGCCCGAGGCCAGCAGCTGTGCGCGCGGGCCGTCGGTGGTAGCTTCCTTGAGCAGGTGGATGCCCTTGATGATGCCTTCGATGTCAACGTTCTCCGGCTCAGCTGGCTGGCTGATCGGCTCGTTGTACACGGTCAGGTAGTACATCACGTTCGGATCGGCGTGGGTTCCGCCGTACATGCGTTCCAGGCCGGAGCGCATGATGTGGCCGATTTCGTAGCCGTAGGCCGGATCGTAGGTGATCACAGCAGGGTTGGTCGAGGCCAGAATTGGCGAGTGGCCATCTGCGTGCTGCAGGCCTTCACCGGTCAGGGTGGTGCGGCCGGCGGTAGCGCCGATGATGAAGCCACGGGTCATCTGGTCCCCGGCTGCCCAGAACTGGTCGCCGGTGCGCTGGAAGCCGAACATCGAGTAGAACACGTAGATCGGGATCAGCGGTTCATCGTGGGTCGAGTAGCTGGTGCCGGCAGCGGTGAAGGCTGCGACAGCGCCGGCCTCGTTGATGCCCGGGTGGATCAGCTGGCCCTGAGGGGATTCCTTGTAGGCCAGGACCAGGTCGCGGTCCACGGACAGGTAGTTCTGGCCGCCCGGGTTGTAGATCTTCGCGGTCGGGAAGAACGAGTCCATGCCGAAGGTACGGGACTCATCTGGCACGATCGGCACGATGCGGTGGCCGAATTCCTTGTCGCGCATCAGGTCCTTGAGCAGGCGCACGAAGGCCATGGTGGTGGCCGCCTGCTGCTTGCCCGAACCGCGCTTGGCGATCGCGTAGGTCTTCTCGCCTGGCAGGGCCAGCTTCTTCGAAGCTTCCTGGCGGCGGGTAGGCACCGAACCGCCCAGGGCCTCGCGGCGCTCCATCATGTACTTGTACTCAGCCGAATCCTCGGTTGGGCGGTAGTACGGAGGAGTGTAGAGGTCCGCTTCGAGCTGCTCGTCGGTGATAGGGATGCGCAGGTGATCACGGAACTTCTTCAAGTCCTCCATGGTCAGCTTCTTCATCTGGTGGGTCGCGTTGCGAGCCTCGAAGTGCGAACCCAGGCCGTAGCCCTTGACGGTCTTGGCCAAGATAACGGTCGGCTTGCCCTTGAACTCCGCAGCAGCCTTGTAGGCGGCGTAGACCTTGTGGTAATCGTGGCCGCCACGCTTCAGGTTCCAGATCTCGTCGTCGCTCATGTCGGCAACCAATTCCTTGGTTTCCGGACGCTGGCCGAAGAAGTGCTCGCGAACGAATGCGCCGGACTCAGCCTTGTAGGTCTGGTAGTCGCCATCCGGGGTCTGGTTCATGATGTCAACCAGCGCGTTGGTCTTGTCTGCTTCGAGCAGAGCATCCCACTCGCGGCCCCAAGCAACCTTGATGACATTCCAGCCGGCACCGCGGAAGAAGGCTTCCAGTTCCTGCATGATCTTGCCATTGCCGCGAACCGGGCCGTCAAGGCGCTGCAGGTTGCAGTTGATGACGAAGTTCAGGTTGTCCAGCTTTTCGTTGGCGGCCAGCTGCAGGAAGCCGCGCGACTCCGGCTCGTCCATTTCGCCGTCGCCCAGGAAGGCCCAGACCTGCTGGTCCGAGGTGTCCTTGATGCCGCGGTTCTGCAGGTAGCGGTTCAGCTGCGCCTGGTAGATGGCGTTAGCTGGGCCGATGCCCATCGAGACGGTTGGGAATTCCCAGAAGTCAGGCAGGGAACGCGGGTGAGGGTAGGAAGGAAGCGCGTGGCCTTCCTTTGACTTTTCCTGGCGGAAGCCGTCCATGTCCTCTTCGGACAGGCGGCCTTCGAGGAACGCGCGGGCGTACATGCCTGGCGAGGCGTGGCCCTGGAAGAAGACCTGGTCGCCGCCGCCTGGGTGGTTCTTGCCGCGGAAGAAGTGGTTGAAACCTACTTCATACAGGGTCGCTGCACCGGCGTAGGTGGAGATGTGCCCGCCAACGCCGATATGAGGGTTCTGGGCGCGGTGCACCATGATGGCGGCATTCCAGCGCATGAAGGCGCGGTAGCGGCGCTCGATGGCCTCATCGCCCGGGAATTCTGGTTCCTGGTCCACAGGAATGGTGTTCACGTAGTCGGTGGTGGTCACGTGAGGCACGCCCACGGACTTGGCACCTGCACGCTGCAGCAGCGAGCGGATAATGAACTGGGCACGCTCGGTGCCCTGGGTCTCTACGAGGGAGTCAAACGAGTCCATCCATTCCTGAGTTTCCTCAGGATCCCGATCGGACAGCTGGTAAGTCAACCCGCTACGGATCTGGGAGATGTGTTCCTCTACAGCCACGGAAGCTCCTTGATTGAATTGCGGCTCCGGCGCTGTGCAGTTTTGCGCTGCGGTGCGTCGGTATTGGGACAACGGGTGCAGTAGCACTGGAATGATGTGCACTGCCGGTTCATATGCAACTCTAGTGTTAAACGATCCAGTTTTGTGTCGCGTTTTCCAGCAGAAACCGTTTTAAATCAGATATTTGAAGTGACTTGCGCAACCAGGTACGGGAGCTAACTTCCTCATGGCCATGTCAATATGATGCGGGTCACTGGAATGTGGGTTATATTTGTTCGGCGTGTTATCGCTGTAGCGCTTGAACGGAGCGGCAAAACCGTGTTTCGTTGGTAGTAACGCTTTGCACCAGCAGGAGGAATGAAGTGAGCGACGCCGTATCGGCAAACTTGGAGCCCGCCAAAAAATTGGGCTTCGCTAATGAAGACCTTATTCAGGAACTGGGTTACGACGATGACGTGGACTACGATCTGCGCGAATCGATCGAGGACCTGATTGGTTCAGAGCTGCTCACCGAAGAGGACCATGACGTTGTCGACGCAGTCATTTTCTGGTGGCGCGACGGCGATGGAGATCTAGTTGACGCATTGATGGACGCGCTGAACTGCTTGGACGAGAGTGGCATCGTTTGGCTGCTTACTCCTAAGCAGGGCCGCGAGGGACATGTATCCCCAGCACTTATCCAGCAGGAGGCGCCAACCGCTGGCCTGCATGTAACTACTAGTGAAGGCGTTTCGGAGGATTGGTCCGCAATCCGCCTCGCCCCGCGTAAGAAGAACTAATGATTCAAACAGGTTCACGCCTGTTCGACTTCTCGCTGGAAAATCAGTACGGCGAAACGATAACCAGTACCGGGCTGTCTAGCGGCCGGGTGCTGGTTGTCTTTTATCCCTGGGCATTTTCGCGGGTATGCGGGTCGGAACTGGCAACACTCCAAGAGCACTACGAATTCTTCACGCAGCACCAGGTGCGCATCGTGGCCATTTCGGTGGACCATAAATTCACCCTGCGCAACTATGCGCAGTCGCTTGGCTTGGACTTCGAGCTGCTGGCCGATTTTTGGCCTCATGGGGCGGTGGCGCAACAGGCCGACGCCTTTGACCCTGAGCGTGGGGTCGCTGCCAGATTGACGCTGTACCTGGTTGACGGTGAAGTGCGCGATATTTTCCGCAGCGAGATGACGCAGCCAAGAAGCATTGATGATTACAAGGCGGCAGTGGAACGCGCCGTTTAGCGTGCCGATATGGGCTGTGCTCCAGTTCACGAAAAAAGTCGGCTCACCGATTTGCCCGGACGCAGAAACCTGTGTAGAGTTATTCCTCGTTGGCTTGCAAAAGCGAACATGGTAAGGGCCTTTAGCTCAGCTGGTAGAGCGTCACGTTTACACCGTGAATGTCATCGGTTCGATCCCGGTAGGGCCCACCAAATAAGAATCCTCGATCCATTCGGATCGGGGATTTTTTGTCTCCTTGAGGCGATTTTTCCACTCGGGCATGTCCTGCGGTGCCCATAGTGCCGGCTTCATGGAATATTTGATCCTCGATGACGCTGGACTCCTGGCATTGTCGTCCGAAGCCAGCGTGGCTGAGCCGGTGGCCCTTGCGCGGGACCGGAGGGTGCTTCGAATCTGCGAACCCGGTACAGCGATCTGGCATCGCTGTTTTCCAATGCCCCGTGGAGGGTGGCGGCGTCGTCTTCGATCACCGTTTCCTGGTACGTGCTATCGCTCATCGAGCTGCTTCGCTTCCACCTGCGGGGCAAGTCCGCAGATCCAGGCGCCTCGTGTTCTTCCGCGCTGGACTGAGCTCGCGCCTCGATGGTGCTGGTCCCAGTGGTGCAGCGTGGAATAAGCAGGTGTGGGGGCGATGCTGGCGATTGCGGATTACCCGTGCATGCGAACAGCCTCGAACTTGCCGGCAACGCCACTGGAGAGTAGGTTCCAAGATCAGGCGATGTGGTGACGCTCGGCACTCTTTTATGAAAACCTCCATTTCAATTTGCCAAGTCAGTTCGGGATGCATTAGATTATTACTTGTTGCAGCGAAGGACTGAAGGAAAGAAACTTCCCGATTTCACACACTGCAGGAGGGCCTTTAGCTCAGCTGGTAGAGCGTCACGTTTACACCGTGAATGTCATCGGTTCGATCCCGGTAGGGCCCACCAAAAAGAAGACCGCTTCAATCACTCTGGAAAGAGTGATTGAAGCGGTCTTCTTCGTATTCCCCGCCGGCGCCAGCCAATCGCCGAATGCCAGCGAAAGTGCGAAACTGGATGCATGACTGCACCAGAAGAAAACCTTTGGCTCGCCACCGTTCGCAAGAACCCGGACCACTCGCAGAATTTTGCCCAGCGCTGGCGCACGCTTGCCGCCGAAGGCCAGGATATTTTCGGGGAAGCTCGCGCCGTTGACGCGATGGTTGCCCGGGGCAGCAGAATTCTTGATGCCGGATGCGGGACCGGGCGGATCGGCGGCTGGCTTTCCGAGCAAGGGCACCAAGTGGTTGGCGTGGACCTCGACCCGCATCTAATCGATGTTGCCCGGGCAGATTACCCCAAAGCCCAATGGCAGGTCGGCAATCTGGCTGACTTCACCATCGCTGACGCAGCGGGGGAGAACCAGGAATTCGACCTGATAGTTTCTGCCGGCAATGTCGTCACCTTCCTCTCCGAGTCCGAACGCCGCCCGGCGCTGCAGCAACTGCGCGGGCATCTGGCGGCAGACGGGCGCATGATCATCGGCTTCGGCTCGGGACGCGGCTACGGGTTCGATGACTTCGAGGCCGACGCTTTGGAGGCGGGGCTGGCACTGCAGCAACGCTATTCGACCTGGAACTTCCATTTGCCTGCCGCCGATTTCCTGGTGGCCGTGCTCGGGCGCAAATAGCGCCAAGCGCAAACCGAGCGCTGCAGGAAAAATCCACTTCGCTTCCATGCGACGTGCAATTGCTCTTGAAAGGCCTCTGGCCTGCTGCTTCTGCCGTGGGTCGAAAACGGCGGGGTGCGATTAGGCGCAGCTGCCAGAATGCGCCTCTTGCGGTAAGCCGTCGTTAGCGCTATCTTGAACTTTGTAATGCAAAGTGGTTTTCATCACGTACTGCTTTGCGGCTCGGAGGCGGTGATCGCCGAAGGAGGCAGTGCGCCATGGACAACACGAACAGCAATGACATCGACCCGGCTCGCATTCTGCGTGGAATCGAATCGGATGCACAGCAAGCCCGCGAGGGCATGAGCCCGAACCAGCAACTGCTGTTCTCCATCTGGGGCGGTGCCTGGATCATTGCCTTCCTCGGGCTCTACTTGGCACTCGCGCCGCAGGGCTCGCCGCTGCTGCCGCCGGCGGTTGGCATCGGCACCGCAGTTGCCTCATTCCTCATTGCGATCGTGATTTCCGCCGTGCATTCGGCCAAGCGCGGTTCGGGGACCAAAGGTCCGTCGATGGCGCAAGGAGCGATCTACGGCAACACCTTCAGCCTGGGCATGATCATCACCGCCTTGCTCGGTTGGCGGCTGCATGTCGAGGGGCTGAGCTCAATGGGCATGGCGACTTTTGCCCTCACCGGCCTGTGCCTGGTGATCGGCGTGCTCGTGGTTGCCGGCTCGGTGCTCTTCAACGACCGGGCCCAGCTGGTCTTCGGGTCCTGGATCTTGGCTATTGCCCTGCTCTCACTGGCCGTGCCGGCACCGCTGAACCTCTTGGCCGGTGCCGTTGGCGGGCTGGGATTCATCGTGCTGGGCCTGCTGCACGGCAGCAAGCCGGAACTGGTCTCAGGAGCGTTGATCCGGGGTGGGCATGCAGGAGCTTGACCCGCTGATCCACGCCCAGGCACGGCTGAGGACCGTCACGGTCCTGGACACCTTGCGGGCCGGAGACAGCATCTCGTTTCCCAAGCTGCAGGGCCTGCTGTCGATGACCTCGGGTAATCTGGCAACGCATTTGCGCAAGCTGGAAGACGGTGACTACGTGAAGGTGGACAAGATCCTGGAGGGGCGCAGCCCAGTGACCTACATTGCCTTGACCCGCGCTGGGCGAACCGCCTTCGAAGAGTACAAGGAACAGCTTCGCGCACTGCTGGATGCGGTGTGATCGCCGGAAGAACGTGTAAGGATACACGCAATTGCGCAGCCGGGGAGGAACCGGGAAAATCTGCCAGCTAATGCAGAGGCCCGGGACAGGTGAATCATCTGCGCGGCCCATTAGGCTGGAGAAGGTACGCTGTCGAATCAACTGCAGAAGGAGATTTTCCAATGGGCCTAGGCGATAAGATCCAGAATAAGGCGCAAGAAGTTTCGGGCAAGGCCAAGAAATCCGTAGGCGATGCGACCGGCAATGAACGCCTGCAGGCTGAAGGCGTTAAGGACCAAGCCGCTGCGAAAGCCAAGCAGGCCGGCGAGTCAGTCAAGGATGCGGCCAAGGACGTACGCGACGGCCTGGACAAATAGCAACAGGCACGCAGGAGCTTAAACGGCAAAGGTGCCCGCGAATTCCGCGGGCACCTTTGCCGTTTCTGCATGGAACGCACTCGGGGCTACTTGGCCTTGAGCCTCCACAATGAAGTGACTTCCTTCGAACGGGCCGAATGCAGCACGTCCTGGGCATCCTGTGCGCGGTGGTGCCTTGGCGCGGTGTCGATCTTGTCGATGACTTCAAGGCCTGCCGCCTCGATGGCCTCCAGCAGCAGCGCGCGGGTACGCAAGCCCAGCAGCTCGGCGAGATCCGAGATGATCAGCCATCCTTCGCCGTTCTCGGTCAGGTGACCGGGCAATCCGCGCAGGAACTGCATCAGCATCTTGCTCTCGGGATCGTAAATAGCCGCATCCAGGGTGCTCGGCGCGCTGCCCGGAAGCCACGGGGGATTGCACACGACCAGCGGGGCGCGGCCTTCGGGGAACATGCTGGTCAGTTGCGCACGGGCGGCGCCGGAAATACCCAAGCGCGCGAAGTTGTCGTTGGCGCAGTCCACCGCGCGCTGGTGGATGTCGGTGCCGATGACCTGCTTGACTCCGCGGCGGGCCAGCACTGCCGAGAGCACTCCGGTTCCGGTGCCGATGTCGAAAGCCAGCGAGAGGTCCTCCAGCGGAGCCACCGCCACCAGATCCACATATTCCTGACGGGTGGGCATGAACGTCCCGTAGGCCGGGTGGATTTTCGCTCCCAGTGCCGGAACGTCCACACCCTTCAGGAACCACTGGTGGGCACTGAGCATGCCAGCTAGTTCCTGCAGGCTGGCCACAGCCAGGTGTCCAGCCAGGTCCGCGGCCTGCTCGTAGCCGAATGCCACCGCCGGACCGACGATCGGCGCCCGGGGCAAGTCCAGGACGGCCAGGCCGTCCTCGGCGTGGAAATCCAAGGGAATCAGGATCAGCGACAGCATCCGCGAACGCTGGGCCCGGGCCTGCCGGATGGCGTAGAACTTCTGCGCATCATCCAGGACCTTTTTCTTGGCCTTCGCGCTGCTGGCCTTGGCCGCGTTGGCGGCCGCCATGCGCCGGTCCATGGCGGCAAGCAGTTGCTTGGCGTTGTGGAAGTCGCCGGTCCACAGTATGGCCGTGCCGCGGGCCGCGTGGCGCATGGCCGCATCCGCGCTCAAGCGGTCATCGGCCACCACGATGTGTGCTGGTGCCCGGCGGGAATTGACGGACAGCCAGATGGCTGTGGTGCTGGTTCCTTCGTGGTCCCAGGAAACGGTCACAGGGGCGGTGGCGGAATGGGAAGCGATGGGATGGCCCTGTCGATCAGCGTTGCTCAAGCGCATGGCAACCGCGCATGAGCTGTTCTGTTGCGAGGGGCTGGAGTTCCAATTCTACCGGTCCCGGCCAGGCTAGCTGGGCCGGTGCCTGGCGCCCAGCTGTTCGAGGATCCTTATTACTGGAATCGAGCTGTCCGTTTCGGCTGCCAGCTGCCGGGCAATTCGCCGGGCGCCATCGGCCAGGTCCTCATTGGCCAGGACTCCGGTAATTGAGGACGCGAGCCGCTGCGCAGTCAAGTGCTTGTAGGCAATGGGCTCGGCAGCCGCGCCGAGCCGGTGGATGCGCTGGGCCCAGAACGGCTGGTCGGTGAAGACTGGAACCGGAACTGCGGGGACGCCTGCCCGCAGGCCAGCGGCCGTGGTGCCGGCCCCGGCATGGTGCACGACGGCTGCCATCTGCGGAAACAGCCAGTGGTGCGGTACCGCGCCGATGCCCAGGATGCCAGGTTCGTCGATTTCCGGTTCCCCTTGCACGATAGTCCGTCTTCCGGTGCGCCGGGCAACATCCGTGATGAAGTCCGGTTCCAGCGCCTGCGTGCTGCCGAAGCCAATGAAGATTGGAGCCGGCCCCTTGTCGATGAAGTCGAGCAGCCGCTGCGACGGTGTCCATGCCGGATCGGCTGGCGGCCACCAGTACCCGCAATTGACGATCCCCTCATGCCAATCAGCGGACCGTGGAACGATAACTGAACTGAAGCCGTGGAGAATGGGGCCCCGGTGCTGGCGGCGAAGGCGTTCGGAGGCAATACGGCTGCGCGCGGGCAATCCCAGGGATTCGCGTACCCGCTTTGCTGGGAGGTCGTAGGGCGCCTTGGAAGCGGCGAAGAGCTGGCCGAGCAGCTTGTTGCCCAGTGGCCCGAAGCTGCGCGATGCACCCAAAACCATGGGCGAGTACGCTGCACTGGGTTCAATGGGTTGCAGGTGCGCGCCGATCGCGGGGATGCCCACGGCCTCGGCCACGTCGTAGGCATAGGGTGCTACCGCATTGGTCATGATGATATCGGCACCTCGCTCGGCTGCGGCCATCGTTCCGGTAGCTGCCAGTTCGAAATAGTCCCGGAGCTCCCGGAGGTACCGGCGCAGATCCTTGGGGCTGGCCTTAGCGCCCGGAGCTGCCGACTTGACCAAGGCGCTCATGTCGCCGGGGAGCTCCCGGAATCGGCAGCCTGCGGAAACGGCAAGGTCCTTGTATGCCGGGTTTGCCGCAATGGATACATCGATACCATGGAGCGCCAGCTTCTGGCCGAGGCCGGCCATCGGCGCGACATCGCCTCGTGTTCCCGGTGCGATCATCAGCAAGCGCATGGTTCCTCCTGTAGAGTTAAATGCGAACAGTGTTTGCGGTTAACTATACAGCCAGAGCACGGCGCGCGACGCGCCCTGCGGGAAAGGACAAGCGATGACCGGCAACCAGCCTCGCACCGGGCCCAGGCCCCGGCACTCCCGGGCCAAGATCGCCCAGGCGGCGATCGCGCTGGCCGATGAAGAAGGCATGGGAGCGGTATCCATCAGAGCCGTAGCCGCAAAGATCGGAGCAGGAGCCGCCTCCCTGTACCGTTACGTTGAGTCCCATGAGGAGCTCACCGGCCTCATGGTTGAGCAGATCAGCGCGGAATATGAACTGGAATCGCTGGCCGGTTCGGCTGCCCAGCAGCTGCTCGGCCTGGCCACCCAGGGCCTGCAGATCATGCGCAGGCATCCCTGGGCGCCCTCGCTGGCCATGGGCAAGTCGTCCATGGGGCCGAACGCCTTGGCCTACCTGGAACGCGGATTAGCGGCCCTGAAAGGCAGCGGGCTGGAGGCAGGGGCCAAGCTGCATTGCCTGGCGATGCTCAACGCCATGACCGCAGCATTTGCGCTCAATGAGCAAAGCCAGCAGCGGCCCGAAGACCCGGCGGCGCTGTTAGCGCAGCTGGAAACAGGCCGCTACCCCCACCTGTCGGCCGCGCTGGGCCAAGCGGCAAGGCCCGTGGACCAGCAGGAGGCCTTCGAGAACGCGATCCTGCACTATCTGCGTGGTGCCGGCGTTATTCCCGACTAGCCAGAGGCCATTCTTTGACATCTTCTAGGTGGTGCGGGAGCAATGTGGAAGCATGAATCCATAGCATCATCGCCTAGATCCAGGAGCTGAAATGCCCGCGCCCAGCGAAGCAAGTATGAAAGAAATCCACGAGCTCATCGCCGTGGACACCACCAGCCGCGACAGCAACCTTGCGCTGATCGGGAATATCGTGAAGAAGCTGGACGCCTATGGCATCAGTTCCCAGCTGATCCACAACGAAGAGGGCACCAAGGCCAACCTGCTGGCCACCATCCCCGCCGCCGATGGAACCCGCACCGGCGGCATTGTGCTTTCCGGGCACACCGACGTGGTGCCAGTGGACGGGCAGAAATGGAGCAGCGATCCATTCGATGCCCAGGTGCGCGCAGACAAGCTCTATGGCCGCGGCACCTGCGACATGAAGGGCTTCCTCGGGGTGATCCTGGCCAAGCTGGACCAGTTCACCGGCGCAGAACTTGCCGAACCAATCCACCTGGCGCTGTCCTACGACGAAGAAGTCGGCTGCGTCGGCGCGGTGTCCCTGGTGCAGAGAATTGTTGACGAGAAGCTGGCGCCTCGCGGATGCTTCGTGGGGGAGCCATCGAGCATGCGGGCGATCCGCGGCCATAAGTCGATGAACGTTTTCCGCGCCGAATTCAACGGTGTCGCAGCGCACTCCTCGCTGCCTTCCGAGGGAGTCAACGCCATTTCCTATGCGCTGCGCTTCGCGAATTTCGTCGAGGAGGTTTCAGCCGAGCTGCGCAACCATGGCCCGCGCGATGAAGCGTTCATCGAACCGACCACCACCATGAACGTGAACAAGTTCGACGGCGGCATCGCGGTGAACACCATTCCCTCGCAGGCGGTGGTGTTCTTCGAGTACCGCTCGCTCGCGGTGGTGGACCGCGAGGCGCTGACCGCGCGCTTGCGCGAAGAAGCGGCCAAGCTGGAAGCCCAGATGCGCGAGCAGAACCCGAGCTGCTCCGTGGAGTTCTCCCAGCAGGCGGGCGCTCCAGGACTGGATACCGCTGCGGAGGAAGGGATCGTGTCCTTCGCGGCCGCCTGCGGCGCCATTGCCACCGCTGAAAAGGTCACCTATGGCACGGAGGCCGGGTTGTTCGCCGCGGCCGGCATCCCCACCGTGGTGTGCGGTCCTGGCGATATCGCCCAGGCCCACGCTCCGGACGAATACATCGAGCTGGAGCAGATCGTGGCGTGCGAGAACTTCATCGATTCGCTGATTGCGCAGGTCAGCTCGTGAGCGCAGAGGTGAAGGCGACACCCGAGCAGATCGTCAAAGCCCGCAAGGCGGTCATTTCCAGTTCCATTGGCGCGGCGCTGGAATGGTTCGACATCATTGTCTATGCCACCTTCGCGACCACCATTGCCAAGGTGTTCTATCCGGAATCGGACGGCACGTTCGCCCTGATTCTCACCTTCGCCACCTTCGCGATTTCCTACCTGATCCGCCCCCTGGGCGGCATGGTGCTGGGCAGCTACGCCGACCGCAAGGGACGCAAGAACGCACTGACCCTTACGCTGGGCCTGATGATGCTCGGTACGCTGATCATGGCCGTGGCGCCGCCCTACGAGGTGGCGGGCGTAGCCGGTGCCTTGATCATCCTGCTCTCGCGCATGATCCAGGGCTTCTCTGCCGGTGGCGAGTTCGGCACGGCCACTGCATTCCTGATCGAAACCGCACCGCACAAGAAGGCGTTCTACTCTTCGTGGCAGGTCGCCAGCCAGGGTGCATCCATGCTGCTGGCTTCTGCCTTCGGCTACTTCCTGACCACCGGCCTGAGCCAGGAAGCCCTGGAAAGCTGGGGCTGGCGCGTGCCGTTCTTCGTCGGCCTGCTGATCGGGCCGGTGGGCCTGTATATCCGCGCCAAGCTGGATGAGACCGACGAGTTCGTTTCCGCCGCCAAGGAGAAATCGCCACTGGGCACGCTGTTCACCCAGCACTACGGCCGCCTGCTGGCCGCGGCGGCTACCATTGGCGTGGCCACGATTTCGGTGTACATGATCCTGTACATGCCGACCTTCGCCGTCACGAACCTGAAGATCCCTGCCGACGCGGCCTTCCTGGGCGGCATCTCGGCGGGCATCATCACGTTGTGCGGCGTCCCGCTGGTGGGCCATCTGGCCGACCGCATTGGCCCGGCCCGGGTGATGACCTACGCGGCGGTCGCGGCGTTCGTGCTGGCCTATCCGCTGTTCAAGCTGATGACGTCGAACCCGAGCGTGATCGTGATGGTGATCGTGATCGCGGTTCTCGGCGTGATCATGTCCTTCTACTTCGGTCCGCTGCCGGCGTTGCTCTCCAACCTCTTCCCGGCTGCCATCCGTGGTTCGGGCCTGTCGGTGGCCTACAACGTGGGCGTGACCCTTTTGGGCGGAATTGCCCCGCTGGTACTGACGTGGTTGCTGGACCTGACCGGGTCGCTGGATGCACCGAGCCTGTACTACATGGCAATCGCCGTGATTTCGCTGATCGGCCTTGTGGTCGTGCGAAAGCGCTACGGCCAGCGCTAGTCCGGCCTGGGATTCAGCCAATGATCGCCGCAAGCTTCCTCGTGGAGCTTGCGGCGATCGCTTTTTCCAGTGGGTTCGCGCGCTTATAGGGCCACCAGAAGCACAGCCGTCCAGTGGCACAGGAAGGCCATGACGGTGCAGGCATGGAAGAGCTCGTGGAATCCGAAAATGCTCGGCAGCGGATTTGGCCGCTTCGTGGCGTAGAAAACCGCGCCGATCGTGTAGGCCAAGCCGCCAGCGAGAATCAGGATCATCACCGCGGGGTTCGCGGCCCAGAACGCTGGCAACTGCATCAATGCGCCCCACCCGAGCAGGATGTAGAGGCTGACTCCAACCCAGCGGGGTGCCGCGGGCCAGAATGACTTGATGGCAATGCCGGCCAGTGCACCGGCCCAGATGACGGACAGCACGATGATCGCCTGCGGACCGGGCAAGGTCAATGCCGCTACCGGAGTGTAGGTGCCGGCAATGAGCAGGAAGATGTTCGCATGGTCGGCCCGGCGGAAGAGCCCCATGACCTTGTCGGTCCAGTTGCCACGATGGTAAAGCGCCGAGGTGCCAAAGAGCAGGATCGAGCAGAGCGCGAAGACCGCGGTGGTCCATTCCGCCAAGCGTCCGTTGGCCAGTACGACCAGCACCAGGCTCATGATGATAATGCCCGGGGTGGACCAGGCATGGATCAGCCCGCGCCAGCGAGTACGCTCGGTGCCGATGTGCGCGAAGGTTCGCCCGGCTCGGCCTTTGCCTGCAGATGGTAGCGGTGCGGTAGCCATGGGTCTCCTTAACGTCGTGCGCGGGCACTGGGCCCATCATCGAACTATACGATAATCGGCTGTCAGCGTGCTGTGGGGTCATCGCGATTAATCCCGATTAGGATTCGAATATGGCAGATGACCAAGAAATCACCGAACACCTGAAGACTATTGCTCAACTCAATGAGCCCGGAGAAGTGCTGGCCAATGATTCACCGTTCATCTCCGTGCGCAACCCTGACTGGTTCGAAGAAGTGGCCCCGGGCTCGTGGAAGGCGATCGGGGAACGCGACCAGTTGCATCGGCGGTTGATCGACCAGGAACTGCGGGCAGCGGGCGGCGCCCAAGCGCAGCGCCAAGCTGTTGTGCTTGCCGGAGCTCCGGGAGCCGGCAAGAGCAGCCTGCTGCGCGAACTGCTTGGCGGTCATGAAGATGACTATGTGGTGATCGATGCCGATGAATTCAAGGCGAATCTGATGCGCGAAGCGCAAGAAGACGGAACCTACGAAGGATTCTTCAAGCCTCGGGAAGTCAAAGAGCGCGAGCAGCGCGGTGAGCAGTTCTTCCCGATGGACATGGCGAGCCTGGTGCATGAGGAATCTTCCATGCTCAGCGAGAACCTGCGTGCCGCATGCTTCGAGCAAGGGCTGAATGTCGTCATTGACAAGGTCCTTGCGTCCGAGGATTCAGCACAGAAGCTGGCAGCTCAGCTGCAGGAGGCCGGATACGAGATTCAGATCGTGGAGGCGTACGCGCCGCAAGATGTCTCGGAAGAACGGATCGTTGAACGCTGGGAAAAGCAGCAGGAAGCTTCCCTGGATGGCGACGACAACCTTGGTGCACGCTGGGTTCCCGAAGGATTTACCGATATGGTCTTCGACGCCCCGGGCCAGCGGTCCCGGCCTGCTGCCGTGGCCCAGATGTTCGCACGCAACTGCCCAGCGGTACTGAGCTTCAAGGTGTTCCATACCGCACTTGGGGAAGCCTCGGACACGGAGGGGAGCCTTCTGCTTTTCGAATTGCGCAGGGAAGCCGTGGGCTCTGAGCTGCTGCGGGTGAAGTAGCCAACACAAGAGAAAAACCCGCCGAGCAGCAGTTGGTACTGCTGCTCGGCGGGAATTCAAGATCCGCGGGACAATGGTCCCTCGGGAGGAGCGTTATGCCCGTCGTTTGGTGATGAAGCCCCAAATGACCAAGACGATCAGGGCGCCACCGATGGCAAGAAGCCAACTTGAGATCGAGAAGAACTCATCCACGCCCTCACCGAAGATAGCACTTCCGATCCAGCCTCCGAGTAGGGCGCCTACGACGCCGAGAATCAGGGTAGCGATCCAGCCGCCACCTTGCTTGCCGGGCAGAATGGCCTTTGCGATCGCTCCGGCAATCAAGCCCAAAACTATCCATCCAATGAATCCCATGATTCGCTCCAATGGTCAGACTGTGCAGTGGTCGGGTTCGATCCACCTAAAAACCGAGAGTACATGGCATTGAGCTGGGGTTCTACAGTGACATCGCAGAAATTCAGCATTTTCTAAGGCTGGGTTCAAGCCATGCTTGAACCTAGGGCCAATTGAGTCGGGAATTCCCTCTCTGGTCACATGCTTTGCAGAATCGTCCGCAATGGACCAGGTGCGACCTGTTGACAGCATCGGCCGCCACTCTTACTCTAGTTAAATCATACTTTATGACTTTGGATACAGCATAAGTCATATATTAGGTTCACGTACGACGGAGTAAATGGATGAGTGAACAGGTCCCGCCCCTTGTTGTAATGGGTGTCTCGGGCAGCGGCAAAACCACCATCGGAAAGATGCTGGCTGACCAGCTGCATCATGAGTTCATCGATGGCGACAGCCTGCACCCCAAGGCCAACAAGGAAAAAATGGCCAGCGGTCAGTCTCTGAATGACGCTGACCGCGAGCCGTGGCTGCAGCTGATCGGCACCAAGCTGTCCGAAAGCAAGCAAAGCCAGGCGCCGCTGGTGATCGCCTGTTCCGCACTCAAGCGCAGCTACCGGGATCTCATCCTCAGCTTGGAGCCAGCGACGATCTTCGTCCACCTCACCGGTGTCCCGACCCTGATTCGCGATCGGATGAACGCGCGCTCGCACGAGTACATGCCCACCAGCCTGCTCGACAGCCAGCTGGCCACGCTGGAGGCCCCAGCTGCGGACGAGCCTGTGCTCAGCGCCGACATTGCCGATAGCCCCGAGGACATCGTTCGACAGCTGATCGCCAAACTGTCCTAGCGCAGTGCGCTGGCAGCAATCCACAGACCACCCATGGCATAAGCCTCCCATTGATCAAGGAAGACAATGACAACTGAGCTTGAACTGAACTGGACGTTAAGTACGCCCGGGCTCCTGATGCTGGCGGTCGGTGCGGTAGCGCTGCTGCTGGTGCTGATTATCCGCTTCCGCGTCCACGCGTTCCTCGCACTAGTGCTCACCAGCTTGCTGACCGCGGTGGCCTCCGGCATCCCTGCTGAATCGGTCATTACGACGCTGACCAGCGGCTTCGGATCCACCTTGGCCAGTGTGGCCTTGCTGGTCGGCCTTGGCGCAATGCTCGGACGCATGCTGGAAACCAGTGGCGGCGCCGATGTGATGACCAGCTGGCTGATCTCCAAGTTCGGCGAGAAGCGCGCACCGCTGGCCTTGTCGGTTGCGTCGCTGCTCTTCGGCTTCCCGATCTTCTTCGATGCCGGGCTGGTAGTCATGCTGCCGATCATCTTCACCGTGGCCCGCCGCTTGGGCGGCTCGCTGCTGCTCTACGCCATCCCATCGGCCACCGCATTCTCGGTGATGCATGTCTTCGTTCCGCCGCACCCGGGCCCTGTGGCCGCATCCGGCCTGCTGGAAGCCAATGTCGGGCTCGTGCTGGTGCTCGGCCTGGTCGTCGCGATTCCAACCTGGTTCGTTGCAGGCCATCTCTTTGGAAAGTTTGTCGGCAAGAAGTTCAACATCCCGGTACCGAATATCCTGGATGCGGCACTGGGCAACGGTGCAACGAAGGACGAGTTCAAGTCCTCTCCTTCCGTGGGCACGGTGTTCAGCTTGCTGCTGCTCCCGCTGCTGCTGATCTTCATGAACACGGGGCTGAATATGCTCGGCTCAGCCGGCGTCGTGGACCCGGAAGCCTCCTGGGTGCGCTGGCTTCGCCTGCTGGGTGAAACTCCGGTGGCCCTGCTGATCACCGTGCTGCTGGGCATTTTCCTGCTGGGCTTCCGCAAGGGCAAGGACAAGACCCTTACCGAGACCATCGTGGACTCCGCGCTGGGCCCGGTCTGCTCGATCATCCTGATCACCGGTGCTGGTGGCATGTTCGGTGGCGTGCTGCGTGCCAGCGGCATCGGCAACGCCATTGCCACCTCGCTTGAATCGGTGGGCATGCCGCTGATTGTCGCCGGCTTCCTGATCGCGGCCATCGTCCGACTGGCTCAGGGCTCGGCAACAGTGGCGCTGACCACTGCGGCGGCCATTGTCCAGCCGGCGGTGCTGGCGGATGCCTCGCTGACCGCTTTCCAGGTCGCCGCCATGGTGCTGGCGCTGGCAGCAGGCTCGGTCTTCGCCGGCCACGTCAACGACTCCGGCTTCTGGCTGATCTCGCGCTTCCTGGACATCGATGTGCCAACCACCTTGAAGGTCTGGACTGTTGGCCAGGCGCTGGTATCGGTGGTCGGCTTCGCCTGCGTCATGGTGCTCTACGGCCTGGCGACCGCGCTGGCCTAACTAAGGGCAGCGAGCAGGACAAAAAATCCGCCGGGGCAGCGATCTGCATCGCTGCCCCGGCGGATTCGCATTTAAGAAGGGAATGCCGGGTTACTGGGCGCTCTTGGCCGGGTCCACGAACAAGCGCGGCGCGCCGTCCCAGAGGCTGCAGATCTCGTTGTGCGTCCGGCGCATGATGCTTTCCATGTTCTTCCGCGCGCTGGCGGAGTCCGAATTGGAGATGGCATCGGCGACCGACTGGTGCCAGAGCAGGGCTTCCTCGTGCGGGCGTTCAGGCATCAGGCCCAATTCGGTGCGGCCGCGCAAAATCGCTCCGATCGGGGTGGAGAGGTTCGCAAACATCTCATTGCCGGAGGCGGCCAGCACCACAGCGTGGAATCGGATATCCAGTTCCAGGAAACGTCGCAAATCGCCTTGGCGCCCGTAATGGTTCATCTGCGCCGAGAGCATCATCAGCTCCTTGCGCATCGTTTCGGGGGCGAACTCGGCAGCCAGTTCCGCGGCCATCGGCTCTACGGAAATGCGCAGCTCGGTCAGCGAGCGCAGCTGTGCGCCCTTCTGGTCGCTGGCCAGCCGCCAGCGGATGACATGATCGTCGTAGGGGTTCCAGCGTTCGGCCCCCAGCACGCGGATGCCCACGCGCTTGGTGCTGGTGACTAGGCCGCATTGGGCCAGAACGCGGATGGCTTCACGGATCACCGAACGCGAGACCTGGAGCTTCTGCTCGAGGTCGGCGGCGAGGATAATGGAGCCGCGCGGAATTTGCCCGCTGATAATGCGAGAGCCGAGGTGCTCAACCACATGAGCGTGCAGACTAGTTGCCATGGGGTCAGTTTAGCCAATGACTTGCGCCAAATCGGACTATGGCGAGTCGATCCGCGAAATAAATATGCTTTAATTTACGCGATCCTCTGTAAAACACGGGCATCGCCCTTGTAGGATGGAAAGGTCACGTGGCCGTGAACAGGGATCGTGACTCATCCGGTCTCTGCTTGGCGGTTCAACTCCCCGTAATCGATGGAGACTTATTTTTATGCCTGCACAGATTGGTGTCACAGGTCTGGCCGTCATGGGCGCAAACCTTGCCCGTAACTTCGCTCGCAACGGATACACCGTCGCCCTGCACAACCGCTCGGTCGGCAAGACCGACGCGCTGCTTGAAGCACATGGCGATGAGGGCGATTTCATTCGCACCGAAAGCCTGGAAGAGCTGGTAGCAAACCTCGAAACCCCGCGCCGCGTGCTGATCATGGTCAAGGCCGGCGGTCCAGTGGACTCGGTTATCGACCAGCTGGTGCCGCTGCTCGAAGAGGGCGACGTGGTCATCGACGCCGGCAACTCGCACTACACCGACACCCGCCGCCGCGAAGCTGCCCTGGCTGAAAAGGGCCTGCACTTCGTTGGCATCGGCGTTTCCGGTGGCGAAGAGGGCGCGCTGCTCGGCCCATCGATCATGCCCGGCGGTTCCGCTGAATCCTACAAGTCGCTGGGCCCGATGCTGGAGAAGATCTCCGCCAAGGCCGACGACGGCGCACCGTGCTGCGCTTGGATCTCCACCGACGGTGCAGGCCACTTCGTGAAGATGGTCCACAACGGCATCGAATACGCCGACATGCAGGTCATCGGCGAAGCCTACGATCTGATGCGCAGCGCCGCCGGCATCGAGCCAGCCAAGCAGTCGGAGATCTTCAACGAATGGAACCAGGGCGAACTGTCCAGCTTCCTGATCGAGATCACCGCTGAAGTGCTCGGCCACGTCGATGCTTCCACCGTCAAGCCGCTGGTCGACGTCATCCAGGACTCCGCAGGCCAGAAGGGCACCGGCCGCTGGACCGTGCAGTCCGGCCTGGATATGGGCTCGCCTGTTTCGGCCATCGCCGAGTCGGTCTTCGCCCGTTCCCTTTCCTCGCAGCGCGATATCCGCGCCGTGGGCCAGAAGGTGCTGACCGGCGAAACCGCCGAGGTCACCTTGCCGGAGAACTTCGTCGAGGACGTGCGCCAGGCGCTGTTCGCTTCGAAGCTCGTCTCCTACGCGCAGGGCCTCGACATGCTCACTTCGGCTGCCGGCGAATACAACTGGGACCTGAAGCTCGACGAGATCGCTGGCCTGTGGCGTGAAGGCTGCATCATCCGTGCAGCCCTGCTCAAGGACATCACCGCTGCCTACTCGGCAGGCGAGAAGCCTTCGAACCTGCTGTTCGCTCCGGCATTCGCTGAAGCCATCAACAAGGCAGTTCCAGCATGGCGCCGCGTGGTTTCCGTTGCTGTCCAGCTGGGCATCCCTGCACCAGTGTTCTCCTCGTCGCTGGCTTACTACGATGGCCTGCGCCGCGACCGTCTGCCAGCAGCCCTGACCCAGGGCCTGCGCGACTACTTCGGTGCGCACACCTACCGCCGCACCGACAAGGAAGGCACCTTCCACACGCAGTGGAGCGGTGACCGCACCGAAATCGCTGCCGAGGACACCCACTAATTAATACCGAAATAGCGGTCAGAAATCGTAAATTTCTGACCGCTATTTTCTGTAACTAGTATTAGGGTATTAGATCAGTGCGCTGATGATTGAGTTAAGTGCGTAGCTACGCGAACGTCGTGCACCCAAATCGGAAGAATTTCGTACGCCGGCGATATACTGGTCAGCGTAAGTGACAATTTTATCGCGTGTGAGTCCCGTGGCTGTGGCTAGCCGGCCGGCTTCCTGAAGCGTACTTTGTTCCGCGCTGGAACCATTACGTTTTAGTTCTGAAATGATTTTTTGGAAATCATCAAGCCCCTGCCGGAATTGTCCTATCTTCTTAAAATCGTCAGACAGCAGGATTGCTCGATTCTTCCAAGAGACCTCCAAAAGACTGTACATGTCAACGATATTTGACCAGCGAGTTCTTCCTTCCCATTTGACGCTAGAGGATAAGAACGTCAATATATCCAAAAATTCTATCGAAGAATCTTGGAAAAGTTCGAAGTCACGCGAAATGCGATCGTAGCGTTCATTAAGCTCAGACTTCTTATTGGCGATTCCGAACAGGCAAGTGCTGAAAACTTCTGCATAAAATTCGAGATCACCTCCACGTTTAGTACGAGCACCGCTAAACAACCCCGACGTTAGTGAGATGGGGTGTTCGGCTGTATCACGCAAGAAATCATTAAAAGGTCCAGGTAAGAGTGCATTTCGCAGTTCTTGCTCGGTTAGTACCATATTGACACGATTTACTCGCGCGAAAACTTCACGAATAAATGCATCATCCATGTTGGATAGACGTCTAATTGGAAACCGGTACTGAAAAAATGCCTGACGTTCAAGGGGTGGCAATTCTGAAAAGTTCAGTCCATCGTATTTTGCCTTTAAATCGTCATCTTCCAAATTATGCAGTTTGAATCTGTCTTCAATGAAATCAATCAGAGCCGTAAGCCGCTGCTGACCATCGACAACTGACGCGGTTTCGTCTCCGTCCGGTGTGGTGATATAGGCCAGATAAATTTCTGGGATTGGATATCCGAGAAGGATTGTCTCCATTAGGGAAACTTTTGCTTGGTCCGGCCATACAACCTTTCGCTGATATTCTGGCTGAAGGATTAATGAACCAGATTCATTTAGTCTCTTGAATTCAGCTATAGTTTTCGACTCAATTTCAAATTTAAGCATTTTCTTCCTCCGCGGTGTTAAACTCTAGAGTGTTTTTTGCAGTTGATACACCCTTGATTTGGTATCTGCGTAACGCAGCATGATTCCTGTATAGGCGATAGTTAAGCTGCTGATGATAATAGTCCTGCCCTAAATAGGATATGAAGTCATCGCGTGCAGCACTCCATGCTTTCCCAAATGAAAATATTGGTAAAAGTGTTTCTAGGGCTATGCATTCTTCAAAGACTAGTTTGCGATAATTACCCCAGTCGTGACTCGGAATTGATGTCGCCATCGCGAGTTGCATTTCTTGCCATGCAATTTCGAATAATTGGGAATCTACAATTGCAATATCAAAGTCGGAAATGTCATCCGAATTATCTGCATTCCGCGTGAAGGTCTTAAAGTTCTTCGTGGGGTTCAATGAGTATCCCAATTGAGCGCTACCAACCACGAAAACAGAGAGTGGATCGATGCCCAGCTTTGTGGCTAGCTCATGACGCCATTCATCAAAATTGATCGATTGGTCCAAGAATCTTGGTCGATTGTTGAACATGTGCGTCGTCACGAAGAGGCTCGGGTCTGATTTGGTACTAATTAAGTCGGCCCGGAAGTTTTCTAATCCGATATTTTTGGACATTTCCCCCCTGTCGGTTCTGGTTAAGTCTAGCTATTGGTGCAACCGATTTGCACGTAAAGGAATAGTGTTAAGCATTCCCGGCTACTTGTTGCTTGATTTACATCGAATCGTGGACTTTTATGGAAGCTTCCTATACAGTATGTTCGATTTTTTGTTGTTCTCTTGCGGTGCGTAACGTACCGAGTTTCTTGGGCATTCTTTGTGCGTAGTCTTCACGCGTTGTCACGGTAAAGTTATGCGCTCAGGGTTACGTGCGTCAGTTCAACGACGGCCTAAGGTGCCACTAGAGGATCAGCGAAGAATGATGATGTGTCCGGGCCATCAGATATGGAAGGCAAAGTGCTTGCTGGGAACGGAGTAGACCTCGGTCAGGCTCGTTTGCCTACGGGGAACGGATCCCAGCGGCCGTGGAATTCTGTTCAGCGCGGAAGCGAGGTCTGTGTTTCTTTCGCGGGCTTGAGACCCAGTGAGGTGATGTTTCGCTCCAGCTTCCAGACCATGTGTCAGTAGTTGAACGGGTGGAATAGGGGCGGTGTCGGCCAGATGGAGGCGGCAGAAGCTCGAATTCACAGGAGCAGAGTAGTGTGCCAGTCTATGCGCCTGGGGGTCAGGGTGAGCACCACCATCTATTCGAATGCCATATGGAGTAGCAGTTAGTCGTTACCCCGGGGTGTTGCGTAGCTACTCCGATCCAAATCGCTGTCACCCGCGTTGTGCAGATAGCTGCGCAAATTGCCCAGTTCGCGGTGGTAACTATCTGTGATGCGGTCGCGCTTCATGTTGGCCCGCCTTGCAGCTAGTTGCTCGGGGGTCTGCCGTCGAAATCCCAGCATTGACCCGCTTCGGTGCGGCGCCCGGCACGATTATTGCTCCGGCAAGTTTTCGGCGCACTGCAGCAAGCGAACCGCCTCGGACGGAGCGATACGCACCAGGGCGAAGGCGGCCACCACTAAGCCGGTGATCGTATCGGCCAGCAGCCTCTGACGGTCTCTGGGTAACTCCGGGCAGGAGGCGTGCAATCCGCGGCACAGCGCCTCGTGCAATTCTTGGCGGTAGGCGGCGATCACCTGCGCAATCTGCGGTTCTGCTGCGATCGGTGCGCTGGCGGTGTTGATCAGCAGGCACCCATGGGCTGCAGGCAGGGACTCTGGCTTCGCGAAAACGGCAGCAAGCCCACGCAGATAGTCTCCCAATGCCTGTGAAGGTACTGGGTCCTGGAGCAGCGGACGCAACCGCGGGCGGACAATATCATTGAGGTAGCTGTCCACTGCGGCATCGAACAGGCCGCGCTTGGAGCCGAAGGAGTTGTAGATGCTTGAACGGCTCAGGCCGGTGGCATTTTCAAGTTCAGGAATGGACGTGGCCTCGAAGCCCTTGGACCAGAACACCGAGCGGGCGTTCTGGATAGCCTTTTCCTTGTCGAATGCAGATGTACGCGCCATCACACCCACTTCCTCTTTTCGTAACGACCATTCCAGTATATATTGAAATGGCCGTTACAGAATAGTTGCCTTCCCAACACCAAGGACAAGCCATGATCATCGCCGCGCAGATCTTCACAACCGCCGCTGCCCTGCTCCACATCTACATCTTCTCGATGGAGTCCATCACCTGGACCACTGGAAAAACCCGCGCTTTGTTCAAGACCAGCGAGGCTGAAGCAGAAGCAACGCGCGAAATGGCCTTCAATCAGGGGTTCTACAACCTCTTCTTGGCAGTTGCCGCACTTGCCGGGGTGATTGCCTTGGGCATGGGCCACTTGGCTGTGGGCGCCACCTTGGTCTTCGCCGGAGCCGGCTCCATGCTGGCCGCTGCGTTGGTGCTGGCACTGGGGAGCCCGGGCAAAGCCAAGCTGGCCGTCAAGCAGGGGATTTTCCCGCTGCTGTCAGTTGCGCTGCTGGTCCTCGGCCTGGCGCTGGGCAACTAGAACGACACCGAGAGTTTCCAATATCACCGAGAATTGAAAGAACTGGTAACCATGACTGAAGCAACCAGCACGCAGATCCTGCTCGCCTCCCGTCCGTCCGGTTGGCCAACGCAGGAGAACTTCACCGCCCAGACCGTTGAGCTGCCGGAGCTGAAGACCGGTGAAATCCGGGTGCGCAATGAGTTCATTTCCGTGGACCCGTACATGCGCGGACGCATGAATGACACCCGTTCCTACATCCCGCCGTTCAAGATTGGCGAGCAGATCCTCGGCGGCGCCATTGGCCGTGTCATCGAGACCGCGGACGAAGCATTCCCGGCAGGTACCCTGGTCCAGCATCAGCTGGGCTGGTCTGACACCGTGCAAGCCGACTCTGCCAATTTCAAGTCCGCACCTGATCTGCCCGGCGTTTCCTCGTCGCTGCGCCTGCACATCTTGGGAATGACCGGCTTGACCGCCTATGTAGGCCTGAGCGCAGTCGCCAATCTTGCCGAGGGCGAGACCGTCTTCGTCTCCGGCGCTGCAGGTGCCGTGGGCACGGCTGCCGGGCAGATCGCCAAGCTCATGGGTGCCAAGCGCGTCATCGGCTCGGCCGGCAGTGCAGAGAAGGTTGAACTGCTGACCAGGAAGTACGGCTACGATGCCGCCTTCAACTACAAGGATGGCGATGTCCGCGGGCAGCTGGCCGCCGCAGCCCCGGAAGGCATCGATGTCTTCTTCGACAACGTGGGCGGAGACCACCTTGAAGCCGCCCTGGCAGCGTTCAACGATGGCGGTCGTGCTGCCCTGTGTGGCGCTATCGCCAGCTACAACACCACCGAGTCGACTCCTGGCCCGCAGAACATGGCCAACGCGATCACCCGCGGCCTGAAACTGCAGGGATTCACCCTCTCCAGCTACCTTGACCTCGCCCCGGAGTTCGGCGAGCGCATGGGCAAGTGGTTCTCCGAAGGCAAGATTGCCTACGACGAGACGATCGTGGATGGCATCGAGAATACCGTGGACGCCTTCCTTGGCATGATGCGCGGTGCGAACACCGGCAAGATGCTGGTGCGCATCTAGTTCTGCCAACCCGAGGATTGCTCCGGTCCGACCCCCGATTCAAGGGCTAGGATCGGAGCATGAACGGTTATGGTGGTAGCTGGGACGCGGGGCTGGGGATCCTGCTCTCGCTCGTCCCGCTTTTGACAGTGCTCATCGCGGCCGTAGGCGTTGTTCTGGCCTTGCGGACACTGCGGCTGCGCTCGAAACTGGATACCGCCGGGCAATGGTGGCTGCGTGTTCAGTACGCCATCGACCGGTGCCTGTCCCAAGACATCACCGAGCAGAACGTCGGTACCTCGATGCTCGACCACCTGCAAGGCGTCGGCGAGCTGCCCGAAGGCTTGGAGGCGGCGCGGCGCAAATCCTGGCTTCGTGGCTATAGGGATAGCTGGGCGGTGCAGCCAGAGGATTTGGCCTTGATCCGTGATGTGCTCAAGGAGCTGGCCATGGACAAATCGCGCAAACTCAGCGCCACGGGAATCCGCGCGACCCCCGATCCTGGCCCCGAATACGGCGCGCTGATTCGCCAGGCGCAGCTGGTGCTGCAGATCGACGCGAAACTGGGTCGTGGGAGCGACCCGGACATCGTCGGGATTCTCTCCGCTTGCTAGCTACCGGATCATTCTTGCGTCGGTAATTTTCGGAGCAGCCGGGTCGACCTCGCTCACGCCGTCGAAGGCGAATCCGTTGCGTTCGTAGAATCGGATGGCACGCGGATTCTGGGCCGCCACCCACAGCACGGCCGGCTCATCGCCAAGGACTGCATCCAGCAGCGCCTGACCTGTTCCGTCGCCATGGAAGTCTTCCAGCACATACAGGTCGTACAGCTGGCGAGAAATGTTCTCCGGTATCCCGTCGGTATTCCCCATGGGTGATGCAGAGAACGCGAATCCGACAAGCTTCCCGTCCTCATTTTCCGCCACCGAAATCCTGAAGAGCGGATTCGGGTCCTCCAGAACCGTGTCCCACATGCGCAGCCGCTGCTGACTGTGGGCAGGGTCGAAAAAACCATCCGGCAGCAGCTGCGTGTAGGTTTCTTTCCAGCATTCGACATGCAGCTTGGCAAGCTCCTGCGCGTCGGCAGGCAGCGGTTTCCTGAGCTTCTGGGCCATTCCTATCCCTTGATGTAGTCGGACAGATGAACTCCGGTCAGCGTGCCGGAGGCGGCAAGGTCAGCCGGGGTCCCTTCGAAGACAATGCTTCCTCCCTCGTGCCCTGCCCCGGGACCCAAGTCAATGACCCAATCGCAGTGGGCAACCACCGCCAGATGATGCTCGATGACCACGACGGTATTGCCTTCATCGACCATCTCGTCCAGCAGGCGCAGCAGGTTCTGCACGTCAGCCATGTGCAATCCTGTGGTTGGCTCGTCAAGGATGTAGGTACCTGCGCCCTGGCCCAAATGGATAGCCAGCTTGATTCGCTGCCGTTCGCCCCCAGAAAGCGTGTTCAGCCGTTGTCCCAGTTTCAGGTATCCCAGCCCCACCTGGTTCAGCCGCGCAAGCACGGCCTTCGCCTTGGGCACTTTGAGCTGCTCCAATGCTTCTTCCATGCTCAAGTCCAGGACTTCGGCAATGTTCAACCCATCCAGGGTGTATTCCAGCACATCAGCGGTGAATCGCTTGCCGCCGCACTGCTCGCAAGGCAGGGCCACTCCAGCCATGGAAGCCAAATCCGTATAGGTGTATCCGACACCGCTGCACCCCGGGCACGCTCCGGCCGAATTGGCGCTGAACAGGGCAGGCTTCACGCCGTTGGCTTTCGCAAATGCCGCACGGATCGGATCCATGATCCCGGTATAGGTGGCCGGGTTCGAACGCCGGGAGCCTCGGATGGCGGTTTGGTCCACCACCGCCACGTCATCACGTTTGGCGATTGTCGAATGGATCAGCGTGGATTTGCCGGAACCGGCGACACCGGTGATTGCGCACATCACGCCGGTAGGGATATCCACGGAAACATTCTTCAGGTTGTGCAAGGAGGCACTGCGCACTTGCATGGACCCCTGTGCCTCGCGCGGGTTCGCATTGAGCGCAGCACGCGTGGTGAAGTGCTTTCCGGTCAGCGTATCGCTGGACAGCAGGCCGTCCACTGGACCGCTGTAGCAAATGGTGCCGCCATGGGTACCAGCGCCCGGGCCCAAGTCGATCACGTGGTCCGCGATGCCAATGACCTCTGGCTTGTGCTCCACCACCAGCACGGTATTGCCCTTGTCCCGAAGGCTAGCCAGCAACCCGTTCATCCGCTGGATGTCATGGGGATGCAATCCAACGGTGGGCTCGTCGAAGACATACGTGACATCACTGAGCGATGATCCAAGATGCCGGATCATCTTCACGCGCTGGGCTTCGCCGCCCGAAAGCGTCCCAGCCGGACGGTCGAGCGAAAGGTATCCCAACCCCAAATCCACCATGGATTTGAGTACTGCTTTCAAATTGGTGGTCAGTGGCGCGGCATCCGGGATCTGGATCTTCTCCAGGGTTTCGAGCAGCTCGGAAACCTGCAGGGCAGTCATGTCCGCAATTCCCAAGGAATTGATCTTCGAAGCGCGAGCGGCCTGGCTGAGCCGTGATCCGGCGCAGGCAGAGCACGGTGCGGTGGTGGAGATGCGTTCGATCCAGGCACGAATATGGGCTTGCTTGATCTCCCTGCCCGAATGGATGTAATTGGACTTGATGCGCGTGACCAGACCGGAGTAGCTCATGTTGGCCCCATTGAGCTTGACTTTGCCTGCTTCTTCGTGGAGCAAGCGGTCAAGCATGGCACTGGGCATGTCCCTGAGCTTCATGTCCAGATCTGCCTGCGTGCCGGCAGTCAGCGTCTGCCACAGCCAGGAATCCGGGGCAAAGTTCGGCGCCTTGATGGCTCCCTCGTTCAGTGTCTTGTCCCAATCCAGCAGCTCATCAAGGTCGATGCTCGCCTCGGTGCCGAAACCCTCGCACACCGGGCACGCGCCCTGGCCGAGATTAAACGAGTACGCGCCAGCGCCGCCGGCGCTCGGAGTGGAATAACGCGAATACAGAACGCGCAAGAGCGAATAGGCATCGGTCGCCGTGCCCACGGTAGAACGCGAATTCGCACCCATGCGTTCCTGGTCGACCACGATGGCCGTCGAGAGGTTTTCCAGCACTTCTACGTCAGGCCGGGGCATCGAGGGCATGAAGCTCTGGATGAAGGTCGTATACGTTTCATTGATCAGGCGCTGGGACTCTGCGGCAATCGTGCCGAACACCAGGGAGGACTTGCCCGAACCGGAAACACCGGTAAACGCGGTAATGCGCCGTTTTGGAATATCGACGTCAACACCTCGCAAGTTGTTTTCCCGGGCTTGGCGTACTCGAATGGTGTCATGGCTATCGGCAGGGTGCTGGCTCATGCCCCTAGCCTACTGAGAAATGCCCCAACCGACACCTGCCATAGGACAGCGGACTTGCAAACGCTGCCGATTCCGGTGGAGTATCGAACCCACAAGGAATCAGCGACCCCCTGCGAGAGCGGAGAAATCCATGCCGGACGCACCTAGGAAACTACTCAAGCTCAGTTCGGTGGCGGCGCTGGCCGGGTGCCTTGCGCTCGCCGGTTGCGGCAGCACGGCAGGTGGCACCGCAAGCCAGGAGCCGTCAACTCCTGAAGCCAGCCCAACGCAGTCCGCATCGCCAACGGCATCCTCTCCCGGGGATGCCGGGGAGTCGGAGCAATCTGGAACTGTCGGAGGCCAAGAGCTGGGCAAGCTCCCATCGAGCGCTACCGAGTATGCAGATGCCCTGGTCGTCGCTTGGGGCAATGGAAATGAAGCGCAGATGCAACAGCTGGCCACCGATCAGGTGGTCGCCTTGCTCACCGGGCATTCGGCGGCGGGCGGACCGAACTGGTCGCAAACGGGCAGCGATGCCGGAGCCGGTTCGGTCTTCGTGAGTTATGAAAATGCCGATGACGGATCCGTGCTCAACCTCCGCGTGCAAAGCCAGGTGGTGGGCCAGGGCCAAGAACAAGGCGTGGTCGAAGCGAACTTCGAATAATCAATGAATCCAAGCCAGGGCGGGACTGCTTAATGGGGCAGACCCGCCCTGCTGCCGTTAAAATCGCCGAATATTCAACTCACGAACCCCTGCTGCACCAGAGATCGAACCTGATTGAGCGTGTTGCGATTTACGGTAGAGAATATTCGGCAGAAGGGCGTATTCTCGTAACACTCAATCCATTCACAGGATTTCGGTGTAACAAAAATTACGTCTATCATGATTGAGGCGTGCGCCACGACACACTTGTGGCCCGTCCAACAGTGCGCTCCGATCCCTAACCGTTTAAAGGACATTCATGAAGCTGCTGAAATCTATCCCACTGCTTGGCTGGGTGCTCGTTGCCATCCTGCTGGGTATTCTGCTTGGCCCGGTTATGCCGGTGTGGCTAGGAAGCGTATTCCTGACCTACAACTCGATCTTCTCCGGATTCCTTGGGTTCATCGTGCCGTTGATCATCTTCGGCTTGGTGGCACCGGCTATCGCTGAACTCGGCAAGGGCGCAGGAAAGTGGTTGGGCATCACCGCGGTTATCGCCTACGCCTCCACCCTGTGCGCGGGACTGCTCGCGTACTTCGTGAGCCGTTGGCTATTCACCAAGTCGCTTTCCGGCGGTGGCGTCGAGGAAGTTGGCGCAGGCGAAGGATCAGGTTTCGAACCGTATATTTCCCTGGTCGGCAGTGCGGGCGAAGCGGCAACCGAAATCGTGCTGACTCCGCTGATGGGCGTCATGACTGCACTGGTACTGGCATTCATGCTGGGCCTGGGCCTGACGGCCTTCCGATCCACCGTGATCTTCCGTGGGACAGTGGAGTTCCGCAGCATTATCGAGATGGTGATCCGCCGTGTGATTGTTCCAGCGTTGCCGCTGTTCATCTTCGGAATCTTCCTGGATCTGTCCGCTGCCGGGGACGCCGTCACCGTGGTGCAGAAGTTCCTCTTCGTCGCCGTGGTCTCCTTCGCACTGACCCTGGTTGTCCTGCTGGTGCAGTACTCCATCGCTGGGGCGATGAACAAGCGCAACCCGCTGGCTGCACTGTGGGGCATGCGCAATGCCTACTTCACCGCCTTGGGTACCTCATCCTCGGCTGCAACCATTCCGGTGACGCTGGAATCAGCCAAGAAGAATGGTGTTTCCGACACGGTAGCCGGCTTCGTCGTTCCGCTGTGCGCCACCATCCACCTTTCAGGCTCGATGGTCAAGATCACCTGCTTCTCCATCGCGGTGCTGCTGCTGACCGGTGGCGACGTTTCCTTCGGCGCCTACTTCCCATTCATCCTGATGCTCGGCGTCATGATGATTGCGGCACCAGGCGTGCCAGGTGGCGCTATCGCCGCCGCTGCCGGACTGCTCGCACAGATGCTGGGCTTCGGCGAGGTCGAAGTCGGCCTGATGTTCGCAGCCTACATTGCCCTGGATAGCTTCGGCACCGCAACCAACGTGACCGGTGACGGCGCGCTGGCCATGATCATGCACAAGCTGACCCGTGGCAAGCTCGGCGCCCAGCCCCAGGATCCTGAGGACGAGGTCGTAGAGCTTGCCGATGGCACCGAAGCTGCGGACCACAAGCTGGCCTAAACGGCTTCCATCACTCGCATAGGCATCGATGCCCGGTACCAGACTCGCAGTGGTACCGGGCATCGATGTTTTGCTTTGCCCGCAAGGATCGGGGCGAAAGCGAAAACCCGCCCAGCAGGCGGACCGTGGCCGGTCCGTGTGCTGGGCGGGTTTGCTTTGCCGCAGTGGCAGGAGAAATAGAACTAGATCCACATGGCCGGGTCGATGTACTCGGCCGGGTCTACTGCAGGCTTGCGTTCTTCGGGCCTGCGCGGACGGTTCTGTGCGGGGATTCCGGTGACAATCGAGCCTTCGGGGGCATCCTTGACGACCACGGCGTTCGCGCCGATGGCGGAATCCGCGCCGATCACGATCGGGCCGAGCACCTTGGCCCCGGCACCGATGACCACGCGGTCACCGATGGTCGGGTGGCGCTTGACCTTGGCCAGTGAACGGCCGCCGAGGGTCACCCCGTGGTACAGCATGACGTCATCGCCGATTTCGGCAGTCTCGCCAATGACGATGCCCATGCCGTGGTCGATGAAGAAGCGGCGCCCAATGGTGGCGCCGGGATGGATCTCGATCCCGGTCAGGGCGCGGTTCGCCTGGGATAGCAAACGCGCTGGCCACTTCAGCGAGGGGTTCTGCCACATCTTGTGGGCCAACCGGTGCAGCCAGATCGCGTGCAGTCCGGAATACACGAAGAAGTTTTCAGGATCGCTTCGCGCTGCCGGATCGTGCTGGCGTGCGTTGGCCAAATCCTCACGCAGGCGGGAGAAAAAACTCATGAATACTACCTTAGGGGTTGCGGTTCGCTCGGGGACAATCCGCAGATGTCGCACAGCAAATCGGCGCGAGCTGCACCGATACAGGTCTCTCTATAGACCCAACAGTGGCTCGCGCCGATTTATTCTGCTTCTGCAAATTTACTTAGCCGCGGATGTCGTCGAAGAGCAGGGTGGAGATGTAGCGTTCACCAAAGTCAGGGATGATCGCAACGATCTGCTTGCCGGCGTTTTCTTCACGCGCGGCGATCTGTACCGCACCCCAAACGGCTGCGCCAGCAGAGATGCCGCCGAGGATACCTTCCTTGACGCCCAGCGCGCGAGCGGTCGATACCGAATCCTCGATGCTGGCATCCAGGACTTCGTCGTAGAGCTCGGTGTCGAGCACCTCGGGGATGAAATTCGCTCCCAATCCCTGGATCTTGTGAGGGCCGGGCTTTCCGCCATTGAGGATCGGGGAATCCTTGGGCTCAACGGCCACGATCTTCAGGTTTGGGTTCTTTTCCTTCAGGTAGCGGCCTGCACCGGTGATAGTGCCACCGGTACCGATGCCGGCAACCAGGACATCGATCTTGCCTTCGGTATCAGACCAGATCTCCGGACCGGTGGTCTCTGCGTGGACCTGCGGGTTCGCGGTGTTGGCGAACTGCTGCGCCCAGATAGCGTTCTCGGAAGTCGCAACAATTTCCTTGGCCTTCTCCACGGCCCCGCGCATGCCGTCGGCGCCCGGGGTCAGCACGATCTCGGCGCCGAAAGCGCGCAGCATCACACGGCGCTCGGTGGACATGGTTTCAGGCATGGTCAAGATGACCTTGTAGCCGCGGGCCGCACCGACCATCGCCAGTGCGATGCCGGTGTTGCCCGAAGTGCCCTCAACGATGGTGCCGCCTGGCTTCAACGCACCAGAGGCCTCGGCTGCATCAACGATGGCCACGCCGATGCGGTCCTTGACGGAGTTCGCCGGGTTGTAGAATTCCAGCTTCACAGCGATGTTCCCTGGCAGGCCCTCGCCGACGCGGTTCAGCTTCACCAGCGGGGTGTTGCCGACGACTTCGGTGACGTTGTTGTAGATCTTGCCCATCTTGTATGCAATCCTTACGTGACTCTATGCGGCCGCAGTTGGTTGCGGCGAAATAATTGCCGGAATCTGGCGTAACCGCCGGAGACCTATGAGGTTCACAACTAACCCTAGTAGGCCAAAAGCGCGACTAGGCTTCGTTTAGCCATTGAGCGTAATATTTCCTGACTTTTGCGATCTTTGGATCGATAATCACGCGGCAATAGCCGACTTCCTGGTTTTCGGAGTAATAATCCTGGTGGATTTGCTCGGCAGGATAGAAATCTTTGGACTCTTCGAGCGTAGTGACGATCGGATTGGGGTATACGCGCGAGAACTTCTCGATGGCGTCCTGGAAGAGGCCACGCTGCTGGTCATCGAGCGGGAACATCGCCGAGCGGTACTGCGTACCGACGTCGTAGCCCTGGCGGTTCAGCGTGGTCGGGTCGTGCACGGTAAAGAACATGTCCAAGATGACTTCGGCCGGAACCACTTGCGGATCAAAGATCACGGCGACACCTTCGGCATGGCCGGTGGTGCCGCTGCAGACTTCGCGGTAGGTCGGATCCTTGGTGTGGCCACCGATGTATCCGGAAATCACGGCGTGGACGCCACGCGTTCGCTGGTACACGGCATCCAAGCACCAGAAGCAACCGCCGGCTAGTACGAAGGTGCTCAACTTGGTGTCCTGGACGTCCAGGAACGGGCTGAATTGATGAGGGGACTGAAGGCTGGGAATACTCACACAGTTCACAACGTTGCGGCGTTGCATTCTGTTCCATCCCCATGCCCACCGCGTAGGGTGGTGGGTATGCAGAGCAAGGCAGATAACTCGCAAGACCTGGGGAAGAGCAGCGATTCCCTGGATGCCTCGACGCTCAAGCCCGTTACCGGAGAAACGCCTGAGCAACCGGTGGAAGACACCTCGGTTCCGCAGACCACCTTGGGTAACGTCCTTGAAGCAGCTGAGGAACTTTGGCCAAAATCATTGGCCGAAGATTGGGATGCCGTTGGCTTGGTGACCGGACGTACAAGCCAGCAGATTTCCAAGATCGTGATGGCTGTTGATCCAACGCTGGAGGTGATCGAGGATGCAATCGAGCGTGGGGCCGATCTGCTGATCACTCACCACCCGTTGCTCCTGCGCGGAGTCACCCAGGTTGCCGGCACCAATTTCAAGGGCGAAGCCATTCACCGCCTGATCGAATCCGGAACCGCATTGCTTACGGCGCACACCAATGCCGACAGCGCCATCGGGGGAGTCAACGATGCTCTCGCCGATGCCTTCGGGCTGAAGGACTGCGTGCCGTTGATCGAGTCCAAGGACGGACTGCCAGAAGAAGGCTTGGGGCGGGTGGGCTTCTTGGAGAAGCCGATGAAGCTCGAGGATTTCGCTGAACGCGTTTACACCGTGCTCCCAGCGGTGGCTGGCGGTGTACGTGTCGCCGGAGATCGAACGGGCATCATCCGGAAGGTCGCCCTCTGCGGCGGTGCCGGCGATTCCCTGTTTGACGCGGTGCGCTCGCACCAGGCCGATGTCTACGTGACTGCTGATCTGCGCCACCACCCGGCAAGCGAGGCACGCGAAGCTGCCAACGGCGGGTTCCCTTACCTGATCGATGTCTCCCACTTCGCTTCGGAATGGGTCTGGCTGTCGGCTGGTGCCCGCGCCTTGGGCAACGTGCTCAACGATCTTGGGCACACCGTGGAGATCGAGGTTTCCCAAGTTAATTCCGATCCATGGGACTTCGTGCTGACTCCTTAGTCAGTGAGTTCCATGCTGCATCATCTGGAAATATGGGTTGAGGATTTGGCAGCCAGTACAGCTTCCCTGGGCTGGCTGCTCACTCGCCTTGGCTATGTGGTGGATTCCCAATGGGCTGATGGCGTCAGCTATGCCCGCGACGGATTCTATGTAGTCCTGGAATCCGGACCGGATGCCAAAAAGCAACGGCATGACCGCCTGACTCCCGGGCTGAATCATTTGGCTTTCCATGCTGGCACCAGGCAGGCGGTGGAAACGTTGGCTTCCCAGGCGCTGGATCACGGATTCACCCTGATGTTTCCGGAGCTGCACCCGTACGCCGGGGGACCAAAGCACTACGCGGCGTATTTGGAAGATGCTGCCGGATTCGAGATTGAACTAGTCGCAGCGCTTTGACGAAGCCGCATTAGCCATGCCAGCACGCTTCATCGGCAGGGCACCAGCCGCCTTCGGCGACTTGCCCAAGGACGCTAATTCACTGTGGTGAACTGGTGGTCCTCCGGCAGCAGGATGTTCAGCGCCAAGCCCTTCTTGTCTTCGACGAGGGACGCTTCCCACTTGGTCTGGACCAGCTCGAGCAATTCTCCAGGGTTTTCCGGTGCGACCGGTTGCTGGACCAGGAAACCGGCGACCTCTCCGCGGGTGTGCTTGGCAAAGTGCGAGACCACCTTCGGGACCCCATTGCGCATCTGGAAGACGTTGACCGCAACGGTGTTGCCATTGGCCGGCTTGTAGGCGGCCGCATAGGTGCTCGATCGCGCGTCCACGATCAGCTGGTCGCCGGCCACCGCATCCAGCACCGGAGCCAGGCGCTTCTTCCACCAGGTGGCCAGCTTGCCCAGCGGCTCGAGCTTGACCGACATGGATAAGCGGTAGGGCGGAATGCGATCGCCAAAACGCACGGCACCCCACAGGGCGGAGACCACGATGATGGATTCATCGGCGCGCTGCTGCGCTGCTTCATCCAGGTTCGCGTAGTCCAGGGCCTCGAAGAGCACCCCCGAGTAGATATCGTGCGCCTTGGCTGCGGGCTCGGTGTGCAGATTGATATTCCGCGCTACTTCCTTGGCCAGCGAGGCTCCGACTCCCAGCAGGTCCATGGCATCTTCGCGGGCTGAGACTTCAGCCAGGGCGTCAAGCACCAGGCGGCGTTCCCCGGAAAGCTCCGGAAAAGACAGGTCCTCGATTTCGAACGGAGAACCTTCGGCGTGGGCGGTCTTGCCTTCGGAAGGCGGCAACAAAATAAGCACGCGTTCCAGCTTATCGGAGTTCACCTGATCTTCTGCCCAGGGCATGTACCCGCAGAGCAGATCTGGCTAGGCTGAACCCACTACCCAGCAGCGCTTCACGCAGAGCAAGGACAGAGCATGCCCCAGCAGAACTCAAGAGCTAGCCAAACTGCCTCCGGGCAGCACTGCGACTTCGATGTGATCGTGATCGGCGCCGGGCCGGCCGGGGAGAACGCCGCCGACTATGCCACCCGGCAGGGCCTGAAGGCGGCCATCGTCGAATCCGAGCTGGTGGGCGGGGAATGCTCGTATTGGGCATGCATGCCTTCCAAGGCCCTGTTGCGCAGCGGCGATGCGCTGCGCGCGGCACGCCGGGTTCCCGGGGCCCGCGAAGCGGTGACTGGTGCGCTGGATCCCGAGGCGGTGCTCGCGCGGAGGGACGCCTTCACCAGCAACTGGGATGATGCCGGGCAGGAACGGTGGCTGCGCTCGGCGGGCATCGAGTTGATCCGCGGCCGGGCGCGGCTTTCCGGGCGCGGCCTGGTGCAGGTGGCGGATCGCGAGTACTCGGCCCGGGCCGTAGTCCTGGCCACCGGATCCACTCCGGTTCTGCCTGGGATCGAGGGTTTGGCTAAAGCCAGGCCGTGGGGCACCCGGGAGGCCACTGCGGCCAAGGCGATTCCGCCGAGGCTGGCCATCATCGGTGGCGGAGTTGCCGGGGTGGAGCTGGCCTTCGCTTTCGCCTCCCTCGGGTCCAAGGTCACCATCCTTGCCCGCGGGTCGTTGTTGGGCCGCGAAGAGCCGTTCGCCGGCGAGCTGGTGGCCCAGTCGCTGGCCGAGGCTGGGGTAGTGGTGCACCAGGACACCACGCCGTTGCAGGTCCACCGCGATGAGCACGGGATAGCCGGCCTCCAGCTGCCCGGAGGATCCCTCGTGGAAGCCGAGGAAGTGCTGGTCTCCACCGGGCGGCGGCCGGAGATCGGGAACCTGGGACTCGAAGCTCTCGGGGTGGACCCGTCCCGGCGGCTGCAGGTCGATGACACGATGCTCGTGGCGGGCACCGACTGGCTCTACGCCGTAGGAGATGCCAGCGGGCGCAACCCGCTGACCCACCAGGGCAAGTACCAGGCCCGGGCCGCGGGCGAGGCCATTGCCGCGAGGATCAATGGAACCGGGGTTCTCGATGCGCCCTGGGGCAGGCATGCGGCCACGGCGGACCACCATGCGGTGCCGCGCGTGGTCTTCAGCGATCCGCAGATCGCCGCGGTCGGACCGACCGAACGCCAGGCCCTCGACGCCGGCCTGCAGATTTCGGTTATCGAGCACGATCTGGGTGCGGTGGCCGGGGCGAGCCTGCACGCCGACGGGTATTCAGGGCGGGCCAAGCTGGTGATAGACGAGGAGCGTTCGGTGATCGTCGGCGCCACTTTCGCTGGCCAGGATGCCGCGGAACTGCTGCATGCGGCCACCATTGCGATCGTCGGCGAGGTCAGCCTGGACCGGCTGTGGCATGCGGTCCCCGCCTATCCGACGATCAGCGAAATCTGGTTGCGGTTGCTTGAGGCGCAGCGGTTCGGGTGAAGCCGGCTGTGATCGAATCAGCGTTCGGAAGTGGTCTGCAGCCCACGCCCAACGCATTAGACTGGTAGTGAATGGGATGGCCAGACGGTCGCGTGGCAAGCAATTGCCCCGAGGAACGTCCGGGCTCCGCAGAACAGGGTGGTGGGTAACGCCCACTCGGGGTAACCCGCAGGCTAGTGCCACAGAAAATAGACCGCCAGGATTTCCTGGTAAGGGTGAAACGGTGGTGTAAGAGACCACCAGCACCCCAAGTGATTGGGGTGGCTAGGTAAACCCCACTCGGAGCAAGGTCAGACAGACTGCGTTATGAGGGCTGTTCGCCCCATGCAGTCGGGTGGACCGCTAGAGGCTGCCGGCAACGGCAGTCGTAGATAGATGACCGTCCCGCTTCGGCGCGACAAAACCCGGCGTATCGGCCATCCCATTCACACTCTTCCTTCCTGCGATTGCGCCGGCATCAGCCCTTAGTGCGCTGGTGAGATGATTCACAGTCCCCGATCCTCAGTTTTTCTGCGCACGGTCTAGAATGGATCATGTACTTACGAGGATGATCCTGTTACCTCGTGCCACCGCAAAAGCAATGGTGCTTCCCACGGTGCCAACCGACTTTATGGATCTGCGAGTCGGCTGAATTGGAAGGATTTTCTGTGACCCAGCAGTCTGTCGTTGCCCAGCAAGAATGGAGCGGGCGCGAAGAGCTCGCCGAGGCCATGATCCCACTGATCGGACGTCTGTACCGCAAGAATAATGTGGTGACCTCCGTCTACGGCCGCAAGCTGATCAACCAGTCCGCCATCGACATCATCAAGGCCCACCGCGTAGTGCGCCGCATCGATGGCGAAGAGCTCGACCTGAACGACACCAAGGCCATCCTGGATGCCATCGAGGCCCTGAACGTCGGTTCGGTAGCAGTTGACCTCGGCCGCGTGAACAAGAAGTTCAAGGAATCCGGTTCCGCTGATCTGAACGCCTTCCTGGCCGATGAATTGGGCGAGAAGGTTGGCCAGGCCGGCGCAACCGACGCTGAACCCCAGGACGTTGTCCTCTACGGCTTCGGCCGCATCGGACGCCTGCTGGCCCGCATCCTGATCGAGCGTGGCGGCTACGGCCTGCGCCTGCGCGCCATCGTGGTCCGCAAGGGCTCGGATGACGACATCGTCAAGCGCGCTTCGCTGCTGCGCCGCGACTCGGTGCACGGCCGCTTCGAAGGCTCGATCACGGTCGACGAGGAAAACAGCACGATCCTCGCCAACGGCACCCTGATCAAGGTCATCTACTCGAATGACCCGACCACCGTCGACTACACCGAACACGGCATCGACAACGCCATCGTGGTGGACAACACCGGCCGCTGGCGCGATGAGGCCGGCCTGTCCCAGCACCTGGCCGCCAAGGGCGTTTCCCGCGTTCTGCTGACCGCACCGGGCAAGGGCGATCTGAAGAACATCGTCCACGGCATCAACGATTCGTGGATCACCGCAGAAGACAAGATCGTCACCGCTGCCTCGTGCACCACCAACGCCATCACCCCAGTGCTCAAGGCCCTGAACGACAAGTTCGGTGTCACCCACGGGCACGTCGAGACCGTTCACTCGTTCACCAACGACCAGAACCTGATCGACAACTTCCACAAGGGCGAGCGCCGCGGCCGTTCGGCAGCGCTGAACATGGTGATCACCGAAACCGGTGCCGCCAAGGCAGTGGCCAAGGCCCTGCCGGAGTTCGAAGGCAAGCTGACCGGCAACGCCATCCGCGTACCGACCCCGGATGTCTCCATGGCGATCTTGAACCTGAACCTGGAGAACGGGACCACCAAGGAAGAGCTCAACGCCTACCTGCGTGAAACCTCGCTGACCTCCAGCCTGCACAAGCAGATCGACTACATCGATTCGCCTGAGGTTGTCTCCACCGACTTCGTTGGCTCGCGCCGCGCCGGCATCGTTGACGGCCTGGCCACCATCGTGTCCGGCAAGAACGCTGTCGTCTACGTTTGGTACGACAACGAGTTCGGCTACTCCTGCCAAGTTGTTCGCGTCATCGAATCGATGGCCGGCACCCACCCGGCTGCAGTGCCTGCAGTGAAGGCTGAAGCCGTCACTGCCTAGGACCCCGCTGCTTGCAGCTGAAGGGACCATCCCAACGCATTGCGCGCTGGGATGGTCCCTTCTGCTATTCCATCCGGGCGGCACGACGCCCTCCAAAAGGGCCTCCCGGGTCCAGCGCACCAACGAGAACCAGCACCTGGCCAGCACCTCTCCAGCAAAGTCCAGGCAGGTCTCGACCTTTGCGCGCATCCGGGCTTGGAGGTCCGTTTCCACCTGCGCCGCCCCTGCGTCAACGGCGACTGCAGGTGCGCCGCTTCGCGGGCACCTCTGGGCCCCCGCACTGCTAGGCTTTAGGCCATCAAGCATTGGATCGAGGTTGGTTGATAGACAGTACCCGGACGCTGGCGGCGCGCATGGCGAGCCAGCTGCTACTGGAGCCGGCAGAATCCGTACTGCAGGCCGCAGAACACATGCTCGCGTTCCAGTCCCAGGACTTCGCTGCAGGACGCTACGCGCTGGCTCAGCGCTCCGCAGCGCAAGAATCCCGCCAGCAAGTCGATGCGCTCTTCAGCGAAGGACGGCTCATGCGGTCATGGACCATGCGGGGCACGCTGCATATCTGCTTGGCCGAAGATGCGCGCTGGATGACTCGCGCAACACGTGAACGCACCTTGCGCTCCTCGGCCACACGGATGCGGGGACTGCAGATCGGCACCCAGGACATTGACCAGGCAGCTGGCATCATCAGCGCGCATCTGCAGGAGTACGGGCAAGCCAGCCGCTCCGCGCTCTTCAAGGCACTGAACCAGAATGGAGTGGAGACGGGCCAGCAGCGAGGACTGGTTATCCTGCAGGTCCTCGTCCTGGACGGGTTGATCTGCCAGGGGCCCATTCCACAAGACGCGAAACTCATCGCGCAGGACTTCGTGCTCGTGGATGAATGGATTGCAAGTCACCGGGAACCAGAAGATCCGTTGGCGCAACTCTTGCGCCGGTACCTGCACTCGCATGGGCCAGCTACCCTTCGCGACGCAGCCTGGTACACGGGACAGACGCTGACCACCATGAGAACCGCCGCAGAAGCACTCGGTGGCTTGCTGGCGGACGCAGGCAACGATGAGCGCGGGGAGGGCTACTGGGTCATCGCCGGCAGCCGCGCCCACCGGGAGCTTGAAGCGATGGAGCCCACCGGGCTGCCACTGCGCCTGCTCGGTCCCTTTGACGAGTACTACCTGGGTTACGCGAATCGCACGCTGGTAGCCTACGAGCAGATGGCCGCGCAGATCCTGCCCGGCAAGAACGGCATGTTCCTGCCCTTCTGGCTAGAACAAGGCAGGGCTTCGAAGGTCTGGAACGCAGAAACAGCGCCCACCGGCAAAATCGGTGCGGCGCTGCATCAGCGGTATCTGGACTTCAAGACTGCCCGGTAGGCGGCGGGAAGCCTAGTGGCCGAATGGATCCTCATCGGTACCCGGCAACCAGGTATTGCCAGGCATGCCCCAACCCAGAGCCTTCTTGGCCTTCTTCCACTTCTTCTCCCAGCGTGGCTGCAACTTGTCCACGTAGAGGTAGCCATCAAGGTGGTCGTACTCGTGCTGCATGATGCGCGCGAACCAGCCGTGCGCTTCGAAAGAGATCGGATTGCCGAACTCGTCGAAACCCTCCACCTTCGCATAGTCGGCACGCTGCAGCGGGTAGTTCAGCCCGGGCACGGACAAGCAGCCCTCGGAGTCGTCATCAGCATCCGCAGGAGCCTGCGACACCTTTGAAAGCGTCAGCTTGGGGTTGATCACTACGCCCCGCTCGGGAGCATCGTCCTGGTCCGCGAAGACGTAGGTGAACATGCGCAGGCCCAAACCGATCTGCGGAGCCGCCAGGCCCACGCCATGCGCTTCATCCATGGTGAGGTGCATATCGGCAACGAGCTCGCGCAAGGCGCCATCAAACTCGGTGACCTCCACCGCACGCTTGTGAAGTACAGGTTCTCCGTAAACAGTGATCTGCCGAATAGGCACGTGATCGGTTCCTTTCAAAAGTGCTTAGAGTGCTCGTCCAATAGTTTCACGCATGATCTCGCTTGTGCCACCGAAGATGGTCAGCAAGCGGGAGGCAGTGAAGGACTGGGCAATCGGGTACTCCATGATGTAGCCATAGCCGCCATGCAGCTGCAATGCCTGATCGGAAAGCTTTTTAGCGCTCTCACTAGCCCAAAGCTTGACCTCGGCAGCCTCGGAAGGATCCAGCTCGCCGTCGTTGAATGCCAGGACGGCCCGGTCCACGAAGCTTTGGGTGACATGCGCCTCAGTCTTCAGGTTAGCCAGCTCGAAACGGGTGTTCTGGTACTCGGTCAGCGCCTGGCCAAAGGTAGAGCGGTTCTTCGCATGCTCCAGCGCCTGCTCGAAGGACGCGGTGCAGATCGCCGAGGCAGCCACGGCAATAGCCAGACGGGCCTGGGGAAGCTGCGCCTTGACATAGGCCAGGCCCTGTCCAGCCTCGCCAACAAGATCCGCAGACGAGACGCGGACATCGTCGAAGAACAGCTCAGCGGTATCAGAAGCCCGCAGCCCGATCTTGTCGAAGGGGCTGCCGTTGGTGTACCCCTCGGAACGCTCGACCATGAACAGCGAGAATGACTGCTCGCCCGCACGTCCGCTCTCGCCATCGGTGCGCGCAAGCACCAAAGCGGCATCGCCAAACGCAGCATTGCCGATGAAAGTCTTCTGGCCGCTAATCAGCCAGTCATCGCCATCGCGTACCGCCTTGGTGCGCACCGCACGCAGGTCAGACCCAGCGCCAGGCTCGGTAAACGCACAAGAAGTAATGGTGGAGCCATCGACCATGCGTGGAAGCCACTTGTCCTTGAGCTCGGCAGAGCCGTAGGAGAGCAGGTAAGGCAGCACCAGGTCGTCGTGCAGGTGGAAGGCCAATGCTACGGACAGGTGACCCGAACGCACGAGCTGCTCATCAAGCACTACGCGGAAGCGGTAATCATCGATGCCCATGCCACCGAACTGCTCAGGCACGGCAAGACCCAGCAGGCCGTTTTCACCGGCAGACTGCCACACCTCGCGGGGGATCTGATGATCCTTTTCCCACTGAGCGTATTTACCGGAAATCTCCCGGGCGTTGAATTCCGTAGCCAATTCACGGAACTGCTCGTGGTCCTCTTCAAAGAGCGCGCGTTTCACAGGGGGAGTACCTTTCGGTGGATGGAACGAAGGCATAAAGCTCACTGGCTTGCCGAAGTACATCATCCATTATGGTTGCTCAAGCCAATTCGTGCCTATTCGCCAGGGCAAACAACGATTCAAGTCACTAGATAACGCAAAAAGTCTCGAAAAACACGGGGATAGACCCCAAAACACAACGCATTCGAACATAGTTTCGAATCCTGTTCCAAGCCACCGAAATATGACTTAACACCGCATCAGGGCAGCACTGCGCTCGCCGGTAGGTTCGAACCGCATGTTCAACCGGTCCTGTCGGCGACGAATCTGCAGCTCGCATCCGCGCGTAATGGCGTTGGCTTCACCGGAACCAACGATAATTCGGATCGGGGCCTAGTGGAGGCAAGCGGCCCGTTGTGCAGGGGCGCGCAGTGCCAATGATGCAACCCTGGAGCCGTCCCGCGGGTTGCGGATCGCTCCACGCGAAATCGACCCGGTTGCCGCTTAATGGAATCTGTTTGTTTCGAGACTGCTGGCAGGGTTGCGTGCGATCGCGTCGAGGCGCCCGACCTGTGCCATGGAAGCGATCTTTTCGGCGTCGGCAGGGTGCCTGGGCATCTGGTGGTTCCATGCGGTGGCCATTGCCGGCGGTGAAGGCGGGTTGGCGGCTAGCGGCGCGATGCTGAACGCCGAGGCGGATTCGCTGGCGGGGACTGGCGGTGTGTGCCTCTGGATTCCGGGTGTTCGGTCTGGAATCAACGAGGCCCGGTGCCTTGCCGATTGCGCTTCAAGGCGTCGGAAACGAGAAAAGACCTGGTTCGGAATTTTCATTCCGAACCAGGTCTTTCGATCTGGGGTGAGTAACGGGGTTTGAACCCGCGACCTTCTGGACCACAACCAGACGCTCTACCGACTGAGCTATACCCACCATGTCTACTTCGTTACTAGTCAGAAGCTGTAGTGCTCATGATTTCGTACCGGGCAACGAGAAATACTATACACGTATCCAGGCCGGAAATACCAATTCGCATGGCGCCATCTCCGGGATTGTGACGGGATGCTCATTATTCATGGCCGTGGGGCTGTTGCTCGCCGCTGAGCTGCCTCATGAGATGAATCCCTGTGCGGTGATCATCCCTTTGCTTGCAGAACCTGAGGGAAAGGCTTTGCCGCGGGTCCAGGGGCGATATGGTTCGAGCCACTGTGAAGAATGGATAATGAGGGAATTCTTGGATATTGGTGATCTTTGAGAAGCCTTGCACGCCGGCCAGGGAATTACCGCCGGTTCGCAGCTGCATGCGCTCATGCATCGCACTAGCCAGGACGAGCTGCGCATTTGCGCGGAGCCGGCCAACGGCTACCGCAGCAAAGGGCAAGTACGGGATTTGCTGCGGCAGTTGACCGGCATGGACGTTGACGAGTCAGTGGTGCTATTCGAGCCGTTCAACCCGGAATTTGGACGCACTATCGAACTGGGGACGAGCGTCTTGATCAATGCTGGCCGCAAATTCCATGACCAAGGCGGTACCCGTAGCGGGGATGAGTGCTTGATCGGGCACAACGTTGTTGTGGCTGCACTCAAACACGATCATGATCCTGCTCGGTGGGCGGATACTATTCCGGCTCCAGTGATCTTAGGGCGCAACGTCTGGATTGGCGCGAACGCGACCCTGCTTTCCGGCGTCACGATCGGAGAGAACGCAGTTGTCGCTGCCTCCGCGGTCGTAACGAAAAACGCACCTGCCGGTGCCAGGCGTGCGGGTAAAGCAAAAGACTCGATCCGGAACTTTCGCTCTGGATCGAGTCTTTGTCTCTGGGGTGAGTAACGGGGTTTGAACCCGCGACCTTCTGGACCACAACCAGACGCTCTACCGACTGAGCTATACCCACCATGTTTGCTTCGTTACTAGTCAGAACGCTTTTGCGAACCAATTCCGTATCTGGCAACGAGAAATACTATACACACAATTCCGCGCTTGATGCCAATCGGAAGGCCCCTGGGGTACTGTGCAGTGCATCACCAATGCGCCGGGGCCTTCGTTTGGCGGCTAGCCGGCGCTTTGGGTGATCCCTGCGGCGATCTTCCTGGCCTCATCGGAGGTTGGTCCCGGCGCCGGAACCATGATGGCGTCGCGGTAGTAGCGAAGCTCGTTGATCGAATCCTGGATGTCGCCCAGTGCGCGATGGTTGCCGGTCTTGGCTGGAGCGCCGTAGTGCGCCTTCGGGAACCAGCGGCGGCTCAACTCCTTCAAGGTCGACACGTCGATAATGCGGTAGTGCAGGTGCTCGATGACCTCGGGCATATCGCGTGCCAAGAAGTTCTTGTCGGTGCCCACCGAGTTGCCGCCCAGCAACGCCTTGTTCGGCTCCGGAACGTGCTTCTTGATGTAGTCGACCACCAGGCGCTGGGCTTCCTCCATGGGAATGCCGTTCGCCAGCTCGGGCAGCAGGCCGCTAACCACATGCATATTGCGAACGAAATCATCCATCTGCGCCAGAGCTGCCGGCTCGGGCTTGATGACTACCTGGATGCCCTCGTCGACGATCTCCAGATCGGAGTCGGTAATGAGCACTGCTACTTCGATCAATGCGTCGTTAACCAGATCCAAGCCGGTCATTTCGCAATCGATCCATACAATTTTTTCTGAGTTACTAGCCACGTAACCAATCTACACTTCAAGAAGCGCTGTGGGGGAGCGCACCCTCGTCGCAGGGCGGAGGGACAGTGTTTCAACCGGCTTGGACGCGTGCTCGATGCTAAAATCGTCTGAGATTTCCGGCTGTTGAATTGCCTGCTTGCAAGGGCACGGCACATGCGACGCTGGCTTAATTACTCTCGAACTCATGTCCGTTACAGCCCGAGGTGTCAGTGTGTCAGCCAGCAAGCCAGCAGCAGTGAGCTCCCCGCCCTACGCTGGAGTGAATAGGACCCTTCTCAGCGGCGTCATCGGTTCCTCCCTGATCCTTTTCGGATCCTTCGGTACCGGGTGGCTGGCCAGCGTATCCCCGCTTAACCGCGACCCGTTCTTCATCATGCTGCGCACCGAACCGGCCGGCGTGATCACCTGCGTGATCCTGCTGGCCCTGGGTTGCTGGGTCCTCTTCCGTTCCTGGTGGCGCCTGGGCCAGAAGCTCAAGGGCTGGGGCGAAGGTTCGTTGAAGGTGGTCCGCCGCGCGGTCTGGCTGTGGAGCATCCCGATGTTCGTCACCCTGCCGATCATGAGCCGGGACGTGTTCGCCTACATCGGCCAAGGCCGGCTGGTGGATGCCGGGCAGGATCCTTATGTTGACGGAATATCCTCGCTGAATAACTGGTTCCAGCTCGGTGCCGACACCATGTGGGCGCAGGACGGCACCCCCTACGGCCCGCTCTACCTGAGCATCGAATTCCTCGTGGTCAAGCTGACCGGCCCTTCGACCGACGCGGCGATCCTGGCCTTCCGCGCCATTGCATTCATCGGCGTGCTGCTCTGCCTGCGCTACGTGCCCAAGCTTGCCGAACTGCACGGTGTCTCCGGGGCCAAAGCCGCCTGGATGACCGTGGCGAACCCGCTGTTCCTGGTGAACTTTGTGGCCAGTGCGCACAACGATGCCCTGATGACCGGCCTGTCGGTCTGGGCCGTCTACCTGGCATGCAAGCGCTACGGCTTCTGGGCCATCGTGGTGCTGGCGGCCTCGGTCGGGGTCAAGCCAATCACCCTGGTGCTCCTGCCGTTTATCGGCCTGCTCTGGGCAGGGCCTAATGCTGCCTGGCCGCGCCGCATCCTCTACTGGTTCTACACCGGCATGATCTTCCTGGCTCTGATGACCGTGGTTGGGTGGCTCAACGGCTACTGGTTCGGTTGGCTGAAGGTCATGCTCTTCACCGGTACCGGATACTCCATCTTCTCCCCGGTAGGCATTGCGGTCATCGCGCTGAGCGGGCTGGTCTCCGCCTTCGGGCTGTCCACCGAGTGGATCCTGCCCGCGGCCAAGCTCTTCGGCCGCCTGGTCGGCGTAGCCATCGCCTTCGTCTTGATCTTCCGCGGAAAGCACTCGCACCTGGTGCAGCGCATGGCCATCGCCTTCGCGGCGATTGTCGTGCTCTCCCCGGTGATCCAGCCGTGGTACCTCCTGTGGCTGCTGCCGTTCTTCGCCGTTACCGGCCTGCGCGATGACTGGCAGATGCTCTGGCTGCACCTGACCACCATCTTCTTCCTGGCCTACCAGGCCGCTGACCAGATCTTCGTTTGGCAGTTCCTGCAGGATTCCCTGGTTCCACGCGTCCAATTGATTTCCTGGGGCATCTCCATCGCCTGCGCCCTGTACCTTGTCTTCTTCGATCCGAAGACCAAGAACATCTGCGCTGATCTGCTCAGCTCGACCAACTGGCTGAAGAAGAGCAAGAAAGCCTAGTGGCAGTGGAGCAGCCGAAGCTGGCACCGCAGCGCGCTAGCCTGCGGTCACTATCATGGCAAGGATTCACCGCCTCGGCCATGATCACCGTCGCCTCCTGGGGGATCGGCTGGTTCCCGCGCAACCAGCTGTCCCCGCTGGCACGCAGCGGCTTCTTCATAGAATTCCGAACCGAAGTGCCAGGTGTCATCAGCTGCATCGTGCTGATGGCCGTGGGAATTGTCTGGTTGACCCGAACCTGGATCCTGGCCCGGCCATGGGTCCAGGCTGCCGGCGAGATCACCGGGCGGGAACTGGCCCGCGTGCTGGCCATGTGGTCTGCTCCGCTGATGCTCAGCTTCCCGATCCTCAGCCGCGACGTCTACTCCTACCTGGCCCAGGGCCGCATGCTGCACGCCGGCAAATCCCCGTATGCCGAAGGCGTGTCCGCCCTTCCGGGCTGGTTCGATGGCGGATCCGACAGCCTGTGGGCGCAATCGCCCTCGCCCTATGGCCCGTTCTTCCTCGTGCTCGCCCGCATCATCTACTTCGCCTCCAACGGCATTCCCGAAATCGGCGTGGGCCTGCTGCGCATCGTTGCCGTGCTCGGTGTCTGGGGCTGCTATCACTTCACTGCGAAGCTGGCGCAGAAAATGGGGCAGAGCGCCAACTGGGCCAACTGGGCCATCGTGGGCAATCCGCTGTTCCTGCTGACCATGATCGGCGGCGTCCACAATGACGCGCTGATGATCGCAGGTGTCTTCAGCGCCTTCGCCTATGCCTACGACCGCCGCCCCATGGCCGCCACGATGGCGCTGGCCATAGCCGTGTCGGTCAAGCCGATCGTGCTGCTGGCGCTGCCTTTTATCGGCTTGGTCCTGCTGGGCAGGAGCCCGTCGATGCGCGAGAGGTGGAAAATCTGGGCCAAGGTCGCAGCACTCTCGCTGACCTGGCTGCTTTTGATCGGTGCGGTCACCAACCTCTGGTTCGGCTGGCTGCTTGCCATGTTCACCGCGGGCGATGCGGCGTTCCCGTACGCTCCCGTGGGACTGATCGGCTGGTCCCTGAGCAATCTCGCTGGCATATTCGGCGCCGATATCTCCTTGGTGAATGCCATCGTGGTGGGCGTGTTCCAGGTCATCGCGCTGGCCATTGTGGCGCTCCTGGCGCTGGCCAAGGACACCTCCAGCCCGGTCCGCCTAGCGGCGTGGGCGCTTTCGGCGGTGGTGCTGCTGGCTCCGATTATCCAGCCTTGGTACATCCTGTGGTTGATGGCGCTGTTCGCCATTTCGCACAAGGTGTCCGGGGGATCGGAAAAGCTGATGATCTATGCATCCAGCCTGATCCTGGTGGCGGTTTTCGTCGACCAGCTCTCCATCGAGCAGTGGCACTCGGCCTGGGTGATGAAGACCCTGGCTGGCGTGCTTGTAGCGGGCTTGTTCATCGGCCTCTTCACTGCCGATGCCAGAACGAGGCAAGTGCTGCGCGGGCCGAAAGCATAGCCAAGGTCACATTCTGCAGCCCAGCTTTCTCCCGGTATATTCCGCTTAGATAGAAATATGCAAACAATGTTCTGGCCAGCGGCAATCGCCATTCTCGGCGGCGCCCTCTTCTTGGCGTCCGCCGGCGTTTTCCTGCTGGCCGTGCAATACCGCCGGCATGGACGGTTGTCCTGGCGCCGCACCATCACCACCACAACCGCAGCCGTCTACGGATTCGGCCTGTTCAGCTACACCATGCTTCCGCTGCCGTCCACGCGCGACGAATTCTGCCGTCCCGGGGTGGCCATCCCGCAACTGGTGCCCGGCCGTTTCGTCGATGATTTCAGGCTGGCCATCGTGGAACGCGGGCTGAGCGGATTCGCCACCAGCTTCACCCTGTGGCAGGTGCTGTTCAACATCATCTTGTTCATGCCCCTGGGCATCTTGGCCGTGCGCTGGCTGCGCGGCAACATCTTCACCGGTGTCCTGCTCGGCTTCGCGGCCTCGCTGGCCATCGAGCTGACCCAGTACACCGCTATTTGGGGGTTGTACACCTGCGCCTACCGCGTGGCCGACGTCGATGACCTGATCACTAATACTGCCGGCGCGCTGCTGGGCGCGATGATCGCCTACCTGCCGATGTTCCGCTTCCTGTCCGGCCCGGTGGAAGCGGACGCGGCCAATGCGCCGGCGCGGCCGGTGACCCGCGCCCGCCGTGCACTGGCCAACATCTTCGATGCAGGCTTCACCGCCGGAGCGCTCCTTGTCATCGGTGCTGCCCTGGAACTGCTGGAGCGTTTGGGTGCTCCGGAGTTCGGCCAACAGTGGATGAACTTCTGGCTTCCGCTGTTCGTGGTCTTCTGCGTCTTCTGGATGCCGAGCCTGGCGCCGGGACGGGCCACCCTCGGCCAGCGCTGCGCCTGGCTGATGCTCACCGACGGGCAGGGGCAACCGGCTCCGGCCGGCCGGGCCTTGCTGCGCAGCCTGCTCGGATTTGGCGGGATTAACTTCCTCTTCCAGATTTCCACCAGCATGGTCGACTTCACGCCCTACCCGCTGCTGAACATGCTCGTTGTGATCTATATCGCGATCAGCGCCTTCTACTTCATCTTCGAGGCGAATCACCGGGGACTGGCCGGAAAAATCAGCGGTACCGGTTTCATCGACCGTCGCGCCCTTTGAGCCAAGGCACCCCAGCACCGCAAGGCGCACGCTAAAATGGAACGCGGTGGTCTGCGCCTCGGGTGCGGTCCAGCAAACTCGCGTTTGAAGACATACCGATAATTCCCAAAAAGTTAGGTCTGCTCAGCAGCATGGAAGATAACAAACCAGAGGTCCCGGCCGAACCGCACCGCGCCGTCCTAGGCACGGCCGTAGGCGCGACGGTCCTCATTGCCATCGGCGCATTCGTGCTCTCGTTCGCTGCATTGACCGACCTGGCCGAGCGCTCGGGCATCAGCCCGCGCCTGGCCTGGATCTGGCCAATCATCATTGACGGCATGATCGTGGCCGCCACCGTGGCCATCGTGGCCCTGAACGGCTTCCATCGCAAGGCCATGATCTACCCGTGGTCGCTGCTGTTCTTCGGTGCGATCGTTTCCACCGCGGCGAACTCCACCCACGCAATCTTGACCGTGGACTCGATCGAAAACGGAGTGCCGCCGCTGGTTTCCGCGCTGGTTGCCGCCATGCCGCCAATCGTCTTGCTGGCCATCACCCACCTGACTGTGCACATGTACCAGAAGAAGTCCGAAGCCGCGAAGCTGCGCGCTGAGCTGGAATACAACGAAGAGCGGGAAAACGCCGAGAAGTACGGCGTCGCTTATGATGATGGCTACAACGCTGCGCTGACCGACACCAAGACCGCCGAGGAAGAACGCCTATCGGTCCTGGAACAGGATCACCAGGACGCGCTGGCCCGAGCCCGCGCCGAAGGCATCGCGGCAGGCCGATCGGACTCGAAGGTCACCCCGATCAAGCAGAACGCGCAGCCAGCCAAGGAAGCCAAGCCTGCAGCGCAGAAGAAGACCGAGGACAAGGCGCCATTGTTCGACGACATGGCTAAGCGCCTTTCCCGCCCATAAGGGCCGTCGCCGCACCCGGCTGGCGCCAGGGCATGAGCATGAGGACAGCATTTTCAGGAACGCTTTAGCATCCAGGAGGCATCAATGATGGATCCGGCGCAGGGCCAGGCGAACGACGAGTTCTCCGAACAGATTGCGGCCGCCGTTGAGCAGTACAAGTCTGTGACCGGCGAACTCAATACCGTCATGTCGGCCATGAAGGCGAAGATTCGCCGGTTGTTCGCGAATTCCGAGGTGCAACCGCTGTTCATCACCGGCCGGGTGAAATCGCCGCAGTCCTTCGCGGCCAAGGCCTCGCGCCGGCTGCAGGAAAGTTCCGAGACCGCCCCGGTGCTGGAATTCCCCAACCCGCTGCGCGAAATCCACGACATGGTGGGCATCCGCATCATCGTGATGCTGCCCCATGAAATCCAGCAGGTGGCCAGCCTGATCAAGTCGCACCGCGACTCCTTCGACTGCCGCAGCGACCGGGAGAAGGACATCGGCTCGGTGGAGTCCGGCACCTACGGCTACTCCTCGCGCCACCTGCTGCTCAAGACCCGCAGCGAGCCGATCGTGCGCAAATTCCAGGAGGCTTTGGGCAAGCCGGTGGTAGCCAGCGGCAACTTCGTTTTCGAAGTGCAGATCCGCACCGTGCTGCAGCATGCCTGGTCCGAAATGGAGCACGACATCCGCTTCAAGCATCCCGGCGAGGCCGCCTGGAATCCGCAGATCGACCGCCACTTCACCGCCACCGCGGCGATGCTGGAAACCGTGGAGGACTACTTCACGGACATCGACGAGCTGTACCACCGCCTGAACGGCTACCACGACCAGCAGGGCGCCGGATCCGAGCCGTTGACCGGCGAGAAGATTGGCGAAATATGGCAGACGCTGTTGCCGCACGTGGACCGCAAGCGCGATGACGATTGGTCCTGGGCCGCCGAGCTGCTCGGCTCCCACGGCATCGACCAGACCTGGCAGCTGGCGCAGCTGCTGGATGCGAATGTGGTCACCGATGTGCGTGCGGCGCTGGACCACCGGTACTCGCCGGGCCCGGACCGCTTGCTTGACGATGTGCTGCTCTGGCGCTTCGGCAAGGACCACATCGACAAGACCAGCGGCGGGGACCTGCGCCGCGAAGCCTCCTTGCGCCGCCGCCTGATCCAGATGATGGATTACCGATCGCAACCCAGCGACAAGGAATAATTTCGATTCGAAGCCCGGATTTCCACTGCGGTGGAAGTGCGGGCTTCGATTCTTTAGCCAGCTCAACCCCAAACTGTTAGTTTGTGCACGTTCCGCAGGCCACGGCGTGGTTGGCCGGTAGAATAGTCAAGTTGCCCAATTTGTGGGCCGCACAATTCTTGTACCCGCATGAAAGGGCCACACCATATGATTTCCGTAGCCAACCTTGAGCTACGCGTCGGCGCCCGCTTGCTGATGGACGAAGTGAACTTCCGCATCGACAAGGGCGACAAGATCGGACTGGTGGGACGCAACGGTGCCGGCAAGACGACGATGACCAAGGTCCTCGCCGGCGAGACCCAGCCAGCCTCGGGTGAGGTCACCTTCAAGGGCTCCATCGGCTACCTGCCGCAGGACCCCAAGACCCCTGACATGGAGCAGCTGGCGCGCAATCGCATCCTTGGCGCCCGCGGCCTGGACGTGGTGGTCACCAAGCTGGCCCAGAACCGCGAGGACATGGCCAGCGAGGACGCTGCCGTCTCCGCCAAGGCCATGCGCCAGTACGACCGGTTGGAAGCAGAATTCATCGCTGCCGGTGGCTACGCTGCCGAATCCGAAGCGGCCGCCATCTGCGCCAACCTGGATCTGCCGGACCGCATCCTGGACCAGCCGCTGCGCACCCTGTCCGGTGGACAGCGCCGCCGCGTCGAGCTGGCCCGCATCCTCTACTCGGACGCCGAGACCCTGCTGCTCGATGAGCCGACCAACCACCTGGACGTCGATTCGATCATGTGGCTGCGCGACTTCATCAAGAACTACCCCGGCGGCGTGCTGATGATCAGCCACGATACCGGCCTGATGGAATCCACCGTGAACAAGGTGCTGAACCTCGACGCGAACCGCGGCGTGGTGGATGTCTACAACATGAACTGGAAGCGCTACAAGATCCAGCGCGAAACCGATGAGCGTGCCCGCAAGCGCGAGCGCGCCAACATCGAGAAGAAGGCTTCGGTCCTGCTGACCCAGGCGAACAAGATGAAGGCCCGCGCCTCCGGCGCCTCGGCGGCGCAGTCCATGCTCAAGCGCGTGGATCGCATGCTTTCCGGGCTGCAGGAAGAGCGTGCCTCCGACAAGGTTGCAGCCCTGCGCTTCCCGGATCCGGCTCCCTGCGGCAAGACCCCGCTCATGGCCGAAGGCCTGTCCAAGGCATATGGCTCGCTGGAGATCTTCAACGATGTCTCGCTGGCCATCGACCGCGGCTCGAAGGTTGTCATCCTGGGCCTGAACGGTGCCGGCAAGACCACCTTGCTGCGCATGCTCGCCGGTGTCTCCGAACCCGATACCGGAAAGATCATTCCGGGCCACGGCCTGAAGATCGGCTACTTCGCCCAGGAGCATGACACCTTGGATCCGGAAGCCAGCGTGCTGGAGAACATGCGCCGCAACGCGCCTGACCACCTGAACGATGCCGACGTCCGCTCGATCCTCGGCTCGTTCCTGTTCGTCGGCGACGACGTGACCAAGCCGGCCGGCGTGCTCTCCGGCGGCGAGAAGACCCGTCTGGCCCTGGCCACCATCGTGGCTTCCAGCGCCAATGTGCTGCTGCTCGATGAGCCGACCAACAACCTCGACCCTGCCTCGCGCGCCGAGGTGCTGGGCGCGCTGTCCACCTTCCCGGGTGCCGTGGTCATGGTGTCCCACGATGAGGGCGCAGTGATGTCGTTGCAGCCTGAGCGCGTGGTCATCCTGCCTGATGGCGATGAGGACCTCTTCAACGAGGATTACCTGGAATTGGTTTCGCTGACTTAACTCCTGACAACCCGTAATAGCTCTCGTAGGCTTGGCAGATCACCATCTTCAAAGGGAGCTGCCAAGCCATGAGTGTTTTTGGACGCAAATTACCGCGGATCGCAGGCGCTGGGCTGCTGCTTGCCAGCGCGCTGGCCGGCTGCGCCGCACAGGTTTCCGATGAGGTCAACGCCCAGTGGACGCTGCTGGAGCCTGCCGGGGTGAATGCGTCGAGCACCAGCCTCGACCTCGGGGTCATGCGGCTTGCCTGTTCCTCCGGGGTGACCGGCGAGGTGACCGCCACCCAGGTGGAGCTGTCCAATGACCAGATCGCCATCGGGATCGTGGTTGAACCGCTGGAAGGCGAAGCGCATGCCTGCCAAGGCAACGAGACCGCGCCCTACACGCTGGAACTGCAGGAGCCGGTGGGGGACCGCACCCTCATCGATGCCTCCTGCCTCGAAGGCGAGGGGCACAAGACTCCTGGGTGCAGCGACAGCGGGATCCGCTGGACTCCGCCGGCCAACGGCAGCTGAAAGAAAACTGCATTAAGCAGAGAACCGCGCGGCAACTGGAATATTCCAGCTACCGCGCGGTTTCCTTGTTTTCCGCAGCTACTTCGGGAGGCCCCCTGGCGTGTGGTCGGCCTGGTCGAGCAGCGCATCCTCGATGGCTTCATCGGTCGGCGTGCCGTCACGGCGGAACTTCTTATCCGGCTTGGCGCGAATCTTGCGCACCTTGTGCAGCGGCTCGTCCAGGCCCAGCGCCTCGGCTTCGGCTTGCTCGGCGGCATCCTCGGCGTTCAGCTTCTTCTGCTGGCGAGCGGCATACCAGAAGCCGATGAAGGCCAGCACGCCAAAGATGTACCACTGGATCTCGTAGGAAAGATGCGGACCTTCATCCATATCCGGAGCGTCCAGCTGCAGTGGCGCAGTGGCCGGGGCCGGATCCTCTTCATACATCAGGCCGTAGGCGCCCTGGGCGATCTCGTAGTCCAGGAGCTTGGCGTAGTCTTCGAGCTGGATCGAAGCCAATTGGCCCTCCGGGGCGCCGCGGTCCAAGCGGATTTCCGATGGTTTCAAACGCACATCCACAGTGACTTCTCCGGCAGGTGGCGCTGGAACAACATCCGGGTGGCCGTCTTCCTGGTTGCCGATCGGCAGGTAGCCGCGGTTCACGACGACAGTTCCGCCCTCGTTGGTCCTGAACGGCACCAGCACCTCGTAGCCGGGGCTGCCGGCCTTGATGCGGTTGCGCACGATCATGGTATCCGCGGGCAGATATTGGCCGGTGAGCTGCGCGGTCATCCAGGTCTTGTCCTCGTCCAGGTCCTGGAAATTCTCCAGGGCCTGCGTGCCGGTGACCGGCTCTGCGAAGTAGTTGCGGTTGACCCGTTCGATGCCCTCGAGGACTTCGGCACGGCGGTCGGCTTGCCAATTGCCCAAGCCAATGCAGGCGGCGGCGAAGATCGCCACCAGAATGAGCCAGCCGACCCACCGGGTACTGGCCAGAAAACGATACATCTACTTGCTTTCTCCTTCATTGCCCGGCATCGGCAGCGTTTCCTTGTAGAGCAGGCGTTCCTTCAGATACGTTTCGAGCCAGTCGCGGTGCTCTTCGCAGGCCAGCCAGATTTTGCGCCGGTCCGGGGTGTGGATCTTCGGATTATTCCACAGCAGCTGGTGGCTGGCGGCGTTGCGGCAGCCCTTTCGCGAGCACAGGATTTCGGCGGCGGCAGGGGAGCCGCCGAGCGAACCTAGCAGATCCACTAGTCCTCCTTGGGAGCAGTTGTTGGCTGTTGCACCGGATCAGCTTCTTCGGCGAAGCTTCCGTCGATCACTTCTGGTTCCGGTGCCTGCTGCGCGGCCGGCGCGGTTTCGTCCGGTGCGGCGATAGCCTGGGCGCCGGGAGCCTTGTAGAACTCGGCGGGCGGTTCGCGTTTGGTCAGATCCGCACCGCCGTTGGCGATCACCACTGCGATATAGGGAAGGATAATTGCGCCCGCGAGCAAGACCCAGCGCAGCCAGCCATCGAAGAAGAAAGCGAGAACGAAGCAGATCAGGCGCACGGTCATGGAAATCGTGTATTTGCGCACACGTGAATCGCGCTCGGTGGTATGGGACTCGCGCGCTTCGGTAATGCGGTGAACTTCCGGTTGGCTGGAACCGTGATTCGTGGGCTGTGGGGACATGTAAAAGACTTCGCTTCGCAGTACGGGATCTGCTCCCATTGTCTCACCTGCGGCACGAAGAGTGTAATTTCTACGCGCTGTCGAAGCGGTAAAACTGGGTAGTAACTAATAGGATTGTTCACGGAGTAGCTACTTAACTAGGCAAAGTGCGCTTTTCGGCTGGCCCTTGGAGAGATTTACCATGCCAGGACAGCGAGCGCATGAACGGAGAAATACATTGACTACGGAACCAACCACTGGCCGCAGTGTCCTCGTGACCGGCGGCAACCGCGGCATCGGACTTGCTATTGCGCGCGCATTCGAAGCCAACGGCGACAAAGTGGCCATTACCTACCGCAGCGGCGAGGTTCCCGCCGGACTGCTCGGCGTCAAGGCCGATGTCACCGACGGCGAATCGATCGACGCGGCCTTCAAAGAAGTTGAAGCGGCCCACGGTCCGGTAGAAGTCCTCGTCGCCAATGCCGGGGTCACCAAGGACACCCTGCTGCTGCGCATGAGCGAAGACGACTTCACCTCGGTGATCGACACCAACCTCACCGGCGCCTTCCGCGTGATCAAGCGCGCGTCCAAGGGCATGATCCGGCTCAAGCGCGGCCGTGTCGTGCTGATTTCCTCGGTCGTCGGCCTTTACGGCTCGCCAGGGCAGATCAACTACGCGGCGTCCAAGGCCGGCCTGGTGGGCATCGCCCGCTCGCTGACCCGTGAACTGGGCTCACGCGGCATCACCGCCAACGTTGTGGCTCCGGGCTTCATCAACACCGAGATGACCGCTGTGCTGCCAGAGGACACCCAGAAGGAATACCTCTCCAGCATCCCTGCCAAGCGCTTTGCTGAGCCTGAAGAGGTTGCCAACGTGGTCCGCTGGATCGCCAGCGACGAAGCAGGCTACATCTCCGGTGCCGTGATCCCGGTTGATGGCGGCCTGGGCATGGGCCACTAGAAGATTTAAGCAAGAAATCCAAAGGAGTACCACCATGAGTGAATTCAAAGGTGCCGTTGTAACCGGTTCCTCGCGCGGCATCGGTGCGGTGACCGCGCAGCTGCTGGCCGAGCAGGGCGTTGGCGTAGTGGTCAACTACCGCGCCAAGGCCCCGCGCGCCAACAAGATTGTTGCCGCTATTGAAGAAAAGGGCGGCAAGGCCGTTGCCGTGGGCGCCGACCTGACCACCGTTGAGGGTCCGCAGGCTCTGGTTGACGCGGCTGTTGAGAACTTCGGCTCGCTGGATGTCGTCGTGCTCAACGCTTCGGGCGGCATGGAAACCTCCATGGGCGAAAACTATGCGCTGCGCCTGAACCGCGACGCGCAGGTGGCCATGCTGGAAGCCGCGCTGCCCCAGCTGAGCGAGGGCGGCCGCGTGGTCTTCGTTACCAGCCACCAGGCGCACTTCATCAACGAAGTAACCACCATGGATGCCTACGACGCTGTGGCCAAGTCCAAGCGCGCCGGCGAAGATGCACTGCGTGAAATGATCCCGAAGCTGGCCGAGAAGAACATCACCTTCGTGGTGGTCTCCGGTGACATGATCGAAGGCACCATCACCGCAACCCTGCTCAACCGCATGGAGCCAGGTGCTATCGACGCCCGCCGCGAAGCTGCCGGCAAGCTGTACTCCGTCGAGGAGTTCGGCGCCGAGGTAGCCAAGATGGTCTTCGCCGACGTCGAGACCGGCCACACCGAGCTGGTTGGCGGCGCAGGCGACTTCCTGGAGCAGTCGGGCAAGTAAGCCCCCGCAGCAGCGCGCATCAGCTGGCGGCAGTTACCCCGTGCAGGGGTTCCGACCGCCAGCTTTTCCGTGCCTGGGGCAAAATGCGCAGGGTTAAGCGAAATCGCCGGGCACCTCCGAAAGGGAGGCGCCCGGCGATTTCGCTTGGATCAGTCCTTGGGCTTGTCGCCGCAGACGATCTTGTGCCATGGGCTGTAGGTCCAGCTCTTGGTTTCAGCTGGCAGCTTCTTGGATCCATCGAAGGCTTCCCGGTAGCGGGTGATATCGATGCTGAAGCCCTTCTTGCCACCAGATTCCGAGACGCACTTTTCGGCCGGGTTGTACTTGGTTTCGGGGTTGGTCTGGTTGTACTTGCCCGAGCTCTTCTGCGAGACATCCCAGTACTTGGTGGACCACAGGCGGGTATTGACCTTGTCGCCCGAAACCCAGGCCTGGATCATCACGCCGTAGGGGGTGTTGTTCTCCCAGATCATGTCGATCTGGCCTTCCCACAAGGTGGCTTCGCGTCCCGCGGGGTAGCGCTCGAACCAGCGCGAATGCGGCTTGTGGGTGATGTCGTCGTATCCGGCCAGGAAGCCGACGTTGTACATCTGGGTGGAGATCTGCGAGAGTCCGCCGCCTACGGCTTCGGTGCTGAAGCCGCTTTCCACGACCCCGGAGCTGTAGTAGCCGTTGGCCACGGTGATCGGGCCCAAGGCCTGCAGCAGCGAGAAGCGTTCGCCGGGCTTGATGATATCGCCATTGACGCGCGCCGAACCGGCATGCAGGTTCTTGGTGCGCACGGTATCGGAAGCCGGGTAGGGAGTGGAGAAGGTGACGATCGGTTCCTTGATGCCGAGCTTCTTCGCATCTGCGGTGGTGAAGTCGGCTTCCTTCTCGGTCATCTCAACTTCGGCAGTGCGGTTCTTGGCAGCGGTGGCGGCCAGGACCTTGGCGCCCAGGCCCTTGGTCTCCAGCGAGATGCCCTTGGAGGACTTGATGATGGACGGCTTGCCGTCCTTCAAGACGATCTGCGCATCCTTGGCAGTGCTGGAAAGATCGGAATTCTTCGTCGCAGCCTTGTAGAGCTTCTCGTCATCCAATGCGATCGCTGGGGCGCCATCCTTGGGCGCGTACTTTGCCGCCGCGGCAATAGACGCGGCCGAGATGGACGCCTTCTTGTCATCCGATGCCAGGATGACCTCGTCCTTCAGCAGCGCCTTGACGTCCTTGTCGTAGAACGCCTGCAGGGCGTCGGCAGAGATTGCCGGCTTGCTGACCTCGGCAGGCAGGTCGATCGCCGCGCCGGCAATTTCCCATTCCTCGCTGATCAGTGTGGCGGCTTCTTCGGTCTTCAGCGCTACGCCGTCAACGGGCTTGGTCAGCTTCGAGGTGCCATCCTTGAAATCGATGGTTCCTTCGGCGACCTCGGCATTGGCCTTCTTGGCCAGCGCTTCAAGCTGCGCGCCCAGTTTTTCCTGATCTACATCGACCGCTGGGGTGACGTGGAATTCGCCGGTGAGCCGCTCGTAGAGCTTGGCCGGGTTGATTTCGTAGGAAGTCAGTTCGTTGATGGTTTCATCAACGTTCAGTTCCAGGCCGGCCTTGGCCGGATCCAGGGTGTACTTTTCACCGTTGACGGTGACATCCATTGGCTTTTCAGCCAGGGGGAGTACCTCGCGTTCCAATTCGGCGCGAGCCTGGTCCTTGTTCATGGATCCTATGTTCACGCCCGCAATTGACGCGTTGGCTGGAACCTGGGAACTGACATAGGCGGCTCCGCCGAGATATGCTGCGGCTACGGCTGCAACACAAGAACCGGTAATGATCCAAGGCTTGGCCTTGCTCTTCGGCTTCTTCTTGTCTTGTGCGGAGTGCGTAGGCGTAGTTGAGGAACTGTCCGGGGAGGGGGTCTGCACTGGTCTGGTAGCTCTTTCGAAAGCGATAGGGGCTACGCGCGCGGCTAGGACTTATGCCGCCAGCCGTTAAACGCGTCAATAGAAATACTAACCGCTGGAACAACCGATCAAGTTACCGAAAGCCGCTATCGGCAGAATTGTTATGCAGTTGTTGGATTCCGCTAAGCCAAATCATTGAGTACTAGGTCGGCGATGACGTCCAGGCGCGAGAAGTCCAGGCGCACGTCCGCCTCATCGCGCAGGGCAGGCTTCGCATTGAAAGCCACGCCCAAACCCGCGGCAGCAACCATGGCCAGATCATTGGCGCCATCACCGGCGGCGACGGTTGCCGTCATCGGGATGTGATGTTCCTCCGCCCAGGCGCGCAGCATCGTTTCCTTCATGCCGCGATCGACGATCTGGCCGTGAACGGTTCCGTCAAGAATTCCCTCGGAAATGCCCAAGGTGTTAGCCAGCGCATGGTCCAGGCCCAGATGGGCAGCCAACGGATCCAGGATCTGCTGGAACCCGCCGGAAACTACGCCGACCTTGTGCCCAGCAGCGTGGAACCGCTTGACCAGGGCTTCGGCGCCGTCCGAGAGGACAATGCGCTGGCCTACCTCGGCAAGGACAGTATCTGGCAGATCCTTCAAGGTAGCTACGCGCTGGATCAAGGACTGGGCGAAATCCAGTTCACCGCGCATCGCGGCTTCGGTCACCGCAGCCACTTCTTCTTCCCGTCCAGCGTGAGCGGCGAGCAGTTCGATGACTTCCTGCTTGATCAAGGTGGAATCGACATCCATCAGCAAGAGCAGCTGCGGAGCATCGACGAGTTCGGCCGGTACCACCGCTACGCACATGTCCGCGTATTCCAGTGCGCCGTCGGCGACCTGCGCATCGACGAATGCCGCAGCAGCCTGCTGCAGCTTCGCCTGATCGGCCTGTTCAATGCGGAACTTGGCGACCAGCCGCTCTTCGCTGGCTTTGATCTGGCTCTCGTCCGCGGCGGGAATGAGCCCGGCGGCGGCCGCTTGCTGCAATACAGCGTTGAAGTCGGTGCGGGAGAAAGCGGGGCGGGATGCGAAAACCAATGATGAAGCCATGCAACCATTTTTCATTGCTTCGGTGTTTACGACCAAACATGACGTGTTGGCGCAAAGTCGCTGACCAGGCCTGGGGGAGCGAACTAGTATTGCCGTTGGACGCAATACAGGTCAATCCGGCGATCTCAGGCCCCGTTCGGCATTTCCAATTAGTGAAACAGGGGCGAAAAGTCTAATCTTGAATACCATGAGCGAAGTGCTAACTTTCAAAGATGTCAGCGTTGTACGCGGGCGAAAAGACCTGCTCAAGGACGTGTCCTGGGAAGTCAAAGAAGGACAGCGGTGGATTGTGATCGGCCCCAATGGCGCCGGCAAGTCGACCTTGATGAACATTGCGGCCACCCGGCTGCACCCAACCCGCGGTACCGCGGATATCCTTGGCGAACGTTTGGGCAAGGTGTCGGTCTTCGATCTGCGTCCGTTGATCGGCCTGAGCTCAGCCCTGGTGGCCAACTCCATTCCAGCCAACGAAACCGCGCTGAACGTAGTACTCACCGCGGCTTACGGCATGACCGGTCGCTGGCGCGAGAAGTACGAGAAGCTCGATGAGCGCCGTGCTTTCCATCTGCTGCACAACTGGGGCATGTCCACCTTCATGAACCAGCCTTTCGGCAAGCTTTCCGAAGGCGAGCGCAAGCGCGTGCTGATCGCCCGTGCCTTGATGACCGATCCCGAACTGCTGATCCTCGATGAGCCTGCAGCAGGCTTGGACCTTGCCGGGCGCGAAGACCTGGTTGGCAAGCTGGCGGAACTGGCAGCCGACGAGGATGCCCCGGCGCTGGTTCTGGTAACCCACCACCTTGAAGAGGTGCCAGCGGGATTCACCCACATCCTGATGATGCGCGACGGCGAAGTTGTCGCTGCCGGCGAGATCGAATCCACGCTGAACGAAGCGAACCTGGAAGCAACCTACGGCATGCCGCTGAGCCTGCGCCGTGAAGGTGGACGCTACTCTGCTTTCGCACGCAGCTAACAGCAATAACTAAAGGGGAAAATTCCACGTGATCGAATTTTGGCGCGAAGCCCTGGTCTTCATTGGTGGACTGTGGGCCGGAACTATCAACACCGTCGTCGGTTCGGGCACGTTGGTCACTTTCCCCATTCTCGTGGCGTTGGGCATGGCTCCGGTGAATGCCGTCGTCTCCAACGCCATGGGTCTGGTTGCTGGTGGCTTCTCCGGTGCCTGGGGGTACCGTCGAGAAGCTGCCAGCGTCAAGAAGACGCTGCTCAAACTCGTGCCGGTTTCACTGGTCGGCGGGTTGATCGGTTCCTTGCTCCTCCTGAACCTGCCGGAGTCCGTCTTCGGCATCGTTGCGCCGGTGCTGCTGGTTTGCGCGCTGGTGCTGGTGATCTTCCAGCCCCGTCTTGCCAAGTGGGCGAAGACCCGGCAGGCCGCTTCCGGCGGCACCGACCCGGATGATGCCGATCGCGCCCAGATTCCAATGGTCCTCTACATCCTGGTGTTCATCATCGGTGTCTACGGCGGCTACTTCACCGCCGCGCAGGGAGTCCTGCTGATGGCGGTATTCGGCGTGTTCTTGCAAGCATCCCTGCAGCAGTCCAATGCAATCAAGGTCATCCTCTCCCTGATCGTGAATCTCGTGGCGGCCGCGATGTACCTGATCATTGCGCCGGAACGCATCAATTGGCTCGTCGTCCTGCTTATCGCTGTCGGCTCGCTGATCGGCGGATTCGCCGGCGCCAAGATTGGCCGCAAGCTCTCGCCTGGGCTGCTGCGCCTGGTCATCGTCATCCTGGGCCTGGTCGCCCTGGGCAACATGCTCTACAAGTTGGTGTAGCTTCGTGGCTGAAATTCTCAACCCTGAACGGATCCTGCCGGTCGCGGATCTGGCCGATTCCCGCCTCGACGAGTACCTCCGGCTCTCCGAAGCGAACCTGCGTATGCGCACTGACGTGGAAAACGGGCTCTACATTGCCGAGAGCACCAAAGTGGTGCAGCGTGCGATCAACGCGGGCCACGTGCCGCGCAGCTTCTTGCTCGCCGAAAAGCATTTGGACCAGCTAACCGAGGAGTTCAACCGTTTCCCAGACGCGCCGATTTTCATTGGGGATGATCGGCAGCTCCAGGATCTGGTCGGCTTCCACTTGCACCGCGGCGCCATGGCAGCGATGAATCGTCCCGAACCGCTGGATCTGGACGAAGTGCTTGAAGCCAGTTCGCGCGTCGCCATCTTGGAAGACATCGCCGACCATACTAACCTCGGCGCAATTATCCGTTCGGCTTCAGGGCTTGGCGTTGACGCCGTGCTGCTCACCCCCAAATGCGTGGACCCCTGGTACCGTCGCAGCGCCCGCGTCTCAATGGGGACGGTCTTCGACCTTCCTTGGGTACGCATGCTGTCGTGGCCAGAGGACATCCAGACCTTGAAGAGGCATGGCTACGAGATGCTCGCCATGGAACTGACCGAGGACGCGATCCCGCTAAACGAAGTAGAGATCAAGTCTGGCCAGAAGGTCGCCATGATCTTGGGCAACGAAGGCAGGGGAGTTACCGATGAAGCTCTGGCCGCCGTTGACCGGACCGTGATCATCCCTATGTACCGCGAAGTGGATTCCCTGAATGTTGGTGCCGCTAGCGCAATTGCATTCTGGCATTTGTGCTCCGCGCCACGCTAAGAAGGTTTCTGCCGCCGCCGCTTTTGCGATAGGATGGACTGTCTGTGCATTGAGGTCTCTTCATGGAGCCCTGAATGCGGGACACAATTTCCGAGTAAGTAGCTACTGGCAAAATCCAGTGGCCATAAACAAAAAAGGTGTATAGCTATGAAGGCTGATATCCATCCACAGTACGGCCCAGTTGTCTTCAACGACCTGGCATCCGGCGAGAAGATCCTGACCCGTTCGACCGCTAAGTCGGACAAGACCATCGAATGGGAAGATGGCAACACCTACCCAGTAATCGACGTCGAAATCTCGGCGGCTTCGCACCCGTTCTACACCGGCAAGCAGCGCATCATGGACACCGCTGGTCGTGTCGAGCGCTTCAACGCCCGCTTCAAGGGCTTCGGCGGCAAGAAGTAATACTTCGCCCCTAGCAAGCTTTCGCGGCGTGTTTCCAGTATTTGGAAACACGCCGCTGCTGCTTTAACAGCACACCTGTCCATCAGTGACTGAAAAATGTTTTCACGGAACCGTCTAAGAGGATTCGTTTTTCGCGCCACGATGCGCATCGCGGCATCTTGGCAGTTTCCTGGATGCGCCAGTGACTGAAAAATATTGTCAGCAGCGTCCGCCCCAGCGTCTTCCGGCTCAATAGCCGTCGGGGCGGCAGGAGATGACTGAAAAATGCTCTCACTTAACTGACTAGGAGGATTCCTTTTTCGCGCCGCGATGCGCTAGTGGCATTTTGCTAGTCGTCTCGATGCGCCAGTGACTGAAAAATATTGTCAGCAGCGTTCGCCCCAGCGTCGTTCGGCGCAATAGCCGTCGGGGCAGCCGGGGATGACTGAAAAATGTTTTCACGGAACTGTCGTAGAGGTCCCGTTTTTGGCACAGCGGTGCGCATCGGGCATTTTGGCAGTTGCCTGGAGGCGCCATTGACTGAAAAATATTGTCAGGAGCGTTTGCCCAGAGCTTTTCGGTGCTATAGCCGTCGGGGTTTCCAGTGGCGGCTGAATAAGGATTCGCTGACTCGTCGAAGCAGACGTCTTGGCCGCACTGCTCCGAGCAACTGGCTCCATCGCCGTTGCGTGAATGGTGTTATTGGTGGTGTGGAGGTGCTGGTGACTGAAAAATTCTGTCACCCAAAAACCGGTCAATCGGGATAGCGTCCTCAGCCTGTTTCCTTCTGGCCGTCATCTGGCGGCGATTCAGGACCGGGATCCTCGTCTGGAATGTCGACGCGAGGCTTGAGCCCAAGTACCCTGCGTACTTCTGCCGTGAGTCGAATATGCGGCAAAGGAATGACCTTAGGGCGCTCTGGGCAATGATCATTTACATGATCGAATTGGTCCACACGCTTGACGCTTTCCGGAATAACGAGTGCGCTCAGCCCGTGTGGAGTCACCCACATCTTGGATCCGTCAGGACGCGGAACGACTTTCCAACCCAATGCATGCTTGAACATTTGATGCTGCTTGCACAGCAGATGCGTATTGTCCCTGGTCGTATGCCCTCCGTGAGCCCAGCCATTTATATGGTCAATCTCGGAGCGGTCAGCTGGACGGCGGCAGCCGGGGAAGCAGCAATGCTCATCGCGGTGCCGTAACAGATCCTTGAGGCTCTGCGAGGGCCGGTAGCGCCTTCGCTCGACATCTATCGCGGCGCCAGTCCATGGGTCGGTCAGCACGCGCTGGAACGAAGGCGCATCCTTTGCCAACACCAATGCGACCCCCAGTGGGATGGGGCCGTAGCCTTCCAGGTCAGCCACGGTCCTTGTAGGATCCGCCAGCATTTCCACCGCGGGAATCGTGATGGATACCCGTGGCTTGAGGGGCGTGCCTTCCCGGTCCGGCCAGCCGTTGAGGATGATGTCTGCAAAGGCGTCCGCTTCTATTTGCTCCCGGGTGCGGGGATCCTGCGGATCGTTATGCTGATCAGCTAGCCACTTCACGGAGTTCTTGATGGAGTGAATCACTGCGGCACTGTTGTAGTACTTGAGGGTGGACATGCCATTTTCGTTATCCCATAGCGTGAGCTTGCGATTCTTTTCAGACTTCTTGTGCCTTTGTTCGGCGGCCTCCGGGCACATCCTGTCATGGAACCGGCGTGCGCGTTGGTATATCGCGTCATCAGACGCAGTCTTCGCCATGGGCAACAGCACGCGTTGCATCTGCATGATTTGTTCGGGGAGCAAGTCCTGCGAATACTTCACGATGTCATGCGCTGCCTTGGGCGTGATCTCTCCTGCAGCCAGAGCCGTGAGGGTTTCCTTGCAGGCGTAGCGAAGACCCTTGGCATAGAACATCCGCTTGCCTACTATGCGAGGGGTCTCACGCAGCGCGACAGCCGCTTCTGCGATGAAGTTGGAGTTGATGACCTGGTCACTGCCGCGGTCAACGCCATAGTATTGAGCACTTTTCCGAGCCTCGCGTTCCTCCTCCTCGGTAGTGGTCCCCGCGGTGGCGATCATATCGGCAAATGATTCACTGACTTGTTCTACTGAATCGGCCAGCAGCACAGATGTCATTGCATCGAGGGTGCTCTGGATGCGCTGGATTTTCTTCAGCCGTTCGAGGGCGTCGTCGGGGCCATTGAGCGGGCCCGCGTCGTAGAGCTCATCTGCCAATTGCTTCAGCGGACCATGGAACAGGTGATGTTCGAGATGGTCGCTGAATAACGAATCCTTGTGGGATTCTGTGCGAGTGCCAGCTGGGGGCAACGGTAGACGATGTTCATCATCGTCGTCATGGATGAAATCGGGTATAGCCATAGTTAATTATCCTGCCGGCAACAGACAGTTTGGCCCGGAAATCCGCGGAATGTGGAAGTATTCTCGAATATTTATTCGATTGTTATCCGGCGTCGAATGTTGCCACTGCGAACCACCGAATCCGGGGGCGCGTGGATTCGACTAGTGGGCAGCCGGGGATAGAATGAAACCATGAAGCATCATGGTGAATACAAGGTAGTCGGTGGCAAATTAGTCGTTGTAGATCTGGATACTTCCGATGGCGTGATCACCGAAGTGTCATTGAATGGCGACTTCTTCCTGGAACCAGATGATGCACTCGATGACTTGAATGATGCGCTACGCGGTTTGCCAGCGGACGCCAGCCACAGCACCATACGCAATGCGGTAACCAAAAATCTGCGTGAAGGCGCAGTGATGTTCGGTTTTGACGAAGACGCCATCGCGCGCGTCGTCCGCCGCGCGCTGGGACACGCCACCAAGTGGGAAGACCACGAGTGGGAAGTCCTGGGCCCGGAGATCATTCCAATCACCGAGCAAGTGGCGCTGGATGAGATGCTGACCCGGCAAATCGCCAAGGGGACCCGCAAGCCGACCATCCGCTTCTGGGACTGGAGCGAAGGCGCCGTCGTGATCGGCTCCTTCCAGTCGCTGAAGAACGAAGTGGACATGGAGCAAGCCGAAAAGCACGGCATCCAGGTGGTTCGCCGCATTTCCGGAGGCGGCGCGATGTTCATGGAAGCTGGCAACTGCATTACCTACTCGCTCTACGCTCCTGAATCCCTGGTGGACGGCATGAGCTTTGCCGATTCCTACCCGTACCTGGACGCCTGGGTGATGGAAGCGCTGGAAAGCATCGGCCTGGAAGCGTACTACAAGCCGCTGAACGACATCGCGACCCCTGCCGGCAAGATCGGCGGCGCAGCTCAAAAGCGCCTGGCCAACGGTGCGATGCTGCACCACGTCACGATGAGCTACGACATCGACGCGGAGAAGATGACCCAGGTGCTGCGCATTGGCCGGGAGAAGATCTCCGACAAGGGCATCACCTCAGCGGTCAAGCGTGTGGATCCGCTGAAGTCGCAGACAAAGCTGGATCGCATGGAGATCATCAACGTCATGATGGACACCTTCGCCAAGCGCACCGGGGCCAAGCCGGCGCAGCTGGATGCCGAATCCCGTCTGGAGGCGAAGGAATTGGCCGAGGCCAAATTCGCTACCGCGCAGTGGACCGCGCGGGTTCCGTAGCGAGCCAAGATCCAAGGGCCTGTTCTCGATCAAGTTCGAGGCCAGGCCCTTGTTTCGCTTGAGGCCATGGTTGCTGTGGCCCTGCCATCTCCGCTGGGCCGGCCGGGTTCGGCCGCAGGGCAGACCCGCACTGGAACCGGTTGCGCCACCGGCAACGGCCTGCGGCTCTTGGCCGGCCCGCTGCGTGGATAAGCAGCGGGCCGGCCTTCGGAGGGCCAGCGCCTAGCGGCTGGTGCGGCTGTAGGCCTGGGCCTTCAGCGAGCGTTCCAGTTCTGCGCGTTCCTCAAGCAGGATGCGCTTGAGGGCGGCCGGTGCGCTCTCATGGCGTTCCAGCCATGCGGTAGCGGTGGCCAGTGCATGGTTCTGCTCGATGGCGCCCTGGAGATCCTGGTGCCCTGGATACAGCCCCTCGATCACGCGCGTGGCGAATTCCATGCCCATGGTCTCGAAGACCGGCAGGATCGCGGCCCAGTAGCGTTCCTCGAACGGTGCCAGCAGGGCGGAGGAACCCATGGTGAAGCCCAGCGCGGTGGCCGAGAGGGCATCGTTGGACAGCTCCCCGTGTTCATCGCGCGCCATCAGCACGGTGTCGAAAGCGGTGTCCTTGGCCTGCGGATCCGGGCGCGCCGCCAGCGCGGTGCGAACCGAATTCTGCGCCACGCTGGTGGGGTTGGCCTTGGCCGCTTCGTGCATGGATGCCTCGGCGGCCTCGTCGAGCCGGCCGGAAGCGGCCAGCGCGATGTAGGAACCCCACAGCAGCTGCTCATCGACGGTGACCTGGTAGGCATTGGGCTGCTCGCCCAGGAAGGCGTCGAGCGCCTCCGGAGCCACGCCGGCACGGGCCAGGCGAACCAGGGTGCGCGCGGTGGTGGTCTGCTGGTCTCCGCCGGCCTCGAACCGGGTGAGCCACCCGGTGAGGGTTGCGGCGGCCTTCTGGCGCAGCTCCGCGCGCAGCTCGGGGGCAACGTACTTGGAAATCGAGGTGGCCAACTGGTCGGTAAGCACCCCGAAGACGCCCGCGTCGGTGACGGCGTGCGCGTGATCGAGGATCGCCTGCACGTAGCTTTGCGCATCCAAGGTGGCCGAACGCACCGCATCCCACAGCGACGCCCAGCAGGTGGCGCGGGGCAGCGAGTCGCCCAGGCCCGAGAGGTGGCCGAGCAAGGTGGCACGCGAAACCGGGTCGAATTCGATCAGCGCATAGGTCTCATCGCCGTCGTTGGGCAGCAGCAGATCCGGGATCCGGCGTCCGACCAGGAAGTCCAGGGCCGCCGATTCGCCGGAGAGCTCCACGTCCACCGAGTCGGTGCGCACCAGCTGGCTCCCGTCCAGCTGGTAGGCGCCGACCGAAAGCACATGCGGGCGGGCGATCTTCTGCCCGGTGACCGGATCGGTGCCCGACTGGATCAGCGATGCCGCGGTGATGGTGCCGCCGGCATCGGTGGTGTACTCGACGTGCAGCTTCGGCACGCCGCTGGTCTTCAGCCAGGCATCCGCCCACTGGCCCATATCGCGGCCGCTGGCCGCTTCGAGCGCTTCGAGGAAGTCATCCAGCGAGGTATTGCCGTAGGCGTGCTTGCGGAAGTAGGCGCGGGCGGCGTCGCGGAAGGCCTCGGCGCCGACAAAGGCGGCCAGCTGCTTGAGCACGCTGGCGCCCTTGGCATAGGTGATGCCATCGAAATTCTGGTCCGCGGCCAGCAGGTCCGGGATGTCGGCCACGATGGGGTGGGTGGTGGGCATCTGGTCGGCCACGTAGGCCCAGGCCTTGCGGCGCGCCGCGAAGGTGGTCCACGCGGTGGTGAAATCGGTGGCTTCGTCGTTGGCCAGGGTGCCGATGTAGTCGGCGAAGGATTCCTTGAGCCACAGGTCATCCCACCACTTCATGGTGACCAGGTCGCCGAACCACATGTGCGCCATTTCGTGCATCAGGGTGTTGCCGCGCTGCTCGTACTGGCCTTCGGTGGCGTGCGAGGTGAAGACGTAGCGTTCGGTGAAGGTGACCAGGCCCGGGTTTTCCATGGCGCCGAGGTTGTACTCCGGCACGAACGCCGAGTCGTACTTGCCCCACGGGTAGGGGTAGTCGAACAGCTGGTGGTAGTAGTCCAGGCCCTGGCTGGTCAGCTTGATGATCTCGTCGCCGTCGAAGTGCTCGGCCAGCGAGGCGCGGCAGGTGGCGGCCATCTCGATGCTCAGCTCTTCGCCGTCCTCCAGCCGCTGGAGGTGCTCGCCGCGCACCACGTGGTACGGTCCGGCCAGCACCGCGGTGATGTAGCTGGAGATCGGGGGAGTCGGGGCGCAGGCCACGGTCTTGGTGCCGTCATCGTGCAGTACCTCATCGACGATCGGCTGGTTGCTGGCCAGATGCCAGGCTGCCGGGCCGGTGAGGGTGAAGCGGTAGCTGGTCTTCAGGTCGGGCTGCTCGAAGCAGGCGAAGACCCGGCGCGCCTCGGAAGGCTCGAACTGGGTGTAGAGGTAGGTTTGGCCATCCTGCGGATCCACGAAGCGGTGCAGGCCCTCGCCGGAGCGCGAGTAGATCGCCCGCCCGGTGATCTTCACGGTGTTCGGCACGTCGGTGCGCAGCTGATCGAGGTAGATGCGTGCATCGAGCACTGCGGATTCCAGGTCGATCGCGGTGCCGTTGACCAGTACCTCGTCCACGGATTCGTGGATGAAGTCGATGAAGGCTGCCGGATCCTTGGAGCTGAAGTTCAGCGTGGTGATCGAGCTGAAGCTGGTGGCTGTGCGATCGGTGGCATTGGAAAGATCGAGCTGGACCTCGGCGAAGTGCCATTCGATATTCCGTGCGCGCCAGGCCGCTTCGTCGCGCCTGAGGTTTTCATTGGGTGCATAGCGTTGAAGTGTGTCCACCACCCCAGCTTAGCTGTGAAAGGAATGCTTTAGGGTTCTTTTTGCTAAACTTCCCGGCTCGCCAGCAGGGCGCGAATGCCGTGGAAGTGCTCGGAGATCAGCTGCCGGGCGGTTTCCACGTCCTTGGCGCGTACCGCGTCGAGGATATCGCGGTGGTCCTGGGCGGTCTTGGCCGGCTGGGTGATTTCCAGATCGGAGTCGATCGCATCGTAGATGGTGCGGTAGACATCCCAGAACACTCCGAGCAGGTTGGTCAGCAGCTGGTTGCCCAGCGGCTCGAAGAGGATGCGGTGGAAGGCCTTGTCCTGCTCGACGAAGGTCTCCTCGCGCGCCGCGTGCTGCTCCATCTGGCTTACGCACTGCTCCAAGGCCTCCAGGTGCTCGTCGGTGACCGCGCGGATGGCCAGGCCGATCAGGCCGGTTTCCAGTGCCTGGCGGACATCGACCAGCTCACTGGCCTCATGGCCATGGTGGCGCAGCGACATCTGCCCGCGGAAGGCCAGGGAGTCATGCAGGGCGTTGAGGTTTTCCTGGGCCACGAACATGCCGAAACCGTGGCGGGTGTCGATGATGCCCAGGGCCTGGAGCACCTTGATCGCCTCGCGCAGGGAGTTGCGCCCCACACCCAGCTCGGCCATGAGTTCCTGCTCGGTGGGCAGCGGGTCCCCGGGCAGCAATCCGCGTTTCAGGATCAGCGTGGTGATGTCATTGGTCAGCGCGCGCAGGCGGGCACGGGCATCTGATCGGCGGGCTGGCATCGTGCTCAACGGATCCTGCTTTCCTCGGCGGGCGGAGAAGTTCATGTGACGCAGTTGACCATGCGGCGTGACGTCCACTACAGTCTAGACCATAGATCGGACATCCTACGTCCTACAACACTCACTCATTTTCCTGGAGGTGGCAAGAATGGCTTTGAACGAAGTAGCCAACAAGCCCTTTGCACGACGAGATTTCCTGAAGATCACCGGCATGGTTGGCGCTGCTGCGGCATTCTCGGCCAGTCTGGCCGCCTGCTCCCCAGGAGCCAGCGGCGGCGCGGGCAGCACCGCAGCTGCCGGCACGGGCACCATCGAGGCAGGCATTTCCTACGCCCTGTCCACAGGTTTCGACCCGATGACCTCCTCCGGCGCGACGCCGTTCGCCGCCAACATGCACATCTTCGAAGGCCTGGTGGACCTGCACCCGGCCACCCGTGAACCGTACCTGGCGCTGGCAGCGGCGGAGCCGAAGCAGATTGACGACACCAGCTGGGAAATCACCCTGCGCGACGGGGCCACCTTCCACAACGGGGAAGCGGTCACCATCCAGGACGTCGTCTACTCCTTCGAGCGGGTGCTGGACACCGGCAACGCCTCGCTGTTCGCCCAGTTCATCCCCTTCATCAAGTCGGTGAAGGCCAAGGACGAGAAGACCGTCGCGTTCACGCTGAACTACGCCTTCCCGCTGTTCCCGACCCGCATCTCGGTGGTCAAGATCGTGCCGAAGGCCGTGGCTTCCAAGGACCAGGCCGGCTTCGACGCCGCGCCGATCGGCACCGGCCCGTACAAGCTGGTCTCGGCCACCAAGGATGACAAGATCGTCTTCGAGAAGTTCGAGGGCTACAACGGCAAGTACCCGGCGACCGCCAGCGGCATGACCTGGTTCCTGCTCTCCGATGCGGCGGCCCGCGTGACCGCCATGGAATCGGGCCGCGTGCAGGCCATCGAGGACGTTCCGTACCTGGATATGGACCGCCTGGCTTCGAAGGCCACGGTGAAGAGCGCCGATTCCTTCGGCCTGCTGTTCCTGATGTTCAACTGCGCCAAGAAGCCATTCGACAACGCGCTGGTCCGCCAGGCACTGCACTACGGCCTGGACACCGAGTCGATCATCAGCACCGCGCTGCTGGGCAACGCCAAGGCGGCCAGCTCCTATGTGCAAGAAAGCCACCCGCAGTACATCAAGGCGGATACGGTCTACGGCTACGACGCGGCGAAGGCCGCGGCGCTGCTGGCCGAAGCCGGCGTGGACAAGCTGGAATTCGAGCTGCTGACCACCGACACCTCGTGGGTCAAGGACATCGCCCCGCTGATCCTCGAATCCTGGAACAAGATCCCGGGCGTGAAGGTCACCATGAAGAACCTGCAGTCCGGCGCGCTGTACACCGACAACGTGGACAGCGGCACCTTCTCGGTGGTGGCCGCCCCGGGCGACCCATCGGTCTTCGGCAACGACCTGGACCTGCTGATGAGCTGGTTCTACCGCGGCGATGTCTGGCCGAAGAACCGCTTCCGCTGGAACGATACGGCCGAATACAAGGAGCTGCAGAAGCAGCTGGACGCGGCCATCCAGACCGATGATTCGAACAAGGCCATGGCGGCGTGGGGCAAGGCGATCAACATCGTCGCCGAACAGGCCCCGCTCTACCCGGTGCTGCACCGCCAGCTGCCATCGGCCTGGGACGAAAACGCGCTGGAAGGCTTCGCGCCGCTGCCAACCACCGGCATCTCCTTTGTCGGCGTGAACCGCAAGGCCTAGCTGGCCCCGGCCCCGCGCAGCAGGCCGGGAGGCACGGCACCCACGCCGTGCCGCCCGGCCCGCACAGCGCAATGACCTGCACACTTCGATACTCGACGGAGCTACTCCATGGGGAATTTCCTCAACCTGCTCTTACGCCGCCTGGCCGCGCTGCCGGTGATGGTCCTTGGCATCTCCGCCATGGTCTTCATCATCATGAAGCTGGCCCCGGGCGATGAAGCCACCTCCGCGCTGGGCGAGGGCGCCTCCGAGGCCGCCAAAGAGGCCTACCGCGAGGAACGCGGCCTGAACGACGCGCTGGTGGTCCAGTACATCAGCTTCATCGGCCGGCTCATCCGCCTGGACTTCGGCCTGACCACCCCGCCAGCCCAATCGGTCTCCCAGATGATCGCCGGCGCATTCCCGCTGACCTTGCAGCTGACCTTCCTGGGCGTAGTCATCGCCGTGGTCATCTCGCTGGCCTTCGGCCTGCTCGGTGCGCTGTACCGCGATGGCTGGCCGGACCAGCTGGTCCGCATCTTCTCCATCGCGGCGATCGCCACCCCGTCCTTCTGGCTGGGCATCCTGCTCATCCAGTGGTTCGCCCTGGGTTCAAGCCCGCTGTTCCCCTCCGGAGGAGCTGCCCCCGAAGGATCGGGCCCAGGCACCTGGCTGCTGCATATGGCGCTGCCGGCCCTGGCCCTGGCCATCCCGGTCTCCGCCTCGCTCACCCGCGTGGTGCGCACCTCGATGGTCGAGGAACTGGACCGCGACTACGTGCGCACCGCCATCGGCAACGGCGTGCCGCGCGGCGAAGTGATCTCCAAGAACGTGCTGCGCAACGCCCTGGTCACCCCGGTGACCGTGCTCGGGCTGCGCATCGGCTACCTGCTGGGCGGTGCGGTGGTCATCGAGATGATCTTCTCCCTGCCCGGCATGGGACAGCTGATCATGAACGGCATTACCAACAAGGACACCAACCTGGTCCAGGGCGTCACGCTGACCATCGCGATCACCTTCGTGCTCGTGAACATCATCGTCGACTTGCTCTACCTGCTGATCAACCCACGAATTAGGACGGTGTAGGGATGAGCATCATGGCCCCACGCAACAACCTCGTGAACCGCCTTTCCGATTCCGGCGCCCGCTTCAAGGCGCTGCCGGCAGGCTCCAAAATCGCCTTGGCCTTCCTGCTGGCCATTGCCGCGGTGGCCCTCTTCGCCCCGCTGATCGCCCCGCACGACCCGCTGGCCACCGGAATCCCGGCGCAGAAGCCGAGCGCCGAGCACTTCTTCGGCACCGACCGGCTGGGCCGCGACATCTACTCGCGCCTGCTCTTCGGCGCCCAAGCCTCGCTGCTGGTCGGCCTGGGGTCGGTGGCGCTGGCACTGGTCATGGGCGGGCTGCTCGGTGCGTTGGCCGCCACCAGCGCCAAATGGGCCAATGAGACGATCATGCGCATCATGGACATGGTGATGGCCTTCCCGGGCATCGCCCTGGCCGCCGCGCTGCTGGCTTCGCTGGGCAACACCTTGCCGGTGATCATCTTGTCCATCGCGATCATCTACACCCCGCAGATCGCCCGGGTGGTCCGTGCCAACGTGCTGGCCCAATGGGGCGAGGACTATGTGCGCGCCGAACGCGTGATCGGCGCCGGGCGCTTCTACATCCTGGGCACCCACGTGCTGCGCAACTGCGCGGCCCCGGTGATGGTCTTCGCCACCGTGATGGTGGCCGACGCGATCATCCTCGAAGCATCCCTGTCCTTCCTCGGTGCAGGCATCCAGGACCCGGCCCCGAGCTGGGGCAACGTGATCTCCTACGGCCGCACCCTGGTGCTCAACGGCGCGTGGTGGGCGACCACCTTCGCCGGCCTGGTGATCCTGCTGACCGTGCTGGCGCTGAACATGCTGGCCGAAGGCATGACCGATGCGCTGGTGAACACCAAGGGCTCGGCCAGGAAGCAGGCGAAGAAGAACGGCGAACCTGCGCTGGCCAAGGCCAAGGCGGCCGCGGACCCGCAGGCCGCCGAGCGGCTGCGCGGGGAACTGGACCTGCTGGCAGCGGCCGAGGCCCAGCGCACCGACCGCCTGGTGCTCGATACCTCCCAGGGCGCGCCGCGCACCATCCTGGAGGTCAAGAACCTGTCCATCCGCTTCCCGGAGCGCTACGGGGACACCCCGATCGTGCAGGATGTCTCCTTCGCGGTGCGCGAGGGCGAAACCATGGCGCTGGTGGGCGAATCCGGCTGCGGCAAGTCCATCACCTCGCTGGCCATCATGGGCCTGCTGCCCGGCAGCGCCAAGCTCTCCGGCTCCATCACCTTCGAGGGCCGGGAGCTGCTGCCGGCCACCTCCGATGGCGGCACCCGGGCCGGGGACGACAAGGTCTACAAGGGCCTGCGCGGCGAGCAGATCGCGATGGTCTACCAGGACGCGCTGTCCAGCCTGAACCCCTCGATGCTCATCGGCGACCAGTTGCGCCAGCTCACCCGCCGCGGCGGACGCAAGACCCCCGAGGAATTGCTCGCCCTGGTCAAGCTGGATGCCAAGCGCACCCTGCGCTCCTACCCGCATGAGCTCTCCGGCGGCCAGCGCCAGCGCGTGCTGATCGCCATGGCCCTCTCGCGCAGCCCCAAGCTGGTGGTCTGCGACGAGCCGACCACCGCGCTGGATGTCACCGTGCAGAAGCAGGTGGTCGACCTGCTCAACGAGCTGCGCGAGCAGCTGGGCTTCGCGATGGTCTTCGTCTCCCACGACCTGGCACTGGTGGCCTCGCTGGCCCACCGGGTCACCGTGATGTACGCCGGCCAGGTGGTGGAGTCCGGTCCGATCAGCGAGGTGCTCTCTGACCCGCATCACGAATACACCCAGGGCCTGCTCGGCGCGGTGCTCTCCATCGAGTCGAAGGCGCAACGCCTGCACCAGATCCCGGGCACCGTCCCCAGCCCGTACGATTTCGCCGCCGGCGACCGCTTCGCCGAGCGTTCGCAGCGTGCCGGCGCCGACCCGGACCAGCACCTGTCCTTCGTCCCGGTGGACGCCGGCAGCGAGCACCGCTGGGCCAGCCACCAGGGCAATGGCAGCCACCTTCAAGGAGCCAGCAAATGAGCAACGCGATCATCGAGCTGCAGGATATCCACGTGCACCACAAGATCCGCGGCGGCAAGCTGTTCTCCCCGCGCCTGATCAAGGCCGTCAACGGGGTGGACTTCGCGGTGCGCCGCGGGAAGACCGTGGGCATCGTGGGCGAATCCGGTTGCGGCAAGTCCACCCTGGCCTCGGTGCTGGTGGGACTGCAGGAACCCACCAGCGGGCAGGTGCTGTTCAACGGCAAGCCGGTGGGCAAGCGCAACGCCGCAGGCCGCAAGGAGTTCGGGCGCAGCGTGGGCGTGGTCTTCCAGGACCCGGCCACCGCGCTGAATCCGCGCATGTCGATCATGGACACGCTCACCGACCCGCTGCGCGTGCATGGCATCGGCAGCGATGCTTCGCGCAAGGCCAAGGCGCTGGAACTGCTTGAGGTGGTGGGCCTGCCGGCTTCGGCGGCCTCGGCCCTGCCCAGCCAGGTCTCCGGCGGCCAGCGCCAGCGCGTGGCCATCGCCAGGGCGCTGGCCCTGGAACCTGCGGTGATCGTGGCCGATGAGCCCACCAGCGCGCTGGATGTCTCGGTGCGGGCGCAGGTGCTGAACCTGCTCACCGACCTGAAATCAGAGCTGAACCTGGGCATGGTGTTCATCTCCCACGATATCCAGACCGTGCGCTATGTTTCGGACACCATCTGCGTGATGAACTCCGGGCAAATCGTCGAGCGAGGCGATGCCGCACAGGTATTCGACGCGCCCACCAATGACTACACCCGCACCCTGTTGGGTGCTGCCCCGGCACTGCTGGAGCACTAACCAATCGCCGCAATTGCGGCACCTAGAGAAAGACCGAATCCCCGTGGCTTACACGAACAACCCGAAGTACTCCGGCGTCATCCCGCCGGTCATCACCCCGCGCACCGCCGATGGCGCCATTGACGCCGCCGGCCTGGATGCCGTGGTGGAACACCTGATCGACGGGGGAGTGGCCGGCCTGTTCGTGCTCGGTTCCTCCGGCGAGGTGCCCTACCTGGCCAATGCCGAACGCGACGCGGTACTCACCCGGATCGTGGCCGCCAACGCTGGCCGCGTGCCGGTGCTGGTCGGTGCCAGCGAGCAGACCACCGCCCGCGTCATCGACGAGGGCCAGCGCCTGATCGCCCTGGGCGCCGACGCGCTGGTGGTCACCACCCCGTTCTATGCCATCTCCAACGGCCCGGAGATCGAAGCGCACTTCACCGCCATCCACGACACCCTGCAGGTCGACATCTTCGCCTACGACGTGCCGGTGCGCACCCACCACAAGCTGCCGCTGGATGTGGCCATCCGGCTGGCGCAGTCCGGCGCCATCGTGGGCGTGAAGGACTCCTCGGGCGACGACGTGTCCTTCCGCCAGCTGCTGCTGGCCACCAAGGACATCGAGGGCTTCTCGGTGTTCACCGGCCATGAGGTCGTCGTCGACGGGGCACTGCTGGGCGGAGCCCACGGCGTGGTCCCGGGCCTGGGCAACGTGGACCCAGCCGGCTACCGCCGCCTGTTCGAGAAGGCAGTGGCCGGCGACTGGGCCGGCGCCGCGGCCGAGCAGGACCGCCTGGCCCGCGTCTTCGACATCGTCTACACCCCCGATGCTTCCCGGGTGTCGCCAGGGGCTGCGGGCCTGGGCGCCTTCAAGACCGCCCTGGTGGAACTGGGCATCATCTCCAATAACGCCATGAGCGCCCCGATGGCGTCGCTGGATGCCTCCGAGGCCGCCTCGATCCGCGGGATCCTGGCCGAAACCGGCCTGCTGCCGGTGGCCGCCAAGTAGGCTCTGGCCCAGTGCAAGAACAACTAGCAGGCGCCGGCGAGGTGCTCGCCCTGGATCTGGGCGGCACCAAGATCGCCGGCGCCGTAGTGCGTCGCGATGGCACCATCACCGCGCGCAGCCAAGCACCCACACCGGCCCGCGAAGGCTCCGCCGCGATCATCGCGGCCATGGCCGGCGTGGTGCAGCAGCTGCGCGGTGCATGCTCGGCGCAGCCGGCCGGGTTGGGTATCGGCGCCGCCGGGGTCATCGACCCGGAAACCGCGAAGGTGGTATCGGCCACCGATACCCTGGCGGGCTGGGCCGGCACCGACATGGCAGCCGAACTGGGACGGCTCACCGGTTTAGCGGTGCGCGCGGTCAATGACGTGCACGCCCACGGTTTGGGCGAGGCCCGCTTCGGCGCAGGCCGGGGAACCGGCCAGATGATGCTGTTGGCCATCGGCACCGGAATCGGCGGAGCCTACCTGCACGGCGGCCAGCTGGTCACCGGCTTCCACCACGTGGCCGGGCATATGGGGCACATCGATTCGGCCTACGCCACCGGGCTGGAATGCTCCTGCGGAAGCACCGGGCATGTGGAGGCGATCGCCGCCGGGCCCGCGATCCACCGGCACTACCAGCGCTTGGCCGGCAACCCGCAAGTGCGCGACACCCAGGCGGTGACCGCGCTGGCCGAAGCCGGCGACGCATTGGCCTATCGGGCATTGCATACCGGAGGCCTGGCCGCAGGCGCCGCCGCCGGATCGCTGGCCAACGTGCTGGACCCGCAGAAAATCGTCATTGCCGGCGGGATGGCCGGGGCGGGGAAGATCTGGTGGGAGGGTCTGCGCGAGGGCTTCGCCGCCAGCGCCATCGACCTGGTGCGGGGCACCGCGCTGGAACCTGCCCGTTTGGGAACCGATGCCGCCCTGATCGGGGCGGCCAGCCTATTCTGGCCACAAGACTAAGAGGAGAAAGACATGTTGCTTTCGGCAGCAGCACTGCAAGCCCTGCGCGGACGGCTGATCGTTTCGGCGCAAGCCTATCCGGGGGAGCCGATGCGCCACCCGCAGACCATGGCGCAGGTGGCTGCCTCGGCGGTGATCGGCGGCGCCGGCGCGGTGCGCGTGCAGGGCATCGCGGATATCCAATTCACCCGTTCCGCCGTCGAGGTGCCGGTCATCGGGCTGTTCAAGGACGGCCATGAGGGCGTGTTCATCACCCCCACCATCCACCACGCCTTGGCGGTGGCCAACGCCGGGGCGCACATCGTGGCCCTGGACGGCACGCGCCGCGAACGGCCCGACGGCAAGAGCCTGGAACAAACCATTAGCGCGGTCCACGAACGGTCTGCCGCCTTGGTAATGGCCGACTGCGGGTCGCTGGACGACGCGCTGGCTGCCGCGCAGGCCGGAGCCGATCTGATCGGCACCACGCTGGCCGGCTACACCGGGGAACGGGACAAGACCGAGGGGCCGGACCTTGAGCTGCTGGAGCAGATCGCAGCAGCGGGCCTGGAGCCGCCACTGATTGCCGAGGGCCGGATCCACACCCCGGCGCAGGCCAAAGCCGCGCTGGATGCCGGCGCGTTCGCCGTGGTGGTGGGCACCGCGATCACCCATCCGGCGAGCATTACCGGATGGTTCGACGCCGCCCTGCGAGGCTAGGCGTTTTCTTCGTGGCTGGCAACTGGCCTACGATTAGGCGCAGAACCTAATTCCTGCAGAATCGGAGAATCACCCCGTGGACGTCTTTATCAAGGGCCCTTCCAAGCGCGATGTAGCCGGCATGAAAGCGGCCTTCGGCGAGGTGGAAGCCGGAGACGTGATCTCGGTGCTCTACAAGACCGCCCGCTTCGGCAACTTCCTGATAACCGGTGCCGCGCACGCCACCGTGCTCGATGACGTCATGGTCGGCGGGCTGAACGCGGCCGCTGCCAAGAAGAAAGCCAAAGACGCCGACGGCGGCGAAACCATGGCCCGCCAGCCTGATAAGGACGTGCGCTCATTCCCCGCAGTCTTCGAAGGCGAGTTCGCCCCGGAAGACGTTGAAGTTTCCGAGCTGTCCCACGGCGATTTGGTTGCCGCATCCTTCAGCCAGGAACCCTACGGTGATTTCGTGATTACCGGCGTGGTCACCGAGGCCGAAAATGATCGCGGCTACCTGATGGTCGGTCCGTGGATCCTGCAAACCGCCGACGGCGCGCCGCCGCGGTTGCTGTCGGTTCAGCGCGTGGCGGCCAACGGCACGCACGTGGCCCCGGTGCCTACGCGCCGCGGCCTGGTCGAGGTAGACGGACTGTAGCCAGCAAAGAGTTCAACGGGCCCCGGTGAATGAAATTATTTTTCATTCACCGGGGCCTGTGCCCTTATTTGGGTCGTTGGGGTGCAGCGAACTGATTATTGCTTTCAAAACCTACGAGGCGCGCGCATGATTATGACTAACTTAGCCAAGTGAATCGGCCCGTGTTTCGTGCCGCTTGTATCTTGGGCTGTCCAGACGGACTCAGGATGTGTCTTATTTGTCCTTCCTCATCGCTACGATCCGAATATGGATAAGGTGATGGACTCAATCGGGCAGCTGCGCTTGAGCCGGAAGTTCAACTGGTTTAACGCCACCGAGCTTGATGCCTTCTTGGAGGATGAAGTGGCTCCGGAGGAAATCTGGTGGGGCACCAGCCGGCATGACGAGCTGCATAAGCTCGAATCGGTGGCCCAGATCCCCTCAATATTGCGCATGGTGCGTGAATGGGGAGAAAACTATTCCTTTGAAAACAATCCGATGACCAAGTATGCCCAAGGCACCAAGCTTTCTGATGGGAACTACACTTTGGAGCTCGCTGTCGTTGGCCATCAGGCATGCAACATCAGGGTCGGCTACGGTGCCGACCCGGACTCTCTGTCGAGCCATCCTGATACGGACATGGAATTCGAAGGCCCACAATCCTTGAACATCGCCCAGGTCACCGAAGTGCTCGGCCAGTGGTTGCTAGGCCGAGGTCTTCCCGCCGGGTATGGCGGCAGCATCCATATCTACGGGTAGCCCACAACGCTGAAAACGGTACTGGGAAGCCTTCTGGCATCCTGAGTACGAGGACCATGCCGCGACGCTGGCAAATGCCTTGCCGGTCGAAAAGGAGTTGATGATCGCAGGCACTGTCCTCGACCAACGGACCTCGCAGCCCTACGAAGACCAGGTATGTTGGTTAGCTCTTCGCATTGGACCTAGCCGCGCAGCACCTGGCCGATGATCTCCACTCCCTGGCTGAAGGCTCCGGGATTCGGGCCGGCAAAGTTCAACCGCAAAAAGCGTCCGGTCGGCTCGGCAGGGAACCAGCTGTCGCCGGCCGCGATCGCTACACCGCGCAGCTCGCAGTCGCGCACCAGCTGTGCCGGATTAGCTGTATCGGGCAGCCGTACCCAGAGGTTCAGCCCGCCTCGGGGGATCTGTTCAACCTGGGCTTCGGGCAGATGCTGCGCCAAAGCATCCAGGACCAGGTCCCTGCGGGTTGCCAGCTGCTGGCGCACGGAGCGCAAATGGGTGCGCCACCCGGGTTGCGTGACCACATCCAATGCGACCGCTTGCAGCGGGCCGCTGACATACATCGATTGCGCTTGGTTGTCGGCCAGGATCCGTTCACGTGCCGGGCCCCTGGCAATTACCCCGGCCACGCGCACTGCAGGGGAAACGCTCTTGGTCAGGGATCGCAGATACACCACATGGCCGCTGTCATCACGGGCGGCGACCGGTGAAGAATCCACGTCGATCCCGAAATCCTTGGCCCAGTCATCTTCCACCAGGAACGCGCCGCGATGCTTCAGGATCTCCAGTACCCGCAGCGAAACCTCGGGCGACCAGCGGGCGCCGGTGGGGTTGGCGAAATTCGGGTGCGCGTAGAAAGCGCGAGCCCCGGTTTGCTCGAAAGCACGGTCCAATACCTCGGTGTCCGGACCGTGCGGCCCAGCGGGAATGGGGATGAGCTGCACGCCGACCTGCGCGGCAGCCAGGATGGCGCCCCAGTAGGTGGGGGATTCGATGAGCATCGGCTTTCCGGACCCAACCAGCGAGCGGAAGATCGACCCCAGTCCGCTTTGGCTGCCCGGGAGCACGACAACATCGCTGGCCGCCGGGGCGCTCAGTCCCGGCGCGGTGATCGCCCCGAGTTCGCTGGCGAACCAGCTTTGCAGCTCCGGCAATCCCGCGGCTTCGGTGCGCTGGAGCACGGCGTCGCTGCGTGCAACTCGGGCGAAGGCGCTGCGCACCAGGCGTTCAGGCAGCAGCTCGCGATCCGGGTATCCAGAATGCAAGGAGATGACGTCATTGGGTGTCGCCCGCTGGGCGGCGGCCAACTCCGGCAACGGGCGATGGACGACCCCCAGCGCGGCGGTTTGCCAGGCGTAGTCGTGCGCCCGGGCTACCGGTTGCTTGCGGATGAAGGTGCCGATACCGGGGCGTGACTCAACGACGCCTTGGCCGATGAGCGTGCGCAAAGCCTTTTGCACCGTGACCGGGCTGACTTCGTGTTCCGCCACCAGAGCACGCGTGGAGGGCAACTGGCTCCCGGCAGGGGCTGCCGCAATCCACTCTTGGAGTTTCGCAACCACACGCTCACTGCTATTGTTGAACATGAAGCTACATAGTACCGCTACTGTCAATAATCGACAACCGCTATCCACCCCGGGTGCCGGACTGCTCTGGGGGCTACTGGGCGTTCTCGCTTTCTCCTTCACCGTGCCCTTCACCCGCATCGCCGTAGAGCACGGCCACCTGCATCCGCTGTTTGCCGGTGCAGGGCGATCGGTGATCGCCGCAGCGCTAGCCATCGCCGCACTCTGGTTGACCGGCCAGAAATTTCCTACGCGGCCGCAATGCTGGCGGCTGCTTGTCGTCGCCGGGGGAGTCGTCGCCGGGTTTCCGCTGCTGACCTCTTTTGCAATGACCTCGGCTCCGGCCAGCCACGGTGCGGTAGTCATCGCCATCTTGCCTGCGGCGACGGCAGTTGCCGCAGTGCTGCGCACCAAGGAACGCCCGAGCACCAGGTTCTGGATTGCGGCAGCTGCCGGGGCACTGGCCGCCCTGGCTTTTGCGGCTGTGCAAGGTGGCGGGCTGGGCGGGCTGCACGGAGCAGACCTGCTGCTTTTCGGCGCCGTACTGGCTTGCGCTATCGGCTACGCGGAAGGCGGCCTGCTCTCGCGCGAGCTCGGCTCGTGGCAAACCATCTCCTGGGCGCTGGTTCTCGCATCTCCGGTGATGTTGACGCTCGCCACCGTCTCAGCGGTCCAGCACCCGCCCACGGCGACACCCGGCGAGTGGGCCGCCTTCGCCTATCTCGGTGTCGTGAGCATGTTCTTGGGCTTCATCGCGTGGTACCGGGGATTGGCCATCGGGCCGATGGCGCAGGTGAGCCAGGTGCAATTGGCGCAACCGGTGATGACCATCTGCTGGGCGGGCTTGCTGCTGCACGAATCCATCGGTTGGCCCACCGTTGTGGGCGGATGCGCGGTCATCCTCTGCGCACTGCTCGCCGTAAGATCGAGGAACCAGCGCATCATTAAGGAGAACGGATCATGAGCTTGGCAGCGAAGAATAACGCGGCGCTGGCAACTGCGTGGACCGGGCTCAGCGCCTTCCCGCTCACGCCCTTGCGCGATGACCGGCTCGACGAGCCGGCATTCATTGGCCTGGTGCAGCGGCTAGTGCGGGCCGAGGTGGATTCGATCACCGTGCTGGGCTCAACTGGCTCGTATATGTACCTGGATCGCGCCGAGCGCCGGCGCGTCATCGAGCTGGCCGTGCAGCATGCGGACCGGATCCCGGTGCTTGCTGGCGTGGGTGCGCTGCGCACTTCCCGCGTCCTGGAACATATTGGCGATGCCCGGGACGCCGGTGCCGTCGGCGTGCTGCTGGCCCCGGTGGGCTATCAGCAGCTGAATGACGATGAGGTCTTCGCTTTGTTCAAGGCGGCCAGTGAACACAGCGAGTTGCCGGTCATTGTCTACGACAATCCCCGGACCACCCACTTCGCCTTCAGCAACCGGCTCTACGGGCGTATCGCGCAGCTGCCCGGGATCGTGTCAATCAAGATTCCCGGGGTTCCGGCCGATCCGGTGCAGGCCAAGGAGCATGTGGCCGCAATTCGTGCGGTGCTGCCCGAACACGTGGGTATCGGCGTATCGGGCGACGCTTTAGGGGCAGCTGGCCTGATCGCAGGATGCAACGCGTGGTTTACCGCGGTGGGCGGAACCGTTCCGGCTCCGATGGTGGCAATAACCCGTGCCGTGCAGGCAGGAGACCCGCAAAAGGCGTTGGCGATCTCAGCGAGACTGGAGCCGCTGTGGGAGCTGATGGCACACTGCGGCGGGAGCCTTAGGGTCAGTGCCGCCATCGCCGAGCATTTCGGCTGGGTAGCTGAAGATTGTTTGCCGCTGCCGGTTCAGGCGGTGAGCCCGAAAGAGCGGGAGCTGGTAGCCAAGGTGGTGGACGAGCTTTCACTGGGGGCTAGCTAGTTTGCCGGTGCCAAAAGGCAGCGGCGATCTGGTTCGCCGCCGTCCCTCGGGGTAGGCTGTGGCGTACCTTCGAGCGAAAGCGAACCGATTCCCATGCCGCGACCCATTCGATTCGACCATGTAGGCATCACCGTTGCCGACCTCGAGATGGTGACCGGCTTCTTTGTCAGCCTGGGGCTGGAAGTGGAAGGCCGGGCGAACGGGCTTGAAGGCGAGTTCCTGGAGACCGTCTGCGCTGTGCCCGACTCGCGCACGAATATCGTGATGCTCAAGGCTCCCGGATCCAATGTGGGAATCGAGCTGTCGAGTTTCGAAAGACCAGCGCACCTGCCGGGAAACCGTGCGGCGATGGCCAATGAATTGGGACTGCGTTCGATCGCTTTCGAGCTCGATGACCTGCAGGCCACGGTGGATGACTTGAACCAGCACGGCTATCCGCTGATCGGCGGCATCGGACACTATGAAGGCGTGTGGAAAATGGCATACATTCGCGGACCTGAGGGGATCATTGTGGCGCTGGCCCAGCGCTTGAACGGTTAACCACCCGATGCCCGCACCCAGAATGCTTTGGGATACGGGCATCGGCGTGGCTACGGGTTAGCCCTTGGCTTTCTGCAGCGACTTTTCGCTGACCGGCGCGTCATCGCTGGCGCGCAGCTTGCGGAAGTACTCCATGGCCTCGTCCTGGCGCTCGGCTTCGCCGCCCGAGGAGATGTCCGCGCGCAGGTGGTCCTGGGTGTAGGCGAAGGCCTCGACCAGGTCCTGTGCGTGCGGGCGCAGGCGGGCGAGCAGGCGGTTGAGGTAGCCGGGCAGGGTGCGGGCACGCTGCATGGAGAGCAAGCCGTGGGACAGGTACCAGCCCAGGTCGTCTTCGACCAGGCTCAGGGCGAAGACATCGCGCAGCCAGGTCAGCACCTCCTTGGTGGCAGCATCGCCGGTCTGCTCCAACGCGGCGGTGAACGCTTCCCAGCGCAAGAGCTGGCCGTGGTCGCGTGCCGCGGAGATCAGCAGGTCCTGGTTCTCGTTGAATGCCGCGGCGCCCTTGGCCTTGTCCTTGCCGGCAGCACGCAGGGCGCCGGCAACTTCGGCCACCTTGGTGTTGATGCGGTCGGTGAGCAGGGCACGCTGGTTCTCCGGGTCCTTGAAGAAGTTGGCGCTCTTGCGCTCATCGGAGATATCGGCGAAAGCCTGGCCGACGCTGCGCAGGCCCGAACGGTGCAGCGCAGTGGTGCCCACCTGCTTGGCCACGTACAGAGCCATCGCGCCGGTGTCCAGCTTGCGGAATTCGGCGGCGTAGTCGGTGAGCAGGCGCTTGCCCACCAGCTGCAGCAGCACGTTGTTATCGCCCTCGAAAGTCACGTAGACATCGAGGTCAGCGTAGAGCTGGGTGAAGCGATTCTTGGCGATGTACCCGGCGCCACCGCAGGCCTCGCGGGCCTCCTGCAAGGTGTCCAGCGCATCCCAGGTGCTCAGCGGCTTCAATGCAGCGGCCAGGGTTTCCAAATCCTGGCGGTCCGTGTCGGTGTCTTCGCGGCCGGAGAAGACCGCGTCGAACTTCTCCAGCAGCCCATCGTGGGCGAAGGAGGCAGCGTAGGTGCGGGCCAGGCGGGTGAGCAGCCGGCGCTGGTGGCGCTGGTAGTCCAGCAAGGTGGTTTCCTCGGTGTCCGAGGTGGAGTTGAACTGGCGGCGCTGGTTGCCGTAGGTGATCGCGATCTGCAGGGCGATCTTCGAGGCGTTGGTGGCGGCGCCGTCCAGCGAGACGCGGCCCTGGACCAGGGTGCCGAGCATGGTGAAGAAGCGGCGTCCCGGGGAGGGAATCGGCGAGGAATAGGTGCCGGTTTCATCCACGTTGCCGTAGCGGTTGAGCAGGTTGGTGCGCGGCACGCGGACGTTGGTGAAGTGCAGCCGGCCGTTATCGATGCCGTTCAGCCCGCCCTTCAGCCCGTCATCTTCGCCTCCGATGCCTTCAAGGAAGTTGCCTGCTTCATCGCGGATCGGCACGTAGAAGCAGTGCACGCCGTGGTTCACGCCCTTGGTGATCAGCTGCGCGAAGACGGTGGCGGCCTTACCGTGCAGGGCGGCGTTGCCCAGGAATTCCTTCCAGGCGGCCTTGAACGGAGTATGGATGACGAACTCATCGGTGGCTTCGTCGTAGGTAGCGGTGGTGCCCACCGCGGCCACGTCGGAGCCGTGGCCGATTTCGGTCATGGCGAAGGCGCCGGGGGTGTCCAGGTTCATCGCGCCGGGCAGCCAGGCCTTGTGGTGCTCTTCGGTACCCAGGTGCAGGATCGCCCCGGCGAACAGGCCCCACTGCACACCGGCCTTGATCTGCAGCGACGGGTCGGCGGCGACCAGTTCCTCGAAGGCGGCGATGGAGCCGCCGTGGTCATTCTGTCCACCGAATTCAGTGGGAAAGGCGCGCTGGACGGCTTCCTGCTGCACCAGGATGCCCAGCTGGCCCAGAACGCGTTCGCGGTGCTCATCCATGCCCAGCAGCGGGTCGCGCTGCAGCTGCGGATCCGCGGCGCGGGCGCGGGAGGCCTTGCGGATTTCGGCATAAGGACCGAAGAGCTGTTCGGACAGGGCGTTGACGTTGATGCGGTTCTCGCTCATGACGTACCTTTCATTCAATGGTGAGGCAGGGATGGATGCTGGTAATTCAGCGGGTCTTTGGTGCATTGGTGGAAGCGATGCCGTAAGCCAGCCAATTGGTCAGTTCTTCGGCCAGCGATTCCAAGCTCGGTTTCTGCTCCGAATCCGGTTGGCGCAGCCAGCGTTCGCCGGCGGCCCGAACCATGCCCAGGGCCGCGCGCGGCCACAGGTCCAAGGTGGCGGTGGTGGCTTGCTGGTCGTAGAGCCTGAGCAGGCGTTCACTGATCAAGGCGGAGGCTTCTTCGAAGAAGGTGGTCAGCGCCCCGGCTGCTTCATCTTCGGCCGAGCGCGGAGCGCTGGTGACGAAGAAGTAGAGGTTCGGGCTGTTGGTGGCCAGCCCCAAGTAGGCGGAGACCATGGCATGCAGCGCGCTGACTTCATCTTCCTTGGCTTGGCCTGCGGCGATGACGCGTTTGCGGAAGTCGTTGATGACCATGGCGCTCAGTGCCTGGCGCAGGCCTTCCTTGTCGCCGAAGTACCGGTAGTACACCGGCTTGGAGGTCTTTGCGTGTCCGGCAATGTCCTCCATGGAGACCTGGGGACCGAGCTTGTGCACGGCTTTGCGTGCCAATTTGAGCAGTTCCTCGTGGCGCGCGGTGCGATGCGCTTCCCAGCGAGCTGCCCGGCCGTCGGTCTCGCGGTCGATTTCCTCAGTGATCTTGTTCACGTAACTCAGAGTATCATGTACTCTTGGTTACAGTAATACTTGTCACACCAGAATATTTGTAGGAGTTCAACGAACATGAGCCAGCCTTCTGTGCGCAACGCCGTGATCATCGGTGGCAACCGCATTCCCTTCGCCCGTTCCAATACCGCCTATGTCAATGCGTCCAACCAGGACATGTTCACTGCAGCACTCGAGGGCCTGGTCGCCCGCTTCGGCCTGCAGGGACAGCGCATCGGCGCCGTCGCCGGCGGCGCGGTGCTCAAGCATTCCAAGAACTTCAACCTGATCCGCGAATCGGTGCTCGGCTCCTCGCTGGATCACGCCACCCCGGCCTATGACGTGCAGATGGCTTGCGCCACAGGCATGGAAGCCATCGGCTCGCTGGCCAACAAGATCAAGCTGGGCCAGCTAGATTCCGCCATCGGCGGCGGCGTGGACACCACCTCCGACGCGCCGATCGCCGTCTCGGATGCGCTGCGCGGCATCCTGATGGAGCTTTCCCGCGCCCGCAGCACCAAGGCCAAGCTCGCCGCGCTGGCCAAGCTGCGCCCAGGCCATCTGGCCCCCGCAGCCCCCGGCACCGGCGAACCGCGCACCGGCCTGTCCATGGGCGACCACCAGGCAATCACCACCAAGAAGTGGGGCATCACCCGCGAGGCCCAGGATGAACTGGCCCTGGCCAGCCACCAGAACCTGGCCGCCGCCTACGACCGCGGCTTCTTCAACGACCTGGTCACCCCGTTCAACGGCCTGTCCAAGGACAACAACCTGCGCGCCGACTCCACCATGGAAAAGCTGGGCAAGCTCAAGCCCGCCTTCGGCAAGAACCTGGGCGATGCGGCGACCATGACCGCCGGAAACTCCACCCCGCTGACCGACGGCGCCTCGGCCGTGCTGCTGGGCAGCGAAGAGTACGCGCAAGCCAACGACCTGCCAATGCTGGCCAATTTCGTGGACTTCGAAGCGGCAGCAGTGGACTTCGTGCACGGTGCCGAGGGCCTGCTGATGGCTCCGGCCTACGCCACCGCCCGGATGCTGGAGCGCAACAACCTCACCTTGCAGGACTTCGATTTCTACGAGATCCACGAGGCCTTCGCAGGCACCGTGCTCTCGACGCTCAAGGCGTGGGAGGACGAGGAATTCTGCCGCGAGAAGCTGGGGCTGGATGCCCCGCTGGGCGCCATCGACCGGTCGAAGCTGAACGTGAACGGCTCCTCGCTGGCCGCAGGGCACCCCTTCGCTGCCACCGGCGGGCGCATCATTGCCAGCACCGCGAAAATGCTGCATGAAAAGGGCTCGGGCCGCGCGCTGATTTCGGTCTGCGCCGCAGGTGGCCAGGGCGTCGTCGCAATTCTGGAGGCTCGCAGCTAATGGCGGACAAGTACATGGAACTGGTTAATTCCGGGATCACCAAGAAGCTGGCCACCCTGCTGGGCTTGCCGCGTCCTCCGCGCTTGCGCCGCTACAGCCCCGATGCGCCACTGCTGCCCGGCCCGGTGCTGGTGCTCGGTGCCTCGTCCAAGGCCCAGGACCTGAGCGACACCCTGGTCGCCTGGGGGCTGGATGTGCGCCGGCACGACGCCGGCGATGCCAAGCTCGGCGGGCTGGTGCTGCTGCTCGATGAAATCGAGCACCCCACCGAGCTGTCGCCGCTGATGCTGGCGGCCGGCCAGGCGTTGCGCAAGCTGCTGCCAGGTGGCCGCGTGGTGGCCTTCTCCCGTCTCGCCAGCGATGACGATGCGCCGGAGCTTTCCGCCGTGCGCCAGGGGATCGACGGCATCGTGCGCTCGATGGGCCGCGAAATGCGCGGGGGAGCCACCGCCAACGGCATCGTGCTTGCCGAAGGCACCAGCGTTGCCAGCCCTAGTGCGCTGGCCGCGCTGCGCTTCTTCTTCTCCGGCCGCAGCGCCTACGTGGACGGCCAGTTCCTTTCTGTGCGCACCAATGATGGCGTGCTGCCTGCCGACTTCGCCAAGCCGCTGGCCGGCAAGGTCGCGGTGGTGACCGGTGCCGCTCGCGGCATCGGCGCGGCCATCGCCAAGACGCTGTCCCGCGACGGCGCGCAGGTGGTTGTGGTAGATATGCCTGCTGCCGGCGAATCGCTAGCCAAGGTCGCCAACTCCATCGGTGCTACCGCCTTGCAGTTGGATGTCACCGCCCAGGATGCCGCCCAGCAGATCATGGATCATGCGATCGGCCGCCATGGCTCGCTGGATCTGGTGATCCACAATGCCGGTATCACCCGGGACAAGCTGCTGGCCAATATGGATGCCGGCCGCTGGGACTCGGTGATTGCCGTGAACATCGCTTCGCAGCTGCGCATGAATGAAGCCTTCCTGGCAGCCAAGCTGCCCGGTTTGCGCATCGTTTCGCTGGCTTCCACCTCCGGCATTGCCGGCAACCGCGGCCAGACCAACTATGCAGCCTCCAAGGGCGGGGTGATCGGCATGGTGCACGCCAGCGCCAAGCTGTTTGCAGAAAATGGCGGCTCCATCGCCGCTGTGGCTCCCGGGTTCATCGAGACCGAGATGACCGCGAAGATCCCGCTGGGTACCCGCACCGTTGCCCGCATGGTTCTGCCTTCGCTGATGCAAGGCGGTCTGCCGGTAGACGTTGCCGAGGCGATTAGCTTCCTCGGGTCGGATGCCGCAGCCGGGTTGAACGGCCAGGTGCTGCGGGTCTGCGGCCAATCGCTGGTAGGTGCCTAGATGGGTGCCCAGATCGTCACAGGGATTCCCTCGATGGCCGCGGTCTATGCCAAGGCCGTGAAGACCCTGAAACGGAAGCCGAAGAATCCGGTGCTGCCCGAAACCGTCCTGGTCTTCCAGGGCGCCAAGGCCGATCCGGTGAAACTCGCCGAGTTCCGCCAGGCCGTAGGCGCGCCGATGAACGGCGTGCTGCCCAGCCTCTACCTGCACTCGCTGGCTTTCCCGCTGGCTATGTCCTTGATGGTGCAAGATGATTTCCCCTTGCCGCTGCTGGGCATGATTCACCTGTCCAACCAGGTCGACGTGGACCAGCCGCTGGGGGAGCACGAAGCATTCGATATCGAGGTGCACAGCGAGAACCTTTCGGCCCATCCCCATGGGGCCACCTCCGACTTGGTGATGCGCCTCGTGGTGGACGGGCAGGACCGGGTGCTGCTGCGCAGCACGTTCTTGGCCAAGGGGGTGCGGCTCGAGGGCCGCACACTGGAGAAGAGCGCGCATCCGGCCTTTGCCGCACCGCAGCGTACCGCGAGCTGGAAACTGGATCAGGGAACGGGACGTTGTTGGGCCGCAGTAGCCGGCGACTACAACCCGATTCACCTGTCCGCGCTCAGCGCCAAGGCGTTGGGCATGCCAGCGGCTATTGCCCATGGCATCTACCTGGCAGCCCGGGCATTGGCGGGGATCGAACCAGCCAACGGAACGTACCACTGGAGCATCGAGTTCAAGACCCCGGTAGTGCTTCCGGCATCGGTTGACCTGGCCTTCCAGCCGCAAGCCGATGGGTACAAGGTCCACGCGTGGAATGCACGCAAGTCCAAGCCCCACTTCGAGCTGGATCTGGTGCGGAGCTAGGCTCCACCGCTAGTGCCTTGGTCTTCAATGGATTTCCAATGAAGGCCAAGGCACTATTGCGTTCAACGTACTTGGCGCTCGGACTGGGCGACACGGTAGCTGGCCAGGGTGGCCACGGCCGCGCGTTCCCAGGTGAAGAGGGCCGAATGTTCCAGCGCCCCATGTCCGGCAGCGGTAATCTGTTCAGGATCCCTGGCCAGTTCAAGCAGCTTAGCGGCCCAAAGCTGGGCATCAGGCTCGGTCATGAGCCAACCGGATTCGCCGTCATTGACGGCGTAGGCCAACCCTCCCACCGCATTGGCCAACACCGGCGTGCCGCAGGCCTGCGCTTCGGCCGCCACCAACCCGAAAGTCTCGGAGAGCGACGGTACCGCAACGACGTCGGCATTGGCGAAGACGAGCGCCAGCTTCTCGGGGGAGAGCGGATCGAAGAACCGGACGACGTCCTCCAAGCGGTGGCGTTGGACTTGCGCTGGCAGGTCGTAGTGCGTTGCCCCGGACAGCGCGCCGAACAGCGATGCGGTAATGCGCAGGGCTGGATCCTCGCGACGCGCGATGCCCATGGCTTCGAGCAGAAGATGGGCTCCCTTCAGCGGTTGCATGCGCCCGGCGTAGACCAGGTGCAAGTCATCGTCGCCCAGAGGCCGGCGCAGCTTGTCCTGATCCGGGTGGAAGATGCGGTGGTTGACGCCCGGCAGGACGATGTCGAGCTTGTTCGAGTCCACGCCGTAGAAGCGCTGCAGCTGTTTCGCTTCGACGGGCGTGTTCGCGATGATGCGCGCGCAGTCGGCGAGCAGCTGCTTCTCTGCTTCCTTTCGCTTCCCCGGCTCGGGGAGACCTGATTCGTGTTCCTTGGCCGCAGCCGAGGTGTGCATCGAGACCAGCAAGGGAGCGGACCAGCGCTGCGCCAGTTGCAGCCCCACCATTCCGGAGAGCCAATAGTGCCCGTGGACGACATCGAACTTCACTCCGTGCAAGTGCGTTGCGATTTCCTCCGCGGCCTCGTCGATGATCGCCGGGAGCTGTTCCTTGGCAAGGTTCCGATGGGCAGCGATCTGCACCTGATGCATCCATACGCCCTCGCTGACCTGGAGCGACTCGGATTCGTTGGCGGTGCGCGTGAGCATGTGGACTTCGTGGCCCAGGGCGCCCAGCGCATAGGAAAGGTTCTGGATGTACACGTTCATGCCACCTGCATCGCCGGAGCCCGGCTGCTGCATCGGTGAGGTATGCAGGGAAAGCATGGCTATGCGCATGTTCAGTACTCCAGTAGTGCTGTGCTAGTGACGGAATTTTTCGTTCAAAACTCCGCCTCTGATGCTATCAAGAAGCCAGGTCCAGCATGTTCGCGTTCGCCGACGTCCAGTGATCGACCATTTCTGCTCCGCCGTGGCCATCGGTCTCGCAGATAACCAGTGAGGAAGCTGGCCAGAGCTGGTGAAGTTTCCATGCCGTCATTGACGGTCCGGAAACATCGGCTCGTCCGTGGATCAAAACGGCCGGCAGGTTCCGGATCCCAGCCATATTCTCGATGATCGGCGGCTTGCAGAAACCATTATGGGCCCAGAAATGAGTGGTCAGCCGTGACATCGAATGCCGGAAGCGGCGGTCGTGCCAGCGCGGATCGCGGATTACCTTCTCCGATCCGAGGGAAATGTGGGTATCCTCCCACAGCGCCCATTCGCGGGACGCCGCATCGCGAAGTTCCAGATCGGTGGAGCCGAGCAGTTGCGCGTAGGCCTCGACCAGTCGCAGTTCACCCGCCGCGTAGGCCGGAATGTGGCTGCTGGCGAATCGCGAGAAGCGGTCCCATGCTTCCGGGAAAAGCGCTCCAACAGTTTCGGTGATCCATTGGACTTCTTCACGGCTCGTTGTCGTGACGGCGAAAAGCACCATGCCGACGACGCGTTCGGGATGGGCCTGTGCGTAGGCGAGAGCCAAGGTCGAGCCCCAGGACACGCCATTGATAATCCATTTCTCGATACCCAGCCCGACACGCAGCGTTTCGATATCGGCTATCAGCCGCTGGGTAGTGAATTCTCCCATGTCCGTATCCGCAGCGGCTGCCGAGGGGAGAGAACGTCCGCAACCGCGCTGTTCAAAACCAATGAGGCGAGTACGGGACAGATCCCAGCGGTTCCGGTAGCCGCTCGCGCCGAGTGTTCCTCCTGGTCCACCGTGCAGGTGCAGTGCCGGGATTCCCTCGGGACTGCCGAACTCTTCCCAGTACAGCTGGTGGCCATCATCAGTTGGCATGAGCCCCTGCTGGGCGGGGATGTTGCCCGGGGAAGAGTCAGTCATATAAGCACTTTACGGCAGCGCACGTGCAAGCGCGGCGGAGGCATGCGCCGCATCCTCAATCGAGGGCTGGGATCCGTTCGGATTAAATAAAGAAATCCCCGGTTGACCGAAGTCAACCGGGGATTCTACCTGTGCGCGAAAGGGGACTTGAACCCCTACCCTCTTGCGAGGACTAGCACCTCAAGCTAGCGCGTCTACCTATTCCGCCACCCGCGCAGGTTGTCTGTTGTTCGCGTTGTTATCGCTGGCAACGAAGTAAAACTTTACCACCCCCAGCAGGGGATTTCCAATCGGGAAACTCCCCGCAACTGGAGGGTGAAAACCCCGGAATTCCGCGGGAAAACCGGGATTGAGTAGAGGTTTAAGGTAAAAAATCAGAAAATCAGTGTCGAGCGTCACAGGAATATGATGCGATCTGCCTAGTGAAACGCGGGTTTAGCGGTTCTACTGCGAAGATGGGCCGAGCCTGGCGGACAGCGTTGCCGCATCGAGAACTTCGTTGAAGATCGCGCCACCGGGTTCCAAGCCGCGGCCCGCGGCCAAGTTGGGCAGGAGGACCGGAGAGAAACCCAGGGCGACGGTTAGTTCCGAAACCGTCTGGGCATCCTGCTTGTTATCCGAGGCGACGCCCAAGGCGCGTTGCGCGGATTGCTTGGTTGCCCGATCCGCGTCCATGTCCCAATGGCTGATGTGATTGAGGGCTTTGACCACGCGAGAGCTCTTGAAATGGGTTGCAATGCCTTCGGAGCTGGACAAGCCAGCGTCAAGTGATGTTTCCAGCCAGTCGGGAAGCGGCTCGTCTTCCCAGCGATTGGTCGCATCCACCAGCAAGATGCCAGCCAGGGATGGGACATCAATGTCGTCGAGTTCCTCTTGGGGCACCATGAGCACCACCAAATCGGCATCCTCGGCAATGTCTTCGGCCAGTACGGCGGTGGCATGCGATGCGTACTGTGCCAGGTGGTACTTCATCATCCGTGGAGGCCTGGAACCTGCGATGCGTACGTCGATTCTGGCCGATGCTGCTGCGCGGGCGAGGGCTGTACCGGCTCGTCCCGCTCCGAGGATTCCAATCCGCTTGATGCTCATAACCTCCAGCCTAAACGCGAAAGCCATGGCGGCATGCAATTCAATGCATGCCGCCATGACTTCTGGACCTAGTGAAAGGCCATCAGCTCCAGAGCGGAGCCAGGGACTTGTACAGCTGCTGTACACCCAAGATGATGAACAGTACTGCGGTAATCGCCAACGCGGTGTTGGTGTGCCAGCGGTTGGCCCATTCCTTGGGGATGCGCTTGCCATTGAGCAGGCCCAGGAGGGTGACCGCCAGGAATGGCATGAACAGCGCACCGAGGACGCCGTAGGCCAGGATCAGGGCAATTGGCTTGTCCAGCAAGAAGAGCACCATTGGCGGGAAGGTCAGCCACAGCACATAGAACTTGAAGTACTTGCCACCGGTCAACGTATCCGGGTGGTTTGCCGGCTTCTTGCGCATATGGCCCCAGAAGTCGGCGAACATCAGCGAAACGCCATTCCATACGCCGATGATCGACGAGAAGGACGCGGCCCAGAAGCCAATGAGGAAGCCGTTGCCTACGACATCGCCATATTCGGCTTTCAGCACGTCGCCCAGTTCCAGCAGGCCCTTGTCGCCACCGGAGATGGTCACGCCGGCGGCGCGAACAACTTCCGCGCCCACGATCAGCATGGCCAGCACGAAGACGCCGGTCATGACGTAAGCCATGGAGTTGTCGATGCGCATGACCCGCATCCACTTAGGGGTGTACCAGCCTTTCTCGCGCAGCCAGTAGCCGTAAGCGGCCAAGGTGATGGTACCGCCGACGCCGCCAGCCAACGCCAGGGTGTAGACCACGCCGCCTTCCGGAATCATCGGGATCAAGCCCTTGAGCATTTCCGGAATGTTTGGCACAGCGATGAAAGCCAAGCCCACCACGGTCACGAACATGATGCCCACCAGTACAGCGGTGATCTTCTCGAAGAAGCTGTACTTTCCGAACCAGACCATCGCGAAGCCCAGCAGGCCCATGAGCACTGCCCAGATCTTCAGATCCACTGCCGGCATCAAGGCGGCCAGCGGCAATGCAGCGGAACTCATCGCTGTAGCGCCGTAAACGAAGCCCCAGATGATGATGTAGGGACCGAAGTACCAGGTGGTCCACTTGCCCAGGGTCTTCCAACCCTCGAAAATGGTTTTGCCAGTTGCCAGGGTGTAGCGGCCGGCGCCTTCAACCAGAACAATCTTCAGGATTACGCCGACAATCACTGCCCAGAGCAGCGCATAGCCGTACTGGCTGCCTGCTACTAGTGTGGCAACCATGTCGGCTGCGCCAACGCCGGTCGCCGCAACGACCAGTCCCGGGCCAATGACTTTCCAGCGCGGTGGGCCGCCACCGTCTAGGTCGGCGCGTTGCGCCTGGATGTTTTCGCTCATTTGATTTTCCTTTTGCCACAGTGCGATGCCGCCGCGGAGTCGCATCGGCAGTGACGCGGACCACGGGGGTGTGAGATCGTATTCAATCTTGGTAGTGATCTTTCTTACTGGCAAACTCTCAGTCAAGTACTAACACTTTCTTAGGAATGCAGTGACGTGGAGAACACGGCGTGTTCCGAATTGCTAGAATTGATCAGTTACCCATGGGCGCCGAGCCCGGATCTGAACGTCGAGGATGATGCCGTGCAGCTGTTGATCGTCGAAGACGACCACGCCGTCGCCCGCGCCCTGATCGATGCCGTGAGCGCCGCAGGACATCAGGCCGAGCATGTCAGCCGCGGTGCTGACGCGCTGTTGAAGCACCACAGTGCCCAGATGATCCTGCTGGATCTGGGCCTGCCGGATATGGATGGACTGGAAGTCCTGCGCAAACTGCGCCAAATCAGTGAAGTCCCCGTGGTCATCCTCTCGGCGCGCAATGACGAGCGGAGCGTTGTCCGGGGACTGCGCCAGGGCGCCGACGATTTCCTGGTCAAGCCCATCGGGCTGGCGGTCCTTCTGGCCCGCATCGATGCGGTGGCCCGCCGCGCCAAGGTCCAATCCAATGACAACGGCGGTGTGCTCATCGCCGGCGGATTGCGTGTGGACACCGGGAAGCACGAAGCAATTCTGAATGGACGGCACCTCCAGCTGACCGCCAAGGAATTCGAGCTGCTGGCATTGCTGGCCCAGCATGACGGAGCGGTGGTAACCCGGGAGCAGATTCTTGATCGCTTGTGGGGCGACGCGTTCGTGGCGGTGTCGCGCTCCTTGGATGTCCACCTCACCGGTTTGCGTTCCAAGCTTGCTGCACCCGGGATGATCGTGAACGTTCGCGGAGTTGGTTACCGGCTAGAGACGCCAAACCCGTGAGGCTGCGCGTACTGGGCATCCTGGGCACGCTGCTGCTTGCAATCGTCGCCATCGTCAGCGCGATGCTGTTGCAGAGCGTCAGCCGTGATGCCACCGCTGAAGTCCAGTTGAACCGGTTGTCGGCATTGAACCGCTTTGTCCAGCTTGCCACCCATGCTGATCTGGCAAATGACATGTCGCTGCTCCAGCTGGAGATGGACACCTATAGCGACCTCTATGGCGAAGGGCTGCTGATCAATCTGGGCCAGCGGCAATTGGTCTCGGGCAGTATCGATCCTGCGGATCCCGAGGTCGCTGGCACCGTGCGCAATTCAGAGCTGAATCTGGGACTGGTCCAGATCCCGCCGATCGATCCTCTCTCGGATGCCACCGCCTTGCTCTCGCAGCCGTTCGGCAATTCTGCTCAAGTGCTCGGCTCTGTCACGATGCAAGTGAACTTGGAAACTGCACGCGCCAAGGTGCTGGAAAAGTCCAGCCTGCTGTGGCTTGTTGTCATTTCCATTGGCGCTGGACTCCTGCTCTTGGCCGACCGCCTGACCTTCTGGGTGCTCCGTCCGGTGCACCGGCTCAATGATGCCGTCAATGACATTGCGCGGCATCAGGCACCAGTTCTCCTCGAAGAGCAAGGCCCACCGGAACTGCGCCGGCTATCGCGGTCGCTGGGCAGCATGGCCCGAACTATGGCCGAGAGCCTGAAGCAGCAGCAGGAGCTCATTGCTGAAACATCCCATCAGCTCCGGAACCCCGTTGCCGCCTTGCGGTTGCGCGTGGATCTTTTGAAGATGCGCATGGGCGACCAAGCGGATCCCGTCGGAGTGCACGCGGTGGAAAACGAACTGCATCGGGTGGAAACCCTGCTGGACGGCGTCATGCGCTTGGCCAGCGCCGAGCATCGGCTAGCCGAGCAAAATGCGGGGGAGTCCTTGCCCGAGACAGCCATGCACGGCCAACAAGTCGACGTCGGGCAGATGCTCGCCGAGGAAGTCGAACGCCAATCCGAGGTTGCCCGGCAACGGGGAAACCAGCTGGTGCTCGATGGCAGCGCCACCTCGGGGCAGACCGCCATGGTGTGGTGCAACGGATTCGATTTGCAGCAGATGCTCGCGGAACTCCTGGAAAACGCCTTCAAGTACGCCCCTGGCAGCAAGATCGTCCTGGGCCTGCGGCTCAACCCGGGAACTGTCAGCATCCAAATACAGGATCACGGAGCCGGCATGAACGCTGCTGAACTCGCGAATGCAGGCGAGCGGTTCTGGCGTGCAGAACGTGTGCGGCACAGTCCGGGAACAGGTTTGGGACTGGCTATCGTGGATCGCTTGGCGCGCGCGAATGCCGGTGAGCTCACGCTTGAATCGGCTCCGGGCGAAGGGCTCAAAGCAACGATCAGCCTGCCCCTGCATGGCAGCAAGCCCGAGGTGCCCGATGAATCCTGAGCCCATGCCGTCCCGGCGGAACTTGCTTCGATATCTCCTGGCAGCCCCAGTCGCCGCCGGACTGCCAGCGCTGAGTTCCTGCAGCTCGTTGCCCATTGCGCATCGATTGGATATCGCCTCCGGTGAAGACGGGGGCATGTACTTCCAATTTGCCTCCTTGCTCTCCAACGCCTTGGTGGACCACGGCGTCGCCGAGCATTCAGCAGCCCTCAATACCCAGGCCAGCGCCCAGAATCTGGCGATGCTCGCAGAAAATAAGGCCGGGCTGGCTCTTGCCCTGGCCGATACGGTGGACCAGTACCGGAAGGACAGCGCTCCACAGGCGCAGCCGATGGCCCTGGGCCGCGTCTACCAGAACTATTTCCATTGCATCATCCGCACAGCAGCCGGGATTAGCTCGCTGCAGGATCTGGCAGGACGCACCATCGGCACCGGTGCGCCAGGGTCAGGTACGTGGGTGACCGGCCAGCGCATATTGCGTGCAGCGGAGCTGAAGAATCGCGGGATCGCGCCCAAGGAGCTGCAGTACGGGTACGTGGCAGGGCTGGAGGCGCTGGGCAAGGGAAGCATTGACGCGCTATTCCTTTTCGGCGGCCTGCCGGTTGCTTCGCTGAGCCGGCTCGCTTCAACCATGGACTTGGGCCTGCTCGATGTTTCAGCGGTGCTGCCGCAGCTGCGCGAGCGGTACCCGGATCTCTACGATCGGGTAGTCATCCCGGAGGGAACCTACCGCGGAATCAAGTCCGTGGAGACGATCGGGGTTGGCAACCTCTTGATGGCGCGCGCGGACATGCCCGAGGAGCTGGCCGGAGCCGTCGTCAAGCTCCTGGTCGCCCACGCTGATCAGCTGGTGCCAGAATCCAGCGCCGGCATCCAGTTCTTGACCCCCGAAACCTTGGTCAGCACCGGAGGCCAGCCCCTGCACCCGGGCGCGAGGAAGGCCTACCAGGAACTTCACGGCTAGAAATTGCGCACGTGCACACACGACGGTGGGGGCTTTGCCCACTAGTGTGTATTGCAAAGCACTGCTACGAGAGGATCATTGGCGATGTCCACTGCTGGCGACATTCCACTCATGGAAAATGAAGCCGTTGAGATCTGCAGGAAACTGATTCAGATCGACACGACGAACTATGGAGGCAACAAGGGCGCGGGGGAGCTTGACGCCGCCCGCTATGTCGCTGGGCTGCTCGAGGACGTCGGCCTGGAAGCCACGATCTATGAATCCGCTCCCGGGCGGGCCAACGTGGTCACCCGCATCCCGGGGGCCGATCGGGCATTGCCGGCCCTGGTCGTGCACGGCCACCTGGATGTCGTGCCGGCCATCGCCGAAGACTGGAGCGTGGATCCTTTCGGGGCCCAGATCATCGATGGGATGATCTGGGGACGCGGAGCGGTGGACATGAAGAACATGGACGCGATGATTATCGCCGCCATCCGGCACCTGCAACGCGAGAACATCACCCCGCGGCGCGATCTGGTCATCGCCTTCTTCGCCGATGAGGAAGCTGGCGGGGACTATGGTTCCGGCTGGATGGTGCAGAACCATCCCGAACTCTTCGCCGGGGCGGCCGAGGCCATTAGCGAAGTCGGCGGGTTCTCGGTCGAAATCAACGGCCGCCGGGCCTACATGCTGCAGACTGCGGAAAAGGGCATCGCCTGGCTGAAGCTGGAATCCAAGGGCATGGCCGGCCACGGCTCGCAGCTCAACACCGATAATGCGGTCACCCATCTGGCAGGAGCCGTCCATCGCATCGGTGAGCATCAATGGCCGCTGTCCTACACCAAAACCACTCGCGCATTGCTTGAGCAGGTGGCCGAGCTGTCCGGACTGGACTTCGATGAAGCCGATCCGGCCCCGCTGCTCTCGGCCATGGGCAATGTCTCGCGCTTCGTCGGGGCTACCTTGCAGAACACCGCGAATCCCTCCGCCCTGGAGGCAGGCTACAAGCACAACGTCATTCCCGGGCAGGCCGCAGCGCTGATCGACTGCCGCACCCTGCCCGAGCAGCACGAAGCCACCTTGGAGACCCTGCGTGAACTGGCCGGGGAACACGTTGAGCTGTCCATGGTGCATGAGCAGGAATCCCTGGAGGTGCCCTTCGCCGGTGCGCTGGTGGATTCCATGATCGCGTCGTTGCTGGCTGAAGACCCGGATGCCGTGGTTCTGCCCTATATGCTTTCTGGCGGAACCGATAACAAATGGCTGGCCAAACTGGGGATCACCGGCTACGGATTCGCGCCGCTGCAACTTCCTGCCGAGCTGGATTTCACCGGAATGTTCCATGGCGTCGACGAACGCGTGCCGGTGGACTCCATCAAGTTCGGCGTGCGGGTGCTCCAAAACCTCTTGCAGGAATACTAGAACCAGCGTTGGCCCAGCCAGCACAACAGAATCCAGGAGCAGAATCCTTGACCATCGAATCCATACTGAGCGACGAGCTGCTTGAGCGTTTCCGGGACCGGGCCGCCGGCTATGACGAGTCGAACTCGTTCGCCATCGAAGACTTCAACGAACTGGTGGAACTGGGCTACCTCAAGGCGCTGGTGCCGGCAGAGCGCGGGGGACTGGGCTGGAACTTCCAGACCCTGGCCCTGGCCCAGCGCCGCCTGGCCACCGCGGCACCCGGCACGGCCCTGGCGATCAACATGCACCAGGTATGGGCGGGCGTCGCGTACTTGCTGCAGGCCCGCGGGGACCAGCGCCTGGATATGGTGGCCGATTGGATTGCCGAGGGCGAAGTCATGGCGTTCGGGATTTCGGAGCCCGGCAACGACGCGGTGCTCTTCGACTCGAAGACCAGGGCGAGAACTGCTGCCGATGGCTCGGTGGAGTTCAATGGCGTGAAGATCTTCACTTCGCTGGCACCGGCGTTCACCCGGTTGGGGGTGTTCGGCAAGGATGAGGAATCCGGGGAACTGGTTCACGGCTTCGTCGCCAGGGGCGAGGGCGTGCATTCCATGAACGACTGGAACACCCTGGGCATGCGGGCCAGCCAGTCGCACACCACGAAGCTGGAAAATGCGGTGGCCCCGCGCGAATGGGTGCATAGCCGGCTGCCGGCCGGCCCAAACCAGGACCCGCTGGTCTTCGGCATCTTCGCATCCTTCCTGACCCTGACCGCAAGCGTCTACGTGGGCATCGCAGATCGTGCGGTGACCCTGGCCCAGGAGGCCCTGGGACAGCGGGTGCACCAGGACGGGACCCGGTATGCGCAGGATGTGCGCGCCCGCGGGCTCTTGGCCGAAGCGGCGATGCGCCTGCTGGCCCTGGATGCCCTGCAACGCTCGGTGGCCGGTGACCTGGAGGCCAAGGCGGATCACCAGGGCGCGTGGTTCCCCAAGCTGGTGACGCTGCGCACCCTGGCCGGGGACACTGCACGGGAGAACATCCAGGTGGCCGGACAGCTGCTGGGCGGTGGCGGATATTTCCGGGGGTCGGAGTTCGAACGGCTCTACCGCGACGTGCAGGCCAGCTGGTACCACCCGTCCAATGCCGCTTCGGCAGCCAATACGGTGGCCTCGTGGCTGGTAGGCCCGCTCGACAGCTGAGGCAAGGACCCGCGGTTGCCGTGAGGGCCAATCGCGGGCACGGAGCCATGTGCCCAGTTGCCGGTTCAGGGAGCCAGGGTGCTGCGAATGCGCATCACCCGGCGGCGCAGCCAGTATTTTTGGGCGCCGCCTTCATAGCGGCAGGTGCGCATGAGCTCCCATTTGCCGTTATCGGCGTGCTCCCGCAGGGCGGCGCGGGCGACATGCTTTGGTTCGCCCGGGAAAGAAGTTATGACCAGGTATTCAAAGCGCTGGTCATCGGGATGATGCAGCGGTGGCTTAATTCTTTCTTCGAGCATCCTGCCCCCTATCTAAAGAACGCCGTGCGTTGTAGCCTCATGCTATGAGTACTGAACCGAGTTTTGCACTGCAAGCATTTATTGCACGCCTGGAGCAGCACCTGGCAATTGTGTCGCAGAGCCGCGGTGCTGGCGAGGCATCCGTCGACGCGGCTTTTGGCGCGCTGGCCGATGCCTTCGAAGACTATGAAGACGCCCTCTACGATCAGTATTCCGAGTTATTGCCCTTCACCATACCCTCGGATGATGCGTGAGTACGACCACGGAGTGAATTTTTCCTATTCCGTGTTTCTGAGTCCAGATAGTCGCAATCGGTGAAGTAATGTCGAGGGGTGAATTGGTTTGAAGCAGCTTTCCTAGGATTGATCCAGGGCCTGACCGAGTTCCTCCCGATCTCGTCCTCAGCCCACTTGCGTATCGTTGGCGAACTCCTGCCCAACGCCCAAGACCCCGGAGCGGCATTTACCGCCATTACCCAGCTGGGCACCGAAACCGCAGTGATCGTCTTCTTCTGGCGTGACATCGTGCGGATCATCGGCGCCTGGTGCAAGGCGCTGGCCGGCAAGATCCCGCATTCGGATCCGGATGCCAAGATGGGCTGGCTGATCATTATCGGCTCCCTGCCGATCGCGATCCTGGGCCTGCTGCTGGAAGACTACATCGATACGAACTTCCGTTCGCTGTGGATTGTTGCGACCACACTGGTGGTCTTCGGCCTGATCCTGGCCATCGCCGACCACTACGGCAAGCAGCAGCGCACCTTGGACAAGCTGACCGTCAAGCACGGCATCTTCTACGGCTTCGCCCAGGCCATGGCCTTGATTCCGGGCGTCTCGCGTTCGGGCGGCACCATCACCGCTGGTCTGCTCATGGGGTACACCCGTGAAGCCGCAGCCCGCTACTCGTTCCTGCTGGCGATCCCGGCGGTGTTCGCCTCGGGCCTGTACAAGCTGGTGAAGTCCTTCGACGAACCAGGTGTCTACACCCTGGCGCAGACCGGTGTCGCTACCGTCGTGGCCTTCGTCGTCGGCTTCCTGATTGTGGGCTGGTTCCTGAAGTTCGTTTCCACCCACTCCTACCGCTTCTTCGTCTGGTACCGCATCCTGCTGGGCCTGGCGCTGTTCGTCGCTCTGGGATTGGGCTGGATGGCCGCCTGATCCAGGTTTTCCAAGATGTCCGTGGACTGCTTCACGGGCATCTTGCAGTTAACGGGAATAAACCTCGCCTTGCTTCACTTGGAGTTAAAGGAAGAAATACGTCGCATCTGCGAAAGGATGTCCATAAGTGCACGCGTGGAATAACCCTGAGGTACCTCAGGTGGCTGGTTCAGCACCAACACTGGAACTTTTCAATACCGCCACCGGAGCCCGACAGGCCACTGCGCCAGCGGATGAAGCTATTGCGCCGGCCAGCATGTACGTTTGCGGTATCACCCCCTATGACGCCACCCATATGGGCCACGCCGCCACATATGTCACCTTCGACCTGGTGCAGCGCACCTGGCGCGATGCCGGTCGCACCGTGGCCTACACCCAGAACATCACCGACGTGGACGACCCGCTGCTCGAGCGCGCCGCAGCAACCAACGTCGATTGGCGCGAACTGGCCGAGTCGCAGATCCAGCTCTTCCGCGACGACATGGAAGCCCTGAACGTCATTCCGCCGCAGAACTACATCGGCGCGGTGGAATCCATCCACTGGCTGGTCCCGGTCGTCGAGCAGCTGCTCGATGCGGATCTGGCCTACCGTGTGCCGGCTGGTGCCGATGGGGTGGAAGGCGACGTGTACTTCGACACCCTGGCCGCCCAGAACGATGCCTGGAAACTGGGCGCCGTTTCGAACTACGACCGCCAGACCATGCTCGGCTTCTTCGCCGAACGCGGCGGGGATCCGGATCGTGCCGGCAAGCGCGATGCGCTGGACCCGCTGCTGTGGCGTGCCGCCCGCGAGGGCGAGCCGTCATGGGATGGCGGCAAGCTCGGTGCCGGCCGCCCGGGCTGGCACATCGAATGCTCGGTGATTGCCCGCAAGACCCTGCCGGCCCCCTTCACTGTCCAGGGTGGCGGCTCGGACCTGATCTTCCCGCACCACGAATTCTCCGCGGCCCACGCAGCTGCTGGCGATAACGCGGAACTCGCGCAGACCTACGTGCACACCGGCATGGTGGGCCTGGACGGCGAAAAGATGAGCAAGTCCCTGGGCAACCTGGTGCTGGTTTCCAAACTGCGCGAAGCCGGCGTCGAGCCGGTAGCGATCCGCGCCGTACTGCTCTCCCAGCACTACCGCAGCGACTGGTTCTGGACCGAACAATTGCTGGCCGCAGCCCAGCAGCGGGTGGCTGCCTGGCGCCAGGCCTTGGCCACCACCAGCAACGAGGACGCAGCCAAGGTAGTGGAAAGCATCCGCAAGCACATGGCCGATGACATCGATGCGCCCTCCGCGCTGGAGGCACTCGACCGGTGGGCGGCGCAGCCGGCCGGCTCGAATGGCGACGGCGCCGAAGCGTTGCGCCACGGCATCGACGCGCTGCTGGGGCTCAAGCTCTAGGCAGCACCGCGCCAAGCATCCCGGGGTCCGGCTTCAGATATCGAAGTCGGACCCCGGGCTGTCTTTGCGGTACTTTCCCCGGCGGCGCAGATAGCGCTCGAATTCCCGGGCAATGGACTCGCCGCTGGCCTCGGGAAGCTCGCTGGTGTCCGTTGCCTGCTCCAGCTGTTCAACGTACTTGGCCACATCCGGATCCGCTGCCGCGAGCTCATCGACCCCATGCTTCCAGGCCAGCGCATCCTCGCGCAGTTTCTGGTCCGGCACGGAGACCGGGATGACTTCCTCCAGCAGCTCGATGATGGCCAGTTGCACCCGCGGGCTGGGGGACTGCGCAACATAGTGGGAGAGCTGCGCCCACAGCGACAGGCTCGGGATCCCGTACCGTTCGAACTCCACGCCGAGCACCGAGGGGATTCCGGTGGGCCCCTCGTAGGTGGAGGCGCTGATCCTCAGGTGTTCCTGGAACCGCGGATCGTCGCTGGCCAGCGAGGTCGGCACCGGCCGGGTATGCGGCACATCAGCCAGCAAGGCGCCCAGGGTGAGCACGGCATGGGCATTGTGGGATTGGGCCACCTTGATGATCCGCGAGCAGAAGGTCTGCCATTTGAACGTCGGCTCGACACCCAGCACCACCAGCAGGTCGGCGGCCGCCTGGGGCAAATGGATCTTGAAGATCTCGGTGCACGGCCAGTCCACTACGCGCCCGGTCCCGGTGCGCCGGGTCTTGGGCCGGGTGAACTGGTAGTCGTAGAAATCGTCCTCGCCCACGGTGGCCACATGCTCATGGGCGTTGGACTCGAGCAGCAGGCGGACGGCGTCCGTGGCCGCCGAACCGGCGTCGTTCCACCCCTCGAAGGCAGCCAAGACGATGGTGGGGCGAATCTCATGCTGGGTCTTGGCAATATAGCTATTCAGCGTCGGGGCGTGGTATTCCTCGTTCATTGAAGACTCCTTGGCAGCACTCGATGCTCTCGGCGTGGCTCGCCGAAGCGGCTTAGCCCCACTCTTCCATCTAGAATGGACTCATGCCAAGCACCAGTTTTGACTTTGCCGCCGGAACCGAGCCCGCAACCCCCCAAGCTGTCCTGTGGGATATGGACGGTACGCTGATCGACACCGAACCCTATTGGCTGGCTGCCGAAGCTGAGCTGGTGGCTTCCCATGGCGGCTCGTGGAGCCATGAACAAGGCCTGGCCCTGGTCGGCAACGCCTTGCCAGATGGCGCCCGGGCCCTGCAGCAGGCCGGGGTCAAGCTGGAGATCCGCGAGATCATCGACTGGCTCTCTGCCCGGGTGGTTGCCGGCATCCGCCGCGAGATCCCCTGGCGGCCAGGAGCCCGCGAATTGCTCGCGGCGTGCAAGCAGGCAGGCATCCCGCAGGCCCTGGTGACCATGTCCGAGCGCAGCATTGTCGATGAACTGATGCTCAGCATCCCCGAAGGCACCTTCCAGGCCAGCGTTACCGGTGAAGAGGTCGCCAACGGCAAGCCGCACCCGGAACCTTATCTGGCTGGACTGCAGCTGCTTGGCCAGTGCACCGGGAAAGAACTGGAAGCAGCCAGGTGCATTGGTTTCGAGGATTCCGTGCCGGGCATCGCCTCGGCGTCCGCGGCCGGGCTGCATGCGGTGCTGGTTCCCAACGCCACCGACCCGGGAGAAGGCAGTTGGCGCCGGATCGACAGCTTGGCATCCGTGGATGTACATGAAATGACTCGATGGTTGGTGCAGGTTAGCGCGTGAGCGACACTCAGGAAAAGTCCCCTGGAATCAAGCTGGGGCGTATCGGGGGCGTCCCGGTCTACCTCTCCAGCTCGTGGTTCCTCATCACCGCGGTCATCACCTTCAGCGTTGGCATCCAGCTTTCGCGCGGCGGAATCATCCCGCCGCTGAACGCCTACCTGATGGGCCTGGCCTGCGCGGTGGCTATTGCCGTGGCCGTGCTGATCCATGAGGTCGCGCACGCGATGACCGCGCGCGCCTTCAAGTGGCCCGATGCGCACATCGTGTTGACGCTGATGGGCGGGCACACCCAGTTCGGTTCCTTCAAGGCCAAGCCCGGCGCCTCGCTCTGGGTGGCACTCTCCGGACCGCTGTCGAACTTCCTGCTGGCCGGAATCGGCTGGCTGGTGATCGAGAACGCGGCCATGGGCGTGTACCCGAACCTGCTGCTGGACTTCTTCGTCTATGCAAACCTGCTGCTCGGCGCCTTCAACGCGCTGCCCGGGCTTCCGCTCGATGGCGGGCGGCTGGTCGAATCGATCGTCTGGAAGGCCACCGGATCCCAGTTCAAGGGCACCATCGCCTCGAGCTGGGTGGGCCGGGCAATCGCCGTGGGCCTGGTCTTCTACTTCGTGATCTATCCTCTGGTACGCGGCGAGCAGCCCCAGATCATCACGGTGGTGGTCGGCATCATGGTGGCGATGTTCATGTGGCAAGCCACCACGCAGCTGATTGCGCACTCCAAGATGATGCTGAACCTGCCCACCGTGATCGCCACCGACTTGATGCGCCCGGCTTCGGCCATGGTTTCGCACGCAACCGTAGCCGACGTGCTCTCCCGCCAGAACGCTCGCGGGGGAGAGATCATCCTGGTCGACACGAAAGGGATGCCGGTCGGGGTCATCGATGCGCAGGCACTGTCCCGGGTGGACCCGAACCAGGCGGCCCAGGTTCCGGCCTTGGCCGTGTCCCGTGCCCTGGGCCAGGGCGCGATCGTGGCCGAGGATTCCGATGGCCGCGCACTGATCGACTACCTGGCCAGCGTGGACAGCGCCGAATACGCGGTGATCAGCGCCACCGGGCAGGTGGTGGGCCTGCTGCACCAGCGGCAGATCGTCAACGCCGTCACCGGACGCCGCAAGTAAACTCTATACAGACTGAAAAGCACCAAGAAAAGGATCACATCAGTGAGCGAAGCTAAGAGCCAGGCGCCGCACGGCGCGGCAGCCCGTCGCGGCCCCTTCCGTGTCGGCGACCGCGTGCAGCTGACCGACGAGAAACGCCGGATCAACACCATCACCCTGCAGCACGGTGGAGAGTTCCACACGCACAAGGGCGTGCTGCCGCACGAGGCCATCATCGGCCTGCCCGAAGGCTCGGTCATCGAGAATATCGACGGCTTCCGCTACCAGGCCCTGCGCCCGCTGGCCAAGGATTTCGTGCTCTCCATGCCGCGCGGCGCCACCGTGGTCTACCCGAAGGATGCCGCGCAGATCGTGCAGTTCGGCGACATCTTCCCGGGCGCACGCGTCGTCGAAGCCGGTGTCGGTTCCGGAGCGCTGTCCATCTCGCTGCTGCGCGCGGTCGGCGATGAGGGCTTCCTGCACTCCTTCGAGCGACGCGAGGAATTCGCCGATATCGCCCGCGGCAACATCTCCACCGTCTTCGGTGGCGAGCACCCCTCGTGGCAGATCTCCATCGGCGACTTCCAGGACAGGGTCGTCGAGCTGGAAGCACCGGGCAGCATCGACCGCGTGGTCCTGGACATGCTCAGCCCCTGGGAATGCCTGGATGCGGTAGCTACCGTGCTGGCGCCGGGCGGCGTGTGGACCAACTACGTGTCCTCGGTGACCCAGATGTCCCGCGTGGTCGAGGCCATCCGCGCTTCGGGCCAGTTCACCGAGCCAGAGTGCTTCGAAACCCTGGTGCGCGGCTGGCACGTCGACGGCCTGGCTGTCCGCCCGGATCACCGGATGGTGGCGCACACCGCATTCCTGATCACCTGCCGCCGTCTGGCCGATTCCGCCGATGGCATCCCGAAGGCCAAGCGCATCAAGGAGCACTCGTACTCCGATGAGGACCTGAGCGCATGGACGCGCGATCACGCCGAGGGCGAGTGGACCGCTGAAGCACTGGGCGAGCGCGGCTTGTCGGATAAGAAGCTGCGCCGGGCCGCCCGCGATGCCAACCAGTCCGTGCGCGTGCGTGCCGCTGAAGAAGGCGCCGAAGGCGCTGGCGGCGAAGCCTGAGCTGCAACCATATATTGAGACATTGCGTCTCATTATGTGACATTGGGCCCCGAGTGTTCTGCACTCGGGGCCTTCAGTTCCTAGGATGGAAGCAAGACGGTGCGCCAAGCACCGGAAAAAACCTCATCAGGGCGCACGAACCGCCCCGGTGACGTTGGATGTTGGAGGTTGGAACGTGAACGATAATCGCGAGGCAGAACAATTGGCCGAGCGGCTGCAGATGACCGAACGCCAGGTCAACGTGCTGCGCGACAAGAATCGCAACCTCGACAAGCAACTCGCCGGGATCAGCGGCAATAACAAGCGCCTGGTGGCCCTGCTGGAAACCACCCGCGAGCAGATCATCAACCTGAAGTCGGCGCTGGAAAAGGACGGGGACACTCCCTTCAGCCACGGCACCATCGTGGCCAAGCACCCGCGCAAGCACCCCGATCCCGGGCTCGGCATCGAATCCACCGGCGCCCAGTCCGCAGATGTCATCTACTCCGGGCGCAAGATGCGCGTGGCCGTCAGCCCGCTGATGGATTTCGACAAGCTGGTCATCGGCCAGCAGGTGCTGCTCAATGAAGCTCTGGTGATCGTCGCGGCCCTGGGATTCGAAGAGACCGGTGAACTGGTCACGGTCAAGGAACTGCTGGAAAATCACCACGCCGTAGTCATGGCCCGTGCCGATGACCAGCGCGTCGTTGAACTCGCTGGCCCGCTGCGCGAGATGCACCTGCGCGTGGGCGACCAGCTGGCCATCGATTCGCGTTCGGGCATGGCGGTATCCCGCGTCCAGCTCACCGACATGCAGTCCCTGGTGCTCGAGGAAGTCCCGGACATTGCCTACTCGGACATTGGCGGGCTGAACTCGCAGATCGAAGCCATCAAGGACTCGGTGGAGCTGCCCTTCACCCACCCTGAGCTGTACCGCGAACACGGGTTGAGCGCGCCAAAGGGGATCCTGCTCTACGGCCCTCCGGGCTGCGGCAAGACCCTGATCGCCAAGGCGGTGGCGCACTCCCTGGCCCAGCGCGTCGTCGAGCGCAAGGAAGGGGCCAGCAACCGCAGCTACTTCCTGAACATCAAGGGTCCGGAGCTGCTGGACAAGTACGTGGGCGAAACCGAGCGGCACATCCGCCTGATCTTCGCCCGCGCCCGGGAGAAGGCGCTGCATGGAGATCCGGTGGTGGTGTTCTTCGACGAGATGGAAGCGCTGTTCCGTACCCGCGGCACCGGTGTCTCCTCGGATGTGGAAACCACCATCGTGCCGCAGCTGCTGGCCGAAATTGACGGCGTAGAGCGCCTGGATAACGTGATTGTCATCGGCGCGTCCAACCGCGAGGACATGATCGACCCGGCGATCCTGCGTCCGGGACGCCTGGACGTCAAGATCAAGATCCGCCGTCCCGATGCCGAGGGCGCCACAGAAATCTTCAGCAAGTACCTGACGACCGAACTGCCGCTGCACGCCGATGAGCTCGATGCCGATGCCGGGGATGCCGGCGCCACCATAGCGCGCATGATCCGCGGAGCCGTCCAGGCAATGTACTCCACCGAGCGGATCAACGAATTCCTCGAAGTCACCTATGTTACCGGTGCCACCGAAGTGCTCTACTTCAAGGACTTCGCCTCGGGCGCGGTCATCCACAACATCGTGGACCGCGCCAAGAAGCATGCCATCAAGGCGCTGATTACGCAGAACGAACGCGGACTGAAAATGGAGTACCTGCTGCGTGCGGTGCGCGAGGAGTTCGCCGAGCACGAAGACATGCCCAACACCACCAACCCCGATGATTGGGCCCGAATTTCCGGCCGCAAGGGCGAGCGGATCAGCAACATCCGTTCCCTGGTCCAGCAGCAGGCCGGCAAATGAGCGCACGTCGGCTGGTCGGCCTGGAAACCGAATACGGAATTATCCGCCCGAACATGCCCAAGGCCAACGCCACGGTGCTTTCGGCGCAGATCGTTGACGCCTACGCGCAATTGGTCGCCGAGCAGGATTCGGCGGCCAAGGCAGCACGCTGGGACTACAGCGACGAATCCCCGCTGCAAGATGCGCGCGGATTCGCCATGGACCGGGCCCAAGCGCATCCGAGCCAGCTGACCGACCTGGAGCCGGGGCTGGACGACGAGGGCATCTGGACCGCCGAATCCATTGCGCTGGATGGCAACGACGCGCATCTGGGTTCAACGCTCTACCAGGAGAAGGAATCCACGGATGTCGTGATGAACATGGTCCTGGGCAACGGCGCACGCCTGTACGTCGACCACGCCCACCCGGAATACTCCAGCCCCGAATCGATGACCCCGCGTGATGCGGTGCTCTGGGACCAAGCCGGCGATGAAGTGATGCGCCGCGCCGCGGCCGCCGCCCAGCGCCTGGGCAGCGGGGAACTGCTGCTGTACAAGAACAACACCGATAACAAGTCGGTCTCCTACGGCTCGCATGAGAACTACCTGATGCCGCGCGGCATCGAGTTCTCTTCGATTGTCCGCGGGCTCACCCCGTTCTTTGCCAGCAGGCAGATCTTCTGCGGTGCCGGCCGGGTGGGCCAGGGCATGCTCAACGAGCGCGCCGCCTTCCAGGTCTCCCAGCGTGCCGACTTCTTCGAGGCGGAAGTGGGCCTGGAAACCACGATCAACCGCCCGATCATCAACACCCGCGATGAACCGCACGCGAACTGGGACAAGTACCGCCGCCTGCACGTGATCATCGGGGATGCGAACCTCGGGCAGATCTCCACCCTGCTGCGCGTGGGCACCACCAACTTGGTACTCTCGCTGATCGAAGCGGGGATGGCCCCGCAGCTGGAACTGGTCGAGCCGGTCCTGGCCTTGCAGCAAATCAGCCACGACCCCACCCTGAAGGCCAAGGTGCGGTTGCGCGGCGGGGTCCAGCTCACCGCCATTGAAATCCAGCGCCATTACCTGCATGCGGCAGAAAACTACTGTGCGGCACGCGGCATTGATGATCCGGACACCACCGAGATCCTCAGCCGTTGGGCGCAGATCCTGGAGTTGCTCGAGTGCGACCCGATGGACGCGGCAGACCAGATTGACTGGATCGCCAAATACCAGCTGGTCAACGGCTTCGCCCAGCGCCACCAGCTTGAGCTGTCCGATCCACGCGTGGCGATGCTGGACCTGCAATGGGCTGATTTGCGGACCGATAAGGGCTTGTACTACCGCATGGCCGAACGCGGGGCCATCCAGAGGATCTTCAGCCAGCAGGAGATCAACCAAGCCGTGGCCAGCCCGCCGGAAGATACCCGGGCCTACCTGCGCGGCATGACCCTGCAGCGCTATGCGCCCTACGTGGTCGCAGCGAACTGGGATGCGTTGTCCTTCGCCGTCCCCGGGGCGCGCAAGATCAGCCGCTTCCACATGCCCGAACCGCTGGGCGGAACCCGTGCGCAGGTTGGCGAGCTGTTCGACACGCAGCTGGAGATTGCGGAATTTATCGACGAATTGGCCAGGCGTCGCTAATCGGCGCAGAATAGGTATGAGTCTCGGCGCGTAATTCCGGGATTCACGACGACTTAGGAGAAAACGATGACTCAGGAAAGCTTCTCGGCCCGCCGCAGCACCCAGAACCAGCAGGCCGAAACGGAACAGGTCCAGGTGAACACCACCGGCCAGTCCGCCGGCGTGGATGACCTGCTGGACGAGATCGACTCGGTGCTGGAATCCAACGCTGAAGAGTTCGTCCGCGGATTCGTGCAAAAGGGCGGCCAGTAAGCCCCAACGGGCACACAGCTTTGGAAGTCGTGTTCTGACCAATGTGGCGGAACCGCAGTTGAGGGGAAGTAGCTTCGCGTGGATCGCAGAATCTTTGGTCTGGAAACCGAATTCGGGCTGAATTATGTCCCGTCGGATGGGCGCCGGCTCACCCCGGAGGATGCCGCACGGCACCTGTTCAAGCCGGTAGTCAGCTGGGGGCGCAGTTCGAATGTGTTCCTGGAGAACGGCTCGCGCCTCTACCTGGATGTGGGCTCGCACCCGGAGTACGCCACCGCGGAATGCGACCAGCTCAAGCAGCTGATCGCCCACGACCGCGCAGGGGAGGCGTTCATGCTGGACCTCGTTGACCAGGCAGAGGACCAGCTGGCCGAGGAAGGCCACGAAGGCCGGATCTACATGTTCAAGAACAATGTGGACTCCGCCGGGAACTCCTATGGCTGCCACGAGAACTACCTGATTCCACGCAAAATCGAGTTCAAGCGCCTCGCTGACATGCTCATCCCTTTCCTCGTCACCCGCCAGCTATTGTGCGGTGCCGGGCATCTGATCACCGATGAAGAGCAGACCAAGTACGTCTTCTCCCAGCGCGCCGATCACATGTGGGAGGGGGTCTCCTCGGCCACAACGCGCTCGCGTCCGATCATCAATACCCGCGATGAGCCGCACGCCGATGCCGAGTACCACCGCCGGCTGCATGTCATAGTGGGCGACTCGTCGATGAGCGAAACCACCCAGCTGCTGAAGATCGGCGCCACCGACCTGGTGCTGCGCCTGATCGAATCCGGCGAAATCTACCACGATCTGCGACTGGAAAACCCGATTCGCTCCATCCGCCAGATCTCCCACGATTTCACTGGCCAGACCGTGGTGCGGCTCATGGGCGGCGACGAACCGACCGCACTGCAGATCCAGTGGATCCTCTTCGAATCCGTCAAGGAACTCATCGCCCGCCACGGCGCGCACCACGACCAGGTGGATACCGTCCTGGAATTGTGGGAACGCACGCTGAACGCAGTGGAAAGCCAGGACTTCTCGCTGATCGACCGGGACATCGACTGGGCGATCAAGCACAAGCTGCTCACGGGCTATGCCCAGAAGAACTCCCTGGAGCTCTCGGCGCCACGGATCGCGCAGCTGAACCTGACTTACCATGACATCGACCCGCAGCGCGGCCTGTTCCACCTGCTCAAGCGCCGCGGCCTGGCCAGCGCAGTCGTCTCCGACGCTGAAATCAATCAGGCTGTGAACAACCCGCCAGCCACGACACGCGCGGCACTGCGAAGCAAATTCATTCGCGCCGCCCGCGCCAATGGGCGACGCTATAGCGCCGATTGGGTCCACATGAAGTATGAGGATGGCCCGGGCGGAATTGTGCTGTGCAAGGACCCGTTCGCAACCACCAATTCACAGATTGACGAGCTCATTGAGCTGATGGGCCAGCAGCTTTAGCTAGCTGGAAACAAGTATTTACACAGCAAAAACCTCTAAGCTGGACGCAGATCATTACGGGCCTTGCCCTGTGCAAGCCCGCAATGCATGACCAGCTAGTCCAACCGGAAAGAAGATTCGTGCGAAAAGTTTTGGCAGTATGCGCCACCGCGTCCATCCTTGCCCTGGCGTCCTGCGGTTCGGGTTCGTCATCCCTGAGCGGCATCGACGTCAAGCCAGCAGAAGATAGCAAAACCGCACCTGAGGTCAAATTCGATGCGCCGCTCCTGACCGAAAAGTCAGAAGCAGTCACCGTGGTGGAGGGCGAGGGTTCCGACATCAAGGAAGGCGACACCATCCAGATCCAGTCGGGCCTGTACAAGACCATCGACGGCCTGCTGACCAATGAGAACTTCACTGCTGATCCGGCTCCCATGAAGGTTGACGAGACGCTCAAGGAGCAGATGCCCGAGCTCTACGAAACCCTGCTGAAGTCCCAGATTGGCGACTGGATCGCCTACGCAGCCATCGAAGGCGTTCAGCAGCCGGACGGGTCCATCGCCGAACCGGCCGAAGGCTCGCGTGCCGAACGGCTGATCGTGATCAAGATTGCGGACTCCAAGAGCCCTAGCCAGACGATGGGCAAGGAAGAAGTCCAGCAGCTCAAGGACGACGGCAAGCTCCCCACCGTGAAGACCGGCAAGGGCGATCCGCAGATCACCATCCCCAAGGACACCGAAGCCCCGGCAGGCCTGGCAGTGGACGTCCTTGAAGAAGGCGACGGCCCAGCCGTTGGCCAAACGTCCAAGGTCACTGCCCACTACCACGGCGTGCGCTGGGAAGATGGCAAGAAATTCGACGGCAACTTCGGCAACGAAGAAGGCTTCGAAGCCGATATGGCCGGCGGAGTCATCCAGGGCTGGCTGCAGGGCTTCCAGGGCCTGAAGGAAGGCAGCAAGGTCTTGCTGACTGTCCCAACGGACTTGGCCTACGGCGACACCGCTGAAGCCCAGGGGCGTCCTGCAGGACCACTGGTCTTCTACGTAGAATTAGACAAGGTAAGCGAAAGCAAGTAACAGAAAGGCCGTGACTATGTCGTTCGGAGAACGCAACTACGACCGCACCAAGCCTGAGATCGATTTCCCGGGCACCGACGCTCCTGAAGAACTGGTCATCACCGACCTGGTCGAGGGAACCGGCGCCGAGGTCACCCCAGGCACCACCGTTGAAGCGCACTATGTAGGCGTTGCCTGGTCCACCGGCGAAGAGTTCGACTCTTCCTGGGGCCGCGGGCAGACCCTCGACTTCCCAGTGGGTGTCGGAATGGTTATCCAGGGCTGGGACCAGGGCCTGCTGGGCATGAAGGTCGGCGGCCGTCGCCGACTGGATATCCCATCGCACCTGGCCTACGGCGAGCGTGGCGCCCCAGGCGCCATTGCGCCTAACGAAGCACTGATTTTCGTTGTGGATCTGATGGGCACCAAGTAATTCCAAGTGCTGGCAATGGCCTCGACTAAATAATCGGGGCCATTGCTGTCCCAGAAGTCATCCTTATCGGCGAAAGTTGGTTAGTCTAGGCACGTGAGCACAAAGCAATCCCCGGGACCCAGCAAGGCAGAACGCCTGACCAGCCTCATCTATGCGCTGGCAACTAAATCACGGAAGTTCAACGCCGACCGCATTGGATCCTATTTGGTGCCAGGCGGTACCAAGGAGACCCGAGAGAAGGCGCTGGATCGCCTCAAGGACGATATCCGCAATGACTTCGGGTTGCAGCTGGACAAAGAAGTAATCGACGATGTTACGTACTACAGCATCGACACGACCGAGTGGTTCTTGCCGCCGGTGGAATTCAGCCCCGCAGAAGCCGGCCTGGTCGCATTGGCCGCGAGCCTTTGGAAAGACACCAAGCTCCAGTCATTGGGGCTCAATGCCGCGGCCCGAGTCACCGGCCATGATGGCGTGGCCTCGCCGGTCGCTCGGTTAGCCGGCTCATTGGTCCCACGCCTTTCCATGGATGAACCGAACTTCCGCGAATGCGCCCTGGCGGTCTTCAACCGCAACACGCTCAAGTTCGCCTATACGTCCTCTGGCGGCGCACAGAGCGAACGAATTGTTGATGTGTGGGGGATCGGGCAGCGCTACGGCAACTGGTACTTCACCGGCTATGACCACACGCGGAAAGATACCCGTGTCTTCCGCCTCTCGCGGGTTCAGGGCAAGTTCACGAATTACCGGCATGGCGGCGCTAACGCCGACGGGCAGTACCACGCCCGCCCCCAGGATTTCGACATGACCCAGGTCTTGCAGGATTTCGACCTGCAGAATCCGGGACTGGTGGCAACGGTGCGGCTCTTGGGCGATGAAGCAATCCCGCTGCGCGCCCAGGCAGTAAATGGCCGCAGCGATCAGGATGAGCTGCAGATCGGCTATGCGGATCCGCATTCATTTGCCCAGCAGCTGGCAGCTTATGGTCCGGCCGTGAAAGTCCTGGGACCCTCCGAACTGGTGGCCCAGGTGCGCCGGATTCTGCGCGACGCGCGCAGCTCCCAGACCAGCCAGGGCAACCAGGATGCCTACGCAGAGGTGAAGTTCCGTCCGCATCGCGCTACCGGCCGTGGCACCACCACAACTCAGGTCATGCGAAATATCGACATGATCCAGTATGTGCACGCCCATGGTGCCGTAGAAATCGAAGCGCTGGCAGAACGCTACTCCATGAGCGTTGCCAAGGTTCGTGAAGAGCTGGCCATGATCATGATGTGCGGTGTCCCGTACGGCCAGCATGACGAACTGATCAACGTCAATGACGGCGACGTTGAATCCGATACCGTTACGATCTCCAATGCAGCCCTGCTGGCCGAGCCGCAGAAGCTGGCGCCGCTGGAAGCAGTAGCCGTGCTCGGCGGGCTCAACGCCCTGGCAAGCATTCCCGAGTTCGAGCACCAGCAGGTGCTCGACACGGCACTGGCCAAGGTGAATTCCGCGGTGGCCCGTTTTGACGGCTGGAGCGGGGCGCTGGGCTTCGCACTGTCCAAGGCGCGCGAGAACGATATTCCGCAGCAGCTGATTCAGGCGATTCGTTCCCAAGACGTCGTGCGCATCGATTACTACTCGGCCCGTTCGCGAACTCACCAGGTTCGCGATGTGGAACCGATCCGGCTCATTGAAGACGGAGCGGTGCAGTACCTGCGGGCTTGGTGCCGAAAGCGCCAGAGCCTATTAACTTTCCGGGTGGACCGGATGTTAAGTGTGGAAACTGCCGGTGAACAATTCGAGCTGGCGGCTCGGCATGAAGACCAGCAAGATGTCCAGATCCGGTATGCCTCCAACGACGATGACTTAGAGGTCATGGTCTATGTAGACGCCGAGATCTTACCGGTTATCGAAGCTTTCCATCCTCTTTCCTGGTCCACGGGAAAGGTCGGTACGGGGTATCTGGCCAACGTCCGGTTCTCGGATCACCAGGTAGCTGCGCCGCTCGTGGCTCGCCATAGCGGTAAACTGACTGTGGTCTCTCCTGACGCTACGCGCGAACAGGTAGTGAACTGGTTGGACGAGACTATCGCAATGTATGAGGATTAATAGATGCTTCCTTGGTGGTTTTGGGTACTTTTGTGGACTGTGCTCGTTTTGGCGACAATACTTGTTGCGGCACTTGCCGGCTTCCGTTTGTTCAAACGGGGAATGGCGGTCGTCGAGGGCCTGGGCGACGCTGCGGATCACATCAGCGCCGGTTTAAGCCAGGAGGGCACCGTCGTCGAGTACGCTGCGAACCCTCGTCGCTACCCGCACGGAACCGATGCCACGCACGCGGATCCGGAGAAGATCAAAAAGCTTCGCGATAAGGGCAAAGCTGAAAGAATCGAGGCGCGTCGAGTTCGCCGCGTCGCACGTCGCGCACAGCGCGGCCAAGCTCAGAACATGCGCGATCTTGGCTTGTTCTGACGTAGACTTTAGATAGAGAGAAGGGAATCCACATGGGTGGCTTACAGGGATGGCATTTGGTCATCATTATCGTGCTTGCACTGCTGCTTTTCGGCGCTCCAAAGCTTCCAGGCTTGGCTCGCTCGATGGGCCAGTCGCTGCGCATTTTCAAGTCCGAGGTTCGCCAGATGAAGGATGATGATCCTAAATCTGAAACCGTTGATGGCACCATCAATGATCCGAACCCCAACGAAAAGAACAACTCGTAGACCTCTTCAGTGGCAACAAATAAAGACAAGAATCCGCGCAGCAAGAAGAAGCGGGCCAAGGACGCAGAAGGTCGGATGGCTCTCAAAGAGCATCTGATTGAAGCACGGAACCGGTTATTCAAGTCGCTCATCGCGCTGACCTTGGGCACGGTAGCCGGTTTCTTCGTATACGACTGGCTGCTTGCCTTGCTGATCGCGCCTGTGAAAGCTGCCGGCGGCTCGGTAGTGTTCACCGCGGTGATGTCACCCTTCGACATCATGATCAAGGTGGCGCTGTTCGTCGGCCTGATCGTTTCCTCGCCGGTGTGGCTCTACCAGCTGTGGGCATTCATCGTGCCGGGACTGAAAAAGAACGAGCGCCGTTTGAGCTACAGCTTCGTAGCAGCCGCGGTTCCGCTGTTCCTTGGCGGCGTGGCGATGGCCTACTTCGTTCTTCCGTTTGCGCTGGAATTCTTCATTAGCCTGTCACCGGAGAACTCGGATAACCTGCTGAACATTTCCGAGTACCTGCCGTTTATCTTCCGCCTGCTCCTGGCATTCGGCTTGGCCATGCTGGTACCGGTACTGATGGTTGGCCTGAACATGGTTGGCGTCCTGCCAGCCAAGCTCATCTTGAAGAACTGGCGTATCACCGTCTTCCTCATCGCCCTGGTTGCCGCTATGGCAGCACCAGGCGGCGATGCAATCACCATGTTCGCGTTGGCTGGACCGTTGTTCCTCACCTTCGCCGTTGCCACCTTGATCTGCCACTTCAACGACAAGAAGCGCGCAAAGAAGCTGGCGGCACGGGAAGCCGAGAATGAACGCCTAGCAGCTGGTGAAACTTCTGGCATTGAAACCCCTAGCTCGATTGACGAACCTAAATCCCAGCTCTGAACCAGGGCAAGAAAGTGAACGACCACAAGTGACTTCACCCGCGGAACGCTACGCGAATTCCAAGGCACGGCAGGTCGAAAACGGCACTGCACTTCCTGGATTCCGGGCAAGCATCTCCTTCGACCTGGATCCATTCCAGGCCGAAGCTTGCCAGAAGGTCGCAGAAGGGCACAGCGTACTGGTCGCTGCGCCCACCGGCGCCGGAAAAACTGTTGTTGGCGAATACGCCATCTACCAGGCTCTAGGCGAGAACCGCAAGGCTTTCTACACCACGCCCATCAAGGCGCTGAGCAACCAGAAGTATTCGGAACTGGTCAATCGCTATGGAGCGCAGAAGGTCGGGTTGCTGACCGGCGACACCTCCATCAACTCCGAAGCGCAGATCGTCGTCATGACCACCGAAGTGCTGCGCAATATGCTGTACGCGGATTCCCAAACCCTCGACGGCTTGGGCTACGTGATCATGGATGAGGTCCACTACCTCGCCGATAAATTCCGTGGTGCCGTATGGGAAGAAGTCATCATCCATCTGCCGTCCAACGTGCAGATCATTTCACTCTCGGCAACCGTGTCTAACGCCGAGGAATTCGGTGGCTGGCTGGATACTGTCCGGGGCCAGACCGATGTCATCGTCTCCGAGCATCGCCCGGTGCCGCTCTTCCAGCACGTCATGGTCGGCCCTAACGTGGTGGACCTGTTTGCCGAAGACGTAGCCTTCGACAAGGTGGCTGAAGACGATTCAAAGGCCTCGGTCAACCCCGAACTGCGAAAACTCGTACGCTCCCACAGCCCTGGCGGCCGAGTGCAGCGCGGCCGGGGTCGCGGCGGCCGCGGCCCCCAGCGCAGTTCAGGCATGGGGCACCGCATCAACCGTCCAGCGGTTATCGGGAAGCTTGACCGGGCTGCTCTGCTGCCAGCTATCTTCTTCATTTTCTCCCGCAAGGGCTGCGATATGGCCGTGCAGCAGTGCGCCATGGCTGACCTGCGCCTGACGACCAATGAAGAAGCCGCCGAGATCGCGCAAGCGCTGGATGAAGTCGCCTACCGGATCCCCAGCGAAGACCTGGACGTTCTAGAATTCTGGTCCTGGCGCGATGGTCTGGTTCGCGGCTTCGCTTCCCACCACGCCGGCCTGCTCCCGATCTTCAAGGAAATCGTTGAAGACCTCTTTGCACGCAACCTGATCAAGGTGGTGTTCGCAACCGAGACCCTGGCACTGGGCGTGAACATGCCAGCACGCTCGGTCGTGCTGGAAAAACTGGTCAAATTCAACGGAGAATCCCACGTGCAGATCTCTTCGGGGGAGTACACCCAGCTCACCGGCCGTGCCGGGCGCCGCGGCATTGACGTCGAAGGCCATTCGATTGTTGTCTGGAACCCCGACCTGGAACCGGAATCCTTGGCAGGACTCGCTTCGAAGCGAACCTATCCGCTGAATTCCTCGTTCCGTCCGACCTACAACATGTCCACCAACTTGCTGGCGCAGTTTGGCCGTGAACAGACTCGTCAAATCCTCGAAACCTCCTTTGCCCAGTACCAGGCGGACCGTTCCGTGGTGGGCATGGCGCGCCAGGTGCGTTCCAAGGAAGAATCCCTGGCCGGCTACGCCAAGTCGATGGAATGCCATCTCGGAGATTTCACCGAGTACCTGAAACTCCAACGAAACCTGGCCCAGGTCGAGAAGAACGCTGCGAAGGACCGCCGCCACGAGCGCCGTTCGGCAGCTGAGCAGTCCCTGCAGGCCGTGATCCGCGGCGACGTGGTGGACCTGCCAGGTGGCCGCCGCTTCGGCCGCGCCGTGGTCGTCGAGCTTGATAAGGCCATGTACAACCCGCGACACACCGTGCTGACCGAAGAAGCGCAGCTTCGCCGGCTCTCGGTGGAAGACCTCAACGGACCAGTGCAGATCATTTCGCGGATCAAGATTCCCAAGGGGTTCAACGGGCGCACACCGAAGGAGCGCCGGGACCTTGCTTCATCCTTGCGCAACGCGATCTACGAGTCGCGTCCTCCACGCCAGGACGCCCAGAGCTTTGATTTCGAAGGCTCGGATTCCTTCGAGCGTGAAATCAACGCACTGCGCCTGGAGCTCAAGGACCATCCTTGCCACGCCTGCTCGGAGAAGGACCAGCACATGCGCTGGGCCGACAGGTACTGGAAGCTGAAGAAGGACACGGACAAGGCCCGTCGCGCCATCCGCGGGCGAACCAATACCATTGCCACGCAGTTCGACAAGGTCTGCAAAGTGCTCGAGCAGTTCGAATACCTCGTGCCTTCCGAGGGCGGCGAAGATTTCGCGCTGACCGACTCGGGCCGCCGCCTGCGCCGCATCTATGGCGACCGAGATCTGCTCACCAGCCAAATCCTGGAGACCGGCAAGCTCACGCAGCTCAATGCGGAAGAACTCTGCGCGGTTGTCGCCAGCCTGGTCTATCAGGCACGCCGCGACGGGGACCGTGCCGATCCGAAAATGCCAACGGGCAAGATCGATGACATCTGGAATAGCACCATCAAGATTTGGGGCGAGCTATCGGACGCTGAAGAGGCCTTGGGCCTTGACCCGACCGCTCCACCGGAATCCGGTTTGATCTGGCCAATGTACAAGTGGGCCCGCGGTTCGAGCCTGAACAGCGCGCTGCGCGGTACCGATCTGGCACCGGGTGACTTCGTGCGCTGGGCCAAGCAGGTCATCGACACATTGGACCAGTTCGCAAAGAATAGCGACCTTCCGCCATTGCTGGTTCGCAATGCCTACAAGGCAGTAGACCAGATCAAGCGCGGTGTAGTGGCCTACTCGAACGTGCTGGACTAGCCAGCAGGTCCAGCCGAAAATCTTATTAGCCAGTGCACGAGAAAAGGGAGACGCTGATGGCAAAAACACTCTACCGAAACGGGTCCATCTACTCAGCGGCCGATCCATTTGCTACCGCAATGGTGGTGGACGGCGACACCATTTCATGGTTGGGCGGCGAAGACGCAGCCGAGCGCCACGCGTCTGCCGTCGACGAAGTGGTCGACCTCAATGGTGGTTTGATTACCCCGGCGTTCGTCGAATCCCACACGCACCTTGCCGCCTTGGGCCGCACCCTTTCGGGAGCCGATTTGGGTGCAGCAACCTCGGCTTCTTCGCTGCTTTCCCTCGTCGCCGAGCAGGCGCAGAAGTCGACCAAGCTGGTCCTGGCTCAGGGGTGGGACAACTCGAACTGGGCTGACCAGCAGCTGCCCGCGGAAACCGACCTGACCAGTGCCGCGGAAGGCCGCGGCTATTACCTGGCGCGTCGCGATGTGCACAGTGCCCTGGTCAATCGGGAACTGCTGGATCTGCTGGACCTGGGCCACCTCGCCGCTGGCATCATTTCTGGTGCGGATCACGACGCCGTGCGTGAAGCACTCACCAATACGCAGAAGGCCGAACAGGAATACCAGCGCCTGGCACTGGAGCACTACGCCTCGCGTGGTTTCGCCAGCGTTGTGGAGATGGCGGCCCCGCATATTGAGGGCCGAGAGGCGCTGGAGCAGTTGCTGGCCATCGACAACCCTGAACTGCCGCAAGTCCATGCCTACTGGGGCGAACTGGTTAGCGATGCAGACATCGCCCAGGAGCTGGTCGCATCCTTCCCAACGGGAAAGGTGCTGGGCTTGGGTGGCGATCTTCGCGTGGATGGTTCGCTAGGCAGCCACACGGCGTACCTGCGCGAAGACTACAGCGATCAGCCGGGCGAACGCGGCACCCTGTATCTGAAGCGTGACGAAATTGCGGCCCACCTGGTCGCTTGCAGTTCCCGGGGGATCCAGGCCTCGTTCCATGTGATCGGAGACGGCGCCCTGGACGAGGTGTTGGCAGGTTTTGACCTGGCTGCTGAGCAGATTGGGGCAGCTAAGCTGCAGATGTGCCGGCACCGTCTGGAGCATGTCGAGATGGTTGATGAAGACTCGCGGGCCCGTTTGCTGCAGTACGCCATCATGGTTTCGATGCAGCCGGTCTTCGACCAGGCGTGGGGCGGCTCGAACGGCATGTACGCGCAGCGCCTGGGGGAGCGCGCAGCATCGATGAACAACCTCTCCGCTATGCTTTCGGCTGGTGTGCCAATGGTGCTTGGCTCTGATGCTCCGGTAACGGAGGTTGATGGCTGGCAGGTTGTTCGCGCCGGCATGAACATGACGAATGCTGAGGCTCGCATTTCGGCTCGTGCGGCCTTCTTGGCTCAAACCCGATCCACCTACCGCGCCATGGGGGAGATGAACCCGTTCGCCGGGCAGCTCGTGATCGGCGCGCCGGCGACTTTTGCAGTGTGGACTGCCTCTGAACTTGCTGTGCAAACTCCGGACGTCCGAATCAGTTCTTGGAGTACCGATGCACGAGCTGGAACTCCGATGCTTCCGGTCGTTGATGAGGAAATTCCGCAGTGCCTGCGTACAGTACGCGCTGGAATCACGCTTTTCAATACCCTTGAGCCAAGCGAATCGGCTTAAAGCGAAACAGATGCTCAATAAGCAGAATGAATTCGCAAAATTGGCCCTGACTAGTGGTGTCTAGGTAAAGAGTGAAGTCATTTGATGGTTGACAGCCTAGGTGGGGTACCCACTAGGCTGGTCTAAGCGCCTCTTCGAGATGCACATGCATTGCGTTGGAAACTACGCAATTTAAACAACGATCCTCAGTGACCTTAGATAACATTCTCTGTGCCTTTCGGCGTGGAGAATAGGGCCGAAGTCACTGAGGATCGTTCGTTAATGCGGTGTCTCCAGCGCGCTGATTGGCAAATGATGACTATACTTTGAGTTTGGATTAACTCTTTTCGACCCGGTGTCCTGCATAAGCCATGCAGTCGACGCCGAGCAGGCAAGAGGCTTTGTGTTGTATACCCAGAAAGGTGCCGCCGCGTGCGCGTCATTACAATCATTCCGACTTACAACGAACTGGAGTCGCTCCCGCTGACCGTAGGACGCTTGCGTACCGCAGTTCCTGACTCGGATGTATTGATCGTTGATGATAACTCGCCTGACGGCACCGGAGAACTTGCAGACAAGATGGCTGCTGAGGACTCGAATATCCACGTATTGCACCGTACCGGCAAGGATGGCCTGGGAGCCGCCTACATTGCAGGTTTCGAATGGGCGTTGGCTCGCGACTACGACGTACTGGTAGAGATGGATGCCGATGGCTCGCATATGCCAGAGCAGCTTCCACGCCTTTTGGAAGCCAGTGCCGCGGGCGCAGATCTCGTAATCGGTTCGCGTTGGGTCAAGGGCGGCGAAGTCGTGAACTGGCCAATGCTGCGCAAGATCATCTCGCGCGGCGGCAGCTTCTACTCGCGCACCATGCTGGGCTTGCCTCTGCGCGACATCACCGCAGGCTACCGCGCCTTCAAGCGCGAAACCCTGGAAGCAATCGATTTTGACGCCGTTGAGTCGCGCGGCTACGGCTTCCAGGTGGACATGACCTTCCGCGTGGCCATGCTGCGCAAGACGATCGTTGAAGTTCCCGTGACCTTCGTAGAGCGCGAACTGGGCGCGTCGAAGATGAGCGGCAACATTGTGTTCGAAGCAATGTGGAATGTCACCCGCTGGGGCTTGGGCGCCCGGTGGAAGAAGCTGACTTCCAAGAAGTAATACCCGTGGTTAAGCGAACTGGCGTGCAACGATGGATCGTTGCACGCCAGTTCGTTTAACCAGGAATCATCATCAGGTCTCGGGCAGGCAGTGAAATACAAACCAGCCCACCGCCCCAAAGGCGGACTGTGCAGGATGAAGATAGCTTCTACGAAGCTGCTTAGGCCGGCGGCGCTGGCCGCGCAATTTCATGCAGGCTCTTTGACGCAGTTGAAAATACTGGGCGTGGTCTTTGAGCCCCATAGCAGACAGGCAAAAGAGTGAGGGCTGGGTTTGATAACCATCGGTCATCAAACCCAGCCCTCAACCAAGCCCCTACGGCCATGCTAAGGCAGCATGGAACCGTGCGTGGGGGAGATTAGGCAGTTTCCCCGCGAGCAGCGCGCAGCTGCTGGAGGCGGTCTGCCAGAGTCTTTTCCAGTTCTTCTTCGGAACGGCGCTCAAGAAGCATGTCCCAGTGGGTACGGACAGGCTTTTCATTGCCCGGTTCTTCGGCCTTGGCTTCGCCGTGGACGAGCTTGGCTTCCTTACCGGTCTTGGTGTGCCAGGTTGCTGGAATTTCAGCTTCGGCAGCAAAGACGACGAAGACGGTCTCGCCCTCTTCGGTACGGTATTCCACACGCTGACGGGCAGCCGGCTCCACACCTGCCTCAGATTCCATGCTCTGTGCACCCAGGCGCATGCCTCGTAGGCTGCGATCGCTCATGTTTTCCCTCCGCGATGATTGAAGAATTCGCTACACGTACCAACGTTTGGCACTCGGAAATAATTCCCTCCGACTAGAGGTGAAGATAATTCTTGGTGCCAAAACATCCATTATACGCGTCTGCGGCGAGGTGCATTGTATGCACCTCGCCGCAGACGGCTAATCGGTTCTAAACCAGCTGTTGCTACAGGTTGCTACCTGGGGCCGATGGCGATTCCGGAGTGGCAGGCTTGCTGCCCGATCCGTTGCCGCCCAGCGCTCCGCCGATGCCCTTGAGTGCTTCGGTCAGTTCGCTTGGAATCACCCACAGGGTATTCGAAGTGCCTTCGGCAAGCTTCGGCAGAGTCTGCAGGTACTGGTAGGCGAGCAACTCATGGTCCGGCTTGCCGGCGTGAATTGCATCGAAGACCTTCTGGATGGCCTGGGACTCGCCGTCAGCGCGCAAGATTGCGGCCTGTGCATCGCCCTCGGCTTCGAGGATGGAAGCCTGGCGTGCGCCTTCGGCAGTAAGGATGGAGGACTGCTTGGTGCCCTCAGCGGTCAGGATGGCAGCACGGCGGTCACGCTCGGCGCGCATCTGCTTCTCCATCGAGTCCTGGATGGACAGCGGTGGATCGATAGCCTTCAGCTCGACACGGGAAACACGGATGCCCCACTTGCCGGTTGCCTCGTCAAGGACACCACGCAGCTGGCCGTTGATCTGGTCGCGGCTAGTCAGGGCCTCTTCCAGATTCAGGCCACCGACGACATTACGAAGCGTAGTGGTGGTCAGCTGTTCTACGGCCTGGATGTAGTTAGCGATTTCATACGTCGCGGCACGCGGCTCGGTGATCTGGAAGTAGACCACGGTATCAATCGAAACTACCAAGTTGTCCTCGGTAATAACTGGCTGCGGCGGGAAGGAAACAACTTGTTCACGCAGGTCCAGCAGCGGCAGCAAGCGATCCACAAAGGGGATCAGGATTGTCAGACCGGGATTTAGGGTTCGGTTGTACTTGCCGAGGCGCTCAACGATGCCAGCACGTGCCTGCGGCACGATGCGCACGCTGCGCAGCAGGACGACAATCACGAAGATTGCCAGAACGACAAGCACAATAGTCAAGCCAAAACCATCTGAATTCATGGTTCGTACTCTCTTTCCTTGTGCAGTAGTGATGAATTTGGGGGCGTCAGGCTAGCTAGCCGTTTGCAGGGTCAGGGGACTTCGCGGTGAGGTATGCAGTTGCCCCGTCGATACGTGAAACCACGGCATAGGTGCCGGGATTCATTGTCGGAACGCTGGATTCAGCACGGGCGGTCCAGATCTCTCCACGGATCTTGGCCGAACCCGACATGCGCGAGGTCGGCTCGAGAATAAGTGCATCCGCACCGATTAATCGCTCGATATTGGTGCGGAAGCCCTCGGGTGATTTCCGTAAATGTTTGACGGCAATAGGTCGAACCAGGAAGATCATCAACAATGAAATGACGCAGAATACAAGGACCTGCAACCACATGGGTCCACTGAGCAGTGCGACCGCTACACCACCAAGGGCACCTACGCCGAGCATGATGAAGTAGAGATCAAGAGAAAGCATCTCGATGATCGCCAGCAGCAAGAACAGTGCCAGCCAGATCACCCAAGCGTTGCTGATGATCCATTCGGCTGTTGTCATGGCATTCACCTAAATTCTGTTAGGACATTGACCAGTCGTAACTGGTCTTTCCTACATTCTGCCGTAGAAGGCAGATAAAAGGTGTAGTCATTTTGGGGTATCTTCTAGCCCTGCGTGACGAATGCGTGTACTCCAAAGGAAGCTGTTACAGGCTGGGAACCCAACGCCAGCGTCTGCTGATGAAGAATTTCAGGGGAGAGGTGGTGCCCGGACGGACCCATGAATGCAAGGTTATAGAGATCGTCCGCATTCAGGTTCATCCGATATGTCAGATTCTTGGATCCGCGATGATTAAGGCCTTCAGCCGCAAATTTTTCCACCAAGGCGGCTTGCTTGCCCTGTCCTACGGTGAGCATGCCCAGCGGGTCGACGACTTCGTTGAGATGATCTGGTTCGCCGGTCACGACAATGCATAATCCACCAGTACGCAGTACACGTTGGAACTCTGCCGGGTTATGCGGTGCGAAGCAGTTGATCACCACATCGCGTGATCGATCGGCAGTAGGCAATTTGCGCCAGACATCCCAGACCACAGCGAGCGTGCTTGGAACCTTCGCGGCACGACGCATGGCAAAGCGGGAGATGTCCAGAGCCAAAGCATCAAGTTCAGCAGCAGGAGAGTTCTCTAGAATCTTCCCCAGGTAGTAGCCGGTACCTGCGCCCGCATCCAGCACGTCAAGCGAATGTCCGTCGTGATGATCATTGATCAGCTCGGACAGCGCGCGCGCCAGAGGCTCATAATGTCCCTTCGACTGGAAAGCATCGCGGGCTTGGACCATGGCCGAGGTGTCTTCGAGGAAGTTCGTTCCTTTGCCAGTAAGGAAGTTGAAGTAACCCTGTTTGGCGGCGTCGAAACGATGCCCGGTTTCGCAACTCAGGGTTCTATCCCGAGTTTCCTCGAAGCCAAGGGGTTGCTCGCAGACCGGGCAAGTAACGTTCGTGGTGCCGGAGAACATTAGAATTTCAGAACCTCTTGTGCAGTTGCAACGTCCATGCTTTCATGGCGCCACAGTTCGGATTCGTTAATCAAGGAGCGGGTAAGTGCTTTGTCGATATAGACAGTGCCCGACAGATGATCAGTTTCGTGCTGGATAATGCGGGCCTGCCAACCGGAGAAGCTTCGAGTTATTTCCTGACCGTCCCGGTCTTTATAAGTGGCGGTGATATCGGCGGGCCGCCTCACTACGCCTTGGAATCCTTCGAAAGACAGGCAACCTTCGTAGAAGACTGCCGCGCGCTCTGTTGATGCCGTATATACGGGGTTGAAAATCTCGAAGTACTCCAGCGGCTCACGCTCTCTGTGCGAGGCAGCTTCCTCCGGAATGGGATAGAGATCTTCGAGCACGGCAATCTGCAGGGGGATACCCACCTGAGGAGCGGCGAGTCCTACGCCCGGGGCGTCGTACATGGTCTGGCGCATTGCTTCAAGGAGTTCTTCGAGCAGTTCCTGTGGAAGCTGCTGCTCGTAGGCCACCGCCTGCTGGCGGAGAACGGGATGTCCCAGTTGGACAATAGGCAGTATGAGGTTCTCATCTGCAGTCTCCAGGACTTCTCGAACGATATTCTCGATGTCCTGTGCGGTGTACTCGGTGTTCATCGGCAAGCGCTAGTCCGTTCGTATTCGTTGAGCTGAAGTTGAGCCAGGCGCGAGGTGAGTCGGGCCTTTTCAGTGTCATGCAGCATGTGTCCAAGATTGCCCAGATTGTCTGCGGCGTACAGATGAACTTCCACGTTCTTGTCGTAGAAGATATCGATAAGATTCGCCAATCGGCGTTCCTCATCCATTGGCATGGTGGCACTAGCTGGGATGCAGGTTATATGCCAGCGCGAATACCGGCTTGCCAAATCCAGATAGTCGGCAGTGTTGCGGCGGGTTCGGCAGATCTGATCGAAGCTGATCCAGATCTCATCCGCATTCACGTGGACTGGCCCGATTTCGTCGTAGCCGATCTGGATCATCGTATCGTGGACCGGCAGTTCTCCTGGTGCTTCGAAGAGATTTAGCGTGCCTCTCCGATACCCGTCCAAGACCTGCTCGGGATCGGCGGCGAGCTGTCGGTAGTCCACCGAATGATCCAGCGAGAATACAGTGAAGTCCCGTTGGATCCGGTCAATAATTGGCTGAACCAGGTGATGGAAAGTGTCATCGTCAAGCAGCTTCTCCGGCCCGTAGTTCGACGTAGTGACCAGCTGGATCTCGTGTTCCGTGCAATGCCGAATGAGCTTGGCCATGAACATCGCGTCGCCAGGTTCGGTGCAATGGAACTCATCGAAGACCAGCAACTGCAGTCCAGCTAGCTCGCGCTCAAGCCCTTGCGAGAAAATCGCGCCCAGCGGCTGGCCCGGGACACGGTTGACCGGGGAATTTACGCGCTGGAAGAACTCGTGGAAATGGAAGCGCGCTGTCGTGGTTTCAGGCAGCACCGAGACCAAGGTATTGATGATGAGGGTTTTGCCTCGACCAGGAGGGCCATAAATGTAGACGCCAGGGTGCTTTGCCGTCATCGTCGTACGCAAAGTACGTCCTAGAACGTCGATCAGATCACTCTGAACCGGGTCAACTTCGATACCTTGCAGCTTGAGAGCTTCGCGGATCTGAAGAGCGTACTTATTCCCGTGGGGAATGCGTAGCAACGGATTAGCCATATCTAAATTTTGCCACTGAGCGCAGACGCGGCCAATCTTCTGTGATGCAATCGCCACCATTCCAGCTTGCAGGGATGCCTTGCGGTGCCGAGGCGACGTTAAAGTGCCTAGTCAAGAAGCCTTCGATTTATTTCGAAACGGATGATTTAAATAGGGGAGTGCTCCCAAAGATGGCTACGAGCCTGTTTAGTCTTGTGAATTTTGAGCATACCTATCGCTTTATCTTGATCCGTGGCCATAATGGACACACCCATAGAGCTGGGTTGAAGCAGTTGAATCGGACCAGGGCGGGCGAAATGCGGAGAGGGAGCGCGTGAGATGACCAGCGAATTCATTGTCCCAACGGCTGAAGACGAGATCGTCTCCAGCGATCTTTTGGACATGTCGGCAACGGTACTCAAAACCTTGTCGGATCCGGCAAGGCTCCAGATGCTCTGGGCGCTGTCCATGGACGATCTTTCCCTGTCCGATTTGGCTCAGTTGATCGGCGTTAGTCCAACGGTTGCCGGCCAATTGCTATCCAAGCTGCGAGCAGCTGGTGTATTGCAAACGAGGAAGTCCGGCCGCCATGTCATCTACTCGATGCATGATGAGCGATCGCGCGAGTTCATTCGGCAGACCCTGGACTTCGCGAGGCACCGGCTGGATTTGCAGGATCAGCGTCAACAAGCTGAGCAGTAAGCGGCCTTCGAAATCCGTGGCGTAAATGGACGAATATGGCTACTTCCAGCGACATTGCGAATAAGCCGATAATCTACATTATGTAAAGTAATGGAAATCCACGACTCCCCACGCAGGGTCTCACTGCAGCCATTTGTGCTGGCTGCCCCGTATATCGAAGCAGGCTCTTTTCATGCCCATCATTCGAAAGTTCGCGGACGCTTCGGCGGGATCTGTGGATCTCAGGGGGTCCTTCGGCGTATCGACCGACAGGCTTTGGCACGCAATGATTGATCGTCAGGCATTGCCACTCTGGCTGGGAACTCACGTCGCTGGAGGCCTTGACGTGGGTTCTACTGTGCAGATCGAGCATGCGGAAAACTACATCTGCGAAAGCCGGATTGAACAGGTCGAGCCAGCATCCGCCCTCGTGATGTCCTGGAAGTTTCCGGAAGAATCTGTGTCGGAGGTTAGTTTGACTCTGCAGTCGAGCCTCTTCGGAGCTGAACTTGCGTTGAGCCACTCCAAACTCAGCGTTGGCGTCTCGAATTACCTGGCGGGATGGGAAACGCATCTCATGTATCTGGAGGCCGTCCTGCTTGGGGCTCCGCGCTCGATGGATCAATTCTGGGACGTTTATCAGGAGGTATTCGAGAACTAGGGCGCTTTCCTCTTGCCACTCCCCTTGATGTTATTCCAAACGATGATCGATCCGGGTAGAGTACACCGCGCCCGGTCAATGCCGACCTCAAATCCGCAGCGGAAGTAAAGTGATGTGTGTGGATCCCGAGATCGGTCGCCCCGACAAGTTTCCCGGCGGAATCGTCGGTAAAGAGGATCTGGTTTGCACACAGGTGCAGAGCATTGATTACGTGCAGAAATGCTCGTCGGTCTGGCTTCGGATAACCGATTTTTGCTGAATTGAATACTCGGGCGACGTGGGTGGCGATTCCTTGCCGCTTAAGTTCGATGTCAATGGTGCCGCTGCCGTTCGTGAGAATGGCGGTGGTGATACCTGCACGTTGTAGATCGTCGAGTAGCTGCAGCACATCGCGATCTACAACGGGCTCTATGAGACCCCATGCGTTGGCGGCTTCCGTGGATCCAACGCTCTTCCCAATCTCCTTGATCCATGTCAAACGAGATATTTTACCTGTAGTGAGTCGTTCCAGGCGAGCAGGGTCGAAAGCCGCCGCGTTCAAAGTGCCTGATGGCAACCCATATTCCATTTCAACGTCAGCAGTGGCGGCCTCGGGAAAATTGCGGATCACTCCGTCCAAATCGAAAACTACTGCGTGGATCATGGGTGCCATCCTGCCAGATTCAGGCGCATTGGGGCATCTGGGTCCAAGTGCATCCGGTGCTTTTCCTGCAGCAAGGGCCTGCCTAGAAATCAAGTAGGTGCTGCGTCAACCGGGAACTCCATGCTCCAGGGCAGGATGTCGGCGGTATCCCTGGAGCCAGATAGGCTAGTACTTGACCGAGTTCCCGGACTACTCCCCTATCTACCTTCAAGGACAGAAAACACCCTATGTCTCCAAGCGCCCTGTACCGTCTAGTTGCCCGCGCTGAAGCTGTCACATGGACGATGCTGATCATTGCATTGATTTTGAAGTACGTCGTCAAGGTTGGTGATTGGCCTGTTTCCATTGCCGGCTTCATCCACGGCTTTGTCTTCCTGACTTATGCAACGATGGCTGTGCTCATTGGCATGAATCAGCGCTGGAGGAAGTCGCTGATCATTGGAGCTGCCGCGACCGCCGTCGTCCCATATCTGACCATTCCTTACGACAAGTGGCTGGAACGCAAGGGAAAGCTGGAAGGTACCTGGCGTACCGAGGCAACCGATCATCCAGATGATCGCAAGTGGACCGACGCGACGATGCGTTGGCTTGTTGCCCGCCCGGCGCTGACCACGGTCCTGCTATTCGTCGTTATTGCCGGTATCTTCTCGACCATGCTTTTCATTGGCCCTCCAGGTGGCGAGCACTAATCATGGATTCTATGAGGAGCAGGCTGCTTTCGCCTGGGCATCACTGAATGCCCTGACTCCTCAATCCAATTTGCCTGGCCCGGTCACTTCCATGTGTTCTTGGCCAGGCAAATTCTGTTTAATCCGGACATAGCAGGGTAAGGCTCGAACTACTTGGTGTGAGTTGCTTCGGTGCGTAGTGAACCATCACCAACATTCCAATTAGCTCTACCAAGGTCTGGCTAACGACCACGGCAGAGGCTAATTCCAGCTCCGCGGGCAAAGCCAGGGCCAGGGGAAGCACCACCAGAGAATTGCGTGTGACGCCACTGAAAGTAACTGCCCGCCGCGAGGCGGTGGGCAGCTTGAAGAGTTTCCCCGCGGAGTATCCAAGGACATTCATGATGCAGATAAACAGAGCGAAAACCATAATGGCCAGCCCTAATTGACCCAGGCTTGCTCTCACCGTGAAGATCTGCGAGCCCACCACGCTAAATAGCGTTCCCATCATCAACGGAACCATTAGATAGTCGGCCCAATCCCCGATGGGCTCTGCCCAGGTAAATCGTTTGGCGAGTGCCTGGGTGAGTGCTGCTGCCAGCAGTGGGAGCACGATCAGTCCCAGCAGTGCCCCCAGGAAAGGAGCTGGCACGATCACGTCGATCGCCGAGGGTCCAGCAAATATATAGAGGTATGCCGGCACGAGCAGCATCTGCAAGATCAACAAGAGCGGTGTGGCCGCCAGCAACCGTTGGCTGTCTCCCCCGGCTAAGCCGGTAAAGACGATAACGTAGTCGATGCACGGCGCTAGCAAGACCAGCAGCACGCCGAAGAGCAGTGCCTGGTCCCCCGCCACTATTCGCGATAGCCCGAAGGCCACGAGCGGCACCACGGCAAAGTTGACCGCGCACAGTGCACCCATGAAGCGAGTGTCCCGGAAGGCCTCCGGAAAACGGGTCAGCGGCATGCCCAGTAAAGTAGCGTAGAGCAGCAACCCAAGGAACGGGTTAACCGAGTTCTCGAGACCCTTGCTTGCGGCAGGCAAGGCCAGGCCGAGAACGCAACCGGCAGTGATCGCGGATAAATAGAGGGCGATCTGGTGCGTTTGCATCCATGCATTGCCAGGCCAGATCTTCATAGGACTAATGCTAGAACAATAGCTGCGGCCACCATGGCCGTGAGCTCATTCGGGCGAGCCTCGACGGCGACCTTCTGTGTCTGAACCGACAACGATCCAGCCAACGCCGAATTACTCGCGGACACCGGGGTAAACCTATGATGAGTACATGAAGGATTCTATTCGTAAGTGGCCGCTGTGGATGGCTGTCGACGTTGTTCTCATTGTTCTATTCGCCCTGCTCGGTCGACGTGAACACGAGCATGCCTTGAGCATTGGCGGCATCCTGATGACCGCCCTGCCGTTCTTGGTTGCCTACGTCGTCGTGACCTTGCTGTCCAAGCCTTGGACCACGATCAACAAGCTCTTCCCTGTTGGCGTACTGGTCTGGGTGGTGACCGTAGCAGCGGGCCTTGCGCTTCGCGTTGGCATGGATTCCACTGCGGCACTCCCCTTCATCATCGTCGCGACACTGGTTCTGGGCGCATTCTTGATGGGGCGTCGGCTGGTTACCTCAATGGTGGCCAAGCGGCTAGGTAAATAGCAGGCCGAGCCCGTAGGAACCGGCAGCGACGAGACCGCTGGCGAAAGTCCCCAGAATAAACTGTTCGGCGGCGCGATGGTTTTTCAGTTCAGAGAACCGGCCAAGACCCTTGACCGCCAAGACGACGGCAATGCCTTCTGGCCAACCGGCCCAGAGGCTTCCAACGATGGCCGTGCGCTCCAGGAGTCCGATCCACAGCCCGCCTCGAAGCGGTGAAGGGTCGGACTCCTCCTTTTGGAGCTCGACATCATTCTTCGCAGCAAGCCGGAAAACAAGTTCCGTAAACGGACCGCCGAAACTAATGGCAAAGATGGAACTCAGGACGATCGCGTACACCGGCGAAAGCCCGTTCTGCTCCAACGAAGTTTGAGAAGCAACTGCCAGCAGGGCCGAGAGAATGGCGAACAGGGCAGAGCCCACAACTAGCCAGTCGCGGACACGAGCTCGTTTGCCCATGGCATAGCCAAGGTAGGCAGCTATGCAAGAGACAAACGCCGCCAGGCTCAGACTCCCCCAAGCGATCCAAAGCATTTACTGCTCCTTTAGCATCTTCAGCTGTCGGTTCAGCGATTTGGCAGCTTCATCCATCATTCGGTTCGCCTCAAACCATAGCGCGGCCGACAGACGAGAAGAGACAGCCTGCTGGGTGATTCCTAATTCTTTGGCAATCTGCTGCTGGGTCAGGCCTTCGTCGGCCAGAGTGCCCGCTTCCCATGCCGTGGCCCGTCGCTTTGAAACTATGCAGGCAGTCAGCTGGAGCTCGGCTTCCAGACGGGTGGCTTCATGCGACGGTCCATGAACAGCTAGATGCGCATTGGTGTTCTTTGCCCGCTCAACTGCGACACGAGCATATTCAAAGGCAGGTCCCCTGCCGGCACGGGTTTCTTCGGGCAGTGGCGTTTCGACTTGCCCAAAGCCAATGCCGACACTCCAGTCCCCTGAAGCTGCCATCATCACTGCCAAGCGAATAGCTTCGTTGGCGTTATCCAAGACAGCTTGAACTTCATCGCCGGCGGTTCGCTGGAAGGGGCGAACCACTGGAACGGTAGCATTAGCTTGCTTGACTAGAGCCTCCACCTTATCTTCGGTGGAACGTGAACGCCGCTGGTCAATGGTCAACACAATCATGGAACAATTGTAAAACTTTGTATCTGAATCTACAAATTAAAATCATTGTACTATGCGAAGCGGGGCGATGCGCCCATGCCTCTCATTCGCTGCTTTTCGACTAGAGTTGATTCCAGATCAGCCGCCTCCTGGCAGGCGATAAGTTAGAACCGAAAGGCACAGTGATGGTCACCGCATTCGTCATGATCCAGACTGCAACGGACAGTATCCCTGAATGCGCTAAGCAGATCTCCGCAATCTCGGGCATCAGCGAAGTCTATTCCGTAGCAGGCGACTGGGACTTGATTGCAATTGCACGAGTCAACAAGCACGAGGACCTCGCCGAAGTCATTGCCAATAAGCTTTCCAAGATTCCAGGCATCCGCGGCACCCAGACCCACATTGCATTCCGCGCATATTCGGAACATGATCTTGAAGCAGCCTTTTCCCTTGGCCTAGGCGACTAAGGACTTTTCAAGAACAAAGCCGGCCTTCGGTTCAGCGATTGTAAAATCGCGAACCAAAGTCCGGCTTCGTTGGCATCTGACGGTGCTACGCGCCTACGATCGCCTGGGTCGTTGAGGACCAGGCTTCCAAGGTCGCCTTCGCCGCACCGGAATCGATGGAATGCGCCGCTTTCCCAATCGCCGCCCGCATGCGATCTTCGAAACTGCCTTCAGCAGTATCGCTGTAAGCCACCATTCCGGCAGCCGCGTTCAGGAGGACCGCATCTCGAACGGGTCCGGGAGTCCCGGAGATGACATCTCGTACAACCCCTGCGTTATGTAGTGCATCTCCACCGCGCAGATCATTAAGCGTCGCACGGGCAAATCCCACGTCCTGGGCATCGAACGTGAACTCGGTGACCGTGCCGTTGCGCACTTCCCAGACGCGGTTAGCTGCAGTGGTGGTTAGTTCATCCAGTCCGTCATCCCCGCGGAAGACCAGGCCACGCACGCCACGGCTTGCAAGAACGCCCGCCATGATTGGTGCCATGACCATGTCGGAGCAGCCGATGGCGGATGCGCTGGGCAATGCGGGATTGGTCAAGGGGCCCATGAAGTTGAAAGCGGTTGGTATGCGCAATTGACGGCGTGCTCCGGCAACGTGGCGCATCGAGGGATGGAAGACGTTGGCGAAGCAGAACGCAATCCCAACCTTGTCATACACCTCTACAAGGCGCTCGATTGGTACCTCCAGGCGGACGCCCAATGCTTCAAGCACGTCGGCGGAACCCGAGGACGAAGAGGATGCGCGGTTGCCGTGTTTAACTATGCTCACGCCGGCGCCAGCGCACACCAGTGTGGCCATCGTTGAGATGTTGACGGTGTTCTGGCGATCGCCACCGGTCCCAACAATGTCCAAAGTTTGTGCATCGATGGTCAAGGGGCGCGCATTGGCGACCATGGAGTCCACCAAGCCGGTCAATTCGGCCACGGTTTCACCCTTGGATCGCAGTGCAACCAGGAACCCGGCAATCTGAACGTCGCTCGCCTCGCCGGACATGATCTCATTCATTGCCCAAGCGGCCTGTTCGCGGCTGAGATCGCCACCGTTGATCAGGGTGGCCAATAGATCTGGCCACGTCGGGAACTTTTCGTTTACAAGGCTCGTTGACACATGGGAAAGCCTATCCAGACACCGGGGCGCTACCCAATTCATGTCGTTAGATGATGTGGCTCAGGTCGCTAAAAATGCCTAGTTTCTGGGGTTAAATACGAAACACTTTCGTTGCATAAATGATTGTTTCGTGAGACTCGCCGGATGAAGCTCTACGAATTGTAGAAAGAGTTTTCTCTGTACTTCCGCATGTTTCCGCGGATGTTGCCAAGATGTGGCGCAACAAACCTCTGCCAACCCGCTTTTGCATTGGTATCTGAGGGGCATTTAGAGACATAATGTCAGTGTGACAACTGCGACTCATGCCCCAAATACGACGGCGCCACATGCGCCGAACCGCCCAAACATGGTGTCGGTGGGAACGATGGTGTGGCTCTCCAGCGAGCTCATGTTCTTCGCCGCCCTCTTCGCCATGTACTTCAGCCTCCGGGCTGCCGCGCCCGAACTATGGGCGACTGAAACTGCCAAGCTCAACGTACCGTTCGCGCTGGTTAACACCATCATCCTGGTGTCCAGCTCGTTCTCGTGCCAGCTAGGCGTGTTCCGTGCCGAAGAATTCAAGCCTCGCCGTTCCGGTGGGCTTTTCAACTTCAAGGAATGGGGAATGATTGAATGGTTCATTCTTACCTTCATCCTTGGCGCGATCTTCGTTTCGGTTCAGGCCTACGAATACGCTGTCCTCGTTAGCGAGGGCGTGGCATTCGACTCGAACTCCTACGCTTCGGCCTTCTACATTACGACCGGCTTCCACGGCATTCACGTCGCTGGTGGTCTGATTGCATTCTTGCTGATCATTGGTCGTGCGATGCTGGCTAAGAAGTTTGGTCACTTCGAAGCAACCGGCTCCATCGTCGTGTCCTACTACTGGCACTTCGTTGACGTTGTTTGGATCGCCCTGTTCGCGATCATCTACTTCTTGAAGTAGCAACTTAAATTCATTAGTTGCCTCAACAAGAAGTACGGCAACACCACACCAAAGAAACTAAGTGAGGAACCAGCAAGTGAAGGCTCTTTCGAAAAAGCGCCGCCACCCGCTCGCCGCTGTGGCCCTGCTTCTGTTCGGATTGCTGATTACCGGCAGTCTTTACACTGCAGCCGGTAACATCAGCGAAGCGAAGGCAGCTGAGACCACTTCTGCATCGCAGGCCGATGTAGAAGAAGGTCAGAAGCTTTTCGTCGCCAACTGCGCTACTTGCCACGGCATGAATGCCGAAGGCTCTGACTCCGGTCCATCGCTGATCGGCGTTGGCGCGGCTTCTGTTGACTTCCAGGTCGGCACCGGCCGTATGCCGATGCAGATGCAGGGCCCGCAGGCCCAGGTCAAGCCAGTACAGTTCGACGACGAGCAGATCTCCCAGCTGGCAGCGTATGTTGCAAGCCTGGGTGCAGGCCCAGCGATCCCTGATGAGGAATACTTGGATACCACCCAGGGCGACGCCGCCCACGGTGGCACCGTCTTCCGTGTGAACTGCGCAATGTGCCACAACGCGGCTGCTGCCGGTGGCGCGTTGACCCGCGGCAAGTTCGCACCAACCCTGACCGGTGTATCCGAGAAGCACATCTACGAAGCGATGGCTACCGGCCCACAGAACATGCCAGTGTTCAACGACTCGAACATCACCCCAGAAGAGAAGCGTGACGTTATCACCTTCCTGAAGACCATTGAAGCAAATGGTTCCGCTGGCGGTGCAGCCCTGGGCTCCCTGGGTCCAGTTGCTGAAGGCCTGTTCACCTGGACCGCAGGTCTGGGTATCATCATTGCCTTCACCATTTGGTTGACCTCGCGTCCTTCCTAAGGCAAACCCGCGGCCTCGGCCGTAACCATCACTACGTACATAAATTCCTAACAGAAGGATGAGAGAGAAACATGGGCGACCATAGTCACGGCAGTCCCGAAAACTCGGGCACCGTTGCTAAGGCTGACGATGTAGCTCAGGATCGATTCCCAGATCCGGGCTTACCACCCCATCGTCCGCGTCTCGCAGACCGCGATCCGCGCGCAGCCAAGCGACATGAGCGTCAAGTAGCGCTCCTATTTACCATCTCCATCATCGGCACGCTCTTCTTCTTCGTGGCCTACTTCGTCCTGGGCCACCTGGGCGAGATGACCTTCGCTGAACTGCGTGTGCAGAACGCTGCACTGGGACTGGGCACCGCTTTCGCGATGCTCGGTATCGGTGTGGGTATTGTTCACTGGGCCAAGACCCTGATGCCGGATCACGAGCTCATGGAAATGCGCCACGAGATCCGCTCGGAAGAAGATCGCCAGGATGCCGTCGAAATCATCGATACCGTGCTCGAAGAGTCCGGCATCAAGCGTCGTCCGCTGATCCGCAATACCCTGATCGGTGCCATCGCCTTGGCGCCAATCCCAGCAATCTTCATGTTCCGCGACCTGGATCGCACCGGTAACACCGCGAACGAGATGATCGATTCCCTGCGCCACACCATGTGGGACAAGGGCATCCGTCTGACCCGCGACCCATCTGGTACCCCGATCAAGGCTTCGGATGTGCAGATCGGTTCCGCATTCCACGTGATCCCAGAAGGCCTCAACGAGACCGAGCACCCGCTGAATGAAAAGGCCAAGGCCGTCGTTCTGCTGATGCGCATGGATCCAGCAGAAATGCAGATCTCCGAGGGACGCGAAACCTGGAACGTCGACGGCATCGTCGCATACTCCAAGATTTGCACCCACGTGGGTTGCCCGATTGCCTTGTACGAGCAGCACACCCACCACTTGCTGTGCCCTTGCCACCAGTCGACCTTCGACCTGACGCAGGAATGCAAGGTCATCTTCGGCCCAGCTGGCCACGCACTGCCACAGCTGCCAATTACCGTGGACTCCGAGGGCTACCTGGTAGCTCAGAGTGACTTCCACGAACCAGTTGGCCCGTCCTACTGGGAGCGTGGTTAATCATGACGACAACTAACGAATACCAGGCATCGACCGCTACCGGTCGCATCGCCAACTTCGTGGATTCCCGCGTCGGCGCTTCGGGCATGGTCAAGGAATTCGGTCGCAAGATCTTCCCGGACCACTGGTCGTTCATGTTCGGCGAAGTGGCAATGTACACCTTCGTACTGCTGCTGCTCTCGGGCACCTTCCTGACCTTCTTCTTCGATCCGTCGATGGCTCACGTCGTCTACGACGGCTCGTACGTACCGATGAAGGGTATCGGCATGTCGACGGCTATGGCCTCGACCATGGATATCTCCTTCGACGTGCGCGGCGGCCTGTTCATGCGACAGGTACACCACTGGTCGGCACTGCTGTTCGTCGCTTCCCTGTCCGTGCACATGCTGCGCGTATTCTTCACCGGCGCATTCCGTCGCCCACGTGAACTGAACTGGGTTGTCGGCGGCGTGCTGCTGATCATGGGTCTTGCTGCCGGCTTCACCGGCTACTCCCTGCCTGATGATCTGCTGTCCGGTAACGGCCTGCGCATTATCGATGGCGTCATGAAGGCACTGCCGATCGTCGGCACCTACCTGTCGATGTTCTTCTTCGGCGGCGAGTTCCCTGGCGATACCGTGATTCCGCGACTGTACTCGTTGCACATCATGATTGTTCCTGCGGTCATCATCTTGCTGATCGTTGTGCACCTGTTCATGGTCGTGACCCACAAGCACACCCAGTACCCTGGCCCAGGCCGCACCAACGACAACGTTGTTGGCTTCCCGGTTGGTCCGGTATACGCAGCCAAGGCCGGTGGATTCTTCTTCATCGTCTTCGGCATCGTGGCATTCATTGCTGGCCTGTTCCAGATCAACCCGGTATGGAACTACGGTCCATATGACCCATCCCCTGTTTCGGCTGGTACCCAGCCGGACTGGTACATCGGTTTCGTCGATGGCGCGCTGCGCTTGATGCCAGGTTACCTGGGCAACTTCAGCTTCGAATGGATCATTCCATTCCCATGGGGCGATAACACCCTGGTGATGTCGGTACTGCTGCCAGCACTGGTTCCTGCAGGCGCACTGTTTGCAGTGATGTTCGCATGGCCGTGGATCGAACGCTGGATCACCAAGGACAACCGCGAGCACCACCTGCTCGACCGTCCACGCAACGCTCCATTCCGAACCGCAGTGGGCGCTGCCGGCGTAGTCTTCTACTGCGTCATGTGGGCTGCTGCTTCCTCGGACTTGATCGCGACCCACTTCCACGTGTCGCTGAACGATGTCACCTACTGGCTGCGTACGCTGTTCTTCCTGGGCCCAATCTTCGCCTTCTGGTTGACTCGCCGTATCTGCCTGTCGCTGCAGCGCAAGGATCGCGAGATCGTCCTGCATGGCCGCGAAGCTGGCATCATCCAGATGTCGCCTGAGGGCGGCTTCTCGGAGAAGCACGAGGAAGTCGACGTCTACAAGCGTTACCTGCTGACCAACTACGTTGATCGCCAGTACATCCCGGCTCAGCCTGACGCAGCAGGACACGTCTCCGGTTCGGAGAAGCGTCGTGCAGCAATCTCGAAGTTCTTCTTCGAAGATCGCGTCGCCCCGGTAACCCCATCGGAGCTGGAAGCTGCTCATGCAGCCCACGGCCACCATGAGGTTGAGGGTGACACGCAGGACTCGATCGCCAAGTAATAGCGACCTGAGTTAGTCACAAAAGGAGGGACACACCGCAAGGTGTGTCCCTCTTTTCGTTAACCCGGCTTTCCCAGCGGTCCCAGTGAGCCTAGCGCCGGTGAGCGCTCCGAAGACGCATGGTGGACGCCCATCGAAATTCCAGTGGCTTAGAACGGCATCTGGCACTGCCGGGTGCTCAGGGTGGAAAGTCCGTTCCTGCTCCCCTAGCCGCGTATCGAGCTGCGCTCCCCAGTGCGGAGAAGAATTGGCCATCCTGTTTGGCACTTCAGTCAGAAATGCCGTTCGGGGCTGAATGCTACTGCCGGCCTGCAGTGCAGCCATTCTGGATTGGCTGGAATCGAATGCTACACGCCAATGCCAGTTGCGACTGGCGCAGCTGCCCGGAATCGTCCCGGGCCGAACCGGAGCGGAGAGCTGCTCAGTGCATTCGTCTTTCCAGCGAAGGCTCTCCAGACTGGGGACGAGCTCAGTTCCGCAATCACGTTCGCCAAGACTTCGAATGCAGCAGTTCAGACTCCCGTTTTGGCGCTCGGCATGGCCGAGCCGATATCCAGAGCGCTCTTCCAAAGGCTGCTCCCCTGCCAGAAAGAATGCCCGGCAGGCACCATGCCCTCCAGTCCTGCTTCAGAATCGTTTGAATTGGATGACGGAATAACTCTGGACGCATCGACCGGATGGCAGAATCACGCTGCAAACAAGGCTGTGTGATCTAGGGATATATTGGATCTTCGCTACGGCCTATCGCACCAGTGTGGCTGGTTTCCCACTGGACAGGGCGGCTGGAGTGTCCACTTTTCAACTTCCGTCGACATTCCATGTCCTGCTGCCTTGAAGCGGCTTTGAGCTTGCGCCGCGATCTTCTTCCGTGTGCGGGAGACCTGCTTGCTCCTGCTATAGCTCCATACCGGCGGACCAGGCTGCGGGAGTGCTTATTCAGTAGTTGATGCCCGGAACCATTTTGAACGGCAGATATGGCATCCTTGGGCATGGTTGACGGGGGGTGCTTGGCACTTGCGCGTTGGAATCGAAGCAGCCGGCCGCCTGGCCAGGCCAGGCCTAAAAAGTATCGGTGTAGCGAGGCGTGCGTGTGCCCACTCGCTGCAACGGCACGAAGAGCTTGTAGCGGTCTGAGCGGTAGAGCGAGACCGAGTAGTCGGCTAGCCGATCGCCGATGTAGGCATACCGGGTGATCTGCAGGAGCGGGAAGCCTGGTTCTACGCCCAGGAGCACGGCTTGCCGCTTGCTCGCCGCAGTGCTTTCCACCTGGTCCTCACCCCATTCGAGCAAGATGCCATAGCGCTCGTGCAATGCCTGATAGAGCTTTGACGGCGGCTCGCCATCCACAAAGCCAGGCACGAGATCGGCAGGCATATAGTTCTCGTCCAGGCTCATGGGGGTGCCATCGGCCAGCAGCAGGCGCTTGAACTGGACTACGGCAGTACCCTCCTCCACCATCAGCTGCGAAGCCAAGGTGGCGCTGGCTTTAATCTCCGCGAATTCGAGTACATGGGCATCGGGAACCATGCCGCGGCGCATCATATCTTCGGAGTAGGAATGCAGGCGGACACGAAGGTCCAATTTTTCGGGCACGACGAACGTGCCGATTCCCACCACGCGTTTGAGCACTTGTTCATCCACTAAGGCATCGATGGCTTGGCGGATGGTCTTGCGGGCCACGCCGAAGTGCTCTGCCAGCACGCGTTCGGGCGGAAGCTTGTAGCCGGGTTTGCAGGCCTCGCGTGCATGGGTCTTGAGAATCTCTCGGATTTGCCGGTACTTGCTTTGCCGGCTGACCGGATCAAGGTGCGCCTGGACATGTGGCTGCGGTGCGTGGCGCATGCTGCTTCTCCTTGATCCAAATATCCTGACGGCCTATCGCCATCGAGGAACCCCTATTAAAAGACTAACGGGACGACAAGCAAAATTGCTTGTCGTCCCGTTAGGGTTACTGCCTAGTGAGCGTGATCGCCACGGCTGTATTCGTAAACCCAGCCGGTCACGCCAACGACGGCCAAACCGGCGCCGATGAAGAAGACCCACCAGCCCACAGCGAGGCCAAGGAAGCCAATCGCTGCAGCCGAAGCCAGGACCAGTGGCCACCAGCTCCATGGGGAGAACATTCCGATATCGCCGGCGTTCTCGTGGATTTCGCCATCCACGCGGTCCTCGGGCCTGTTGCCAACGCGCTTAGCGGTGAATAGCAAGTAGCCACCTACCATCGCGGACAATGCGACCAGCATCAGCAATGCCAGGAATCCGACCCATTCGCTCCAGTTGGTCATGTAACCGTAGACAATCGCTACTGGGGTGAAGAAGAAGACGCCACCCAGGAAAATCCAGGATTCAACTTTCATCGTTACACGTCCTTCTGGTCAGCCGAGCCGAAGATCTTCGCAACCGGAGTTTCGGGGGTTACCCGTCCACTCAGTTCCGGGTGGTGCAGATCCAGTGCCGGACGCTCGGAACGGATGCGAGGGATCGAGTGGAAGTTGTGGCGTGGTGGAGGGCAAGAAGTTGCCCATTCAAGCGATGCGCCGAAGCCCCATGGATCATCTACTTCGACCTTCTTGGCGTTTCGGTGGGTTACCCACACGTTCCAGAAGAATGGAATCATCGACGCACCCAGAATGAATGCGAAGACGGTCGAAACCTGGTTCATGGTGGTGAAGCCATCTTCAGGCATGTAGTCGGCGTAGCGACGTGGCATGCCCATAACGCCCAGCCAGTGCTGGATCAGGAAGGTGCCGTGGAAGCCGATGAACAGCAACCAGAAGTGAATCTTGCCAAGACGCTCGTTGAGCATCTTGCCGGTCCACTTCGGCCACCAGAAGTAGAAGCCAGCGAACATCGCGAACACAACGGTACCGAAGACTACGTAGTGGAAGTGAGCCACAACGAAGTAGGTATCCGATACGTGGAAGTCCAGCGACGGAGCCGACAGGATAATACCGGTCAGACCGCCGAACAGGAAGGTGATCATGAAGCCCATGCTCCAGAGCATTGGGGTTTCGAAGGTGATCGAGCCGCGCCACAGGGTTCCGATCCAGTTGAAGAACTTCACACCGGTTGGAACTGCGATCAGCATGGTCATGAAGCCGAAGAACGGCAGCATTACCGAGCCAGTGACGTACATGTGGTGTGCCCACACGGAAACCGACAGTGCAGCAATCGAGATGGTCGCGAAGACCAGGCCCTTGTAGCCGAAGATCGGCTTGCGGGAGAACACTGGGAAGATCTCGGAGACGATGCCGAAGAACGGCAAAGCAATGATGTAGACCTCAGGGTGCCCGAAGAACCAGAACAGGTGCTGCCATAGTACGGCACCGCCATTCTCTGGATCGAAGATGTGGGCACCGAAGCGGCGGTCTGCACCCAGTGCGAACAGCGCAGCTGCCAGTGGCGGGAAAGCCATCAGGACCAGCAACGAGGTGATCAAGGTGTTCCACGAGAAGATCGACATGCGCCACATGGTCATGCCAGGTGCACGCAGGCAGATGATCGTGGTAATGAAGTTGACGGCGCCTAGGATGGTACCGAAGCCCGACAGTGCAAGGCCGAAGACCCAGAGGTCTCCGCCGATTCCTGGCGAGAAGGTGGTGTTCGACAGCGGAGCGTAAGCGAACCAACCGAAGCTAGCTGCACCCTGGGGGGTGAGGTAGCCGGCCAGAGCGATCAGCGAGCCCAGCGAGAAGAACCAGAAAGCCAATGCATTCAGACGTGGGAAGGCCACGTCCGGGGAACCGATCTGCAGGGGCATCATGACGTTGGCGAAACCTGCGAACAGCGGGGTTGCGAACATCAAGAGCATGACAGTGCCGTGCATGGTGAACAGCTGGTTGTACTGTTCCTTGGTCTGCAGGATCTGCATGCCTGGTTCGAACAGCTCTGCACGAATCAGCAGCGCCATAACGCCACCGACACAGAACAGGATGAACGAGCTGATCAGGTACATGTACCCGATCTTCTTGTGGTCGGTCGAAGTAATGTAGTCGACGAACAGACGACCCTTGGACTTCGGCACTACGGCTGGAGCAATCGACTTCACGTCGTCAGTTGCATATTCAAACGTTGTCATGATTACTCTCCTTCCCCGTGCTCTACTACGACGCCGTTAACAACATCTGGCTTACGGTCGTACTCTTCACCAATATGTCCATCTTCCATCTTTGCCAGCTGAGCCTTGAACTCGGACTCATTGACAACCTCGACGTTGAAGAGCATCTCGGAGTGGTACTCGCCGCAAAGCTCGGCGCACTTTCCGTCGTAGCTGCCTTCAACCTGTGGAGTCAGGTAGATGTAGTTGGTCTTGCCTGGGATCATGTCCAGCTTCTGCAAGAAGGCTGGTACCCAGAAGGAGTGGATGACATCGCGGCTATTCAGCTCAAGGGTTACCGACTTGCCCGCTGGCAGGTACAGGGTTGGCAGTTCTTCGCGAACGCCTTCCGAGCCATCGGTGTTCAGGTGAGCCTGTTCGCCGGCGTAATACTTCTCGGTGCCCTGGTAGCTGTAGTTGAAGTCCCAAGACCATTGCTTGGCTCGGACATCGACTACGACCTCAGAATCAACAGGGGCGTTGATCTGCTTTTCCAGGGTGTTGTTGAAGCTAAAGAAGACTAGAACAAGGACCAAAGGAATGGCCGTGTAGAAGATCTCCAATGGCAGGTTGTAGCTCAGCTGACGCGGGTAACCCGTATCGTTCTTGCGGCGGCGGTAGGCGATGACGCACCAGAGCATCAATCCCCAGGTCAATACGCCGACGACAATAACAGCGATCCACGAGTTAACCCAGAAATCCTGGATTGCCCCGGTGTGGTTGGTGGTGTCGCGCTCCACGTTTGGGAGCCAACCGCGTTTTGCCTCCGCTGTACATCCCGTCAACAGCAATGCGCCAGTGCCGACTAAAGCCAGTACTTTGGCTTTAGCGGACCCGCGACTGCCGGTTCGGTCTTGCGAACTCACAGACGGCCCTTCCTCTTTGTTGGTGCAGAATGTGGTCTTCATAAGTCACCTCGTGGTTTAAACGAGTTGCACGGTGAGGTGGCTCACGAAGGGAAACATAGTTTTACTACTTAATGTAGAGCTTACCCTCTTTGGGGTCAGAATGCCGAAAAACGCCGCTGTGCTAACGAGAAATTTCTTCAACGTTTGAACAGCGGCGTTTGTTCCCTACGGCCTAGTGGAAGGAATCTCCACAGGCGCAGGAACCCGATGCGGCCGGGTTGTCGATGGTGAAGCCCTGCTTCGAGATGGTGTCCTCGAAATCAATGGACGCGCCAGCGAGGTACGGGACGCTCATCTTGTCAACGATGACCTCAACGCCATCGAAGTTGCGTACCGCGTCGCCGTCGAGCATGCGCTCATCGAAGTAAAGCTGGTAGATAAGGCCCGAGCAGCCACCTGGCTGCACGGCGATGCGGAGACGAAGATCATCCCGGCCTTCCTGTTCCAGAAGCGAGCGAACCTTGTCGGCCGCCACGTCGGAAATCTCCACCTCATGGGTTGGCACCTCAGTTGGATCGCCCTTGGTCTGGTCAACAGATGCAGTCATGATTTTCCTCCCATACTGCTCGATGCGGCACCAAGCTCCAGATTTGTTACTGGAACCGGCACCTCTGTTCTTGCTTCTATCCTACGTCGCTACGCTGAAGAATTCTTCCCCTGCGTCTCTCCGTATGACACGGTTCATAGTCCCTTGGCGTTGATCCTCGCCAGCATGAGGGCTTCAGCCTCAATTGCGTGCTGGAAGTCGCCTAGATGCAGCGACTCGTTGGCCGAGTGCGCACGCGAATCGGGATCCTCGACACCGGTCACCAGGATCTGCGCCTTCGGGAAAACTTCCAGTAAATCTGCGATGAATGGAATTGATCCACCCAGGCCCATATTCACTGGTACAACGCCCCAAGCTTGTTCAAGCGCCCAGCGCGCGGTGTCATTTGCCGAAGCGTCCAGGTTCGCCTTGTAGGCGTTGCCTGCTTCGGTGGCGACAAATTCAACCTCGGCGCCGCGAAGGTCAACGCTTTTGACGTGTGCTTCAAGGGCCTTGAGCGCATCTGCAGGATTCTGCCCTGGGGCCAGGCGCATCGATACCTTGAAACGCGTTGCCGGCAGCAAGGTATTCGACGAGTGGTCGACACTCGGGATATCCATTCCAATCACGCTCAGTGCTGGTTTATTCCACAAGCGGTCGGTGATCTTGCCGGTGCCGGCAAGCTGGAAGGATTCCAGAACGCCGGAGTCCCTGCGGAATTCGGCTTCGTCGAAGTCGACTTCAGCGATGTCGTTGGCAACCAGGCCGGCCACGGCAACAGAACCGTCCTCGTTGTGGAAGCTGGAGATCAACTTGGCGGCGAGGATCGGGCCATCGAGAACTGGTCCGCCAAACATGCCCGAGTGAACTGCATGGTTCAACGAGCGGACGGTGATCTCCGCTGCGCACATGCCGCGCAGCGAGCTGGTCAGTGCTGGGGTTCCAACCGACCAGTTGGACGAGTCGGCAACTACGATCACATCTGCTGCCAACTTGTCCTGATGGGCTTCGAGGAAGTTGCGGAATGATGGGGATCCGGCTTCCTCCTCCCCCTCGAAGAAGTAGGTCACGCCGACGCCGAAATCGCCAATGAGGTCCAGCACGGCGCGCATCGCCGCGATGTGGACCATGATGCCGGCCTTGTCGTCAGCGGCACCGCGGCCGAACAGCCGGTCCCCTACCTTCGTGGCTTCGAATACCGGGGTTTTCCAGTCCGCCTCGTTGCCCGGAGGCTGGACGTCGTGGTGTGCATACAGCAGCACGGTTGGCTTTCCGGGTGCCGCCTTGCGCTGGGCTACCACGGCAGGTGCGCCCATAGCGCCGTTCTGCGCAGGCTCGCGCAGGATTTCCACGGTCTCCATCCCGGCCGACTTGGCCAATTCGGCCACTGCCGCAGCCGATTTTTCCAGGTTCTGCGGGTCGAAGGATTCCCATGCGATGCTCGGGATCGCGACCAGGGAAGTGAGCTCTTCGAGGATCTTCTCGAAGTTCGTTTCGATGTGGCTTTTTAGCGCGGCAATATCGACGCCGCTTGCAACAGCGTCGAAGGTAGTATTTTCGGTCATGCCTTCAGCCTAGCAATTCCTCGCGTATCGAATGTCACGCCGCTAACTATTTCCGGCTAGAATAGAGGGGTGTTTGGACGTAAGAAGGATGAACCTCAATCCCCCGTAAATGTGGAGTCTGCCCAGCAGGCCCCGGAAACAACCGACGGCCGCAAGACTGGTCCAACGCCCAAGCGCAATGCGCAGCAGGCGAACCGTCAGCGCCCGTTGGTTCCTACCGATCGCAAGGCCGCTAAGGAAGCCCAGCGTCAACAGCGTGTTGAAGCGCAGAATCGTTTGCGCTTAGCCAACGAAACTGGCGATGAACGCTACCTGATGCCACGCGACAAGGGTGAGCAGAAGCGCTACACCCGTAACTTCATTGACTCTCGCTGGATGTTCGGCGAGTTCATGATGTTCATCATCCTGGCCTTCTTGGTTGTCTCGCTGGTGTTCCAGCGCAACCTGCAGATCCAGATGTTTGTGCAGGCAGCCCTCTGGGTTGTTATCGCACTGATCATCATCGAAGCAATTGTGACGACCATCCTCTTGAAGAAGCGCCTGGTCGCCAAGTTCGGCCACATGGAAAAGGGCGTACGCATGTACGCGGCAATGCGTGGAATGCAGTTCCGCAAATTGCGCCTGCCAAAGCCACAGGTCAAGCGCGGCGCAAATATCGACTAGTCGATACCGCTAGACCGCAAAGGGGCAAGCTCGCTGAGCTTGCCCCTTTCTAGTTAATTGCTTGATTGAATAACAATGTTCAAAGTTTGTGGAGCCAAGTACAAGTTGATGCAGATTCTGCGATAGGAATATCGTTGCCGCGACGCATTTCTGCCAGTCACTGTCCGTGCTCGCAGCATGCGGCCTTGTTGGCTCAGATACAAGGATTCATCCCGGTCGGCAACCGCTATTGCCACGTTCTCCCCTAGCGCGGCTGCCCTCTCCTAGTCTCCTGATCCAAGTTGCGTTCAAAGCTGTTGCAGGAAGAACGTACGCAGAAGATGGGCCCAGTTAACGCGGAATGGCTCCGACTCTTCGCGAATCGGAGCCATACCGGAGCATTTGGGACATTCCACTCCAAAGAACTAGAGCATGCGCTCCAGGTCCTTATTGATCGAACGTGCCCAGAACGGACCCTCGTAGAGGAATGCGGTGTAACCCTGTACCAGGTCAGCGCCTGCGTCCAGGCGTTCCTTCACATCCGCTGCATTTTCCACGCCGCCGACGGCGATCAGAGCCATATCGGCCGGAACGAGTGAACGCAACTGGCGAAGAACTTCAAGCGATCGCTGCTTGAGCGGAGCGCCAGATAGCCCGCCGGCGCCAATCTCTTCAACCTTGGACGCATCGCTGGTCAAGTTCTCGCGACCGATGGTCGTATTGGTGGCAATAATGCCGTCGAGTTCAAGTTCCATGGCCAAGCGTGCAACGTCAGCGACATCCTCATCGCTAAGATCGGGAGCAATCTTGACCAGCAACGGAATATGGCGGCCGGCAACCTTGTCAGCCAACTGGCCGACTTCCGAAAGCAGCGGACGAAGAGAATCAACGCTCTGGAGCAGGCGCAGACCCGGGGTGTTGGGGCTCGAAACATTGACGACCAGATAATCTGCGTGGATCGCCAGCTGGCGGGTGGACGCGAGGTAATCCCCTACCGCGTCTTCCAGCTCTACGACCTTGGTCTTGCCGATATTCACGCCGATGACCGGGCGGGTTCCAGCGTAACCAGCCTTGAGCTCTTGGCGAGAACTGGCGACACGGGCAGCGACAGTTTCGGCGCCTTCGTTGTTGAAGCCCATCCGGTTGATTACCGCGCGGTCCTCAACCAAGCGGAAGAGCCGCGGTTGCGGGTTGCCGGACTGGGCCTGTCCGGTGACGGTTCCGATTTCAACATGGCCAAAACCGATGTCGCTCAACGCCAGGATTCCGGTGGCGCCCTTGTCGAAGCCAGCAGCCAATCCGAATGGGGACGGGAAGTCGATGCCCATAACGGTGCGCTTCAGCTTGGGTGCCGGAGCGAAGAACTTGCGAGCTGCCTTAGTGAGCCCTGCGCGTTGCGCAATCTTGATCGCGTTGAATGCAAAATGGTGAGCCTGCTCAGGATCCATCTTGGTGAACACGTGCTTGAAGACCAGTGGGTATATGCGCATGGAACCATTTTCCCGTGAAGAACCCGAAACAGACAACTTGAGATGGGTAGTATTCAAGATATGAAGCACTTCGTTGTTCCAGAAAGCACCAGTTGGCCAGACTTTATGTCTTCAACTAGGCCGGGGCAATGGGTTGAAGATCCCCTCGGGCCTGATTTTGAGCACCAAACCTTGGATTTCGGCGTCGATGCGGAAGGACCGGCCGTCGCGACCTTGGTCCGCTATCGCCCGGCTGGATTCAGGAATCGGCTCGGACGACGAGCCCAGGGAATTGTTCTGAGCGTGCATGGCTGGAGCGATTATTTTTACAACCGCGAACTGGCAGCTTTCTGGCATCACCATGGATACCACTTCTACGCACTTGATCTACGCAGGCATGGACGCAGTCTGAGAGCCGAACATGCTTTGCCTGGTTACGTCGAAGACTTGGCGGACTTCGATGAGGAGCTCAACGCGAGCTTGGAACTGCTGCGTAACGAGCATCCTCAATTACCGGTAGTAGCCCAGGGGCACTCGACTGGCGGCTTGATCCTGAGCTTGTGGCTTGCGCGCCAAGCGCCGGGCATTAAAGCTCTGGTCCTGAATGCTCCATGGCTTGAATTTCAGGGAACGGCCTTCCTGCGCATTCCTTTTCACGGCCTTATGGAAGCGATCACCCGCACGAATCCGCGCAGGAAGCTCAACGGACCAGAATTCGATCATTACTGGCAATCGCTAAGTACTGATAGCCACGGCCAGTGGGACGTTCATCGGTTATGGCGACCACGGATCGCTTTTCCGAACACCGCGGGATGGCTGAAAACGATATTTGATGGCCATGCCCTAGTTGCGAAGGGGCTGAAACTTCAACAGCCGATCTTCATCCTCACCTCGGATCGCACCCATATCGGCACGAGCTACTCCCCTGACATGCAGCACTGCGATTCGGTACTCGACGTTCAGCAAACGCGCTTGCGGGCGTTGAAACTAGGCAGTTTCGTTATCTTGTCCGAAATTCCTGGCGCAATGCACGATGTATTCACCTCCGCTGAACCCGCCAGATCCGCAGCATATAGAGATCTAAGCCTCTGGTTGCGATTGGTGGGAACAACGCTGAAAACGTCCTAGGCCTGTGGCTTGTCGATAGCTCCGCCGTAACGGCGATCGCGCTTGGCATATTCTTCTACGGCGGTAAACAGCGTTCGCCGGTCGACATCCGGCCAAAGCTGGTCGAGGAAGACCATCTCTGCGTATGCCGACTGCCACAGCAGGAAGTTGCTTGTGCGTTGCTCGCCACTGGTTCGGAGGAAAAGATCCACATCAGGCAGTTCCGGAGCATGCAGGTATTTGGCGATAGTCTTTTCGCCAACCGAGCTAGCGCGAAGCCTGCCGGCTGCAACATCCCGGGCAATCGCGCTGACAGCGTCGCCTAGTTCCGCGCGCCCGCCGTAGTTCACGCACATGGTCAGCTGGCAACCCAGGTTGTCTTTGGTGAGTTCTTCGGCTTCCTTGAGTTCATTGATAACCGATTTCCAGAGTTTGGGTTCTCGCCCCGACCAGCGTACGCGGACGCCCCAAGAGTTCAACGTATCGCGTTGGCGGCGCAGAACATCACGTGAGAAGCCCATCAGGAAGCGCACTTCCTCAGGGCTGCGCTTCCAGTTCTCGGTTGAGAACGCGTAGACAGAGACGTACTTGACGCCCAGCTCCACGGCTCCGGCCACCACATCAAGCAAAGCTGCTTCGCCTGCACGGTGCCCCTCGGTACGAGGCAATCCCCGCTGGTTCGCCCAACGTCCATTGCCATCCATGACGATAGCTACGTGTTCAGGGATGAGTTCCTGCGGAATGGCGGGCATCTGCGGATGATCCGGATGCGCATAAGGAGCGACTGGGCCTCGGCGGCCGGTGATCTTAGGAAGCTTCTTCAATTTCTCTCCACAAGACGTAGGGAATTCACGGCACGCTCAAGGTGCCACTGCAAGTAGTTGGCCACGATATCTGCAGCTTGCTTGCGCGCTCGAGGTCCTGCTTCTGCCACGGTGGACCAGTCCCCTTCCAGCAGCGCCTGCAGATATTCAATGGTGACGGGGTGCGGCGATAACGATCCAGAGGGACGGCATTCGGGGCAGACGACGCCGCCAAGCTGGACGTGGAGCGCTTGATGCGGGCCAGGCTTGCCGCAGCGCACGCAGTCGGTAAAGGACGGCGCCCAACCAGCAACCGAGAGGGCCCGCAAGATGTAGGAGTCCAGCACGGCTCCGGAATCGACTCGCTGCTTGGATAACAGGGCGATCGCACCGTGGAAGAGCTGATATTGCTTGAGGGCCGAATCGCTTTCTGTTTCCAGCAATTTTTCAGCGATCTCCGACATGGCGTTGGCCACCGTGTAGCTCGGGTAATCCATGACCAGCAATTGGCCGTAAGGATTTCGAAGCTGTGCCTGCGAGACGATATCAAGATTGCGGCCCATCACCAGAAGCGCGTCGACTTCCATGAACGGTTCCAGCGTGGCACCCATCCTCGACGAGGTCCGGCGTACGCCTTTCGCCACGGCACGGACAATCCCATTGGGCGTCAGCAGGGTGATGATGCGATCGGCTTCTCCCAGCTTGTGGGTACGCAAGACCAAACCACGGGTGTGGTAGCTCTTGGAGGCGAAACCTGATCTGGACACGGACAATATTCTCCCACTTCACTCCCAAAACTCTGAATCCATCGATTCCTATGGGTGTCGATTCGTCCCTGGGCGCGGTAGCTGCAGGAGCAATCCGGCATCTACCGGGCCCGAGGAAATGGGGTTCAAGGCGTCTCTTGATTTGAATTCAGCGGGAACGCCGACAGCGACGCAGTAGCCAGTTCCTTTTCTTCGTCGGCGCTTGCTTGCCAGCCGCCCTGGCAGTACCGAGAAGGCAAAACGCCACGGCCAGCGTGGTGAGGCTGGCCGTGGCGTCGAGCTGGCAACGAGGTGGTGCCGCAGACCTACTTGCTGTCGCGGATTGCGCGGTTGACGGCCGAAACTACGGCCTTCAGTGCTGCAATGTTGGTGTTGGTGTCCAGGCCAATGCCCCACAGGATGCGATCGCCCACGGCGCATTCGACGAATGCGGCTGCACGGGCGTTGCCACCTTCGCTCATGGCGTGCTCGGAGTAGTCCAGCACGCGCAGATCCACGCCATCATCGTTGAGCAGCTTGACCAGCGCGGAGACCGGACCGTTACCCTGGGCGCTGCGCTCATGGGCCACGCCGTCGATGATCAGCTTGGTATCCAGGCGGAAGCTTCCGTCCTCCGCCGAAGCCGCGGTCGCCGAAGCAATCTGGTAGTAGCCCCAGGGGTTCATGCCCGAATCTTCGCTGACCGGCAGGTACTCATCCTGGAAAACGTCCCAGATGCGCTGCGAGGAGATCTCGCCGCCCTCGGTATCGGTCTTGCGCTGGATGACGCCGGAGAACTCGATCTGCGCGCGGCGCGGCAGGTCCAAGTTGTAGTCGTTCTTCAGCAGGTAAGCAACCCCGCCCTTGCCGGACTGCGAGTTCACGCGGATCACGGCCTCGTAGGAACGGCCGATGTCCTTCGGGTCGATCGGCAGGTACGGAACAGCCCAGACCAGGTCGTTGATGTCCTTGCCTTCAGCCGAAGCCTTGGCTTCCATCGCTTCCAGGCCCTTCTTGATTGCGTCCTGGTGCGAACCGGAGAAGGCGGTGAAGACCAGATCTCCACCGTACGGGCTGCGTTCAGCCACTGGCAGCTGGTTGCAGTACTCGACGGTGCGGCGGATGTGGTCCATGTCCGAGAAATCGATCTGTGGGTCGATGCCCTGGCCGAACATGTTCATGCCCAAGGTCACCAGGTCGACGTTGCCGGTGCGTTCGCCGTTGCCGAACAGGCAGCCTTCGATGCGGTCGGCGCCGGCCAGGTAGCCCAGTTCGGCCGCGGCCACTCCGGTGCCGCGGTCGTTGTGCGGGTGCAGCGAGAGAATGATCGAATCGCGGTTGGCCAGGTTGCGGTGCATCCACTCGATGGAGTCGGCGTACACATTCGGGGTAGCCATTTCCACCGTGGCCGGCAGGTTCAGGATCATCTTGTTCTCCGGGGTCGCTTCCAGGACCTCGGCTACGGCCTCGGAAATGCGCTTGGCGAAGGCCAGCTCGGTCCCGGTGTAGGACTCTGGCGAGTACTCGTAGGTGATTTTGGTGCCGGTCAGCTGCTCTTCGTACTTCTTGCACAACCGGGCGCCCTGGACGGCGATGTCCACGATGCCGTCTTCGTCCTGGCGGAAGACGACTTCGCGCTGCAGGATCGAGGTGGAGTTGTACAGGTGGACAATGGCCTGCTTGGCGCCTTCCAGCGCTTCGTAGGTGCGCTCGATCAGGTGCTCGCGGGACTGGGTGAGCACCTGGATGGTCACGTCATCGGGAATGCCGCGCTCGATCAGCTGGCGGACAAAGTCGAAGTCGGTCTGCGAAGCCGATGGGAAGCCGACCTCGATTTCCTTGAAGCCCATTTCGACCAGCAGGTCGAACATCTTGTGCTTGCGCTCCGGGCTCATCGGATCGATCAGCGCCTGATTGCCATCTCGCAGGTCGACCGCGCACCAGCGCGGGGCCTTGGTGATGTACTTGTCGGGCCAGGTGCGATCGGGCAGATTGACCTCGATCTGGTCCTGGAATGGAACATACTTGTGGATTGGCATGTTCGAAGATTTCTGCATGTTCTGCATTTCTGTGGGTCCCCTAGACAAAATTAGTGCTTAGTTTGTGGGGCCAGACAAGAGCTACTCCGCGACGAGGGGTCGGCCTGTAGACCACTAGCGGTCCTTTGGATCCTCGCAGCGGCTAAGTAGTAGTAGAAGCTCGAAATGCACGAAATGAGCATAGCACCGCGCTTTGGAGGCAAGTGAAACTTATGTCACTTGCGTGTCACATAGTGGACGTCCGCCTTGCGCAAGGCGGCGGACAGGATGCCCAAGCAGGCGAACAATGGGGCTCATGGAGCTAAGCGCCAGGGAGGTCCATGGATGGAGACGATCCGCATCGGCGCTGGAACCCATGGGCTGCGTACTGGCGTTTCTCCCGCGGAAAGGCTGGCCCGGGAGATCCAGAGTGCGGGCCAAGCAGCCGGTTAACCAGCTCGTCCCCCAAGACCGGTCTGGTCTTGAGGGACGAGCTACGCATTTTCCAGCGCTGAAGTGCGCAGCCTAGAAGCCGAGACGTCCAAGCTGCTTCGGGTCGCGCTGCCAATCCTTGGCAACCTTCACATGCAGGTCCAGATAGACCTTGGTGCCCAGCAGCTTCTCGATGCCCTGGCGGGCGTTGGTGCCGACCTCTCGCAGGCGCGAACCGCCACGGCCAATGATGATGGCCTTCTGGCTGGAGCGCTCAACGAAGAGCGAGACGTGGATGTCGATCAGCGGATTGCTTTCGCTGCGTCCTTCGCGGGGAACCATCTCTTCAACGACGACGGCCAGCGAGTGCGGCAGTTCGTCGCGCACGCCTTCCAGGGCGGCTTCGCGAATCAGCTCGGAAACCATCTTGGCTTCCGGCTCGTCGGTCAGCTCGCCGTCCGGGTACAGCGGCGGGCCCACTGGCAGGTGCTCTGCCAGCACGTTGGCCACCTCTTCGACCTGGAATTCCTTGACAGCCGAGACCGGAACGATTGCGGCGAAGCCGTTCTCGCCGAAGTTCTGGGTACCCATCTCGGCCACCGCAACCAGCTGCTGCGCGAGCTGTTCGCGGTCCACCAGGTCAGCCTTGGTGACCAGGGCGATGATCGGCTTGCGCTGCAGCTGAGCCAGCTGCGTGGCGATGTAGCGGTCGCCCGGGCCGATCTTCTCATTGGCCGGGATGCAGAAGCCGATCGCGTCCACCTCGGAGAGGGTGTCGGCGACCAGGTCATTCAGGCGCTGGCCGAGCAAGGTGCGCGGACGGTGCAGGCCCGGGGTATCGACCAGGATCAACTGCGCATCCTCGCGGTGCACGATACCGCGGATGGTGTGGCGGGTAGTCTGCGGCTTGGCCGAGGTGATGGCCACCTTCTGGCCTACCAGCGCATTGGTCAGGGTGGACTTGCCGGCATTCGGGCGGCCTACGAAAGAGGTGAAGCCGGAGCGGAAGCCCTCAGGCCATCCGCTGGATGCAAGCAGGTTGTGGTTTTCACTCATGTGAGGAATCCTCGTCGTTCTCAATATGGTCGGATGCATCTGTTTCCAGACGCTCTACATGGATTTTGCCGATACGGTTGCGGCGGCCCGCGAGGGCTACCACGGTCAGGCGCAGGCCGTGCACTTCAGCGGTGGAACCGAGTACCGGCACCGATTCCAAGGCCTTGGAGAGCAGGCCGCCGACGGTGTCGACGTCCTCTTCCTCGATGTGCATGTCGAAGTGGTCGGCAATATCGTCAATGGATGCCGCCGCCACGGCGAAAATCGACCCGTCAGGGTTCTGGATCAATTCGGCCCTCGAACGATCATACTCGTCATCGATTTCGCCAACGATTTCCTCAAGCAGGTCTTCCAGGGTCACCAGGCCCGCGGTGCCGCCGTACTCGTCGATGACGATGGCCAGGTGGATGGATTCCTTCTGCAGTTCCTGCATCAGCTCTGCTGCCGACTTCGATTCGGGAACAAAGCGGACCTTTCGCGCCAATTCGGCCAGGGTCCGGGCCTGCTGCAGGCCGTGGATCTCGCGGATCAGGTCCTTGAGGTAGATGATGCCCTGGATATCATCGGTGTCCTCGCCGATCAGCGGGATGCGGGAGAAGCCCGAGGCGATGAACAGGTCCATGGCGCTGTGGAAGGAATGATCCGCATCCAGCACCACCATGTCGGTGCGCGGCACCATCACCGAACGAACGCTGGTCTCCTCCAAGTCGATCACCGAGGAGATCAGTTCCGCCGATTCCTCATCCAGGTCCTCGCCTTCGGAGGCGCGATCCACCAGATCACGCAGTCGTTCCTTGCCCAGGTAGCCGTCTCCATCCACACCGCCGGGGCTCAGTGCCTTGGCGATGGATGCCAACCACGTGGTGATGGGTCCGAGAACCAGGCGCAGGAAGCGGACCAGGGTGGCGGTGGACTGCACGACGTTCTGGGCGTTGGAACGCCCGTAGCGACGTGGCGACACGCTGACCAGGACGAATCCCAGGGCGGCCATCGCAATAGTGGAGATCATGCCGATCAGCCACACATTCTCGATCCACTGCGAAACGAGCAGGGCTACAGCGACAGCGGAAGCGGTCTCGAACCAGATCCGCCAGAACTTCACTGCCTGGGCGTGGGTTTCTGTTTCATCCAGAATTGCGGACAGCGATTTGGAATTGGACTCGGCGCGCAGGCGTTCAGCAGCGTGCCGGGATAATGCGTAGAAGGCTGAGTCTGCGGCAGTCAGCACGGCCGAGAAGGCCATGAAAACAAGGGCGAGAATCAGCAAAATTATTTCCACGGGGTTATTCCACCGTTTCCTTTGGCGCGGGGCGGCCGGTGTAGCTCTCTAGGAGCTGGCGCTGCAGCGCAAACATCTCTTCCTTTTCTGCTGGCTCCATGTGGTCGAAACCCATGAGGTGCAGCAGGCCATGGGTGGTCAGCAACAGGATTTCATCGTGGGTGCTGTGGCCCCCGGCCTTGGCCTGCGCTTCGGCGACGGCAGGGCAGATGACGATGTCGCCAAGGATGCCGCTCTCCCCCGGCGCACCGGCAGTTCCTGGGCGCAGCTCATCCATCGGGAAGCTCATCACATCGGTGGGGCCTTCGAGGTCCATCCACTCGACGTGCAGGGCGCTCATGGCATCCTCGTCGATGAAAACGATCGATACTTCGGTTTCCGGATGCAGGAACATTGCCCGCATCACCGATTCTGCCAAGGCGTTGACATCCTTGAGATCGACGTCGTATTCGGTTTCGTTATTTACTTCAATGCTCATTTGCTGCGGCGTCCCCGGTTGTGGTCTTTGCGTCGGGTGTCATCCCAACGGTCGTAAGCAGTAACGATGTCGGCAATCAGACGGTGGCGAACCACATCCGAAGAGTCGAGTCGGCAGATGCTGATGTCGTCGATGCCTTCAAGGACATCGCTGGCCATGCGCAACCCGGAGGTCGCATTGTTGGGCAGATCCACCTGGGTGACATCCCCCGTCACTACCATCTTGGAACCGAATCCCAGGCGGGTCAGGAACATCTTCATCTGTTCACTGGTGGTGTTCTGCGCTTCATCCAGGATCACGAAGGCGTCATTGAGGGTGCGTCCACGCATATAGGCCAGCGGAGCGACCTCAATGGTTCCGGCTTCGAGCAATTGCGGAATGGTTTCCGGATTGATCATGTCGTGCAAGGCATCGTAGAGCGGGCGCAGGTACGGGTCGATCTTCTCGGTCAACGAGCCCGGCAGGAACCCCAGCTTCTCCCCTGCCTCAACGGCAGGCCGGGTCAGGATGATGCGGTTGACCTGCTTGTCCTGCAAGGCGGCGACGGCCATGGCCATGGCCAGGAAGGTCTTGCCGGTACCGGCTGGGCCAATGCCGAAAGTAATTGTCGAATCCTCTATGGCGTCGACATAGCTCTTCTGGTTCACGGTCTTGGGGCGGATGGAACGTCCGCGCCCCGAGAGGATCTTCAGGCCCAGGACGTCGGTGGGTGCATCCGGATTGCCGGCGCTGAGCATCTTGATGATCTGCTCGATCGTTTCGGCGCTCATGCGCGAGCCGCGAGTGGCCAGCGAACGGGCTTCTTCGGTGACGCGGTGGGCCTTGCGGACTTGCTGCGGTTCACCTACCAGAGCCAGGGATTGGCCGTTGGGGCGGAAGCTCACCTGCGGGTAGGCGCCGGAGAGAATACGCAAGAGCTCGTCATTGGGACCGAGGGTGGCAATCATGAGCTCAGCTGTATCGAAACTGATGGTGAGCGATGCGGATCCGTTCTCCGCTGTCGCCTTATTCTGTTCAACCTGCATGCAGTGCGCGGCGCCCCTTTGCGAGCTTGGTGGTAATCGTGATTTGTCCTGCTTGCCATTCTATCGAGTCGCAGGCCAATCCGGAGAAAATTCAGGTCTCAGCGTAAGCAGTAGAACCTGAAAGTAGTCTTGAATGATGCTAATCGGGGCAAGTGGCGAACATATAGATTTGGTTACGGATTAGTAAGTTGGGCCATTTTTCTGCAGTTAGCCGCTTCTGATATGGCAAGCTTGAGAGCGGTTCCAATACGGCCAGGAGCCACAACAGCTAAAATCACCACGGATTGGTACGCAGTGCAATCAAGGATCTTGCGGAAGATTCCACGCCGATTCGGCGTTTTGGGAATCACTGCCGCTCTCGTCGTCGCCGCAGGATGCGGTCTGACGAATCGCGAGAGCTCCTATGAGATGCCATCGACCGCCGTGGCTGAATCGCTGAACCTGCCGAACGCCACCGACGCTGGCGAGGATGTCGGCATCGCGGCTAGCCTGCCCATCTACTGGCTGGAAAACACCGATACCGGCGTGTTCCTGTACCGCGAGTACATCGAGGACACCCGCCATCAGGAACCCATCGGCGATGCGATCTGGACGCTGCTCTCAGCCGACCCGATGAAGCCGAAACGTTATACCCATTTGAAGCCCACCGATGAAATCGGGGTTTCAATCAATAATGCGAATGTCATCACCTTGGATCTGCCGGCCAAGGTCTTCAGCGCCAATCTCGACCAGGGCCTGTCGGAGCGCGCCATCCAGCAATTGGTCTTCACCGCTACGGCAGCTGCCGCCAGCGCTGGACTGGTCGTGGGCGAGCTTCCCGCAACGGTCCGCATCCTGGTTGACGGCCAGGCAAATGCCACAGTCTTCGACGGTTTCCGGCTCAAGGATGTCTACGAGCGCGATGCGGCGTTCATTGCACCGATCTGGATCATCGATCCGCAGTTCAACAAGACCTTGGCGGATGGCTCGATCAAGATTAACGGCCGAACCACCCAGTTCGACATCGGCACCTTCTACTCCTTGCAGCGCAAGGACGCCGACGGCAAGCTCACGGTGATGACCGCTCAGAAGCAGGTCAACCCCGGGCAGATCAATGCCGACGGTTCATTCACCCTGACCACCGATCTGCGTGCCGGCTCATACCGGCTGACTTTCTGGGGCGTTGAGACCGGATCGGACCATCTGGTCGGCAAGGTCACCAGCGACTTCCGCGTCGAGTAACGCAGCATCCAGCGCTGCAGCCCCCGCCGGAAGTCCTGGACATGAACCTGGGCGCCCGTTGTCCGGGCCAGCTCCTGAACTGGTGGCAGCTGAGCATTCTTGGCCTGCTGGCAGGATTTCCAGTGCCGTTGCCTTGGACAGCGTCCTTATCCGATCGGCTGCCGCATTCGCGTATCCGGCCCGCAGCGACTTCGCGTTCCCCGTCCCGAGGCCTTTTCTCGGCTCGAACCCGTTGCGCCGGCCGGAGACGAAATTGCTCCGCAGATCCCGGCAGGCACATGCCTGCCGGGATCTGCGGAGCAATTCACCTGCTAACCGGAATTCTGGAACCTAGATTTCGCCGATCAAATGGCGGATCAAGACCAGGGCCGCGGGGCCCGCGGTCGAGGCACGCAGCACATGCTGGCCCAGCAGGGCTGGTTGGGCGCCGGCATGGACGAAGGACTGCAGCTCCGTTTCGGAGATGCCTCCTTCTGGCCCGACGATCATGATGATCTCCTGGCCGGTCCGCGCATCGGCGAGCCACGACTGCACATGCCGGGCCACCGATTCCGCGGCCTGCTCGTGCAGAACCAGAACCAGTGCGCCATTTGCGGTATCGGCCGCGATGGCCTTGGCCAGTTCCTTGGAACCCAGCGGGTCCAGCACCTCCGGCTCATAGGAGCGGCGCGACTGCTTCTGCGCCGAGCGCACCTGGGCGCGCCACTTGGCCATGGCCTTGTCGACCTTGGCCGCGTTCCAGCGCACGATCGAGCGGTCCGCCTGCCAGGGGCGTACCGACAGCACGCCAAGTTCCACGCCGGACTCGACAGCTTGCAGGTCGCGATCCCCCTTGGACAGCGCCTGGACCAGGGTGACCGGGTGATCGCTGACCGCTTCCTCGGCACGGCGCAGGACCTTCACGCTCAGCAGGTCCTTGGCGGTGCCGATGACCTCCACAGTCAGGCGCAGCCCCTTGCCATCCAGCAGGTCCAGGTGCTCGCCCGCGGAGACCCGTTTAACGGTGACCGCGTGGTGCGCTTCGGAGCCATCCAGTTCAAGAATGTCCCCGACCGTTGCGTCCCGGCCCTGCTGGGCGTCGATGACGAAGCTGTGGTTGCTCATGCCTAGCGCTGGTTCAGCTTGTCGCGCAGGCGGGAGAACATGCCGCCGCTGTGCTCCACACGGCCGGCCGAGAGTTCTTCGCCACGCAGCTTGGCCAGTTGCTCGAGCAGATCGCGCTGGGCAGCGTCGAGCTTGGTCGGCGTCTCCACCTGCAGGTGCACGATGATGTCCCCGCGCTTGCCTCCGCGCAGGCGCGGCACACCGAGGCTCGGCAGGGTGACGGTGTCGCCATCCTGGGCGCCTGGCTCCACATTGATGGACTGGCCGCCGTCGAAGGTTTCCAGCTTCAGCTCGCAACCCAGTGCGGCGGCGGTCATTGGCAGGCTCATCTTGGCGTGCAGGTCGGTGCCGGCGCGCTCGAAGACCTTATGGCGGCGCACGTCGATCTCGACGAACAGGTTGCCGTTAGGCCCGCCGCCCGGGCCGGCTTCGCCCTGTCCGCGCAGCTGGATGCGGGTGCCGGAGTCGACACCTGCAGGAACGTTCAGCGACTTCGACACATGCTCGCGCACCCGGCCTTCGCCGTTGCACTCCAGGCAGGGGTCCGGGATGGTGGTGCCGAAACCGCGGCAGGCCGCACAGGTTTCCACGGTCATCATCTGGCCCAGGAATGAACGCACTGGACGCTGCACCTGGCCTGCGCCATGGCAGATGTCGCAGGTGACCGGGCTGGTGCCTTCGCGCGTGCACGAACCGTTGCACGTCTTGCAGGTGACAGCGGTTTCCATCTCCAGCGGGTAGACCGTGCCCTTGACCGCATCTTCCAGGTCGATGGTGATGGTGATCAGCGCGTCGCGGCCCGGCTGGGTGCGTGATGCCGGGCCCTGGGCCTGGCCGCCACCGAAGAACTGCTCGAAGATGTCGCCGAAGCCGCCAAAGCCCTGGCCGCCACCGCCGAAGCCCGGGTGGCCGTTGCCGTTCTCATCGCCGGTGGCGTCGTAGTTGGAGCGCTTGGTCTGGTCGGAAAGGACTTCGTAGGCTCGGGTGACCAGCTTGAACTGTTCTGCAGCGTCATCGCTAGGGTTTACATCCGGGTGCAGCTTACGCGCCAACTTGCGGTAGGCACTCTTGATTTCCTGCGGGGTCGCGTCCTTGGCGACGCCTAGGGTCTCGTAATGCGAGCTCACGTTATTCGCCGTGTCCTTTCCTGAGAATCTTGAAATTCGGTAGTGCCGGGCGGTGCCCAGCGAGGCTAGTTAGCCAAAATCTTCGACAGGTACCGTGCCACCGCACGAACCGAGGCCATGGAGGTTGGATAGTTCATCCGGGTGGGGCCCAGGACCCCGAGCTTGTTGCGCACATCGGTGCCGTAGGTGGTGGCGACCACGGCGGCTTCCGACAGCTGCCCGTAGTGGTGCTCGGTGCCGATGGCCACGGCTACGCCGCGCGAATCGGCTTCCAGCTCGGAGAAGAGCTTGAGCAGCACTACCTGCTCCTCGAGCGCCTCGAGCACCGGGGTTATGCTCAGCGGGAAGTCCCCTTCCACGCGGGCGAGGTTCGCGGTGCCTGCCATGATGATGCGTTGCGCGTTGGCCGCCTGGGCCATTTCTTCCAGCGCACCGATCACCTGGTCCACCAGGGGGTCGGCCTGCTGCGTCGAACTGCGCTCGATGCGGGTGAGCCGGCCGGCAAGTTCGGCAAGCTTCACTCCCCCGAAATTGTTGAGCAGCCACAGCTTCAAGTCATCCAGCTCATCATCGCTGTAGGAACGCTGGACCGGCATCATGCGCTGATCCACCGTGCCATTGGAAGCGATCATCACCATCAGCACCTGGGCCGAGCCCAGTCCGACCAGATCGAGGTTCTTCAACGAAGCGGTGTCGTAGTGCGGCACCTGGATCATTGCTACCTGGTTGGTCAACCGCGCCAGGAGGCGAACAGTGCTCTTGAGCATCTCGTCCAGGTCCGTGGAGCTGTCCAGGATCTTGTTGATGGCGTCGCGTTCAGCCCGCGACAGCGGCTTGAGCTCGCCGATCTCATCGACGAAGCGGCGGTATCCCTTTTCGGTGGGGATCCGTCCGGAGGAAGTATGCGGAGCGACTATGAGCCCCTCTTCTTCCAGCATAGCCATGTCATTGCGGATCGTCGCGGCGCTGACACCGAGGTTGTGCCGGTCCAGGAGCGCTTTGGAGCCCACTGGCTCACGGGATTGGACGTAGTCCTCCACGATGGCACGCAGAACGTCTAGGCGTCGCGGCTCTGTCACAACAGCACCTCCTTGGATTCCCTGTGCCCGGCTTTGGCACTCTAACCTGTCAAGTGCCAAGTCTAATACGTTCAGCAGTTGCTAGCATTGGATTTCGAGCGTATTCGATCACAGCGAAAGGCAGTACGTGACTAATTACTCCTGGGGACCACGGGATCTGAGTGCACCGGCACCGAAAAAACTCCGCCAGGTCCCTGTTGAACGTGGCATGATTCTGGAAGATGCCACCTCAGGATGGGTAGGAGAAGTCATCCGTACCGAGAAATCCGGTGGCATGCGCGTGATCGTGCTCGAGGACCGCCACGGCAAGACCCGCTCCTTCCAGGCGGGCTTCGGGTTCTTCCTCGAAGGCGAAGCGGTGGAGATCATTGATCCCGTTGCCAAGGCCGCACCGCCCCAGAAGCTGGTCTCGGCTTCGGGTTCGCGTGCCGTTGCCGGACTGAAGGCCCGGGAGGCCAGGGCAAGCCGCATCTGGGTAGAAGGCAAGCACGACGCTGAGCTGGTTGAAAAAGTTTGGGGCCACGACCTGCGTGTTGAAGGCATCGTCGTTGAACCACTGCATGGCGTGGACGATCTTGCCGGGGCTATCCGCGACTTCGCCCCCTCCGCCCAGCGCCGCCTGGGAATCCTGGTTGACCACCTGGTTGCCGGAAGCAAGGAATCGCGCATCGTTGCCGAGGCGATGAAGGTCCCCGGTGCAGCGCAAAACGTGCTGATCCTCGGCCACCCGTACGTGGATGTATGGCAGGCGATCAAGCCTGCGACACTGGGCATCAAGGCTTGGCCGGTGATCCCCAAGGGCGCCGATTGGAAAACCGGTGTGCTCCGGGCCTTTGGCTGGCCGCACTCCACCGCGGAAGACATCGGCATCGGATGGCAGCGGCTCTTGTCCACGGTGCAGCATTACGGGCAGCTTGAACCACAGCTCTTGGGCCGGATTGAAGAATTGATCGATTTTCTCACGACCGAAGATTACGGTTTCCTAACGATTGACTAATAGTTGGAGATTAGTCTGCGAATCTCCCCGTGGGCCCAGCCGCGGTCGCTATGATAAGAGGAACCACACTTAGCAAGACAAGGAAAAATAGTGACATCACGCCAGACGAAGCCATCGGAGAATTCCCGCTTCGAAGGTTCCAGGACCTCTGCGCTGCCGCTGACTCCTTCAGAAGATCGCCAGTGGGCAATGATGGCCCACTTCGGTGCCATCTTGGGTTGCGTTCCTTCGGCAATCGTCTTTGCCGTATTCCGGGACCGTGGCCCGTTCACTGCACAGGAATCGAAGGAAGCGTTCAATTTCACGTTCCCGCTGACCATTCTCGCCATCGTATTCAATGTGCTCATGGTCTTGCCGGTGATCGGCTGGCTTTTCGCAGTACTCGCCGTGGCCCTCTGGGTCTTCATGACGGTCTCGGGCGCCCTTGCTGCCATCCAGGCCAACAAGGGACGCCCTTACCGCTACCAATTCAATCTGCGGCTGATGAAGTAGCAGTGATTGCCCAGTCTTAGAAATCGAGCAGTTCACGCACCACGAGGTCGGCCAGGAGCCGGCCTCGCTGCGTTAACACCAATGTGCCGGCGAACGCGGCCTTGGCATCAATCAGCTCGTCGGCGATCAAGCCGGCGACTTTCTTGCGTCCGGTTTCATCGAGCTCGCTAATCTTCATGCCCGAACCCAGCCGGGTCAACAGCATCGTGCGCTCAAGCTGCACGGCCTCGGCATCCGGGTATTCGCGGCCGTGGCCCGGGGAGATTCCAGCATCGATCCGTTGCTGATACGCGGCTGGATGCTTCACATTCCACCAGCGCAGCCCGCCAACATGGGAATGCGCGCCGGGGCCTGCGCCCCACCAGTCGCCGCCCTGCCAGTAAGCGATGTTGTGCTGGCAGGCATTCGCCGGGGTCTTCGCCCAGTTGCTGACCTCGTACCAGGAGAAACCGGCCGCGGCAAACATGTCGTCGGCCAACTGGTACTTTTCGGCATGGTCGTCATCATCGATGTTCGGTACCTCGCCACGGCGAATCTGGGCCGCCAGCTTGGTGCCTTCCTCGATGATCAGCGCATACGCCGAAATGTGATCAGGTTCGTAGCTCAACGCGGCTTCGATGCTGGTGCGCCAGTCTGCCAGGCTCTCCCCCGGAGTGCCATAAATCAGATCGACACTGACATCCAGGCCGGCCTCGCGCGCCCACGCAACGGCTTGCGGAACGCGCTTCGGATCATGGGTGCGCTCAAGCACCTTGAGCACGTGGGGCACCGCGGACTGCATGCCGAAGGACACGCGGGTGAACCCGCCGTCGGCCAGCTCCTGCAGGCTTTCGCGGGTCACCGAATCCGGGTTGGCCTCCGTGGTGATTTCCGCGCCCGGCTTCAGGCCGAAGTCGTCGCGGATCCGGCCGAGCACCGAGACCAGGTCTCCGGCGGGCAGCAGCGTGGGAGTTCCGCCGCCGAAGAAGACAGTTTCAATTTCGCGGTGCGGTTGGCCCGAACGGTCCATCACCTCGCGGGCGAAGCTGATTTCCTTGCTGACAGTGGCAGCGTAGGTTGCTTGGCTGGAACCGGAGCCCAGCTCCGTGGCGGTGTACGTGTTGAAATCGCAGTAGCCGCAACGGACGGTGCAGAACGGAATATGCACATAAAAGGACATGGTCCGCCCCTGTGCCTCATGCGCGCATGAGGCAGGGAGCAGACCATCGGCCGGAGCCGGATCGCCGTCAGGCAGTACTGAAGGCATCTACTTCTTTTTCGGCTCGTCGGTGGACAGTGCGGCAATGAAGGCTTCCTGCGGAACCTCCACGCGGCCGACCATCTTCATGCGCTTCTTGCCTTCCTTCTGCTTTTCCAGCAGCTTGCGCTTGCGGCTGATATCGCCGCCGTAGCACTTGGCAAGAACGTCCTTGCGGATTGCGCGGATGTTCTCACGGGCAATGATGCGCGAACCGATCGCGGCCTGGATTGGAACTTCGAACTGCTGGCGAGGAATCAGCTCACGCAGCTTCGAGGTCATCATGGTCCCGTAGTTGTAGGCCTTGTCGCGGTGCGTAATGGCGCTGAAAGCATCCACCTGCTCGCCCTGGAGCAGGATGTCGACCTTGACCAGATCTGCCACCTGCTCGCCGTCGGCCTTCCAGTCCAGCGAAGCATAGCCGCGGGTCTTGGACTTGAGGTGGTCGAAGAAGTCGAACACGATCTCAGCCAGCGGAAGGTGGTAGCGCATTTCGACACGGTCCTCGGAGAGGTAGTCCATGCCGCGCATGGTGCCGCGGCGGGTCTGGCACAGTTCCATGACCGAGCCGATGAATTCGCTTGGCGCCAGGATGGTGGCGGCAACCATTGGCTCGTGGACTTCCAGGATCTTGCCATCCGGGAATTCCGAGGGGTTGGTCACCGTAATCATCTGCTTGTCTTCGCCCATGACCTCGTACACCACGTTCGGCGCCGTGGAAATCAGGTCCAGATTGAATTCGGATTCCAGTCGCTGGCGGGTGATTTCCAGGTGCAGCAGGCCCAGGAAGCCCACGCGGAAGCCGAAGCCCAGGGCCACGGAGGTTTCCGGTTCGTAGGTCAGCGCAGCATCGTTAAGCTGCAGCTTATCCAGTGCATCACGCAGTACCGGGTAGTCGGTGCCGTCCATCGGGTACAGGCCGGAGAAGACCATTGGCTTGGCCTCTTCGTACCCGCCCAGGGACTCGGTGGCCGGCTTGTGGAAGTTGGTGACGGTATCGCCGACCTTGGACTGGCGCACGTCCTTGACACCGGTGATCAGGTAGCCCACTTCGCCAACGCCCAGGCCCTTGGTGGGCTCGGGGTTCGGCGAGGATACGCCGATTTCCAGCAGTTCGTGGGTGGTGCCGGTGGACATCATCTGGATCTTCTCGCGAGGAGACAGATTGCCATCGACAACTCGAACGTAGGTCACCACGCCACGGTAGGTGTCGTATACGGAGTCGAAGATCATTGCGCGAGCCGGAGCCTTGGCATCGCCGACAGGCGGCGGGAGCTGCTTGATGACCTCATCGAGCAGTGCTTCAACGCCTTCACCGGTCTTGCCCGAAACCTTCAGCACGTCTTCTGGCTCGCAACCGATCAGGTTGGCCAGCTCGGCAGCGTACTTTTCCGGCTGCGCGTTGGGCAGGTCGATCTTATTGAGCACAGGGATGATCGTCAGATCGCCCTCGATAGCCAAATAGAGGTTGGCCAGGGTCTGCGCCTCGATGCCCTGGGCGGCGTCAACTAGCAGGATCGCGCCTTCGCAGGCTGCCAGCGAACGCGAGACTTCGTAGGTGAAGTCGACGTGCCCGGGGGTATCGATCATGTTCAGTGCATATGGGGTGCCATCTTCGGCTCCCCACGGCATGCGCACAGCCTGGGACTTGATGGTGATGCCGCGTTCGCGCTCGATGTCCATGCGGTCGAGGTACTGTGCCTTCATGTCGCGGGCAGCGACAACGCCGGTCAGTTGCAACATCCGGTCGGCCAGGGTCGACTTACCGTGGTCGATATGGGCAATGATGCAGAAGTTACGGATGAGCGACGGATCGGTCGCGGCAGGCACCGGAGCGGTGCGGGCCAATGGAGACACCTAAACAGACCTCACTAGCTGACTAAAAGACATAGTTGGATTAGCTTCTATTCTGTCATGATTTCCGCGTCTTCTCATATTTCGACAGCCTGAAACTGATAGTTTGTCGTCCATGCCACTGAATCCAGAGAAGATATTTAGCATCGTCATGCGCGCGCTGAAGGAAATCAGCAAGGTCCGCGCAAATTCGGCAAGCAAGCGCCCGGCCAGCAACCGCGCGGCCAGCGGGTCCCCGAGCACTGCCGGAAGCCGCTCTCGTGCCAACTCCATGCAGGATTCTCCAGCGGGTGCCGGCTACCCGGGTGATTACCGTGGCAAGATTCACTACGAGTACAACCCGGCGAAGGACGGCAACGCCGATCCGGGAGAAATTGTCTGGACTTGGGTTCCCTATGAAGAGGATTATTCGCAGGGCAAGGATCGCCCGGTGCTGATCGTCGGCCGTGATAGTGGCTGGCTGCTGGGGTTGATGCTCACCAGCAAGGACAAGAACAACTCGGATCACCGCGACCGCAACTACATGGACATCGGTACCGGCGACTGGGACCGCGAGCGGCGTCCGAGCGAGGTCAAGCTCGATCGCATTATCCGAGTCGGCGAGCAAGCCGTCCGGCGCGAAGGCGCCATCCTGGATCGCGAACGCTTCTCAAATGTGGTGAACGCCCTAAACGAACGCGCATAAGCACTCGTTGTCAGGCTCCCTATCTGATAAAGTTAATCTTTGTGTGTTGCGCAGGTTGGGCAACACGCCCCCTTCGGGTCGCCATAGGTGCCCCACACCGCTCAGTCGATGGCTTGAAGGATGAACCCTCTACCGACCGTATAAAACGATAAACGAGAGAGTTTATTAAAGTGGCTAACATCAAGTCCCAGAAGAAGCGTATCCTGACCAACGAGAAGGCACGTCTGCGTAACGTAGCTGTCCGTTCCGAGGTCAAGACCGTGATCCGTAACGTCAACGAGGCAGTAGTCTCCGGTGACAAGGAAAAGGCAACCGAGGCACTGCGCCTGGCTGGCAAGAAGATCGACAAGGCTGTAAGCAAGGGTGTTCTGCACAAGAACAACGCTGCTAACCGCAAGTCGGCTATCGCCAAGAAGGTTAACGCCCTCTAAGCCGAGCTTAGACTTCATCAACTCCCCCGCACTCATCGAGTGCGGGGGTTTTGTTTTGCCCGGAACTGCTCGTCGAAGCTTCCAGGCAGACACGCGCCGATGGCTAGCCTTCATTAAAGAGCAGTGGGAGCACGCACGAGTGCATCGTGCCCGCCCCCACCTGGAACCTCAGCGGCTAGCGTCCCGGAGCCTTGCCTGCAATGAACATGATGGCGTGTTCCAGCGCGTAGCCCGGTGAACGGCTGCCGCCCTTGACCATGCGGTCGGTATTCGCTATTTCTTCGACGCACAGGGCAAGATCGCTGCGTTTCCAGCCGCGAGCCTGCTGCTGCGCCTGCTGAACTTGCCACGGCGCCATCCCCAACTCGGATGCCAATGAAGCTGCGGGTTCATTCACGCCGGCGACCTTGGCGATCTGGCGGACCTTCATCGCCAAGGTGGCCACAATGGGAATCGGGTCGGTTCCAGTACCCAGCGCATGGCGCAAAGTGCGAAGCGCCATCTGGGCGTTGCCGGAAATTGCGGCATCGGCCACCTTGAAAGCAGTTGCTTCAACCCGGCCGCCGTAGTACCTGTCGACCGTATCCTGGTCAATGGTTCCCGTGGTGTCGGCAATCAGCTGGGAGCAGCTCGATCCAAGCTCTGCCAGCGAGTTGCCTACCGCCGCTACGAGGGCTTTGACCGCGTCATTGGTAATCCGGCGCTTGGCGGCTTTGAATTCGGACTGGACGAAGTCGATCTTCTCGGAGTCCTTTTTCACCGGTTGGCAATTGACGATCAGGGCACCGGCAGCTTTGATTGCGTCAATCAGCTTCTTGCCGCGCGTACCACCCGAGTAATGCATGATGAGCACATTCTCGGGAGCCTGGTCTTTCAGGTAGGCCAGGCCGTCCTTGAGGAAGTACTCGTTCATGTGGGCCAGTTCGTGGACCTCGACCAGATTGGCGCTGGAAAACAGCGAAGAGCTGGTGGCCATGAGCAGCTCTCCAGGCTCGTACTTTGCCGCGTCAAGACGCGTGTGCTGGATATCGTCCCGCTGGGATGCCTGGGAACGCAGCAATTCGAAGGCGCGCGAAGCGAGGTAATCCTCTGAACCGGTCAACAGGATCAGTGGTTGTGGGCGCAGTTCCCGCCATGAGATACCCGGATTTGCTTGGGCGCGTGCCATCGAACTCCTTAGTGCATCGGTCGATATAACGATCCTACCGAACCGGCGTACCCAGGGCGGTACCCAGAACGCCCTGGCTGGTAAATGTGAGCAGTACGGTACCCGATTGGTCGGTGCGAATCACCGTCGCGCCGACCTGCTGCGCCATCGCCAGGGTTTCGGGGTGCGGATGGCCATAGGAATTATCCTTCCCCGCGGAGACCAGCAGGATCTGCGGACGGATCTGCTCGATGATTTCGGTTCCGCCGTTGCGTGCCCCATGGTGCGAGGCTTTCAGGATCGCTGCATGCCCTTGCGGATGCAGGCGCAGCAGGCGATCCATGGCTTCGGTTTCCATGTCCCCGGCTGTGAAGAGATCGATGGTCCCGGGCCCGGTGGAAAAGCTGAACCGGATGACCAGCGACGTATCGTTGGGTTCGGCGTATTTCGCGAAGCGCGCCTCGGGGCCCACGACTTCGAAGCCCACCTCCCCTGCAGCCTGCCGCGTACCGGGCTCCAAGGCGCGTGCACCGGGCCATAGTTCAAGGTCGAACCCAGTCGAGACCAGGCGTTCACCAATCTTTACGTGCGAATTCTCCAGCTCGCCCACGGCCCCGAAATGGTCGCTGTGGGTATGCGTGATGAAGACCTTGCTCAAGGTGCTGATGCCCAGCCGCTCCAGGCACAGCAGCAACCCGCTCTCCGGTGGTCCGGTATCGATCAGCCAGCCCTCTGAATCCCCCAGATTGATGACGAAGGCGTCGCCCTGGCCCACATCGCACATGGCAATGCTCCAATGCGGCGCGATATCTTCCCGGTAGAACAGCGTCGCAGGCAGAACGAGCGCTACGGCGAATACCAGGATCGCTCCCAGCACGCTAAGGGACACCTGCCTGACCCGGAGCCTCTCGGTTTCCCGGCCCAGCACCAGCAGGGTGCACAGCACCAGGGAGAGCATCACTGCCAAGACGATTCCGGGTAGGCCTTCGGGCCACGGCCGGGCGGCACCGGGGAGCCCGGAAACGAAATGGGCCACCTGGCCAATGGCTTCTGCCGGCAGCCCCGGAACCCAGATCAGCACCGATTCCAGCGCTGGCCACGGCGTGCACAGCAGCAGGCAGGCCATGCCGAGCGCAGTAATCAAGGGCAGCAACGGCGCGACCACGAGGTTCGCGGGCAGCGAGTACAGGCTGAAATCCGAATTCAACGCGATGACCACCGGCAGGCAGGTGAACTGCGCCGCGCAGCAAATGGCCGTCAGCTGCGCGAACCAGGCCGGGAATATGTGGAGAAGAATTTCGGTCAGGGCCGGGGCGAGCATGATGATTCCCAGGGTCGCCAGCATCGACAGGGCGAAGGCCGGTTCGGCACCCAGCGAGCGATCGATAGCCAGCAAGGCGGTTCCGCTCAGGCACAGTATTCCCAGAGAGCCTTGGCCACGACCCAGCAGCACCGAGATGACCGCAATGCTGCCCATCAGGCTGGCGCGCAGGACACTGGGATCCGGCCCGGCAAACCAGGCGAAGAGCCCGACCACGCCAATCATCAAGATCGCGCTGGGTGCCCGTGGCACCGAAAACAGCCGGAGCAGCACCAGCACAATGGCCCCGATCAGGGCAATGTTCGATCCGCTCACCGCGGTCAGGTGGCTCAACCCGCTGGATCTCATCGCCTCGCTCAACGCTTCGTCCTGTCCGGAACGATCGCCATAGAGCATGCCAGGCAGCAGCGCCTGGGCATTGTCCGGCAGGCCGCGCAGGCCCTGGGTGAACCGTTCCTTGAGGTAATCCGCGGCGGTAGGCTCAACCCAGGAGCTCACCTGCGGTTCACTGGCGGCATGCGCCCACCAATCGAAGGCGCCGGCAGCTGCTGCTTCCAAGTCGAGGATGGTCTCGAACTCGCCCGCAGTGGCCGGCACCCCGAAATCAATGGTGAGGAAGACCGGCACCCGGCATGGCACCCATTGGCCGTTGGCCCAGTACCGCTGGATTTCCGCCCGGCCGACGGCAGCCCCCTGGCCCTGCGCGGTGGCCGGGTCCTCGAAGCGGACCACGGCACGGCGCTGTTGCTCGCCGGCGCCCGGCAGCTGGCACTGGGGGTCGGTGAAGGCCAGGCTGCTGACGGCCACCACCCCCAGGAGCAGGATAATAGGACCGGTAAACCATGGCGCCGCGTAGGCGCGGTCGTGCCGGGGCCGCAAAAGCAGGAACAACAGGACAGCCATCAGCGCGGAAAGTACCCACAGCAACCATACCGGGAGGGTGAAATAGGCGGCGGTCCACGCGCCGCCCAGCAGCCACAGGCCGCGGAAATCGGTGTTCACGGGATCACCAGTTCGCTCAGCTGGCCCAGCAGCGCCGGACCGATGCCCGGTACCGCATCCAGCTCTTCCACGGAGCTGAACGGGCCGTTCTCGGTGCGGAAGTCGATGATCCGGGCTGCCAATGCCGGCCCGATCCCCGGAAGCTCCTGCAGGGTCTGGGAATCGGCACTGTTGAGCGAAATCTTCCCGCCCGCCGCCGCGCTCGGTGCCGCGGCTAGTTCCGTGGCCGTCTCGGCGCCCGGAAGGACCACCTGCTGGCCGTCGACCAGCTTGGCCGCCAGGTTCACCATCTGCGCACGTGCGCCTTTGGCCAGCCCGCCGGCGGCGTCCACCGCGTCGGCAATCCGCGAATCCACGGGCAGCTGGTAGACGCCGGGCTTCTTCACCGCGCCGACCACGTGGACCGTGACCTCGGGTGCGGCCAGGCTCGGGGACTGGCGGTCCTCCGGCGCCGAAGCGGACGGGTCGGATACCAGCGGAACTGTTTCAAGCTCCTGGGCGACCGGCGGTGGCGCGAGCAGGATGGAGATCGCAATCCAGGCGAGCACCACAATGACCAGCACCAGCACGGCCACGCGCGAGATCGCGAATCTCAGGTGACCGGGACGTGGCGCGTACTTGCTGAAGAAGTCGTGGCGGCCCATGGGCCACAGTCTGGGCTATGGCGCCGGCGGCCGATCCAGGATGGACGCCGGCTGTGGATAGCTGGGGGCGACGCACACGGCGATCACGCCCAGGCCGGTATGCGCGGCCAGCACCGCCGGAAGGGACTCGACCACGACCGGCATGGCGCTGAACGGTGCCAGTTCGGTGGCGATTTCCTCGGCCAGTTCCTCGGCGCCGAAATGCATCACCCCCAGCCGCACCTCGCCACTGGCGTCGCGGGCGTCGCGCAGGGCCAGGGCGACCAGCCGTGCGGTGGCGCGCGCGAAGGAGCGGGGCTTTTCCAGGGCGACGATCGAGCCCTCGGCAATCCCGAGGATCGGCTTGAAATTCAGCAAGCTGCCGACCACGGAGGACAGCGCGCTGATCCGGCCGCCGCGGCGCAGCTGCTCAAGGCTTGGCACCGCGAAGTACACGGTGTTGGCGGTGGCCGTGCCGGCGATCTGCTCGAGCATCTCCAGCGGGGCGCCGGCGGCGCGGGCAGCCAGCACATCGGCCACGGCAAATCCCTGGGGCAGGCACACGGTGCGCGAATCGACCACGGTGATTGGTTCGTCAAAGCTGCGGGCCGCCAAGCGGGCCGCCTCCACGGTGCCCGACAGCGCCCCGGACATGTGGATCGAGATGATCGACTCGCAGCCGGCGTCGAGCAGCTGCCGGTAGGCGCGTTCGAACTCGCCTGGCGCCGGGCGCGAGGTTTTCACCGCCTTGCCCATGGCCAGACCCATCATCAGCGCCTGCAGGTCCTCGCCGTGCACATGGTTGTCCACGATGATCGGGATCGGCACTTCGATGAAGTCCGGATGCGGCCCGAAATGCCCGGGCAGGCAGGACGCCGAATCGGAGACGACCCCGATGCGGGTACGCGAAAGCCCGCGCGGGGCCAGCCACTTGGGCAGCCAGCCCGCGCGCGAGCTTTTCTGGCGTTCAGTCATGAGCCGAGCTTACGGGGCGGGAACCACGTTCACGAGCTTCGGCGCACGCACGATGACCTTCAGCGGCTCCTTGCCATCGAGCATCCGGATCACCGACTCGTGGGCCAGGGCCTGGGCGCGCAGCTGCTCCTCGGTGATGTCCACCGGAACCTCCAGGCGGGCACGGACCTTGCCCTTGATCTGCACGACCGCGGTGATGGTGTCATCGACCAGCAGCGACTCGTCCACTTCAGGCCAGGCGCTGGTGACCACGGAGGGCGCATAGCCCAGCGCTTCCCACATGTCCTCTGCGGTGTACGGGGCGAACATGCTCAGCAGCTGGGCGGTCACCGTGGCGGCCTCGCGCACTGCCGGGTCCGCTGCCCCGGCACCGGAGTCGATGGTCTTGCGGGTCGCGTTGACCAGCTCCATGGTCTTGGCGATGACCACGTTGAACTTGCCCGAATCCAGCAGCGCGGCGGATTCATGCACGGTGCGGTGGGTGACCTGGCGCAGCGCCTTGTCCCCTGCCGCGTAGTCCACGCCGGCCTCGCTGGTGGTGTCCTGGGCGATGCGCCAGGCGCGGGCCAGGAACTTCTGCGAGCCCGATGGGGAGACATCGGCCCAGTCCACGTCGTCCTCCGGCGGGGAGGCGAAGACCATGGTCAGGCGTACCGCGTCGACGCCGAACTTGTCCAGCTGCTCGCCCAAATCCACGCCGTTGCCCAGCGACTTGCTCATCGCCTTGCCGCCGTTCAGGACCTGGCCCTGGTTCAGCAGCGCGGAGAACGGCTCGGTCGCGTCGATCAGGCCCAGGTCGTGGATGACCTTGGTGAAGAAGCGCGAGTACAGCAGGTGCAGGATCGCGTGCTCGACCCCGCCGACGTACTGGCCTACCGGCATCCAGTCGCGCACGGCCTTCGGGTCGAAAGGGCCCTGCGTGTACTGCGGGGAGACGAAGCGCAGGAAGTACCAGGAGGAATCCACGAAGGTGTCCATGGTGTCGGTGTCGCGCTTGGCGGCGCCGCCGCACTGCGGGCAGGCCACGTTGACCCATTCCTCGGCGGCGGCCAGCGGGGAGGTGCCCTTCGGGGCCAGTTGCTCGCCGCGCAGGTTATCGGGCAGGCGCACCGGCAGCTGGTCGTCGGGAACCGGGACCTCGCCGCAATCGGCGCAGTGGATGATCGGGATCGGGGTGCCCCAGAAGCGCTGGCGGGACAGCAACCAGTCGCGCAGGCGGAAGTTGATGGTGTGCTTGCCGGTGCCGGCAGCTTCCACGATCTCAATGGCCTTGGCGATCGCCTCGGTCTTCTCCAAACCGGACAGCTGCCCCGAATTGACCAGCTGGCCTTCGCCCGCGGTGGCGGTGCCGGTTTCGTTCGGGTCTTCTTCACCGGTTTCGACGACCACGCGTACTGGCAGGTCAAAGGCCTTGGCGAAGTCCAGGTCGCGCTGGTCGTGCGCAGGCACGGCCATGATGGCTCCGGTGCCGTAGTCGGCCAGCACGTAGTCCGCCGCCCAGACCGGCAGCTTCTCCCCGGAGAGCGGGTTGATCGCGTAGCGGCCGGTGAATACGCCGGTCTTCTCGCGTTCGCTGGACTGGCGCTCGATCTCGGACAGGGCCTTGACCTGCTCCTGGTATTCCTCCAAGGCGGCGCGGTGCTCATCGGTGACCAGTTCGCCAGCCAGCTGCGCGTCGGCGGCGACCACCATGAAGGTAGCACCGTACAGGGTGTCCGGGCGGGTGGTGAAGACCGGGATCTGCAGCGCAGGCTTGTCCTCGTGCCCTTCGATCCCGAAGGTGACCTCGGCGCCTTCGGAACGGCCGATCCAGTTCTTCTGCATCAGCAGCACGCGCTCAGGCCAATGGCCCTTGAGCTGCTCCATGTCCTCAAGCAGGCGGTCAGCGTATTCGGTGATCTTGAAGTACCACTGGTTCAGCGACTTCTTGGTCACCGCAGTGCCGCAACGCTCGCAAGCGCCATTGACGACCTGCTCGTTGGCCAGCACGGTCTGGTCCTTCGGGCACCAGTTCACCGGGTGGTCCTTGCGGTAGGCCAGGCCCTTCTCGTAGAACTTGTTGAACAGCCACTGGGTCCAGCGGTAGTACTCCGGATCCGAGGTGTGCAAGCGGCGATCCCAATCGGCGGAGATCGCGTAGCGCTTGAAGCTGGCGGCCTGGGTATCGATGTTCTTGTAGGTCCACTCGGCAGGGTGGGCATTGCGCTTGATCGCGGCATTCTCTGCGGGCAGGCCGAAGGAGTCCCAGCCGATCGGGTGCATCACGTCATAGCCGCGCAAGCGCCAGTAGCGCGCGACCACATCGCCCATGGCGAAGGCCTCGGCGTGGCCCATGTGCAGATCGCCCGATGGGTAGGGGAACATGTCCAGCACATAGCGGCGTTCGCGGCTGCCATCATCGGCGGGCTTGAACACCTGTAGTTCGTCCCACACCGGAAGCCACTTGGACTCGATGTCCTTGAAGTCGTAGGTCCTGGGTTCGTTCGTCGATGATGTCACGCTGCTCTTCTCACACGCTTTGCGGAAAATTTCCGATAGGAAAAACTTGTTCTTGGTTCCAGACACAACAAAAGCCCCCAAATTTCCACTCGGGGGTACGGCCAACGGGCCGTGCTCAGGCTAGGTTGCGCTTCGGATTCATATCGCGATTCTATCGCATATCCCCTGCCCACGCGCGCATCGATGAAGCGCAAGATTGCACACAGCGGCAAACGCGGCGCCACCGCAGTTATCCACATCCCGCAGCTGCCCGCAGGGGCAGGAGCTTCCAGCGCCCGATCATGGAGCCATGAACGCGCCAGCCCTGATCGCCGCATTGCGCACCGCATGTCAGGCCCCGATGCACCTCGGACCGGCCTTGTCCGGTGCCATGGTGCTGCGCCTTGGCTACCTGTGCCTGGCCCTGTATGCCGCGCTGGGCAAGCTGGTGCGCGATGCGGGCGACCCGCGCCTGGTCCTGGCGCATCTGCAGCTCACCGAAAGGTTCGCCCAGCAAGTCCATTGCGAGCAACACGCCGGCGCACTGCATGCCGAGGCCACCGGCGCCCGGGCGCTGGCACTGGACAGCTACGCGGCCCTGCGTTTGCCTGCGGATGACCCCGACGCCATCACCGACGGGCTCTTTGCCGGGGAACCGGACCTTGCCCCGGGGCGCTGCTGCTACAAGGACACCGCCCAGCTGCTGGCCGCATGGCTGGGCATCAGCTACTTCGAAGCCCAACGGCGCATTGCCGACGCGCACCTGCTCATTGGCCGGCGCACCCCCGATGGCGGCATCTGCGCGCCTTGTTTCAAGCATCTGGCCGAACTCTACGGGCAGGGCGCAGCCAACCGCCGGGCCATCGCTTCCGCCGCGCGGCGCCTTGAACGGCTCGAACCGCAGGACACCATCTTTGACGGCGTGCCCGTGCCGCTGCTGGCGCATGGCACCGATGGCCGCAGCCTGGACCAAGCCGCGGCCCACTCCCTGCGGGAGCTGGGCCCCGCCGCCGCGCAGAAGCAGATCAGCACCTCAATCAGGACCTACAAAGAACTGCAGGGCAAGCAGCTGCCTCCCAAGCTCGGCATGTTCATCGGCCCGGTGAAAAACGGCGTGCATTTCTTCTCGCTGCGCACCGATGCCACCGATGCGCAGCTGGTTCATTCGGTGCTCACGCAGGCCGGCAACCCACGAACCAAGGCCGGCCGGGCCGATCGCGATCCCCAGCAGCAGCGCCCGGCGGGTTCGGGATCCAGCGCCAGCGGCGGCCCACGAGAGGGCCAGGACTCCCAAGCGGACCAGGAGTCCACGGCAGGCCAGAACGCTGGCAACGGAAGTGGAGCCGCACCCGAGCCGCCGTCGTGGCTGCGCAGCGATCAGCCCATGCCGCCGTGGGCCGAAGAGGAACCAGAAGCTCACGATGGCCAGAACCCGGACGGCGGCCGCACCGCAAAGCAGGCAGAGGCCCCAGACGAGGCTCAAGACGAGGCTCAAGACGAGGCGCAAGACGAGCCGCACCTGCAGGACTCCCCCGCCGGGCAGCCCGATCTGCATCGTCGCCGGCTCAACGCGTTCATGGCGCTGTTGCGCGCACCATTTGCTGGCGGCGAGCGAAAAGTCGTCATCCCGAAGTTCGTGGTCTACCTGTGGCTCGCGGATCTGCAGAACCTGGCGGACGCGCACGGCATGACCGCAAATGGCATCGACATCCCGCCCGGAGAACTCCGGCAGCTGCTCGCCAGGGCGAACATCATCCCGATGGTCCTTGGCGGCAACAGCCAAGTACTGGATATGGGGCGCAAGATGCGCTGCCACAAAGGCCGGATCCGCGAAGCGATCATGGCCCGGGATCGCGGCTGCATCGTGCCCGACTGCACCGCGCCGCCGGATCATGTCGAAACCGACCACTACCAGAAGCCCTGGTCCGAAGGCGGCGAAACCAGTGTCTGGTCCGGGGCGGGAATGTGCACGTCCGATCACCACAAGCGCCATGCCGGACAGCTCGAGGTCGTCGATGTCGATGGGCTGCCGCACGTGGTCATGCCTGCACATGTCGATCCGGAGCAAAAGCCCCGCCGCAATACCTATTGGGACGCCCGGCAAGCCGGCGAGTCCCCCGCGCGCCGCAGACCCGCCGCGCAGGAAACCGCGCGTCCAGGCCAGGAAGACACCCCTGAGGCCGCATCAGGCGATTGAGGCGATTGAGGCGATTGAGCTGCCCCGCGGGTTAAACCGGCAACGCCCGAACCACCCATCCGGGTGATTCGGGCGTTGCCGGTTGCGGCCGGCTCGGAACCGGCCAAGCCACGGTTGCGCTTAGGCCTTGGTATCTTCGTCGACCCAGTCGAAGGTGCGGGTGACAGCCTTTTTCCACAGGCGCAAGCTGCGCTCACGCGTAGCCTCATCCATGGTTGGCTCCCAGCGCTTGTCCTCGGCCCAATTGTCTTCCAGTTCGCCCAGGTCCTTCCAGAAGCCAATGGCCAGGCCAGCAGCGTAGGCTGCACCCAGTGCAGTGGTCTCGGTGACCTTCGGGCGAACCACTGGCACGCCGAGGATGTCAGCCTGGAACTGCATCAGGGCTTCGTTGGCCACCATGCCGCCGTCGACCTTCAGTTCGGTGAGCGGAACCTCTGCGTCGGCGTTGACCGCATCCAGGACTTCGCGAGTCTGGAATGCGGTGGACTCCAGGGCCGCACGGGCGATGTGGTTCTTGTTCGCATAGCGGGTCAAGCCCACGATCGCGCCACGGGCATCCGAGCGCCAATATGGTGCGAACAACCCGGAGAAGGCCGGAACGATGTACACGCCGCCGTTGTCCTCCACCTTTGCTGCCAGTTCCTCGATCTCCGGAGCGGTAACGATCATGCCGATATTGTCGCGCAGCCACTGGATCAGCGACCCGGCCACGGCAATGGAACCTTCCAAGGCGTACACCGGTGCGTTTTCGCCCAGCTTGTAGGCCATGGTGGTCAGCAGGCCGTTGGTCGAATTCACGATCTCCGTGCCGGTGTTGAAGATCAGGAAGCAACCGGTGCCGTAGGTGTTCTTCGCGGTACCTGCGGTGAAGGCCGCCTGGCCGAAGGTCGCCGCCTGCTGGTCGCCCAGGATGCCTGCAACGGGCACCTCGCGCAGCAGCTGGTTGGTGTGCACGGAGCCGTAGACCTCCGAAGAAGAGCGGATCTGCGGCATCATCGAGCGCGGCACGCCGAAGTCAGCCAGGATCTTCTCGTCCCAGTCCAGGGTCTTGAGGTCCATGAACAGGGTACGTGATGCGTTGGTCACGTCGGTGACGTGCACGCCGCCGTCCACGCCGCCGGTCAGGTTCCACAGCACCCAGCTGTCGGTGGTGCCGAAGAGCAGGTCGCCTGCTTCGGCACGCTCCCGGGCACCTTCGACATTGTCCAGGATCCACTTGATCTTGGTGCCGGAGAAGTAGGTCGCCAGGGGCAGGCCAACGGTCTGCTTGTAGCGTTCCAGGCCGCCATCGGCTGCCAGTTCGTCGACGATGTCCTGGGTACGGGTGTCCTGCCAGACGATCGCGTTGTAGACGGCTTCGCCGGTGTTCTTATCCCACACCACCGCGGTTTCACGCTGGTTGGTGATGCCGACGACCTCGATGTCGTGGCGGGTCAGGTTGGCCTTGGACAGGGCCTGGCCAATCACTTCGCGCACGTTGCTCCAGATTTCGGCTGGATCGTGCTCGACCCATCCGGCAGCCGGGAAGATCTGCTCGTGTTCCTTCTGGCCTACCGAATGCACCTCACCGGCGTGCGTGAAGACAATTGCGCGGGAGCTGGTCGTGCCTTGGTCAATGGCGATGACGAATTTTTCACTCATGATTCACTGCTCTCTTTCTAGAACATTGGCGCGGCGGCAAGTCCGCCAAGGATACCGCCGATGGCTGGACCAGCCAACGGAACCCACGAGTAGGACCAGTCGGAGGAGCCCTTGCCCTTGATCGGCAGGATGGCGTGGGCAATTCGTGGACCGAGGTCGCGGAACGGGTTGATGGCGTAGCCGGTGGCTCCACCCAGGGACAGGCCGATGGCAACAACCAGCAGGCCGACAGCCAGCGGGCCAAGCTCGTGAGGAGTATGCCCCAGTCCGGCGATCACGAACACCAGGACGAAGGTGCCGAAGATTTCCGAGACCAGGTTCCAGCCGTAGGAGCGGATGGCCGGTCCGGTGGCGAAGACGCCCAGCTGCGTGCCCGCGTTCTGCGGATCATCCAGGTGCTTCTTGTAGGACAGCCAGGTGCCCACGGCACCCAGGAAGGCGCCAATGAACTGCGCCGCGAAGTAGAGCAGCGTATTGGCCATGGTCTTGGCAACGCCGGGGGCGTACTCGGCAACGTCCGGGTTGACCAGCAGGCCCAGGGTGACTGCCGGGTTCAGGTGGGCTCCGGAGATCCCAGCTATCCAGACGCCGCAATAGACGCCCAGGCCCCAGCCGAAGCTGATGGCTACCCAGCCCGCGGCGCTGCCGAGAGTGCCTTTCAGGGCGACGTTCGCGCAGACGCCGCCGCCCATCAGCAGGAGAATGAAAGTGCCGGCTAATTCGGCGAGAAACACGTGAGTGGACAACGTTGACCTCTTAGTGGTTTCGAGTGCCAGCGGCGCCTTGCCGCCGGCCTGGATGCAGGTTAGACCAGGGTGACTCCGTGGGCTTCTGCGAGTACCGAGAGCGAATGGTCGATCTCGGCTTGGGTCTGGGACTGGTCCCAACCCATCGGCTCTGCAAGGCAATTAGCTGCCTCGATTACCAAATCCTTCGTGACCAGGCCGCGGAAGGCCAGGTTGGTGCGGCGGATGAAGACATCGATCAACCGGCCCACCTGCTCTTGGTTCGCCATGTAGGCCAACTCCTGGCAGGACAGCTCGTTGGTGTGCTCTAGCATGGTTTCGTTGCCGCCGAGGGTCTCCAGCAGGGCATCGGCTCCGGTGCCGTAGCGTTCGAGCAGCACGCGCAAGCGTTCGCGGCCGGCCTTGGACTCGCGCGCGGCATACCAAGCGGCGAGTTCGCCCTCGTTGGCCGGGAAGTTCTTTCCGCCACCGATGGCTACGCCGGCGGTGGACTTCACTTCACAGGCGCCGAGGAATTCCAGGGCCTTGCCGCCGAGGTTCTCGCTCAATGCGCGGAAGGTGGTCCACTTGCCGCCGATCAGCGAGAGCATGGTGGTCGCGTCGGTCAGGCGGGTTTCCTTGATCTGGTAATCGCGGGATACGAAGCCTGGCGCGGTGTCGTCATGGCTGGGCAGGGGGCGCACGCCGGAGAACTTGTAGACGATCTGTTCCCTGGTGGCCTTGATGCCCGGGAAGACATGGTGGACCAGCTCGAAGAAGTAGTCGACTTCCTCGTCGGTGCATACCGCTGGCTCGTTCATGTCGTGCTCGAGGTCGGTGGTGCCGACCAGCACGCGGCCGAGCATCGGGTAGATGAGCACGATTCGGCCGTCTTCATGCTCGAAGAAGATTTCGCGGCCTCCGGTAGCGGCGAGCAGTTCCGGGTGATCCAGCACGATGTGCGAACCCTTGGTGCCGCCGGTCCACTTGGTATCGCGGCCCAGGTCCTTGTTGGTCAGATCCACCCACGCGCCGGTGGCGTTGATGATGACATCGGCGTCGAAGTCGAATTCTTCGCCGGAGAGCATATCGCGCAGCTTCGCGGTGCCGCCGTCGACGCCGGCCAGCTCAACGTAGTTGCTGGCGCGGGCCTCGTCGTTGGCGTTCAGGCCTTCACGCAGCACATCCAGGGTCAGCCGCTCGGGGTTGTGCACCGAGGCGTCGAAATAGGTGGCGGTGTACTTGACGTCATCGCGCAGTGCTGGCAGATCCTGGCGGGCAGCCTTGCCGGCCTTGAAGTTATGCCAAGGGGTGTTGCGTCCGCCGATCCCTGCGAACACGTCGTACATGATCAACCCGGCCTTGATCAACGCCGCCCCGCGTTCGGTTGGCTTGCCCGACTTGTGGGACAGGAAGCGCATCGGTGCGCTGAGGATGCCGGAGAAGGTGGAGAAGATGGGAATGGTGGTCTGCAGCGGCTTCACGTAGTGCGGAGCGATCTCCAGCAGCGAGTTGCGCTCCTGCACCGACTCGTGAACCAGGCGGAACTCGCCGTTCTCCAGATAGCGGATTCCGCCATGGATCATGTGCGAGCTGGCACCCGAAGCGCCCTGGCAGTAATCGCCGCGCTCGATCAGGGCTACATCAATCCCCTGCATGGCCAGGTAGCGGAAGGTCGCTACGCCGTTGATGCCACCGCCAACAACCAGAACCTGCGCCTGCGGACGTTCGCGCAGTTTGGCTAGCTGTTCCCGAATCACGATTTGTGCCCCTTATGTAAATATTGAATGAGTCTGAAGCTAGTCTTGTTACTGAACGGCAAAGCGGTCAAACAAAATGCACAAACGTGCAGAAGTGGTCTGAATCATGATGAAATCCTCGTCCGGGGGCACCTACAAGCGGGCAACGACTGGCACATCTGTGCACAGCACCCCCAAGGCCAAGGATGCGCTGCGCGCCGCCCAGCTGTATTACCTTCAGGATATGAAGATGGAAGTGATCGCCAAGGAGCTGGGCACCTCGCGGTCCACGGTCTCCCGGTTGCTCACCCACGCCAAGCGCACCGGCATGGTTTCGATCAGCATCTCCCCCAGCGCCAACATGTCGGCGCTGCTGGGAAACCAGCTCTCCGAGCACTACGGGATCAGCTTCAACGTCGTACCCACCGATGGCAACATGGATGACTCCGAGCTGCTGGCCCGGGTCTCTGCGCACGCGGCCTACCTGCTCGGCGGCATGGTTTCCTCCTCGATGACGGTGGGTGTTGCCTGGGGATCGACCATGCAGTCGGTGTCCACGGCGCTGGGCTCCCACCCGACCCATGACACGAAAATCGTGCAGCTCAATGGAGCGGCTAATCCGGTGACCAGCGGCGTGCGCTATGCCAGCGACATCCTCACGCGTTTCGGCCAAGCCTTCACCGCCCGCACCGAGCAGTTCCCGGTCCCGGCCTTCTTCGACCGGGCCTCCACCCGCGACGCAATGTGGGAGGAAACATCGATCCGCCGGGTACTGCAGGTGCAGAAGGAGATGAGTCTCGCGGTATTCTCCCTGGGCTCGGCCGGCTCCGCCGTGGCTTCGCAGGTCTACCGCGGCGGCTACCTGACCAAGGCGGAAACCCAAGAGCTCAACGAGATCGGCGTGGTCGGCGACGTGGCCACGGTGTTCTTCGACAAGGACGGGAACAGCTCGAACATTTCGCTTAATGCCCGCTCCACCGGCCCGAACCTCGATGCCCTTCGCAAGGTGCCGACCCGTTTCTGCGTGGTCGCCGGCCGCGGCAAGCTCCAGGCCGTGCGCGGTGCGCTCAAAGGCGGGCTGATCACCGATCTGGTGATCGACGAGGGCACCGCTCTGGCGCTGCTGGACGGGTAGGGTTAAAGCCATGGCCCCACGACAGCAGCTAGTGACCACCCATCATTTGAACGGTGCAGAAATCCGGGTCTACACCCACCCGGCCCAGCAGCCCTCCCGCGGGGTGATCTACGCCGTGCATGGTTTCCGCGGAGACCACCACGGGCTGGCGCGCATCGTCTCGCACCTGGAGCACTACACGGTGATCGTTCCCGATCTTCCCGGCTTTGGCACTTCGACCTCGATGGCGGATCTGCCCCATGACGTCGAGGGGTACGCTGCGGTGCTCAATGAGCTGGCCGAAGAGCTGCAGCTGGAATCCTCCGTGCACCTGCTGGGGCATTCCTTCGGCTCGATCGTGGCCGCCAAGCTGGCCACCGTCCGCGGCTTTGCCTCGCTGGTATTACTCAACCCGATCTCCGAGCCGGCGTTGGAGTCCGACCAGGCGCTGCTGGCCAAGCTAACCAGCGGCTACTACGAGGTGTGCGCCAAGCTTCCGGCCCGCATCGGCGAACCGTTGCTGCGTTCCAGGCTGTTCAGCGATGCCATGAGCCTGGTGATGACCAAGAGCAGGGACCCGGAAATCCGCCGCTACGTGCGCGAGCAGCACCGCGCCTACTTCGGCGGCTTCCACTCGCGGGCCGCCTTGGCCCAGTCGTACCGCGCCTCGGTCAGCGCAACGGTCGGGGACTACTCCCCTGCGCTGGGCTTGCCGACGCTGATGGTCGGCGGCCTGCAAGACGAACTGGGCACCGCGCAGACGCAGGAGGCGCTGCGGGCCAGCTTCGCCAACGCCCAACTGGTCATGCTCGAGAACGTCGGGCACCTGATCCACTACGAGAAGGCTCCCGAAACCGCCGCCGCCATCGATGGCTTCCTGCAGCTGCTGGCAACCGGCCAGGCCGAGGATCCCGCGGCGGGCTCCTAGAGCGCGTCGTCCGGGTCGATAGCGATATTCACGACCGGGTCCTTGGCCGCGGACATGCTCGCGCGCAGCTGGCGCAGGGCCATGGTCACTGCCGGCCCGTCGGCGTAGGAGAAGAAGAGCACGTAGCGGTGCTCGGCCGGGGGCCCGTCTATCACCGTCGGGCCGTGGATTTGCACGCACTGCCGGGTCTGCGGATCCAGGTTCGCGACCAGCCGTTCGGCGCCCAGGCCCGAAATCACTGCGCTGCGCACTGCCGGAGGCAACCCCACCTCGCGGCGCTCGGCCAATTCGCGTTCGGCAAAGCTCGCCGGGTCATAGCGCACCAGCGCGGCCCCGGCGGGGCTCGGATTGCCGGTGAGCACCACTACCCCGTCGGCACGCGCCATGGAAGCAGCGGTGAACCAGCGGGAGATGACTTCTTCGGGGTTGCGCAGCGAATCGGGGGCCATCATCTTGTCGGCATCGAGCAGCAGAACCGCGGCGTAGCCGGATTCGGCAAATGGTTCGACCCCTGGCGTAGCGACCACCAGCGCCGGTTTGCCGGGAATCTTGTCCACGGGTTTTGCTCCGGTGGAAGAAATAACGCTGACCTTGGGGAAGGCCAGTCCGAGTTCTTCGGCGGTGCGGTCGGCGCCGATGCTGGCGGCCCGGATCCTCGGTGAGGCGCAGTGCACGCACCGGTAGTCGTGGTACTGCTCGCCGCACCAGCGGCAAGCCACATGCGAGCCTCTGCCGGCGATGTGCAGCGGGCCTTGGCAGGCAGTGCAGCGCGCCGGGGTCCGGCAGTCCTGGCAGGCCAGCGCCGGCATGAACCCGGTGCGCGCCACTTGCACCAGCACCGGGCCGGATTCCAGCGCCTTGCTAGCTTCCCGCCAGGCCAGCGAAGGGATGCGCGCCCGGGCGAGCACCGGGTCGCGCTCGAGCTCGAAATCGTTTGTGGTGGCCACAATGCGGGCGGTTTGCGCACGCAACAGGTCGCGGGGAACCTTCAGTTCGGTGGCCCAGCCGGTCGCCACCAGGCGCTGGGCTTCGACCGAGCGCGATGGCGATGCGATCAGCAGGGAGATGCCTGCTTGCTGGCTGCGCAGCAACGCCACCTCGCGGCTGTGCTGGTAGGGTGCGCGCTGTTCGCGGTGCGATTGGTCCGCGTCCTGCCACACGATCATCAGTTCCAGCCCGGGCACGTGGCATAGCGCCGCCGAACGGGTGCCGATGACGATCTGCACATGCCCTCCGATGGCACGCAGGAAGTTGCGGTAGCGCGGAGTCGGCCCGTCGTCGGCCTGCAGCCGCGCATAGGATTCGGCGCCGAAGTGCTCATCGAGATAGCCACCCAGCAGCCGCAGGTCGCGCGCGTCGGGCACGATCAGCAGCACGCGCTTGCCGCGCTCAAGCACCGGACGGGCCGCATCCATCAAGAAACCTGGCCAGGCACCGTGGAAATTCGGCACCCAGGTGGCAACGGCGCGCAGGGTTTCGCCGCTTCCCCAGGCGTCAAGCGCTTGGGCGCCGTGCTCGTAGCGGGAGAGCTGGTTCGGGGCGTCGGGCAGCAACGGCGCGACGGTGGCCATTTCCTCTTTTTCGACCTTGGCCGCGCGGGCGGGCACCGCAAGACGCACCACATCCCACAGGGTTCCGGCATAGCGGGTCGCGATCTCCTGCGCGGCGGCCACGATTTCCGGGTACAGCGCCACCTGGGTGCTGACCAGCTTGGCCAGCGGCCGCAGTTTCATCTCCGGGGCGTGGTCCTCGAGCACCGCGACGATGAATCCGGAGAGCAGCTGCGGCCCGAAGGGCACCTTCACGCGCACCCCCGCCACGGCATCCTGGGCCATCGAGGGAGGAATCTCGTAATCGAAGAAGCGGTCCAGGTGCGGGACGGAAGAATCAATCAGCACCCGGGCAACCCGCTTGAGGCGGGCCGGCTCGGGTGCTGAGATGAGGGCGTCTTGCTGCACGCTCAGGTCCTAGGCGTTGAACCAGCTGCGCAGGGCCTCGACGCGGTCCAGCTTCTCCCAGGTGAAGTCGTTGTCCTCGCGGCCGAAGTGGCCGTGGGCAGCGGTCTTGCGATAGATCGGGCGCTTCAAGTCCAGGTCTTCGATGATGCCCAGCGGGCGCAGGTCGAATACCTCGTTGATGGCCTTGGTGATCTTGGCCGGATCAACGGTTTCGGTGCCGAAGGTCTCCACATACAGGCCCACCGGACGGGCAACGCCGATCGCGTAGGCCACCTGGACCTCGGCACGGCGTGCCAGGCCGGCGGCGACCACGTTCTTGGCCACCCAGCGCATCGCGTAGGCAGCCGAGCGGTCGACCTTCGAAGGGTCCTTGCCCGAGAAGGCGCCTCCGCCGTGGCGGGCGAAGCCGCCGTAGGTGTCCACGATGATCTTGCGGCCGGTCAGCCCGGCATCGCCGACCGGGCCGCCGATGATGAACGGGCCCGATGGGTTCAGGATGATCTTGGTGTTCGAGATGTCCAGGCCCGAACGCTCCAGGATCGGGGTCACAACCTCTTCGTGCAGGTCGGCCTTCAGGGTCGCCAGCTCGTATTCGGCGGCGTGCTGGCTGGAGACGACCACGGTGTCCACAGAGACCGGCTTGTCGCCGTCGTAGCCAATGGTGACCTGGGTCTTGCCATCCGGGCGCAGCAGCGGCATGCGGCCGTTCTTGCGGACCTGGGTCAGGCGCTCGGACAGGCGGTGCGCCAGGAAAATCGGGGTCGGCATCAGCGAGTCGGTCTCATCCGAGGCGTAGCCGAACATCAGGCCCTGGTCGCCGGCACCCTGCATGTCGCGGGGATCCTTGGCCGTGCCTTCGCGCGACTCCAGCGAGTTGAAGACGCCGTCGTGGATCTCCTGGGACTGCTGGCCGATCGACACGGACACGCCGCAGCGCGCACCGTCGAAGCCGTTGGCCGAGGAGTCGTAGCCGATGTCCAGGATGGTCTTGCGGACGATCTCCGGGATCTCCACGTAGCCATTGGTGGTCACCTCGCCGGCAACGTGCACCAGCCCGGTGGTGGTCAGGGTCTCGACGGCGACCTTCGAGTCCGGATCCTGCGCCAGCATGGCGTCGAGGATCGCGTCGGAAATCTGGTCGCAAATCTTGTCCGGGTGGCCCTCGGTCACGGATTCCGAGGTGAAAAGACGAAGTTCAGGGGTTGTTGAAGTCACCGTATAACTCTATCTGGTCTCTGGGACCGGTAAGCAGATCTGGTACGTTTCGTGAACAAGCACCGTATGGCGCCACTCACTTTGTTACAGCTGCATGACTTTTTGTTGCATTCGAAATCTGTTCGATGACCACGCGGGCCACCTCGAGCTTGCTGCCCGAGGCCTGCACCGAGTCGGCGCCATCGGCGAAAAGAACCTGGATGCTATTGGTTTCCTGCCCGAAGGTCAGGGATGCGCCCACCTCGTTGACCACGAGCATTTCGCAGCCCTTGCGGTTCAGCTTGGCCTGGCCGTACTCCAGCACGGTCCCCTGCTCATCGCCGGTCTCGGCGGCAAAACCGACAATGAACGGCGGCAGTTGCGGATTCTGTCCGCGCGCGGCGACCAGCTCGGCGAGGATGTCCGGGTTGCGCACCAGTTCGATGACCGGAGCCGAATGCTCATCGCGCTTCTTGATCTTCGAGTTCTCGATTCTTGCCGGGCGGAAATCGGCGACCGCGGCATTCATGATCAGCACGTCTTGGCCCTCGGCGCAGTCGAAGACCGCCTCGCGCAGCTCCAGTGCGCTGGAGGCGTGCACCAGCCGCACGCCATGCGGCGCGGGCACTTCCAGATGGGTGGCGATCAGCGTGACCTCGGCCCCGGCATCTCTGGCGGCCTGTGCCAGCGCGACACCCTGGCGGCCCGAGGAGCGGTTACCCAGGAAGCGCACCGGGTCCAGCGGTTCACGGGTGCCGCCGGCGGTGATCAGCACCTTGGCTCCGGCCAGCACCGGTTCGGCGAGCAGGTCCTGGATTGCGGCGAAAATTTCATCGGGTTCTGGAAGCCGGCCCGGTCCCGAGTCCTTGCCGGTCAGCCGCCCGGAAGCGGGTTCGATCACCCGCACGCCGCGATCCCGCAGGGTCTGCACATTCGCGGCAGTGGCCGGATGCTGCCACATTTCGGTGTGCATGGCCGGGGCCATCACTACCGGCGCCCGCGTGGCCAGCAGGGTTCCGGTGAGCAGATCGTCAGCCAATCCCGCAGCGGCCTTGGCTAAGACGTCCGCGGTGGCCGGCACGACCATCACCAGATCGGCCTGCTGGCCCAGGCGCACGTGATTGACCGAATCCACCGCGTCGAACACGTTCGAGGTGACCGGATTTCCGGACAGGGCCTCCCAGGTGGCGTTGCCCACGAAGTTGGTGACGTTCCGGGTAGGGATCACGTCGACGTGGTGCCCGGCTTCGCGCAGCAAGCGCAGCAGGAGTACGGACTTGTAGGCGGCGATACCAGCGGAAACGCCTAGGACAATTCGCTTCACGAAGTACTTCCTCGAGGATTCGGTGCGGCAATGAGGTGGGTGCGGGAGAAAAAGGAGCTTAACGAAAAAGAAGGCGCCCGCTCAGGGGCGCCGACTTTTCGATTAGTCTTCGATGACCTCGGCTGCGGTTACCTTCAGCAGGTTATCGTCCAGCTCGCGCAAAGCGATGGTCAGCGGCTTCTCGTTCAGCTTGGTTTCCACCAGTGGGCCTACGTACTCGAACAGGCCTTCGTTCAGCTGCGCGTAGTAGGCGTTGATCTGGCGTGCACGCTTGGCCGAGTTCAGCACAATGGCGTACTTCGAGTCGTTGGTCTCAAGCAACGAGTCGATCGATGGGTTAATGATTCCCTCTGGGTTGGACACAGGACTCCCTATTTGTCGTTCTTTAGCCCCATGAGGGCTACAAGCTCTTCGGCGGCACGTGCGACATCGTCGTTGACGATGGTCACGTCGAATTCAGATTCCGCTGCAAGTTCTAGTTTAGCGGTTTCTAGGCGGCGCTGCTGTTCCTCGGCCGTTTCAGTGCCGCGTCCCACAAGGCGGCGCACCAATTCCTCCCATGATGGCGGTGCCAAGAAGACGAATTTTGCCTCGGGCATCGACTCCTTGACCTGGCGCGCACCTTGCAGATCGATTTCCAGCAGAACCTTCTTGCCATCTGCCACTGCATCTTCAACCGTCGATCGAATCGTGCCGTAGCTGTTCTGGCCATGGACAACAGCCCATTCCAGCATCTGGCCTTCCTCGACCAGGGATTGGAAGCGTTCGGGGCCCACGAAGAAGTAGTGGACTCCATCCTGCTCCCCTGGCCGGGCGTTGCGGGTCGTTGCGGACACCGAAAGCCAGACATCTGGATAGTTATCGCGGATGTAGGTAGAGACGGTGCCCTTGCCTACTGCCGTGGGGCCGGCTAGAACAGTTACCGACGCAGCGGTCATTGACTACACTTTCGTTTTTGGCGGGCTTTGCTTGAAGTGCTCGGTGATTGCGGTGCGCTGCTTGCGTCCCAGTCCGCGCAGACGGCGGGAAGGGGAAATGCCAAGTCGCTCCAGCAAATTTGCCGCGCGTACTTCACCTACGCCCGGTACCGATTCCAGAAGGTCCATGACACGCATGCGTCCCACGGCTTCATCTTCGTATACCAAGTCTAGTACCTCGGTGATGGAAATTTTGCCGGCACTGAACTCGGCCTTGATTTCTGCACGACGAGTGCGTGCGGCGAGTGCCTTGGCGCGGGCGCGGATACGATCTTCGTCAGAGAGTTCTCGCAGTACCATCGTTCAGCCATCCTTCAGTTGTAGTGGACTAAGGCTTATGTTGAGAAACATAGCGAGCTAACGCTGCTTTTGCAAGACTAAACGCGTTGTGGCTACTAGAAACTCTAATAGCCACAACGCGCCTATGTCACTTATTCGAATTTTTTGCTAGCGAGCTGCCAGCAATTCGTCCCTAACCCGCAGGGCTTTTTCCCTGAGAGCGGCCTTACTCGGCCCCTCTTTGAGGATGTCCCTGCTGCTCGTGCCCAGTACCTGGCCGTAGCTTGAGGCGAATGACTTGGCAATATCCGCGGCCGTGGCACCCTGGGCGCCGAGCCCTGGTGTGAGCAGCGGAGCCTTGGAAGCTGCCAGATCGATTCCGAGCTTGGACGGTGCATCCCCGATGGTCGCACCAACAACCAGCCCGACATGTCCTAAATCTCCTGCGTATGCATTATCCGCAGTGACTTGGTCAATAATTGATTTAGCAACCGAGTTTTCCCCGCCTACGTGCTGTACCGATGGCCCCTCGGGGTTGGAAGTCAGTCCGAGAACGAACACTCCCCTGCCGGTTCCAGCAGCCAAATCCAATGCCGGACGCAGCGATTCATAACCCAGGTACGGGCTCAGAGTCACGGCATCAGCGGCCAGCGGAGAAGCATCATCGAGCCATGCGCTCGCGTACGCTGCCATGGTCGAACCGATATCCCCGCGCTTGGCGTCGGCCAGCGTGAGCAGTCCAGCGGACTTCGCAGCACTCAAGGTTTCTTCCAATGCGGCAAATCCCTTGGACCCGAAACGCTCGTACAGAGCCACCTGGGGCTTGAGGATTGCCGCCGCACCGGCCATCGCTTCCACGACGGTCAGTGAGAAAGATCGCACGCCCTCGGCCGTATTTTCCAGCCCCCAGGCTTCCAGCAGCGCCGGGTGGGGATCAATCCCCACGCACAGCGGGCCGGAAGCCTGCATGGCTGAACGAAGCCGCTGACCGAATGGGGTCGGCTCAGGCATTGCGCGCTGCGTTCAGGTTGGCGTCGTGCACCTGCAAGCTGGTGACATCCCACTCGTACTCGCGCAGGGCATCGATCGCCTGGACCGAAGCGTTGAACTCCGCCACGGTGGTGATGACCGGGGTGCCGACAGACGTCGCGGCGGCGCGGATTTCGTAGCCATCGCCACGTGCATCCGAGCCCGACGGGGTGTTCAGGATCAGGCCGATCTGGCCGGCTACGATCAAATCGACAATGGACTCCCCGCCTTCGTGCAGCTTGCCGACCACCTGGGTCGGGATGCCGTTGCGGCGCAGCACTTCCGCGGTGCCGCCGGTGGAGATGATCTCGAAGCCCTGGTCAGCAAGGTGCTTGACCGGCAGGACGATCGAGCGCTTGTCGCGGTTGGTGACCGAGACGAAGACCTTGCCGCCGGTTGGCAGCGGGTTGTTCGCTGCGGCCTGCGACTTGGCGAAAGCGGTGTCGAAGTACTTGTCGATGCCCATGACTTCGCCGGTGGAACGCATTTCTGGGCCGAGCAGCGAGTCGACGACCTTGCCCTCCGGGGTGCGGAAGCGGGCGAACGGCATGACTGCTTCCTTGACGGCGATCGCCGCCGATTCCGGCAGGTGCGCGCCATCGCCGGATGCTGGCAGGTAGCTGCCGCGCATTTCGGCCAGGGTACGGCCCACGCCGATCAGCGCGGCGACCTTGGACAGCTGCACGCCGGTAGCCTTCGAGGTGAATGGCACAGTGCGCGATGCACGCGGATTCGCTTCGATCACGTACAGGATGTCGCTGGCGAGGGCGAACTGGATGTTGATCAGGCCACGCACGCCCACGCCTTCGGCGATCGCACGGGTTGCCGCGGCAACGCGGTCGCGCACGTCGGCGCCCAGGGTGATCGGAGGCAGGGTGCAGGCCGAGTCCCCGGAGTGGATGCCGGCTTCCTCGATGTGCTCCATGATGCCGCCGACGTACAGGTCGGTGCCGTCGAACAGGGCGTCGACATCGATCTCGATGGCGTCTTCCAGGAAGCGGTCCACCAGTACCGGGTGGTCCACGGTGATTTCGGTCGCGTTGGTGATATAGCGCTCGAGGTTGGCCTCGTCGTACACGATCTCCATGCCGCGTCCGCCCAGCACGTAGGAAGGGCGAACCAGTACCGGGTAGCCGATGGAGTCGGCGATGGTCTTGGCATCGGCGAAGGACACCGCGGTGCCGTTCTTCGGCGCTACCAGCCCGGCGTTATCCAGTACCTGCTGGAAGGCGCCGCGGTGCTCGGCCAGGTCGATGGCCTCGGGCGAGGTGCCCAGGATCGGCACGCCGGCAGCCTTCAGCTCGGCGGCGAGCTTCAGCGGAGTCTGGCCGCCAAGCTGGACGAACACGCCCAGCACGCCGCCGGTTTCCTCTTCAGCGTGGATGACCTCCAGGACATCTTCCAAGGTCAGCGGCTCGAAGTAGAGGCGGTCGGAGATGTCGTAATCGGTGGAGACGGTCTCGGGGTTGCAGTTGACCATGACGGTCTCGTAGCCCTCGGCGCGCAGCGCCATCACCGCGTGGACGCAGGAGTAGTCGAACTCGATGCCCTGGCCGATGCGGTTCGGGCCCGAGCCCAGGATGATGACCGACTTCTTCTCGTGGCTCTCCAGCTCGGTCTCTTCGTCGTACGAGGAGTACATGTACGGGGTGAAGGCCTCGAATTCGGCGGCGCAGGTGTCCACGGTCTTGTAGACCGGGCGCACGCCCAGGGCATGGCGGATGCCGCGGATGACCGATTCGGCCTTGCCGGTGAGCTGGGCGAGCTGGACATCGGAGAAGCCGTGGCGCTTGGCTTCGCGCAGCACGTGCTCCGGCAGGTGCTTGTTCGCGGCCACCAGCTGCGCGACCTCGTTGATCAGCTGCAGCTGGTCCAGGTACCACGGGTCGATCGCGGTGGTCTCGAACAGCTTCTCGAGGGATACGCCGGAGAACAGCAGGCGCTGGACCAGCGACAGGCGCTCGGTCGAGCCCTTGACGATCGAGGCCAGCACGGCCTCGTGCTCGGATTCCGGGATCGGCTCGAAGGACAGCTCGGAGCCCTTCTGCTCCAGGGAGCGCAGCGCCTTTTGCAGCGCTTCGGTGAAGTTGCGGCCCAGGGCCATCGCTTCGCCGACCGACTTCATGGTGGTGGTCAGGGTCTTGTCCGCTGCCGGGAACTTCTCGAAGGCGAAGCGCGGAACCTTCACTACCACGTAGTCCAGGGCCGGTTCGAAGGAAGCCGGGGTCTTCTGGGTGATGTCGTTCGGGATCTCATCCAGGGTGTAGCCCACGGCCAGCTTGGTGGCGATCTTCGCGATCGCGAAGCCGGTGGCCTTGGAGGCCAGTGCCGAGGAGCGCGAGACGCGCGGGTTCATCTCGATGACCACGACGCGGCCGGTGTCAGGCTCGATGGCGAACTGGATGTTGCAGCCGCCGGTGTCCACGCCGACTTCGCGGATGACCGCGATCGAGATGTCGCGCAGCTTCTGGTATTCGCGGTCGGTCAGGGTCATGGCCGGGGCCACGGTGATCGAGTCGCCGGTGTGCACGCCGACCGGATCGAAGTTCTCGATGGAGCAGACGACCACGACGTTGTCGTTCTTGTCGCGCATCATCTCCAGCTCGTATTCCTTCCAGCCCAGGATGGACTCCTCCAGGAGCACCTCGGTGGTTGGCGAGTACTGCAGGCCGGCGCCCGCGATGCGGCGCAGGTCCTCCGGGTTGTAGGCCATGCCCGAGCCCAGGCCGCCCATGGTGAACGACGGGCGCACGACTACCGGGTAGTTCAGCTCCTCGACGGCAGCGAAGGCCTCGTCCAGGGTGTGCACGATGACCGAGCGGGCGGATTCGGCGCCGCAGCGCTCCACGACGCCCTTGAACTTCTCGCGGTCCTCGCCCAGCTCGATGGCTTCGATGTTCGCGCCGATCAGCTCGACGTCGTACTTCTCCAAGGCACCGGACTTGTCCAGGGCGATGGCGGTGTTCAGCGCGGTCTGCCCGCCCAGGGTCGGCAGGATCGCATCCGGGCGTTCCTTGGCAATGATCTTCTCGACGACCTCGGGGGTGATCGGCTCCACATAGGTGGCGTCGGCGAATTCCGGGTCGGTCATGATGGTGGCCGGGTTGGAGTTGACCAGGATGACCCGCAGGCCTTCCTCCTTGAGCACACGCAGTGCCTGGGTGCCAGAGTAGTCGAACTCAGCGGCCTGGCCGATGACGATCGGACCCGAACCGATAACGAGAACTGATTTCAGATCGGTGCGCTTAGGCATTACTTGCTGTCCTTTTCTGCGGCGGAATCCAACGCGGTCATGAAGCGGTCAAAGAGGTAGGCGGCATCGTGGGGGCCGGATGCTGCCTCTGGGTGGTACTGCACGGAGAAGGCCGGGATGTCCAGGCAGCTCAGGCCTTCGACCACGTGGTCGTTCAGCGAATAGTGCGAGACTTCGACCTTGCCGAAGCGTTCGACCGGAGCGGTGACGGCGCCCTCGATGGGCGCGTCGACGGCGAAGCCGTGGTTCTGGCTGGTGATTTCCACGCGGCCGGTGGCCTTGTCCATCACCGGCTGGTTGATTCCGCGGTGGCCGAAGCGCAGCTTGTAGGTGTCGAAGCCCAGCGCGCGGCCCAGGATCTGGTTGCCGAAGCAGATGCCGAAGTACGGGATGCCGGCATCGAGCACCGAACGGACCAATTCCACTTGGGCGGTGGCGGTGGCAGGGTCGCCGGGGCCGTTGGAGAAGAACACGCCGTTAGCGCCGGTGGCCTTGATATCTTCCAGGGTGGCGTTGTACGGCAGCACGTGCACGCGCAGGCCGCGCTCGGCCAGGCGGTGCGGGGTCATCGACTTCATGCCCAGGTCGATCGCGGCCACGGTGTGCTTGGCCTCGCCGTCGTAGCCGTGGTCCGTTGGCTCGACGATGTAGGCGGCGTCCACCGAAACCTCGGCGGAGATGTTGCGGCCTGCCATCGACGGCTGCGCCTTGACCAGGGCCACCAGCTCGGCGTCGGTCTTCGCGGCGTCATCGCCGGAGAAGATGCCGGACTTCATCGCGCCGGCGTCGCGCAGGTGGCGGGTCAGCGCGCGGGTGTCCACGCCCTGGATGCCCACGATGCCGTACTCGACCAGATCAGCATCAAGGGTGCGCTCGCTGCGCCAGTTGCTTGGCCGGCGGGCGGCGTCGCGTACCACGTAGCCGGCAGCCCACATGCGGGTGGATTCCGGATCTTGCGAGTTCACGCCGGTGTTGCCGATGTGCGGGAAGGTCTGCACGATGATCTGGTGCGCGTAGGACGGGTCAGTCAGGGTTTCCTGGTAGCCGGTCATGCCGGTGGTGAACACTGCTTCTCCCAGGGTGGTGCCCACGGCGCCATAGCTGCGCCCGCGGAAGATGCGGCCATCTTCAAGTACCAACACGGCTGGTAGGTTGCTCAGGGAATTCACTTATTTGTCTCCTGCTCGGCTTACGTCGTTGTGCGACGCCAGCAACTGATAGATCTTTGGGGTGTCCTCGTGGTAGCGGGGACGGAATCCGGTGTCGAAGGTGAAGCCGTCCTTGTTCCAGGTGATGACGATCAGGCCGTTCTTCTCCACGACCTTGCCGATCATCCCGTTGCTGCGCTTCACGTCCTCGTAGTGCTCCCACGGGATGTGCACGTCGCGCGCTCCGGAACGGATCAGGTGCAGCCCTTCGCGTCCCAGTTCCAAGGTGGCGTTGGTGCGCACCCCGAGCTCATGGACCGCGATGCGCGCCAGCCAGTCGTCGAACCGGGTGGTGACCACATACATGCCTGCGAAATGGTGCTCCACCTCATCGGCGAAGTCCTCGAAGGGCTCGGGAATCGCTGACTGCCTGGCCTTGAGGTTCCGCCAGCCGAAAAGGATCAGGCCCACGCCTGCGACGATCGCGACAATCGTCCAGATCAACGGGGTCAGGGCTCCCTCAGGCATTGGCCGTCCTCGGGGTAGCCAGCTGGCCATCGAGCACGGTGGCATGGCCGTGGAAGAAGGTCGTGCGCACCGATCCTGGCAGCTCCATGCCGGCGAACGGCGAGTTGCGCCCCTTGGTGGCCATGGCGGCCGGGTCGACGATCCAGCGGGCTGCCGGATCGACCAGCACCAGGTTGGCAGCTTCGCCGATGGCGATCGGTCGGCCCTGGTCGGCAACGCGGCCGATCTGCGCGGGCACCTGCGAAGTAATGCGGGCCACGCCCTCCCAGCCCATCAGCCCGGTGTCCACCAGCGTGTGCTGCACGATGGACAGCGCGGTCTCCAGGCCGGTCATGCCCATGGCGGCCGCGCCCCACTCGCAGTCCTTGGCCTCGGAGGGGTGCGGGGCGTGGTCGGTGCCGATCACGTCGATGGTGCCGTCGGCAACGCCCGCGCGCAGCGCCATCACGTCTTCTTCGCGGCGCAGCGGCGGGTTGACCTTGAAGACCGGGTCGTAGGTGCGCACCTTCTCATCGGTGAGCAGCAGGTGGTGCGGGGTGACCTCCGCGGTGACCTGGATGCCGCGGGCCTTGGCCCAGCGGATGATCTCCACCGAGCCGGCCGTGGACACATGGCACACGTGCAGGCGGGCGCCGACGTGCTCGGCCAAGAGCACATCGCGGGCGATGATCGATTCCTCGGCGACCGCTGGCCAGCCGGGCATGCCCAGGATGGCGGAGACTTCGCCCTCGTTCATCTGGGCGCCTTCGGTCAGGCGCGGTTCCTGGGCGTGCTGGGCGATGACCCCGTCGAAGGCCTTCACGTATTCCAGGGCGCGGCGCATCAGCAGCGGATCCCAGACGCAGATGCCGTCATCGGAGAACATCTTCACCTGGGCACGGGAATCGGCCATTGCGCCGATTTCGCTCAGCTGCTTGCCGGCCAACCCGACGGTCACCGCGCCGACCGGGCGGACATCCACCCAGCCTGCCTTGCGGCCCAATTCGTAGACCTGCTCGACGACGCCGGCGGTATCGGCTACCGGGGTGGAGTTGGCCATGGCGTGCACGGCGGTGTAGCCGCCGCGGGCCGCTGCCTGCGAACCGGTTTCCACGGTTTCGGCGTCTTCGCGGCCTGGTTCGCGCAGGTGAGTGTGGGTGTCGACGAGCCCGGGCAGGAGCACGAGATTCCGCGCGTCGATGACCTGGGCATCGCCGGCGGCAGCAATGCTGCCCAGCTGGGCGATCTTGCCGTCGGCGATCAGCACGTCGACCGGTTCGCCGCCGAGGATGGAGGCCTGCTGGATCAAGTAGTTCATGGTTTCTTCCTTCAGATCAGGTCGCCGGAGAGGAGCATGTAGAGGCTGGCCATGCGCACGGCCACGCCATTGGTGACCTGGTCGAGCACGGTGGAGCGCGGCGAATCCGCGGCAGCCGAGGAGATTTCCAGGCCGCGGTTCATCGGGCCCGGGTGCATGATCAGGGTTTCGGCGCCCGAGGCGTCCAATTGCGCCAGGCGCGCATCGTCCAGTCCCCAGTAGCGCGAGTATTCGCGGGGGTTCGGGAAGTAGGCGGCGTTCATCCGCTCGCCCTGCACGCGCAGCATCATCAGCGCGTCAACGCCCGAGGCGATCACTGCATCCAGGTCGTAGCTGATGGCGCAGGGCCAGGAGCCGGCGCCGAAAGGCAGCAGGGTCGGAGGGGCCACCATCGTCACTTCGGCACCGAGGGTGTTCAGCAGCCACAGGTTGGAGCGGGCCACGCGTGAATGCAGGATATCCCCGACGATCGCGACCTTCAGTCCGTCCAGGCCGCGGCCTGCCGGGCTGGTGCCATCGCGCAATGCCACCTGGCGGCGCAGGGTGAATGCGTCCAGCAGCGCCTGGGTGGGATGCTCGTGCGTGCCGTCGCCTGCATTGACGATGGGCAGGCCAATCCAGTCCGTGGCCGCTAGCCGGGCCGGGGCGCCGGAATCCGGGTGGCGGATGACCACTGCGTCGGCACCAATGGCCAACAGGGTCTGGGCGGTATCCTTCAGGGACTCGCCCTTGGAAACGCTCGAGCCCTTGGCCGAGAAATTGATGACGTCCGCGCTCAATCGCTTGGCGGCGGCCTCGAAGGAAATCCGGGTGCGGGTGGAGTCCTCGAAGAAGAGGTTCACCACGGTGCGACCGCGCAGGGCCGGAAGCTTCTTGATGGCACGGGTCGAGGACTCGCGCATCTCTTCGGCAATATCAAGGATGGCGATGGCTTCTTCGCGGGTCAGGTCCGCGGTGGATAGCAGGTGTTTCACGCGGCGCCCTCGATCACGACTTCGTTTTTCCCATCGATTTCCGCCAAGTGCACGCGCACCTTTTCGCTCTTGGCTGTCGGCAGGTTCTTGCCCACATGATCGGCGCGGATCGGCAGTTCCCGATGCCCGCGGTCAACCAGGACGGCCAGCCGCACGATGCGGGGGCGGCCCCAGTCTGCCAGGGCATCCAGGGCGGCGCGGATGGTGCGTCCGGAGTACAGGACGTCGTCAACCAGGACCACGACCTTGCCTTCGATGCCGCCTGCTGGCAGGCGCGTCGGCGACGGGGTGCGGGTAGTGGAGTGGCGCAGATCATCACGGTACATGGTGATGTCGAGCTGGCCTACCAGGGATGCCGGGTCCAGGTTGCCCGGGGCGGTAGCCGCGATTCGCGCTGCCAGCCGCTGTGCCAGCGGGAAACCTCGGCTGGGAATGCCTAGGAGCACCAGGTCGTCGGTGCCCTTGTTGGCCTCGATGATCTCGAAGGCTACGCGAGTGAGTACACGTTCGATGTCGTCGCCGGTTAATACCGTGCGGGCAGCATCTGGCACTGAATTTTCATTCATGCTGTGCACCTCTCCCTTCTCCGCCTCACGGGACGGGATTTAAAGGAATATTGCTAACTCAAATTATCACGAGCGGGAGCTGATTCCCTAGCGGAAACCTATGCATGACACTGAATAGGGCATGGGATCGGTCACAGCGATCGGCCGGCGGCTTCGTGCGACCGGCAGAACCACGCAGATCCCTGCGCTTGGCCTTGGCCCCGCGCGCAGATGTGTTGCGATCGACACACCCGCGAAGTGGCGTGGGCCCGGGATTCCTCGTGCATGATCGGCCCGCACGCCCGGGCAAGGCATTCGCGCAGCAGATCTGCAGGCCCGCTATGCCGCGCGTACTGCTCGTGCAGGATTTGCGCCGCTCCGTCGAACTCGGATCCCGGCGGACCCGAGTTCCTGCCCGCCGGATCAGCCCGGGATATCCAGGTCCCAGTTCCGCTCCGCTTCACCTAGATGGTGCGGCAGGACAAGCAGTCCGAGCGTGGAAAGCAGAACCGAACGCGTGGACAGCAGCAAAGCATCCAGCCCCCGGCATTCGAGCCCGTGGCCAGCCGGTTGCCGTGCAGGTGGCCCGCTCCCCTGCCGGGCCCGCTTCGCCTGCTTCGCCGTGATCCTGCGCGGGCCGAGCCGCAACGGGCAACGGCTGAACGCAAAAAAGCCCGGGCCGGAACCCCATGAAAGGGGTTCCGGCCCGGGCTCGGAATGATGAGGATCGAATTAGTCGACCAGGGTGTCCTTGACGCTCTGGATGCGACCCAAAACGCCATTGACGAACTCCGGCGATTCATCGGTGGACAATTCCCGGACGTTCACCACGGCTTCAGCCACGGCTACTGCATCGGGAACGTCGTCGTTGTAAAGCAGCTCCCACACGCCGATGCGCAGTGCGCTGCGGTCAACCGCTGGCATGCGCTCGATGGTCCAGTCCTTGACGTAGCTCTCGAGAACTTCGTCAATGCGGTCCAGGTGTGCGGTAACGCCTTCGATGATCGTCAGCGAGTACTCGTTGAGTACGATATCCGAGTTTTCCCGTCGTGCGATGGCTACGGCCAGCGGATTGACATCGCGGGCTTCGGCTTCGAACAGGAACTCAAGGGCTCGGCGACGGGCTTTGGCGCGGGCTCTCACTAGTTGACACGACCCAGGTAGTCGCCGGTGCGGGTGTCGACCTTGACCTTGGTGTTCTGCTCAACGAACAGCGGAACCTGGATTTCCTTGCCGGTTTCCAGGGTTGCCGGCTTGGTGCCAGCCGACGAGCGGTCGCCCTGCAGGCCTGGCTCGGTGTAGGTGATTTCCAGGATGACCGAAGCTGGCAGTTCCAGGTACAGCGGGCTGCCATCGTACATGGCGATGGTCAGTTCCTGGTTCTCCAGCAGGAAGCCTGCTGCATCGCCAACGGTGGTGCCGGACACGGTGATCTGGTCGTAATCTTCCAGGTTCATGAAGACGTAGTCTTCGCCATCCTGGTAGAGGTACTGGTAGTCGCGGCGGTCAACGGTGGCCAGCTCGATCTTGGTGCCAGCGTTGTAGGTCTTGTCCAAGACCTTGCCGGACATGACGTTGCGCATCTTGGTGCGAACGAATGCGCCGCCCTTGCCTGGCTTGACGTGCTGGAAGTCAATGATGGTCCAAAGCTGGCCATCGATCTTGATGACCTGTCCATTCTTGATGTCAGTTGTATCCGCCACGGTTCCTCAATCCTCTATTTTCGCCAGCTAGCGCCGGCATTATCAAAAATCCATCTCCAAGTTTACCCTACGCACCATGCGGTACAAAGGGTTTCACACGGTGGCGCGCATTACTGCGCGGCGCGCTCCTCGGCAATTTGCATGCAGGTGCTTGCGGCGTTGACCAGGTACGCGTCGTCGTCCAGCGCGATGCGCAGATCCAGGGCCTTGCGGAAACGGGTTGCCGCCGCCTTGAAATCGCCCTTCGCGAAGAAGGACAGGCCAGCGTGGTGGTGGATCAGCGGCTCGTATGCCGTGCCGGCGAATTCCTCGGCCAGCTTGCGCAGGCGGTTGATCGCGCGATCGAAGTCGCCCTGCATGCGGGTCAGCTCGGTGTCCAGCACGCGCAGGTGGGCGTTGGTTGGATCCACGAAACGCGATTCCGCGATCAGCTCGCCGGCTTTCACCAGCTCCCCACGCGCCAGCAGCACCATGACCTGGTCGGTAGGGGAACCGACCAGCAGCTGCTGCTCGGCCGCGGCCTCGTCGGCGATGTAGGGCTTCAGCGTTTGGGGGTCGATCAGCACGCCCTCTACGGCGGTGCCGACACCTTCGCGGTTTACCGATGCGACGTCAATGGCGTATGCGGTGTAGTCGACCATGTAGTTACTCTCCGATTTCCTGGTAGGCGGCGAAGAGCAGCGAGTTATCGGGGACTTCGTAGATGCGCGGCTTGCCGATTTCTTCCAGCACGACGAAGCGCAGCTGGCTGCCGCGGGCCTTCTTGTCACGCTTCATGCCATCGAGCAGTGCAGCCCAGCGGTCATTGCGGTAGGTGGTCGGCAGGCCAAGGGACTTGAGGATCGCGACGTGGCGATCGGCCACCGCGTCGGAGGTGTAGCCAACCGAGCGGCCCAATTCGGCGGCGAAGGCCAGCCCGATGGACACGGCGGCACCATGGCGCATCTGGTAGCGTTCGGACAGCTCGATGGCGTGGGCCAGGGTGTGGCCGTAGTTCAGGAATTCGCGGTCGCCGGCTTCCTTCAGGTCGCGGGAAACCACGTCGACCTTCACCGCGATGGTGCGCTCGACCAGTTCGCGCAAGCGGTCGCTGGCCGGGTCGATGGCATCGGCTGGATCTTCTTCGATCAGTTCCAGGATGCGCTCGTCGGCGATGAATCCGCACTTGACGATCTCGGCCATGCCGGTCACCAGCTCGTTCTTCGGCAAGGTGGCCAGCGCGTCCAGATCGGCGAGCACGCCTGCTGGCGGGTGGAAGGCGCCAACCAGGTTCTTGCCTTCGGCGGTGTTGATCCCGGTCTTGCCGCCTACGGCAGCGTCGACCATGGCCAGCAGCGAGGTAGGGATATGGATGACCTTCACGCCGCGCAGCCAGGTGGCTGCGACAAAACCTGCGACGTCGGTGACGGCGCCGCCGCCCACGGAGATCACGGCATCGGAACGGGTGAAATCGTTCTTGCCCAGCACTTCCCAGCAGAAGGAGGCGACTTGGATGTGCTTGCCCTCTTCGGCGTCCGGAATCTCTGCGGTCAATGCTTCCAGGCCGGACTTCGCCAGTTCGTCGCGCACGACGTCGCCGGTGGCGCGCAGGGCCCGCGGGTGGATGACCAGGACCTTCTTGACCGCGGGGCCAAGCAGTTCGGGCAAGTGGCCCAGCAGGCCGTTGCCGACCATGACAGGGTATGACTCCCCTGGGGTGCTTCCGGTGACCTTCAGAGTGGTCGGTGCGATAGGCATCAGTCTAGTTCCTCCTGATGGTGGTGATTTTTCTAGCGTACGCGTGCGTTCGGCCAGAAGTTGCATCTCGTGAGGCTAATCACAGGGCGTCCAGCTGCGGCAAAAGCTCGTCGATAATTTGCGGAACGGACTTTCCATCCACCAGAACGTGCACGTCAGCGAGCATTTCGTAGATGGGGCGGCGTTTTTCGTAAACGGAGATCCAGCTGTTGAGGGCTTGGTCACCAGCCAGCAGCGGGCGGTGCCCGTCGCCCTTGATGCGCTCGGCTGCGGCCTGTTCACCCAGCTCCAGGTAGATCACCGTCCCGCGCGAAAGCAGCTGCTGGTTCTCTTCGCGCAGCACTGCGCCTCCCCCGGTGGCGACCACGCCGGTGCGCAGCCGGCACAGCGCCTGGACTTCCAGGTCGCGGAAATGCGCTTCGCCGTACTCGGCGAAGATCTGCGCGATGGTTCCGTGGTGGGCGACGATGGCCGCGTCCGAATCCGCAAAGCTCGTAGAAAGGGCCGTGGCCAGTGACTTGCCCACGGTGGACTTGCCACTGGCCATCGGACCAATGAGGTAGATCATTGAAGCGCGCTTCCTAGACGCCGGTCGAACCCAGGTTGCCCGGGATGTTCGCCAGGTAGGACTCGATATTGCGCTTGGTTTCGGCCACCGAGTCGCCGCCGAACTTCTCCAGCAGGGACTGGGCGAGCACCAGGGCGACCATTGCTTCTGCCACGACGCCGGCTGCCGGCACCGCACAGACATCCGAACGCTGGTGGTGCGCGGTGGTGTCCTCGCCGGTGGCGGTGTCCACGGTGCGCAGGGCGCGGGGCACGGTGGCGATCGGCTTCATGCCGGCGCGCACGCGCAGCACCTCGCCGATGCTCATGCCGCCCTCGATGCCGCCGGCGCGGTTCGAGTTGCGCTTGATGCTGCCGTCTTCGGCGTGCACGATCTCGTCGTGGGCGGCCGAGCCGCGGCGGGCGGCCGTGGCGAAGCCGTCGCCGACCTCCACTCCCTTGATTGCCTGGATGCCCATCAGGGCCGCGGCCAGGCGTGCGTCCAGGCGGCGGTCCCAGTGCACGTAGGAGCCGATGCCCGGAGGCAGGTTGTAGGCCAGGACCTCGACAACGCCGCCCAGGGTCTCCCCTGCCTTGTGCGCGTCATCGACTTCGGCGACCATCGCCTCGCTGGTTTCCTGGCGGAAGCAGCGCAGCGGGTCGTTATCCAGCGCCGCAACGTCGGCGGCCGTGGGAAGCGGCGCATCGGCTGGTGCAGCCACGGAGCCGACGGCGGTGGTGTGCGAAACGAGCTGGATGCCCAAGTCGTTCAGGAAACGGGAAGCCACGGTGCCCAAGGCGACACGGGCCGCGGTTTCGCGGGCGCTGGCGCGCTCCAGGATCGGGCGGGCGTCCTCGAAGCCGTACTTCTGCATGCCGGTGAAATCGGCGTGCCCCGGACGCGGCCGGGTCAGTGGCGCATTGCGCGCCATCGAGGCCAGTTCATCCAGGTCCACCGGATCCGCGTTCATCACGCGTTCCCACTTGGGCCATTCGGTATTGCCGATTTCAATGGCTACCGGGCCGCCCTGGGTCTTGCCATGGCGGACACCGCCAAGGAAGGTGACCTGGTCCTTTTCAAACTTCATGCGCGCGCCGCGGCCATAGCCGAGGCGTCGGCGCGCCAGTGCCTCTCGCACTGCTTCGCTATCCACCGATACTCCGGCGGGTAGTCCTTCGAGAATTCCAACAAGTGCCGGGCCATGCGATTCGCCCGCGGTCAACCAACGCAACATGTCATCTATTTTGCCATGGCACGAACTGATTACTGGTGTCGGGCCAGACCCAAAGAGTCATACATCGCATTTGTGACGTCCATGCGACGCGATTCCTCCCATGCACCGGCGCTGAAGAGCCGCACTTGTTCCACCGCCTGGTGCACCAGCATGTGCAGCCCGCTGATCACGGTTCCCTGCCAAGACCGGGCCAAGGCCGAAGGCCACGGATCGTAGGCGACATCCAGCAGGATTCCGGTGCCTGCGCCGATCGCCGGCACCCAGTCATCGGCCGCGTGCGGCGGCAGGGTGGAGAAGACCAGCGGAATCTCGTTGAGCGTGGTGGCCAGCTCCTGGCCGATGCCCGAAATCTCGTGGACGGACGTTTCCATCCCGAGCTCGCGGGCCAATTCGACAGCGCGGGTGGCACGGGAGGCTGCGCGCACCACCAGCGTCAGCTGCCGGGCGCCGATTTCTGCGGCGGCCTCGATGGCGGCCAGCGCGGTGTTGCCCGAACCCAGGACCATCGCTTGCGCGCTGCGGGCGAGCCCGAAATCCGCCAGGGCCTGGACCAGGCCGTCGATGTCGGTGTTTTCCCCGTAGAGGGTGCCGTCTTCGCGGACCACCACGGTGTTCAGCGCACCAAGGCGTTGCACGCGGGCGGACAGCTCATCCATCTGCGGCACGAACGCATCCTTCAGCGGCATGGTGACCGAGCAGCCCGCCCAGTTTCCTGCGCGCAGCTCGACCGCGTGCCCGGCAGCATCCCCCGGTTCCAGATCGATCGCGCTGTAGCTGATCGGCACGCCGAGCAGCTGGTAGGCGGCGCGGTGCAGCACCGGCGACTTGGAGTGGCTGATGGGGTGGCCGAGAACGGCTGCCTGCTTCATGGCTTCATGGACTTTCTGCTTGTGGCTGCCCGCACAGCGGCAGCAGTGCGGCTGGCAAGCACGGGAATCCGCGCTAGCAGACTCCTGGATTCTGGTTGCACCAGGCGCGGAATTCTGCCTGGTTCTGCCGGTGCTCAGCGTAGGTCGAGGCGAATTTGGTTTCACCGGTTTCGATGTTGACCGTCACCCAGTAGTAGTAGCCGTTGCTTTCCGGATGGGCAGCAGCCTCGATCGCAGAATTCGCCGGCGAGCCCAAGGGGGTTGGCGGCAGGCCGGTGTGCACATAGGTGTTGTACTTGTTCGACGCGTCCTGCTTCTCCTGGGCGCTGAACTGCAGCGAGTAGCGGTCCAGCCCGTAGATCACCGAGGAGTCGACCTGCAGCAGCCCGTGGGTTTCGCGGTTGCCCGGGTCCAGGCGGTTCTCGATCGCGCCGGCGACCGTGGCGTAGTCCGGGGTGCGTGCCTCGGCCTGCAGGATCGAGGCGACCTTCAGGGTGCGGTAGCCCTCTTCGAGGTCGGTGATGCCGGCCTGCTCCAGGGAAGCCTTGGTGGCCTTGACCAGTTCGCCCAGGACTTCTTCGGCGTCGGCGTTCAGCGGGAAGCGGTACTCCCCCGGGTGCAGCCAGCCTTCGAGGCTCGGCACCGAGGCAGGCAGGCCGAATTGCTGCGGCTTCTTGGCCAGCTCCTGCAGATCCTTTTCCGCCAGGCCCGAGCCCTTGGCAATCTCCTTGATCGCCGCGTCCAGGCGCATATTGGCCTTCAGCCCGATGTAGAAGACCTTGTCTGGACGCTGGTTCACGAGGATATCTGCCGCGTCGGCCGCTGGCATCTGCTTCTTGAGCAGGTAGGTGCCGGGGTGGATCAGCTTGCTCTGCGCTTCGGAGTCCGCGACGGCGTCGGTGAACAGGCCGTCGCTGGAGACGACATCGAGCTCTTCGAGCTTGCGCGAAATGATCTTCAAGCCCCAGCCATCTTCCACGGTGAATTCCACCGCGGCGCCGCCTGGGCCTGGATAGTCGTCCGGGTTGAACTGCTTGAGCACGGACTTGACGAAGTAGACCGAACCGGCGACCACCAGTGCGAAGATCAGCACGGTGGCCAGCATGACCAGGTTGCGCTTGCGCTTGGTGCGCTTGCGCCGCTGGGCCTTGCCGGCGGCGGCGGCCTGGGCAGCTTGGTCATCGTGGGGATCGACGCTGAGCACCGCGGCCTGCTGCGCGGCGTCGGCCTCGTGCGAGTAGTGCTCCTGGGCGGCATCCTCGTGCCCGGCAAATGCTGGCGCATCGGAGGCGGCGGCTGACTGGGCGGGGAGGAACCTGGTGTCGGTTCCTTCCCTGTCCGGGGCTTCCTGGTCTGCGGGCTCCTGCCAGCTGTCCTCGGCCGCCGCCAGCGATTGGCGGTAATGCCCGGTGCCGGTCAGTTCCGGTTCTGAGGGTTGTTCGATCGGCAAGCCAGTGCCGGCGGCAAAGCGTTCGTATAGCGCGCGATGCGTTTCGCGTTGCCGTTCATGGCGGGCTTCTTCTCGCATCAACTCTCATCTCTCGGGTCTTTGTGGTGCCCTAGCGGTTGTGGGCTAGCGCAGCACAATCCGGCTGGCTTGTACGCGCACATTGTTGCGTCGCATTTCCAGCACTTGCTGCAAGATCTCAGTGGCCGCGACCTGGTCGACCACCTTGCGGTGATCTTCCATCTTCTTGCCCGAGGCGTGCAACGAGCGATGCGCGTTCACGGTGCTCAGGCGTTCGTCGACCATGAAAACCTCAAGCTCGATATTAGCGCTTGCAGCTTCCTGGGCCAAGGCAATCGCGTAGTCACGTGCCATTTTAGTGGATTCGGTCGCGTTTCCAGCCAGTGATTTCGGCTCCCCGATGAATACCTCGGTGACGCCGCGATCGGCAATGATGCGCAGAAGCATCCGCAGATCCGAGTTCTTCTTCGCATCCCGGCGCAGGGTCATCACCGGAGTGGCGAGGATTCCGGAGGGATCAGATGCGGCGACGCCGACGCGGGCCAGGCCCACGTCGACGCCGAGAGCGGCATTAGCCATTGGCCAGTGCCGCCTGGATTGCAGCCAGTGCGTCATCGATCTTCGATGCGTCCTGGCCACCGCCCTGTGCCATATCGTCCTTGCCGCCGCCTCCGCCGCCGAGCACGCCGGTAGCGGTGCGCACCAGCGCGCCGGCCTTGAAGCCGTTGGCGCGGGCCTCGTCGTTGGTCACAGCCAGCACCAGCGGGCGGCCGTTGGCCACGCCGATCAGCACGATGACTGCGGCTTCGGAACCCAGCTTGGCGCGCAGGTCCAGTGCCATGGTGCGCAGGGCGTCAGCCGAGTCGATCTGCCCGGCGTTGTGGGCCAGCAGTCGGGTGCTGCCGATGGTGGCGACCTTCTGCAGCAGCGCTGCGGACTGGGCCAGCATGGCCTGGCTCTTGAGCTCGGCGATCTGCTTCTCGGCGGCCTTCAGCTTGGCAACGGTGTCGTTGACGCGCTCGGACACCTGGCTGGATGGAACGCGGAACAGGCCCGAGAGCTCGGAAACCAGGGCGCGCTCGGCGGCTCCGTGGCGGAAGGCTTCCATGCCGACCAGGGCCTCGACGCGGCGATTGCCCGAACCGACCGAAGCCTCCGAGAGCAAGGTCAGCTGGCCGATGCGCGCGGTGGTGTCCACGTGGGTGCCGCCGCACAGCTCGCGCGACCAGTCGCCGTTCATCTCGACCACGCGCACGTCGTTGGAGTACTTCTCCCCGAACAGGCTCATGGCGCCCAGCTTCTTCGCCTCGGACAGTGCCATCTCATTGGTGACGACCTGGTAGTTCGAGGCGATGGCCAGGTTCACTACCTCCTCGACTTCGCTGCGTGCCGCGGCGGATAGCGCCTCGGCCCAGGAGAAGTCGAAGCGCAGGTAGCCGGCCTTGTTGAAGGAACCGGCCTGGGTGGCCGTTGGGCCAAGCAGCTCGCGCAGCGCGGCGTGCACCAGGTGGGTGGCGGAGTGCGCCTGCTCGCCGGAGCGGCGGCGCACCGCGTCGACCTGGGTGCGAACCAGTGCTTCGGCTGGCAATTCGCCTTCGCGCACGATGACCTTGTGCACGTTCAGGCCCTTGACCGGGGCCTGCACGTCGGTGACTTCCAGCACGAAGCCGTCGCCGGTGATCAGGCCGCTGTCGCCTGCCTGGCCGCCGGACTCGGCATAGAACGGGGTTTCGTTCAGCACCAGGTCGATTTCCTGGCCCTGCTCGGCGAATGGCACAACCTGGCCATCGCGGATGATGCCGCGGATGGAGGATTCGCCTTCGAGGGTGTCATAGCCGGTGAAGTGCACGTTGCCGGCCTCGGCCAGCTGGGTGTACACCGACAGGTCGGCGTGGCCGGCCTTCTTGGCCTTGGCGTCCTTCTGGGCGCGGGTGCGCTGCTCGTTCATCAGTTCGCGGAAACGCGACTCGTCAACGGACAGGCCAGCTTCGGCGGCGATCTCCAAGGTGAGGTCGATCGGGAAGCCGAAGGTGTCGTGCAGGGTGAAGGCGTCATCGCCCGAGAGGTTCTTGCCTTCCTCCTTGGCGTGGCCCAGTGCCTCGTCCAGGCGGGTGGTGCCCGAAGCGATGGTGCGGCGGAAAGCGCGCTCTTCGGCGTAGGCGATGCGGGCAATGCGCTCGAAATCGGCCTCCACCTCGGGGTAGACGCCCTTCATGGCGTCGCGCGATACCGGGAGCAGCTCAGGGAGCACCTCGGTGTCCACGCCCATCAGGCGCATTGCGCGCACGGCGCGGCGGATCAGCCGGCGCAGCACATAGCCGCGGCCTTCATTGCCCGGGGTGACCTGGTCGGAGATCAGCATCAGCGAGGAGCGGATGTGGTCCGCGATCATGCGCAGGCGCACGTCGGTGGCGTGGTTCGGGTCGGCTGGATCCTCGGTGGAGGTGTAGGCGACGCCGGCAAGCTCGGCGGCCTTGTCGAGCACCGGACGGACCTGGTCGGTCTCGTACATGTTCTCGACGCCCTGCAGGATCATGGCTAGTCGTTCCAGGCCCAGACCGGTATCGATGTTGCGCTTGGGCAGTTCGCCGGCCACATCGAAGTCGGTCTTGGAACGTACCGCGGAGAGTCGGTACTGCATGAACACGAGGTTCCAGATTTCCACGTAGCGGGTCTCGTCGACCGCTGGGCCGCCCTCGACACCGTAGGCGGGGCCGCGGTCGTAGTAGATCTCGGAGCATGGACCGCCGGGGCCGGGCTGGCCGGTATTCCAGTAGTTGTCTTCCTTGCCGGTGCCTACGACGCGCTCGGTAGGCATGCCGATCTCTTCTTCCCAGATGCGGCGGGCTTCAAGGTCCTTCTCGTCTCCGTCTTCGTAGACGGTGACCCACAGGCGTTCCTTGTCCAGGCCGTAGCCGCCGTCTTCGACGGAGCTGGTCAGCAGCTCCCAGGCGAAGTGGATGGCTTCGTTCTTGAAGTAGTCGCCGAAGGAGAAGTTGCCGCACATCTGGAAGAAGGTGCCGTGACGCGCGGTCTTGCCCACTTCTTCGATATCGCCGGTGCGGATGCACTTCTGCACGGAGGTCGCACGGGAGTACGGGGGCTCTTCGCGCGCGGTGAGGTAAGGGATGAACGGGACCATGCCGGCCACCGTGAACAACAGCGAAGGGTCGGCCGAGACCAGCGAGGCACTAGGTACCGCCGTATGGCCCTTCGAGACGAAAAAGTCGACCCAACGACGGGCAATTTCCTGCGTTTTCATCGTGTTACGGATGATCCCTTCACTTAGCGGCGTCCACGCCCAAGGCGGAACGTAATTCTTCTTCGCGGGAGCTCATTCCTTGGCGGAAGGCTTCCCAATATTCCGAGGCGCGGTCGGTGTACTTGCCGACCTGGCGGTTTAGCGCCGCCCCGGATGAAACTTCAGCGTATTTCTTGGACGCGAGCACGCCAACGCCCACTCCAATCGAAACCCACAAGAGCTTTTTCATTCTAGTCTCCTTGGCGGCCACCAGTTGGCCGTATCCTATTCAGCGCGCCGATACGTGTTCGATCAAACAGCGTTGCTTGCTTAGCGGCTGCGGCGAGCCTTGCCGCTTGGCTTGGTGTTCATCGCGACCTTCACGCCTTCGGTGAACGCGGCAACCTTGATCAGCGGTTTGCCAACGGTGGCTGCTACCAGCGAGGACAGCGCGGACACATTGGCGGTGGTGTCAGAAACGTTGCTGGTGATGGCATCGACCTTCTTGAGCTGGTCGTTGGTGGTCGCCACGGTGTTGGCGACTTCGCCGATCAGCGGAGTGGTTCCGTCAGCCAGGTCCTTGATCGATTTGCGCAGCTCGTCGAACACCTTGCCCAACTTAATGATCGGCACTGCCAGCAGCACAACTAGTACAACAAACGCGCCGGCGGCGATGAGCCCTGCAATATCCGAACCCGACATGTGCTTCCTCTTCTGCTTTGGGTTTTTGGTGCCAGTCCACCTTATCGAAGTCAGAGCCCAGATAGGTAGTTAAGCGACAAGCCCGCAACCGTTTCCGGTTGCGGGCTTGGAACTAGCGCACGGATTTAGCGTGCGTAGTACTCGACCACGAGGTTCTCTTCGCAGGTCACTGGGATTTCGGTGCGCTCTGGGGTGCGCACGAAGGTAGCCTGGAGGGCTTCCAGCTTTACGTCCAGGTAAGCAGGAGCGGCTGGCAGCACCTTCGAGTGCTCACCTGCTGCAGCCATCTGGAATGGAACCATCTTCTCGCTCTTCTCGTGTACGTGGATCAGCTGACCCGGCTGTACCTTGAAGGACGGACGGTCTACACGCTGGCCGTTGACCAGGATGTGGCGGTGAACAACCATCTGGCGGGCCTGCTGGATGGTGCGGGCGAAGCCTGCACGCAGAACCAGGGCATCCAGACGGGACTCGAGCAGAGCCAGCAGGTTACCGCCGGTTTCGCCGCCGAGGCGCTTAGCTTCCTTGAAGGCGCTCAGCATCTGAGCTTCGCGGATGCCGTACTGGGCACGCAAACGCTGCTTTTCGCGCAGACGTACTGCGTAGTCGCTGTCCTGCTTCTTACGGGCGCGGCCGTGCTGGCCTGGACCGTATGGACGGCGCTCCATGTACTTTTCAGCTTTTGGAGTCAATGCAAGGCCGAGCGCACGCGAAAGGCGTACGGTGCGGCGGGCACGGGCGTTAGCCATAATGTGTCCCTTTCGATTAGCGACGGTATCTACTGGCCTCCAGGTGGGAGAGTGTGTGGGCGTCGCGTCCCTGCTTCACTTCAACCCTGCCTCCACGCTCGATGACTCGAATGCGGGACAAGGCTTGCCAGCCAAAGATCAAGTTTACACGAAACGGCAGCAGCTTTCTCTGAGGCCTAGCGCACAATCAGCGCTTGCCCTTGGAGCGCTGCGGATCCTTGCCCCGGATAATTTCACGCAAACGGGACAGGCGGGACCCTATGGTTTTTTCCGCACCGTTATTGGTCGGCGTGTAGTAGTCGGTGCCCACCAGATCATCGGGCAGGTACTGCTGGGTTGCGATGGAGTGCGGAGCATCATGGGCGTAGATGTAGCCCACGCCATGGCCCAGCTGCTTGGCGCCGGGATAGTGCGCGTCACGCAGGTGGTCGGGAACCAGCGATCCCTTGCCTTCGGATACGTCGGCCAGGGCGGCGTTGATCGCATTGTACGAGGCGTTGGACTTCGGGGCCGTAGCCAGATGAACCGTTGCCTGCCCGAGCATGATCCGTGCTTCCGGCATGCCGGTGAGCTGCACCGATTGGGCGGCTGCTACGGCAACGGGAAGTGCGGTGGGATCGGCCATGCCGATATCCTCCGAGGCCGAGATCATCAGGCGGCGGGCAATGAACCGGGGGTCCTCCCCCGCAGAGAGCATTCGCGCCAGGTAGTGCAGGGCCGCGTCCACATCCGAACCGCGGACGGACTTGATGAACGCGGAGATGATGTCGTAGTGCTGGTCGCCATCCTTGTCGTAGCGCTGGACCGCCTGGTCCATGGCCAGCTGCACATGGTCGTCCGTAATCAGCACCGGTGGATCGATGCCGGCGCCCGCGGCGTTCCAAGCCACCGCGCCGGCTGCTTCCAGCACGGTCAGCGAGCGTCGGGCATCACCCTGGGCCAGGCGGACAATGGCGTCGCGCTGCTCCTCCTTGAGGAGCACCTGGCCGTCGAAACCCCGCTCGTCGGCCACAGCGCGCTCGAGCAAGGTGGACAGGTCGCCGTCGGTCAGCGGACGCAAGGTCAGCAGCAAAGAGCGCGAAAGCAGCGGCGAGATCACCGAGAAGGAGGGATTTTCCGTCGTCGCAGCTACCAGGACGACGACACGGTTTTCCACGCCGGGCAGCAGTGCGTCCTGCTGGGCCTTGTTGAAGCGGTGGATCTCATCGAGGAAGAGCACGGTGGTAATCCCGCGCAGATCGCGGTCATCCTTGGCCTGTTCGATGACTCGCCGGACATCTTTGACACCGGCGGTGATGGCCGAAAGTTCCACGAATTTGCGGTCGGTGGCGCGGGCGATCACGTGGGCGATGGTGGTTTTGCCAATTCCCGGAGGGCCATAGAGGATCACACTGGCAGGTCCAGCCAACCCGGTTTCAGGGTTTTCGGCCAGCTGCCGCAAGGGTGAACCCGGGCCTAGCAGGTGTTGTTGGCCGACGAGCTCATCCAAGGTCTTCGGGCGCATGCGCACCGCCAGTGGCGGACGGGGCCGGTTGACTTGGGGCTCACGCGCATCGCGTGGCTCATCGGACAGGGAATCGAACAAATCGCTCACCCCCTAAGCCTACCGATATTCTGGAAGCCCCACCGTCTTTTGAAAGGTCCGCCATATGCGCGCTGTCGTCCAGGTCGCTTCCACCGCCCATGTTGAGGTTGAAGGGCAGATTACCGGCCAGCTCGACTCCCCCGGTTTGGTGATCCTACTTGGGGTGACCCATGAGGATGATCAGGCGATCGCACGCAAGGTGGCCGAAAAGATCTGGCAGCTGCGGATCATGGAGGATGAAACCTCCGCAGCCGGGGTGAATGCACCACTGCTAGTGATCAGCCAGTTCACCCTGTACGGTTCGGTGCGCAAGGGCCGCCGCCCATCCTGGTCCAATGCGGCACCCGGTCCTATCAGCGAACCTCTGTACGACTACTTCGTGGAGCACCTGCGCAAATTGGGTGCGAGCGTTCAGACCGGTGTATTTGGCGCGATGATGAATGTCTCGCTGACCAATACCGGACCGTTCACGATGATCGTAGACTCGGCAGACCTCCCCTAGCGGCCGGTGCTTTGTACCAGTTGGGTCAGTTGTTCGAAGCTGGCTCGTTGCTCGGCTAGTTCCACCCGGCCGGTGGCGGAGAGTTCGTAGACCTTTCGCCCCGGGCCACCTTGGCCTTCTTCCCAGCGGGTTTCAACAAAACCCGAGGCCTCGAGTTTGGCCAATGCGGGGTAGAGCGTGGCTCCCTTGATCGGCCCGAAACCGCGTTCCTGCAGGGATTTCGCCAGTGCATAACCGTGGGCCTGGCCAGCCGAGAGTTCGGCGAGTAAGAGCATCGGCAACATGGCGCGTTGCCAGCTACCCGGAAAGCCTTCGGGCTTAGTCATCGTCGCGCTCCTGCAGTGCCCGGGCATTGGCTGCTCGTTCCTTGAGCTTCTCTTGGACGTAGGCCTTGCGGTCAGCCGGACGCAGCTCGTAAACGCTCACCGCGGCAAACACCAGCACTGCGACCCCAAAGAAAATATCCCCGCCATTTCGCGCTGGATCCATCAGGCCAGCGACCGCGCCGACCGCGAATAAAGCGACTACGGCCAAGGTGGCCATGCGGCGTAGAAGCCAACGACGCTTGAGCGCCTTTTCGGTGTTCACTGCCAGCCCAATCACGAATTCATTGGGCGTTCCGAATTCAAGGTTTGGGTCAGCTTTTTCGCCTCGGGTCGCCGCATCATCGAGATGTTCTCGCGCAGTACTCAGCGACTCGTTGGCTTCCTTGTGACTCATGCCGTAGCGTCCGCGCAGCAGTCTGGTGGTTTCCGCGAACCACTCGTCGGTGCCGAGAAGGATTTGTTGCCCGCCAGCGGCTTTCTGCGCTTTATAGGCAGGCATCAGATAGAAGCAAGCAACCACCAGCGCTGCGCCAAGAATTGGAGCTAACCAATTTGGCAGGGGCAGCAGATTATTGCTTCCTCCTATCTGCACGATTAGAGCGGCAGCTCCAACCGACACGAGGATACCTACCGGTCCCAGTATCCAGGACAGGCCGAATTTCCCCTTCAATCGGTTAAACCACCACAGGTATCCCGATAGTGCGATCCCTGCCCCGGCAGTTAGAGCAGAAAGCTGCCAGTAGTGCCACGAACTCGAGGTCCACCCATCGCGGAACCCAATCCAGATTCCAAATCCAGTGCACAGCAGGCCAACAAGCATCCCAACAACCGCCAATAGCGCAGTACTTGATTCGACGGGAAGTTCCGCGTCCGCGCGCTGCTCTGGCGTCAATAGACATTGAGCCCGCGTCGCACCATATTCGCCCGAATGGCCAAAGAGTTCCTCGGCCCGCTGCCCGCTATCGCGAACCATGCTCAGGGTGCGGTCCAGTTCGAGCGCCACCTGCGCATTGGTGAGGTCGTTCCACACCATTGAAGCGAAAAAGGTTTTAGCCCATTCCTGGTCCGCTTCTGGGTAACGTTCGATGATATCGTGTGGTTCTTCTGCTGGCACGTATCGCTCCAAAGTGGTCGTGAGAACTGGTTCTGCAAACTAAGTCAAAAACAAACCTAGTATTAAAAATACTCATAGTCCACCAAAAGAGCTAATTCCAGGTTAAAAAGAAGCCGGATGGAACGCATTCAAGCGTTCCATCCGGCATTGCGAAGCTGCGTGAGCCTACTTGGCTTCGGTCTCTTCGGCCTTCTTCTTCTCAGGCTTGAAGTCGATGCCTGCTTCCTTGCGCTGCTGCGGGGTGATTGGTGCAGGAGCCGCGGTCAGCGGATCGAAACCGCCACCGGTCTTCGGGAAGGCGATGACGTCGCGGATGGACTCCGAGTTGGTCAGCAGCTGCAGCACGCGGTCCCAACCCAGGGCGATGCCGCCATGCGGTGGGGCGCCGTACTTGAAGCCCTCGAGCAGGAAGCCGAACTGGGTGTCAGCCTGCTCCTGGGTTACGCCCATGAGCTTGAAGACGCGTTCCTGGACGTCGCGCTGGTGGATACGGATCGAACCGCCGCCGATTTCGTTGCCGTTGCAGACAATGTCGTAGGCGTAGGACAGGGCCGATGCAGGATCGGTGTCGAAGGTGTCCATGAACTCCGGCTTGGGGCTGGTGAACGCGTGGTGCACAGCGGTCCAAGCGCCAGCGCCCACGGCCACGTCACCCGAAGCGACAGCGTCGGAGGCAGCTTCGAACATCGGTGCGTCGACGATCCAGACGAAGGCCCAGTCGCCTTCCTTGATCAGGCCGGTGCGGTGGCCGATCTCGACACGGACCGAACCGAGCAGTGCGCGGGATTCGTTCTTCTTGCCGGCGGAGAAGAAGATGCAGTCTCCGGCGGCTGCGCCGGTAGCTGCGGCCAGTCCGGCCTTCTCTTCGTCGGACAGGTTCTTGGCCACTGGGCCAGCCAGCTCGCCATCTTCCTTGATCAGCACGTAGGCAAGGCCCTTGGCACCGCGCTGCTTGGCGAATTCCTGCCAGGCATCCAGGGTGCGTCGCGGCTGCGATGCGCCGCCAGGCATGACCACGGCGCCGACGTACTCGGACTGGAAGACCTTGAAGGAGGTGTTCGCGAAGTACTCGGTCATTTCGGTCAGTTCCAGGCCGAAGCGCAGATCCGGCTTGTCCGAACCGTACTTGGCCATGGCCTCCGAGTACGCCATGCGGCGGATCGGGGTCGGGACCTGCACGTCGATCAGGTTCCACAGTTCGGTGACCAGCTTTTCGCCGAGCTCGATGATGTCATCTTCCTCGACGAACGATGCTTCGATGTCCAGCTGGGTGAACTCCGGCTGGCGGTCCGCGCGGAAGTCCTCATCGCGGTAGCAGCGGGCGATCTGGTAGTACTTCTCGAAGCCGCCGACCTGCAGCAGCTGCTTGAACAGCTGCGGGGACTGGGGCAAGGCGTACCAGCTGCCCGGGGTCAGGCGGGCCGGCACGACGAAGTCGCGGGCGCCTTCCGGGGTGGAGCGGGTCAGCGTCGGGGTTTCGATCTCGATGTAGCCCTGGTCGTGCAGCAGGTTGCGTGCCACGCGGTTGGCCTCGGAGCGCAGGCGGATGTTGCGGGCCGGGGTCGGGCGGCGCAGGTCCAGGTAGCGGTGGCGCAGGCGCGCTTCCTCGCCGACCTCGACGTGCTCGTCGACCTGGAATGGCAGCGGGGCTGCGGTGTTCAGCACGGTCACGGTCTCAGCGATGACCTCGATCTGCCCGGTAGGCAGGTTCGGGTTCTCGTTGCCCTCCGGGCGGCGCTCGACGGTGCCGAGAATCTGCAGCACGAACTCATTGCGCAGCGGATGGAAGTCCTCTTCATCGCGCACGACGACCTGGGCCACGCCCGAAGCATCACGCAAATCCAGGAAGGCGACACCACCGTGGTCGCGGCGACGCGCGACCCAACCGGTGAGTGTGACCTGCTGTCCAATGTGCTCGGCGTTCAAGACGCCCAGCTGATGAGTGCGTAGCACTACGATCCTTTCGGTCGGTTGGGAAAGTTTCTTCCCATGAAGTTTAGTGCACCGTGATTGGTGCGCGGGCGGGCGATCAAGCCCGAGAACTAGCTGATGGCGATCTTCAGGTCCGCTTCGGCCGGCATCCAGGTGGACGGATCCGCGGCGACCTGCTCGCCGGAACGGATGTCCTTGACCTCGTGGGCGCCATCGGCATGGGTGAACCAGACGAACGGAATCCCGCGTCGATCAGCGAATTTGATCTGCTTGCCGAACTTCTCCGCGCTGGCTGCTACCTCGCAGGCGATGCCGCGCTCGCGCAGCTGCGAGGCTACATCCTGCGCTTCGTGCCAGGACTCGTCGTTGGCCAAGGTGACATATACCACCGAAGGCACCGAACGGCTTGCGGTCACGGACTCTTCTGCAAGGATGCGCGAGACCAGGCGGGTGACGCCGATGGACAAGCCCACACCCGGGTAGTTCTTCTTGCCCTTGGAAGCCAGCGATTCGTAGCGCCCGCCCGAGCAGATCGAACCCAGGGATTCGTGGCCCACCAGCACGGTTTCGTACACGGTGCCGGTGTAGTAGTCCAGCCCGCGGGCGATGGACAAATCGGCCATGACCTTGCCCGGTGCGCGCTTGGATGCGGCATCGATGACCTGCGAGAGCTCATCCAAGCCGGTTTCCAGCAGTTCGTGGCTGACGCCCAGTGCGCGGACCTGCTCCACGAAGGACGTGTCCATGGTGCGGATCTTGGCCAGGGCCAGGGCGGCGGCGGCCTGCTGCGCGGTGGCGCCGACTTCTTCGACCAGGATCTTGGCGACGGCGTCATCGCCGATCTTTTCCAGCTTGTCGATGGCGCGCAGGACTGCATCCGGATCTTCCAGGCCCAGGCCGCGGTAGAAGCCCTCGGCCAGCTTGCGGTTATTCACCCGCAGGCGGAAATCGCCGATCGGCAGGGCGGACAGCGCGTCAGCAATGGTCAGCGCCAGCTCCACGTCGTAGCTGAAGGGCAAGGTGCCATCGCCCACGACATCGATGTCGGCCTGGGTGAATTCGCGGAAGCGGCCATCCTGCGGGCGTTCGCCACGCCAGACCTTCTGCATCTGGTAGCGGCGGAAGGGGAAGGCCAGGTGGCCTGCGTTCTCCACCACGTAGCGTGCGAAAGGCACGGTCAGGTCGAAGTGCAGGGCCAACGCGTTGGGATCGTTCTTCTCATCCTCCGCGGCCAGCCGGGACAGTCCGTAGACTTCTTTGTCGATTTCGCCCTTGCGCAGAAGTTGCGCTCGGGTTTCCACCGCACGGGTCTCGATGTTGGCGAATCCATGCAGTTCGAAGACGTGGCGCAAGGTATCGAGCACATGCTGTTCAACTGCCCGTTCGGCGGGAAGCCATTCCGGGAAACCTGATAGTGAGGCCTTGCGTGCCATGAAACTCCTTAGTGCAAATTGGGCTACCTACCCATCTTATAGCCCGAAACCCGAGAAACCTGTGCACGTCGGCTTACTAAGAAGCGGAGGTCACAGGTAGAGTTGGCTAAAGCAAGTGCTCGTAAAGTGAAAGAGTTTCAGCGGTGACCACCAGTCAGCAATCCGACGACAGCCAGAAGACCCCATTGCCACAGGCCCAGAAGCCTGCCGCAAAGCCGGTTGTAGCGCCAAGCGTCGCACATACCACTCCCCTCGACGAAGCGGCAAAGTTCGCCCGTGTTACCGAGGACGGCCACGTCTTCGTGATCATTGACGGCGCCGAATTCCCAGTGGGCCAATACCCCGACGCAACCCAGGACGAAGCCCTGGGCTACTTCGTGCGCAAATACGACGACGCGCTCTCGCAGCTGATGCTCCTGGAGCAGCGCGTCGTTGCCAAGGCCCCGGCCGGCGAGCTCAGCAAGGCTGTGCAGGCGCTCTCGGCCACCGTTGCCGAACGCCATATGGTCGGCGACATCCCGGCGCTGGAAACGCGCCTCGAGAATGCCCGCGTAGCCGTCGAGGCATTGACCAGCGAACAGCGCAAGGCCAACGACGAAGCTCGCGCGGAACAGCTCGCTGCCCGCGAAGCCATCGTCGAACAGGCTGAAGAGCTGGCCGGCAAGCGCCCGGAGCAGATCCAGTGGAAGACCGCTTCGGCGGCGATGAACGAGCTGTTCGACGCCTGGAAGGGTTCGCAGCGGTCCTCGGTGCGCCTGCCACGGTCCACCGAAGACGCGCTGTGGAAGCGATTCCGCTCCGCCCGCACCACCTTCGACCGCCATCGCCGGGCCTACTTCTCGCAGCTGGATTCAACCAACGCGGCCGCCAAGGAAGTGAAGGAAGAGCTGATCGCTCGCGCCGAGGTGCTGCAGGGGTCCACCGACTGGACCGCTACCGCCGCCGAGTACCGCAAGCTCATGGACGAGTGGAAGAAGTCGCGCCGTGCCTCGCGCAAGGACGACGACCAGCTCTGGAGCCGCTTCCGCGCCGCCCAGGATGTCTTCTTCCAGGCCCGCGCCGCGGCCAACGCCAAGATCGATGAAGAGTACTCCCAGAACCTCGTGGTGAAGGAAGCCCTGCTGGAAGAAGCGCGCGCGCTGCTTCCCATCAAGGATCTGGCTGTTGCCAAGAACAAGCTGGATTCGATCCGCACCCGTTGGGAAGCTGCCGGCAAGGTGCCGCGCAATGACCTGCAGCGCATCGAGTCGGCTCTGCGCCAGGTCGAGGACGCGGTCAAGGGGGCCGAGGACGAGCAGTGGCGCCGTTCCAACCCGGAGACCAAGGCCCGCTCCAACTCGATGCTCTCGCAGCTGCAGGACACCATCTCCGCCTTGGAAGATGATCTGGCAGCAGCACAGGCCAAGGGCAACGCCAAGCAGATCGCGACAGCCCAGGAGGCCCTGGATGCACGCCGCATGTGGCTGAGCACCTTGGAGAAGTCGGCTGCCGACTTCCAGTAAGTAATCCACAGATCGCTTGCACACCGCCAACGCGGCGGCGCGAACTGGTTCAGTAGCTCTATGGAAACGAGAAATTCCCCAGCTACCGGACCTCGCGCCGCCGCGTTGCGCATTCCCGGGGACCTGTGGATCGCTGGTGAGATGTTCACCCGCAACGAGCTGCACGCCATGGCCCACAACGGCCTGCTGCTCGAGGTCCTCGGTGATTATTTTTTGCCCAGCAGCATCCGAGTCAACGCGTCGGTGCGGGCACGGATTGCGGGTTTCGCCTGTGGCCGCGAGCTGGCCCGCGATGCGGTGCTAGCTCGCCAAACTGCAGCCTGGATCCATGGGCTCTTGCCGTCAGTGTCCACATTGTGCATCTACGCCAAGAGCTACCATCGGCCGTTCTACCCCGGGCACGGGCTGAGGGCGGAATTCGCCCAAATGCAGGTGCCGGATACGGACATGGTGTTCCGCAGCCGCATCAGGGTGACCACCGCATTGCGCAGCGCCTGCGACTGCGCGAAATACGATCCATTGCCCATTGCCAGCCGCGTTCTGGGCACAGTCGCGGCCCTGGCAGATCCCTACCTGACTTTGGACGCCATCAAACAAGCCCTGGCATCCGAGGTTCCCTCACCCGAGCGATCCCGAGCCCTGCGCCTGGTCCAGTCCTTCTCCGATACGGCGCAAGCGGCCTAGGCTGCCGCCGCGGGGTGCACCGCGCTATTAGCGGCGGGACCCTGCGGTGGTGCGGTAGACATCGTAGACGCCATCGATGCGGCGTACTTGGTTCAGCACGTGGCTCAGGAACTTGGGGTCGCCCATTTCGAAGGAGAAACGGGAGATTGCCACACGGTCCTTGCTTGTCTGCACACTGGCCGAAAGGATGTTCAAGTGGCTTTCGGAGAGGATCCGGGTGACGTCGGAGAGCAGCGACTTGCGGTCCAATGCTTCGACCTGGATCTCCACCAGGAACACGCCATGGTGCTTGGTGGCCCACGTGACATTGACCAGTCGATCCGGCTGCTCGGCGAGCTGCGTCAGATTCAGGCAGTCGGTGCGGTGCACCGAGACTCCGGCGCCACGGGTTACGAAACCCTGGATTTCATCTGGCGGCACTGGGGTGCAGCAACGCGCCAGCTTCACCAGCACATCCCCCAGGCCCTCGACGATCACGCCGGCGTCGTTGCCCGTAGCCGGGCTGGGAGCCATTGGGCGGACTACCGCTTCCTCATCGACCTGTTCGGCTTCTGGAGGGCCAATCAGGGCCGTTAAATGCTCAATGACGTTCTGTGCACTGGTATGGCCGTCACCCACGGACTGGTACAGGGCCGAAATGTCCGTGTGGTGCAGTTCGTTGGCTACCGCCGTGAGCAGGTCGTGAGTCATCAATTTCTGCAATGGCAGCTGGTTGCGACGCAGTTCCTTGGTCAGCAGCTCCTTGCCCTTTTCGATGGCCTCCTCGCGGCGTTCCTTGGAGAAGTAACCGCGGATCTTTGCCTTGGCACGAGGCGAGCGGACAAAGTTCTGCCAATCCTGGGATGGGCCAGCGCCTTCGGCCTTCGAGGTGAAGACCTCCACCACATCGCCCTGCTTGAGCTCGGTATGCAGTGGGACGAGCTTGCCATTGACGCGGGAGCCGATGGTGCGGTGGCCGACGTCGGTGTGGATCGAGTAGGCGAAATCCACCGGTGTGGCACCAACCGGCAAGGACATGATGTCGCCCTTGGGGGTGAACACATAGACTTCAGCGGAGCTGATCGTGTAGCGAAGGCCGTCCAGGAACTCTTCGGAGTCGGCGGTATCCGCCTGCCACTCCATCAAGGAACGCAGCCAATCCATATTCTGTTCCGGCGAAAGCATGGAGTTATCGGTCTGCCCATGCTTGTACTGGAAGTGCGCTGCTACGCCGTATTCGGCGCGTACGTGCATATCGTGGGTGCGGATCTGGATCTCTACCGGCTTGCCTTCAGGACCCATCACCGTGGTGTGCAGCGACTGGTAGAGGTTCAGCTTCGGGATCGCAATGTAGTCCTTGAAGCGGTTAGGCAGTGGATTCCACTCCGCGTGCACGACGCCCAGGGCGCCGTAGCAGTCCTTGACGGTATCCACCAGGATGCGCACGCCCATGAGGTCATGGATATCGTCGAAGTCCTTGCCGCGCACGATCATCTTCTGGTAGATCGAGTAGTAGTGCTTTGGCCGTCCGGAAACCGAGGCATGGATGGCGACATCGCCGAGATCGCCCGAAAGGGTCTGGCGGATCGAGGAGAGGTACTTTTCACGTTCCGGAGTGCGATCGCCCACCATGCGGACGATCTCCTGGTAGACCTTCGGGTGCAAGGCAGCGAAGGACAGGTCCTCCAGCTCCCACTTGACGGTGTTCATGCCCAGACGGTGTGCCAGCGGTGCGAAGATCTCCAGGGTTTCCTTCGCCTTGCGCGAGGAAGATTCCGGGGATACGTAGCGCCAGGTACGGGCATTGTGCAGGCGGTCGGCCAGCTTGATCAGCAGCACGCGGATGTCGCGGGACATGGCCACGACCATTTTGCGCACGGTCTCTGCCGGGGCCGCATCGCCATAGGTGACCTTGTCCAGCTTGGTCACGCCATCGACCAGCATGGCGATTTCCTCGGAGAATTCCTTCTTAACCGACTCCAGGGAGTAATCGGTGTCTTCAACGGTGTCGTGCAGCAAGGCGGCGGCAAGAATCGAGCCGGTCATCCCCATCTCCGCCAGGATCGTGGCGACGGCGACCGGGTGCGTTATGTACGGGTCGCCGCTCTTGCGCTTCTGGCCTTCATGGTACTTTTCGGCGACCTCGTAGGCGTGGACCAGCAGGTCCAGATCCGCCTTCGGATGCTTGGACTTGACCGTGCGCAATAGCGGTTCAAGGGTCGGCGATGTGCTCGGGGTGCTCCCCCGGCCAGCAAAGCGCACCAAACGAGAGATAGAGCGTCGTTTCGAATTGTTCAGGTTAGGCGTATTCGCCATGCCCCGCTCCTTCCCGTTGCCGTTGGATTCTTTCCCGAGCCTGCGTGAAGCCCGACGGAATCCAACGGTAGTTCCGGGCCACCAGATCACTGGTAGCCGTGCACTGAAAAAACACCTTCTTTAGTTCAAACGTTATAGCACGTTCGGGCGGTGACAACTAATTACGCATCTTCCCGCTTAAGCGAATTGGTGCCCCCAGCAAATGCTGGGAGCACCAAATTCAGATCTTCGGATCGGTTTAGGCAGCAGCCATCTTCTTATCGTGCGCTACCACGTCGTCGTCCTTGTGGCGGAGCCAATGGAACATTGGCGCCTGCACGAACAAGGTCGACAGGGCCGAGACGATGATACCGACGAACAGCGCCAAGGACAGGTCCTTGAGCGTACCGGCACCCAGCAGGTAGGAGCCGATGAATAGGATCGCGGCCACTGGAAGCACGGCAACGACCGAGGTGTTGATCGAGCGAACCAGGGTCTGGTTCACAGCGAGGTTCACCAGCTGCTCGAAGGTGCGCTTGGACTGCTGGGTGTAGTCCTTGGTGTTTTCGCGGACCTTGTCGAAAACCACCACGGTGTCATACAGCGAGTAGCTCAGAATGGTCAGGAAGCCGATGATCGCGCTGGGCGTGATTTCGAAACCGGACAGCGAGTAGATGCCCGCAGTCACGATCACCACGGTAATCAGTCCGACGATCGCTGCCAGCGACATCTTCCAGGTTCGGAAGTAGGCAGCCATCAGCAAGCCCACCAGGACCACGAAGACTACCAAGCCAACCAGTGCCTGGCGCGAAACGTCTTCACCCCAGGTTGGGCCGATGAAGTTACTGGTAACTTCATCGCTGGAGACGCCGTAGTTCTCCGCGAGCTGGCCGGCGATGGCCAAGGTCTGGTCATCGCTCAAACGCTCAGTCTGCACGCGCATGGTGCCCGGAGCAATGTTGGTGACCGTTGCCTCGGAACCCGAAGCCACCGAGCTAACAGTTTTTTCACCAATCGAGATATCAGTGTTCTGCACATCCGAAACGGTGAATTCAGAACCACCGCGGAAGTCGATGCCCAGGTTGAAGCCGCCCTTGACCACTGGAAGCAGGATCGACAGCATCACCAGAATACCGGCGATCAGGAACCACAACCGGTACTTGGAGGTGAACGGGTAGGAACGCTTGCCGGTGTAGAGCTCGTTGCCCCAAGTGACTAGCTTATTCATTGTTCTCCTCCTGGGCCTTGGCCTGCGTGCTGGCTGGCTGTTCGGCCTGTGCACGGCGACGCTCGGCAATCGTCATGCGCTTGGCGGCCTCAGCCGAGGCCTTCGCATTCTTCTTGCCGCGGTTTGCCACAACGTTTTCATCGAAGCGGCGAACCTTGCCTGCACCTTGGTACAGCGGCTTGACGCCAAGCAACGATGGATCCATGCCCGAGAGCGGGTGGCCGTTGGCGAAGAACTTGGTGCGTGCCAGCAGGACCAAGGTTGGATGGGTCAGTCCGTACACGACCACGAGGTCAACGATTGCGGTCAGGCCCAAGGTGAAGGCGAAGCCTCGCACGTTGCCCACGGCAACGATGTAGAGCACTACTGCAGCCAACACGTTCACGGCCTTGGAGGCCAGAATGGTGCGCTTGGCACGCTTCCAGCCGATATCCACGGCGCTTGCCAATGGCCGGCCTTCGCGCAGCTCATCTCGAACACGCTCGAAGTACACGATGAACGAGTCCGCGATCAGGCCGATCGCTACGATCAAGCCAGCCACGCCCGCCAGCGACAGGCGGTAGTTCATGCCCCAGCCAAGCAGGACCAGGCAGAGGTAGGTCAGCACACCGGCGACGAGCAGCGAAGCGATGGTCACCAAGCCCAGGGCGCGGTACTGGAACAGCGAGTAGATAAATACCAGGACCAGGCCGATAACACCGGCAATGAGGCCCGCGGTCAGCTGGTCAGCACCCAGCGTTGCAGAAACCTGGCGCTCTGACTGGATGTCGAAGCTGATTGGCAGTGCGCCGTACTTCAGCTGCTCGGCCAGCGCCTGCGAGGTGTCCTGGGTGAAGCCACCGGAAATCTGCGGACGGCCATCGGAGATCACCGCATTGGTGGTTGGCGCCGAGATGGTCTCGCCATCAAGCACGATCGCGAACTGGTTCTGCGAACCCTGCAGGGCAATCAGACGCTGCGTGGTGTCGGCGAAGATCTTGGTGCCTTCGGCATTGAACTCGATCACGACAACCCATTCGCCGGTGACCGAACCGTTGACGCCGCGAGCGAGCTGCGCGTATGCGTCCTTGATCTTGTCGCCGGAGATTTCCTGTGGGCCAAGGATGTACTTGACGCCCATGTCCGTATCGCAGGAGATCATTGGCTTGGCTGGGTCCGCAGCGTCCCCGCCGCGGTCCTTGAGCTCGGTTTCGCAGTCGTAGCCTTCAAACTCCTGGAAGAGCTCTGCGGTGATCCAGTTGGTGTCCGATGGGTTCTCTGGCTTGCCCTCAGGCTTTGGCAGTTCTTCCTTGGGAGTGCGATCTTCCTCAGGGGTGGCTGCGTAGCTGCCGGTGATCAGCACCGGGCGGAACTCCATGTTGGCCGAGGCCTGGATCAAATCGCGAGTGGTCTGGTCCGGGGTGCCGGGCATCGAGACCACAACGTTGCGACCGGACTGGGTGGTGATTTCCGATTCGGTAACACCGGAACCGTCCACACGCTGGCGGATGATCTCCACCGCTTGGTCCAGTTGTTCTTGGTTGATTGCTTCGTCGCCCTGGACCCGAGGGGCCAGGATCATCTCGGTACCGCCTTCGAGGTCGAGGGCGAGCTTCGGTCCCCATCCGGTTTTACCGTTCGCTGCACCGGCTATCAACACGCCAGTTGCGATGATGAAGACGATCAGCAACCATAGCAACGCTTTGCGCGCCTGCTTAACAGGTCTGATTGATGACATCTATTGTGCTTTCTGGTTTGGGTGGCTTAGCCTTCAGGCCACCGCTATGCTGCCCGGGACTTAGGCGTTGCGCTCGTCCTTGCCCTCATCGTTCAGGCGACGCAGGGACTCTTCCGGGGTTTCGGTGGTGCTGGCGGATTCTGCTGCGCCGTCGGCCACGGCCGGGGTTGCTGCATCCTTGTCCAGGAAGGTGGCAATGGCCTGGCGGTGCAGGTTCAGCACTACGCCCGGTGCGACCTCGACCTGGACGCGATCCTCTGCGTCAACGCCGACGACGGTGCCGAAGATACCCGAGTTGGTCATCACCTTGGCGCCTGGCACGGTGTTGTTCTTCAGCTTCTCCTGCTGGGCGGACTGCTTCTTGCGGCCACGGAACATCATGAAGATCAGCACTGCGAACAGCGCGACCATCAGGATCAGCGAAGGGTTGAAGCCGCCACCAGCGGCCTGAGCGATTACGAGGGGATTCACGTATTTACCTGCTAACGAATTGTTGCGATTTGATCTGAAGTTCTGGGATGCTGTTGCGGCTATTTCTGGCGTAATACAGCAAAGACGCCCCACCTCGCCCCGAAACGGGCATAGGTCGGGCGTCTTTAGTCTAATGCGTCACGGTGAACCGGCAGACCATTTACGCGGGCAGTGAAGTAATGCCTGCCTAATCCTCATCGTTTTCATAGCTTTGCGCACTGGCGAAGATCGCATCCTTTGGCATCGCCAAGCCCAGATGCGCCCAGGCCCCGGGCATGGCAATACGACCGCGCGGGGTCCGGCCCATCAGCCCTTCGCGCACCAGGTATGGCTCTGCGACGGTCTCGACGGTTTCGGTTTCTTCACCCACGGCGATGGCCAGGGTCGATAGCCCCACCGGTCCCCCGCCGAATTTGGTGCACAAGGCTTCGAGCACACCCCGGTCCAGGCGATCAAGGCCACGTGCATCGACCTCGTACATATCCAAGGCGGCCTCGGCCGCTTGGGCATCGATCTCTTCGAGCTTATGCACCAGCGCCCAGTCACGCACGCGACGCAGCAGGCGGTTGGCGATACGGGGCGTACCGCGGGAGCGTCCGGCGATCTCGGTGAACGCGGCCGAAGTGACGCTCAGATCAAGCATCATGGCCGAACGGCGCAAAACCAGTTCAAGCTCCTTGACCGCGTAGAACTCCAGATGGCCAGTGAAGCCGAAGCGGTCACGCAACGGGCCGGGCAATAGTCCGGCGCGCGTGGTTGCGCCAACGAGGGTGAAGGGCGGAAGCTCCAGCGGAATGGCCGTGGCGCCGGCGCCCTTTCCGACGATGATATCTACGCGGAAGTCTTCCATGGCCATGTAGAGCATTTCCTCGGCCGGCCGGGACATGCGGTGGATTTCATCGAGGAACAGCACCTCGCCTTCGGTCAACGACGAGAGGATCGCGGCCAAGTCACCGGCGTGTTGGATCGCTGGGCCGGAGGAAATGCGCAATGGCGCGTTCATCTCGGCGGCGATAATCATCGACAAGGTGGTCTTGCCCAGGCCCGGCGGGCCAGAGAGCAGAACGTGGTCCGCGGTGCGTTCGCGGATTTTCGCTGCTTCAAGCACCAGCGAGAGCTGCTGGCGCACTCGGGATTGGCCCACGAAGTCGTCGAGGTTCCGCGGGCGCAGGGCCGCTTCGATTACCCGTTCCTCGGGTTCGCTGCCGGCATTCGTGAGCCCGGTAGAGTCATTCATGATCAGTTGATCCTCTCGCAGACCGCTTAGGCGCGGGTTCCGCTGGACATGCTGCGCAGTGCAGCACGCAAGATTTCTGCGACGTTGCCGGTGGCAACGACATCTGGATCAGCCTTGGACAGCGATTTCAGGGTGCTGGTTGCATCCTTTTCGCTCCAGCCCAGGCCGGTCAGCGCCTCGATCACCTGCGGTTCCCAGACGCTCGCGTTGCCGCCGCCAGAAACCGGGGCCGCTGGCGCGCCAGTCGGGATCAGCTTGCCGTTCAGTTCCAGCACGATGCGGCTCGCGCCCTTGGGGCCAATGCCCGATACCTTGGTGAAAGCGGCGGTGTCCTTGGTGTTCGCCGCGATGCGGACTTCCTCCGGAGAGTGCACCGCCAAGATGGCCAAGCCGGTGCGTGGCCCGATGCCCGATACGGAAACCAGGACCTCGAAGACATCGCGTTCCTCAGCGGTAGCGAAGCCGAAGAGGGTCATCGAATCCTCGCGGACCACCATGGAGGTGAATACCGTAGCCTCGCGTCCTGCCTGCAGGGTGGACAGCGTCCCGGGGGTGGCATTGACCAGCATCCCGAAGCCGTTAACGTCAATTACCGCGGTGTTCAGGGCTACCGCCTGCACGGTGCCGGTCAATGAGCTGATCATGCCACTCCTTGGGATATATGTTCGATCGAACCCAGTTTATCGAAGATACCTACGAATATCGATCCGCCGCGTTCCCCGGTGGGTCGAGGCCGCTGCCGTGCTGGCCGGCTAGCGGCGCACTGCGCGGCGCTTGGCCGACGCCTCGGCGGCAATCCACGCCTGCTGCGCACCGGTCAGCTGCGACGAACCACCGGCATTAGCCGCGGAGGCCGAGGCATTCGAGCCGGTGGCCGCACCGCGCCAACCGTGGGTAATCGCCAAAGCCACCGCATCAGCGGCGTCGGCAGGCTTAGGCGGTTCATCGAGCCGGCAGATCTTGGCAACCATCTTGCCGATCGCCGCCTTGGTGGCCTGTCCCGAACCGGTAACCGCCGCCTTGACCTCGGTCGGCGTGTGCAGGGCCACGGGTATCCCGCGTCGCGCTGCCGCGGTGATGACAACACCGGTGACCTGCGCGGTGCCGATGACCGTGGAGACGTTCGCCGAAGCGAACACGCGTTCCAAGGCGAGCACATCGGGCTGATGAAGATCCAGCCATTCGTCGATGGCGTTGGCGATCTTCAAGAGCCGGGCATCGAGCGGAGTGCCCGGAGGGGTGCCGGCGACGGTGACGTCCACCAGCGAAACTTGCCTGTTTGCAGCGACGTCGACCACGGCAAGACCGCAACGGGTCAGGCCGGGATCGACGCCAACAACACGTAAGGCCAAGCCTTACTGCTCTTCGTCCAGCGCGGCGCGAACCTCGTCGGACAGATCAGCGTTGGTGTAGATGCCCTGGACATCATCCAGTTCTTCCAGCGCGTCGTAGAGCTTGAGGAACTTGCGAGCTCCATCAACGTCCAGGTCGACCTTCATCGATGGAATGAATTCCATTTCGTCGGACTCGTAGGCGATGTCCGCTTCATCCAGTGCAGTGGCCACAGCGCGCAGGTCCGAAGGATCGCAGACGATGGCGAAGTTCTCGTCCTCGTCCATGATCTCGTCGGCACCGGCGTCCAGCACGACCATCAGCAGGTCGTCTTCGGTCAACTCGCCCTTGGGCAGGCGGACAACGCCCTGGCGGTTGAACAGGTAGGCGACCGAACCCGGGTCGGCGATGGTGCCGCCGTTGCGGGTGATGCCCACGCGCACCTCGGAGGCTGCACGGTTCTTGTTGTCGGTCAGGCACTCGATCAGCAGGGCCGAGCCCTGCGGGCCGCGTGCTTCATAGATGATCTCGGTGTAGTCGACGACCTCGCCGGTCAGGCCTGCGCCGCGCTTGACGGCGCGGTCGATGTTGTTGATCGGCACGGAGTTCTTCTTGGCCTTGCTGACAGCAAGTTCCAGTGCCGGGTTGCCGGCCATGTCGGCGCCGCCGGCACGGGCGGCAACTTCAATGCCCTTGATGAATTTTGCGAAGGCCTTGGCGCGCTTGGCGTCGATCGCGGCCTTCTTGTGCTTGGTAGTTGCCCATTTGGAGTGGCCTGACATGCTTTAAGCGTCTCCTCGCGTGAGATTGATGAAAAATTGGTGGATAGCGGTGCTGCCGGTGACTTCCGGGTGAAAGCTGGTTGCCAACAATTTTCCCTGGCGTACTGCAACAATTCTACCCTGTTCGTGATCCGTCCCCGCTTGAACGGTGCTGATCACTTGCACGTCCGGGCCAATTTGCACGGCTTCCGGTGCGCGGATGAACACCGCTTCGAGATTTTGCCCGTTGAAGTCCAGCTGGTGCTCGAATGAGTCGATCTGGCGCCCGAACGCGTTGCGCTTGACCGTCATGTCGATGCCGCCGAAGCTTTGCTGTACCGCGCCATCTCGCGAGATTGCAGGGTTCTCGATGCGATCGGCCAGCATGATCATTCCGGCGCAGGAGCCGTAGGCTGGCATGCCTGCTGCGATGCGCTCCTTGATGGGACCAGCTAGCCCGTAGTTGCGGGACAGCCGGTCAATCACCGAGGACTCGCCGCCGGGAATCACCAGCGCGTCAACCTGCTCCAAATCGACGACGGTGCGCACCATGTGCGTGCGCTGCCCGAGCCGTTCCAAAGAGGCCAGATGTTCGCGGAAATCCCCTTGCAGAGCGAGGACGCCTATTTTCGGCATGGTTCTAACCTTCATGGTGTTCAGTGGTTGGCAGCACGAAAAATGCGCCGAAATAACGTTAAACCCAGAGACGCCGTGCGCCTGTTTTGTTTCCCGGTGTGTCGCGGATTCTTCGACGCCGCCTCCCGGCAAGTGGTGGAACTTGGTAGGTTCAAGGACATGATTGCTGATATTTCTTCCCTCGAACTTGCCGGTGGCGTGAACATGCCCTCGATCGGTTTGGGCACGTGGCCCATGCGTGGACAAGAGGCGGCCGCAGCGGTGCTGTCCGCCCTCGACGTGGGCTACCGCCGCATTGATACAGCGGAGAACTACGAGAATGAGGACGCCGTGGGCAAGGCCCTGGCACAGAGCCGGCTTCATCGCGATGAAATTTTCGTAACCACCAAATTCAACAAGCAATGGCATTCGACCCAAGGCGTGCGCCAGGCGTTGGAGAACTCCCTGGACCGCTTGGGTCTTGAGTATGTGGATCTGTTCTTGATCCACTGGCCCAACCCCCAGCAGAACACCTATGTCGAAGCCTTCACTGAGCTGGGCAAACTAGTAGACGAGGGCAAGATCCGGGCTGCGGGAGTCTCGAACTTCAAGCCCTACCAGCTGCAGAACGTCCTGGATTCGGGGCTCGTGCCGGCGCTGAACCAGATCCAGGTTGATCCTGAACGGCAAAGCGTCGATTGGCAAGGTTTCAACACCGAGCATGGCGTTCGGACCGAAGCCTATTCCCCGCTCGGACGCAAGAAATCTGGACTCCTTTCACATCCTGCCCTGGTCCGGATCGCCCAAGCGCAGGGGAAGAGCAGCGCGCAGGTGACCCTGCGCTGGCATGTCCAGTCCGGGCGGGCAGCGGCACCGAAATCGGCAGACCAGCGGCGGCAGAGCGAGAACCTGGACATTTTCGACTTCCAGCTCACCCAGGCGGAAATGGCCGCCATCAATGCCATGGATACTGGTGCTGGCCCCTTCACCGATTCGGATGAGTTCGGGCACTGAATTCCCGCAATACCTGTATGCGGCAGAAACGGAGAACCCAAACATGCTTCACGGCTACCAGCGCCCAGATATCGAAGTGGCGGATTACTTCGACGAGCACGGTGCGCTGATCCCCTATGGCCAGCGTTGGGATGGGCTGCCTCCAGCGGACAGCTATTCGCTGACCTCCCATGTGCAACGTTTCGCCCCGGTGCCGCAGGTAGCCCAGGCGTTGCTGGATTGGCTGCGCGAGCAGTTCGAGGTGCGTTGCTTCGAAGATCCCGGGCTGGCCAGGCAAATGCGGATTCAACCGGGCCATGTGGTGCGCTCTGTTCGCGTATTTCCGATGGATTCGCGCTGCGCGCCACTGGGCATGGTCTTCACCACGTTTCCCGCGGTGCACCTGGAGCTCGGCGCGTTGTACCGCGCGACATTTCCGCCGTGCGGCTGCGATGGATGCGACGAAGTTGTCCCAGAAATCCTTGAGGAACTCGAGATCCAGGTGAGTGCCGCCGCGTCCGGAGGATTCGGCGAGTTCCTGGATCGAGGCATGGACCGCCTCGTGCACTGTTTCGACGTTGACGGGACAGGATTCGGCGAGCAGTCCCGCGGCCTCGAAGACATATCGCCGGCACGGCTAGCCAGAGCACGCGCAATTCTTCCCTCAAGCCGCGTGTGGGCACCTTGGCCATTGCGCTAGGTCAGTCCAGCGTCCACTCTCGAAGTCCGTCGTCGAATGCGCCATAGGCATTCACTGTGGCCTCGCTGCGCTTCAAGGAGGCTTTTGCTTCATCTTCCCGTATGCATCCAGCAGCATCGAAGACTTGGCACCAGGCCACAGGTTCATTTGAGAGCTGGTGCGGTACCCACCGCAATTCGCTGACATCCCATTCGCCGGGCGCTCCCTGGGTAAACGTTGCCTTTACGCTGATGCCTTCGCGGTTGAGAATGGTTGGTGTGGCGTGTTTTGCCACGGAATTGCCCAAACCGTAGACGATCCAGGTTCCGTCGTGCTTCTCAATGGGCAATACCGAGTGGGTGTGGTGCATGTAGATGAAATCGAAGACACCGGACTCTGCCAAGGCTCGACCGAGCCTTTTCTGGGACGCTGTCGGTTCGGTGCTGTATTCAGCCCCATCGTGCACGGCAGCCACGACGATGTCCGCTCCCGCCATGCGCGTTGCCTTGCCCCTGGCGATCAGTTGCTGCGCATCCACCCCGGTATCGACTTGCCAGTCAGCTTCTTCCGGCAAGCCATTGAGCGAATAGGTGCTGGTTACTACACCGAGCTTCACGCCTTCCATGTCCAGGATCGATGGCTTCTCGGATTCTTTTTCACTGCGGTAGGAGCCGGTCGCGAAAAGCCCATTCGCTTCCAGAGCGTCCAGCGTTCGCTCTACTCCGGCCGTCCCGGCATCTACCGTGTGATTGGTGGCAGTGGTGCATCCGTCGTAGCCAATAGCGCCGAGGTCGGCCAGGATTCGATCTGGGACCGTGAACCGCGGATACCCCGAATACGGAGGGACACCAATCGGTGTTTCCAGATTGCATAGCGCCACATCTGCGTCCTGGACATAGGGTGCCAGGCCCGCAAGCAAGGGGCTGAAATCGTAGTCGCCGCCGTTGCCCGTTTCCGCTCCAGCCGCTTGCTTCGCTTCATCCAATAGCTGCGGATGCAGCAGTACATCGCCGGTAACCATCAGCGATAGCTCTTCGGGCGCCGAAGGTGCGGCCGAGGCATCCGCTATGGCTGAACTCGGAGCCGGTTCCGGCGAGGCAGGAACGCTGGCCTGGACGGAAGGCTGCGGGGTTGCTGGTTCTGCGTGATCGCTTGGGACTGCAGAGCAACCGCCAATCAGCAATGCGGCCAGCAGCGTTGAGCTCAGCGGAAGAAATGCAGGCAGTGCACGTTGGGGCATGCATCGAGCCTAGCTCAGCTGGGCATCTGGGGTGTAAATGCAAGCTAAATCACGTTTGCCATGAAAACCTAGGCCTATGCAAAACCCGCTTCTGACTCCCAGTACCAGGCCCTACCAATGGCCAGCCTTCGACCAGCTCACCGCTGAGCATTACCTGGAGGCAGTCCGGCTCGGCGCAGCCGAACAGCGTGAGGAGCTGCAGCGCATCATCGACGATGCCCAGGCTCCCACTTTTGAGAACACTTTCTTGGCGCTGGAAGCCAGCGGGCAGACCCTGCGCCGTGCGCTCATGACGTATTTCTCAGTGATTTCCGCCCACGGCACCGAAGATCTGCGGGCGATTCAGTCGGAGATTTCTTCGATCTGGACTAGGCAAGAAGATGAGATTCACCTAAACCAAACCTTGTACTTGCGTCTACAAGCTTTTAGTTATGAGGGTCTCCAGGGTGAAGATGCCCGTCTAGCCGAGCAAACGCTGAAGAATTTCCAGTTGGCCGGCGCAGGCTTGGGCGACGTCGAAAAGGACCAGTTGAAAGCACTGAACGCCAAACTCGCTGAGCTTTCCACGCAGTTCGCTGACCTCGTCCTGGAAAATCAGAATGCCCACGCTGTGCACTTCGACGATGATGAGGAACTCGCAGGTCTTTCCAGCCAAGCGATCGAGTCCGCTGCGCAAGCCGCCAAGCAAGCAGGCCACGCATCGGGATACTTGCTGACGCTGGTTTCGCCTACCCAGCAACCGGTCCTGGAGTCGCTCGCGTCAAGCCAGTCCCGCCGCAAGGTGTTCAATGCCTCGATCAGCCGTGGCACCGAGGAAAACGCGACCATCCATGTGGCCGCCGAAATGGCACAGCTTCGCGCTGAACGCGCCGCTCTGCTCGGATTCGCCAACCATGCAGAAACCGTGCTCGCCCAGGCCACTGCACCTTCCACCGCTGCGGTGGAAGAACGGCTGGCCGAGCTAACAAAGGCCGCCACCGCAAATGCCCGCCAGGAAGCCCAGGTGCTGGGCAAGATCGCCGGTGCCGAAATCAACGCGTGGGATTGGAAATACTTCTCCAACCAGGTCTTGCGTGAGGAGTACTCGGTGGATTCCGAGGCACTGCGCAACTACTTCGAATTAGACCGGGTCCTGGTCGATGGGGTCTTCGCGACCGCTACCAAGCTGTTTGGCATTACCTTCAGCGAGCGGTTCGACCTTCCCACCTACCACCAGGATGTTCGCGTCTTCGAAGTTTTCGACGCCGATGGCAAGCCGCTGGCGCTCTACACCGGCGACTACCTGACCAGGAATACCAAGAAGGGCGGTGCATGGATGACCAGCCTGCGCGATGCCGCTTCGTTCCTGGACGAGCGGCCAATCGTCACCAACACCTTGAACATCACCGCGCCTGCGCCGGGTGATCCGGTTCTGCTGTCCATGGATGAGGCAAATACTCTGTTTCACGAGTTCGGCCATGCGCTGCACGGGATGTTCTCCAGCGGAAAGTACGCTTCGCTTTCTGGCACCTCGGTCCCCCGCGATTTCGTGGAGTTCCCATCGCAGGTCAACGAGATGTGGATGCTCCACGAGGATGTCGTATCCGGTTATGCTATCCACCACCAGAGCGGCGAAGTATTGGACGATGCGCTGATCGAGAAGATCCGCGCGGCTTCGCTATGGGGCCAGGGTTTTGCAACCACTGAGTACCTTGCCGCCAGTGTCCTTGATTGGGCCTGGCACACCATCAGCGCCGGGACTGTTATCGAGGATCCGCTGCAGTTCGAACAGGACGTGCTTCAGGGCGCCGGCTTCGACTCCGCAATGATTCCGCCTCGCTACCGCACCGGTTATTTCCAGCACATTTTCGCCAATGGATACTCCGCTGGCTACTACTCCTACATCTGGAGTGAGGTGCTCGATGCCGACACTGTGCAGTGGTTCGAGGAAAATGGGGGCTTAATGCGCGAAAATGGTAATCGGTTCCGTGAGGAACTGCTTTCGCGCGGCAATACGCGCGATCCCCTTGAGTCCTACGAATTATTCCGTGGCCGCACCGCATTGGTTGAACCGTTGTTGCGCCGTCGAGGATTGGTGAACGCAGAATAATGACCACTATTGCCTCCGCACAGGAAGCACTAAGCCACTGGCATCAGGCACTTGCAGTCGCCACCGGCGGCAAGATCTTTACCACCCACGGATGCTCATGGGCATGGCAGCCAGTACGCAAGCGGCTGATCCTGCTGTTCCCCGAACAGCCAGAACAGGCGGGCCTGCGTCCGGCGCTAGCCGAAGGCCATCGGCTCGGCGCCCGGCGCGTGGAAGCTTGGGTTAACTCAGGCGCCCACGCAGATGAGCTGAGGGCGACCGGTTTCTCCGATAATGCCCAGATTTCCTGGCATGCTGGCCCATTGGCCATTCCAATGGATCGTTGGACCGGCAAGATCCGTTTGGGCAATAACGTGCCTGAGGCCACGGGAGCTGATGCGGCCGAGCTGAACGTGACGAACCTTTGGCGCGAGACCAGCACCCAGCTCTCCAGCGGGCATCCGGCATTGCGCCGCGTCGAGCATGCCTTGGCTCGTACCGACGAGGGAGAGATCGTGGGCCGGGGCTTTGCCCAGCAGGGCCTGAACGGCCAGCTCATGGTGCATTCCTTGGCCGTAGGCAAGGAACATCGCCGCCATGGCGTTGGCACTGCCTTGCTTCATGGCCTGTCGCGATCAATGATCAATCCGCTGTCGCCGCCAGACGATGAGGTACCTCAGGAGCTATTGGCAGCGGCGACTCCGTCTAGTGCCGATTTCTTCAGTGCGAACGGCCTGAAGCTGCTGGGACGAGGACGCCATATGGTTCTGCGCTCCTGGAACCAGTAGCCAGCCACTGATAACGAGAAAGCTCAGCCGGTCACGGGACGTTCCGTGACCGGCTGGGCTTTCTCGAATGGCCTTACCGCGATTTGTTGACTCGAAAGACAAGCCGGGCGAAAGGTCCGGCTTGCCGCGCTTCAACCAGTTCGAGGCGTTCGCTGGAAATAGTTCGTGGCAATACGGGCGCACCCGACGATAGCGCGGCCGGGGCGATAGTCAATGCCAAGACATCGAGGGCATCGGCATCCAGGAATTGCCCCAGCAGTTCACCGCCGCCAAGTACCCAAACATTCTTCTCCCCTGCGCTGTCACGAATTGCCGGCAAGAACTGCGCAACTGGCCCGTTCAGCAGCTGCACATCAGCCCCTTCTGGAATGGGCAACTCCCTCGAAGTGAAGACATAGGTCTTGACCCCCGGATAGTATTCATGCCACTTTTGCGGATTTTCCATGAGCTGTTCATTCTCGATCATCCACATATAGGTGTTCGCGCCTTCGACATGCACACCAACGTTTTCAGGCAATAGTTCCGGATCAGGCTCTTGGGACCCCGGAACATCAAAGAGCCATTGCAGGCTATGGTTCTCGTCGGCCAAGTATCCATTGAGAGTGACGGCGGCATCGAAGGTAATCTCGCTCATGGCACATAGTCTGCCACAGGAAAATTGCTCACGGCTCCGGGTGCACTTCGCTACCGGCATGCCTGCTCCAGGGCTGCACCACTAGCAGGTCGCCATCAATGTCCCACCGGCTCCGGTCGAGCAGTAAGTGATCTGGTTGCGCCAAGATACTCGCGATTCCAGGCAGCGAATCTGGTTGGGCGGAGCCGGAGACGGATTGCTGCTCGTAAACGCACCACCTGGAATCAGTTGATTCATGCTGGCTGGGAAGAACACTTGGAGGCAAAGGCTAGATCGCAGTCTCGTGCCGTATCGGGCCCCTGCATCACTACCGGCAGCACAGAAGCAGCGAGGCCGAAGAAATGGACTGATCTGTCCACTTCTTCGGCCTCGTCATCAGCTGCTCAGCGCAGTTCCTACCAGCCGCGCTCCGAAAGGCGGTGAGGCACTGGCACGTCGGCGACGTTGATGCCGTGTGCAAGATTGAGCGGTGTCCGGCCTAGTCTGGAATCCTGATCCACTGGCTACTTTGTATGTGAGCTATGTGCGACGCAAGGATATTTTTCTTGGATACGACTCGCTAGTACCCTTGCTCAGATCTCTTCTATGCCCACAGAAGCGACGAGCCTGTCGATGGCAAGCCGATTGTCGACAGGCGCGTCGACGGATGGCCACTGGGATCCGAGTACTGCGGCGCTGAGGTCGGGTTGATTGAAATTTGTCTGCCATGGCTCTCGTACACGAGAACTTATAGGCGTTCGAGTGTGCACAGGGTGTCCCCGGTCGGTGGTTGAGTCGCTCTCTGCACCCATGCTGGCATCACCAACGACCGCAGCGAGGGTTCACATTGCCCATTCTGCAATGATCTGACTGCTCCGGTCGAACCTTGGAACGAGTCGACACAGCATCCCGCTTGGAACCGTCAGTCAATTCAACTTAGTTCGCTACCTGCGTCAGAAGGTCCATCAAGCCAGAATACGTAGAGTTCTCCGCTAGGACGCGCTCATAGTCTTTACGGGCCAAGGCCTTCTTCCCATCCGCGGCGTAGCTCATCCCTCGCCCCACCAGCGCCAGGTGCCGCAGCTCCGCTGGGCGCGACCTCATACGAAGTGCCTCTTTAAAAGCAGTACGCGCGGCCTCGTAGAAGCCTTGTTCCCGCAGCGCGGTGCCTCGTTGGATCAACAGGTAAGTGGACGGCTCATCATCGTTCGTGAGCCCGTCCGTCATGTTAATGATCTCTTCCCACCGGTCAGTCTCAGCGTAGAGTTCCGCGAGTGACACCGCCGCCACGGTAGTGGGTTCAAGGCCTTCGACGATGCTGATGGCTCGGTCTGCATTGCCTGCGTCCTGTTCCAACTCTGCCAGAATGAGGCCTAGCGTTTGACGCTCCAACGGCAATGTGACGGTGACGCCCGTCGCAATCGGGACTGTGACCTCGCCGTCGGCCACATGGGAGATGAAGAACTTATCCGTTGCTGGGTCATAGCCTTCAGTCCACAGCCAGTCAAGAATCGCTCGCGATCGCTCGGCATCGCTGGCTGGTAGGCAGACTCGGTGTAGTTCAACCATTGCTACCGACGGAGCTGCTTCTGGATGGTCCTTGCCAATTTGCTGGAGCATCGCAGAGTTCGCAGCGCCCTCGACTTGCTTGTACAGCTTCTTCTCCCATGCCGGAGCAAAGAGCCCAGGCTTGGGCTTCTTCGGTTTAGCCAGGGCCTGTGTGGTACGAGCGGCGGCGGTGGTACTGGAGGAGGCCTTGCTGGCACGTGAGCGCCCGCCGGCTTGGACGGTTTTCACATGAGAGATCCCCGTTCCGGGGATTCCGACCGTCCTGGTGACCCGACCAGAACTATTGGCGCTGATCCGAGCGCCTTTCACACCGGCGGAGAGCCCGAGGCTCTTCGTCGAAACGTTCATCCGCACGCCGGGCGCGATCTTGAAAGACTTCCGCATTCTGAAACCCAAGGGTCCCCCATCAACTAGGTCGGAGTTGCTGCCCGTATTGCAATCAGCCACACTGAACTGTAATTGCTCGTAAGTAGCGCGACGGGCAGTGACTTCAATTCGATGGTAATACGCCTAAACAGGCTTACCTCCCTGCTGAGCAGAATATTTCAGGCGGTCTTTTTTGCTCGAGGCTGCTCAATCAATCTGGGGATAATGCGGGGCATCATCAAGACCTCGAAGTACATGCCGGTCCTTTGCTCGATCGCGAAAGAGAATTTTGGCGATCTGCCTATGAGCTTCATCCGACAATTCCGCGCGTGTCGCTAGGAACTGAGCGATTGACTCTTCAAGACTTCTTTGGATGTTCTTTCGGCGCTTTTTGATTTTCTTCGGGGCCGGGGCCTGGTGCGGACACTAGTCGATGAGCATTTCAACAAACGATTCCAACTACGCCAGGCCTGGAAGAGTAGTTACATCCATTAACATGCGAGGTGTCATGGCCATCCGCGCCGCGCTCAATCTTGCCTAACGTCATGACCTCTATCGTATGGTTGTGGTCTCCAACTCTGGCCGTGACGGAGCACTTCTCAATCTTAGTCCACGGCACCAGCCCCAAATCGACCTCTAAAAACAAAGACCCACGCCACCAAATTCTCGGTGACGTGGGCCCGAATTGTCTGATACTTCAGGGCTTACCAGCCGCGCTCCGAAAGGCGGTGAGGCACTGGCACGTCGGCGACGTTGATGCCGACCATTGCTTCGCCCAGACCGCGGGAGATCTTAGCCAGCTCGTCCGGGTTGTCGAAGAAGGTGGTTGCCTTCACGATGGCCTCGGCGCGCTGCACTGGGTTGCCGGACTTGAAGATACCCGAGCCGACGAACACGCCGTCGGCGCCCAGCTGCATCATCATCGCAGCGTCGGCCGGGGTGGCGATGCCGCCAGCGGTGAACAGCACTACCGGCAGCTTGCCGGTCTGCGCGATTTCCTTGACCAGCTCATACGGTGCCTGCAGCTCCTTGGCGGCCACGTACAGCTCATCTTCCGGCAATGCGGCCAGCTTGGCGATCTCTGCACGGATCTTGCGCATGTGCCCGGTGGCGTTCGAAACATCGCCGGTGCCGGCTTCGCCCTTCGAGCGGATCATTGCGGCACCTTCGTTGATTCGGCGCAATGCCTCACCGAGGTTGGTGGCACCGCAAACGAATGGAACGGTAAAAGGCCACTTATCGATGTGGTTCTCGTAATCTGCTGGCGAAAGGACCTCGGACTCGTCGATGTAGTCGACGCCGAGGGACTGCAGGATCTGCGCCTCGACAAAGTGGCCGATGCGCGCCTTGGCCATTACCGGGATGGAGACCTCGGCGATGATGCCGTCGATCATGTCCGGGTCGCTCATGCGCGAGACGCCGCCTTGGGCACGGATGTCCGCAGGAACGCGCTCCAGAGCCATGACGGCCACGGCACCTGCATCTTCAGCGATGCGTGCCTGCTCTGGGGTGACTACGTCCATGATGACGCCGCCCTTGAGCATTTCGGCCATGCCGCGCTTGACGCGGTCCGAACCGACGACGGAGTTCTGGTTGTTCGTAGACATGGTGAGGAGGGGTTCCTTTCGACACTGCGGTGACTCGTTTTTGCCCCAGAATTTCGGGGATATAAGCGAGGTGGTACGCCAGTAATCGTAGGATCGCTTTGCTTTATTACCTCGCGTGTTGCGTCATAATTGGCAGATAGTAGATTTATCCATCAGTTACGAGTTAGTGCGTAACATTGGCAATCTCTACTAAACAACTAGTCAGAGTGCTTTTTGCCGGTGAATATTTGGCGTGACGCTATTGCATCCGACACTTGATATTTTGCTGGCTGACCGTAGCCTTCAGGATTAGCTGCTTCAATGCGCGCCACTTCCTCAGACATAAATTGCACCAGCGGAACGTCGCCGTTGATATCTTCGGCTACGGAGCGCAATTGCTGCGCATATGCCAGCAATCGCGGAGTGAAGTGTTTGGTGTAGGAGGGGTCCGGGTCGCTGGCACGCTGATGGACGGATTCAAAATTTTTGGCAAGGTCCTCGATTGCCGGTTTAACTGACTCCATCACCTGCACCAATGCCCGGTCCGCCGCTTGCGAGATCGCAACTAGGCTCAATTGGTAGTGGTGCTCGGTGGCCACAGCCGCCGCGAGCCGTTCCAGCGGATCCAGGGTATCGAGCCAACCGCGCAGGAACCTGTCGCAGTTTGCATCATGCTCGTAGCACAGGTCTTCAAGCAGCTGATCAATCATGCCGATTGAGTAGCGGGCTGCACCTTGGATGGCGAAACGCATTTCATGCTCGGATCCACTAATAATCCAGTCGCGGATTTCTTCGATGGTGCCGATTGGTTCAGGGGACCTGGGAATATTCAATGATGCTCATTTCAGAAAGAAGTTGCTCCAACATGCCGCAACAGTCTATTTGGTCTTGCATTGCAGCAGGCCAACATCGTGGCTTTTGCATTAAATGACGTTGGGCCCGACAGAACATTTCCATGTTCTGCCGGGCCCAAGTACCAGCTATTGCCTAGTTCGGGGTTTCGCTGTCCCACGCTTCGGCAATGGCACTGCGAACCTCGGACAAGGTCTGCGGGATCGCCTTGGTCTGCGCGATGATAGGGAAGAAGTTCCCATCCCCGTTCCAGCGCGGCACGATGTGCTGATGCAGGTGCGCGGCGATGCCTGCTCCCCCGGCTTCGCCCTGGTTCATGCCCAGGTTGAAACCGGCGGGGTTGGAGACCTTGCGCAGCACGCGCATTGACTGCTGCGCCAACGCTGCCATTTCGGCCGTTTCCTCCACCGTGATATCGGTGTAGTTGGGCACATGGCGGTACGGGCACACGAGCAGGTGGCCCGGGTTGTACGGGAACAGGTTCAGGATCACGTAGCAGGTTTTGCCACGGTGCACGATCAGCGCTTCTTCGTCGGTACGCCCAGGACCGGCGCAGAATGGGCAACTGGCCTCATCCTTGACCTGGTCCTGTCCGCCCTTGATATAAGCCATCCGGTAGGGAGTCCACAGGCGCTGGAACGAATCCGGCACTCCGGCGAGTTCAAAGTCGTCGGTGACGGACCGGTCTGCTTGTTCCTGCATGCTTGGTGGACTCCCTATCCGAACTAGTTGTTGTTGTCGCGGCTCTTGATGGCTTCAACGATGCGGGCTACCGCATCGTCGACTGGAACCTGGTTCTCCTGGCTGCCATCGCGGAAGCGGAAGGACACGGCGTTTGCATCGGCATCTTCGCCACCGGCGATGAGCACGAATGGAACCTTGTCCTTGGACGCGTTGCGGATCTTCTTCGGGAAGCGGTCCGTCGAGTCATCCAGTTCCACGCGGACACCCTGCGCCTTGAGCTTGGCAACAACTTCACCGAGGTAGTCGTTGAAAGCCTCGGCCACTGGGATCGCGCGAACCTGTACCGGCGAGAGCCATGCGGGGAAGGCACCTGCGTAGTGCTCGGTGAGCACGCCCAGGAAGCGCTCGATGGAACCGAACTTCGCAGCGTGGATCATCACTGGTTCCTGGCGGGAACCGTCGGCAGCCTGGTACTCCAAACCGAAGCGCGCTGGCTGGTTGAAGTCGTACTGCACGGTGCCCATCTGCCAGGTACGGCCGATGGCATCCTTGGCCTGGACCGAGATCTTCGGACCGTAGAATGCGGCTCCGCCTGGGTCGGCAACAAGTTCGACGCCGGATTCGGTGGCGACGCGCTCCAGCACGGCCGTAGCTTCATCCCACTGCTCATCCGAGCCGATGAACTTGTCCGACTCCGGATCACGGGTGGACAGCTCCAGGTAGAAGTCGTCCATGCCGAAGTCGCGCAACAGCGAGAGCATGAAGTTCAGCAGGTGCTCAACCTCGGCCGGTGCCTGCTCCTTGGTGACGTAGGAGTGGCTGTCGTCCTGGGAGAAACCGCGCACGCGGGTCAGGCCGTGGACCACGCCGGACTTCTCGTAGCGGTAGACGTGGCCGAATTCGAATAGGCGCAGCGGCAATTCACGGTATGAACGTCCGCGGCCGCGGAAGATCAGGTTGTGCATCGGGCAGTTCATGGCCTTCAGGCGGTATTCCTGGCCCTGCTTGGTGATGTTGCCATCTTCATCGCGCTCTTCATCGATGTGCAGCGCCGGGAACATGGTGTCCGCGTAGTACGGCAGGTGGCCCGAGGTGTGGAACAGCCCATCCTTGGAGATGTGCGGGGTGCCCACGTACTGGAAGCCTTCTTCGACGTGGCGGTCGCGCACGTAGTCTTCCATCTCGCGCTTGATTATGCCGCCCTTGGGGTGGAACACCGGCAGGCCCGAGCCCAGCTCATCGGGGAACGAGAACAGGTCCAGTTCGGCACCGAGCTTGCGGTGGTCGCGGCGCTCAGCTTCGGCCAGGCGCTCCTGGTAGGCCTTCAGGTCGTCCTTGGTTGGCCATGCGGTGCCGTAGATGCGCTGCAGCTGCTTGTTCTTCTCGCTGCCCAGCCAGTAGGCGGCAGCCGAGCGAGTCAGCGCGTAGGCGTTCTTGATCAGCTTGGTGTTCGGCAGGTGCGGTCCGCGGCACAGGTCCTTCCAGACAGTGTCGCCGGACTTGCGGTCCACGTTGTCGTAGATGGTGGTTTCGCCAGCGGCCACCTCAACGGTGACGCCTTCGCCGGAAGTGTCGGCGGAGTCGGCCTTGGCCAACAGCTCGCACTTGTATGGCTCGTTGGCCATTTCAGCCTTGGCTTCCTCCGGGGAAACTTCGCGGCGGACAAAGAGCTGGTTCTGGTTGATGATCTTCTGCATCATCTTTTCCAGCTGCTTCAAGTCTTCTGGGGTGAATGGGTCCTCGACATCGAAGTCGAAGTAGAAACCGTCGGTGATGTAGGGGCCGATTCCCAGCTTGGAGTCCGGGCGCAGCTGCTGCACAGCCTGGGCCATCACGTGGGCGGTCGAGTGGCGCAGCACCTCCAATCCTTCTGGATCATTGATGGTTACGCGGGTGACAGTGGTTCCGGCTTCCAGTTCGCGGGCCAGGTCGCGCAATACGCCATCGACGTGCATGACAACCACGTCTTTATCGTTGGCAAAATGCTGCAGACCGGTCGTTCCCGCGTCCACCTGTACCTGCTCGCCGTCAATGGTGAGAGTCAGCTGCTCGCTCATGAGATCGGGTTCTACCTTTCAATCTGTGATGGCTTCATAGCTTGTGGCATACCTTGGCCACAGCCAGCCAGAATCCAGTTTAGTTCAGGACCCCACCTCAGCGTGCGTTTACCTCGGGTTTTACGAAGATTGATCGCCCTCTTGTGACTTGTTCAACAGCGAATCTGCGTTGAACAGGCTCATGACATGCCAGATTTCACGATCGCCCGCGGGCTGCGAACTGGTGACTTTACCGTTTTTCAGATCCTCGCGGAAAGCCGGAATCACTTCTTCCATGCGACGCATGAGTTCGTCGCATTCATCTTGGGTAAGCATCAGGTTGCTCGTTTGCATCTGCGCTTTAATCTCCCCGGTCTCTTCGCCGCGATAGTGCCTTTCTGCATGCCGAAGCGTCGCTTGCAGGCGGCGTTGCTCGTCATGGACCACTTGGCTGAGGTAGGCATCCATAGCCGTCCCGGTCTGGTCCTCCGGGCGCTCTCCCACTTTGCCGGTCGTATAGCCGCGTGCCGCAGGTTTCCATACGCGGTCACGCCTATCGCGCGCCAGTTCCGGAACTTCAACGATCATGTCGGCTTTGGCCAGCTCACGCAGATGGAAACTGACCTTGTTCGCGGGTACGCCAAGAGCCTGCGCGAGGTCTGCCGCGCGTGCGGTTTCCATTGCCGAAAGCGCGTCAAGGATTTGCCGACGCAAGGGGTTTGCGATGGCCTTGAGCATGGGGGTGGTGAATGTGACGGGTGGCTCATGGTTGCTCATAAGCACAGCATAGCAATCCCACAAATAAAGTTGCGCAAATTCTATTGCGCAACTTTATTTGCGAATCTATAGTTGGTGCCATGACCAGCATCCAGGCCAACGATCCATCAGGCACCACAGCGATTATCACGGAGCCTTTGCCGCCTTTGCGCGTGCAGCGCAACTACCGGATGTGGCTGCTGGCGGACTCAACGGCTTTGCTGTCGGGCAGTATTTACGGGTTCATCTTTCCTTTGATCTTGCTGTCCGCTACGGGGTCCCCGGTTTTGGCCGGAACCCTGGCCGCAGTGGGAATGGCAGCACGGGCGAGCGTAAATTTGGCCGGCGGAGCCATGGCGGATCGTACCGACAAGGCTCGGATGATTCTCATAGGAAGTTTCGCCGGTGCTGCAATCACGGCAGCCATGGCCCTGGGCAGCAGCGTCGGTTCACTGCCGGTTGCCTCCTTATGCCTTGCCCACATCCTTATGGAACTGCGCGGCGGGTACTTTGGGTCGACAACTAATGCCGCCCTAAAGGATCTTGTACACCCCAAACAGCTCGGCCGCGCGATGGCGGCGAATCAAGGCCGCGACTCGGTGCTGATGCTCGGCTCCGCTCCCCTGGGCGGCGTGCTTCTGGGATTAGGCGGTGGCATTGCCCTGCTCATCGTCAGTGTCCTGAATCTGATCGCTGCGGCCAGTGGATTTGCACTGCGTCGTCCATTGCGGGCAGCCAAGCTATCTGGGCAAGATTCCAATGGCACCAGCAATGATTCCGAAGAGGAAGTGGCCCACGGAATTCTGGCAGGCATGCACTGGTGCTTTTCCCGGCCACAGCTGCGCGCTCTGCTGATTTTGATTACGGTCGTCAACATCGGCGTCAACGGGCTGATGACAACGCTGATCTACGGACTTCAACAGCGTTCCGAAGAACCCTGGGTTATCGGGTTAACTTCTACCTTCATGGGCGTTGGAATGCTGCTCGGATCGTTGGTCGCAACGAAGCTCATCGATAAATTCCGCAGTGGTTTACTGACCTGCACCTGTCTCACCATTTTGGGTGTAGCCATGCTGCTCATCGGGTTTAATACGAACCTGCTCTGGATGGGGACCATGCTGATGATCAGCTTCCTCAGCGTTCCAGCTCTCAACGCTGCGGTGGGTGGATACTTCATGGCCTCCATTCCGAAGCAAATGTCTGGGCGCGCTAATTCCCTAATCACCTTTATGGCACTGGCCGCTTTGCCCTTATCTCCGCTGCTTACCGGATTTGGTCTGGAATCGGTCGGCATGGGACCAACGCTGATATTTTTCGGGGCATTCGTTTCCTTAGCAGCAGTCTTGGCCTGGCTCTCACCGCAGGTACGGCGCATACCCCGTCCTGAGCATTGGATGGCGGCATCGCCCGAACTCACCAGCGCATCCGCCCCTCAACAATCCCCCGCCCCAACGGCCTCCACCGAATAGGAGTATCCAAAGTGAATTCCGATCCCACGTCGCCCAGCGATTCCCGGCTCAAGCGATCAGCCCGGAAGCGAATCTTCAGCAGCGAAAAAAGATACCGCCATGCTTCTGCGTTGACGCACCAAGCCGACGATGCAGTTGCCCAGGCGAGGTATCAAGCGCTGCGCAACGAGCAATGGATCTATCTATAAGGAGGCAGGAAAAGTCTTGGAAGATCCGCTAACCCATGGCTTTCATTTTCAACCCCTCCTACCCTAGGAATATGAACAAACCGGCCCCACCTGTCATCAGTGCCATTACCCTCGGAGTGCGCGATGTCGGTGCTTCCACGAAGTTCTACACCGAGGGCCTGGGGTTTGAGCTGGTTCAGCCAGCCCACCCGGAAATCGCTTTTGTCCGTGCCGGCTATGGCTTGATGCTCGCCCTCTGGGATGTGAAGCAGATACCCAGCGAGTACGGCGACGTCGGGCATAGCCAGCTGGCGCCACCGATCTCACTGGGACACAACGTGCACTCTGACGCAGAAGTGGACCGACACTACCGGCGAGCGCTGGATGCGGGAGCGACTTCTGTCACCGAACCGACGGTGCAGCCGTGGGGTGGCAAGAGTGCTTGTGTGGCTGATCCGGATGGCTTCCGCTGGGATTTTGTGCACAACCCATCATTTGTCGTCGACGCCGATGGGCATGTTTCCTCGGTTTGAGAATTATCAGTTTTCAGTGATCTTCCTTGATGCCTCCCGTTCAGGCCAGTGTTCATAGGTGCTAATTTGCCCAGGCTCATCACTAGTGCCTGCAAAGCAGCAGGCCTTCGCTGCGAAATGGTCGATGGCGTCCGTGACGCTGAGGAATGGAATAGCCGGCGCCCCAAAGGGCTCTTCGTACCAAAGTTGGACGCATGCTCCGTTGCGTACTTCGATTTCTGCGTCCATGCCCTTGAAGAGTACTTTGGCTCCACGAATGAGCGCATCTTCGGCCTCCCAGGACGTATCTTCATCGAAGTAGATGAAGTCGTAGTCACGAATTCCTCTTTGCGGATCTTTGCCTTCGAGCACGTTCCAAACTGTTTGGGATAGTGCAGCTGCAGTGAGCCACCAATCATCTGCGCTTACGCCCGTTCTCCCCTCACATCAGGTATCTCTCCTATTGGACCCGATGTATCTGTTAGGTAAACCCTGTCAGCGAACTAGCTCATCAGGCCCCTCTCTGGTCCAGGCCTTCAGCTTCCATCCGTTTGGCAAGTTCCCCGACACTTTCGATCTTGCGTGCTCCCTCGCCGAGGTTTGGCCGATAGTTTGGTTGCGGCCGGGTGAGCTCCGCGAGGTAGCCTGCAGCAGGCAGGGTCTCCGGCTGATGCAGGTCCCAGGCGTTCAGCGCTTGGAGGGAGATGCCGCGCGGTCCGGTACGGCGTGTGACCCCGTGGATGAGCAGCATGCGTGTGGAGAAGAGCAAGGGCGCTGTGCGCTGCTGCGTGTCATCGAAGAAGGTGGCGTCGATGCAGCCAGTCCCATCATCCACGGAAATGAAGACCACACGCTTGCCTCCGCGCATGGGAGGAGTCTGAGTGGCCACCCGTACTCCGGCGACCAGAACTTCGGTTCCGTTGCGCAGGTGCAGCAGCTCGGCTGCCTGCGTAATGGGCAGGTGCGCCAGCCGTTGGCGGTACGAGGTGATCAGATGCTCGCTGGCGTCCAGATGCATGAGGTCCAATTCGGTACGTACTACTTCCGCGGGATCCAGTGCTTTGCCGGTCTGGTCGATATATTCGATCTGCCCCAGATCCAGGGCAAGTTGCCCGGGTCCCGGCCGGTATTTGGCCGGAAGGGAGCTGTGCGCCATGGATTGCGTGTGGGCGATCGTGTCGGCACGGGAGGTCCCGGCCAATAGGGAATCGAACACTCCGAGTGCTGCAAGGTTCTGGTAGGTGCGTCGCGAGAGTCCTGCGCGGGCGCGGACATCGGCGAGGTGCTCATAGGGCTGGCCTGCGACCAGGCGTTGTACTTCGCGTTCGCTCATCTGGTGGATATCGCGGAAGGCCAGACGGATTCCATAGCGCCCAGGGCGCAGCGAGCTGGGTGCGCGGGGCACCACAGGAACTTTCGCTGGAGCGGATTCGAATATTCGTTCGACTCGGTAGTGCCCGGTGGATCGGTTGATATCCAGCGGAAGGATGGGAACGCCCATTCTGCGTGCTTCGGCAACCAGCAGCCGCTTGGGGTACATGCCCGGGTCGTGCTCCCAGATCCCGGCAAGGAAAGCTTCGGGGTGGTGCGCCTTGAGCCAGGCTGAGTGGTAGGTGGGTACGGCAAAGGCAGCCCCGTGGGCCTTGCAGAATCCGAAGGAGCCGAAGCCGGAGAGCACCTCCCAGACTTGGTCAATGGTTTCCTGGCTATAACCGCGCTTGGCCGCTTCAGCGCGCACATAACGTTCTACGGCTGGTTCCTTCTCCGGGTTGCCCAGCAGGCGCCGGTAGACATCGGCCATGCCCAATCCGCATCCGGTGAGCACATCAAGCATGCGCAGCACCTGTTCATGGAAGACGGTCACCCCGTGGGTTTCGGCGAGCGCCGGAATCAGATCCTCGTGCAGGTATTGGGCAGGGGCGAATCCGTGGCGGTGCTCCAGGTAGGGCTTGACCATATTCGACTGCATGGGACCCGGGCGGAACAGGGAAATATCGATGATCAGGTCGTTGAATTCTCGGGGCGCGAGCTTGCCGATCAGTTCGCGCTGCCCCGGGGATTCGATCTGGAAGCAGCCCAGCGTATGGGTGGAGCGGATCAATTCGAAAGTTGGTTCGTCATCCAGTGGCACCCTGGACAGGTCTATCGCTCCGGTAGCGGAGATATAGCTGTCGTCGGCGTGCCCTCCGGCGCGGGCGGCCGCTTGCTTATCCGGGTGCATGCGGGCGATCTCCTCGAGCGTGTAGGCGATGGCCGATTGCATGCGCACACCGAGCACGTCGAGCTTGATCAAGCCCATCAGGTCCATGTCATGCTTGTCGAACTGGCTCATCTGCAGTCCGATGCCCGAGGGCTGGACCGGGGTGCGGTCCAGCAGGCTCGCGTCGGAGAGGATCACCCCGCAGGGGTGCATGGAGATATGCCGGGGCAGCCGGTCCAGGCGCTCGGTAGCGTCGATGAGGATATCGAGCTGGGTGTCATCGGTAATGCGTTCTGCCAATGCGGCCAGCTCCGGCTTCTCGGTGAGCGCTTCGCGGAAAGAGGATGCGGAGAAGCGCCAGAGCTGCTTCGCGATCTCATCCACCTGCTCCTGCTCTACCCCGAGGGCGGCTCCTGCATCACGGACCGCGCCGCGCGCACGGTAGGCGTTCTGCATGCTCATCAGGCTGACGCGCTCTTCCCCGAAGCTGGAGAAGATCTCGCGGTAGATCTCGTGGCGGCGTGCGGATTCCACGTCGATGTCGATATCCGGCAGGGTGGTGCGGGTATCGGAGAGGAAGCGTTCGAACACCAGGTCGTGGGCCAGCGGGTTCACCTGGCTGATGCCCAGCAGGTAGTTCACCAGCGAGGAAGCACCGGAGCCGCGGGCGGCCACGCGGATTCCCATGCCGGTGATCAGCTTGACGGTTTCGGCGACGGTCAGGAAATACCCGGCGAAGTCCAGCCGGTCGATCACCCCAAGTTCCAGAGCCAGCTGTCTTTCAATGAGGCTGGGATTGGCGTGCGGCAAGAGCCCAGGCACCGCTGCATGGACTCGCTCGGTGAGTTCTTGCATGGCCGGACGGTGCAGGCCGATGATCTTCGCTTCGGGGATCACCGGCTGCTTCCATCCAAGATCGGCTACCGGGTCCGCCGCTGCCCATTCGGCGAGCGCTTCAGTTTCCCGCAAAAGCTGCTGCGCCCAGCTCCTTTCTGTGGCTTGGCCGATCTCCTTGGCCAGCTGGCGCATCTGGGGCGGGGTTTTCAGCCACCCTTGGCCATTGGGTTGGCAGGAGTCCAGGTTCTTCAGGCTATGCAGGGCGCGCGCCGAGTCCAGGATGTCTGCGGTAACCGCTCCATCGGGGTCCACGTAGCGCACGGCGTTGGTGAGCACGGCCCTGATCCCCCGCTCCTGGGCGTAGCGCAGCAAGCGGGCTGCTTCACCGAGGCTGTAGCGCGATCCAGGGCTGGAGAGGTGCGTGGTGATTTCCACTCGCAGCATCTTTCCCAGCCGCTTCTTCCAGCTGGCAAGCAGTGCCCGGGCTTGGGCGTAGCTTCCCTTGAGGATTGCGCGGGCCACGTCTGATTCGCCGCCGAGCAGGATCATCAGGTTCCCGGCAGCACCCAGGTGTGCCAGCTGCTCGGTTTTCAGCCCCGGAACCCCGTGCGCAGTGCTGTGCGCGAGGGTGATGGCTCGGCACAGCGCCGCATACCCTGCGCCATTGCAGCGCCCACGGGCCAGCAGGACAATCCGCCCTTGGGTTTCTCCGTGGTTATCGAGCACGGCAAGGTTCACCCCGAGAATCGGGTGCAGCCCTTCTGCCATGCAGGCCGCCACATGCTTGACCGTTCCATAGAGCCCATCCCGGTCAGTCAGCGCGAGCATCTGGGCACCCTGCGCTTTGGCCGCTTGGGCCAGCCGCTTTGGGTGCGAGACTCCGTAGTGGGCGCTATAGGAAGAACTGACGTTCAGGTGGGTGAAGCTCATGGAGGTCCTTCGAATATATGTTCCCCTGCAGGGGAATTAGGCGCTGCGGGCCAGCGACTCATGCACACGCACCAGACGCCACCGTTCGGTTTGCGCATCAAAACTCACATCAACGCTGTGCACTTGCCGGGATCCGCGCACCGCGACCAGTTGCAGGCGCCACATCTCATAGTCGGCAATCCCCGCACCGGCGCCGCGAGGAATCCGCAGGTTTTCATCCCACCATTTGCGGCGTTCGAACCAGCGCTGAGGCTCGGCCACCAAGCGATAGCCCTGCCCTTGCCAGCTCACGCGCAACGGCATTCCATCAGCTGCACGAGTAACCTCGATCGACTCGGTGAACATCCCCACGTGTGCACTCCTTACTTAGTAGAACCATTCTATTCGAACACGTGTTCGAATGACAGTTACACTAGTCAGCGCGACCGACAGTTTGGGTTAGCCAAGTGCAGCGGATCTCAGCGCCGACGGACTGGTTGAATAAGCCCTGCGAAAGGCAGCGCTGAGCGCAAAGGGTGAAGAATATCCGACATCCCGGGCAATCTGCGACAGCGGTGCATCGCTGGCGAGCAGCGCATCATGAGCCAATGCCAGACGCAATTTGGTGAGGTACCCCATGGGTGCGGTGCCCATGGCCTGGCGGAAGGCTGGCGAAAAAGCCGAACGGGACATCGCAGCTGTTCTGGCCAGCCCCTCCACGCTCCACGCTCTAGCTGGTTGCGCCCACATCGCCCCCACCGCCACCCCAATGCCTGGCGCCGCCGAGCGAAGCACCCCGGTTCCCGGCAAGTGCTGCAAGGCGCAGATCGCCAGAATATCCAGCAACCGGTCCAATACCACCTGCTGGGCGGGACCCGCACTTTCGGCTTCGGTCGCCAGCAGTTCAGCCCATCGCCACGCCGCGTCGTCATCGATAACTGCCAGATCGGTACCCTCGCAGACAAGATCAGCGACAGCGCTGGTCGTAGTGAAGGTGCCAACCAGTAGCTGGTCGGGGCCATTAGGCGAATTGCCCCATGCACGCACCCCATGGCGCAACTCTTGGACCATGGCTCGGCCCGATGGCCCCAGGCATTGCTGGCCCGGGGCAATGGCATAATTACAAGGCGCCGCGCCCGGAAGGGTCTGGGCGCTGGCCGAGCGAACCTCATAGGAGGCTGATCCGCAAATGACGACCAGTTCCCCTTGCCGCGCCACCACGGACTTTTGTCCTCGTTGCACCCTGCAGGATCCCGAGCGCACCGCCAAAATCGTCAGCGGGCAATGATCGCGAACAGCAACACTCCACTGGCCCTCCATGCACATGCGGAGAATGAAGGCTTCACGAGCCCGTGGGCCAGAAGGGAAAAATGCATCGGGTCTCACGCCACCACTCTGGACGATTGCGTATGCATTGTCGAGCCTTGAGCATTCAAAATCCAGCCCAACATCTGTTGAATGAAATCATGAACCTGCCGTTGCTTACTATTTTCCTGCCGCTGCTGACAATTGCCACCGGCTTGATCATTGCCGGATTCTACGTTTCCTTCACCCTCGTGGTCTTCCCTGCGTTAGCGCGAATGGATAATCGCTCCGCAAGCACGTTCATGGTCCACGTGAACAGATACGCCCAACGGCCCCCATTCCTGAGCTTGTTCTTCCTCGGCTTGCTCGCCAGCACTGGATGCCTTGCCCTCTCCATCGTCCACGAGAATATCCGCATATCGATCGGAGCGGCACTGGTGCTTAGCGGTGCCCTGCTCACCATCGGAGTCAATGTTCCGCTCAATCGGCGACTGGAACAGAATTCGTTGGCTTGGGCGAAATATGAGCCACGGTGGATCAGGGCCAATGCCGCGCGAGCACTGGGTTCCGGCCTAGGCGCTGTCCTCCTGCTCAGCGGTGTTTGAGCTGGATGCAGCACTCCTGCCCCGTCACATCCATTCCGGGGGCAACCCGTGATCGACCTGCACAAATTGGCTCTGCGCGAAACTGCCTGCGTCATTGTGTCTCGAATGCTCGATTAGCACCTGAGACACCGATAGCATCGAGAGAGCACTAGCCAATCGTTCCAGGAGCTAAATCCCATGTCCCATAAGGTCAAAGCCGTTATTTCCCGCGTCAAGGACGCACCCGTAGAGGTCGTAGACATCATCGTTCCGGATCCGGGTCCCGGAGAAGTAGTTGTCGATGTGCTCACCACCGGTGTCTGCCACACCGACCTGCACTACAAGCTCGGCGGAATTGGCGACGAGTACCCGTACCTGCTGGGCCACGAGTCCACCGCAGTAGTCAGCCAGATCGGCGAGAACGTCACCAACGTCAAGGTCGGCGACCGCGTGATCCTGAACTGGCGTGCAGTCTGCGGCCAGTGCCGCGCTTGCGCCAAGGGCGAGCCGAAGTACTGCTTCAACACCTTCAATGCCACCCAGAAGATGACCCTGGAAGATGGCACCGAGCTTTCCCCGGCGCTGGGCATCGGGTCCTTCGCCGAAAAGACCCTGGTCCACTCCGGCCAGTGCACCATCGTGGATGAAGAAGCCGACCCGGCCGCAGTAGGCCTGCTCGGTTGCGGTGTCATGGCCGGCATCGGGGCAGCGATCAATACCGGCGAGATCAAGCGCGGCGAGTCCGTCGCAGTGATCGGTTGCGGTGGCGTCGGCGCTGCTGCCATCGCCGGCGCGCAGCTGGCCGGCGCAACCACCATCATCGCGGTGGACGTGAACCCGGACAAGCTGGAAGGCGCCAAGAAGTTCGGCGCCACCCACACCGTGGATTCCTCCAAGGTCGACGCCGTGGAAGCCATCCAGGCGCTGACCGGCGGCTTCGGCGCCGACGTCGTCATCGACGCGGTGGGCCGCCCGGAAACCTACAAGCAGGCCTTCTACGCCCGCGATCTTGCTGGCCGCGTCGTATTGGTAGGCGTGCCAACTCCGGAGATGAAGCTCGAGCTGCCGCTGCTCGATGTCTTCGGCCGCGGCGGCTCGCTGAAGAGCTCGTGGTACGGCGACTGCCTGCCGAGCCACGACTTCCCGATGCTCGTCGAGCAGTACAAGCTCGGCCGCCTGGATCTGGATGCCTTTGTCACCGAACGCATCACGATCGATGAAATCGAAGACGCGTTCACCAAGATGCATGAAGGCACCGTGCTTCGTTCGGTGGTGGAGCTCTAGTGGCCGCCCGCATCGAGAACGTCGTCACTTCCGGCACCTTCTCCCTGGATGGCGGGACGTGGGATGTCGATAACAACGTCTGGATCGTCGGCGATGATTCCGAGGTGATGGTCATCGACCCGGCACATGATGTAGCCAAGATCCGCGAAGCTGTGGGCGATCGAGAAGTCATGGCCGTGCTGCTTACCCACGGGCACGATGACCACATCCGCGCGGCTGGCGAATTCGCCGACGCCGTGGATGCACCGCTGTTCTTGAACCCGGAAGACCGCATGCTCTGGGAAGCTGTCTACCCCGAGCGCGATGTGGACGCAGAAATCAGCGAAGGCGATTCATTCACCATCGCCGGCACCACGCTGACCGCCCTGCACACCCCGGGGCACTCTCCGGGCTCAACCTGCTTCTACGCTGAAGACCTCGGTGTACTGTTCAGCGGCGACACCCTGTTCAACGGCGGCCCGGGTGCTACCGGTCGCAGCTACTCCAGCTTCGAGACGATCGTCGAGTCGATCCGCACCAAGCTGCTGGTCCTGCCAGCTGAAACCGTGGTCAATACCGGCCACGGCGATGCCACCTCCATCGGTGCAGAAGCGCCGAACCTGGATGAATGGATCAAGCGCGGTCACTAAGCACCACGCATCGAGCGGCAGCAGGCCTTTAGAGCCGGCTGCCGCTCGTGTTTAAAGTTGATGCGCAAAACATCTGGTGATGGCAAGATTAAATACATGCCTTCAGATAAACGCTACAAGTCCGCCACTGCCTTATTCCTGGGCGCAGCAGTATTCATCATCGTCGGCATCGTCGTGCTGTGGTGGGACAGTCAACAAGAAGTAGTTTTCTACTCTGGATCCTATGTACCGCTGGTCGAAGACTCTGAAATCTACTTTGGCCCGGGTCCCGCCGAAGTTCTCGGTTGGGTGCTGGCTTTGCTCGGCGTTGGCGCGCTGGGGGTTGCCGGCGGCTTATCGCTTCGCCAGCTCGCTCGGTTCAAGGCCTGGTTCCTGATCGCCGGGCTGCTGTTGGCAGCAGGTGGCATCGGAGCACTGCTATGGGACTACAACCAGGTTCGAACCTTCGGCTGGTTCGCCTATGCCCCGCTGAGCGAAGCAGCATTCGTTCCTGACAGCGCAGCCCACGTCATGGGCGAGCTGGGACTTGTGGCAGGAACCCTGCTGGCCAGCAGCTACCTGGGGTTCCGGCTCGGGTCCAAGCCCAGCGGCTCAGCCATCCGCGGCTAAAACAGCGAGTTGCTGTGCGCCGCAATCAGCTCCGGCGAATTATTGCGCACATTGCCAACAGCGGTATCGACCTCATGCATGGTCCATTGGGAAGCCACATCGAAAGCTTCGGCGCGAATCTGCTCGATCAGCCCTTCACCGTCTTCCTCGGCAGGGTTCATCCACCGGCCCATCATCTCCTTGCCCAACGGAATGGGCAGGCGATCATGCAGGCCCGCAAGTTCGCCGAGCACCCCGGGCTCTTCCGCCGAAGGTGAATCCATGGTCATGATCGAGGTGGAAAGAATCCAGGACCCGTCCTGGTCCTTCCACCATTCGTAGAGGCCGGCGAAGAAGATCAGCTTTCCATCCTCGCGATGCACGTAGAAGGGGCGCTTTTTGCTGCCTTCCTTTTTCCATTCGTAATACCCTTCCACTGGGACGACGGCACGGCGCTTCTTCACCGCCGAACGGAAGGTCGGCTTGGTGCTGGCCGTCTCGCTGCGCGCATTGAAGGCGCGCACCCCGACCGCGAGCTCCTTGGCCCATCCTGGCACCAGCCCCCACCGTGCTACATGGATCTGGCGGTGCAGCTCATCGTCGATCAGCCGCTCGAGCACAACCGGCACGTCGGTAGTCGGAGCAATGTTCCAGGACTGGCGCAGTTCCAGATTGGCGTCCGCTTCCGCCTCGGCCTCTGCCACCAGATCGCCGATGGCTTTGGCCATCACATATCGTCCGCACATCGCCTACCCCTTAGAACCGGCATCAAGGAAAATCTGCTCCCCAGTCTAGCGAGCGGAGCAAAAGAATCCAGCGAACTTTTTCTACCCCTCCGGGAACAAAGTAAACATCATTGCCGTTACACCATGTATGAGCAACGAATTGAAGCTTGACCAGTACGTTCCCGCTGCCGGCGGAGTCACCATGTTCACCACCAGCTGGTGCGGCTACTGCCGCAACCTCAAGCGCCTGATGGACCAGAAGGGTGTCGCATACACCGAGGTGAATATCGAAGAAGTCGAAGGCACCGCAGAGATCGTCGAGGCGTTCAACAACGGCAACCAAACCGTGCCAACCCTGATCTTCCCGGACGGCACCGCAGCCACCAACCCGCGCATTGACGAGGTTGTTGAGCGAGTCGGCGCCTAGATCCGGCCGCGAACCAAAATCGGCACCCGTATCGGGTGCCGATTCTTTTTTAAGCTGTGCTAGATGCCTTGCAGCGTGGCGTGCTCGCCATATTCGTCGAGCAGCGCTGAAATAAATGCTTCGGTGGTGACAGCGGCGAGCAGATCATTAGCCGCGCCTACCGTCGTGGGATCCATTGGAATGCCCATTGCTTGGTAGACCCCATCGAGGACTTGCCGCAACGGCGCGGAATCCTCGACAACAAAGACCGAAGAGAACAGCCATGCCCCGGAAACCACACGCTGAGCTGTGCCTACCAGCTTCACTGGATAGTTGCGCGGCGATTTCCCATCAGGGAGGCCATGCACCGAATGATCTCCCGGGCAATACTCCCCCGGGATTGGCCCGACTTGCGCATTCACGCCAAGGCGCTGGAAAGCGTTGGCATACACCCTCGCGAAGACCTCGAAGCGATTCTGCTGGCGCATCACCGCCTCGGCTTCGGGCTCAATATGATCAACGATCAATGTACCCCGGTGATACGCGGCGGCCCGGCCTCCAGCTTTGCGCACCAAGGGAGCAAAGCCTTGCTGCTGCGCTACGTCACGAGCCGCCTCATAGCCCTCTAGCCGCACATCGCGCTGGCCGAAGGCCAGGGTCGGGTCCGGACGATAGAGCCGTAGCAGCGCGCCGCTTTCGCCAGATTGGACGCTGCGCAGCAGTTGCACTCCACGTTCTAGGTCAGCAGCCGGGTCTCCGCTAGGATTTTCGATTTCCACAGATAACGGCGCATCTGACTGGGGGTTCCACAAACTCATAAATCTGAGTCTAATTCAGCAATTCGCTCCAGGCGGAGCAGATGTCACAGCATCCGATTGCCGATGGCCGAGGTTTCTGGGCCATAATAAAAGGCGTGCCAAATTCTTCTACCCCTGTCATCCTGATCGGCGGACCGTCCGGCTCCGGCAAGTCCTATCTCGCGTCGAAATTCGGCCGACCCCACCTGCCGCTGGACGAGTTCTACCGCCAGATCAGCGAAGACGGGAATCCCGTTGATTTCCCCCGTACCGGTTACGGCGAAATCGATTGGGACAATTCGGCTACCTGGAATCAGGAAGCCGCACTGCAGGCTATCGATGATTTGCTCTACCTTGGTACCACTCGGGTCCCTAACTACTCGATCACGACCTCGAGCTACAACGGGCATCGTGAAATCGCTTGCGCAGACGGGCCGATTGTCGCCGAAGGCATCTTCCTCTACGAAATTCTTGAGCCGCTGCGCGCCAAGGGCATTAACGTCCAAGCGTATTACGTGGACGAACCGGCATTGGTAACTGCTCTTCGACGGTTCGTGCGCGATGTAGCACAGCGCCGGAAACCGGTCCTGTTCTTGGTCAAGCGCGGCTATGCACTTTTCCGGGCCCACGGTGCAGACCGGGAAAAGTACCGCCAGCGCCAGTTCACGCTGAAGTCCAAGCCTGAGCTCAAGAAGCTGCTGGCCAAGCTTTCAACCGGCGCATCGAGCTAGCGCGAACGGACCGTCAGGATCTGTTCAGCACGGCCGAAAGGGCCTGCTTCATCGTGCAATACCGTTGAGGTCAGGCCGATGCCGTCAGTGCCGAAGCTCTGCTGGACATCCAGGCCCAGCCACTTGCCCTCGGGCTTGCGGTACATGTGGATCTGCAGATCCACGTTCGGGTAGATCCAGGTTCCTTCCCCCGGATCCACGCGCGGCACCACACCGTTTGCCGTGTCGATCATTCCCACCAAGCTGGACAACGCTGTGGCGTCTCCTGTGTCGACGAGGTCATGAGGAGTACGCAGCCACGCAAAACCTCGACCCGGCCGCAGCTCATCATTGGCGCGCATCTCGATGGATTTGATGTAGCCGCCGGGCCACTGCTCACTGATTTCGCGCACCGCGCAGGCCTCTGGGCCTGGGATTTCCTTGTCTTCAACCCCTGCAACAGCACTGGTGTCACCCGTAATCACCCGCCATGCGCGCGCAACGATGCTGGTGCGGCCCTTGGCCGTCATTTCGGCCTCGATCAATTCGATCGTCCGGCCGGGACGGACCATTCGCGTTGAGATCTCGAATTCTCCGGCGTGAATAAGGCCATGGATCTCATAGCTGATCCGTGCGATGCGCATGTCTTCACGAGGCTGGAAATTTTCCAAGGCGTAGGCCAAGATTCCAGAGGCAGGACCCATGTGCTGCTCCTGGGGATTCCACGCACCTTGGGAATGCCACGACGATCGATAGCGACCTTCACCGAGTGCTTCGAAATAGAAATTGCCATCAGCTAGGACCTGTTCAAGCTCCTCGTTGAGCTGGTGCGTCATCGTTGCCCTCCTGGCCTCGCAGTGTTCAATACTCTGCCCTCAGGTTATCCAAGAGTAATTGAAATCACTAAACTAGCTGGCTGTGTCGTGCTCATGGGCTCGTTGGCCTGCATGATCCATGATTCCGAGCACCTCGGCAATGCCATTGACCGCCCACAGGGCATGAGGAGTCATTGTGTCGAACTGTGCAGATTGCCCCGCCTTCACGTGATAGGTGCGATCTCCTAGCTTTAGCTGGATTTCTCCGAGGAGCACTGTGAACCATTCCTTGCCCGGATGAATACGCAGCTCGGTGGGAGCAGGCGCCTGCGAAGGGTCGAAACGCATTTTCGACACATTCACCCCGTTAACTGCGTCATCGGTGGACAGCTTCCACATGGTTATCCCGGGCATCGAAATCGGCTCCGGGCGGATAATAATCTCGGCTTCAGAGGTCGATACGAGCTCATCCAAGCTGGTATTCAGTGCCTTGGCTATTGGAACCAGCTGGTCAAGGGCAATACGCCGGCCTCCCGTTTCAATCCTGCTGAGCGTGGAAACGCTCAGGGAAGCCTTGCTCGCCAACGATTCCAACGACCAGCCTAGGTTCTGCCGCAACGTTCTTATGCGCTGGCGGATGACTTGGTCAACTTCAAATTCTTGCGTCATGCGCAAAACGGTACACCCCACAGCGCAAAACGTCGATACCGTGGACACAACATCACAAATAGCAGGGAGAGGAATCATGGAACATTTCGAAGCGATCATTATCGGCGGCGGCAGTGCCGGGCTCGCGGCCGCAGTCACATTGGGCCGCTCACGGCGTACCGTCCTGGTCATCGACGAGGGAAATCCGCGAAACGCGGCAGCGCAGCATGCCCACAACGTTCTGGGAAACGAGGGCATCAACCCGCTGGACCTCCTGGCCCGCGGACGGCAGGAAGCGATTGGCTATGGTGCGCGGATCATCGAAGGCGGGGTGGAGAACCTCACCGGTTCGCTGGACACCGGATTCAGCGTCTCTGCTGCAGGGAATACCTTTAGTGCCGAAAGAATCGTGCTGGCAACGGGCCTCATTGATGATTTGCCGTCGATTCCGGGGCTGGCCCAAGCATGGGGTGATACCGCGATCCATTGCGCATACTGCCACGGCTGGGAAGTGCGTGACCAGGAGATCCTGGTACTCGGAATCGGCCCCATGAGCACGCACCAAGCAATGATGTTCAGCCAGCTCAGCTCGAAGATCACCTTCGTCAACCACACCCCGGATGCATTGAATGATGAAAATCGCGCGACACTTGCCGCATTGGGAATACCGGTGGTTGAGCAGCCAGTGAAAGCAATCGATTTCGATACCCAAGGGACTCTGGATTCAGTCACACTGGCAGACGGCCAGAAGATCAGCGCTCAAGCTCTGGTCGTAGCAAGCCGAATGAACGCACAAGCCTCGCTCTATCTGAAGCTCGGCGGACAGCTTGCCGAGCACCCGCTTGGCACCTTCATCCAGGTCAATGAAATGGGTGCCACAGCCCTGCCAGGGGTTTATGCGGCAGGGAATGCCAGCAACCTAGGTGCGATGGTCATGGCAGCAGCCGCAGCCGGAACGATCGCCGGAGCAGCCATAAATGCGGATCTGCTCGGACATCAGCTAGCTAAGGTCCAGGCGCAAGCGAATCCGTAACTGCTGGCTCTACCCCTTCGGGCACCGGCCCAAACGGGGTAGAGCCAGGGCCGCAGGGTGAGCATGAAAATAGCCCGCATCAATTTTCCGGAAAAATAATATTTACTAAAACACTAGTCAACAAACAAATAACGAATGTCGATGCAACGATTTGCATTGCCAAAACGCCCAAGTATCACGCATCACGCCCCACGGACCAGCGATCAATGGTACGCTTGATTTGTTACCTCAACGGTTGCAGGTGTGAGTCCCCGCCAGTAATTGTTAGCAGTAGGATTTGTAGCACAGCCAACAAATCGTCTGTGCTTTACAAATCGGTTCATCGATCTTCAGATCGAATGAGCTCCTATCGAAACGAATTCTTCATCTTCTCTTCTTCACTGCAGATAAAACATCTCGACGACTCCGTACGTCACTTTTCTGTGGATTCCTTGTTCTACTCCGCTAGCGTGGGGTCATTACCCGTTAGCAGCCTGGAATCCGACGATGTTTAAGCAAGTGCAGCGACCCCCGTTTTGGCCGATACCGGCAAAATCAGTATTCGATTCTCCGTATCGACGGCAGGCGAATCGTTCTCGGCAGCTCTGCGCGAGGTAACCCCTAAATTTTCCGATTCGGAACTTCGGATCGGCAACCAGGCCACATCGTGGCCAATCAATAAATAAGGATATAACACTATGGCCACTGGCACCGTGAAATGGTTCAACGCTGAAAAGGGCTTCGGCTTCATCGCTCCTTCGGATGGATCGGCTGACGTCTTCGCACACTACAGCGCAATCCAGAGCTTCGGTTTCCGTAGCCTCGAAGAGGGCCAGACTGTTGAGTACACCCTGGAAGCTGGTCCAAAGGGCCCACAGGCAACCAACATCCAGGCTCGCTAAGAGACTTTCTTCAAAGGTGTAGTTCCCCGCAAGGTTGGAACTGCACCTTTGTTGCTTTTAACCGGTTCTTAGCTGCAGGCTTCGACCGGAGGACGTTCCCGAAGAACCCCAACGCCAAGCAATCTACCTGGCAGTTCCGTCTGCTTCGGGGCAAGCGGAAAGCAGCAGCTATCGGCATCGGCAGCCGGAATTCAGCTCGGAATTCGACTATCAACTGCACGGGCTAGTAGATTGCGGAAACTCCACTGTGGCGCCACGGCAATGAATCGACAAGGGAGCTGCATTCGCGACAGGTTAGGAACGGTTACCGGCGATCCGTTGGAGACCGGACTACTTGCCTGGGTAACTTTGCTGAACCCGATTCTTCGAATTCGCCCACCAGTCCCAGTTCATCGAGCACGTACAAAGTTGACGGACAGATGGTGCCACCGCGAAAGTCCCTGAGGAACTCACCGTGCTTGCCATAAACCGCTACTGGCACACCGCTGCGAGCAAGCATTAAACCGGCGGCCATTCCAGCCGGCCCTCCCCCAACTTTGATTGACCGCCTTCTGCCTGCCATGAATATGCTCTCCTGCATTTGAAAATGCCTATTACCGAATTGGATTTGCAGCCTACTCGTGAACAGTTCCAGCGCTATTAGACTTCATATTCACAGCGATCATGAACATCGCGAAAATCAACAGCACCACGGCCAGTCCGCGGAACCCTACAGCTGCCAAAATTGGGCCAGCGGTGAGACCGCCAAGCACACCAGCCAGATTCATGCAGAGGTCCGACGTGCCCTGCAACTTCGGACGTTCGGCAAGGCCAACTGATCCAGTAATCATCGTTGCGCCTGCAACCGTCGACGCCGACCAACCGAGGCCTAGGCTAAGCAACGCCAAAGTTGTCACGGTATGGTTCTCTGCATTGCTCCATACCAAGATGCTTGCGGTAACTAGCAACGCCTGCCCGGTAAAGATGACCGTTCGTGGACCTAGCATATCTGTGAGCCAGCCAAAGACTGGTGAGAGCGCATACATCCCCGCAACATGGACCGAAATGGTGATCCCGATGAGCGTGAGGCTTGCCCCTTGATGCTGCATGTGAATTGGAGTCATCGACATCATGGACACCATATAAAGATGAGTCAAGGCGACGGTAAGCACGGCACGCCTGGCAGCAGAAGTGTTTCTTAGGATGCTCCAGCCGCGGCGGCGAAGCTGAACCTCACTCGCTTGGGCAGCCGCCTGACGCTGTGCGATCTGCAACGGATCGGGACGCAAGCCCAGCCAATAAACAAGAACCCCTACCAGCTGGGCGCACATCGCAATAAGAAAGCCACCGGTAAACGGTGGAAGGCTAATGAACTGCGCTAGCTCTTCTCCAGGTTCAAATAAATTCGGGCCGATGACTGCACCCGCAGTTGTTGACCACACAACCAGGGAAAGGTCACGGCCTCGTGTAGCCGTGGTGGACAAGTCGGTGGCGGCGAATCGAGATTGGAGGTTCATTGCCGAACCTGTTCCCAGAACCAGCATTCCAAGCAGCAGCAATGGCCAGTATCTCAGAAAAGCTGCGGCAATGATGACGACAACACCGCTGGCTGCCAGCAATGCGCCGGTCGACAGCGAAATACGCCGGCCGAACTTCTGGGCAAGCAATGCCAAAGGCAACGCCATGATGGCAGCACCTAAAGTATTCATGGTCGCGGCCATGCCAGCCAATGCATCGAGTCCGGAAATGCTTACGATCAGCAGCGACCCCAAAGTCAGGGTTGCGCCACCGCCTAGACCTCCAAGAATTTGTCCCGCAGCGAGGACGGAAATCGACTTGCGTCGAATCCGCTGAATCTGCTGGTCGTCCAATGAACGCTGTTCATCCGAAGTGGATTCGATCTGCACATTGACTCCCCCGCATTTATAGCTACCTGTACTGTCTAAGTATCTACTATTTATCTCCGAGCGTTGATTGCGCCGCTGTGCATAACTATGGACCCACCGAAGCTGGGCTATAGCCGGAGTGGTCGCATCCCCATGAATTTCCAATTCAATGGGCTAGGTAACTCACCTTGATTGCGGATCCGCATCTGTCGACGCTCGAATAATACTGGCGTATCGCTCTGCCGGGTCAGCAGACAGTCCCACTTTAAGTTCACGGTTCACATCAACAGCGAACACCTCTGCGGCTCCGGATTGGAGTCCATCTCGCGGTCTTCAGACCCCAGTTTGGCTGAGCCGTCGGCGAAGGCGCAAAATTTCGGACCCGTATGTGAGATCGGTCCTTCCGAATAGGGCAACGGCGACGCATGCTTCTGTGGAAGCATACCGAGATTGCTATTACGCCTACTCAAGTTACTCGTTTTCACGAATCGCTGCCGCAGGCAGCTTACCTTTCGCTGCCTCAAGACCACTGCCTCCAAAGCTCAAAATACGTGCCTTGTCCGGCGCAGTCTCGATCGTTTCCATGACGTGCACCGCGAAGAGCGCCACTTGAGCTTCAAATGGTTCCAGTTGAGGCCAGAACTCTTCGCCACCAGATTGAACCGCGTGATTGAGCACTTCTTCGAAAGTGCAGTCGAATGCATATAGCTCTTGGGAGTCCGCATACCGCAAGAATACGTATCCATCTTCAGCAGGAGGCACAATAAAGACCTCGCCAAGCCCCGATAATTGGTGTTTCAATCGCTCCAGTTTGCCTGACAAGCTAGGCATTTGGACCCCCATTCTTGCTTTGGCAGAGAACCATAATGATGCAGCGATCTGATTATTCGGCCGCCGTGCTGAGGTCGCTCTCTTCTGCTTTTGTGCCCGAAGGAGTTTTTGCCGTAAGAGGCTGGACTCGCGTGGATGCTAGTCAAACCTCATTGCTCACGATACCTGCGAAATCTCGCCAGTTCGCGTTCATCTGCGGTTGCGGGCCAGGTTGCTTCCGCCCATGCCATAATTCCCCGCGATCTGGCGGTTGTCCTTGCCTCAATGGGGATACTGCGAGAACGAGTTCCAGATTTCATAACCGCTGCTCACCGCGGAAACGGGACATTTGTCCACGCACCGGGTTCGCACGTGATAACTATTGGCGGTTCCAACACCACAGGAGCCCCAAGTTCTTGCTCGGTACACCGCTGACGTACCGTTAGCCCAGCCGGATACGTCAAGTTCGGAACTGTTTAAATGCCAGCAGGCCCGGACTCTGCATGAGTCCAGGCCTGCTGGCCATCACCAATTAGGCTGAAGATTTTCTAGATTAGAAATCCCAGTCTTCGTCTTCGGTGTTCACTGCCTTGCCGATCACGTACGACGAACCGGAACCGGAGAAGAAGTCGTGGTTCTCATCAGCGTTCGGGCTCAACGCAGCCAAAATCGCTGGCGACACATCGGTCACGGTCGACGGGAACATTGCCTCATAGCCCAGGTTCATCAGCGCCTTGTTGGCGTTGTAGTGCAAGAACTTCTTGACGTCCTCGGACAGGCCTACCGGATCATAGAGATCGTGGGTGTACTGGACTTCATTTTCGTACAGTTCATACATCAGCTCGAAGGTGTAGTCCTTCAGCTCCTGCTTGCGCTCCTCGGTCTCGTTTTCCAGACCCTTCTGGAACTTGTATCCGATGTAGTAACCGTGAACAGCTTCGTCGCGGATGATCAGGCGGATCAGGTCTGCAGTGTTGGTCAGCTTCGCATGCGAGGACCAGTGCATTGGCAGGTAGAAGCCCGAGTAGAACAAGAACGATTCGAGCAGGGTCGAAGCAATCTTGCGCTTCAGTGGATCTTCGCCGTGGTAGTAGCTCTCAATGATCTGAGCCTTCTTCTGCAGGTTCACATTTTCAGTGGACCAGCGGAAGGCTTCGTCGATTTCCTTGGTCGATGCCAAGGTCGAGAAGATCGAGGAGTAGCTCTTTGCGTGTACCGATTCCATGAAGGCAATGTTGGTGTACACGGCTTCTTCGTGTGGGGTGATCGCATCTGGAATCAGCGAAACAGCGCCAACGGTGCCCTGCAAGGTATCAAGCAGGGTCAGACCGGTGAAGACGCGCATGGTCAGCAGCTTCTCGTCTTCGGTCAGGGTTCCCCACGACTGGATGTCGTTGGACAGCGGCACCTTCTCCGGCAGCCAGAAGTTATTGACGAGACGGTTCCAGACCTCTACGTCCTTGTCGTCCTGGATACGGTTCCAGTTGATTGCCTCAACCTTGTTGGTGAGCTGAATCTTCTCGGTCATTGCCCCTCATCGAAAAGCTAAATCGTATTAAGAACTTTGCTTACAACTCTACCGTTCTTTCGAACGCCACCTGTACAGCAAGGCCCCAAGTTATTGTCAGATCGCTGACACGATCTGAGGTCGTTTTGATATGCAACAGCTGCCGTTGGACGAAACCATGCGGCAGCTGTTGCGTGATGCCATTGCCCGGCCAACCGGTCAATGGATCAAGGTCTTACAGTGCGCAGGAAACGCAGCCTTCAACCTCGGTGCCTTCCAGCGCAAGCTGGCGAAGGCGGATGTAGTACAGGCTCTTGATGCCCTTGCGCCATGCGTAGATCTGAGCCTTGTTGATGTCACGGGTGGTGACAGTGTCCTTGAAGAACAAGGTCAGCGACAGGCCCTGGTCTACGTGCTGGGTTGCGGCAGCGTAGGTGTCAATGATCTTCTCGTAGCCGATTTCGTAAGCGTCTTCGTAGAAGTCGATGTTCTCGTTGTTCATGTAAGGAGCCGGGTAGTAAACGCGGCCGATCTTACCTTCCTTGCGGATCTCGATCTTCGCTGCGACCGGGTGGATCGAGGAAGTCGAGTTGTTGATGTACGAGATCGAACCGGTGGGAGGAACTGCCTGCAAGTTCTGGTTGTAGATGCCGTGCTCCATGACAGAAGCCTTCAGCGCCTTCCAGTCTTCCTGGGTAGGAATCTGCATGCCGTCGAACAGCTCGCGGACGCGCTCGGTAGCTGGAGCCCATTCCTGCTCGGTGTACTTGTCGAAGAATTCACCGGAGGCGTACTTCGAGTTCTCGAAGTTATCGAAGGTCTCGCCGCGCTCCATGGCGATCTTGTTCGATGCAGTCAGTGCATGGAACAGGATCGTGTAGAAGTAGATATTGGTGAAGTCGATGCCTTCTTCGGAGCCGTAGTAGATGTGCTCGCGGGCCAGGAAGCCGTGCAGGTTCATCTGGCCCAGGCCGATGGCGTGCGACTTGCTGTTGCCGTCAGCAATCGAAGGAACCGAGGCGATGTAGGACATGTCCGAGACTGCGCTCAGGGCACGGATGGCGATGTCTACCGAGGTAGCCAGATCCTTGCCGTCCATGGCCTTGGCGATGTTCATCGAACCGAGGTTGCAGGAGATGTCCTTGCCGACGGTCTTGTAGCTCAGATCGTCAGAGAACTCCGAAGCGGAGGAAACCTGGAGGATTTCCGAGCACAGGTTCGACATGGTGATGCGGCCGGCAATCGGGTTGGCCTTGTTCACGGTGTCTTCGAACATGATGTACGGGTAACCGGACTCGAACTGGATCTCGGCCAGGGTCTGGAAGAACTCGCGGGCGCTGATCTTCGTCTTCTTGATCCGAGCGTCGTCTACCATCTCGTAGTACTTCTCGGTGACGGAGATTTCGCTGAACGGTACGCCATAGACGCGCTCGACGTCGTACGGGCTGAACAGGTACATGTCTTCGTTCTTGCGAGCCAGCTCGAAGGTGACATCCGGAATAACAACACCCAAGGACAGGGTCTTGATACGGATCTTCTCATCAGCGTTTTCGCGCTTGGTGTCCAAGAAGCGGTAGATATCCGGGTGGTGTGCGTTCAGGTAAACGGCACCTGCGCCCTGGCGTGCACCGAGCTGGTTTGCATAGGAGAAGGAATCTTCAAGAAGCTTCATCACCGGGATGACGCCGGAAGACTGGTTCTCGATCTGCTTGATCGGCGCACCGTGCTCACGCAGGTTGGTCAGCGACAGGGCAACGCCACCTCCGCGCTTGGACAGCTGAAGCGACGAGTTGACTGCGCGGGCAATCGATTCCATGTTGTCTTCGATGCGCAGCAGGAAGCAGGAGACGAGTTCGCCACGCTGTGCTTTGCCGGCGTTCAGGAAGGTTGGGGTGGCAGGCTGGAAGCGGCCTTCAATGATTTCATCGACCAGGTGCATGGCCAGCTTTTCATCGCCACGTGCCAGGTGCAGGGCAACCATGCATACGCGGTCTTCGTAGCGTTCCAGGTAGCGCTTGCCATCGAAGGTCTTCAGCGTGTACGAGGTGTAGAACTTGAAGGCGCCCAAGAAGGTTTCGAAACGGAACTTCTTGCCGAAGGCGTGCTTGAACAAATCCCGGATGAAGTTCATCGAGTACTGATCGAGGGTTTCACGCTCGTAGTACTCGTGCTTGACCAGATATTCAAGCTTCTCATCGAGGTCATGGAAGAACACGGTGTTGTTGTTCACGTGGTCCAAGAAGTACTGGCGAGCCGCGTAGCGGTCCACCTCAAACTGGATCTTTCCATCTGGTCCGTAAAGGTTCAGCATGGCGTTGAGGTCGTTGTAGCTCAAGCCCTGGAACTGGGCTGGGAGCTCCTTTGAGCTATTCATCGTTGCTGCCGGTTCTGCGACGCTGGTGTCCAAAAGGTTTCAAGCCCTTCTTTGACGTTGAGAACGTCTTCTGAGGTTCCCATAATTTCGAATGTGTAAAGCACGGGTACGTTGCATTTCTCGGCAATGCGTTTTGCCGCAATGCAGTAGTACTCGCCAAAGTTTGTGTTCCCTGCACCGATCACGCCGCGAAGATTCACGCGGTTCGCTTCATGCCGCAGGAACTTCATGATCTGCGGCATGATCGAGCGCTTGCCACGCTCTCCGCCATAAGTGGGTATGAGCAGCACGTATGGTGCAGTTGAGATCAGCTGCGGTTCGGTCGCATAGACCGGAATCCGTGCGGCATCCATCTCAAGTTTGTCCACGAAACGCTTGGTGTTCTCCGAAACAGATGAAAAATAGATCAGTTTCGAATCGGTGAGTTCCAGCGGTTCCTGGGCCTCAGCATTTTGCCTATCGGCAAGCGCTGCAGGTGACATTGCTTTTCGCCTCCACTACAAGCTAGCGGATGGAATTCTTGATTAGTTGGCTGGAGCCAGCAGCTCGATCTTGTCTGGGCGGAAGCCCGACCAGTGATCGTCATCGGTGATTACGACTGGTGCCTGCATGTAGCCCAAGCCACGAACGTGCTCCAAGGCTGCCGCATCCTGAGAGATGTCTACCTTGTTGTACTCGACACCCTTCTTATCCAGCGCGCGGTACGTAGCGTTGCACTGAACGCAGGAAGGCTTCGTGTAAACCGTGATGGCCATGTCCCTGATCCCCTTTAAAAAGTCTTTGTTTCGGCTAGGATCCCGGATTTTCGGAAAAGTCCTAGCCATCCTCTCGGATGCCTCAAAACCACTGTTTCGAGGTGCTTCTGGTGCGAGCCGCACCGACGGGTTCAATACTACATCTTGTGTTTGGCGGGTCAAGCGGCCACAACATGATGTATTACAAGTATGTCATTCATCCACGGCAACGTCCACAGGAACTGTGGATATTAACCCCCGATTAAACCGCGATTTCTCGCGGACTCGAGACCTTTGTCCACAGGTTGGCAGAAGTCCGCTGTGGGTTAAAAATTCTTCTTGTGAGATGTTCGTCGGCGTGTTCTGCACCCTCCATGTAGTTCGGGGTACACGGTGTGCACCACTACATGTAGTGTCGCCCCTGGCACCCACAGTTTGGCCGACGCGCGGCCGGCTGTGGAGAACGCGCAGCAAGGGCAGCTGGCGATTTGCCAGCTGCCCTTGCAACGAAGCTCAGTGGCGACGCAGAAGCGTCTTAGGCCGGGTAGGCGCGGGCACCGAAGATTCCCTGGCCTACACGCACGACGGTGGCCCCCTCGGCGATGGCCAGCTCGTAGTCGCCGCTCATGCCCATGGACAGGTGCTGGAAGCTTTCAGGAGCATCCTGTTGCAATTGGTCACGAGTTTCGCGCAGCAACGCAAAGCTGCCACGGATGGATGCTTCGTCCTTGGTATTTGCGGCCATGGTCATCAAGCCCACTGGCGTCAAGCGATCCAGCGGCGCCAAGCCGCCAAGCAAGTCCGCTGCCCCGGCAGCTTCGATGCCTGATTTGCTTTCCTCGCCGGAGGTATTGACCTGGATGAAGACTTCAAGCGTCCGATCCTCTGCCTCCAAACGGCGTTGCAGGGTCTGTGCCAGTTTCAGCGAGTCCAAGGCATGGAATTCATCAGCGAACTTCGCCACGAACTTCGCCTTGTTGGTCTGCAAGGGACCGATAATCGCATAACGCAGGTGCGGGAAATCCTCGCAGAAGTGCTCGTACTTGCCTTGGGCCTCTTGGACCTTGTTCTCCCCCAGCGTGTCCACACCGGCAGCAATGGCCAATGCCAAGCGATCGAAATCGATGGTTTTGGTGACCGGCAGCAGCCGAACTGAGCCAGCGTCGCGGCCGGCGGCCAGCGCCGCCGCGGCGATCTTCTGGTTGACAGCAGTCAGGTTGCGGGTGAAATCCTCGATGGTGGCCGCGTGGGTAGCGGCAGGTTGCGAAGCCAAAGCGCCAACTTTCTTGATGTCACAAACGTGTTGCTGGTGCCAAGGGCACCAGCAACAAGCATAGGCATAAAAGGGCTAGAACAATTGCCGCCAATTGGTTTTAGCCAGATTCAGCAGCTCGTCGCCACGCCCGGAGAGCACGGTGCGTATGGCATACAAGGCAAATCCCTTGGCTTGTTCCAACTTGATTTCCGGTGGCATCGACATCTCCTGGCGGTCGGTCACTACATCCAGCAGCGCAGGACCGTCATGGGCCAGGAATTCTTGCACCGTGGCTTCAAGCTGCGCCGAATCATCTACCCGGTAGCCCTTGAGCCCCGAGGCGGTAGCCACGGCCCCGAAGTCGGGGTTGTGCAGATCGGTGGCGTAGGTGACGAACCCGGCGGCCTTCATTTCCAGTTCCACGAAATTCAGCGAGGAGTTGTTGAACACCACGATCTTGATCGGCAGCTTGTTCTGCGTGGCGGTCAGCAGCTCACCGAGCATCATGGCCAATCCGCCGTCCCCGGCGAAGGCGATAACCTGACGCTGCCGGTCAATTGCCTGGGCGCCCAGGGCATGGCACAGTGCGTTGGCCATGGAACCGTGGTTGAAGGAGCCGAGCACCCGTCGCTTGCCGGTCATGGTCAGGTAGCGGGCCGCCCAAATCACCGGGGATCCCACATCGGCGGTGAAAATCGCATCCTCATCTGCGTGCTGGTCGATCAGCCGGGCCAGATACTGAGGATGGATTGCAGCACCCGGCTTGGAGGGCGTGGCGAGCTCGTCGAGCTTCGTACGGGTCTTGCGGTAATGCTCCACCGCTGTCTCCAGGTGCTTGCGGTGGGTCTGCACCGGCAGCAGCGCATCCAGAGCCGCCGCGGTGTCCTTCACGGTGCCCACCAGCGGGATGTCCACCCGGGTGCGCTTGCCGATCTGCTCGCCGCGGATATCCACCTGGATGATGGTCGCGTCCTGCGGGTAGAACTGCTGGTAGGGGAAGTCGGTGCCCAGCATCAGGAGCACGTCGCATTCGGCAATCGCCTTGGCGCCCGAAGCGAAACCCAGCAGGCCCGTCATGCCCACATCGAAGGGGTTCTCGTACTCGATATGCTCCTTGCCTCGCATCGCATGCACGATCGGCGCCCCGAGCTTGCCAGCCAGCGCGATCACCTCGTCATGAGCTCCTGCCACGCCCGCACCGGCCAGAATGGTGACCTTGCGCGAGCCTTCGAGGATCTCTGCGGTACGCTCCAGCTCGTCTTCATTGGGCAGCACCCGCGGGTTGGTCTTGGTGATTTCCTGGGTGGGCGTGCGTTCCATCTCCGCCAACGCGACATCGCCGGAAATCACCAGTACTGCCACGCCGCGCTTCTCGATGGCCTCGCGCATCGCAATGCGCAGCATGCGCGGCATCTGCTTGGGGTCGGCAACCTGTTCGGCATAGACCGAGCAGCCACGGAAGACTTCCACCGGGTGGGTCTCCTGGAAGTAGTTGGAACCGATCTCCTCGGTAGGGATGTGCGCTGCAATCGCCAGCACCGGCACGCGCGAGCGGTTCGCGTCGTACAGCCCGTTGATCAGGTGCAGGTTCCCCGGTCCGCAAGAGCCGACGCATACCGTCAGCTCTCCGGTGATTCCGGCTTCGGCCGCCGCGGCAAAGGCAGCGGCTTCCTCATGGCGGTGGTGGACCCATTCGATCCGCCCGTTCTCCCGCAATGAATCGGTCAAGCCGTTCAGGGAATCCCCCGGAAGGCCGTAAATCCGGCGCACTCCCTGGGTATCGAGCTGTTCAATCAGGTGGTCGGCTACGGTAGGCAAAACATTCCTCCTGCACACAATTTTCCAGTGGGTCTATTCTTCACCCTACTGCGCCAGCCACCTTGTGTCATGGGTTTTTGACGCTGCCGCAGGTTCCTCCCAACACACCGGCAGGTGGCGCACGCAACGAGCGCAAATTACGGGGCAACGCCGGCTACCCCGCACCGGTGCACCCCGCGGCGGATCATCGATGGGAGCCAGCCGTGGTATCCAACAGCATGCGCCGGCTCAGCAGCATGGCCAAGGGAGCGGCCGCCGACAATGCCGAGGCCGCGTAGAGCACCCGCGCAATCACGGTGCTGCCGACGCCGAGAATCAGGAAAACCTGGATGAAGACAAGGCAGAGCAGCGCCATGGGATGCGACGCGGTCCAAGCCAACACGACCCAACCGGCCAGCAGCAGCGGTCCTCCGGAGAAGAGCACCAGGCCCGGTCGCCGATCCGATAGGCGCCCTGCGCTGGTTACGCCGAGGAAGGATCCGAGCCCGAACAGGACCAGCGCGGCCCAAACCCATCCCTCGGCCACGCCGGCGGTGATAGCCGCAACCGGCGCAATGAAGGTGAACGCCGCGAAGGTGCCCCCGTTGACCAGCGCTCCCAGTGCCATGGCCAGGATGAGCGGCCGCGTGGCCAACTGGCTCAGTTCGGCACGCACCGCGGCACCGCCGGGTGGACCGGGGCGCTGCCCGCCATTGGATAGGCTGGAAGCTTCAGCAGAGAACTTCAAGGAGAGACGATGCCCGAACCGCGCCGCATGGCCAATACCACCGAGCTGGCCGCAGGAAAAACCAACGGAGCGATCTGGAAGCTGGAACCCGGGCAACGCGACCTCGACGCCAACGTGATCTCGCTGGCCCCGTCCGGAGAGATCGGGGAGCATCAGGGCCCGGAGCTGGACGTGGTGATGCACGTCTTCGCCGGCTCCGGGGTGCTGCATACCGCCAGCGGATCCATCGAGCTGGCCATCGGCGACATCATCTACCTGCCCGCCCGCTCCCAACGGCGCTTCGTGGCCGGCGAAGCGGGCCTGGGCTACTTCTCGGTGCACCAGCGCAAGAAGCGGGCCGGGCTCATGCCCGCACTGCGTGGCAGCTAGCTCCAGGCCCCGGTCTGGATGAAGCGCTCCAGCTGCGCGGCGTAGGGCTCCAGGTCCAGGCCCTGCTCGGCCACCCACTGCTCGTTGTAGTAGGTGTTCGCGTAGCGCTCGCCGGAGTCGCAGATCAGCGTCACCACCGAGCCCTGCTCGCCGCGTTCGAGCATCTGGGCGATGATCCCGAACGCCGCATAGAGGTTGGTCCCGGTGGAGCCGCCGGCAAAGTAGCGGGTCTTGGCGCGCAGGAAATGCATGGCTGCCAGCGAGGCGGCATCGGGCACCTGCACCATCTGGTCGATTACCCCTGGCACGAAGCTCGGTTCCACGCTGGGCCGGCCGATCCCCTCGATGCGCGATCCCTGCCCCGTCGCGTAGCCCATGTCCCCGGTGCGCCATCCCCCGTAGAAGGAGGAGCCTTCCGGATCGCCCACGCAGATCCTGGTTTCGTGCCGCTTGTAGCGCGCATAGCGCCCGAAGGTGGCGCTGGTGCCGCCGGTCCCGGCGCCGACCACGATCCAGCTGGGTATCGGGTGGGCTTCGGCGGCCATCTGCGCGTACACCGACTCGGCAATGTTATTGTTCCCGCGCCAATCCGTCGCCCGCTCGGCATAGGTGAACTGGTCCAGGTAGTAGCCGCCGGTTTCGGCCGCCAGCGCGCGGGCCGCCTCATCGACCTGGCCGGCCGCGTCCACCAGGTGGCAGCGCCCGCCGTAGAACTCGATCAGCTCGATCTTCTCGCCGCTGGTGGATTTGGGCACCACCGCGATGAAGTCCAGCCCCAGCATCCGCGCGAAGTACGCTTCGGAAACGGCCGTGGATCCGCTGGAGGCCTCCACCAGCGTGGTGCCTTCGCCGATCTTCCCGTTGACCAGCCCGTAGAGGATCAGCGAGCGTGCCAGCCGGTGCTTGAGCGAACCGGTGGGGTGCACCGACTCATCCTTCAAATAGAGCTCGATCCCCCAGTGGGCGGGAAGTTCGAAGCGATGCAGGTGGGTGTCGGCGCTGCGGTTCGCGTCAGCGTCGAGCAGGGAAATGGCACGGCGTACCCAAAGATCTGTCATGCCTCCACTCTAACCGTGGCGAACGGTTTTAACCTTGGCGGCGTGGTACCTTCGGAATCGTGAAAAGAAGGCTGGTTACCGGCGGTTATGCCGCCATCATCCTGCTCGGCTTGGGCTGGGCGGCGTGGGCAGTGCTTTCCGCCGCCGGGCTGGAAACACTCGCCGGCGGGTGGATGGGGCAGGACGCCACCGTCACCTCGGTGCCGCGCATCGGGCAGCTGCCCTGGTTCGGGCTGATGGCCGCAGTGGCGTTCTACGCGATCTGGCAATGCCTGCCGCAAGAACGCACCGGGTTCCATCGGCGGCTGCGCCCCTGGGTGCTCGGCGCGGTGCTGTGCAATGCGCTGTGGGTGGCGTTCTTGGAGCGCGACCGCATCGGCACTTCGCTGGTGTTCGGCCTGCTCCTGCTGGCATTGCTGATCCGCATCGTGGTGATGATCGGCAAGACCCCTGCCCTGCAGCAAGTGGACCGGTGGATTACCCGCGCCAGTTTCGGGCTGTTCACCGGGTGGCTTTCGGTGATCGTGCTGGCCGAAACCGTCGCCTTCGCCGCCCTGTCCGGGGCCGACGCCAGCTCCCTGATGTTCAAGGGCGCCTGCGCCCTGTCGGTGCTGCTCCTGGCGCTGTTCCTCAGCGCGGTGAGCTTCAAGAATCCCATGGGGATCTACCTGAACGCCGGCGCGCTGTGGGTGATCGGCTGGATCATCGTGGACCGCTACACCGGCCACGCCACCTCTCCCGGGTTTGCCACGGTGCTTTCGATCGCGGCGATCCTGATGCTGCTGTGCCTGCTCAGCGCGCTGCGGACCCGCATTCGCAAGCTGCGCCCGCCCGCAGCCTCCCAGTAAATTCCCAGTTCGCAGTCAGCGCAACGGCGCGGCCTTGAGTGCCCACCCCCGGATGGCTAGGCTGGGAGCTGAGACCTCAAGGTCCACCAGACTCAAGGTCCATCAGAGAGGAACAACATGTCGAAGACTGCCAAGAGCTTGAAGCAAGTTGAAAAGTCGCTGGCGAAACTCGCCAAGGCTGCCAAGGAAGAGCTGCCGAAGGAAATCCGTGGCGGCTGGAACGAGGCCGTCTCCGGTGTCAACACTGAAGCCATCAGCAAGGCCGGCGCCAACCTGATCGAGAATGTCGGCGGGAATTCCAAGGCCGCCAAGCGTGCCCGCGCCTCGGTGGAGAGCGCTGTGCAGGCCGCGCAGAAGAACCTCGCCGCCCAGGACAAGAAGTCCGGCAATGGCGGCAAGTTCCTGGTCATCTCGCTGATCATCGCCGTCGTGGCCGCGGTCGTGATTTCGCAGAAGAAGAACTAGCTGTCAATCCCGAAGGCGTGGCACCTGCATAGGTGCCACGCCTTCGCTGTTTTCCCGGTACCTTCCGTGCGGCCTACTTCGCGCGGGCCCGTGCGGTCTTGAGGGCCGCCGCCGCGCCGAGCAGCGCGATCACTGCACCCACCGGAATCAGCCAGAAGCTGTTCGCACCGGTGGCTGCGAGCTCTTCGCCGGCTTCCGGCTGGGCTGGCCGCGTCTCCTGCGGCGCCTGGGGCGCCTGGGACTGGCCGGCTTCCCGGGTCGGCTCCGGGACCTGTGCAGGGAATTCCCCGCTCGGCTGCGGCGACGGGTTCCGGGTTGGTTCCGCGGCTAGCTCTTCGTCCTGGTCCTTGCCCTCTTCTTCGCCGGGCTCCTCGCTGGGTGCCTGGCCGGCCAGATCGAACACTTCATCCGTCGCACCGAGGTTCGCGAAGACGGTCTCGCCGGTGGCCTCATCCACCGCATCGTTATCGGTCACCACGTAGACCTGGCCATCGGCTACCGCCAGCCCCTCCAGCTTCTCCTGGGTCCAGCCGCTGGTTTCCTGCAGGACCGGCAGCGCATCGGCCGCCAGCTTCTTCTGCACCAGCGGCACTTCTCCTGCCTGGGCCTGCGGAAGCCGGAACTGGTAGACCGCCTTGTGCTTGGCGTCCGGCCCCACCTGGTTATCGCGCTCGATCACCGCGTAGGAGCCATCGGGCAGCGCGGTGATTTCCGACAGGCCATGCCATGCGCCTTCGGCTGCCGGGTCCAGCTGGTAGCCGTACCAGCTGAACTCGCCGGTGGACGGGAGGTATTTGCCCAGGCGGACGACGTCCTCGCCGGGCAGTTCGCGCTGCACCGCGAACACCACTTCTTCCTGCTTCCCGGACCCGGTCGCGGCGATGCCTTCCAGCCCGTGCTTGCCCAGCCCTGAAAGTGCAGGCAGCGCGATTTCTTCCTGCACCGCACCGGCCGCGTCGATGAGCACCAGCAGGTTGTCCGCCCCGGTTTCCCCTTCATGGGCGGCCCAGAATCCGCCGTCCGCGCGCGCGGCAATGCCTTCCAGATCCAGTTCGACGCTGGCCGAGGTGACCGCCATCGAGGATTCAACGGTGGCCGGGGTCCCGGTTTCCAGGGTGTAGATGCGCGGCTGGTACGCGTTGTCGCTGACCGCGAAGAGCTGCGAAGCATCGGCCGGGTTGGCCGACAGGCCGCTGAGCGCACCGAAAGGCACCGGATCGGCGGCATCCGAGGACAGCTGCGGGAACTGCGGCGCGGCGGCACCGAAGGAGTACAGGGACACCGCCGAGCGCACCTGGCCCTCATCGGTTTCCGAGGCGATGGCCAGCAGGTTGCGCCCGGGGATCAGCAAGATCCCTTCCGGGCCGTTGGTAGTCGGCAAGCTTTGCAGATAGCGCGGGCTGGATGGCTCGGACAGGTCGTACACGGCCACGAAGTTCCCGCGTTCGGCCGCGATGAATCCGTAGTCCACGCCGCCGAATTCGGCGATGGCCAGCCCTTCGGGCTCAACGCCCTTCTTCCCTGCGCGCTGCTCCGGGAACAAGCCCTGGGATAGCGCGAGGTGCTCGAAGCTATTGCCGGCATCCCACACCACGTCGCCGGTGGCGGAATCGAAGATCGTGAATCCGCGGCTGCCGCCCTTCCAGTCGCCCTCATTGGCCGTGGCCAGATAGCGGTCCTGGATCCAGCCGATGGCATCGGGCTCGCGCGGCACGCCCTTCAGCTCCCCGCTGGGATCGAGCACGCCGTCCTTTTCGGTGTCGATCCCCGCCAGATCCACGGTCCCGGTGCTGAAGGCGCCGGTAATCCCGCCCGAGGCCAGGTCCACCAGCACCACGCCGTTGTTTTCCTGGAGGGTTGCCGCCAGCTGGTTCTTCTCGTTGATCGTGACGTACTCGGGCTCGGGGTCTTGCGGGGTGTCGAGACCGGCCGCGGCCAGCAGCGGCAGCGCAATCGGTTCGGTGCGGGAACCGGAGGTGAGCGGGACTTCGCGCAGCTTCCAGCCGGCCGGGTCCGCGCCTTGCAGGTCCATGATGGCGATCGATCCGGCCGGGGCTTGCGGCAGCGCGCCTTCGCCGGCATCCTCGTCGCGTTCATTCTCGATGGCGATGCCCGCGTAGGCACCGTCGGCAGACAGCGCGATGGAATCGGGCTGGCCTGGCAGCGCAAAACTGTGCACAAGCGTGCGGTCGGCAATCCGCACCACATCCACCCGTCCCGAGGGGTCGCTGTAGCTGGCCGAGGTGTTCACCACCACGAACACGTAGTCGCCGTAGGCGGCCACGCTGGTGGGCTCGTCCTCGGCGCTGCCCAGCTGGTGCAGGCCCAGCAGGCCCAGGCCCTTCGGTGCGGCAGGGTTGGAAATGTCCAGGAAGCCGACGCTGCGCGAGAGCGCATCGGAGTAGATCAGCGTGTTGCCGTCCGCCGATACGGTGGAGATTTCTGCGGCGGTCTGGGCCGCGGCGCCCTCGGGGTGGTTCTGGTAGACCGGGTAGGTGGCCTCGCGTTCGAAGTACTCACGCGGGTCCGCGGCGGCGGCTAGCGGCGACAGGCTCGCGGCGATGACGGCGGCGGCCAGGACTCCCGGGGCCTTCTTGGATATGCGGTGCACGTAATTCTCCCCCATGCTGGTTGCGGATGACTCCCCAAGAGTTCCAGCACCACCTAGCCAGAAAGTGAATCTTCGGCAACTGGCAGCCAACCAGCAGGTGTCGGGCGTTCTCCCGCTCACATTTAGTTGAAATTGCGCAACTAAAAGCGGAGAGTGAAGCTGTACCCCAAGGAGAATCATGGAACTGCAACGCATCACCGTTCTGGGCACTGGCGTGCTCGGCGCACAAATCATCTTCCAAACCGCCTACCACGGCTTGCCTGTCATCGGCTACGACATCAGCGAGCAAGCGCTGGCCGCCGCAAACCAGCGGCTGGATGCCCTGGTTGCGCAGTACGCCCAGTACTTCGGGAACCCGCAGAAGGCCCAATCCGCCCGCGAGTCCATCGAACTGACCAGCGATCTGGCCGACGCGGTGCGGGAGGCCGACCTGGTCATCGAGGCGGTGCCCGAGAATCTGGAGATCAAGGCGCAGACCTACCGGAAGCTGGCCGTGCTGGCCCCCGAACAGGCCATATTCGCCACCAATTCATCGACCCTGCTGCCCTCGGATATCGCCGAATTCACTGGCCGCCCCGGACAATTCCTCGCCCTGCACTATGCCAACCACATCTGGTCCAACAACACCGGCGAAGTCATGGGCACACCAGCAACCTCCCCCGAAGCCTACGAAGCAGTGGTCGATTTCGCCGAGCGTACCGGGCTGGTCGCGATCCGGGTGCTCAAGGAGCAGCCGGGCTACGTGCTGAACTCGCTGCTGGTCCCCTTCCTGCAGTCCGCCAGCCACCTGCTCGTCAACGGGGTCGCCGATGCGCAGACCATCGACAAGACCTGGAAGCTGGGCACCGGGGCACCGCATGGGCCGTTCGAGATCTACGACATCGTGGGGCTGAACACCGCCTACAACATTTCCCGTGCAGGCGATGCAACCAGCCAGAAGTTCGCCGAGCTGCTCAAGACCCAGTACATCGACCAGGGCAAGCTCGGCGCGGCGGCCGGCGAAGGGTTCTACAAGTACAACTAGCCGCCGCGCGGCGCGCCACCAGGCAGGGGCGCGCCCTCATCCCAGTCGGCCAGCGGCGGAAGGCTCTTCGGATCCGCTACTTCCAGTCCCACCACGATCCAGTCGTGGTCGAAATCCGTGCCTTCGGGAACATGCAGGGTATCGACCACCGGGACAGGGCCACCTGCCAGTCCCCCGGCCTTCGCCGCACGTTCATGATCCCGGTACTGGATGCGCACCACCCGGGCGGCGACTGCTGCCACGGGCACCCCCGTGCCATCGAAGGTGCCGTGGTCATCGAGCTCGAAGGAAATTTCCCCGCGCCCATTGCGCACCTGGGCCAGCTGCCAGCGCACGTGATCGCCTACCGAAAACGCTGAATGGCAGCAGGCATGGAGCGCTCCGTAGATTTCTACTGTGATCTGCATGTTCGGCAATCTACCCGATAGGATTGCCAGGTGGCCCATATAGACGTGACAGACATCCAGTATTTCCTTTCCGACGGCACCCAGCTTCTGGGCGGTGCGGCCTTCAAGGTCACCGCCGGCTCCAAGACCGCGCTGATCGGACCCAACGGCACCGGCAAGACAACCCTGTTCAAGATCATCGCAGGAGACCTGAAGGCCGACGAAGGCTCCATCAACCGCACCGGCACCCTGGGCATCATGCGCCAATTCGTCGGGCAGGTGCGCGACGACTCCACGGTGAAGGACCTGCTGCTGTCCACCGCCGCACCGGCTTTGGCCCAGGCCGCCGCCAAGGTCGCCGAGTACGAAGCCAAGATGCTCACCAGCGAGGACGAGAAAGTCCACATGCGCTACGCCGAGGCGATCATCGAGTGGGGCGACGCCGGCGGCTACGAGCTGGAAACCACCTGGGACAAGGTCTGCATGGCCGCCTTGGGCATCGGGTTCGACAAGGCCCGGGACCGGCTGGCGCGCACCCTGTCCGGCGGCGAGCAGAAGCGCCTGGTCCTCGAAGCGCTCTTCGAAGGCAACGACGAACTGCTGCTGCTCGACGAGCCGGATAACTACCTTGACGTGCCCGGCAAGCGCTGGCTGGAAGAGATCATGTCCCGCTCCAACAAGACCGTGCTGTTCATCAGCCACGACCGCGAGCTGCTGGACAACGCCGCCACCCGCATCGTGACCCTGGAACCGGGCCACGGCGGGGCCACCGCCTGGGTGCACGGCGGCGCGTTCGGCTCCTATGTGGAAGCCCGCAAGGAGCGCAACGAGCGCTTCGAGGAGCTGCGCAAGCGCTGGGACGAGGAGCACGCCAAGCTCAAGGAACTGGTCAACATGTACAAGACCAAGGCCGCGTTCCGCTCCGACATGGCCAACCGCTACCAGGCGGCCACCACCCGGCTGGAGAAGTTCCTGGAGGCCGGCCCGCCGCAGGCGATCCCGCTGGAGCAGAACGTGCAGATGCGGCTGAAGGGCGGGCGCACCGCCAAGCGCGCGGTCGTGGCCGAAAAGCTCGAGCTGACCGGCCTGATGAAGCCCTTCAATACCGAAATCTGGTTCGGCGACCGGGTGGGCGTGCTGGGTTCGAACGGCTCGGGCAAGTCGCACTTCCTGCGCCTGCTGGCCTCCGGCGGATCCGATCCGGAGCGCGAGCACCTGCCGGTCTCCGATGTGGTGATCGCCCCGGTGGCGCATGCCGGCACGGTGAAGCTGGGAGCGCGCATCCGCCCGGGCTACTTCGCCCAGACCCACAGCCGCCCGGACCTGTTTGGCCGAACCCTGCTCGAAATCCTGCACCGCGGCGACGAGCACCGCTCCGGAATGCCGCGCGAGGCAGCGGCCGGAGCGCTGGATGGCTACGGGCTGGCAGCGCAGTCCGAGCAGAAGTTCGAATCGCTCTCCGGAGGCCAGCAGGCGCGCTTCCAGATCCTGCTGCTGCAGCTCTCGGGGGCAACCCTGCTGCTGCTCGATGAGCCCACCGACAACCTGGACCTGCACTCGGGCGAAGCCCTGGAGCGTGCCATCGACGCGTTCGAGGGCACGGTGCTGGCGGTGACCCACGACCGCTGGTTCGCCCGCGGCTTCGACCGCTTCCTGGTCTTCGGCTCCGACGGCACCGTCTACGAGTCCGACGAGCCGGTCTGGGACGAGGCCCGGGTGCAGCGCAAGCGCTAGGCTGCCTCCTGCATGGAGCGCCAGGTGCTGCGGGCTTTCCAGCAGCTGAATCCGGCGGCCGCGGCCAGCACGCAGAGGGCGGCCCAACCCGCAGCCGGCGACGTGGACCACCGCTCGTTCTGCGCGAACAGCGCCGGGATAGTGCTGCTCGGGATGCCGGCGCTGAGCATCAACCATGCGGTGGCCACAGGCACCTGGACCGGGCCGAGCCGGCGCAGCCCCAGCCCGTCGGAGAGGAACAGGCCCAGCCACATCAGCGCCCAGGCCAGCCAGATGACCGCGAACAGCGGGTCCGGGCCGATGGACAGCACGCTCTTGTAGAGCGCGATCGCGGCCACGAACGCGCTGAACCAGCCCAGCGTGGCCGGGTCGAAACCGGACAGGGTGTTGAACCCGACCAGCAGATAGGTCATCCCGAACAGGTAGCTGGGCCAGGTGGCATTGACCAGTGCGATATCGCTGCCTGCCTGGCTGAGTATCAAGGTCGGCAACATGATCTGCAGCGCGCCGACCATCAGGTTGAGCACCGCCGCCGAGCGGGCCGGAATCCGGCCCAGCCCCACCAGCGCATTCACACTCAGAATCAGTCCTACGAATACGAGCCCCACATGGGCCATCTCATCCTCCACTCGCGAAGGGCACCCACGCCTGGCCGGTCGCCCACTGAGCTCAGTTTCAGCGCAGCCGCCGGGCTTTGGCAAGTTCGCACCGGTTCATTACTCCACGAGCTTGCCTGCCTGCGATACCTCGGTGATCAGCGCGGCCACTTCCGCAGGCACTTCGGGGATCGGCTCACGGGTGATGCCCTCAGGCGACCAGATGAGGTTCACCTGCAGCTGCGGATCGGTGTGCGGATAGTCGCTGCGGTTATGGCAGCCGCGGGTTTCCCGGCGCTCCAGCGCCGACTCCAAGGTGGCGCGCGCGGCCAGAGCCGAGGACTTCAGGTCGAAGGCGTGGCACAGGTCCTGGTAGCCGGCGATGTCCGGGTGGATGCCCACCCGCGCCATCCGCGCTTCGACCTCTGCCAGCTTCTCCAGCCCCAGCTTCAGCCCCGCCTCCTCGCGCACGACTCCGGCGTGCTGGGTCATGATGTCGCGGATCGCCCGCTGCAGGGACCGGACATTTTCCTGCCCATCGGCGGCCAGCAGCCGGTCCACTTCCCCGCGCGCCTTCTCGATGGCCGCCTGCGAACGCGGCTGGGCAGTGAGCGCACGCGAATACCGGGCAGCTCCCTGCCCGACGATCCGGCCGAAGACCAGCAGCTCGATCAGCGAGTTGCCGCCCAGCCGGTTGGCCCCGTGCAGGCCCGAGGAGGCTTCGCCGATCGCGTACAGGCCGGGGACCGCCGTCTCGTGGGTGAGCGGGTCCACCTGCACCCCGCCCATGGAATAGTGCGCCGTCGGGGCGATCTCGATCTTCTGCTCGGTGATGTCCAGCATCTGCTCTTCGAGCAGCGTCTGGTAGACCCGGGGCAGCCGTTCCATGATGGTGGCCCGGGGCAGGTGCGAGACATCCAGCCAGACCCCGCCCTTGGCGGTGCCGCGCCCGGCGGCGATCTCGGTGTAGGCGGCCAGGGCGACCCGGTCGCGGGTGGACAATTCCATGCGCTGGGGATCGTAGCGCTCCATGAAGCGTTCGCCCAGGGCGTTGGTCAGGATCCCGCCTTCGCCGCGGGCCGCCTCGGAGACCAGGGTCCCGGCCACCGATTCGGGTTCGATGATGCCCGAGGGGTGGAATTGTACGAGCTCGGCATCGCGCAGCCGGGCACCGGCCTCCACGGCCAGGCGGAAGGCGTCGCCGGTGTTCTCGTCGCGCCGCGAGCTGCTGCGCCGCCAGATGCGGGTGTGGCCGCCGGCGGCCAGGATGACCGCGTCGGCATGGATCAGGTACCCGGTGCCGTCGTTGACGTCGAAGCCGTAGGCGCCGAAGATCCGCCCCTCGGCGACCAGCAGCTCGGTGATATAGACCGAATCCAGGATCGGGACCTGCAGCTGCTGCGCACGGCGGACCAGGGTGCGCTGGATTTCCAGCCCGGTGTAGTCCCCGGCGAAGGCGGTGCGCCGGAATTTGTGGGCACCGAAGAAGCGCTGGGAGATCCGGCCGTCGGTTTCGCGGGCGAAGTTCATGCCGTAGCGTTCCAGGTCCTCGATGCCGCGGGCCGCGCCTTGGGCGACCACCTGCACGGTGCGCGGATCGGCCAGGTAGTAGCTTTCCTTGATGGTGTCCGCCGCGTGCTGCTGCCAGCTGTCCTCGGCGTCCATCGTGCCCAGTGCGGCGTTGATGCCGCCGGCGGCCAGCGCGGTGTGCGCGTCGTGGCGCGGGCGCTTGCCCACGGCCAGCACGTCGGTGCCCGATTCTGCCAGCTCGATGGCCGCGCGCAAGCCTGAACCACCGGTGCCGATGACCAGTACGGAGGTGGATATCTGCTGTTCGTTTCTCATGGTTTCCAGCATCACCCCGCGCCCAGAATACGTCCAATGAATTATTGGCATGATGTTGATAGCAGTAGGCTATGCACCATGAACCTAGAGCAATTGCGCGGCTTCACCGCCATCGCCGAAGTGGGGCACTTCACCCGGGCCGCCGAGCAGCTGCACCTGGCCCAGCCATCGCTCAGCCGGCAGATCGCCACGCTGGAACAGGAACTGGGCTCCGAGCTGTTCCACCGGGCCCGCGGCAACATCACGCTCACCGCCGCCGGGCAGGCATTGCTGCCCCGTGCGCGCCGGATGCTGGCCGACGAGGAGTCCATCCGCACCGAAATGGCCGACCTGGCCGGGCTGCATCGCGGGCGGGTGCGCCTGGGCGCCCCGCCTACCCTGTGCGTGTCGCTGGTCGCCGAGGCGCTGTCCATCTTCCGCACCCGCTACCCCGGGGTGCAACTGCAGATTTTCGAAGCGGGCTCGCACAAGCTGCTGGAGCAGCTGGACGGCGGCGCACTGGATCTGGCGCTCATCGTGACCTCGGAGCATGCGGTGAACGACAACCATCTGGAGAACCTGCCGCTGCTCGAAGAGGAATTGGTGGTCATCGACGCACTGGAGCACCCGCACCTGGCTGGCCAGGAGCTTGATTTGCGCGCGTTGGCTCCGGTGCCCCAGCTGGCCTTCTCGCACAGCTACGATCTGCGCGCCAGCACCGCCTTGGCCTACAAGAACGCCGGCCTGGTGCCCAATATCGTCGTGGAAGGCGGGGAGATGGACGCGGTGCTGCGCTTCGTGCAGCGCGGGCTCGGAGTCGCCGTGGTTCCGGCGACCGTGGCGCTGGACGCTCCGGGAGTGCGCTCCATTGCCTTGCGCGAACCGCTGGCCCGCACCATCGGGCTGGCGCACCGGCGCGATGTCTCATTGACCCGAGCCGCCGCGGCCATGGCGCAGCTGCTGGCCGAAACCGCGCAGCAGCTGGCCGCCGGCCACGGGCAAATCAACTCCCTAGCTTGATCCCCAGGTGGCTGGCCATCGCCTCGGCGAGCGGGCTCAGCTGCAGCGCACTGATCCGTGCCCCGCGCAACCCGTCGACCCCCTCAACCTGGGCGAAGTCCAGCCCTTGCAGGTCGACCTCGCGCAATTGCGCCCCGGCAGCGGTAATTTGCCCGGCCCGCGAATCGACGAAGCCCAGGCGCTGGATCTGCCCGCCCAGGTCGATCTCCTCGAATTGGCAATTGACGAAGAGCACATCGCGCACCGTTGCACCGCGCAAATTCAGCCAGCCGAATTTGCAGTTCTCGAATACCACGCCATCGAGCTGGGCCTCGGCGAAATCCGCAGACCCGAAGCGGCTGTGGGTCACCCGCACATCGTTGAGGAATGCACCAGCGGCTTGCAGGGCGGGAGCCCCGGATTGGTCCAGTTCGCACTGGATCAGCCGGGCATTGCGCAAGGCCTCGATCTGCACGGAGCTGAAACGGCATTCCTCCAGCCGCGCGCCATCGGCCGCCAGCGGCTCATCGAAATCCCTGAAGTGCAGCAGTTCAACGTAGTCATCGCCCAGATCCCCGCGGTAGCCAGGGGCCAGTTCGGGCAGGGTGAAGCGTCGGATTCTCGGTGCCAATGCGCGTCCTTAAAGTGCTTGCTTCGCAGCCAGGTTCCCGGCCACGTCATCCAGCGCCGCATCCAGGTGCGGCCAGCGGAACTCGTACCCGGTCCCCTGCAGCACCCCGGGCAGCGCCCAGCGGGACTTGAGCAGCATTTCCGGTTCCACGCGCAGCACGAACATGGCCGGCTCCAGCATCCAACGATACGCGGGCAGCCCGAATTTCGCGCCGGTGGCGCGGCGCAGCGAGGCCATCAGCGCCCGGTTGGCAACCGGGTTCGGCGAGCTGAGGTTGACCGGGCCGGTGATTTCGCGGTGGTCGATGATATGCCCGATCGCGCCGATCGCATCATCGACGTGGATCCAGCTGAAGCGCTGGTTCCCGCGCGTGCGGTGCCAGCCGCTGCGTTCGGCTCCGCTCGGATCCGGGCCGATGCCGCGGTAGCGCCGATGCGCCGGCCACCAGCTATCATGCTGCGCCCCGCCCAGCCCGAGCCGTGCAACGGCAAGCAGCTTGCGCGTGGCCGGGCCGTCGCCGAGCACGATGGCCATGCGCAGGGCGACCCGGCGCGTGGGCAGCTCGCCGCGGAAGAACTCGCGTTCCCAGTTGCGCGCCACATCCACCGAGAACCCTTCGCCGATCCTGCCGTCCTCGGTGTTCGGCGCATCCATGCTGTGCCGGTAGATGGTCGCGGTGGACGCGTTCAGCCACAGGGCCGGCGGATCAGCGGCCTGGGACACTGCCTCGTGCAGCGCGCGGGTCGTGTCCACGCGCGAGGCGAGGATCTCGTTGCGCGCCGCCTCGTGATAGCGGCAGCCGACATTCTTCCCGGCCAGATTGACCAGCAGTTCTGCACCATCGATGAGTGCCGCCAGCGCCGGGCCATCGCCCCACTGCGCATCCGCTGTACGGCCGCGGCCGATGACCGCCACCTGGTATCCAGCCCCGCGCAGCTGCGCGATCAGCCGTTCGCCAATGAACCCGCTGGCTCCTGCCACTACCGCCCGCCGTGCAGCGCTCTGCATCGTTCCCCGCTCAGAAGTCGTTGATCACCAGTTTCTTCATCTTCAGCATATGCTCGAATGCGCCGGGTCGCTCCATCAGCTCGCCCATGTTCGAGGGCACGATCTGCCAGCTCACCCCGAATTTGTCGGTCAGCCAGCCGCAGGCCTCGGCTTCAGGCACCGCGGACAGCGCCTCCCAGACGCGGTCGATCTCCGCCTGACCATCGCATGGCCATTCCAGCGAGACGCCGGGAGTGAAGGTGAAGTCCTGTGGCACGGCCGAATCCATGGCCGCAACGCAATCCTCGCCGAGCGTGAATTGGGCGTACATCAGCGCTTCGGCGGTAGCGGCTTCGGTCGGCTCCCCGTACGGGAAGGCGCTGTCCAGTTTCGCGCCGAGCACCTGGCTGTAGTACTCGATGGCCTCGACCGCGCGGTTCTGGGCCGCACCGCCGAACATCAGCGCAGGAAAGACCGAGGCGCGCGGCTCAACGGGCTCATCGGACTCCATCAGCTGCCAGGAGACACCGTACTTGTCGTTCACCCAGCCGTAGCGCGCGCTGAACGGGTAGGTGTCCAGCGGCATCAGCGCCGTGCCGCCCTCCAGCAGCGCGGCCCAGGTGGCATCGAGGGACTCGCGCTGGCCGGCGTTGAAGACCACGATGATCGAGATCGCCGGATTGGGCATGAATTCCTGGCCCGCGTTGATCAGCGTGATCTTGGTTCCCCGCACCCACAGCGAAACGGTCAGCGCCTTGCCGGCGAAGGGTTCCTGGAATTCCAGCAGGCCCTCGGTGGGATAGCGCGATTCGACTTCGGTTTTTGCCTCCGGCAGGGCGCGGGCATAGAATTCCCCCGCTTCCTCTGCAGTGCCTTGCATCCATAAATTGACGGTGAGCTTTTGCATGACGGTCCTCCTAGCTGGGCGATGCTCCAAAGCTACCCCGCAGGGCCCTCCAGCAACAGATGGGCCAGCGAACTTTCAGCCCCGATTCATCTGCTCGTCCCGCGTTGTTCGCCCGGTGAACTCGTCCATCGAGCGGTATACGCCGATAACCTTGCCGGCCACGAAATCCCAGGCCGGTCGCGGCAGCACGCCGCGCAGCAGCTGGCCCAGCTTGCTGGTCCACGGCATCAGCACCAGCGGCGTGCCGGCAAGCATCGCCCGCCACGCCCGGTCCACCACGACTTCCGGCTCCAGGATCGGGGTCAGCAGCAACGGCTTGGCGCCCGCGAACATGCCGGTGCTGATATAGGTCGGGCAAATGGTGCTCACGGCGATCTGGTCGTTGCCTTCCAGCTCCAGCCGCAGCGAATCGCTGAAGGACAGGGCCGCGGCCTTGGAGGCCGCGTAGACGCTCATATTCGGGTTGGACACCAGCGCGGCCGCCGAGGCGATGGTCAGCACCCGGCCCTTGCCCCGTCGGCCCAGCTGCGGAAGCAGGGCGTGGGTCAAGTACATCGGGGCGAGCGCGTTCACATGCATGGCCGCGGTGATTTGCGCGGTGCTGTGCTTCGCGAAGGAGGTGCCGGTGACCACCCCGGCGTTGTTGACCAGCACGTCGATTCCCCCGCCCTCCACCGCCGTGGCGGCGTAGCGCTGGATTTGGCTCTGGTCGGCAAGGTCCACCACATGGGTCTCGACAGTGCCGCCGAGCTGGCGCAGCTCCTCGGCAGCCGCGTCGAGCTTGGCCGCGTCGATGTCCCAGATGACCACCCGTGCCGCGCCCTCGAGGCAAGCCTGCCTGGCGAAAAGCAAACCCATGCCCTGCGCGGCCCCGGTGACAAGGACGTGCAAACCGGCTACCGACTGGAGAGGTGTCTTGCCCATCAGTGAACTCCTTGAGGATCAGTATGGCAACAGCCTAGCCTGTGGCGCGGATTACACTTGGCTCATTTTCATCGAGCGCGCCCAGCAAACACCGCTAGCCTTGGATCATTGGACCGACTCGTCGAAAGGACGACCGTGCGCATTGACCGCCTGGACGCGGATTTGATCGAACTGCTCACCGAATCGCCGATGCTTCCGGTGATGGAGTGCGCCCGGCGCTTGGGTGTCGCCCGCGGCACGATCAGCAGCCGGCTGGCCCGGCTCCACGAGGCTGGCGTCATCCAGGGCATCGTCCCGCGGGTCAAGCCTGCGGGGTTCGGGTACACGCTGGTCGCGTTCTGCCAGGTGGAGATCATCCAGCGCTACGGGCACGATCCGGTCGCGAGCGCATTGGAGGAATCCATCCCGGAAATCCTCGACATGTACACCGTGACCGGCAGTTCGGACTTGCAGCTGCGCGTTGTGGCCCGGACCCCCGAGGACCTGCAGGCGATTTTCAACCGCATCAACAAGGTGCCGGGTGTGGCAAGGACCTCATCCTCCTTCGCCCTGCACGAGCATTTCCAGGGAAGGACACTGCCACTGGTCGCAGCGTGCGCTAGGGCCGAGGCAGAAGTGGAAAACACTGGGCAGATTGACTAGTAAAATGGGTTGATTGGCGGCGATTGCTATGCAGCCTGCATAGAAACAGAGTTTGCGATTGCGCCGGCAGATTCATTCAACCTACAGTCGATGCTTGTGAATCGCGACACGCGAGGATATGAGCAGGGCCACCGCTGACCACGCACCACGGCTTTGCCATACGAACGATTGCCAACCTCGTGCAGCTCTGGCAGTCAGAGAGGAAACTCATGACCCTTCACCAGCGCCCCTCCTTGCAGGAAGTGCCCGCTTACAAGCAGGGCAAGCCCGCAGCCGCTGGAGCCTCCAAGCTCTCATCCAACGAATCCCCGCATAGCCCGCTGCCCTCGGTGCTGTCCAGCATCCAGGAGGGCCTGGCCACGATCCACCGCTACCCGAGCATCGCGGCGCCCGAATTGACCGGCGCCCTCAGCTCGCAGTTCGGCGTCCCGGCGGAGCACATCACCCTGGGCGCGGGCTCGGTCGAGGTCGCGGCCCAGATCATCCATGCGGTTGCCGCCGAGGGCGACGAAGTCATCTACGCGTGGCGCTCCTTCGAGGCGTATCCTTCGCTGGTGCGGATCGCCGGCGCAACCCCGGTCGAGGTGCCCCTGGATGCCGATAGCCGCCACGATCTGCCCGCCATGCTGGCCGCGATCACCGATAAGACCCGATTGGTCTTCATCTGCAACCCGAACAACCCGACCGGCACGGTGGTGGAGGCCCGCGCGCTGGATGAGTTCATCAATGCCGTGCCGCGCAACGTGCTGGTCGTCGTCGACGAAGCCTACGTGCACTTCGACCGCTCGGCCGTGCGGGCCGATGGCATCGAGCTGTTCCGCAAGTACCCGCATGTGGCCGTGCTGCACACCTTCTCCAAGGCCTACGGCCTGGCTGGCCTGCGCGTCGGGTACGCCATCAGCCCGCTGGAAGTTGCCGGGAACCTGCGCAAGGTGGCCGTGCCATTTGGCGTCTCCGACTTGGCACAGCGCGCGGCGGTGGCCTCGCTGGCCGCCATCGGCGAGCTGTCGCTGCGCATCGAGGAAGTCGTCACCCAGCGCGAGCGGATGTACGAGGGCCTGGCCGCTGCCGGGTACCCGGTCGTGAAGTCGCAGGCGAACTTCGTCTGGGTGGATGCCGGAGAGTCAACCGAACAGCTTGAAGCCAAGCTCGCCGCCGGCGGTGTAGTGGTTCGCGCCTTCCCCGGAGACGGGTTGAGGATTTCCTCCGGTACCGCACACGACGTCGATCGCGTGCTCGCGGCCCTGTCCGTCCAGGAGGCCACCGCGTGAGCGCAGTCAAAGCCCCCGAGCAGCTGCATACCGGGCTGACCCGGCGCCAGATCTCCATGATGGGCCTGGGCGGCGCGATCGGCGCTGGCCTGTTCGTCGGCTCCGGCCAGGCCATTTCCATCGCTGGTCCGGCAGTGCTGGTCTCCTACCTGATCGCTGGAACCGTGATCATCGTGATCATGGCCATGCTCGCGGAGATGGTAGCCGCCAATCCGTCCTCCGGCGCGTTCTCCACCTTCGCTGGCCAAGCCATGGGGCGCAGCGCAGGGTCCACCCTGGGCTGGCTCTACTGGATCCAGCTGGTCGTGGTGATCGCTGCCGAGGCTACCGGGGCCGCGGCTATTACTGCCGGCTGGGTTCCGGCCTTCCCGCAGTGGGCATGGGTGCTCGGCTTCGTGGTGGTCCTGACCGGAGCGAATCTGCTCGGCGTAAGGAATTACGGCCGTTTCGAATACTGGTTTGCCGTGATCAAGGTGGCTGCGATCATCGCGTTCCTGGTCTTCGGCGCCTTGGTGCTGACCCGGGTGATCCCGACGCCGGAACCAGTTGGCTTCGCCAATCTGGCCGCCCATGGCGGCTTCGCCCCCGGTGGCATGGCCGGCATCGCCGCCGCAGTCCTGATCGTCATCTTCTCCTTCGGCGGTACCGAGGTGGTGTCCATCGCGGCCGCCGAGTCCAAGGACCCGGCCGGCAACATCAAGCGCGTGGTCAAATCCGTGATGATGCGTATCCTGTTCTTCTACCTCGGCTCGATCCTGGTCATTGTCGCCCTGGTGCCCTGGAATGATCCGGCGATCGTGGACGGCCCATTTGCGGCTGCACTGGATGTCATGCACATTCCAGGCGTGGGCTTCTTGATGAACGCCGTGGTCGTGGTCGCCTTGCTTTCGGCGATGAACGCGAATATCTACGGTTCCTCGCGCATGCTGTACTCGCTGGGCCAGCGCAAGCTCGCCCCGAGCGCCGTCACCCACGTGACCGGCAAGGGCGTGCCGTCGAAGGCCGTGATCGCCTCCGTGGCCTTCTCCTTCCTGGCCGTGGGCCTGAACTGGATCTGGCCCGAGGCTGTGATGCCGATCTTGCTGAACGTGGTGGGTTCGACCATCATCTTCATCTGGGCGTTCATTGCCGTGACGCAGCTGATCCTGCGTCGCCGCGCGGACCGCGATGGCGGGCATCTGCCGTTGCGGCTGTGGGGTTTCCCGGGCCTGTCGATCGCTACGATCATCGTCCTTGCGGCGATTGTCGCCATCGCGATGACTGATCCCGCGGCGCGCACCCAGCTGCTGCTCACCGGCGGGCTGACCGCCGTGATCTGGGTGATCTCCAAGATCGCGCTGCGCGATAAGCGCGAGGAACCGGCGGACGCCTAGCTCCCGGAAGCCTAGGTCCAGCGATTGCTGGACCTAGGCTTTTCTTTTGGCCATTTCGGTGATCCATATGGGAGCGAATGGTGAAATGCACCCGGCGGAGGTCGGGTAGTCCGCCAGCACCTGCAAGGTCTCGCCGATGGCCAGGGCACGTCGGCGCAAATGCTCATGCTCGATGCCGATGTGCGCCAGGGTCGTATTCATCGCCCACTGCAGGCGATCCGGTGCGGCGCTCATTCGGGCTTCGATCGTGTCAAGCAGCTGTTCCAGGTCCAGCAGTTCCGGGGCCTTGACTACCTGGTGGGCAGTCAGCTCCCAGCCGGCAGCCAGCTGTACCGGGTCGCTCTGGCTCATGAGCAGCAGGCGGAGCTCCTCGAGCAGCTTGGATTTCTTGACGATGTAGCTCAGGAACCATGCTTGGACCTTGGGAGTGCTGGCGCCTTGGCTCCACACCTGCAGCTGCTCCAAGGTAAAGCTCCGTGGTTTGGCGATCAGCAGCGCGACCAGCCGGGTTGCGGTTTCGCCGGTGGCCCAGAGTTCCTCGGCAAGCTCCTGGTTGCTCTTCAACGACTTGGCCAAGGCGCGGAGCTTGCCTAGATTCACGCCGAAATCATCGCCGTGCTTCTCATTGACCGCGCGGTACTTGGGGTCTTCGAGCTCGGCCAGTGCCTGTTGCACTTGGGCAACTGTGCTCTGGGGTGCCAGTTCCATCTATTTTCCTCTCGCTAGTTGGGCTCAACGGGTTGGCGCAGGATCGTGCGAAGCTTTTCCGGTGCCACCTTACGAGGGTCGCCGAGGTAGATCTCGTGGTGCTTGCCAGTCATGCGCAGTCCCTGGCCGGGTATGAATTCGTGGTGCATCGCGGCCAGGATTTCGGCTTCTGCATCGTAGGGGCCAATGTGCAGCGTCTGCACGCATTGGCCTTCAGCAAGCGACTGGAACCGGATGCGCCCAGGGCAAGGCAACGGCTTCTTCGCCTGGGCGGTTTCCAGAGCCGTCGCGTAGTCGTCCTCGTTGATCCACGCCGGGACCATCAGCATCATGGTCCAGCTCCACTGTTCCTTGTCTCTCCGTTCGGTAAAGACCGCCATGTCCTCGGCCCACCACAAGCCTTCCAGCGGCGGGACGACATAGTCCTTGCCCTGCGCCTTGCTCGCGAATTTGAGTTTGTAGGCCACCGGATACAAGGTTTGCAGGGCTTGCTGGTACAAGTTGCTGGTATTCGGGTCACCTGATCCATCGAACATCAGGTAGTGCATCGCTGGCAGCTGCAGGACACGGAACTGCCCGGCCACGGACCGATAGCTGTCCAGCGACTTCTTGAAGTCGATTTTCGCCGTCAATGTCTCCCCTGGAATCTTTCCGCTCAGAACCACTTGCGCCATTTGAATACACCATATAGTGCGGCAGCAAATCCCAGCATGAGGCCGGCCGCAATCGGGTAGCCGAAGGTCCAATGCAGTTCTGGCATGTTCTCGAAGTTCATCCCGTAAATCGCTGCAATCAAGGTCGGGGCGAAGAGGATCGCTGCCCAACCGGAAATCTTCTTCATGTCCTCGTTTTGGCGCTGGGCTACGAGGGTGGAATTGACGCTCAAGATCTGCGATAGCGCATCCCGGTATTCCACGGCTTGGGTATGCGCGCGGGTGAGGTGGTCAGTGACATCCTGCAGGTAGGTTTCCAGCTCAGCGGGCACCGGGTACTTCTTGAACCCGTCGTCGAGCGATTGCACGACCTCCAGCAATGACGCGGTCGCATGCTGCATGTCGATCACTTCTTGGCTGAGGCGATAAATGCGTTCGGTGACTGCGGCATCGCCACTGAAGACTTGCCGTTCGATCTGCTCCTTGTCGATCCCCAGGCCGTGGAGCACGGGGGCGTATCCATCAACAATCGCATCAAGTATCCGGTACAGCACTGCTTCGGCGCCCAACCGGAGCAGCTCCGGGTCTTTGAGCAGCACCTGGTCCTTGCGAAGCTTGCCGTTCCTGATTGACTCGACGAATTCCTCGCCGTCTGTGCCGTCGATCCACCGGTGGTCCTGGCAGAGCACCGCCACAGCGCCTTTGCGCATCAGGATGTGGAACTCGGACAGCTCGACTTCTTCGGATTCATCGAGGTACAACGCTGAGCGAACTACCAGTAGGAGCACCTCGCCGTAGCGTTCGAGTTTAGGCCGCTGGCGGGCGTGCACGAGGTCTTCGGCCAGCACTGGATGCAGTTCCCACGCCTCGGTGAGATCGTGGATGTCAGCTTCATCTGGTGTGGGATACAAGGACAAAGCAATGCGCTGATCACCAGTCTGGCCGAACGCCAGCGCATCGGCCGCGCTCGTGCCTTCCGGAGCGGATTCCACGTTGCCATCATCAATATAGCGAACAGCCATCGAGGTATGCGACGAATTCTGGGTACCGAAAAATGGTCGGGAATTCGCAGCCCGGCGTTGAACACGTGACATATTGCTCCTGAATGATCTTCGTTCATTCAAGTATCGCAACTCCGGCGAGAATATCGGCGCTGAAACGGTCCTCCGCTCGTCGGCGGCTGAATCTTGCTAGGGGGATCTCAAGGTTCGACGATTTCTACGTCCAGCTCCCCCGCGCGCCACTTCGCTGTCGTTTCATCCGCCAACGCTTCAGCTTCCAATGCCTCTGCGGGAGTCATGAAATACGTATTGATCCGCAATTTCTGTTCCGGATCCAATTCTGGTGAAAGCAATACCATCGGCCTGCTCTCCGGAATCTTCACCGCGTGGAACAACCCGCAATGCCGGGCAGTGTGGTGTATCAGGCAATTCAACCCGGCAGACTTGATATCCGTTCGTCCACCCTTTTCCCACGCGTCCAGATGATCAATTTCGCACCGTTCTACGGGCATGCTGCATCCAGGATAGGAACAGCCCCGGTAGGCGGCTCGGATCGCACGGCGCTGGGACTTCGAATACAGTCGTTGCGTCCGGCCTAAGTCGAGGGGCAGGCTCTGGCCATTGAGCACTACCGGATACACTCCGGCATTGCACAGCGCAGTTCTGACTTCACCAGCAGACAAGGACATCCCACTGCTGGTGACCGCGAAGTCTTGTGCTTGCTCTTGCATCTTGTCCCAATTCAGAATGATGCTCACCTGCGGTGCGACCAACCCAGCACGTTGACCCGGCGGGTCACTGGTGCTCGTCCTGTCACTCATCAGCATTGCCATGAATCCAACTAAACGGCGTCGCTCGGGCTTCAAATCCTCCCATGGAGTGACTGCACCATTGGTAGCTGATTCAGTATTACGTTCTTCAGGATCCCCCGGCCGGCAACATTCTTCCTCGTCATCCGAGGTCTCCGAAACTTGTTCGTTGTTGTCTGCCGGCGGACTATCGTCTTCGGTTTCTTCGTCCGCCACCGGATCGTCTTTTGCCCAGTCCGGTTTGGACTCCGCATCGTCCCAACCGGAGTCCTGCTGGCCCGTGAATTGAGCCTCGGCGTCTTTCAAGCCGTCCCTGTTCCCGGCCACGGTGGCAGGATTGTCCAGTTGCGCGAAGTAGGCCTCGATATACGCCGCCTGGGAGGGCAACACACGAAGCGTATACTCGATCAGGCCCTGGCGCATGCCCTTCTTGAAGATGCCAATGCGCTCCAGCAGAGCTTTCAGCGGGCGTTTGCCGGCTTTCACCTGAGCCACCAAGTCATTGATGTGCTTACGAGCCGATTTGGGTTCTGAGCGCAGGAAAGCGACTGATTCTGCTTCCAATCGCGCTTTCTCCGCCTGGCCGGTTTCATCGTCGCCGAAATCATTACGTGCCGAATGCAGCTTCAAGGCCGTAGAAGCTACCAATCGCGGGTCCACATTCGGGGCTTCGAATTGCGCGGCTAGCTCCGGGAGCCACGGCTCTACCGGTTGCCCTGCTTGATCGACACCACCTAGCAGGCAGTCGGCTTGGACTAGCCGAGTTCCTGCAGTGCCGCGCGGAATATTCAGCCAGTCGGTCATCATGCCTTTGGCGTCTTTGAAATGGGTGCGCCCGGTAGTGGCATGTCCTTCGGCGGCTTCAAGTTGTTCCAGCGTGGGATCGACACCAGCATCGCTGATCGCTTGGAAGGAGGCCTGATCAAGTTTGTGTGCACCGGTGCGGCGTAGGGCATGAGCTGCGTGGATCTGTGCCCGACTGAGCTTTTGGTTGATTTCCTCGACATACAGCGCGAATATCGCAGCGTGGCCGGCCGGTACGTCGCCGGACAGGATCGAAGTAGCCAAGGCGATTAGCTTGCCCGCCTCGACCAGATTCGATAGTGCTTGTGCCGTCACTGTGCTCATGGGATACAGCATGCCGTGGGCATCGCGGGCACCGGCGGTGGGCAACACGGTTTGTGGAAAACAAAAAATCCTGAAATCTCGGATAAACCGAAATTTCAGGATTTTAATTTGTGGAGGTAAGGGGATTCGAACCCCTGACCTTCTGCATGCCATGCAGACGCGCTACCAACTGCGCCATACCCCCAAAAGGATTGCTGCCCTGATCAGGCAACTCCATAATCATAGATGACTACCTGATCAGGATGCAAATTGAGGGTTACTTCTGGTTTTCAGAAAGTTCCTCAGGCAGCTCGATGACTGGGCAGTCGGCCCACAGGCGTTCGAGCGCGTAGAAGATGCGGTCTTCCTGGTGCTGAACGTGGACGACTACGTCGCCGTAGTCCAGCAGGACCCAGCGGCCCTGGCCGAAGCCTTCACGGCGAATCGGACGCATGCTGTACTCGTCGAGCACCTCAGCGACGATTTCATCGACGATTGCGTTCACCTGAGGTTCTGATCCACCAGAGACAATCAAGAAAGCGTCGGTGACGCCCAAGCGGTCGGCAACGTCCAGCGCGACCATGTTTTCTGCCATCTTCTCGGAAGCCGCGTGCGCGGCAACTTTCACGAGGGCAATTGATTCTGCGTGTGCTCCCATAGAGTGGAGTGTCTCCTTATAGAGGTGTAGATCGAGAACCTAATTGTCCTACGAAAACTAGTTGCCAAGCAACATGATCAAGCCAGCAATCAATGCTGCACCGCCCACGCTGAGGGCGACGATCATCGCGATCAGCATGTTATTGGCGCGGCGGAGGCCGTGCGCCTGCACGTCAAGTGGCTGCAAGCCCTGTGCATTGACCGCATCGATGCGTGGCATGTCAACGTCCGGGGCCGGTTGGGCCGTATGGGTTTCAGCCTTCTGATCCGCCGGCGCCTTTGGCGCAGGCTTAGCGGCTGGTTTTGCAACTGGCTTGGCTGCAGGCTTGGCCGGTGCCTTGGCCGCAGGCTTGGCGGGGGCCTTCGCTGCGGGTTTGGGCGCCGGCTTGGCCATAGGCTTCTTGGCTGCTGGTGCCGCTTCGTCCTTCTTGGAGCTGAGCTTGCCGCCGGCGTTGAAGTCCAGCGAAACACTCTGGGTCTTGGGCCCTTGCACGCCGGTTTTGGCGATGCGGTCCTCGACCTCGCGAATGTTGCCCATGGCGCCGGTGAAAGGATCGGAGGCCTTGTCGTCCTTGCCCTGGTTGGCATTCTGGATGCGCAGGCGTTCACGTTCCGCGGCACGGCGGGAAATGATGGCCGCGCGGGCTGCCATTTCACGCTGGTGGGCGAGCACTTCGAGATCGATCTCGGAGTCGTCCTCCCCCAGCAGGTTTGGATCGACCGGGGTCTTCGGCGCGTGGGCACGGCGGGCGGCTAGCGCCTGCTCGACGCTCATGACCGTAGTCTCCGGGGCGTCTTCCTTGGGCGCAGGCTTCTTGGCGGCCGGGGCCTTCGGCTCGGCCTTGCCTTGGTCTGCCAGCGCCTGGAGGCGCAGTTGACGGCGGGTCAGCGGCTTAGGTTCCTCCGCGGGGGCGACCGTTGGAATATTAGTGGTCAGCGCGCCGACCTCTTCTTCCAGTCGACGACGCTCGCGCAAGGCCTCGCGGTCACGGGCACGGCGCAACGACGCCCGTTCACCCAGGGACTCTTCGGACTGTGGTGCGCTAGCTGGCTCAGCTGCAGGCTTTGCGCTGGGAGCCTTGGCTGGGGCTCCAGCCGGCTTGGCCGTTTCTGGCCTGGCACCTGCGGCCTTGGCGGCTGGCTTGGCCGGCTGCGGCTTGGCTGGAGCTGGTTTTGCCGGCTCTGGCTTGGGTGCAGGCTTGGCCGGCTGCGGCTTGGCTGGAGCTGGTTTGGCTGGCTCTGCCTTGGGTGCCGGCTTGGCCTTTGGGGTCGCGTCAGATTTCGCTGGCTTCGCCGAATCCTCGGCCTTTTCCGCGCTTTTCGACGCGTGCTCCTTGGCTGCCTGCTCGGCCTTGCTGTTGGCCAGCAAAGCTTCCATCTCAGCACGTCGTTTTTCGCGCAGAGCTCGCCTGCTTGAAACCGGCTGCGAGTTATCGCTCATCCTGATACTTCTCCCGACCGCATAGACAAATACCGTCACCCTTACCTAGAGATTATGCCGTGCTACCCCACCTTATGTGAGGTTACGACTCGGTATACAGCCCATATTTTGCAATGTACTGCACCACACCGTCCGGCACAAGATACCAAACCGGCTTGTCGGCGGCGACACGCTCCCGGCAATCGGTAGAGGAAATTGCCAGTGCCGGAATTTCCAATTGCGAGACATTGTCGCGACCCACATCCGCGATGACATAGCCAGGGCGGCTCACGCCAACGAAGTGGGCGAGGTCGAAGACCTGGTCGATGTCGCGCCAGCTCATGATCTGGCTCATCGCATCGGCACCGGTAATGAAGAAGAGCTCCGCATCCGGGCGCAAGGCGCGCAGATCGAGCAAGGTGTCACGCGTGTAGGTGGCGCCTTCGCGGTCGACGTCGACCCGGCTTACGGTGAAGCGCGGGTTCGACGCGGTGGCGATCACGGTCATCAGGTAGCGGTGCTCAGCGCTGGTGACCTGGCGATCGGCCTTCTGCCACGGCTGGCCGGTGGGCACGAAAACGACCTCATCCAGGCCGTACTCGGCGGCTACCTCGCTGGCAGCGACCAAGTGGCCATTGTGGATGGGGTCAAAAGTACCGCCCATCACGCCGAGGCGCAATGGGCGGTCTTGAGGCTTTTGCTCTGCCAAGACTAGTGGCTATGTGGTACGTGAGTCTTGAACTGGCGGTGGGTGTCCTCTGGTTCAGGCTTTGCCTCGTGGCGGTTGCCTACGTTGGTGTAGGAAACGGTAATCAGCAGCAGGACCATCAGTGCTGCGAAGATGCCACCACCGACGATCACAGCGAAAGTGTGAGGATCCATGCCGGTGGAAGCGGCTTCTGAAGCCAAAATCAGCGCGTTCAAGATAATTCTCCAGTCGTTTTCACGAGTTCGCTAAGCCAGCAACCTGGGCGGCTGGATCAGTAGCTCGAAAAGTAACGGTACGTTTCTTCTACATCGTACCGAAAAGGGCGGTCAGAAACTATTTGCGAATGTGCCCGTCGCCCTGGACGATCCACTTGGTCGTGGTCAGTTCGGCCAGGCCCATCGGGCCGCGAGCGTGCATCTTCTGGGTTGAGATGCCCACTTCTGCGCCCAGGCCCAGCTGCCCGCCGTCGGTGAACCGGGTCGAGGCGTTGACAATCACCGCGGCCGAGTCGATCTCCGCCACGAACCGCTCGGAAGCAGCCAGCGTGGAGGTGATGATCGCCTCGGTATGGCCGGTGGAGTAGGCGCGGATGTGCTCCAGGGCCTGGTCCATGCCATCGACGACCTTCACCGCGATATCCAAGTCCAGGTACTCGTTGCGCCAGTCATCCTCCCCCGCCGGGATGGTCGGCAGCTGCGGAACCAGCGCGGCGGCTCGGTCGTCCGTGTGCAATCTCACGCCGGCTGCGGCCAGGGCCTGCAGCACTGCCGGGGCCACAGCGGCATCCTTGTGGACCAGCAGGGTCTCCACGGTGTTGCAGACGCTGGGGCGGTGGGTTTTCGCGTTGAGCAGGATATCGACGGCCATTTCCTCGTCGGCGCTCGCGTCGAGGAAGATGTGCACGTTGCCTTCGCCGGTTTCGATTACCGGGACCTTGGCGGTGGTGACCACGCGCTGGATCAGCTCGCGGCCGCCACGCGGGATGAGCACGTCGATCTTTCCGCGCGCTCCCATCATGGCGTCGGCACCGGCGCGGCCGAATTCGTCGACCGAGATCACGATGTCGCGGGGCAGGGAGACGGACTCCAGTGCGTCGCGGATCACCGCGACCAGCGCCTGGTTGGAGTTCAGCGCCGCCGAACCGCCACGCAGCAGCACCGAGTTGCCGCTCTTGAGCGCCAGGCCGGCGATGTCCACGGTGACGTTCGGACGCGCTTCGTAGATGGTGCCGATGACGCCCAGCGGGACGTTGACCTGGCGCATGCGCAGGCCGTTGGGCAGGGTTTCCCCGCGCACCACGCGACCGACCGGGTCGGGCAGGCCAGCGAGTTCATGCAGCGCGGAAATCAAGCCGTCGATGCGCTTGCCATCGAGCTTCAACCGGTCCAGCAGGGCCTCGGAGGTGCCATTGGCGCGGCCGGCAGCCAGGTCCTTCTCGTTGGCGCGCAGGATCATCGCACGGTTCTGGTCGATGCGCGAAGCCATGGCCGCGAGGGCGCGGTCCTTCCAGTCGCGGTTGGCGCGCTTGAGGATCCGTGCGGCGCGGCGTGCACGGTCGGCCAGCTGGTGGACCGAGGTGGTGACGTCGGTGGTCGTTTCTTCGGTGTTTACGGCATCCATACTCATGCTCCTCATTCTAGAAAATGGGTTCGATCAAAGCTAGGTCGTCAACATGCACTACTGATCTGTCGTAACCTTCGCCCAGCTCTTCAACCAGATCCGTGGTGTTGTGTCCGAGCATCTCGGGCAGTTCATGGGAGCTGAAGTTCACCAGCCCGCGAGCGAAGGGGGTTCCTTCCGCGTCGCAGATCTCTACGGCGTCACCAGCCTCGAATTCCCCGCGGACGGCGGTAATGCCGGCTGCCAGCAGCGAGTTGGTTCCCTTTTCGATGGCCTTGACTGCGCCGGCATCCAGGATCAGCTTGCCTTCGATGGAAGCCAGGTAGGCCAGCCAGACGTCGCGGGCCGAACGGCGGGAGTTGCGGGCGGCGAACCAGGTGCCTACATCCTGTCCGCGCAGCGCCTTGGCGGCATTGTCGGTGCTGGTCACCAGGGTAGGAATGCCCGCCGAGGAGCTCAGGGTCGCGGCATCGACTTTGGTGATCATGCCGCCGGTGCCGACTCCGGCTGCCCCCGGGGTGCCCAGGTCCACCGCTTCGAGTTCGTCGGGGTGCTCGATGGTGGTGATGCGGCTGCCGCCGTCATCAGGGTGCGCGTCGTAGACCGAGTCCACGTCGGAGAAGAGCAGCAGCGCGTCGGCCTTGACCAGGTGGGCCACAAGCGAGGCGAGGCGGTCGTTGTCGCCGAAGCGGATTTCGCGGGTGGCGACCGCGTCATTTTCGTTCACGATGGGCAGCACGCCCAGGTTCAGCAAGCGAACCAGGGAGCGCAGCGCGTTGGTGTAGGAAGAGCGGCGCATCAGGTCGTCGGCGGTGAGCAGCACCTGGCCTACGCGCTGGTCGTACTCATCGAAAAGCTGGGTGTACTGCGCCAGCAGCAGACCCTGGCCTACGGCCGCCGCGGCCTGCTGGGTGGCAAGGTCCTTGGGACGCTTGGCCAACCCGAGCGGGGCCAGACCGGCGGCAATGGCACCTGAGGATACAAGAATGACCTCGGTACCGTTGTCGACAGTTTCAGCGAGAGTGTCCACCAGGAACTTCAACCGCTCGTGGGATATCCCGCCGCTGACCGTGGTCAGCGAGCTGGATCCAACTTTGACCACTAAGCGCTTGGCTTGAGGCAGTTGGTGGGGCGAGGTAATGGCTGAAATTGTTTTGGTGGCACTTTCACTCATACTTTAATTTTCCTCCTGGGTTGCCTTTGGTTCCGCAGTCTTTCGTCCGTACTTGGAGTCAACCGATTCGGTCCAGACGCCGGCCTTGCGTTCGGCTTCCAGTTCGGCGCGAGCCGACGCCTTGGCCGCCCGGCGCTCTTCGTGCTCGGCACGCTTTTCCTCGCGGGTCTTGCGATCGCCGCGATCCTCGAGGCGGATGTCCTCGCCGCGTCGGCTGCCGCCGAGCAGTTCGGCGCCAGCTGCCATAGTTGGCTCCCAATCGAAGACCACTGCGTTGTCCTCGGCGCCGATGATTACCGCGTCCCCTGGCTTGGCACCGGCCTTGAACAGCTGGTTTTCGACGCCCAGCTTGGCCAGGCGGTCAGCCAGGTAGCCGACAGCTTCATCGTTGCGGAAATCGGTCTGCATAATCCAGCGTTCCGGCTTTTCACCGATAACTCGCCACATTGGCTCAAAGTTCTGCTCCTCGCGGCGGATGGTGAACTCGGCACGCTTGGTGGTACGTGGACGAATCACAGGCACCTCGACTACTGGGGCTTCAACAACCTGTTCAGCGCGTGCCTGCTCTACCAATTCAGCCATAGCGAAGGACAGATCACGCAATCCGTTACGCGAGAGCGCGGAGATCTCGAAGACGCGGTAACCGCGTTTTTCCAACTCAGGGCGCACGAATTCAGCCATGTCGGCACCGTCTGGCATGTCAACCTTATTAAGTGCGATCAGCTTCGGGCGCTCGATCAGCGGCACGATGGTGCCGTCGGTACCGGCGAAGGTGGAGTCGGCTTCGTAGTTGGCCAGCTCTGCTTCGATGATGTCCAGGTCGCTGATTGGGTCGCGGTCCGCTTCCAGCGAGGCGCAGTCCAGCACGTGCACGATGGCGGCACAGCGCTCAACGTGGCGCAGGAACTCGTGGCCCAGCCCCTTGCCTTCGGAGGCTCCAGGGATCAGGCCAGGCACGTCGGCGACAGTGAAGCGGGTTTCGCCTGCTTCGACGACACCCAGGTTGGGCACCAGGGTGGTGAACGGGTAGTCGGCGATCTTCGGGCGTGCCGCGGACAGGGCGGCGATCAGCGAGGATTTGCCGGCCGATGGGTAGCCCACCAGCGCGATATCCGCCATGGACTTCAGTTCCAGGACAATATCCTGGCCGGTTCCGGGAATGCCCAGCAACGCGAAGCCCGGGGCCTTGCGCTTGTCCGAGGCGATGGACGCATTGCCCAGGCCGCCCATGCCGCCTATTGCGGCGATGTATTCATCGCCCGGCTTGACCAGGTCGCCGAGGATGTCGCCGTCCTTGGTCTTGATGACGGTGCCGGCAGGTACGCCCAGGACCAGGTCCTCGCCGCTCTTGCCCGGGTGCAGACCGCCCTTGCCCGGCTCGCCGTTGCCAGCCTTGCGGTGCGGCAGGTGGTGGAAGTCCAGCAGCGTGGTGACCTGGGGGTCGACGCGCAGGATGATGTCTCCGCCCTTGCCGCCGTTGCCGCCGTCGGGACCGCCAAGCGGCTTGAATTTCTCACGCTTGATGGACACACAACCGTGGCCACCATTACCTGCGGTGACATGAAGGGTTACGCGATCAACGAATGCAGCCACGGGGCCATCTTCTCCTAGTACGGGGTTGCGAGGGATACTCGCTTAAAAGTCTAACTATGCACGCAAGGGGCGGACCGAAATCGGCCCACCCCTTGTGTACTAAAAAATTTGCCTGTTGCCTGAATTAGGCAGCAGCCACAATGTTCACCACGCGGCGACCACGACGGGTGCCGAACTCGACTGCGCCAGCAGCCAATGCGAACAGGGTGTCATCCTTGCCACGGCCTACGCCGGCGCCTGGGTGGAAGTGGGTGCCACGCTGGCGAACGATGATTTCGCCTGCCTTGACTTCCTGTCCACCATAGCGCTTTACGCCTAGGTACTGTGCGTTGGAATCGCGACCGTTGCGAGTGGAACTCGCACCTTTCTTATGTGCCATGCCTTTTAGCCTCTTTCGCTACAAAAATGGATTCTACGATTGCCTGAATTAGGCGATCGAGGTGACCTTGACCTTGGTCAGAGCGGCACGGAAGCCCTGGCGCTTCTTGTAACCGGTCTTGTTCTTGTACTTCTGGATTACGATCTTCTCGCCGCGAAGGTTTTCTACAACCTCAGCGGTGACCGTGACCTTAGCCAGATCGGCAGCTGCGGAAGTTACCTTCTCGCCATCTACCAACAGCAAAGCTGGAAGCTCGATGGAGCTGCCTGGGGCAGCCTGAAGACGGTCAACGGTGATGAGGTCTCCAACGGAAACCTTCTCCTGGTGGCCGCCTGCGCGGACAATTGCGTACACCACGTGGGTACTCACTTCTACTCGACGTTTATTGTCTTACCGGCGCAGATATCGACCCGAACACCCACAAAGTGGATGCGATCCCGGGGATCTCATGCGCTTGTGCCTTGACGCCGAGCGGACCAAAAGTCCGTGATCTTGGCGTTTAGCACCGATCAACTAGATTACGCTAGTCCACACCGCTGGAGCAAATACAAACTGCCCCAGCGAGGGAAGCGTGATCAAGTTCATCTATTTCAGTTCGCGTACTGGAACACCCACACCGAGCATTACCGGTTGCCCGGCAGGCTCAGCTGGCTTATCTTTCTGCGAACCGGAGGAATCCATCTGAACTACCGAACCGGTAGCGGCGGATACCTCTGCCACGAGAACCTCTGCAGTCGCATCGCCCTGGACCGAGGTGGCCCGACGACTGCGACGCTTTGGCTTCGTGGAATTCTGTGGGGCTGCCGCGGTGGCGGCAACTGGGACGGAAGCCGCGGGGCTGCTGGACTCAGCAGGCGCGCTGGCAGCAGGCATGGCCAGGCCGGTGAGCACCGGCTGGTCCTGCTGTGCCGCTTCCTGCGGACGCGAAGCACGGCGTGAGCGCTTGCGCGGCTGCTCCTGGGACGTCGAGGCGGCAACAGGTTCAGGAGCAGCCTGCTGCTCCTGGTTGGCCTGAGCTTCCTCGTTGCCCGAAGCGTTTTCCTCGGACTGGTTGCGTCCGCGTCCACGGGAGCGTGAACGGCGGCGCGGCTTGCGGCTGCCGTCCTGCTCGTCGCTGGACTCATCCTGGCCCGGCAACGCTGCTTCCAGCGCTTCCAGGGTAACCGAGGCCTCGGTGCCCTGCGCAGACGCCGCGGACTTGGCCACAGGAATCTGTTCGCCCTCGATGCTCACTGCGTTTTCAGCAGCGGCATCCAGGTGCGAAGCGGCGGCAATGCTGGCCAGGGCGTTGCGCGTGGCTTCGTCCTTCTCCCCTGCTGCCGGCTCCTGCTTCTCAACTGGCTTCTGCTCGTCCTTCTCGCCGCCACGACGGCGGCGGGAGTTGCGGCTTGGCTTGTCGTTGAACTTCTTGCTGTGCGCTTCGCCCTGCGAGTTGAAGGTCTTGCGCGATTCAACTGGCTCTTCGTGGGTGATGAAGCCAGCACCTGCACAGTGCTCGCACTCTTCACCGAAGACTTCGAGCAGGCCGGTGCCCATGCGCTTGCGCGTCATCTGGACCAGACCCAGCGAGGTCACTTCAGCAACCTGGTGCTTGGTCCGGTCGCGGCCCAGGCACTCCACCAGGCGGCGCAGCACCAGATCGCGGTTGGATTCCAGGACCATGTCGATGAAGTCGATGACGATGATGCCGCCGATGTCACGCAGGCGCAGCTGGCGGACCACTTCTTCGGCCGCTTCCAGGTTGTTCTTGGTCACGGTCTCTTCGAGGTTGCCGCCCGAACCGGTGAATTTGCCGGTGTTCACGTCGATGACGGTCATCGCTTCGGTGCGGTCGATGACCAGCGAACCACCCGAAGGCAGGAAGACCTTGCGGTCCAGCGCCTTGGCGATCTGCTCGTCCACACGGAAGTTGGCGAAGATGTCCTCTTCGGCTTCCCACTTCTCCAGGCGGCCCATCAGATCCGGCGCCACGTACATGACGTAGGCCTCGATGGTGTCCCAGGCGTGGTCACCGGAGACGATCAGCTTGGTGAAGTCCTCGTTGAAGACGTCGCGGACCACCTTGATGGTCAGATCGGGTTCCGAGTACAGCAGTTCCGGAGCCAGGGTCTTGGTGGAGTTGGCCTGCTCTTCGATGCCTTCCCACTGCGCACGCAGCCGGTTGATATCGTTGGTCAGTTCTTCCTCGGAAGCGCCTTCGGCGGCGGTGCGCACGATGACGCCCGCGTTTTCCGGCAGGTGGTCCTTCAGGATCTTCTTCAGGCGCTGGCGTTCGACATCAGGGAGCTTGCGCGAGATGCCGGTCATCGAACCACCTGGCACGTAGACCAGGTAGCGGCCAGGCAGGGAGATCTGGCTGGTCAGCCGGGCGCCCTTATGGCCTACCGGGTCCTTGGTGACCTGCACCAGGACCGAGTCGCCAGCCTTCAGGGCGTTCTCGATACGGCGCGGCGCGCCTTCGAGAGCCGCTACGTCCCAGTTCACTTCGCCTGCGTACAGCACGGCGTTGCGGCCGCGGCCGATATCCACGAAAGCAGCTTCCATGGATGGCAGCACATTCTGCACCTTGCCGACGTACACGTTGCCGATCAGCGAATCCTGCTGGGTCTTGGAGACGAAGTGCTCTGCAAGCACTCCATCTTCCAGTACGCCGATCTGGATGCGGTCCTCGCGCTGGCGCACGATCATCTTGCGCTCGACGGATTCGCGGCGGGCCAGGAACTCGGCCTCGGTGATCACCTGGCGGCGGCGACCGGTTTCGCGTGATTCGCGGCGGCGCTGGCGCTTGGCTTCCAATCGGGTGGAACCGCGCACCGAAGCGACCTTGTCGTTGACCGAGCTGTGGCTTTCGATACTGCCACGCGGGGCGCGCACACGGGTAACGGTGTTCGGCGGATCATCCTGCGAGCCGCCCTCAAGTTCCAGATCCACTTCCCCGCGGCGACGGCGGCGGCGGCGGCGCGAAGTCACGTCGTCGGCATCGGCGTCTGCCTCGGGATCTGCGGCAGCTGCGCGGCGAGCAGGTTCCTGCTTCTTCGCAACAGCCTGGGCCAGAACAGCCTGAGCTGTTTCCGGCACGGCGAAAGGATTCAAGATCATGGTGCTGCCGTGTTCGGCCAGCAGCATGCCGGTCTGGTCAACGTCGTTCGCTTCCTCAACCGGTGCAACTTCCTGCTCGGCCGGGGCAGCGATTTCAGCGCTCTGCTCCTGGACGTCTTCCTGCTTGTCCTGGACGTCTTCCTGCTTGGCCGCGGCGACCTCTACGGCCTCGTCATTCGCGGTATTGCGCACTGCCTGCGCCCGGCGTTCGGCCTGGCGGCTGGCCCGCTTGGTGGAATCAGGGGTGGAAATCTGGGTGCGGCGGGTGGCCCGCCAGCGGTATGGGCTTTCCTCGACGCCGGCAGCGGCATTGAGTTCGGCCAAGGTCATGGCGCGACGCAGTGGTCGCGCGGGTGTGGTTGAAACACTGGTACGGCGGGCTCGTGTTGAACGGTTGCCCCGCTTATTACCTTGCGTTCCGCCCTTTCGTTGATTTGCTGCGCTCATTTAAATTCGCGTACTCCTACTATGTCCCGCTCGGGCATCCTCCACAGACGGCGCCGTTGCTGAAACTACAATCATCACGTGTCGCTTGGCCTACTTATCTTCCAGTAGTCCGGACACAAAAGCTCGCTATTTTCCGCGGGTTCGACGCTGGTCCAAATTTCTGAACCAGGCGCAAATCCTGCGGATCAACGTGGCCTAAGAAAACCGGCTGCTTTCCTTTGCAGCCCTACGATCCGCGGTATTCCCCCGGGAGGCGCACATATTGGGCACTCAACCGAAGCGATGCATCGCCTGTCGATCTGTTGTTTCAAAAGTCTATCGTCGGGTTGAAAGCAGACTGTGGATCCGCGAACAACCACTCCCATTCTCTCATATTTCGTTCACGCCTTGTTCATTGCTTCTCACCAGATGCACAGAAATGCTTCCTAGGATGAAAAAGGCCTTGGCGGAATAACCCGCTTTCCTATGAACTTATGGAATAGTCAAAACATGGTTTCATCACAAGAAAATAGCCACGGCTCGGGCGTGTTGCCCTGGTGGGCTAAGGAACGCGGCTTCGGGCTGTTCATCATCGTTACGGGATTGATCTCTTGGCTCGCCGCCGGAATCCTGGTCCTGGAACGCTTGGAGTTGTACAAGAACCCCGACTACATCACCAGTTGCGACGTCAATCCCTGGATCTCCTGTGGCACCGTGATGAAATCCGAGCAGGCAGGAATCTTCGGATTCCCCAATCCCTTCTTCGGGATCGTTTGCTTCGCTGTTGTTATCGCCATCGGCTTCGCCCTGCTGGCCGGCGCAACAAACCTGAAGCGCTGGTTCTGGCTGTGCTTCCAGCTGGGCATCACCGCCGCTATGGGCGTGGTGATCTGGTTCTGGTCCCAGGCCCTGTATGAAATCAACGCCCTGTGCCCTTACTGCATGGTCGTGTGGGCCATGACGATTCCCTTGTTCGTGTTCACGACCGCACGCAATGTGCTTACCGGCGTGATTCCTGCTGGAGCCGGCGTGAAAAAGTTCTTCGCCGAGTGGAGCTGGATCATTACCGCCGTCATCTGGGCGCTCGTTGCCGCATCGGTCGTCCTGCGTTTCCCGCTCGCCTTCTTCGGCTAGAGCCCGGCTTCCATGCCCACCTGCGGGGCCGCTACTTCGGTAGCGGCCCCGCAGTGCTGTTCCTGGCGCTCCCCCACCCCGCCGCCAACCAGGTCGGCCGGCCTTGTGTCACTGCTTGTTGCACCCCGGCGCGCCACCGGTGCCAAGACATCCCGCTTCGGCCTCCGATCCGCGTCAAAACGTCCATCGGCAAGGCCGGAAAGGGTTCGCCGTCAACGATCTTCCGGATACTGTCCAGCTAGACCCGGTAGATTAGAAGCATGGCAAGTGACATATGGAACACAGAAAATGCCCAGGACTACGGAATCAACCTGCTGATTTCCGAACACCTTCGGCTCCGTGAACTACAAGAGGAAGATCTTGCGTTCCTCACCCAATGGTGGAATAGCCCAGAATTCATGGCCCTGCAGGGCAACCTGGTACTTCCCCACCCGATCACCGAAGCCGCAGAACTCTTCAAGTCGCGCAGCGTCAACCGTGGCACTACCGACGGCGTGGGACTTTCCATCACGCTTCCCGACGACACGCTGATCGGGCACACCGCTTTGTACGACTACAACGCGCCGGCCCGTTCCGCCGAATTGATGATCATGATCGGTGGTTCAAATGTGGGCCAAGGCTATGGCACCATGGCCACCAAGATGATCATCGACTACGGCTTCCGCGAGATGGGCTTGAACCGCATCGGCTTGAACGCCTGGGCGTACAACGAGCGCGCACTGCGCACCTTCAACCGCGCAGGGTTCCGCGAAGAGGGCCGAGTGCGCCAGGCTGGATTCCACGATGGGTCGTTCCACGACAAGATCATCATGGGCCTGCTGGCCAAGGAGTACTTCAACGCCAAGTAGTCCGCACAGGCAGAGAACGAGACCTTAACAGAGCTGGGGCCGCGCATTGCGCGGCCCCAGCTCTGCTGCGTCAGTTCACTTCTGGACCAGACCCGCATAATCGGTCTGATAGCCCGTCACCGGCTGGTGAGGGATTTCCTCCCAGCGTTCTGGATCTTCTTGTTGGACTTCGCCCGATGCCATTCCGAGCAGCAATTCCTTGAGCGCAAGAACATTTTGGCGAATCAACTTGCCGCGGGACTTCTGCCCGAGGCTTCCGTCACTGCTATTTCCACTGGTTTCAAAGAAGACCACCGGGTTTCGATGCCCGTCGGCATTGATCCCCCGCTAGTTCAAGCCCAGCATCATTGCAGAGACGACGCCGCAGGAATGCCGGGGAAATCAGCCCGTGGGTGCACGAATCGATGCATTCGGGCACGAAAACGGGTTAGTGGCCAGTGTGAACGCCAAAAAATCAGCATTTCGGTGTTGCCTTGGGACCTTGTCAAGTCGTTAGCCTATTGTTAGAGCTATCAGAACCAGCTACAAGGAGCGACTATGGCTTTTTTCCGTAAGGTCAGGCCCGCCGCGTTGTTGAAAAAGCAACCTCCGGACGACAAGCCGACACCTGCCGAGCACCACCGTGTTCCGGCCAGGGACGCCAAACCAGATTTCACGGTCACCAGCCTGTGGACCGACTTGCTAGGACGCCTAGGCATTCGAAGCGCCCAGCTGCTGGTAGTTGGCGCGCTGGCAACATTCCTCATCATCGGCATGCTCCGCTTGACCATGATCGTGATCCCGACGTTGCTGGCCGTCATCATTTCCTGTGCGTTGTGGCCCCTGGTGGTCAAGCTGCGCAAGTTTGTTTCCCCGATGCTGGCAGCATGGATCGTTTTTCTCGGATCCCTATTGGTCCTCGGAGGCATTGGCACCGGCCTGGTCTTCTCGGTCATCAAGGAATGGCCAAAGCTCGTTGACCAAGCTGTTGAGGGCTTCAACCAGCTCAACGACATGGTTCAGGGCTTCATCGGCACGATGCCTTTCAGCGTCGACCAGAGCCAGATCGATAATGTTGTCGAAACGGTAACCGGCTTCTTGACCAGTTCCCAGTTCGGCACCGGCGCTTTGAACACGCTGAGCGCAGCAGGCAGCTTCGTGACCGGCCTGGTCCTGCTGCTGGTGATCCTGTTCTTCTTCCTGAAGGACGGCGACAAGATCTGGGCCTTTGCCGTGTCGTGGACTCCACGCCACTACCGCAACAAGTGGATTCTTTCCGGCGACCGCGCGCTGCGCACCTTCGGCGGCTACATCCGCGGTACTGCCACCGTGGCCGCGGTGGATGCTTTGGGCATCACCGCGACGCTGCTGATCGTGCAGGTTCCATTGGCCATCCCGCTAGGCGTCATTGTCTTCCTCGGTTCCTTCGTGCCGATGGTAGGTGCCACCGTTGCCGGCATCCTGGCCACGCTGATTGCATTGGTTACCAACGGACCTGTGGTGGCGCTGATCGTGCTGGCTGCGGTGATCCTGGTGAACCAGCTGGAGGGCAACTTCCTGCAGCCGGTCGTCATGGCCAACGCCCTGAGCCTGCATGCACTGGTCGTGCTGATGGCACTGACCGCAGGCACCGTCCTGGCAGGCATCGTTGGCGCCGTCCTGGCGGTGCCACTGGTGGCCGCTTCATGGGCGGTGATCAAGGTATGGACCGGGCGCGACAAATCCGATGCGGTGGCTGAAGCCAGCGAGGACATCAAGTCTGAAGTCGAGATCAGCGAAGAGCAAGCGGCTTTCGACAAACTCGAAGCGAAGGAACAGCACCAGGAATCCCTCAAGGATTCCGAGTAGCTATTGCGGCTGGGGCGCTCCTGCACGTCAGGGGCGTCCTTCCTTTTGCCACTTAAATGCTCTTGATCGAATTATTTCCGATTAATTCTCAAAGAGTTCACACCCTCATCCAGCCCCGGCTTCCCGGGGTTTTCGCGCTGGGGACAAGACCGGTGGACCCGATCCCGCGTTGCCGTGGATGTGGTTTGTGTGTTTAATGTGACTGAAGTGATGGAAGTGGAGCGACGCGGGATGCGCAATCGCCTTGAGAAGTTTTGCTGCATGTCTTCGTTTTCCCCAACAGGGAAAACCCGCGCCACGCTTCGCCCGCAATCAATGTGCTAACGCGCACTGAAGACTGGGAGGTATCCACGTGCTGGAATTCAGCAATGACGGAGCAGATAAGTATCTTTCGCACATAGTCGGCCCTATCACCGACCACCACCAGGTGGTCAGGATCGGCGCTGCAGAGCAGCTGCCGCTGGACTCGACCGCACAGGCGCTCGGAAGTTCGGTGCAGCAGGCAGCTAGCCCGCAAGGAGCTATGCTCGCCCGGGACAGTTTGGATGACTGGTTCTAGGACCCGCTTCCAGGCATGAAAAATCCCGGCAGTTTCCAACTGCCGGGATTTTCGCGTTTCGATCTACTTGCCGAACCAGATGCCGATCTCGCGCTCGGCGGACTCGACGGAGTCCGAACCGTGGACCAGGTTCTGCTGGACCTTCAGGCCCCAGTCGCGGCCGAAGTCGCCACGGATGGTGCCTGGAGCCGCGGTGGTCGGGTCGGTGGTGCCAGCCAGCGAACGGAAGCCGGGGATAACGCCCTGGCCTTCAGCCACGATCGCCACCACCGGACCGGAGAGCATGAACTCAACCAGCGGCTCGTAGAATGGCTTGCCTTCGTGCTCTGCATAGTGCTCGGCGAGCAGCTCGCGAGTAGCTTCCAGCTGCTGCAGCTTGGCAATGGTGTAGCCCTTGGCTTCAATGCGGCCAAGGATCTGTCCGGTCAGACCGCGCTTGACGCCATCTGGCTTGACCAGGATCAGGGTACGTTCAGTCATGTGACTACCTCTTCGTATCGTTGATGTACTTCTTAGGTTCTCAGGCTTGCTCGGGGTTCGCCTTTTCCCAGGCTTCTTGGGCGGCGGCGCGGCGCTTGTTCACTGCGTCGATTTCGCCGCCCTTGTTCAGCGCATACCACCAGCACAGGGCGAAGGCCGCTGCGAGGTAGAACATGTCCGGCAGGATGAAGCCGCACAGGAAGAACACTACCTGCAGGATCCAGCCGATGATGTAGCCGATCTTCTTGCCCAGCAGGGCGCAGTTGAAGATGCACAGCAGCGCCACGGCAGCGCCGAGGCTGAGCACGACCACCGGTTCTCCGCCACGCTTGAGCCCGAAGGCCGCGAGGGTGACGAACACCGCCAGCAGCGCCTCGCAGACCAGCACTGTTGATGCGAACATCATTTTCGTGGAGCGCTGCTTCTTCTTCATCCCAGGACGCCACTCGCGCTGGGCACGGGTGAGTTTAGCCATCAGGATTCGCCTCCCTTGAGCAACAGTGAAATCTCGCCCACCAGTGTAATCGAACCGGTCACCAGCACGCCGCCGGACAAGTCGTTGCCTGCCTCGGCGCGGCCCACCGACCATTCGATGGCATCTTCCAGGTCCTCGGTGACGTGGATGTCCTCTTCCGGCCAGCCAGCGTCGATCGCCATGGTGGACAGTTCGCCGGCCGGGATGGCCCGCGGCGAGGACGACTGGGTGATGCAAATGTCCTCAACCATGTCACCGTACTGCTCGCGCATGGTGTAAAGCATTGCTTCGGCGTCCTTCTCCTGCAAGATGCCAACCATCAGCACCAGGCGGGTGAAGCCGAAGGATTCCTTGATCGCCTCTGCGGTGACGCGGATGCCATCCGGGTTGTGGCCGGCATCCACCAGGATGCTCGGTGCCGCGCGGACCAGTTCCAGGCGGCCCGGGCTGGTGGCGGCCGCGAAGCCGTCGCGGACCAGAGCGGCATTCAGCTCGCGCTGGCCGCCGCCCAGGAAGGCCTCCACCGCAGCCAAGGCCACGGTGGCGTTCTGCGCCTGGTGGGCACCGAACAATGGCAGGAAGATCTCGTCGTAGCGCGCCGCTTGGCCCTGGATGGACAGCAGCTGCCCGCCCACGCCATGCTGGCGTTCCAGGAGCTTGAAGTCCAGGCTGTCGAAAGCTGCCGGCACCTCAAGCTCGCGGGCGCGAGCCAGCAGCACGTCGGCGGCATCCACCGGTTGCACCGAAGAGACCAGGTAGCCGCCGGGCTTGAGGATGCCGACCTTTTCTTCGGCAATCTCGCCCGGGGTATCCCCCAGCAGATCGGTGTGGTCCAAGGAGATCGGGGTGATCACCGAAACGTCGGCATCTGCCACGTTGGTGGCGTCGGTGATGCCGCCCAGGCCGACTTCGAGCACCACGACATCCACCGGAACCTCGGCGAAAACCGCGAAGGCCAGGATGGTGACAGCTTCGAAGTAGGTCAGCTTGTTTTCGCCGCGCTCGACGAGCTCGGTGTCCACGATCTGAAGGAACGGGCTGATTTCATCCCACACCCGCACGAAGGTCCCGTCGTCTACCGGGGCACCGTCAATGGCGATGCGCTCGGTGACCGAGATCAGGTGCGGCGAGGAGTAGCGGCCGGTGCGCAAGTCGTGCGCCATCAGCAGCGACTCGATCATGCGTGCGGTCGAGGTCTTGCCGTTGGTGCCGGTGATGTGGATGACCGGGCAAGCCTTGTTCGGCTCGCCGAGGATCTCCATCGCGCGGAACATCGGATCCATGCGCGGTTCCATCTTGTTTTCCGGCGCACGGGAGAGAAGTTGCGCGTAGACGCGGTCCAATTCGCTCACTAGTTGGCCTCGACTTTGCCAGAATCCAGCTTGGCCACGGTGACCTGCTCGCCATCTACCGAATCATCGGCGACAAGTTCCAGCTGCGCGGTCAGGGTTTCAGCTGCCACCAGCTCGCGGTTCGCTTCCAGTGCCGCGATGGCGGCCGTGTTGGCGGTGACCACGGTGTGGATGCGATCCGATACCTGCAGGTCCGCGTCCTTGCGGGCGGACTGGATGGAGCGGATCATGTCGCGTGCGGTGCCTTCGGCAGCCAGTGCCTCGGTGACCTCGGTATCCAGCACCAGGAAGCCGCCGTCGATGACTGCCGCGGCAATTTCGCCTGCTGCATCCACCACGGTGTCCAGGGTGTATTCGCCCTCGGCCAGTTCCAGTCCGCCCGCGGTGACCACCCCGTCGGTGACCGACCAGTCCCCGGACTTGGCGCCCTTGATCGCCTGCTGCACGTTCTTGCCCAGGCGCGGACCGGCCGCACGGGCGTTCACTACCAGCTGCTGGCTGATGCCGTAGCTGGCGGCGTCGACGCCTTCGGCATCGATCAGGGTGACGGCCTTCAGGTTCAGCTCGTCCTTGATGATCGACGCGTAGGTGCCTTCCAGGCGGGCAGCGCCGGTGAGCACGACCTTCAGCTCGGCCAGCGGCAGGCGCACGCGCAGGTTCTTGGCCTTGCGCAGCGAGGAGCCCACGGAACAGATCTTGCGGGTGGTTTCCATAGTTTCCAGCAACGCGGCATCGGTTGGGAATTCGCTGGCGTCCGGCCAGTCCTCCAGGTGCACCGAGCGCTTGCCAGTCAGCCCGCGGAAGATCTCTTCGCTGGCCAGCGGCAGCAGCGAAGCGGTGACCTTCACCAGGGTTTCCAGCGCGGTGTACAGGGTGTCGAAGGCCTGGGTGTCTTCATCGAAGAAACGCTGGCGGCTACGGCGCACGTACCAGTTGGTCAGGGTGTCCATGTACTGGCGTACGGCCTCGGTAGCATCGGAGACCTCGTAGGAATCCAGTGCCTCGGTGACTTCGCGCACCAGCTGGCCCGTGGCAGCCAGCATGTACTGGTCCAGCGGGTCGGTGGAGTCCATCGAGCGCTTGGCCTCGTAGCCGGCCCCGTTGTTGGCGGAGTTGGTGTAGAGGTTGAAGAAGTGCCAGACGTTCCACAGCGGCAGCAGCACCTGGCGCACGCCATCGCGGATGCCCTGTTCGGTCACGACCAGGTTGCCGCCGCGCAGGATCGGCGAGGCCATCAGGAACCAGCGCATGGCATCGGAGCCGTCGCGGTCCAGGACCTCGGTGACATCCGGGTAGTTACGCAGGGACTTGGACATCTTCTGCCCGTCCGAGCCCAGCACGATGCCGTGGGAGATCACGTTGGTGTAGGCCGGGCGGTCGAAGAGCGCGGTGGAGAGCACGTGCATGGTGTAGAACCAGCCGCGGGTCTGTCCGATGTACTCCACGATGAAGTCCGCCGGGTGGTGGCCGGAATCGAACCATTCCTGGTTGTTGAACGGGTAGTGCACCTGGGCGTACGGCATCGAGCCGGAGTCGAACCAGACATCGAGCACGTCTTCCACGCGCTTGAGGGTGCCGGATTCGGCGCAGCCCTCATGGGCCTTGGTCAGCTCGTCGATGAATGGGCGGTGCAGGTCAGGCTGGCCTTCGTGGTTGACCGGCATGCGGCCGAAGAAGTCCTGCATTTCCTGCAGCGAGCCGAAGACTTCGCGGTGCTCGCATTCGGCACCGGTGCATTCCCACACCGGGATCGGCGAACCCCAGTAGCGGTTGCGCGAGATGGACCAGTCGCGGGCGTTTTCCAGCCACTTGCCGAACTGGCCGTGCTTGACATTGCCCGGGATCCAGTTGATCTGCTCGTTCAGCTCGACCATGCGGTCCTTGAACTTGGAGACCTCGACGTACCACGAGGAGATCGCGCGGTAGATCAGCGGGGTGCGGCAGCGCCAGCAATGCGGGTAGGAGTGCTCGTAGGAGGCCTGCTTGACCAGCTTGGCCTCGTCCTTGAGCACATTGGTGATGGTCTTGTTGGCGTCGAAGACCTGCACACCGGCGATCTCGGCCAGCGGGCCGTTGCCGAAGACAGGAAGGAACTTGGCGCCCTCGTCTACCGAGAGGATCACCGGGATGCCGTGCTCTTCGCAGACCTTCTGGTCATCCTCGCCGTAGGCCGGAGCCTGGTGCACGATGCCGGTGCCGTCGGCCACGGTGACGTAGTCGGCGGTGAGAATCTGCCAGGCGTTTTCGGTGCCGTACTTCTCGGTGTCGGTGTACGTGTCCCACAGCGGCTGGTAGCGCACGCCGGCAAGCTGCTCACCGGTGTAGCTGGCGGTGATGGCCGCAGCGGCTTCCTTGGCATCCTTGTAGCCCAGGTCCTTGGCGTAGGAGCCGAGCAGGTCGCGGGCCAGCAGGAATGGCCCGGCGGCGGCCGAAGCCTTCACGCCGGCCTCGCCTGCAGGAACCACGACGTAGTCGATCGCCGGGTGCACGGCCAGTGCGGCGTTGGTTGGCAGGGTCCACGGGGTGGTGGTCCACGCCAGGGCCTGCACGCCGGCAAGTGCCTTGGAGGCTTCGGTTTCACCGGCAAGGATGGTGAAGCCCACGGTGACGGTCTGGTCCTGGCGGTTCTTGTAGACGTCGTCGTCCATGCGCAGCTCGTGGTTGGACAGCGGGGTCTCGTCCTTCCAGCAGTACGGAAGCACGCGGAAGCCCTTGTAGGTCAGATCCTTGTCCGAAAGCTGCTTGAAAGCCCAGATGACCGATTCCATGAACTCGACGTTCAGGGTCTTGTAGTCGTTTTCGAAGTCGACCCAGCGAGCCTGGCGGTTCACGTACTGCTTCCACTCATCGGCATACTTCATCACCGAGGTGCGGCAGGCGTCGTTGAACTTGTCGATGCCCATGGCTTCGATCTGCTTCTTGTCGGTCATGCCCAGCTGCTTCATAGCTTCCAGCTCGGCTGGCAGGCCGTGGGTGTCCCAGCCGAAGCGGCGCTCCACGCGCTTGCCGCGCTGGGTCTGGTAGCGCGCTACCAGGTCCTTGACGTAGCCGGTGAGCAGGTGGCCGTAGTGTGGCAGGCCGTTGGCGAAGGGAGGGCCATCGTAGAAGACGAATTCTTCGCCCTCGCGCTGGTCAATGGAGGCCTGGAAAGTGTCGTCGTTCTTCCAGTATTCGAGGACGCGCTTCTCAAGATCTGGGAATCGCGGTGAAGCCGGGGTCGAACCGGTTGGGTCTGTAGTGACCTTCGGGTAAAAGCTCATCGAATGGGCCGTCCTTCAAGCGTAGGGTCGATAAATCCTTGCCTACGAGGACGGCACGAATGCCGCGGTACCACCCCGCTTATCCCCCGCCGCAATGATGGGGAATCGCTTATCTTCAGCTGTGACGGGCTGGTCCCGTTCGGTTCTACTTGGCGTTCATGATGCTCGCGGTTCTTCCGAAGACTCACCGGTGATAGCCGGATCAAAGTCGCAGTCCTTATATCCTACCGCGTGATGCCCCAGCTGAAAATTCCCGGCAGCCTTCGAAATGCAAGTGAGCGCAGGCTCACAGTGCGCAGCTGGAAAACCGAAAACGCCATTCCCTGCATTTTCAGGATAGCGCGCCCAGGGGGCCTTGCCGCAAGGCCCCGCAGAGGGTCCATAATCAATATCTTCCCCACGAGAACTAGCCAGACCAGGGAGCCCGCGTGCCTACCAAAATCGCAAACACCAGCTATTTCGATGCCATCGAGCACAGTCCAGCACCGGAGAACTCGGCCGAGATTGGCGAGGACCAGCAACGGCTCTGCGAAATTGCCAAACGGGTTGGGCAGCTTCGATCCGAAATCATGGAGCGCATTGCCCGACGAGGACAAGACCAGGCCGGCGTGCTGCAGCAATCCCTTGAACGCGATGTTGAACTCAGCGAATTAGCACAGCGGCTGCGCCAGCTGGACCGCATGGGTCCCTACGCCTGCTTAGGCTTCATGGAAATAGCCGGGACCGGCGAGCGCCTATACATTGGCCGCAGTGGCTTGAGCGACGACCAGGGCAAGCAGCTGCTGCTTGATTGGCGAGCCCCGGCAGCAGAACCATTCTTCGCCGCCACCCATGAGAAGGACCATGGGTTGGCCATGAGACGCCGCTACCGTTGGCGCCGGCAACGCATCTGTGACTATTGGGATGAAGTGTTTGATTCCTCCCAGCTGGCTTCCCACGCCCGCCTGGATGACCACTCTTCATTTCTCGCTTCCCTTGGCAGCAAGCGTTCACCAAAAATGCACGACGTGCTCGCAACCATCCAGTCGGACCAGGACGCGATCATCCGGAGAAGCTCGCAAGGCGCGCTGGTGGTTGATGGCGGGCCGGGTACCGGCAAGACGGTGGTCGCCCTGCATCGAGCCGCCTATTTGCTGCATGCGGACCCACGGCTTCAACGCCAGGGCGGCAAGGTTTTGGTGGTAAGCCCGCACGAGGCCTATAGCTCCTATGTCGCTGACATTCTTCCGAATCTCGGCGAGGACGAGGTGCTCATTTCAACGCTTTCGAACATAGTTTCGATTGGCGATGATTTGCCCTCGGAACCGGATCACGGAGTCCACCGCATTAAATCCAGTCTGGCAATGCTGGATGCAGTCAAGAGGGCCGTGCAGGTCTTTGAAGAGCCTCCCTCCGTTGACGTTCAAATCGACTTTGGGGAAGCTCAAGCCACTCTGACAACGCAGCTGTGGCGCACTGCGGTCACCATGATTGGCGAAGCAACGCCGCACAATGAAGCACGCATCGAATTGCGTGATGCCCTCATTGATCAATTGCTCCCCCAAGCCCTCAGAGGCGAAGACACGAAGCCACTGCCGCGCTCGGAGTGGGAGAGAAATCCAGCACTGAATGGGTTGCTAGATGAGCACTGGCCTGTCCTGGATCCATGCAAGCTGCTGCGGGCGCTCTATTCAACCCCGGAACTGCTCCGCTACAGCGGCAGAGACCTTGGCAACGAAGAGATCGAAAAGCTACTGGCAAGTTCGGCTTCTGGCCGATGGACCACGTCGGATATTCCGCTGATTGACCTTGCGCGCTTTCTCATTGGCGACCCGCACAGCGAAGCGAAACGTCGTGATGAACAGTTCAGAGTGCACGCCGAGCGTACTCGATGGAAAAACGTCGTTGATGATCTGATGGACTCGGTTGACGACAGCGAGGATCTGGCATCCCAGCTCATCCACCACGATCTCCAGGAGCAGCTTCTCGCCGGAGCTCCGGAGAACAATTTGGCCTCGCTCAATTACGACGGACCCTTTTCGCATGTCATCATCGATGAAGCCCAGGACCTGACCAATGCGCAATGGGCAATGATCCAACGCCGTTGCCCATCAGGGAGCCTGACGCTTGTGGGCGATAGGGCCCAGGCCGTTCACGGCTTCAACACGACATGGGAACAGCGTTTGGCCAGGATTGGCATTCGCGGCATCTCCGTATCCCGCTTGCGGGTCAACTACCGCAGCACGGCACAGATCATGGAAGCAGCCGCAGAACAGATCCAGGCACAGATGCCCGAGGCGAACGTGCCGCGATCATTGCGCACGGATGGTGCACCGGTGCGTTATGCCCGCCTGACCGAACTGGAATTAATACTCGATGATTGGCTAGGCGAAAATGCCGAGGGCACGGCGGCAGTTATCGGGGCCTCTGGCTTCCACGACTCTGGCAGGGTCCGCTTTCTTTCGCCAGAGAACGCCAAGGGCCTGGAATTCGATCTGGTGCTCGTCTGCCAGCCACGCTCCTTCGGCACCGGATTAAGCGGAGCCGTGCGCAGATACGTGGCCATGACCAGAGCGACAGCTCAACTGGTAATACTTGCCGATCAATAACCGGCAGCAGCCTTTAGTAGGCTGGCATTCATGAGTACTTACGAGCCGCAGTGGTTGGACACCCAGAATCAGCAGCACTCGTTGGCCTCGCCAGTGGTGCTGCGCTGGGGGCAGCACCTGGTGACGGCAATCCTGCTTGCCATCGCGTTGCTGCGACAGATTTCAGCGCAAGGAAATGTCCTGCCCGCGATCCTCGTCTCGGTACTCTTCGCCACTTGGTACAGCCTCGGCTTCGTTTCCCGTGCCAAGAAAGGAGTCTTCGCCAAGCCCGCGTGGTGGTTGGCGCTGCTGCTAGGGATCTGGATTGCAAGCCTCTTCGTTTCCGCTGAATTCATGTGGTTGGCCTTCAGCCTTTGGCTTCTTCTGGGCCACCAGCTGCCATTTCTTCCCTCAATATTGTGGTCAGTGGTCGTCTACGCCTTTACTTTGCTCGCTCCCTACCTGCACAATGCCGAGCTCAGCATTGCCGCCATTGCCGGCCCCTTGGTTGGCGGGCTATTCGCCTGGGGCATCTCCCGCGGATACCTGCAGATGGAACGCGATGCCGAAGTGCGCACATCCTTGGTGAATTCCCTGGTGCGAGCCCAGCAGGAAATGGCAGACCTGCAAGGAGAATTGGCCCGCTCCCAGCATGAGGCTGGCATCGCCACCGAACGCACCCGCTTGGCCCGCGAAATCCACGACACCGTGGCCCAGCAGCTCTCCTCCATCGGATTGCATGCCAAGGCGGCAGAAGCCTCCAAAGACCCAGAGTCTGCCTCGGCGGCTCTGAGTCGCATCGATGAGCTTTCCGGGCAAGCGCTGACCGATTTGCGTCGCATCATCGCCGCCCTGGCTCCGGCAGAACTCGATTCCCAGGCGCTCGCCGGAGCCTTGGGCCGCGTCTTGGAGAATTTCAAGGCCGATTCGAAGTTGGAGACCCGATTGGATATCGAACCGGGGCTGCCCACTTTGGATCCGAATGTGCAGATCGCGCTGCTGCGCACCACCCAATCCGCCCTGTCCAACGTGCTGCGCCATGCCCAGGCCTCCACGGTGGCGCTCAGCCTGGGGTCCAGCGGCGACGAGGTACGTTTGGATATTGTCGATGACGGCATCGGATTCGTTCCCAAAACTGGTCGCGTGCAAACCAGTACGCACACCGGAGGCTTCGGCCTGACCGCAATGAACCAGCGCCTGCGCGAACTCGGCGGCGGTTTGGATGTCGAGAGCTCACCCGGTGAAGGCACCGCCCTGTGCGCCCACCTTCCGCTTCGCTTAGCAAAGGACAACTCATGATCCGGATCCTGCTGGTCGACGACCACCCCATCGTGCGGACCGGCCTGCGCGCGCTGTTCGAGAACTACGACGACATCGTTGTCATTGGCGAAGCATCCAGCGGCGAGGAAGCGGTGGAATTCGTCAAGGCCAACACCGTCGATGTGGTGCTCTGCGACTTGCGCTTGGGTGCCGGGATGAACGGTGCACAAACCACCGCGGCGATCCGCCAACTGGCCAAACCGCCTTATGTGCTGATCCTGACCACCTTCGACAAGGACTCAGAGCTGCTCGCTTGCATCGAAGCTGGAGCTGCCGGCTACCTGCTCAAGGATGTCAGTGCCCAGACCATCGTCGAGTCCATCCGCCAAGCCTCCGCCGGGCACATGGTCCTGGCCCCGAAGATGACCCAGCGCGTTGTCGAGGGCATGCGCCGTCCCAAAATCGAGCTCACCAAGCGCGAAAAGGACGTATTGGCCCAACTGTCTACCGGTGCCGGCAACAAGCAGATCGCCAAGGCCCTGTTCGTCTCGGAGGCGACGGTCAAAACCCACCTGGTCCACATTTTCGACAAGCTCCAAGCAACCACGCGTACCGACGCGATCAACAAGGCCAAAGACCACGGACTGCTGTAGCTGATCAACAGAATCCCGGTGACACGCCGGGGTGCATCTCAACCTTTCGGTTGAAGTTTTATTCACCCCTTTCCACGATGGCCTGACCTGCGAAATCTCGTTAACTGGAACTATGAAAGTTCCAGTTATCCCCTGGATCGGCGATTCGCTGACCAACCGCCGCGGAGCCCGCATTTGGGCCGCCGGCATCTTTGCAGTAGTTCTCGTTCTCTTTGGTGCGCTGAGCAGCATCCAAGCCCCAACCCGTGCGGCCAGCTCCCTGGTCGAAGGCTCCGAATCGGCACAGGTCGCCGAAATCCTGGATGCCAACACCAGCGATTCCCAGAGCTCGGCTTTGCTGGTGGCCAACCGCGCCGATGGCCATGCGTTGAGCAATGCCGACACCGCTGCCCTTGATGAGCAGACCGCGGCGCTAGCCCACGACGCGGAGGTGTCCGCCGGCCGCACCATGGCCAGCGAAGACCAGCAGGCAGCCATGGTTCCGCTCACCTGGGATACGGTCTCCGATACGGCCGACCGCCAGAAGCTGGATGAGGTCCGCAACTGGATCCAGGCCCATCCCATTCAGGGGCTGGCCGTGCAGGTCACTGGTTCTACCGCCTTCGCAGTAGATATCACCAATGCCTTCGCCGGGGCGGACTTCACCCTGCTGGCCGTCACGGTGGGCATCGTGGCAGTCTTGCTGATCCTCACCTACCGTTCGCCGGTACTCTGGCTGATCCCGCTGGTCGTTGTTGCCCTCGCCGATCGCAGCGCCTCCCTGGTGGCGAACCTGCTGGGCAACGCCTTCAATCTGCACTTCGACTCCGGCGTGCTCAGCGTGCTGGTCTTCGGCGCCGGTACCAACTACGCCTTGCTGCTGATCTCCCGCTACCGCGATGAACTGCAGAAGAATGCTAATCACCGCCAGGCGCTGTCCAAGGCGTGGGCGGCCAGCTTCGAAGCGATCCTGACCTCCAACCTCACCGTAGTGCTGGCCCTGCTGACCTTGGGACTGGCCGTCATGGAAGATACCCGCGGGCTGGGCATCGTCTGCGCCGCTGGCTTGCTGATCGCTGCGTTCTTCGTGCTCTTTGCGCTGCCACCGATCCTAGCCTTTGCCGGGCGCAAGGCGTTCTGGCCGCTGGTCCCCCGTCCGGGACAGGAAAGCAAGAAGGAAAACTTCTTCGGACGTGCTGCTCGTGCTGTGATGACCCGTCCGGGTCTGAACCTGGCAGCATTGGCGGTCTTGCTCATGGTGCTGGCTGGAGCGTTGATCGGCACCCGTATCGGCCTGGACCAGACCCAGCAATTCCGCACCGCCACCGAGTCTTCCAGTGCCATGCAGACCCTGGCCGCGCACTTCCCCGCAGGTGAAACCCAGCCGATCACCGTGTTGGCGCAGGGAACCGATGTCCAGGTCCTGCGAGATGAATTCTCCGGAGTCGACAACGTCAAGCGTGTTGGCGAATCCTCCCAGCTCGGCACCACGCCATGGCAGCAGTTCTCTGTCATCTCGGCTGTCGATCCCAGCTCGGCCATGGCACAGGACCTGGTAGCGGACCTGCGCGGTGCTGCGGCAACCGGCAGTACCGGGCAGGTGCTCATTGGCGGGCAGAGCGCCGAACAGCTTGATTCGCACCAGATGCACCTGCGCGACCTGTTCGTGATTGCCCCGCTGATCATGGTCATCTGCTTCGTGATGCTCGGCTGGCTGACCCGTTCCTGGCGAACCGCACTTGCCTTGGGTCTGGTGAATTTGCTCAGCGCGGGCGCCGCCGTCGGCTTGGGTTCCCTGGTTTCCTCGGTGGTCTTCGAGGCCAACGCCCTGGATGTCCAGGTGCCGCTGCTGGCCTTCGTCTTCTTGGTCGCCTTGGGCGTGGATTACACCATCTTCTTGACCCAGCGAGTTCGCCAAGACTCGCAGGTGCTGGCGCTGGGCGACGCAGTGGTACTGGCCGCAAGCCGCACCGGTTCGGTGATCACCAGTGCCGGGCTCGTGCTGGCAGGTGTCTTCGCGGCACTGGCAACACTGCCGATCACGGTACTAGGCCAGCTCGGCCTGATCGTCGGACTCGGCGTCCTGCTGGACACCTTCGTCGTTCGCACCCTGCTGCTCCCGGCGATGTTCGCAGTCCTGGGCTCAGGCAAGCATCCACTCTTCGGCACAACTTCCTCCGCTGCAGAAGCAACTGCAGAACCAACCGTTCAGAAAGAAAACAAAATCAATGCGTAAGCTCGTGAATTTCTCCTTCGCCTACATGGTCCTCGGTGTAGCTTCCGGTCTTTTCTACCGTGAATTCACCAAGATGAACGGATTCCCTGAAGGCCAGTGGACCCAGCTCTCCGTAGTCCACACCCACCTGCTGGTGCTGGGCTTCATCATCTTGCTGCTGGTGCTCCTTCTGGAAAAGGCCTTCGGCCTGAGCCAGCACCGCAAGCTCTTCGCGTGGTTCATGGGCACCTACAACGCGGGCGTGATCCTAACCGCGGGCATGCAGCTCACCCACGGCATCATGACCGTGCTAGGCATTGAGTCGTCCAAGATGATCTCGGGCATCGCGGGCCTTGGCCACATGTCGATCACCGCAGGCATGATCTTGCTGTTCATCATGCTGCGCCGCAGTGTCGGCGCCCAGAAGCCAACCCAAAAGGTTGAGCTGGCCGGCTAGCCCATCGCGCGTAGAACGTATAGAGGCGGCCCAGAGCGTAATGCGCTGGGCCATCTCTACAACTATTCGCAGATGCCTCGTTACCTGTGCGATCCACGGTATCCATTCATTGCAACGCTACGATATTTTATTTCTACGACCCCGTTGAGGAATTAGGAAGCAGGACTTCGACACCATCAAGTTGAGTTCCATCGAGACACCGTAAGAAGTCATCTTCTGTCATGACTTCTATCGATTGCCCTTTATCTTGAAGTTCGAACGCCTTGCGAGCTTTTCCTGTCAGTTCGGATCCAGGACGGAGAACTGTCGGATCAATATCGCCGATGACTAAAACGTTGGTTCGTTTTGTTGTGTTTGCTTCGGGAATCGCACCAAGACGGGCGCATTCTTGCCTGGCTACTTCACGCGGCATCGATTTCAGTCCCCCAGTAAAGACCACGACACGTCCGTATAGATATCCGTCCGGATCCGCTTCGGTATTAATCTCGACATCGGTCAATGGCTTAGATGTTGATTTGGCACGAGCTTGCCCTCCCCGGTAAATCCCGGGAGCCATGTACCCTAGTCGGACGCCAACAGTGTCGGCTAATTCTTGAAGGTCAGCGGCCGCATGCTGCTCTGAAAGCCTGTCGACAATATTTACCACTGCTCTGGCATCAGCCAACGCGTCGTGATGATTCTTCATCGACAATCCCAGCGCTTCGACGACGTAAGGAAGCCGATATGAAGGAAGTTGCAAGGCCCTTCGGGCAGTCACCAGTGTGCACAAGAAGTTGAATTCCGGGCATTCAATGGTGTCAGCTGCACAGGCATAACGGATAACGCCCGTATCGAATGCAGCATTGTGCGAGACGAGAATATCGCCTCCAACAAAGTCTACGATGCGTGGTAGAACTTCGTTCCAGCGAGGCGCGTCTTGAACCATGTCAGAGGTGATTCCGTGGATTGAGACATTCCACGGGTCGAAGTGATCGGCACCTTTTGGTGGCTTAATTAACCAATGACGTTCCTCCACGGTCCGTCCATCGCGGACGCGTACAAGTCCCACTGAACATGGTGACCCTCGAAAGGAATTCGCAGTTTCGAAATCAATGGCAGTGAAGTTCAACATCGAATGCTCCATACACTCAAATAATCTTTGCTCCGTTAAGGCCATTCTGCATCAAGCGAGAGACAAAATGAGCATATTTAGTTGAAAATTAAATTTCTGCCCAAGATGGCATGTCCCTCCAGATCCGTGATGAAGCCCAGCTTATCCACTGATCGATAGAGTTCCTGAATGCACTTCTGATAACACTAATGGGCGGTGTCCCTCGGCAAATTTGCCGAGGGACACCGCCCATTCAGTGCTAGAGCCCGGGGTGAAACTTACAGGCTCTCAACCAATTTTTTTGCCGAAGAGAATTCCATCATCGCTTCGCGCTCTACGACCTTGACGCGGTCGCGAGTGATCTCGCCGAAGCGAGTCGAAACGGTGCCGGCTGCGGCGCCCAGTTCCTTCTCGTGCGCGTCCAAGTTCTTCCAGCCATCCCAGTTGGAGAAGTTCACGCCGCGGCTTTCGAGCAGTTCCGAGATCTTCTGGGAAGAATCCGGCTGCGCCAGCTTAGTAAGGTCTTCAAGCAAGTGGGTAATGGTCTCCAGGGCATCGCCCTTGGTGTGGCCAATCAGCCCAATCGGGCCACGCTTGATCCAGCCAGTGGCATACAGGCCGGGAACGCGAGCGCCGGACGCGTTCAGCACGCGGCCTTCCACGTTGGGCAAAACTCCCTTGGCCCCGTCGTATTCGATGTCGTCGACTGCCGAACCGAAGTAGCCGACGGCACGGTAGATGGCCTGTAGCGGGTACTCGACGAATTCGCCGGTGCCGCGTGCGCCGCCATTTCCGTCGAGCTCGTTGCGCTCCACCTTCAAGCCGGTGACCTTGCCGTCTTCGCCCAGTACCTCGACTGGCGACTGCAGGAAGTGCAGGTGCAGGCGGCGCGAGGCGCTTGGAGCTTCTTCGCGCTCTTCCTGCTCGATCAGCCAGTTGGTCAAGGTGGAGACCATGGTCTTGGTCTGGTTATTGGTCTTCATGGCTTCATCCGAAGCCTTGTCGAACTCGAAGTCCTCTGGGTACAGGACGATGTCAACATCCTTGGAGTGCGAGAGTTCGCGCAGTTCCAGCGGGGTGAACTTCACCTGGGCCGGGCCACGGCGGCCGAAGACATGCACGTCGGTGACGGCCGAGTCATTCAGCTGCTCGTAGATGTGCTCAGGGATCTCGGTTTCCAGCAGCTGGTCAGCATGCTTGGAAAGGATGCGGGCCACGTCCAGGGCAACGTTGCCGTTGCCGATGACAGCAACTTCCTTGGCGGACAGGTCCCAGTTCTTGTCAACATCTGGGTGTGCGTCATACCAGGACACGAAGTCGGCGCCGCCGAAGGACCCTTCAAGATCGACACCTGGGATGTTCAGGTCAGCGTCCTTCTGGGCACCGGTGGAGATGATCACTGCGTCGTAACGGGTATGCAGGTCTTCCAGCGAGATGTCGCGGCCCAAGCCGACGTTGCCGTAGAAGTCGATCCAGTCGTTGTCCAGCACCTTGTGCAGGGCGTTGATGATGCCCTTGATACGCGGGTGATCCGGGGAAACTCCGTAGCGGATCAGACCGAATGGCGTAGGAAGCTCGTCAAAGAGATCAACGTGCAGCTTCAGTTCGCCCGATGCGACCGGCTGGCTCTTGTTGAGCAGGTCAGCGGCGTAGATGCCGGCCGGACCGGCACCAACGATGGCAACACGCAGCGCCCGGGAATGGAGGTGCTCAGGGACGATAATTTCACTCATCAAACAACTTCTCTTTCTTAGTCAACGAATGAGGCCGGCGCGGTGGCATCGGCATTCTCTAGCGGCAGGAGGTCTACCAGTTGGTCGGAGGCTTCCGGGGCTAGCCGAACGACGTCACCAATAACGATAACGGCCGGATTCGCCACTGCGGCCTTGCGGGCGCGCTTTACTATCCCTTCTAGCGTACCGATAGTTGTGCGCTGCGTCTGTGAGTAACCTCGCTCAACTATCGCAATCGGTGTACTTGACGGTAAACCACGGGTAAGCAATGTCTCAACAATTTGTGGCAAATTCGATACTCCCATCAGCACCGCAAGGGTGTGATCGGAGCGGATCGGCACGTCCGCGAGTTCGCTGTGGCCACTGACTACGGTAAAACCGGCCGCTATTCCCCGGTGCGTGACGGGAATGCCAGCGGCCATGGGCACGGAGACTGCACTGGTAATTCCGGGAATCACACGCGTAGGGATCCCGTATTTCGCGGCGTAGAGCAGTTCCTCGCCGCCGCGTCCAAGTACAAACGGGTCGCCACCTTTGAGGCGAACTACCCGCTTACCTTCTAAAGCGTACTTGACCAGTAATTCATTGGTTTCATCCTGGGTTTTGACGTGGCAGCCTGGTGACTTGCCCACATCGATGACAACCACATGATCGGAAAGTTCTGCCAGCAACGCGGTAGGTCCCAGCTTGTCGGCCAAAACCACTTCCGCGGCAAGCAGGGCCTTATAGCCGGCGAGGGTAATCAGCTCGGGATCCCCCGGCCCACCGCCAATCAGGGTGATATGCCCTTTAGCCATTGTTTTCTCCCGTTCGGGTCATTCCTCGATCGCGCAACAGCTTGCGTTCAATCGGAGCGAAAAATACCAATTCGATCAGCACACCCACCAGCAGGATGGTCAAGATCACCAGCATGACCAATGGCAGGTCTGCCAGATCGCGGCCCCGTTGCAGCAGTGAACCGACGCCTAGGGCCAGCGAACCGCCCACGGCAATCAATTCGGCAGCCATCAACGAACGCCAAGCGAAAGCCCAGCCCTGACGCAGTCCGGCTACATACCCTGGCATGGCAGCTGGCAGCTCAATGTGCAGCACATGCTCCCACTTGGAGGCACCGAGCACCTTGGACAAGGACTTGTACTGCGCTGGAATCATGTCGATCCCGGCGAGCAGGCCATTGATGATGGATGGAATCGCGCCGAGCAGCAGAACCGTGTAGATGGTCGCATCGCTCAGGCCAAAAAGAATGATGGCTGCGGGAACCCACGCAATAGAGGGCAATACCTGCATGGCCGATACCAGGGGCCCCACCCCCTTGCGCAACAGCGGCTGATGCGCCAGCAGCAACGCCAGCGGGGTGGAAATAATCACGGCAATCGCGAACCCGCTCACGGCGCGGAACAACGAATTGCCCACGGCCGCAACCAATGATCCATCTGCCAGCAGTTGCGGAAGCTTAGCCGCGACAACCAGTGGACCGGGAAAAAGGTCTTCGCGCAGTGGGCTTGCCCAGGAAATAATTTGCCACAGGCTCAGAAGCACAACCACAGTGAGCAAGGGGGCAACCCATGAATCGAGCTGGTTGTTCGGGCGTAGCTTGATAACGCGCACGGGTTTGAACCTAGTTCGAGATTCTGTCAGTGAGCTCATGTTTCCGCTGCTCCTTTCTGAGAATCGTGGTTAGTTCATCGGCCAATGCGGCGGCCTCGGCCGGGTTATTGCGGAGTTCGCCGGTGATCCGGCGAGTCTCAAGGATGCGCCCGGGGTGCGAAGAAAGCACCAGAATGCGGCCGGAGAGGCGAATCGCCTCACGCACATTGTGGGTGACGAAGATGATGGTCTTGCCCGTTTGCCTCCACAAGGCCCGCAACTGCTCATGGAGCATGTCACGCGTGATGGCGTCCAGGGCGGCAAATGGCTCATCCATCAACAGAACCTGGCGGTCCTGAGCCAAAGCCCTGGCCAAAGCTACGCGTTGGCGCATGCCGCCAGAAAGTTCATGCGGCTTCTTGCCGCTTGCGTGCCCCAGCTGAACGAGGTTGAGCAGTTCCTCGACGCGTTGCTGGCGTTCCGGAGCTGGCTTCCCCGCGAGCTTGAGCGCCAGGTCAACGTTCTCGCTGGCAGTGAGCCACGGCAGGAGGTTGGCATCCTGGAACATGAATGCCGCGCCGTCTTCAGGTACTTCAAGCCAGCCGCAGCTGGGCGGCAGTAACCCAGCAATCATGTTGAGCAAGGACGACTTGCCGCAGCCTGAGGCCCCCAAGACAGCGATAAACTCCCCGTCTTCAATTTCTGCACTGAGGCGATCTATGACCAAGCCAGTGCCTGGATAGCTCAGGGAAACTTCATTCAGCCGTACTCCCATTACTTCTCCTGCTGTTCAAGAAAACGCGTATCCACGAGTCCGTCTGCGTTACCGCCAGACCCCACTCCTACGGCCAATGCGTGGTCCACGAGCGACTGGTAGGTTTCAGGCAGGGGGTCCTCGCTGAAGTGCACCTGCTTCAAGGCTTCAGCGATCACTGATTTGTCAAAGGAACTTCCGTTGGCTTCGACCAAAGCTTTCTGCACAGCCGCCAACTTCTGTTTTCCGTCCGCATGATTGAGCCAATCGATGGCTTGGGTATTTGCATCGACCAGCTTCTGGACGGTTTGCGGATGGCTAGCCATGAATTCCTTGGAGACCACCAGAACCGTTGTCGGGAACTTGCCGTCGGGCCAGAGCTCGGCTTCATTCACCAAGCGGTGTCCCCCGTTCTTCTCGACTAGCAATGAAGCGTAGGGCTCCGGAAGCCAAGCACCGTCAATTTCACCGCGGCCGAAAAGCTGTGCGACGGTTCCATTGGAGCTCGGGGTTACTGTGGCGTCCTGTTTCAAGCCCAGGCCCTTCAGGTAGCTGCGCAAGGCAACATCCTGGGTTCCGCCGAATTGCGGGCTGGCCAGATTGCTGCCGGCCAGTTCCTCGGGCTCAGTGATCTTCTTGTCGACAACCAGGCTGGCTCCGCCGTAGGCGACGCCGGACACCACGTTCAACGACTCGCCATCGCTGGACAGGTAGCTGTTCAACGCCGGGTTTGGCCCCAGATATGCGGCGTCGATGGCCCCCGAGTTCAAGGCTTCTACGGCTGCCGGTCCCGCGTTGAATATCTGGCTTTGGACACTGGTACCGTCTTCTTCAAGGTGATCTTGGAGAAGACCTTCGGACTGGGCGATCAAGGCCGGAGCATGGGTGAGGTTGGCGAAATAGCCAATCTTCAGCTCATCTGCCGGTCCGTGATGTGCCGCCTGCGCTGGTACTTCATTTGGTCCCGGAAGAAACGTCGTCGCCACAGCAACTGCGCTCAATGCTCCGACCGCCGCCAGCCCGAGGAAGCGTCCTCGGAAGCCGGTCTTCTGCCCATGAGCCGTCAGCCGGACCCGCCCTTGGTTTCCTGTTTGGCCAACATCAGGCTGCTTCATTATTTTCCTCGATGATCCCCGCCGCAAGGGTGCGCCCCGTAGCTGGATCGATTAGCAGGAAGCTTCCGCCAGTGCGCGAGGTGGCGTACTGCTCGATGGCCAACCCTGCCTGGCTGCGCAAGGTGATCCGGCCCAGGTCGTTGAGCTCCAAGGAGTGGGCGGGCTGCTGCGAATAGTCGGCCACGTTGATGACGTAGTCGATGGTTGACAGCTTGGCTGCGGCGACCTTGGTACCGTGCTTGATCAACAGCCGTTGGCCGCTAGTGAGCTTCACTGGATCCAATACGCAGATGTTCGCCTGGAACTCCCGGTGCGCGGTTGGCAGTTCGCCGGCGACGATGGTGTCGCCGCGGGCAATATCCAAGTCGGTCTCCAGCTCGACAACGATGGCGTCGCCGGTCTGGGCGCGGTGCGCGGTACCAGCAGGGGTGCTGATGGCCTTGATCCGGCTGCTCACCGGCTGGCCGTTGGAGAGCACCTGCACGGACTCCCCCACGGCCAAGCTGCCGTCAACCAGAGTTCCGGCATATCCGCGGTAGTCGCGGTACGCGTCCGGGTCCAGGCCTGGAGCCAAGGCGCCCTGCGGGCGGATCACGTACTGGACATCCAGACGGGCAGTGCCCCCGCCGAGCCGCGGCTCGATGTCCTCGAGCAGCCCCAGCAAAGTCGGGCCGGCATACCAGTGCGCGGAAGCCGAAGGATCGACGATGTTATCTCCCTGAAGCGCGGAGACCGGGATGACGGTGGTTGACTTCAGGCCGAGTTCTCCGGCGAGCGCGAGTACTTCGGCCTCGATCTGGCTGAAGGCCGCTTCGTCCCAGTCGATCAGGTCCATCTTGTTCACGGCGATGACCAGTTGCGGAACCCGCAGCAAGGCGAGCACGCCAAGGTGGCGCCGGGTCTGCTCCAGCACGCCGTGCCTCGCGTCAACCAGCACGATCGCCGCGTCTGCGGTCGACGCGCCGGTGACGGTGTTGCGGGTGTACTGCACGTGTCCGGGGCAATCGGCCAAGATGAAGGACCGCTTGTCGGTGGAGAAGTAGCGGTAGGCCACGTCGATGGTGATGCCCTGCTCGCGTTCGGCGCGCAGCCCGTCGGTGACCAGCGCGAGGTCCAGGGTTCCGGCGCTGCCGCCGAAGCCGCGTTCGGCGCTGGTACGGGCCAGGTCATCGAGCGAGTCGGCGAGGATGGCCTTGGCGTCATGGAGCAGGCGGCCCACGAGAGTGGACTTGCCGTCGTCGACCGAACCGGCGGTAGCGATGCGCAATAGTGTGGTGGTCATCTTAGAAGTACCCTTCGGTCTTGCGGTCTTCCATTCCCGCGGCGGAAATACGGTCGTCGGCGCGGGTGGCTCCGCGTTCGGTGATGGTGGCGACGGCCAATTCATCGAGCACCTTCGCCACGGTGTCGGCGGCGGAGAGCACCGCACCGGTGCAGCTGGCGTCGCCCACGGTGCGGTAGCGCACCTGCTTGACGACGACCGGCTCATCGGCGTTGGGCTGGCTGACGCTGGTCAGTGCCCGCCACATGCCGTCGCGTTCGAAGACCTGGCGGCAGTGCGCGAAGTAGATCGGCGGCAGCTCGATGTTCTCGCGCTGGATGTAGGCCCAGATATCGCGTTCGGTCCAGTTGGAGATCGGGAAGGCGCGCACATGCCAATCCGGCTCGTGCCGCCCGTTGTACAGGCTCCAGATTTCCGGGCGCTGGTTGCGCGGATCCCAGACGCCGAACTCGTCGCGCAGGGACAGGATGCGCTCCTTGGCGCGGGCCTTGTCCTCATCGCGGCGCGCCCCGCCGAAGACCACGTCGAAGCCGTTGGATTCGATGGTGTCCAGCAGGACCCGGGTCTGCAGGCGGTTGCGGGTGCCGTCGGGCAGCTCGGCCAGCTCTCCGCGGTCGATGTACTCCTGCACGGAGCCGACGACGAGGTTCAGCCCGTACTTTTCCACGACCGCGTCGCGGAAGTTGAGCACCTCGGCGAAGTTGTGGCCGGTATCGATGTGCACGACGGGGATGGGCACGCGGCCCGGGGAGACGGCCTTGGCCAGCAGGTGCAGGACGACTACGGAGTCCTTGCCGCCGGAGAACAGCAGTCCGGGCTTGTCGAATTCGGCGAGCACTTCGCGGATGATGTGGATTGATTCGGCTTCCAGGGCGTCCAGGACGCTGCGCTGGGTGCCTGCGGGCGCGTTAGCGGTGATGGTCATGATTCGCTCCTTAGACGTGGATTCCGCATTCGGTTTTATTCAGCCCGGCCCAGCGGCCAGCCCGCGGGTCCTCGCCCTCGGCTACCGGCCGGGTGCAAGGCTGGCATCCGATGGACGGGTAGCCGTTGGACAGCAGCAGGTTCACGGGTACTTGGTGCCCGGTGGCGTAGTCGATCAGCTGATCGAAGCTCCAGGGGGCCACGGGATTGAATTTGACCAGTCCGTGCTTCTCGTCGAAAGCGACCAGGGGCGTATTGATGCGGGTCTCAGCTTCGTCACGGCGTACCCCGGTGAACCACGCGCTGTATCCGGACAGGGATCTGGCCAGCGGGTCCATCTTGCGCAGCTGGCAGCAGGCGGCCGGATCCCGGGAGAACAGGTCCTTGCCGAACTTCGCATCCTGTTCGGCCACGGTCAAGGCAGGCAGCACGTCGACGATGTTCACCTCCAGCGTGCGAGCCACTTCGTCGCGGGTTCCGTGGGTTTCGGCAAAGTGGTATCCGGTTTCCAGGAACAGCACATCGACCTTGGGCAGCTGCGCGCAGACCAGGTGCGGCAGCACGGCATCGGCCATCGAGCAGGCCACCGCTACCTCGTCGGCGTCGAGGTGCTCAGCTGCGAAAGCGACGACCTGGTCCGCTGTGGCATCCCAGCCCAGCTCGGCGGCGCCCAGCTTGGCGATGCGCCGCAGTTCAGCCTCGCTGCGGGTACGTACTGGGGTCGGCTTGCTCATTTCAGCTCATCCTCTTCAGCTCGGTGGGCCCAGGCAGCGAAGGATTCCCCTTCGGCAGCCGAGGCAGAGTAGTTCTTCACTACCCGCTCCACGTATTCGGGCAATTCATCAGCCGCGACCTTGAGCCCGCGCACCGTGCGCCCCAGGGCGGCTTCGCCATTTTCGAAACCGGCCAGGGTGCCACCGAGGTGAACCTGGAATCCGGAGACCTGTTCTCCCTGGTCGTTGGTTATCAGCTGCCCCTTGAATCCGAGGTCCGCGGTTTGGATGCGGGCGCAGGAGTTCGGGCAGCCGTTGACGTGCAGAGACAGCTGGCGAGGCAGCTTGCCCTCGTGGTCGGCCAGGCGATCCTCGATTTTTGCTACCGCGTCAATCATGGTGTCTTTGGTGTCCACAATGGCCAGCTTGCAGAATTCGATACCGGTGCAGGCAATGGCCGAACGCTTGAACAAGCTGGGGAATGCCTCCAGGCCCAGGGCGCGGGCCGAAGCGACGAAGTCCTGCACCTGCTCTTCGGCGATGTCCAGGGCGATGATCTTCTGGTGCGGGGTGGTGCGCAGCCGGGTGGATCCATGGGCTTCGGCCAAATCGGCAAGGCCGGTCAGCGCGGTACCGGATACGCGGCCAGCCGGAGCGGTCAACCCGATGTAGAACTTGCCGTCCTTCTGCTCGTTGACTCCGCTGTGGTCTCCTGCTTCGGTGGGCTGCTCCGGCAACGGGCCGTCGGGCAGCTCATAGCCCAGGTACTCATCTTGCAGCACCTGGCGCATTTTTTCCGTGCCCCATTCGGCCAGCAGGAACTTCAGGCGTGCGCGGTTGCGCAAGCGGCGGTATCCGTAGTCCCGGAAGATGGAAACTACGCCCTCCCAGACATCCGGGGCCTGCTCTTCGGTCACGAAAGCGCCGAGGCGTTCGCCAAGGCGGGGGTTTGCCGACAGCCCGCCGCCGACCCAAAGGTCGTATCCGGGGCCGAGCTGCGGGTGGACGGTGCCGATCAAGGCGATGTCGTTGATTTCGTGGACGACATCCTGGCTTGGGTGGCCGGTGATGGCGGTCTTGAACTTGCGCGGGAGGTTCGCGAATTCCGGCTTGCCGATGTAGCGGCGGGAAATTTCGGCGATCACCGGGCTGGGATCGATGATCTCGTCCTTGCTGATGCCTGCCACCGGAGAGCCGAGGATGACACGGGGCACGTCGCCGCAGGCCTCGGTGGTGTGCAGGCCGACGGCTTCCAGCCGCTGCCAGATCTCCGGGACATCGACGACGTCGATCCAGTGCAGCTGGACGTTCTGGCGATCTGTCAGGTCGGCGGTGTCGCGGGCGAAGTCGGTGGAGATCTGGCCGATGACGCGCAGTTGCTCGGTGGTCAGGGCGCCGCCGTCGATGCGCACGCGCAGCATGAAGTAGCGGTCTTCAAGTTCTTCTGGGCTCAGCGTCGCCGTCTTGCCGCCGGGGATCCCCTGGGCACGCTGGGTGTAGAGGCCCCACCAGCGGAAGCGGCCGTGCAGATCCTCGGGTTCAATGGAATCGAAGCCCTGCTTCGAGTAGATTTCCTCGATGCGCTGGCGCACGTTCAGGCCGTTGTCGGCGGCCTTCATCTCTTCGTTGGCATTCAACGGGGCAGGGCCGTCGATTTTCCATTGGCCGTTGGGTTTTGCCGCTCTTGTGGAGCGAACTGGTGTGGTTGTCTGCGTCATGTCCACCAGCGTAGGAACTGCCCCCAGGGGGTCGGCAACCTGCCGGTGTCACATGGCTACGCGTTGCCTAACGAGTTAGGACTTCGTCATCTGGAGACATGAAAAGCTCCTCTTCGAGCGCCTTTTGCAGTCGCACAAGGAAACATTGAGCAATCATTACGTCAGGAAGCAGGGGGCTTGTCACCACGCCTGCCCCCGTGCTAGCCAGCTTCTGCTGGAAGAATCCGTCGGCGAGCAGCGAGCTGAGCACGAGCACTGGACGCGCGGCAGCATTTCCCACGACGTCAGCGATCCGCGGCTGGGCCCCTGCGCAGTAGCCCACCTGCACTTCGCGCTCCAATAGGACAGCGAGCTGCTCGGCGAGATTCTTGACCTGGTTTTGGCCGACTTCCAATCTCGTGCCCGCCGTCGCCAAGACAACGAGCGGGTCGTTGGCCAGGTGCCCTGCGGCGCGTTGCGCCAGGACTTGGGCCAGCTCCGGCAGCGGACCCAATGGCAGGGCGGCGGAGGTTCCCGCGCGCGAGGAGACCGCCTGCGCAATGTCGTGCGTCGTATGAACGCCGTCGGAGACCAGCAGCGGCAAGACCACTGCCGGCTCGCCTTCAGGCAAACCGGCGATAACCGTTTCAAGCCGGGGCTCTTGGACATCCACATAGGCTTCGTGCCAGACAAGCTGCACCGGGAATCGCTCTTCGCTCCGCCGTTCCAGGTCGGCACGCAGATCATGGATTAGTTGCTGCCCGTTGGCGTTGTCCGTGCCGTGGGATGTTGCGACAACATGTATCTTCTGCTGGGTCGCTTGACTCATGAATTGATCCTCACCGATGTTGTTGGGCGCCTATTTGGCGCTGCGCACTAGCTTGTGGTTGGCGGCCTGCGCCTGCGGGCGGATGACAATTTCATCCAGATTCACGTGGGCCGGGGCGCTGACCGCATAGCGGATGACTTCGGCAACGTCTTCACCGGTCAAGGGATTCTCCACACCGGCGTAGACGTTGTCGGCGGCGCTCTGGCTTCCCAGACGACGGAGCGCGAACTCTTCTGTCTGCACCAGGCCGGGCAGGATCTCGATTACCCGCAGCCCGTTCTCGACTTCTTCAAGACGAAGCGCCTGGGTCATGGCACGTTCAGCGGCCTTTGCCGCGTTGTAGCCGCTGCCGCCTTCGTAGCTGGCCAGTGCGGCGGTGGAGGTAACGTTCAAGACGGTGCCTCGCGCCTCGCGAAGCTGGGGCAGCAGTGCACGGGTCAAGCGCATGGTTCCCATGACATTGGCTTGCCACATGAAGTCCCAGTTTTCATCGACCGCGTCGGCCCAGGTTTCGGTTCCACGCGCACCGCCGGCGCAATTGACCAGCGTATCTGCGCCGCCTTGCGCGGTGACCGTTTCTACCAGTGCGTCGACATCTGCCTGCACGCTGACATCTGCTGGCACCGCGATCGCACCGCATTCAGCGGCGAGCTTTTCCAAGCGGTCGGCCCGGCGGGCTACTGCGAAGACGGTCCATCCTTGTGCGCGCAACGCACGGACTGTTGCCTGGCCGATTCCGCTGGAAGCTCCGGTAACAACGGCCGAACGGGAAGAAGTCTTATCTGTAATTGTCATACGTCAACTGTAGAACCAGATCATTACCAGTTGGTAAGGCATGAATTTCTCTTACATTTCATGCGGCAAGATTTTCTTCCGGGCCAGGGCCTGGAATCCAGGGCGGCGTGCGTCGGCGGTGCCGCCAGGGCCATGGCCGATGCTGTCCCGTCTGCGCCTACTGCGCGGCGGCAACGTGCAGCTGGCGCGGCTGCCGGAGGAATGCAATCGGAGGGAATATCTTGCGTAAGCGGAGCCATGCAGGAATGCGCCAACGCCAGACGGCGCTGCTATGCCCGGGTGCACCGTGCCGCTGGTGCGGGCGACAAGGTGATTCGGCGTTCGCGGCAGGACGGCTGAGCCAAGGGCCGCCGGTCCGGCACAGGCTTTTGATCCAGCTGGTCCCGGCTGGACAGCGGCGTGGTGCAAGCCATGGGCAACAATGACTGTGCGCCGGGCAAAACATGGAAGAATAGACGCATGGCAGAAGAAAACTTGGGCACAGACACGCCCGCAACGGTTTCCGTTCCTGACAAGCCCGCTTTGGAAGGCTTGGAAGAACGTCTTTCGTCCCGGTGGCGCACCGAGGGCACCTATCACTTCAATGAGGACACGACTCGCGAAGCCGTGTACTCCATCGACACTCCCCCGCCAACCGCTTCGGGTTCGCTGCACGTAGGACACATGTTCTCGTACACGCAGACCGACGTGTTGGCTCGCTACCAGCGCATGATCGGCAAGAACGTGTTCTACCCACTTGGTTGGGATGACAACGGCTTGCCTACCGAGCGCCGCGTGCAGAACTACTTCGGCGTCCGTTGCGACCCGACCAAGCCTTACATCGAGGGCTACCGTCCACCGGAAAAGCCTGCGAAGAACCAGCGCGACTGGGATGTCATCAGCCGCAAGAACTTCATCGAGATCTGTGAAGAGCTGGCGGTCGAAGACGAAAAGGTCTTCGAGCAGCTGTTCACCACCCTGGGCCTTTCGGTGGACTGGCGCATGACCTACCGCACGATCGACGACAATTCGCGTGCAACTTCGCAGCGCGCCTTCCTGGACAACCTGGCAAAGGGCGACGCCTACATGGCTGAAGCTCCAACCCTGTGGGACGTGACCTTCCGTACCGCAGTGGCCCAGGCCGAACTCGAAGACCGGGAAATGCCCGGCGCCTACTACCGTTATGCATTCGACGCTGAAAACGGCGAGCAGGTCTTCATCGAGACCACCCGCCCGGAACTGCTCGCTGCTTGCGCCGCGCTAGTGGCCCACCCGGATGACGAGCGCTACCAGCACTTGTTCGGCAAGACCGTGACCTCGCCGATCTTCGGAGTTCCCGTCACCGTCCACCCGCACCCATTGGCCCAGGCCGACAAGGGTTCTGGCATTGCCATGGTGTGCACGTTTGGCGACTTGACCGACGTGACCTGGTGGCGCGAACTGCAGCTGCCAACCCGTCCGATCATTGGACGCGACGGCCGCATCCTTGCAGACACCCCCGAGTGGATCACCACCGAGGCCGGCAAGGAAGCGTACGCCCAGATTTCGGCAAAGACCGTGTTCTCCGCCAAGGAAACCGTCGTCGAGATGCTTTCCGACGCGGGCCTGCTTGATGGCGAGCCGAAGAAGATTTCCCGTCCGGTGAACTTCTTCGAAAAGGGCGACAAGCCGCTGGAAATCGTGACCTCGCGCCAGTGGTACATCCGCAACGGCGGCCGTGATGAAGAACGCCGCAACCAGATGATCGCACGCGGCCAGGAAATTGATTTCCACCCGTCGTTCATGCGCTCGCGCTACGAAAACTGGGTTTCGGGCCTGAACGGCGACTGGCTCGTTTCCCGCCAGCGCTTCTTCGGCGTACCAGTGCCAGTGTGGTACCAGGTCAACGAGCACGGCGAACCGAACTACGATGCGCCGCTGTTGCCGACCATCGACCAGCTTCCGGTTGACCCGGCAGCAGACGCGCCGACCGGCTACACCGAGGACCAGCGCGGCTCCGCTAACGGCTTCATTGGCGATGCCGATGTCCTGGACACCTGGGCAACCAGCTCGCTGACCCCGCAAATCGCTGGCCGTTGGGGCCGTGACGACGAGTTCTTCTCGAAGGTCTACCCCTTCGACCTGCGCCCGCAGGGCCACGACATCATCCGTACTTGGCTGTTCTCCACCGCGGTTCGCGCAGATTCCCTGCACGGCAACGCTCCGTGGAAGCACGCTGCGATTTCGGGCTGGATCCTGGATCCGGACCGCAAGAAGATGTCCAAGTCCAAGGGCAACGTGGTTGTACCTAACGAAGTCCTGGATAAGTTCGGCGCGGACGCCGTACGCTACTGGGCGGCCAGTGCCAAGCTGGGTGCCGATACCGCGTATGAAATCAACCAGATGAAGATCGGCCGCCGCCTGGCCATCAAGATCCTCAACGCCTCGAAGTTCGTGCTGAACTTGGGCGCGACCGACGCCAACGTCTTGACCGATGACGCTTCGGTAGTCACCAACGGGCTGGATCGTTCGCTGCTCGCTCGCCTGTCGACCGTTATCGAAGACGCCCAGCGCGCTTTCGACAACTACGACTATGCTCGCGCGCTGGATATCACCGAGTCGTTCTTCTGGTCGTTCACCGACGACTACGTCGAATTGGTCAAGGACCGCGCCTACGGCGGCCACGGCGAAGCCGAGCAGGCGTCGGTTCTGGCTACCCTGGCCACCACCCTTGATTCCGTGCTGCGGCTGTTCGCGCCATTCCTGCCATTCGCTACCGAAGAGGTTTGGGGTTGGTGGCGCACCGGGTCGGTGCACCTGACCCAGTGGCCAAGCACCGGGCACTTGTCCGCTGCAGTGGAGGGCTCCGACCCGGCGGTACTGCCACTGGTTGGCGTCGCTCTCTCGGGCATCCGCAAGGCCAAGTCCGATGCGAAGGTCAAGCAGCGTACCGAAGTGCTCTCGGGCGAGATCCACGCTCCAGCGTCTCAGGTTGCGCAGCTCAAGGCAGGATTCGAGGACTTGAAGTCCGCGGCGAACGCCCGTGAGCTGACCCTGGTTGAAGCCGACGGTGAAATGACTGTCACCAACGTTGAATTGGCTCCGGCTGAAGAAACCGAATAGCAGTTGAACCAGAAAAACCGGTTGCCATCCCGTCATCGGGATGGCAACCGGTTTTGCTATTTCTGCCCTTGCTCCTCCCCCGCATCAGGGTCATCCGTCTCGGGTGGAGACTGGACGGTTTTCTCCATGGGCCGAGCCGCGCGTCGACGTTCGCCGGTGAAGTGTTCCAATTGGTCTTCCGCGCTGGACTCAAGACGATGCTTCTGGACCGAGTCTTCTGACCCGGCAGCTGGCGAATTTCCGTCGGTCATCTTCTCTTCCCATCTACTTGCAGCCAGCAGCTGGATCCCCATCGATGTCCAGCTGCTGGGTTATTAGTGCTTAGTTCTGCGCGCTCTGGTATGCCTGCTGGATCACCGACCCCCAGTACGGTCCGAACATGGTGTCGCGCACCGAGCTGTAGCCGAAGCTGTTCACAGAGTTCTGGTAGCCGTTAGATCCACTCCCCAGGAACCATGGGCCACCGGACGAGCCGCCGGTCATGTTGCATGGAATGCCTTGGGACTGGGACTGGCCAAACGGATCGTCGCTGGAGTATCCGCTGCACGATTGCAAGGTCTCGCCGTTGAATGGCGAAGCAGCTGGGTAGCCGTAAGCAGTGTAGTACTGTCCGCGCGCCTGGTTGAAGGCGACCCCCGAAGCGCCAACGGCATCAGTCAAGGACGCACCACCGCTGGAGCTGACCACGGCGAAGCCTGTGTCATAGGTGATGTCCCCGCCATTTGACCATTCAGTTGGTGCCACCAGCTCGGTCGCTGCGTAGGAACCGTAGGGTGCTTTGCCGTTTTCATAGGCTGGAACGAAGACCCAACGGGTTGCGAATGAACCGGGTCCTTCATTCAGGCAGTGGCCAGCGGTGGAGACCGTCGACTCGTTGGCGGAGACGACAGCGTTGCCAGAGCACACATAGTCTGATCCGCCGAGAGTGAAGAACACCTTGCCGATGTGCGAAACCGGTGTTTCCTGGGTAGCGCGAGTCTTGCCACCCTTCGTTTGGGCCTGCTTTCCGGCTGCCGCCTGCGCGCCATGACCGGCGACCTTGGCCGGCTTGCCGGCTTCAACCTTGGCAGCCGAACCCGACTTGCCAGCTACGAGTGAATCTGCGTTCTTTGCGGCTTTCATCCGATCCGCGGTCCAGTAGGATACCGCTGCGTCAGCCTTCTGTTCCGAGATCTTGATTGACTCAACGTCGCCACCAGTGGTCGTCGGCGCTGCCGAGGCCATCGGTGCCACGCCGAGCATCAGCGCGCCTGCAAGAACCGCGGCGCTTGCCAGCTTGCGGCGCCCCTTGCCCTTGGATGAATCCGTAATTAGAGAACGAATCTGCACGATTTAACTCCTTGTCCAGTGGCTTCTTTGCCACTATTGATGGGGGTGCTGTTGCACTCGTGGGAAACAGTCAAACACACACTTCAAGCATTTTCTACAGGAATATTTTCCTCCGCCCGCCGCGTCACCGACCTGCAACGGCCACCAAGTTGTGAAGCGAAATAGTTTTGAAACAGATACTTTCAATCGATTCCCCGGCGCCACGACTCCCCTTCGAATGAGCCCGTGCATTTCTGGTGATTTCAAACCAGCCCCTAAATGCCAGTGAGCCGAATCACACGCCCAGAGTCCGGCCTTGCCGCGCGAGACCGGAGCAGCGTGTCTGAATATATGAAATAGAAGCTTCGGTAACAGATACTTTCCAGGCTTCGCGATGTCTGCCCTGTAGGAAAAAATATGCATTAATTAGGCTTTAAAATTGGACTTATTCGACACCCAATAGAGCCGGTTGCCGATGCCGACGGCCTACCTCCACGACTTGCCTTGCGATCCGATGACGCCTGCGCACTCTGCAAAGGCAGCTTGAACTGTCCGCCCGCCGCGCGCCGTTGCCCTGGATTCATGAGTCATCATCCGAGCCTAAGAAACGGAGGTTCGAACGACGCACCAATTGGACTGCGGAACCGTCTCTGGCCATTATGAACCGCGTGCTCCGCGATCCGACGAGAAGGTGAAGCACCGGTGCAACGAATGGCGGATGCACAGAATACTGGTCCGGCCCATGCGGATCGGCACCTTGATGGCGCGCCTTCCTCCGTCGGCGGATAGCCAATCGTCCCGTGGATTAGTGGCATCGGAGGGCGAACACCCGGCCCTCCATGCCAAGCGCCTTCACTGATTAAAAACCAAGGGCGCTGCCTCGCAATGAGACAACGTCCTTGGAACAGAAACTTCCCGCTTAGTCGAAAACCGGGCTTTCGGTACGAGTGCGCTTCATTTCGAAGAAGTACGGGAAGGATGCGAGCTGCGCCGCAGCGTCAAACATCTTTCCTGCATCTTCCCCAGTTGGAATACGGGTAATGACCGGACCGAAGAAAGCAACGCCATCAACGGCGACGATTGGCGTGCCTACATCCTGCCCCACCAAGTTGATGCCTGCCTCGTGGCTCGAGCGCAGCACGTCATCGTTGGCATCGGTATGCGCAGCTTCAGCGAGTTCCGCCGGCAATCCCGCCTTCTGCAGCGCCTTGGCGATGACTTCATCACGATCTTCGATCTTCTCGTAATGGAACAGTTCACCCATGGCGGTGTACAAGCTGTCCTTGACTCCCTCGCCGTGTTCCTGGGCAGCACGCGTGACCACCCGCACCGGCCCCCATGAGATGTCCATCTTGGCGCGGTAGTCAGCTGGAAGGTCGCGGCCTTCGTTAAGCATCGAGAGGCTCATGACGTTCCAGTTCACGTCGATGTCGCGGACCTTTTCCACTTCCTTGATCCAGCGGCTCGTCGCCCAAGCGAACGGGCAGATTGGATCGAACCAAAAATCAACTTGCTGACGTTCAGCCATGAACTACCAACTTTCTTCCGAAGAGAATTTTTGAATACGGCTAGGCGGACTTCATATCGCGCTTGGCCACCATCGCGTGAGAGAGCAACGTGGGATCTTCACGGTCAATGACGGTTGCCCGAGTAATGACCACCTCGGCAACATCGTCGCGGCTTGGAAGGTCGAACATTACGCCGCCAAGGGTTTCCTCAAGAATCGACCGCAAACCACGCGCGCCGGTCTCACGCGCAATAGCCTGTTCTGCGATTGCTTCCAGTGCCGACTGGTCGAAGCTCAAAGCTACGCCATCCATCTGGAACATCTTCTGGTACTGCTTGAGAAGTGCGTTCTTTGGTTCGGTCAGTACGCGCACTAGCGCGTCCTTATCCAGATGCTCCACCGTGGTGATCACCGGCAGGCGACCAATGAATTCTGGAATCAGGCCGAACTTGAGCAAGTCTTCCGGCCGAACATCCGAGTAGGAAGCGGTCTCCGACTTCAGCGCTTTCAGCGGAGCACCGAAACCGATGCCCTTCTGCCCTGCCCGTGAAGAAATAATTTCTTCCAGTCCGGCAAAGGCACCGGCAACGATGAACAGGATATTGGTGGTGTCGAGCTGAATGAAATCCTGGTGAGGGTGCTTGCGGCCACCCTGGGGCGGCACCGCAGCGACAGTGCCTTCAAGGATCTTCAGAAGCGCCTGCTGGACGCCTTCACCGGAAACGTCCCGGGTGATCGAAGGGTTCTCGCTCTTGCGGGAAATCTTGTCGATCTCGTCAATATAGATGATGCCGGTCTCGGCCTTCTTGACGTCATAGTCGGCAGCTTGAAGCAGCTTGAGAAGAATATTTTCCACATCTTCACCCACGTAGCCTGCTTCAGTCAGGCTTGTAGCGTCGGCGACAGCGAAAGGAACATTCAGCTTCTTCGCCAGCGACTGCGCCAGGTACGTCTTACCGCATCCGGTAGGACCAATAAGCATGATGTTGGACTTCGAGACTTCCACATCATCCAGCGGGTCATCGTTAGTCAGCGCCGCAACAGGACCGTGGTCCTGGTTGCCGTGGATACGCTTGTAGTGGTTGTAGACAGCGACCGAGAGAGCACGCTTGGCGTTCTCCTGGCCGATGACGTATTCCTGCAGCGAGTTGAAGATCTCGCGTGGCTTAGCCAAGGAGAACTCTTCGTTCACCTGCTCTTCGGCGAACTCTTCAGCGATGATTTCGTTGCAAAGTTCGATGCATTCAGTACAAATGTAGACACCATGGCCTGCAATTAGCTTCTTAACCTGCTTCTGGCTCTTCCCGCAGAAAGAGCATTTCAACAGATCCGAGCCTTCACCCATGCGTCCCATCGCACCATTCTCCCGTTTACTTGAGTAGCTGTGGACTTACTCAATTCTAGGCTAGTAGTCCCCCAAATTAGATGAATATGGCGGTTTACCTGTGTTGTGCCGTATGCCTTTGGACAGACCAACAACTAGGTAAACCGCCATTCATCATGGATTATTCCAAGTATGCGCTAGCTTCCCAGCTGAGCACGGTTCAGCTTACGAGGAGTCAATACCTCGTCTACGATGCCGTACACCTTGGCTTCGCTAGCAGTCATGAACAAGTCACGCTCCACGTCGCCGCGCACCTTCTCAACGTCCTGGCCGGAGTGGGAGGCAATGGTCTCTTCCAGCCAGCTGCGCATGCGCATAACTTCCTCGGCCTGGATCTGCAGGTCAGTCGCGGTGCCGCGTTCGCCGCCACCCATTGCTGGCTGGTGGATCAATACGCGCGCGTTAGGCAGGGCCAAACGCTTGCCCGGGGTACCAGCTGCGAGCAGTACTGCTGCTGCCGACGCCGCCTGGCCAAGGCACACGGTCTGGACCTCTGGGCGGATGAACTGAATCGTGTCGTAGATTGCAGTCATCGCGGTGAAGGAACCACCTGGCGAATTGATGTACAGGGTAACGTCGCGCTCAGGGTCCATGGATTCCAGGACCAGCAGCTGGGCCATCACGTCATCGGCCGATGCGTCATCAACCTGGGCGCCGAGGAAGATGATGCGATCTTCGAATAGCTTTGCGTATGGGTCCTGGCGCTTGAAGCCGTATGGGGTGCGCTCTTCGAACTGTGGCAGGATGTAGCGGGCCGACGGCATTTGACCGCTAACGGCTTCCGGATTGAAGTTCATGGTTTTCTCCTAGGACAAATCTTTGGGTATCAAGCGATGCGGTGCGACTATTTGTTGTCGTCGCCTACGAAACCGTTGACCGAGCCTGCGTGGGTTGCGATCTGATCGAAGAAGCCGTACTTCAAGCCATCTTCTGCGGTGAACCACTTATCACGCTGGTTGTCGATGAGGATCTGCTCCACGGTCTGACCGGTCTGTTCTGCAGTCAACTCGCTCATGACCTTCTTCATGTGCATGATCAGTTCAGCCTGGATCTTGATATCCGAGGCGGTACCGCCGATGCCGCCCGATGGCTGGTGCATCAGGATGCGGGCGTTCGGCGTAGCGAAACGCTTGCCCGGGGTGCCCGAGGACAGCAGGAACTGGCCCATCGATGCGGCCAGACCGGTTGCTACGGTCACGACGTCATTCGGGATGAAGTTCATGGTGTCGTAGATGGCCATGCCAGCGGTGATCGATCCACCTGGCGAGTTGATGTACAGGTAGATGTCCTTCTCAGGATCCTCTGCCGAGAGCAGCAGCAACTGCGAGCAAATGGCATTCGCATTGTCGTCGCGGACGTCGGAGCCCAGCCAGATGATGCGCTCCTTGAGCAGGCGGTTGTAGATGTAGTCATCACGGCCGGCCGGCTCTGCGGCTGCCATAGTGGGAGTGCGCGAATCATTTGACATGTTCTCTACCTCTTCCAAACGTGTAGATCAGTTTCTGGAATCTCTGTTTCTAATCCCATAGCTACAACTGGTTACTTTGAGATTACTTACTTCAAGCCATTCTTGGGCCGTTTCATGCCCCTGTTTCGCTCACGGCGCATGATGCACGCCCGCAGCGAACAAAAATGGCCATCGGCGGCTTGTTTTGAACAAGCGGCCGATGGCCATCAGAGTTTAGTGAAGACTACTTGGCCTCTTCGGCCTCAACCTCAGCAGCTTCTTCTTCACCGGCTGGCTTGACGAAGGAGGTCAGGTCAACTGCGGCACCGTTGGAATCGGTAACCTTAGCGAACTCGAGAACCTTTGCAAGTGCCTTGCGGCGGCGAACTTCGCCCATGAGCATTGGAACCTGGCCTGCGCCGTCCAGCATCTGTGCAAACTGGTTTGGCTCCATGCCGTACTGGCCTGCGGTCTGAACGATGTAGTCGATCAGCTCGGACTGCTCGACGCCAACTTCTTCAGCGTCTGCAACAGCGTCGAGGATGATCTCGTTCTTGAAAGCACGCTCGGTGTTCTCGCGAACCTCTGCGCGGTGCTCTTCGGTGTCGTGGTCTGCTTCAGCGTCTGGTGCGTTGAAGTGCTGCTCGATCTGCTCATCGATAACCGATGCAGGAACAGGAACCTCAACCAGTTCAACCAGCTTGTCCAGAACCAGCTCGCGAGCCTCTACGCCCTGCTCGACAACCTTGCCCTCTGCAGCGTCCTTCGACAGGTTCTCGCGCAGTTCGGCGATGGTGTCGAATTCCGAAGCCAGCTGAGCGAAGTCATCGTTAGCTTCTGGCAGTTCGCGCTGCTTCACAGCGTTGACGACAACCTTGACGGTTGCGGTCTTGCCGGCGTGCTCGCCGCCAGCCAGGGTGGTCTCGAAGGTTGCGTCTTCGCCGGCGGACAGGCCGGTAACGGCCTCGTCCATGCCCTCAAGCATGTTGCCGGAACCGATCTGGTAGGACAGGCCCTGTGCGGAGTCGACTTCTTCGCCTTCTACAGCAGCGGTCAGGTCGATGGTCACGAAGGAGTCTGCAGCTGCTGGAGCTTCAACTTCCTTCAGGGTGCCGAAGCGGCCGCGCAGATCGTCGAGAGCCTTCTCGATGTCCTCGTCAGCAACTTCCTTGGCCTCAACAGAAACTTCGATGCCCTTGTAGTCCGGAAGTTCAACCTTCGGACGTACGTCTACCTCGAGGGTGAAGACCAGCTGGCCTTCGCCTTCCTTTTCGAGGGATGGCAATTCGGTGATGTCTACCTCTGGGCGGGACAGCGGGGTGAGTTCGTTCTCAACCATTGCCTTCTGGTAGTACTCGTTCAGACCTTCGTTGACGGCAGTCTCGATGACATGGCCGCGACCGACGCGCTGGTCGATCATCTTTGCAGGAACTTTGCCCTTGCGGAAGCCTGGGATCTGAATCTGCTGAGCGATGGTCTTGTACGCCTCATCGACGCGGGGCTTCAGTTCCTCGTAAGGAACTTCAACGGTCAGCTTAACCCGGGTCGGGTTGACGTTTTCGACGGCGCTCTTCACAGCGTTGTACTCCTGAGTTGTCTAATATTAGGTCTAATCTGCAAAAAACCCCGCAACATGGTGGCGTTGCGGGGTTGTTCGACAGAGTCGGGGTGACAGGATTCGAACCTGCGACCTCACGCTCCCAAAGCGCGCGCTCTAGCCAAGCTGAGCTACACCCCGATTAGCAGTGAACAGTCTAACCCGAGTTATCCTGTATCCACTAATCGTTTGTGATGCTTACTAGTTACTTTTTACGGTTCTTAGTGATCACAAGATCTAAATTATATTTAGCTCTCAAATTTCACGAGCTGAATCCGAAGATTTTCACTCGTAAAGTCGGGGTGACAGGATTCGAACCTGCGACCTCACGCTCCCAAAGCGCGCGCTCTAGCCAAGCTGAGCTACACCCCGATTAGCCAGGAAGCCGCATCAAGCGATGCTTTGCTCCAACTAACCGTTTTGCTTGAATACCGAGAATTTTTCAATTTCCGCCACTCACGAGCACTGATCTCTCAGTTCTCAATTCTACGGCTGAATTGCTTCAGCCATAAAGTCGGGGTGACAGGATTCGAACCTGCGACCTCACGCTCCCAAAGCGCGCGCTCTAGCCAAGCTGAGCTACACCCCGGTAAAGTTCAGAAGAAAGCTTGTTTCATCTGGACTAACCGTTTTGCAATCGGTCCGGGAATGTTTTGTTTCCCGTGCTGATCACAAGAAACTAAGTTACACGGGTTCGAACCAAAAGCAAAATCGAGGATTTTGCATGTTGCAGAAAGACATCCGCATGATTTAGCGGTTTTCCTCGTTTCACAAGTCAGAATTTAGCCAAAACTCGCTTTTTCGTGAGTTGAATTACAGGTAGATTTTCGAGCGACCGCAACACCAGTGCCGCCGGCCGACTGGAAGACGGGATCCACCCATTCTCCTTTGAAGCATTGACTGGGACCCAGATGCGGCCGATTATTTTTTCCAGGTGTTCACGCAGCAACTGTTGCTTTGCTCGGCGACCCGGCACATAATCCGTGGCTGCTGGACTGAACCCCGGTCGAAACCAAGCGTCACGCTTGCAAACCTGACGCCATGCCAACAGCTCCCAGGCAGGCGTTAGGAGGGCGCGAGTTTGGCAAATTTGAAAGCGGGAAACCGCCATTTCCCGAAGCTGCACCCCGGAACCCGAGGCTCATCGAATCAATTAGCGACGTTCGGCGACGACTCTTCTCCGCCGCTGACGAAGTGAACGGGCCTTGGAAAAACGCTCCCCGCCGATGCATAAGAATGCGATTTGACGTCCAGGAGCAGAAAAATGGAAGCCGCAAACATTCTCGTAGCCTCATTCCTGCAGTGACCCGAAATGGCTGCACTACGCAGAGGAGGCCAGGAAAAGAGAGACATTCGTCCAGATACGCGAAAAGGCCTCGCACGGCGAGACCTTTTCATTTGGAGGGGATGACGGGAATCGAACCCGCATCATTAGTTTGGAAGACTAAGGCTTTACCACTAAGCTACATCCCCATTTCGAAGCTTCTGCGCTTCGAACAAGATTCAGTCTAGACCACAAAACTCTTGCTTTGCAAATCGGGGATTCCATGTCTCACTTGGCACCTCTCCCTTATCACTGCCGTACGGTGATGGGTAGCAAAACACGCCGACGAGCCTGAACGAAAAGAACTCCGCTCGTCCCATCGACGAATCTGCAGCTTATGCCTTCACATGTTTGCGCGGAAGCTTCTGGCAACGAGGGCACCAGTACAGCTTGCGGGCCGCGATTTCGGCCAGGGAAATCTGCGCCGAACATTTCCGGCACCCCAGTCCCTGCCGCTGATAAACGTAGTACGCGTTATCGGGCCAAACCACGCCCTGTGGGTCGCGGTCTTCGGGCAAGGTAGTGATGATCTTGCCATCGCGAACGCCGTCTTCCATTACCGATACGATGTCCCACCAAAGTGATTTGGCCTTTTGAGCACTGAGTTCATTCGCCGGCAATTCCGGAGCGATTCGATTCCGGAATAGGGCTTCCGCTCGGTAGATATTGCCGACACCAGAAATGAGCGCCTGGTTCATGAGCACGATGCCAATGGCTGTCTTGGTCTTCATCAGGTTCGCCCGGAATTCCTTGAAGCCCGCTTCAAGCCGAATATCTGCGTCCGCTAAATCAGCCTGGCCTTTGGCTGCCCTGAAACGCACTGCGGACCCAATCAATGGATCCGGGCCGAGCTTATCCAGATGAATCTGGACCTGTTCGTACTCCAGAACCTCGCATGCAGTTGGCCCGCGCAAATCAGCCCAGCCGTGTTCGGAAACGATCCGCGCTCTAACTGCTCCTACCGGTGCGGGCGGGCCGGTGTACTTCTCAGCATCCGTACTGGCACTGGCTTCGATTTCACCAATCTTCCGAGGGGCGCCAATAGAGGAAGCACCCGTAAAGTAGCTGTCTCCCCCGAAATTGAACGCGCCATAGAGCCCCAGATGCACTCGCAGATAGAGATCGTTGGAAAAGCGGCAGAAGAGCTGCTTGCCCTTGGCAAAGGCCTGTTCCAGCTGATGGCCGTCGATGCGCGCGGCATCGGAGCTGAAACGGCCCTGCGGAGAAGTAACCAGGACCGTTTGCCCGCCAAAGACATCGTCGAACTGGCGGGCAAGACGGTGAAGGGAATGACCTTCAGGCACGACTAGTCGATGACCTCGCCGGTCGTTTCATACGTGGCGATTTTGCCGATGCGGCGTACGTGGCGCTCCGCTTCGCTAAATGGTTCAGCGAGGAAGGCCTCGATAAGTTCCGCAGCTTCTTCTACTGAGTGCTGGCGCCCGCCAACGGCTATGACGTTGGCGTTGTTGTGCTCACGGGCCAATTTCGCGGTATCCATGTTCCACGCCAGTGCGGCGCGAATCCCTTCGACCTTGTTGGCAGCAATTTGTTCGCCGTTGCCGGAGCCACCCAGGACGATACCCAGTGCGTCCACGCCCGCGCGCTGGTCATCAACAACAGCTTGTGCCGCGTTGATGCAGAATGCCGGGTAATCATCCTCCGGGTCGTAGGACTTCGGGCCGTGGTTGACCATTTCGTAGCCCTTGGCGGTCAGGTGCTTTACCAGGTAGTCGCTGAGCTCAAGTCCTGCATGGTCAGTAGCGATATGCACGCGCATAGTCGATTGCCTCATTTACTAGGGAGGGTTCTTTTACTGTCCTATCTAGGATAGCGACCGCTGCACGCGCTCCGGCTACTTCTCAGCTGCGCATCACGGAGTATGAACCGAATATGTCTCCGAGGCGTCCCAAAGCGTGCAATTTCGGGACGCTATTGGAAAATTGAGTAAATTGTTCGGCCCGATGACTTGCGCAATGCCCGGTCAAAGGTGACACAATAGACAGATATTCAATATTCATTTCACAACTTCCACCGGTGGATAGCCATCACCAAGAATTGGAGAACCCATGCCAGGAATGAACCTCACTCGCGCCGAGGCCAGCGAACGCGCAAATCTGCTCAACGTTGACAGCTATGAGGTAAGCCTGGATCTTACTCGCGGTGCGCGCGTCTTCACTTCCAAGACTACGGTGCGGTTCTCCGCCATCGCCGGCGCTTCGACATTCATTGATGCAGTCACCGACTCGGTACGCTCCATCAATCTCAATGGCGTCGAGCTGGACCCAGCGCAGCATTCAGATGGCATCCGTATCCAGTTGCCGAACCTCGCCGCAGAAAACCTACTCGTGATCGACGCGGACGCGCTGTACATGAACACCGGCGAAGGCCTGCATCGATTCGTGGACCCAGTGGACCAGGAAGTCTACTTGTACACCCAGTTCGAGGTCGCGGACTGCCGGCGCATGTTCGCCGTCTTCGAGCAGCCTGATTTGAAGGCCACCTTCCAGTTCTCGGTCACCGCGCCAAAATACTGGAACGTTGTTTCCAACGCCCCGACTCCTGCGCCAGAGGAAAACGGCGATTCAGCAACTTGGGCCTTTGCCCCAACCCAGCGCATCTCGTGCTACATCACTGCCCTGATCGCAGGCCCCTACCAGGTCGCCCGCGATTCGCTGGTTTCCTCCAGCGGCCGCACCATCGAGCTGGGTGTCTTCGCCCGCGCATCCATGATGCAGTACCTGGACGTCGAGAACATCGTCACCGTGACCCGTCAGGGTTTCGAATTCTACGAGAAGAACTTCGGCACCCCATACCCATTCGAGAAGTACGATCAGTTGTTCGTTCCCGAATTCAACGCAGGCGCCATGGAAAACGCTGGAGCGGTGACCTTCCTCGAGGAATACATCTTCCGTTCCCGTCCAACCGGTGCCATGATTGAGCGCCGCGCGATCACCATCCTGCATGAGCTGGCACACATGTGGTTCGGTGACCTGGTCACCATGAAGTGGTGGAACGATCTGTGGCTCAATGAGTCCTTCGCAGAATTCATGTCCACTCTGGCGGCCGCGCAGAACACCGAGTTCACCAGCGCTTGGACCACCTTCAATACGTTGGAGAAGAACTGGGCCTACCGCCAGGACCAGTTGCCTTCCACCCACCCCATTGTCGCGGAGATCAATGACCTTGAAGACGTAGAGGTCAACTTCGATGGAATCACCTATGCCAAGGGGGCCAGCGTTCTGCGCCAGCTGGTAGCTTTCGTAGGCCAGGAAGAATTCATGGCTGGCGTACGCGAGTACTTCGCCAAGCATGCCTGGAAGAACACCGAGCTGCCAGACCTGCTCAAGGAACTGGAAGCCGCCAGCGGCCGCGATCTCAGCGGCTGGGGCGCATCCTGGCTGGAAACCGCTGGTGTGAACACCCTCAAGGCCGAAATTGAAACCGGCAATGACGGCGCTATTACGTCCTTTGCCATTCGCCAGTCCGCCGTTGCTCAGTTCCCGACTTTGCGCCAGCACCGACTTGCTGTTGGCTTCTACTCGCTCGATGAGGCCGGAGCGCTGCAGCGCGTGCACCGCGAAGAACTTGATATCGATGGCGAGCTCACCTTCGTTCCCGCGCTGGCCGGCATGAAGCGCCCGGATTTGGTTCTGCTCAATGACGATGACCTGACCTACGCGAAGATCCGCCTGGATGAAGTTTCCTTGGCGACTGCCACCGAGCATCTGAAGGACTTCCAGGAGTCGCTGCCGCGCACTCTTGTTTGGTCAGCCGCGTGGGACTCTGTACGTGATGCCGAAGCCCCTGCAAGCACCTACGTCCAGTTGCTGCTGAACAATATTGGCCACGAGGTGGATTCCACGGTGATCATGGTGCTGTTGCGCCAGCTGAACACGTCGCTGGATCTTTATGTTGCTGCAGAACGCAGCGAAGAACTTTCGGTGCAGGCTGCCGACCAGCTGTGGCAGCTGGCTTCCAATGCTGAAGCAGGCTCCGACGCGCAGCTGCAGTTCGTCAAGGCCTTCGCGCACCGCTCGCGCGCCGCCGCCCAGTTGGATCGCGTCAGGAACTTGTTCGACGGCTCGGCAAGCTTGCCAGGCCTGGCCGTTGACACCGATTTGCGCTGGTCCTTCGCAATTGCGCTGAGTGCCGGCGGCTACCTGAGCGATGCTGATCTCGACGCAGTTCTGGCCAGCGACGACACGGCCAAGGGCAAGGCCTCGTGGTACACCGCGCGAGCTTCCCGCCCAACTGCAGAAGCCAAGGCAGAGGCATTCGGGGCGGCAACCGCTGCTACCTTGTCCAACGATCAGCAAAGCGCGGTCATTTCCGGTTTCAACAACGTGCATCAGAACGCGTTGATCTCCGGATACGCCGAGGACTACTTCGGGCTGCTGGTCAACGCGTGGGAATCCTACTCGCATGAGATGGCCAAGCAGATTGTGATCGGCTTCTACCCCAGCTCCAACGTCTCGCAGGAAACTTTGGACCAGACGGATGCATTCCTGGAATCCCTGGGATCCAAGCACGCGGCGATGCGCCGTCTGCTGGTGGAATCGCGTGCCGACGTGGTCCGGGCTCTCGCTGCGCGTCGGGCGGACGCCGAGGCACTAGAAATCTAGGGTCGCTCGTATGGTGGCGGCGGCTTCTGCTCAATGCGGAAGCCGCCGCCACCTTTCGGTTAAAAGTGGGAGAATAGACCTATGGACCTCTCGCAACATGAATATCGGGTAGGGCTCGAATGGACAGGCAATCGTGGAACCGGAACGGAAAGCTACCGCAGCTACGGCCGGGACCATGTATTGCGCGCATCGGGCTTGCCAGATTTGCCGGGCACCGCGGATCCAACATTCCATGGGGATCGCGATCGCTGGAATCCAGAACAACTCCTGCTTGCTGCCCTGAGCCAATGCCACATGCTCTCGTATCTGCATGTAGCGGTTACCCACGGCGTGAATATCACTGGCTATACGGACGATGCTTCTGGAACACTGCGTCTCAATCGGGATAACAGCGGTGAATTCACCCAAGCCATCTTGCGGCCCGTCGTTTACCTTGCCGATGAATCCCAACGAGAACTTGCCGATTCGCTCCACTCCCAAGCGAACAAGGTTTGCTTCATCGCCCGGTCCGTCAACTTCCCGGTTCTCCACGAGCCGGTATTCCCTAGCTCCTCCTGAGGATTTTTACGAATGACTGAAAACCTGCCACTTGCACATGACCCGAAAAAAGATCCCTTCAGCAATCCCCTGGTTCTAGGCCGATCCAGCCAAGAATTCTTGGATGCCGCCGAAACGCCGATCGACGTTGCCAACTATCCCGGTACCTTCTACGCAGAGGTTGGCGGTCGCGAAATCTTCGCGCAGCTGACCAAGAATTTCTACAGTTCCGTTGCCGAAGACGAGGATTTCCGACGGATGTACCCAGAGAAGGAGCTTCGGGCTGCCCAAGTTCGCCTCCAGCTGTTCCTGGAACAATACTGGGGTGGTCCGACAACGTTCTCCGAGCATCGTGGCCACCCTCGGCTCCGCATGCGTCATGCAAATTACCCGGTGAACGGCCACTACCGTGATGTCTGGCTGGGCCATATGAACAAGGCTATAGACCAGCTAGAGCTGCCAATGCTGCAGGCCGAAACCCTTCGGGACTACTTTGAGCGTGCAGCCCACTCGCTGCTGAACACTCCGGATGAACACCGGAATCTGCTCTAAGAATTTATGGACTAGAACCGCCACGGGCGCGTTCTAGTCCATATCCTTATTACTGCTTAGCCGAGCAAAGAGGCTTTGCGGACAAGGACATGCCCTCGCTCGTTGCTCAGTCGAGTCCAACTGCCATTGCGGAATACTCGGCTTTGCCCGCCAGGCGCCAGGAAACCCAAGGCATGCATGGCAAATGCGGAGCCCATAGGAATCTTCAAATCTTCTCCTGGCACATCCGCAGCCCAAATTCGCTGCCGTATCTGCACAAGCACAGGCAATCCCGGGTTTTCCGGCAATGCTTGGGCGACGGCGTCGATGCCGTTTTGAGCTGAGGAAGATAGCATGTCGTTCGCTACGGCTCCTGCATCTTCCCAGCCTGAGACCGGCACGGAGATCCCAGCCCATTTAGGGTTCTCTTCAACCGGTGGGAGCGCGAAGTCGACGGTTGACTCCCCCATGCGAGCAAGGCGATCCTGGATCGATGCCAAGGAATAGCTGGCCTTGAGATCTGCAGGCTGCGCCAAGCGATGAACTCGCATTCCGAGGATGGTATAGCCGCCTTGACCGAGGTCGGAAGGGACCAAAACAGGTACATAGACAGCCAAGGCCGTATTTCGAGCGACGAATTGGGCCGCATCATCTTCAATTGTTTTCGCCCGGCTAATAAAGTTCGCTAAGTCGCTTACTGAATTACTGTCGTCGAAAATCACCGCATCACTAGCCATATATTTATCGTCTCACGGAGCGGCAACTACGCGTGGCGACTTTGCTCATGGCGTGATGCTGCTCCGTGAAACGTATAGTTTTCCTATGAGCCCGAATCTCAACTGAAAATATTACTTTCGAGTAGCATTAAATTTGGTTTTGTTCCGCTATCGCATTCCAAGGAGCCCGCACAGTGACCGAAGACCTAGGCACCACCCAGATCCTGCTGGATCTGTTGAATCTGGATGGAGAAGACCAGGCGCGCACGGATGAGGATATCTTCATCGGCCATACCCCTGGGCAGACTCGACCTCGCGTCTTTGGCGGGCAGGTTCTGGCCCAATCGATCATGGCCGCCACGCGTACAGTTGAAGCGACCCGTGCGATCCATTCCCTGCACGGTTACTTCCTGCGTCCGGGAGATCCGAACCAGAACATCACTTTCGGCGTACAGCGCCTGCGCGATGGCCGCTCATTTTCCGCACGTCGAGTGCACGCCTACCAAAATGGCGAACCGATCCTGTCAATGATCACCTCATTCCAGGAACCGGCAAACGGCCTCGAACACCATGATCCAATGCCTGCCGGAATCCCGGATCCCGAGTCGCTTCCGACTACCGCAGATCTCGTGGGGCACCTGGACCATCCAGTGGCAAAGGAATGGGCTTTCGAACGGCCTTTCGACGTCCGGCATGTTTCGGAACCGATCTACCTTCCAGGAAATTCGGCCAAGCTTGCCGATAGTGCGGTTTGGCTGCGCACCACCTCGGCAATGCCCAATGAGCCCGCCCTGCACCGAGCTGCCTTGGCTTACGCGAGCGACTACATGCTACTTGAGCCTGCCCTGCGAGCCCATGGAGTGCCATGGGTACATCGCGGCTTGAGCATCGCCAGCCTCGATCACGCAATGTGGTGGCACCGGGATTTCCGAGTCGATGAATGGCTGCTCTACGTACTTCATTCGCCATCGGCCTCGTCGGCCCGCGGACTTGGTGCGGGAAAGTTCTACAACAAGGCAGGCGAGCTCGTCGCGACCGTCGCCCAGGAAGGCATGATCCGCCTGCCTGAGTTCGCAGAGGGGCACTCGTCCTGAATCGATAGCGCACCGCCCGCGTGGTTCATGCGTCCAGTTCAATATCGCCTGCTGGTACGGCCATACAGGCGAGGATCTGGCCCGGTGCTACGCGGGCGCTCGGCTCCAACGGGTAGGAAATCCTGCCCCTGAGCAGGCTAACGGCGCATTCGCCGCAAGAACCCGAGCGGCAAAGACTAGCCGGTTCAAGCCCTTGCTCTTCCAGCGCATCAAGCAGCACTCCATTCTCCGCACTCCAGGTGAAATTCTTTTCGCTCCTGCGACAAGAGACTTCTGCGGGCGGATAGTTCTCAAAAAGGCGTTCCAGATCGGTCGCCGGTGATGCGAAGGTTTCGCTGTAAATCTGCGAAGCAGAAATTCCCGCTTGCTCGCACGCCTCGAATACCATCTTGGTGAACTCTTCAGGCCCGCACACCACCACCCTGCTGCAACCGCGTAGTCGTGCTGCGATCGCAGCAGCCGCTGGCCGCCCCTCGGAGGTGTCGATGCGATCCAAGCTGATTGGCGCCTTCAGCCCGGCAGCCATCTGTTCCAGCCGGCAGTACAAGGCACTGGCTCCGCCACGTTCGACATGGATGAACCTCAGATCTTGGCTGCCAGTCACCGCTGCAGCATCCCCGAGCAGCCCCAAAGCAGGAGTGATGCCAATTCCAGCGCTGACGATGGCAGTGCTGGAGCCTAGTACATTAGCCGAGGTCAGCACACCGTACGGCCCTGAGACAAGAAGTTGCTCGTCCTCCTGCAGCTGTGCTATTTTCGCTGAAGCTTCACCTTGGATGCGAACGGCGATACTAATGCCCCGGTCGCTCACCGAGGTGATGGTGTAATTTCTCCACAGCGGATCTGGCAAGTGAACCCTTAGATGCATGCCCGGTTCATACTCAGACTTAATCCATCCGTAAGGATCGTGAAGCAGCAGTTCGACTACTCCTGAGCCCAAGTCCTCGTTTCGAAGTATGGTCATGAACCGTGGAGAGATCTTCACTGGAACCAGTTCTTCGGCCTCTGTTGCTTCGTTTTCTATTTCAATTGAGGCGCCAGTCTCCAAGACCCCGGATTCCAGAACGGTTCCATAAATGCCACAGTGAACGTGGCCAAAGTGCGTTGCCAGCAAACGGGGTCCGTTGGTATCGACTTCGGTAGTATCCGGATTTACCGAGGTTGCTGAGCAACGGGCGATTGATTTGGTAATGGCAATACGGGTTTCGCCTATGCGCAGCACTTTGCCAATAAGCCCATATTCCGAGTATGCGGGCAGGCCTTCCACCACAAGGTTGCCTCGATACCGCCGGGGATCCAAGTGCACCCCGGATACTCGCGACAGCTCCGCAACCGTATTGGGGTTAATAATCGAAATGCCCGACAGTCGCGAATCGAACATTCCGTGCGGTGCAGACACCAATCTTCGCGGTTTTGGCCCCTGCGCCGGCAAGTGATTCGACAGATAGGCGCTGGCGGCATCCCTGCCATGCTGGCTACTGGGATCAAAGGTCAATGGTGCCGCACCTGTAGATGCTGGCGCGGTCATGGTGATAAGTGGAAAACTGGATTCAACTTGCCACTTTTGCAGGCTCTTGTTGTTCTTGAGAATAGTGAAGCTTAGGCAGCTCTGCCACTGCCCGTCCTGGTGCTCAATTGTGCCGTTTCCGAAGGCGACACAGCGATCGCCTTCTAGCCCGCTTCCCATTTTGGCTGCGACCGAACTGACTGCTTCGCCTGGTAGCCCTTTAACAGGAAAGCGATATATTTGAGCAATTTTCATGATTACATTCTAGTAAGTGCCGAGTTCAGTACGGGAGTTCGAGGCGGCGCCAACCGAAGGCGCCAGAGGATATCGGAATTTCAAAACAGGTAATGTTCTGCCCCTCCGGCTACATGGACTGCTCCCCGGCATCTGCGGGTGCTTCCAATCGCCGCGCGCCCACACCTTCACGCGCCAATTGGTCTTCCGGATTCAGGAGGCTGCAGGCCTGCATCGACAGGCAGCCGCATCCAATGCATCCCATAAGCCGATCTTCTAATTCCTCGATGGCACGCCGCCTCGCTTCGAGTACTTTCTTCCATTCCTCTGTCGCGCGAAGCCAGTCTCTTTCCTCGGGGATTTTTCCCATCGGCACTGGTGCCAAAGCACGCTTGATGTCGCTGAGTGGGATGCCCAACTTACTGCCGACACTGATCAACGAGATACGACGCAGCAAGTGGCGAGGATAGCGTCGCTGATTCCCCGCTGTCCGCGTGGAAGCGATCAGCCCAATATCTTCGTAATAATGCAGTGCGGATCTGGCCACACCAGTGCGTTCGCTAACCTGCCCGATGCTTAGAAGTTCACGCCCGGGAAAATCTTTTTCGCAATCCCCAGATTCCGTTGTGTGAAGCATCACCACCCCTTTCCTTGACCTCAAGTTTACTTGAGGTCTTAGGGTGGAAGTATTCAAAGTTGTTGGCAAAAGCTCGGGCTTTTGCATCAGTTACTGGAGTTTCATTCCAACTCCAGGCAAAGGAGCGGCTCAGTGAGCGAATTATCAGATGGATTCCGTGCAGCCTTCCGTCACCATCCTGCTGGAGTAGCAGTGATTACTGCAGCGGTCGACGGGGCATTCTACGGTTTAACTATCTCTTCCCTCGCTTCGCTTTCCATTGATCCCGTTGCCGTTTCGTTCTCGCTGGCCAAAGAATCCGGCGCTGCCGGCGCTGTGCTAGCAGCACCGAGTTTCGTGATCCATATGCTCGGCGAAGACCAGCACGAGCTGGCAAATAATTTCGCGCGCCCGGGTGCCCCACGATTTACCAGCGATCAACATTTCCGGGTCTTGCCCACCGGCGAGCCACACTTCATCGAGGCTCCCGTTGCTTTCCGCGCCAGTATCCACTCCTCCATCAGCGTTGGAGGCTCCCGCCTGATTGCTGCTGAAGTCCATGAGGTACTCTTCGGGCATGCGCAACAGCAACACCTGCTTTACCAGGATCGCGAGTACCTGAAATTGTCCGGATTGCGTGCCGATTCGACAACGAGCTAACTGAACGATGCCTCCTGCGGCATAAAAATAGCCGCCACAAATGTGGCGGCTATTTTCATGCCCGTGGATTAGTCGCGGGTCAGGCGACGGTGGGTAACACGGTGCGGCTTAGCCGCGTCGGCACCCAATCGTTCAACCTTGTTGCTCTCGTAAGAGTCGAAGTTGCCTTCGAACCAGTACCAGTTCGATGGGTTCTCCTCAGTGCCCTCGTACGACAAGATGTGGGTCGCGACTCGGTCCAGGAACCAACGGTCGTGGGAGACCACTACAGCGCAACCCGGGAACTCAAGCAGCGCGTTTTCCAACGACGACAGGGTTTCAACGTCCAAGTCGTTAGTAGGCTCATCGAGCAGCAACAGGTTGCCACCCTGCTTGAGGGTCAGTGCCAGGTTCAGACGGTTGCGCTCACCACCGGAGAGAACACCTGCCTTCTTCTGCTGGTCTGGGCCCTTGAACCCGAACGCCGAAACGTAGGCACGAGATGGCATCTCAACTTGACCGACGTTGATGTAATCGAGGCCGTCAGAAACGACCTCCCACAACGACTTCTCTGGGTCGATATTCTCGCGATTCTGGTCGACATAGGAAATCTTGACCGTGTCGCCGACCTTCAGTGTGCCGCCGTCAAGCTCTTCCATGCCAACGATGGTCTTGAACAGGGTCGACTTGCCGACGCCGTTGGGACCAATGACACCCACGATGCCGTTGCGTGGTAGCGAGAAGGACAGACCATCGATCAATACACGATCGCCGAATCCCTTCTTCAAGTTTTCGGCTTCGATTACCAGCTGGCCCAGGCGCGGGCCTGGCGGAATCTGGATTTCTTCGAAGTCCAGCTTGCGGGTGCGCTCGGCTTCCGCAGCCATTTCCTCGTAGCGCGCCAGACGAGCCTTCGACTTAGTCTGACGGCCCTTGGCGTTCGAACGAACCCACTCGAGTTCTTCTGCCAGACGCTTAGCAAGCTTCTGGTCTTTCTTGCCCTGAACTTCCATGCGCTCGCGCTTCTTCTCCAGGTAAGTGGAGTAGTTGCCCTCGTATGGGTGCAGGCGACCGCGGTCAACTTCACAGATCCATTCGGCGACATGGTCCAGGAAGTAGCGGTCGTGGGTTACGGCCAGCACAGCGCCCGGGTAAGATGCCAGGTGCTGTTCCAGCCACAGTACGGACTCAGCGTCCAAGTGGTTAGTAGGCTCATCGAGCAGCAGCAAGTCCGGCTTCTGCAGGAGAAGCTTGCACAGTGCTACACGTCGACGTTCACCACCGGAGAGGTGGGTAACTTTCTCGTCGCCTGGTGGGCAGCGCAGCGCGTCCATTGCCTGTTCGAGCTGATTGTCGATGTCCCAAGCGTCGGCAGCGTCAATCGCTTCCTGCAGCTTGCCCATTTCTTCCAGGAGCGTGTCGAAGTCGGCACCGTCCTGTGCCATCTCTTCCGAGATTTCGTTGAAGCGAGTGATCTTTTCATAGATCTCGCCAACACCTTCCTGGACGTTGCCCAGGACGGTCTTTTCTTCATTCAGTGGGGGTTCCTGCAGCAGGATGCCTACCGAGTAGCCCGGTGAAAGACGCGCTTCACCGTTGGAGGGAGTATCGATCCCCGCCATGATCTTTAGGATCGTTGACTTACCAGCACCGTTGGGTCCCACGACGCCAATTTTGGCACCGGGGAAGAACGACATGCTGACATTGTCAAGGATGACTTTGTCGCCAACGGCCTTGCGAGCCTTGGTCATCGTGTAAATGAATTCCGCCATGTCCTTAAGGCTAGTCTGTTGCGGGGGTCATTTCCGAATCCACACACCACTATTTTGGGTTGGTGGTGCCCGGATTCACACGAAACCCTCAAACACCACCAGAACACGCGTCTTCAGGCCGCTTCGCCATCCTCGCTTTGCCAGCTCGCTTCAGTGTCGGACGAACGTGACGGGTGCTGCACACGCTCCATTTCGCCGGTATCTGTCCGTACACGGTTGAAGGAACTCGTTCCAAAACGCAGATCGTGACCAATTGAATAAGCCTCGATATCTGCGCTATTCCCTCGCGAGCCATCTGCTCGTTCGAATTCTCGGATCTGCAACTTTCCGAAAATCATTACATGGTCGCCTGGCCCCAGGGATTCCATGGAATTCTCTCCCAGGGCACGGAACGCCGAGACCGCATACCAATTGGTCGGCCCGTCGACCCACTGCCCTGTTTCAAGATCGCGTTTTCGCTCATGCGTCGCTACTCGGAATTTCAAGATGGAAACGCCCTTGGGCGTAATGCTGAGTTGAGGTTCCGTTCCGACAATTCCGCGGATTGTCACAAGATCGCTCATTGGACTGCCTCCTATTGGATACAAATGGCAGAAGCCTTTTCTGCCATTGAATCCGATGATGGCGCACCGCAAGATCCGGTCGGACGCAATGTCAACGGCCTGTGGATAAACCTTTAGCCCGTTGAGGTTTGAATGCGCCTTTCAATAGCATGGCGGCTATGACGATTCCTGGCAAGATCCACCCGGACCAACCCATGATTGATGCTTTTGTTGCGTCCAAAGGAACTCCCATCACCATAAACAGTGAAACCAATCCGACGCTGGCGTTGAAGGCTCCATGCGCCAAAGCCGCTGGCCATACGGAATCACTGTAGGTACGCAACCAGCCAAGGAAGGCGCCAAATACGGTACACATGCCGCACATAGCCATGACTCCCCACACGCCCGCAGCCATCGGATAGTTGTAGCCCAGAAGCACCAATGGTGCATGCCAGATCCCCCAGACGACGCCGGATACAAGAATTGATACAAGCTGCCCATAAGGCTGCAGGCGAATCCAAAGCCATCCCCGCCAACCAATCTCCTCTCCTAAAGCAAACAAGGAATTCATGAGGCCAGCGACAACTATCAACCCCGCCTGTCCGAGAAGATAGATTGTCGGGCCTTCCTGGCCGGAGACAACGCGCAGTACGGTGAAATTCTGCAGATCACCAGGGAAGACCCCTAGCCATGTTCCGATGAAGGGCGCTTGAAGTATGAGCCCGAGCGGAATCACATAGGACAGCACCAGTGCGATGGCAAACTTCCCCGGACGCTTGATTGGCCAGAGCCCAACCTCGGAGGTGAAGCTCGTTAGCCGGCGTTCGACAATGGCAATCACTAGAGCAGCGATGGTCGGGGTAAACATCATTGCCATGGCGATTCCTGGAAGCTTGGCATCATTTATGCCTTCTCCCATCCAAAGCGGCAACGCTACGGCCCAAGCTAAAACCACGCTTAGCACACAGAAGCACACGATGCTCAACACGCTACCGATTCTCAATTTCGGCAACTTAACTACTCCTAATCAGATGATGATCTACATTCGCTTCTCCAGCCTATCGGCCTCAAGTCGTATTTTTGGTGATCAATGAGCTAAACTATTTTCGGTTATGCCTCCGTAGCTCAGCTGGATAGAGCAAGAGCCTTCTAATCTCTAGGTCGCCGGTTCGAATCCGGCCGGGGGTACGAAATAAACCGCCGTTCACTTGGTAATACAAGTGAACGGCGGTTTTCGCATCTATCCAGATCTAGGAATTTGACCAGTGTTAGGCCTCTTTTCTAGCTTGAGGCCCTTTCCGGCCGAGCCTGTCAGCCAGCCCTCGTCCTATTTGCCGGCCACTAAATAAGCACCCGCCCAAGAAAGTTCCTTCCAGCGCGTTGTACCCATGCATCCCGCCGCCCCCGAATCCAGATGCTTCACCGGCCGCATAAAGCCCGTCAAGAACTGTTCCGTCGTATTTGAGGACTCGCCCAGATAGGTCTGTCTGCAGTCCACCTAATGACTTTCGCGTCAGAATGTGCAGCTTCACAGCTATCAATGGCCCCGCCGCAGGATCGAGTATCCTGTGCGGAGCAACTGCTCGGGTCAATCGGTCTCCGATGTACTTTCGGGCATTGCGGATAGATTGAATTTGGCGATCTTTGCTAAATGGATTTTCAGTTTGCGAATCACGAACCATTAATTGCTGGTGAAGCCGCATCGCATCAATATGTGCTTCCGGCGCGATTGCATTCATCTTCGTCACGAGCTCCTCGACGGTAGTCGCTGAAACGAAATCCGCACCTTTGTTCAAGAAATCCGTGACCGGCCCCGGAGCACCCTTGCCAAAGATCCGGTCCTTGATAACTCCGGCTTTATCCCGATTAGTCAGATCTGGATCTTGCTCCGACCCTGACAGCGCAAACTCCTTCTCGATAATTCGCTGATTCAGCACGAACCATGAATAGTCGTCCTTTCGCGCAGTGGGATCCCTGCGCAGGTATTTCAAGGTGCCCAAAGTGTCGTGACCGGGAAGGCAAGGAGGAAGAAGGCGGTTCCCTTCGGCATCGAACCACATCGGGCTTGGACCGGGCAAAATTCTAATTCCATGAGCGGGCCAAATTGGGTTCCAATTCTGGATTCCTTCTGTGTAATGCCACATTCGATCGCGGTTAACAAGACGCGCCCCCACCTCCTGCGATAGTTCAATGCCGCTGCCGTCAACATAATTCGGAACGGCGGTAATCATGCGCCCCGGCGCGATGCCGAGCCTGTCGGGCCAGAATTTCCGAACCAGGTCCTGATTTCCGCCTAGTCCCCCGGTTGCAATCACCACTGCTTCAGCCGAAAACTCGAACTCCGAAACCACGTTTCTTGACGACTGTTGCCCGCGTGGAGCGTCATCAGGCGACAAGACCTCACCGCGAACGCCGGTAACTGAACCGTCAGTGGTCACCAATCCAGTAACCCTGTGGCGGTTGAGCAACTCGGCATGTCCCGTTTGCAGTCCGTCGAGCACCCTATTCACAAATGGCATCGATACCCCGGTGCCAGTTCCCCAGGCGATGTGAAATCTGGGTACAGAATTCCCATGCCCTTCGGCGCGACCATCGCCGCGCTCTGCCCAGCCCACAACTGGAGTCAGATCTATGCCTTTTTGCTTGATCCAGGACCGTTTTTCAGTATCTGCGAACTCCACGTAGGCTTTGGCCCAACGTTGCGCCCACAGGTCCTCATCGTCCAACCGGTCAAATTGTGCACTATGCTGCCAATCCGACCAGGCAAGGTCAAAAGAATCACGAACTCCCAAGCGGCGCTGTTCAGGAGTATCAACGAGAAACAGTCCCCCCAAAAAGACCAGTAAGCCTGGCCGCCGAGATTACCCCTGTTTTCCTGATCCAGGATTCGGACTCTCAGTCCTGCATCAAGTGCCTCGGACGCTGCAACCAACCCGGCCAATCCAGCACTCACGATGATCACTCCGCATTGTTCGGAACTCAACTTCACGATCCCACCTCTGCACGCAAGAAATTTACGAGTTTTCATCTCGAGCGTACTTCCCGGTGGGCAATGCCACCATACCCGTATTTTCCGCAAAGAAATCTGCTGACGAGCGAGAACTTTCGTTCTTCACCACCGTTTCTTTTCCTGGTCCGGCCGTCGAATCTGTGAATGTCATGATCGTGAGCCGTGCAGCGGCGCATAATCACTCAGAATCCCGACTGAACAGTAACTTATCCCCCTAATTTGAGATAAACTCTAGGAATTGTAGAAATCGAAAGGGACAGTGCCCGATGACCCAACTGGTCGCCCACCTCGCGCGACAGAGAATCACGGAACGCACCAGCATCAATCTAATATTCCTTCTTGCAGGATTATCTTTTGCGACTTGGGCAGGCCGCCTCTCCATTATCGACGCTGTTTTCGATTTCTCTGGCTTGAACCTCGGATCGTTCTTGATTTGCAGTACCATCGGAACTTTGCTCGGAATCTCCCTTATTCCGTCGGTGAGCAAATTCGTTCCAACACGCCGCCTGTTGTGCTGTTTGCCCATCGGATTAGCAGCATGCTTGGTCGTACTGGGCATAGCTATTTCGATAACCGAGGAAGCCACTCTTGCCTACGTAGCCCTGTTCTTTTACGGGCTTACTTTTGGCTGTTTGGACATCATGATGAACGTCAGCGGCGCACAGGTTGAACGTCGTGTCGGCCGCAGCATCATGCCTTCCCTTCATGGGTTCTTCAGCCTGGGAACCCTAATTGGCGCCGGGGTGGCAACAGCAACCATTTCCTTGAATATCTCGAGCCTTTGGCACTTCTCGTTTGTCGCGGTCATCATTCTTCTTCTCGCTTACGTTGCCCATCGAGGTATTACCTGCTGGGAAAACGAAAATTTGGTTCCAATCAACAAGGATGTCCCCCAGAACCGAACTCAATCAACGCACAAAATGGGACTCTTGCTGCTGCTTGGCATAATGGTCGCCGGTTTAAGTTTCAGCGAGGGTGCGGCCAATGATTGGATTGCCGTTACTTCGGTTGACGGGCACGGTTTCAAGCATCAAATTGGCGCGCTCATGTTCACCTTGTTCGTCGCAGCAATGACGCTGGGACGCTTTGTCGGTGGTCGCCTTGTGGACCGCTTCGGCACGAAAAATACACTCCTGATCATGGGAATTATCGGCCTTCTCGGCGTCGGCTTGTTCATCACCGGCACAAGCCCCTCCCTAGTAGGCCTCGGTGCAGCATTGTGGGGCCTCGGTAGCTCGCTCGGCTTCCCCTTGGGCATGAGCATCGCGGCTTCCCGCGGAGAACGCCTGGGTCCAAAAGCGGTGAGCATCGTCAGTGCGTTTGGATATGGAGCAATGCTTGGCGGTCCGCCATTTATTGGTTTCGTCGTCGATACCTTGAAGTTGCCTCAGGCCTTATGGATTTGCGCGGTAGTTCTGATTATTTCGTTGTCCTTGACGCCGGCGGTAACCCGCAACTGGAAGCCGTCCAACAAGACGTCCTAGACGGGCAGAACCGCCCGCTCCTTGATGTTTCGCATGACTATGGTGCTCGTCAATTTTTCCACGCCCGGTAGGTCAACTAGGACCTCGTCGTATACACGCTGGTAATGCGGCAGATCCTTGGCAAAGACTCGCAATAGGAAGTCTGGCTCGCCGAAAAGGCGCTGCGCATCAACTATTAGCTCTTCGCTCTCTACCGCTAATTCAAAATGCTTAAGCTGCGCTCTGTCTTTCAACGTGACGAAAACCAGGGCCTCGAATCCCAGTCCAACCTTCTCCGGGTCAATCACCGCTTGGTAGCCGCTGATGACTCCCCTGCGCTCAAGATCTTTGATCCGGCGATGGCAGGGAGCCACCGATAGCCCAACTTTTGCAGCTACCGCGGTAGCGCTCATCCGTCCGTCATTCTGCAACTCGGCCAAGATCGCACGGTCTAGTTCATCCATGAAATTAGACTACAGCACAAATAATTTGCGCCATTTAACGCCAGAGCAATTTTTTCTTGCCGTAGGGACGGATATCCCCAAAGAATCGGCAAGCACATTTCACGATTTTTTCCTTACTGTTATCAGAGCACAGGTTTCTAGATTTTGGAGAAGCAATGGATCTCTCGCAGTTCACCGGATTCCTCTTGGTATCGGTGACGTTGGCGTGCACGCCCGGCGCCGACTGGGCGTACATCATTTCCTCTGCACTGGGCAAAACCAGCTATCGCCCAGCCGTATGGGGATTGCTCTCGGGATACCTGGTTCATACTGCATTGCTGGTGTGCGGAATTGCGGCCCTGGTCGCGAGTTCCCCGTCACTTCTCCTCTGGCTCACGGCAGCCGGATCGGTCTATCTGCTGTGGCTAGGCATCGCGACCCTGCGTTCTTGCAGGAACGCCAGGTTCTTTGATGCCGATGCTCCATCTACCTCGGAGATTGAAGCACTCGATGGCGATTACACTCGGAGCAAACCCGAACCTACCGATAGCACCGTCGCGCTATTGGACAAGGTCCGGCATCGATCGCGACGCGGCCAATTCCTCAAGGGCCTGCTCACCAGCGGCACTAACCCCAAGGCACTACTGCTGTATGTGGCCCTCATCCCGCAGTACCTGGATTCGTCCCTGGATCTTCCGCTCTCCCTGCAAACCGGCGCTCTTGGGCTTACTCATTTCGCGGTATCGATCCTCGTGTACTTCTCCGTTGCATTGGCTGCCAGGGTGCTGCTTCGTTCCCGGCCCATGGCGGCACGCATCGTAACCATGTGCTCCGGAACCATAATGATCCTCTTGGCCCTGGGCTTGGTCTACGAACAATTCTTCGTCGCATAAGAATTTATTGAACACTGATCAAGACAATTGAACGGTGATCAAGTATGCTCTTAATCGATGGCTCTTCGGTCATCTGTAACGCAAGCATGAATGGCTGTCCGATCATGGAGCCCGCCGTTCAAGCTACGAACCTTGCGCTGGAGCACTCGTGGAACTACCCCCAATTCGATTTGAGAATGTCACTGTCCGCTTTGAAGAGCGCGATGTCCTCAAAGATGCGCGCTTGACTCTCAACGAACAGCGCATCGGCATTATCGGGGCAAACGGTGCTGGGAAGAGTACGCTCTCCCGGCTCATCAATGGCCTCGTTTTGCCTACTGAAGGATCCGTGCACGTTGGCGACCTGAACACTCGGAATCATGCAAAGCAGATCCGCCGCGATGTGGGTTTTGTCTTCCAGAATCCAGCAAATCAAATCATCATGCCGCTGGTCTATGAAGACATTGCGTTCGGACTGAAGAATTTGCAAATTCCCAAAGCAGAGCGCCAATTGCGCGTGCATGAGACACTGGCAGAGCTCAACATCTCGCATCTGGCAGATCGCGAAAGCCACACTCTTTCCGGCGGCGAGCAGCAAATGGTCGCACTCGCTTCCGTCCTTGCCATGCGGCCACGAACGATTGTGTTCGATGAACCCACTACGATGCTGGATCTGCGCAATCGACTCGCGTTCCAACGCGAAATTGCCAAGCTGGCGCAACGTGCAATTGTGGTGACGCACGATTTGGAAATACTTGAAGATTTCGACCGCGTTCTCGTGGTCACCGACGGAGCTATCGCATTCGATGGCCGACCGGAAGAAGCAATCGCCCATTACCGCCAATGGAGCCACGCATGATCGCGGCCAAGAATACTTCGTATCTAGCGCGTGTTAAGCCGGGATGGAAATTCGGAACATTGCTGGTTCTGAGCATCGGGCTTTACTTGATTAGCTCGTGGCAGGTCTTGCTGCCCCTGTTCATTCTCAGTGCGATACTGCTGCTTTCGGCTAGGGTCGACCTCAAGCAACTGCGCATGCCACTGTTCTCATTGGCCATGATTCTCGGCATCGTCTTCATTCTTCTCGGCCTGCAAACCGATTGGGCCAACGCCGTGGTCTCGGTCCTGCGGCTGCTGACCATGTGCCTGATGGCCTACGCCGTCAGCCTCACCACAAGCTTTGACGCGATGCTCGAGCTCTTCCAACAGGTTGCCTCTCCATTACGATTCCTTGGAGCTAATCCAGCGCAAATCGCATTGGGATTGTCCATGACAATACGGTTCATTCCGGAATTGAAAAAGGTATACCTCGAAGTCCGCGAAGCCCAGCATGCTCGGGGTCTGGGCAACAATCCGTTGGCCGTGAGTGTCCCATTAGTTATCAGATCACTAAAAATCGCTGACGAGACAGCCGAAGCGTTAGACGCCCGCGGCTACGATTCAGCACCTTACCGACGCTAAGCGCGTCATCTACTTCCATCTCGCTCGCACTTCCAAGGAAACACAATGCCAACTCGCACCGACTCAACTTCGCAAACTCGCAATACGGTATACGTCGCAGTCTTTGCCGCCATGATCGCGGCCATGGGGCTCCTTCCCCCTATTACATTGGGGATCATCCCGGTACCCATTACCCTGCAAACCCTGGGTGTCATGCTGGCCGGCGCCTTATTGGGACCTTGGCGAGGTTCATTGGCCTCACTGGTTGTCGTAGTCCTGTCTTTGGCAGGGCTGCCCTTGTTGGCTGGTGGGCGTGGTGGGCTTGGAGTCCTGTTCGGGCCGACCGGCGGATATCTCATTGGATGGATTTTCGGCTCACTCGTCATTGGAGCCCTCTTCAAATACTGGGTTCTGCGCAACGAAAACAAGGTCGCCCGATTCATGTCCGGACTGGCCTCGGCTCTCCTTGGCGGAATCGTCGTCATCTATCTGTTTGGCGTTCCGTGGACCGCTGCTGTTACCGGGCTTGATCTGGGCACATCCTTGCTGGGGTCTCTCGGATTCCTGCCCGGGGACGTCCTCAAAGCCGTAGTCGCCACCCTGGTGGCCCTGACTGTGCACCGTAGCTACCGCGGGTTGATGAAGTAGCTCGATGGAACTGTGGCAGGCACTGGCAAGGTGGGCCAATCAACGACCGGATCATCTTGCCCTGCTCACGGTTGAAAGCCGGCTGACTTATGCGCAGTTGGCCAGCAGAAGCGGTGCTCTGGCCAAGCGGCTAGAATCCGTTCCAGGCAATCGGATCGCCGTGCACACCAGCGATCCGATTGAGATGGCCATCGCTTTTTATGCGATCGCGCGCAGTGGCAAGACATTGGTGGTGATTGACCCTGCTTGGCCCGGAAAACTGGCCACTTCCATGGCAACCGCTCTTCAATGCGATTTCGTGCTTGAATCGACGGTTCCGCGGCCTTTGCCCGGCGTCCCAAGATTCGCCTTGCCGCCCGAGCCGCCCGAGCCCGGTGAATACGTTGCGCCCGCGACCAAGACTCATTGCGCTGAAGACCTGCTGATCATTTGTACTTCTGGAAGCTCATCGCGTCCCAAGGCTGTGCTCCGGAGTGCTGCATCGTGGGAAGCGTCCCTGAGTGCCGGCGCCACGATCTTGGGCGCTTCGCCAGATGATTCCACTCTTTGCCCGAGTCCCATTTCCCACGGTCTGGGCCTCTACGCGATGGTCGAGTCCCTGCATGCTGGCGGCACCTTCCTGGCTTCCGGAAAATGGGATCAAAAGGGCGTTGCATCATTGCTGGCGCGCGTCAGCTGCACCCGTATCGTCAGCGTACCGACAATTCTAGGCAAGGTGCTGGCCCTGGATGACCCGGCACGGTTCTCCAGCCTGCGATTGGTCATCAGCGGAGGGGAATTCCTGGACCAGGAGACCATGCAAACTCTTCACCAGATGGCTCCCTCGGCGCGCTGCGTTGAATATTTCGGGAGCAGCGAGCACAGCCTCATCGCGTATCGCGAGCGGCTGGCCAACCAGCCGCGAACTCCGTACTTCGACGGCCAGCTGTTTCCCGGGGTGCAGGCTCACACCCATGAGGCAACGCCGGGTTCAGGCTTTGGCTCGCTCTATATCGATAGCCCGTTCAACGCCAAAGGGTACGACCTTAGCTCGGACTCTGTCATCTCTCGGTGCGGCACAGCAATCGGCATTGGTGATCAGGCGAAGCTCCTGGGTTCAAATCGCATCGTCCTGTCCCGTCGCAACGACGGGATGATGAATCTCAACGGAAACAATATCCACCCGGGCGAAGTGGGCGCAGCGCTTAATGCCGAGGGGCTGGCCAATGCCGTAGTGCGGATCGATGCATCGAGCGCACCAGCCAAGTTGCTGGCCTACACGGTTTCGCCACCCCGCAATCCGTCCGCGCTTCTCACCGGCCTGCAGAAGCATTTGCCCCAGTACAAGATCCCGCACCAAATCATCTACTTGCGATCGTGGCCCGAGACCTTCAGCGGAAAATTGAATGCCTCGGCTTTGGACTTCCAGGATCTGGACATTGAACGGAGCGACTGGCTCAGATGAATGACGCCTTCATTATCAATGCAGCACGCACGCCCATCGTCAGAGCAGGCAAGGAGTATTCCCGCATTACCGCAGACCAACTGCTGGCTCAGGTGATCAACGCGCTAATAGATCGAAGCGGCATCTCCCCTGCGGATGTAGACCACGTATTTGCCGGCAATGCGGCGGGACCGGGCGGAAATATAGCGCGAGTGTCTGCTTTGGCGTCGGTGCTGCCCAATACCGTCAGCGCGACCAGCATCGATGCCCAATGCGCCAGTGGACTGGACGCAATTGCCGCCGCTGCGCGGATGATACGTTGCGGTGAAGCGCATGTCGTGGTGGCCGGTGGCGTGGAGTCGGTGAGTACCGCGCCATGGCGGGTTGAAAAGCAAACCTCCGTAATCCAGCCTCCGCGCCTCTACTCGCGTGCCCGATTCACTCCAGTACGAGACCCGGACCCCGAAATGGGCGAAGCTGCGGAGAATATTGCCCAGTCCTACGGCATCGCACAAGAGCGGCAAGATTCTTTCGCTTTGCAGAGCCACCAGCGTGCGCTGCGCGCTCAAGCGGCTGGGCTCTTTGATCGCGAGCTTGTCACCGTGGATACAAGCAACGGGCAAGTAGCGGCCGACACCTGCCCCAGGCCCGGACTGACACTTCGCAAGCTCGCCGCGCTCAAGCAGGCATTCGTACCCGGTGGCACCGTGACTGCGGGAAACTCCTGCCCGATTAACGATGGTGCAGCCGCGGTGATCTTGGTGAGCGAACAAATGCGCCAGAGACTGAACCCAACCTTCGCAATGCGCTACCTTGCTTCTGCTTCAGGTGCTTGCGATCCCGGCATTCTCGGCATGGCGGCGGTACCGGCGTACCGCAAGCTCATCGGCCTGCTGCCATCCGCTGCTGCTTCCAGCACTCCACTGATCGAGTTCAACGAAGCCTTTGCCGTCCAGGCCCTGGCATGCCTCGATGAGCTAGGGATCACCGAGGTGACGGTGAACCAGGGTGGCGGGGCCTTGGCGTTGGGACACCCCTACGGTGCTAGCGGCGCGATTCTTGCGACTCGGCTGTTCTGGCAGGCCAACCAGGCCCGGATACCTGGGCAAAGGGCGATCGCGCTCATGGCCGCCGCGGGTGGCACCGGAAGCGCGGTTGCTTTCGAGTCAGTACCGCATTGAGCCCTTGGGGCATTGGCCTAGATGTTGAACCCCAAGGCCTGCATCTGATTCCGGCCGTCGACAAGGTTCTTCAGCACTTCATCAATCTGCGCTTCGAGTAGATCGGTCAGCGGGCAGGCAGGCGTCGTCAACGTCAGGTCGATTTCCAGGACTGAATCGCCGTCGAAACACCGTCCGTAAAGCAGGCCCAGGCCAACAATGTTGACTCCCAGCTCGAGGTCATTCACGTCCTTGGGTGCTTCGTCGATTTCTGCGATCGGCCACGTTGCGCTCTCATGTGCACCGTTTGCAGCTTCGGACATGCGCTGCTCCCCGATTCTGCCCCGGGTACCCCTTTCGCTTTCGGCTCTTCCACGAGATACCAGAAGGAATGCAGGCCCCTCGGGCGTTAACGAACAGAACCGCTCACCCCCGTAGGGAGCAAGCGGTTCTGCTTGAAACAGTCTAAATTAGATGTTGAAGCCCAGGGCTCGCATCTGATCGCGACCGTCATCGGTGATTCGTTCTGGACCCCAAGGCGGCATCCAGACCCAGTTCAAACGGTGGTCGTCCACAACGCTCTCCAGCGCCTGGCCGACCTGCTCTTCGATAATATCGGTGAGCGGGCAAGCGGCGGTTGTCAGCGTGAGGTCCAGCAAAAGTACGCCGTCATCCGCGTACTTCAGGCCGTACAGCAAACCCAGGTCGACAATATTGACACCCAGTTCAGGGTCAATGACGTCCTTGAGCGCTTCCTCAACGTCTTCCAGAGGAGTCGTAGCGGCTCCCGTGCCCTGTTCGGTCGATTCGCTCATGACTGTAACCTTAGGCCTTGACGTTCAGGTAACGGTCGTAGCCTTCTTCTTCCAGACGGTCAGCCAGTTCCGGGCCGCCCTGTTCTGCAACTCGGCCATCCACGAACACGTGCACGAATTCTGGCTTGATGTAGCGCAGGATGCGGGTGTAGTGGGTGATGAGCAGGGTGCCCATTTCGTTCTCGTCCTGTGCGCGGTTAACGCCCTCGGAGACAACCTTCAGAGCGTCGACGTCCAGGCCGGAGTCGGTCTCGTCCAGTACTGCGAACTTGGGCTTGAACAGTTCCAGCTGCAGGATCTCGACGCGCTTCTTCTCGCCGCCGGAGAAGCCTTCGTTGACGTTACGGCCAGCGAAGTCGGCATCGATCTTCAGCTTGCTCATAGCTTCCTTGACGTCTTTGGTCCAAGTACGCAGCTTTGGAGCTTCGCCGTCGATGGCGGTCTTGGCGGTACGCAGGAAGTTGGTCATGGTTACGCCTGGTACCTCTACCGGGTACTGCATAGCCAGGAACAGGCCAGCCTTGGCGCGCTCGTCGACGCTCATCTCCAGGACATCTTCACCATCGAGGGTGATGGAGCCGGAGGTGACGTTGTAGCGCGGGTGGCCAGCGATGGTCGAAGCCAAGGTCGACTTGCCCGAGCCGTTAGGGCCCATGATTGCGTGGGTTTCGCCGGTCTTGATGGTCAGGGTTACACCCTTGAGAATTTCCTTCTCGCCCTGCTCGGTGTCAATCGAGACGTGCAGGTCCTTGATTTCCAGAGTAGACATACGTCGTTCCGTTTCTTTCTAAAAAGCGCTAAGGCTAAAAAGCTGGTGAAGCGAGCACTACCTAGTTCTCGGTAGCAGCCAATTCTTCTTCGATGGTGTCGGTCAGTCGCTCCTGCAGAGCCTCATCGCCGATCTGCTGAACGATTTCGTTCAGGAATCCGCGAACTACCAAGCGGCGTGCGGTCTTTTCATCGATGCCGCGAGCCATCAGGTAGAAGAGGTGCTCATCGTCGAAGCGGCCGGTGGTCGATGCGTGGCCAGCACCATCGATCAGACCGGTTTCGATTTCCAGGTTCGGAACCGAATCAGCGCGGGCGCCATCGGTCAGAACCAGGTTGCGGTTGGCTTCGTAGGAGTCGGTACCCACAGCAGCCTTCTGGATCAGCACATCGCCAACCCACACGGTGTGTGCGTCCTTGCCCTGCAGCGCACCCTTGTACAGCACGTTCGACTTGCAGTTGGCAACAGCGTGGTCAACGAACAAGCGGTGCTCCAGGTGCTGGCCGGCATCTGCGAAGTACAAGCCGTAGAGCTCGATCTCAGCGCGTTCGCCGGTGAAGCGAGCCGATGGGTTCACGCGAACCAAGTCGCCACCGAAGGAAACTACAATGTGCTTGAACGAAGCGCCAGCAGCTACCAGCGCTTGCTGCGAGGAAGCGTGAACGGCGTCATCTTCCCAAGCCTGCAGGGAGATCACGGTCAGGCGGGCGTTGGCCTGGACGTCGAACTCGACGTTCTGTGCCAGCACTGCCGAACCAACGTGGTCCAGCACAACAGTAGCTTCGGAATTTTCCTCGGCAACAACGATGAGGTGCTGAGCCGCCGCTGCCAGCGACTCGCCTGTGATGCGCAGGGTTGCGTTGGCACCTTCGGCGTTCTTCGGGATCGTCACAACGTGGGTCTCGGAAGCGAACTTCCAAGCGTTGGCCGACACGCGGTCATCCGGGGTATGCGCAACACCGTTCAGCGCGTCGCCAACCGGAACAACCGACAGCTTGGCGATTCCGTTGCCGGCGAGCTCTATCTTCGGAGCCGCGCCGGTGAGGTCATCGCTGTGCAGGCCCTTCAGGCGCTTGAGCGGGGTGAAGCGCCAGTCCTCTTCACGACCGGTCAGCTTGGCGAAGTCATCTACGTTGGTGCTGGTCAGTCGACCGGCACGCGATGAATCGGGAACTCCAACTCCGCCGCCGTGGCTGTGCGCCTTGGTGGAGGCACCGGCCAGCGGCGAGCTGTCGTTGTCGTTGATCGGCGAAAGGTCTTCGCCCTCTTCGGTGAAACCAGGAATCGATGGTGCGCCGATGCGCGCCTTCTCTGCTGGGATATGGGTGGTGGTCTCCGACATTCTTAGCCGACCGATCCTTCCATCTGAAGTTCAATAAGGCGGTTCAGTTCCAGCGCGTACTCCATAGGCAGCTCGCGTGCGATTGGCTCAACGAAGCCGCGCACGATCATTGCCATGGCCTCGTCCTCGGCCATGCCGCGGGACATCAGGTAGAACAGCTGCTCTTCGGAAACGCGCGAGACGGTCGCCTCATGGCCCATGGTTACGTCGTCCTCGCGGACGTCGATGTACGGGTAGGTATCCGAACGCGAGATCTGGTCGACCAGCAACGCGTCGCAGACCACCGAGTTCTTGGTGCCCTTGGCGCCTTCCTGGACCTGGACCAGGCCGCGGTAAGCCGAGCGGCCACCGTTACGAGCCACCGACTTGGCCACAATGGCCGAAGAGGTGTTCGGAGCGATGTGGACCATCTTGGATCCGGTGTCCTGGTGCTGGCCCTCGCCGGCGAAGGCGATGGACAGGGTCTCACCCTTGGCGCGTTCGCCAACGAGGTAAACGGCTGGGTACTTCATGGTGACCTTCGAGCCGATGTTGCCATCGACCCATTCCATGGTGGCGCCTTCTTCGCAGACGGCACGCTTGGTCACCAGGTTGTAGACGTTGTTCGACCAGTTCTGGATCGTGGTGTAGCGAACGCGGGCGTCCTTCTTCACGATGATTTCCACAACGGCAGAGTGCAGCGAATCCGACTGGTAGATCGGTGCGGTGCAACCCTCGATGTAGTGAACGTAGGAGCCCTCATCAGCGATGATCAGGGTGCGTTCGAACTGGCCCATGTTTTCCGTGTTGATGCGGAAGTAAGCCTGCAGCGGGATCTCCACGTGGACGCCCTTCGGGACGTACACGAACGAGCCACCGGACCACACGGCAGTGTTCAGCGAAGCGAACTTGTTGTCGCCCGCTGGAATGACCGAGCCGAAGTACTCCTGGAAGATCTCCGGGTGCTCCTTCAGTCCAGTGTCGGTGTCAAGGAAGATGACGCCCTGGGCTTCAAGGTCTTCACGCAGCTGGTGGTAAACAACCTCGGACTCGTACTGGGCGGCAACGCCAGACACCAGACGCTGCTTTTCAGCCTCTGGAATACCCAACTTGTCGTAGGTGTTCTTGATGTCTTCTGGAAGTTCTTCCCAGGAGGTCGCCTGCTTCTCGGTGGAACGCACGAAGTACTTGATGTTGTCGAAATCAATACCCGAGAGGTCTGGACCCCAGGTAGGCATTGGCTTGCGATCGAAGTACTTCAGCGCCTTCTGGCGACGCTCCAGCATCCATTCTGGCTCGGACTTCAGGGCGGAAATATTCGCCACTACGTCCTTGTCGACGCCACGGCGCGCATTTGCACCCGCGTCGTTCTTGTCTGACCAGCCGTATTCGTAATTGCCGATTCCGTGGAGTTCGGGGTTCTTCTCCAGAATTTCGGAAATTACACCCGGGTCGGCAGACTCCTGTGCAATCTGATCCGTCATCGCGGCCTCTCCTGCTTCGTGAACTGAATTCGAGTTCTTTTCTCAGCGCGCATTGGCGCCTTTTCACGCCCCACAGGGATGTGGGTCGTGCACACGTGTCCTCCACCGGCCAAGGTCGACAGTCGTCGGACGTCGACGCCTAGCAAGCGGGCGAACATTTCCGTTTCCATGTCGCAAAACACTGGAAACTCTCGTGCCAAGTCTTGTATCGGGCAGTGTCCCTGGCATAGCTGCACGCTATGCATCAGGGCAGTTGCCACTTTGGTATCCACTTTTCGGGTGTATCCCACGAATCCATCTGCACTGAGCAAATTGCCCAGCACCTCGGCTCGTGCTTCCAGCCCTTCAACGCCGACCAGCGCCTTAGCGTATCGGTCTTCCATTGATGCGAAGCGGTTACGCGCAAACTTGCGAATCGCGTCCTCTCCGGCCGCATCGCCGAGCATCTTCAATGCGTCGGAAGCAATCTCCAGGTAATCGTTGCCCAACTTCGTCTGCCCGCGGTGCGAAAGCACGTAGCGACGCGACGGACGTCCAGCACCGGTCTTCTGGTTGGCTACCAGTTTCACCTCTACGAGTCCCGATTTTGAGAGCGCGTCGAGGTGACGGCGGACCGCAGCAGGCGTGAAGCCCAGCTTGCTTCCAAGCTCGGCAGCACTGACCGGCCCGTCCTCGAGTACTGCGTACAGGACGCGGTCGCGCGTACGCTCCTCGGTATCCCCAACTGCGCCAACTGTCGCGGCAGTGGAGCCACTAGCTGATTCTGAATTTGATGAATACACAACACAATCATGCGTAAATTTTTGCTCTAGGTCTAGTAAGGAAGGACTTACTAAGGACATGCTTGCCCGACTAGTGCGTTACTTGAATCGAACCTCTGACACTTCCATTGTCCCGCCCACCTCAACGGAACTCGAGGGTTGGTGACAAAACACTCAGCTCAGCCAGTTCGACATGTCGTAGAATGTTTCAGTGTCTTCTGTAACTCCCAGCCTTGTCATCAACGAGCTGGCTAAAGATTTAGGTCCGGTCCCCGCCTTGGACAATCGCATGTTGCGAGTCCTGGAGTCGGTGTCCCTAAAAGCTTATCCGGGTCAGGTCACCACGCTTTTAGGATCTAACGGAGCCGGCAAATCCACGACCCTCGCTTGTGCCCAGGGGCTGCTTCAGCCCGAAGGCGGAACCGTCGAACTCCTGGGCCAGAACCCCTTCGGCGACAATCCCGAATTGCGTTCCCGCGTCGGAGTCATGCTCCAAGACGGAGGGTTGCCACCCTCAATGCGCCCGGTTCCGCTCTTGAGGCACGTCGCTTCCCTCTATCAGAAGCCCACTGATATTGATGCGTTGATCACACGGTTGGATCTCGAATCATTTGGCACCCGCACGATCCGCCGTCTCTCTGGTGGCCAGAAGCAGCGCGTCGCCTTGGCCCTGGCGCTGGCCGGAGATCCGGAAGTGCTCTTCCTCGATGAACCAAGTGCTGGTCTGGATCCGCAGTCCCGCCAGGTAGTCTTCGACCTCATTGCCGAACTTCGCGATGCAGGAAAGGCCATCATCCTCACCACCCACCTCATGGATGACGCGCAACGACTCAGCGACTACGTCTACATCATCGACAAGGGCTGCACCGTGGCGCAAGGCACCGTGGCCGAGCTGACGGCCCGCGCTGCCGAAGACCAGGACACCCGCCCGGTGTCCTTCTGCGCCCCAGCAGGGCTGCGCCTACCTGAACCACCGGCAGGATTGCATCTGGAGGAGACCGGAGCCGGCCAATACCGGCTCGACGGGGTCAACTCCCCCGAACACTTGAACTGGCTAACCCATTGGTGGCTCCAGGAGGGCATTTTGCCAACCGAGCTCAACTTGCAGTCACGAAGCCTCGAAGACGTTTTCCTTGAAATCGCACAGAAGGAGGGAAGGGCATGAGCCAAACACAGGCACGCTCCAATGCTGTCTCGCCACTGCGCAGAATCCTGAACCAGGGCAAATACGAATCCATCCAGATGCTCAGCAATGGCGAACAGCTCATTCTCGCTGTTGTCATGCCGCTCATTGCGCTCTTCGTGCTCACCCTGACCGATCTGGTCAAGGATGTCGCAGACCGCAGCATTGATGCCGCCGTTCCTGGCGTCTTGGCCTTGTGCGTCATTTCGACGGCTTTCACCGGGCAGGGAATTGGCACCGGATTTGACCGCCGCTATGGCGTGCTGACCATGTTCTCCACTACGCCGCTGGGGAAAACCGGACTGATTTTCGGCAAGGTCATTGCCGTACTGTCGGTCCTGCTGATCCAGGTCGTCTTAATCTGCTCTGTCTCCTTGTTGTTCCTGGACTGGCATCCGAACCCCTGGGGCATTGCTCCGGCTATACTCTTCCTGCTCCTGGGCGCAGCCGCGTTTACCGCGCTGGGCCTGCTGATTGCCGGCACCGTCCGCCCTGAAGCGACGTTGGCGATCACCAACCTTGCCTGGATCCTGCTGGCCGGTGCCGGCGGTGTCCTCTACCCCTTGAGCATGGCCCCTGATTGGGCCCAGCCAACCCTGAATGCGCTGCCATCAGCAGCGCTGGGCGATGCCATGCGCGATGCCCTGATCCACGGCCAGTTCAGCATTGCTGGCCTCATCTTCTTGATCCTTTGGTCAGCAGTTGGCTCCTTTGCAGCCATCAAGCTGTTCAAATGGAGCTGACCACCACCCAAATTCCGAAAAGGGAGATTTCAATGTCTTCAGCCCAAGCCACCCAGAGCTGGGCCGATAAACTGCCCACGAAGGTCACTCGCCTCGTGCATGGTCTCGCGATCGCATCCCTGATCTCGCAGATTGGCATTATCGTCACCGGTGGAGCCGTACGCTTGACAAATTCGGGCCTCGGCTGCTCCCACTGGCCCAATTGCGTTCCCGGTTCGATGACCCCTGTCCCGGAAATGGGCATCCATGGAATCATCGAGTTCGGCAACCGCCTGCTGACCTTTGTCCTGCTGGTCATCGCTGTCGCGTTCCTGATCTCCATCTGGAAGATGCGCCCGACCCACCGCACCCTGTTCAAGCTGTCCATCGGCTTGCTCGCCGGCATCGCGTTGCAGGCGCTCATCGGAGCCATCACCGTGTGGACCGGACTGAACGCTTGGGTCGTTTCGGTGCACTTCCTGATTTCCGGCGCACTGGTCATCATGGCAACATTCCAGGTGAACCGCACCGCCAAGGAACTGAAGAACCGCAAGTTCGATCAGAGCAGCAAGTCGATCCGCCAGCTCTCCTTCGCCGCATGGATCTTCTCCCTGCTCGCAGTGGCATTCGGAACTATCGTGACCGGCACCGGACCGCATGCAGGCGATGCCGATGCCCCGCGCCACTTGTTCGATCCGCTGCTGGTAACCCGCATGCATACTGCTCCGGTGTACTTGCTCGTTGCCGCAACCATCGTGGTGCTGATCCTGGCCTACAAGCAGGGCGGAAACACCCAGCTTCGCATCGCCATCTGGTGGCTTGTCGCGGCAATTGCGGTCCAGGCAGCAATTGGCTACATCCAGCATTTCAATGGGTTGCCTGTCGCCCTGGTACTCTCCCACATGCTCGGCGCGAGCTTGCTGCTTGCCGCCTCGGCAAACGTCTGGGATCGGGCTGCCATCCTTCCGGAATACCAGCGCAACGATTACTAGAATCCTGAGTAAATGACTGGGGGTTGCCCTGCACTCGATGTGCAGGGCAACCCCCAGATGCTTAACGCTGTCCCCCGGCCGTTCCACGGCGCGTGAACCACATCAAACCATAAAGCCCAAAGAAGAAATAGACTGTTCCGGCTAGCCAGAATGACGCAAGCAGCAGCCCTTGATCCACGACGGAAACCGCAAGGAGGGCAGCACCGCAAGCGCAGGTAGCCCATAGAGCAATCCGGGAATTGGACAAGAACCCGATGCCGCAGGCCAAGCCCAGGGCAAGGTATGCGTATACGGCGACGTTCGGCTCGATACCCGTGAACGATGCGGCTCCCAGGAACACGACTGGCAATAGCAGAGCAGTGCCACCAATGATGCGGATCAATTTCGAACGCGGTTCTCGATTCACCGATTTGGAAGAACGCCCATTGATTCCGACAAGCATCCATGCTGCGATCATTGACGGGATATAGAAGATTCCACTGCTGGTAATGAATCCGGCAACGAGCACTGTCATGCACAAGGCCGCCGCGTAGCCGCAGATTCGTGCCGCTTTTCCCTTCATGACCGCGGTGGCCGCTACGCCAAGTCCGAATATTGCGAAGATCAGCAGTTGCAATGCGCCTTGCTCATATATCGAGTCGTAGCTACTGCCCTCACCTCCTGGCACAGAAGCGCCAAAAAGCAGGTCACCCAGGATATCTGCCAGAGTCGTATCGATGATGGAGACAAGGACACCGAGGACCAGTGCCACCGCACCGAGCACCAAGCTATTCCTGCGTAGGATGGCCCGCTCTTGCGGAGCCGCGTACTCGGCCACCAGAGGGGCTGCAACAGCTTCAGGACTGCCTAGCGCGGCGAGGATCTGGTCATCATCCCTGCCTAGGGCTCGGCCATCCTCGATATGCTGCGCCACATCCTCCAGAAGCTCTAAGCCCATATCCCTTGGAGCACCGCGCAGGAGCTTCCCCAATTCCCGCAAATACGCTTCCGCACTGTACTGCTCAGCTGTCGATGCCACGTTGCTCTCCAAGTAGATCGGTGACTTGCATTGAAATTGCTTCCCATACCCCGCGGAACTCGCCAACCATCAGATGCCCGTGCTCGGTAATGGTGTAGTACTTCCGTTTGCGTCCCGACGCGCTTTCTTCCCAGTAGGTTTCTACCAGCCCAGTGGCTTTCATGCGCGCCAGCAACGGATACAGGCTCCCCTCGCCGGCGGTAAGCTTCCGCGCGGTGAGCTCTTCTGCCAGCTCCAACCCGTATTTATCTGCGCTGGCTAACGAAGCCAGCACACAGTACTCAAGGACGCCCTTGCGTATATTCGTGGCGATTTTCTCGCGTTGATCCGACATGCGATAACCGTACCTTGCGTAGCAAGACTTGCATAGCAAGATCTAGTCTTATTTCCCTCGATGAGAGTAATTTCTGCCTAAACGCATAGTGCGCATGCATTGGCCGATACGAAGGGCAACTACGCTCGAACGCAGAAAAGCGCCCTTCCTGGAATCCATTTTCATTTGGATTCCAGGAAGGGCGCTAACCGACGCTCAGCTGCGGCGTTGAACCTAGCCGAACAGCGGGCTACCCACGAACGGGTCAATGGCCAAGGCCAGGAATACGATCGACAAGTAGGTGATGGAGATATGGAAGACCTTCATGGCCTTGCGGTTGATCTCAGCCGGCTTATGGTCGCTCTGCGCTTCGCGGTAGAGCACGTGCGATTCGTAGACGAACCAAATGCCCGCGCCGCCAGCGATTGCGGTGTAAACGATTCCTGCGCTACCCAGTGGGACCAGCAGCATCGAGCAAACGACAGTGGCCCAAGCGTAGAGCACAACCTGCACCGAAACGCGGCGAGCGTTAGCGATCGCGCCCAGCATAGGCACTGAAGCCGCGTTGTAGTCATCCGCATACTTCATGGACAGCGGCCAGTAATGCGGCGGGGTCCAGAGGAAGATCACCAGGAACAGGATGATCGCTGGCCATTCAATTGTGTTGGTCACTGCGGCCCAAGCGATCAGCACAGGCATGCAGCCGGCGATGCCACCCCAGACAATGTTCTGGGCGGTACGGCGCTTGAGGATCAAAGTGTAGAACACGACGTAGAGGAGGATTGCAGCCAGGCCCAAGGCGGTCGTCAGCGGATTGGTGCCAACCCAGAGAACCACCAGGGAGGCTATGGCCAATACCCAAGAGAAGACCAGTGCTTCCCTCGGGGTGAGGTCCCCAGTGACCAAAGGGCGCCCCTTGGTACGCTTCATCAACTTATCCATATCGCGATCGATATAGCAGTTGAATGCACCAGAAGCACCTGCGGCCATAGCTCCACCAACAAGGGTGGAGATCATGAGCCAGACGGAGGGGAAACCCCGTTCGGCAAAGATCATGGTCGGAAGGGTGCTCACTAGCAGCAACTCGATTACGCGAGGCTTCGTCAACGCCACATAGGCATTGGCCTTGCGCTTCAGAAAATCGCCGGCATTTTCATCAGGCTGACGCGATGCGCGGGGCACTGATGCTGCGGCGACACTTTGAGTCTTCAATTAAACGCACTCAGTTCTTCACGGGTACAAGACAGACACTGTCATTCTACGCTGGATAGAAATTGATTGAAACTCCCCACGGAGAGGATCACAGTTGAAAAATGGTGATTTGGCTCAATTCAAGACGCTACAATCACCTGCCCGGCGGCTAGCCATGCACCTTTGCGGCTTCGCGCTCCCATCGGATTCTGCTCTTCGAACCGATCTTCTGCAGGCGGCCCCCGCCCCAACCAGCGTTTCCCGCGAACCGTTGCAGCACGTCAAAGTCGACGAGCCGGGAGCCTTCGATGGAATAACCCCGCGCGGCGGGAGAACTCATCCGGTCCCAAATGCCCAACAGCATTTCGGCAGATCGCGCGTGGTCCCCCGGACCCTGCTCCCAAATGAACAAAGATGGCAACTGATGTCCGCCAGCTGAACAAATCTTATTCCTTGTAGCGTTGGCTGGTTGCCGTGCACCGGCTGGCAGAAGTGCCCGGCCACCCATATCCCCCGGCTGCCACCTGCGCACGGATGCGCAGAATGCCTGAGCAATTCGCTCACGCCGTGGCATGAATAGCCGTATCAAGTCCACCTTCTGCGCAAACCGAATAATTCTGTGTCATCTTGCTAAATCCAACGCCCCAATACGCCTTTTCGCGATAGAGTTGACTCAGATTGCGCCGTCGCGACCTGCATCCCTCTGAATAAAGCACAGCCGGAGGAAGCAGGAGGCGACGGCGTATTGCGTGTCAGCGGGAGATATCTCCCGTCCAAGCCTGAATGGAAGGAACGCCGCTGTGGCGACTGAATCCTTAGTTGAAGAATTCTCACTGACCGAGTTGGACCGTAAGGCCATCGACACCACCCGTGTCCTGGCAGCCGACGCCGTCGAAAAGGTTGGCAATGGCCACCCCGGTACCGCAATGAGCTTGGCTCCGGCCGCCTACTTGATTTTCCAGAAGCACCTGCGCCACGATCCGAAGGATCCGAACTGGATCGGCCGAGACCGTTTCGTGCTTTCCCCGGGCCACACCTCGCTGACCCTGTACCTGCAGCTGTTCCTCTCGGGCTACGGCCTGGAGATGGAAGACATCGAAGCGCTGCGCACCTGGGGCGCCAAGACTCCGGGCCACCCCGAGTTCGGCCACACCGCCGGCGTTGAGATCACCACCGGTCCTCTGGGCCAGGGCCTGGCTTCCGCCGTTGGTTTCGCCTACTCCCAGCGCCGCATGCGCGGCCTGCTGGATCCAGCTGCCGAGGCAGGGACCAGCCCGTTCGACCACACTGTCTACGTCATCGCTTCCGATGGCGACCTGCAGGAAGGCGTCACCTCCGAGGCCTCCTCGCTGGCCGGCCACCAGGAACTGGGCAACCTCGTTGTGATCTACGATGACAACAAGATCTCCATCGAGAACGATACCGACATCGCCTTCACCGAAGACGTGCTGGGCCGCTACGAGTCCTATGGCTGGCACACCCAGCGCGTGGACTGGACCGTCACCGGAGAATACGTCGAGGACATGGCCGCACTGGATGCTGCTGTGCGCGCCGCGAAGGCCGAGACCTCCCGCCCGTCGATCATCAGCCTGCGCACCATCATCGGCTGGCCATCGCCGACCAAGCAGAACACCGGCGGCATCCACGGCTCGAAGCTGGGTACCGACGAAGTTGCCGGCCTGAAGACGATCCTGGGCTTCGACCCCGAGAAGAACTTCCAGATCGAGGACGATGTACTGGCTCACGCCCGCGAGGTCGTAACCCGCGGTGCGCAGCTGCACGCCTCGTGGAACGAGACCTTCGAGGCCTGGAAGTCCGCCAATCCGGAAGAAGCCGCCCTGCTTGAGCGCCTGCAGGCTGGCGAATTGCCAGAGGGCTGGACCGAGAAGATCCCGACCTTCGAGCCAGGCTCCACCATGGCTACCCGCGCCGCGTCGGGCAAGGTCATCAACGCGATCGCCGATGAATTGCCAGAACTCTGGGGCGGCTCTGCCGACCTCGCCGGTTCGAACAACACCACCATCGAGACCGCGAAGTCCTTCGCTCCCGAGCGCCGCTCCACCGATTCCTGGTCCGCCAGCCCGTACGGCCGCGTGCTGCACTTCGGCATCCGCGAGCACGCCGCCGCCTCGATCGTGAACGGCATCGTGCTCTCCAGCCCGACCCGTGCATTCTCCGGAACCTTCCTGATCTTCTCGGACTACCAGCGCCCGGCGATCCGCTTGGCCGCGCTGATGGGTGTCCCCTCGATCTTCGTGTGGACCCACGACTCCATCGGCCTGGGCGAAGACGGCCCGACCCACCAGCCAGTGGAGCAGCTCGCTTCGCTGCGCATCATCCCCAACTTCGATGTGGTCCGCCCGGCGGATGCCAACGAGGTCGCCTACGCATGGCGCGGCATGCTGGAATTGACCGACACCCCGTCGGGCATCGTGCTTTCCCGCCAGAACCTGCCAATCTACGACCGCGCGGCCACCGGCTTCCGCGGCGCCGAAGGCACCCTGAAGGGCGGCTACATCCTCGCAGAGGCTGTGCGCGATGGCGCGGAGACCACTCCGGATGTCATCTTGCTGGCTACCGGTTCCGAGGTCGAGCTGGCCGTTGAGGCCCGTGAAGCACTGGCAGCCAAGAACATCGCTGCCCGCGTGGTATCCCTGCCTTCGCTGGAATGGTTCGCCAAGCAGGACGCGGCCTACCGCGAAGAGGTCCTGCCGGCAGCCATCACCGCCCGCGTTTCGGTTGAAGCCGGCGTAGCCCAGGGCTGGCGCGAGCTGGTCGGCGCGCACGGCGAAATCATTTCGCTGGATCACTTCGGCGCTTCCGCCGATTACAAGAAGCTGTACTCCGAGTTCGGCATCACCACCGAGGCTGTTGTAGCCGCTGCCGAAACCTCCATGCAGAACGCTGCCAAGTAAGGAACCGAAGTAAAGATTATGAGCAACCCGAATACCCAGGCCCTGTCCGATGCCGGCGTCTCCATCTGGCTGGACGACCTTTCGCGTGAACGGCTGACCAGCGGCTCGCTGGCCAAGCTGATCGAAGAGAAGAACGTGGTCGGCGTGACCACCAACCCGGCAATCTTCGCGGCATCGCTGTCCAAGGCAGAGGTGTACGGCGAGGCCATCGCCGAGCAGAAGCACCGCTCGGTGGAAGACGCGATCACCGAGATCACCAGCGACGACGTGGCAGCTGCCTGCGACCTGTTCAAGGGCGTCTACGAGTCCTCCCAGGGCTTCGACGGCCGCGTGTCCATCGAGGTCGATCCCCGCCTGGCTCACGAGACCGCACCGACCATCGCCCAGGCCAAGGCCCTGTACGAACGCGTGAACCGCGAGAACGTGCTGATCAAGATCCCGGCAACCGTCGAGGGCCTGGAAGCCATCACCGAAACCATTGCCGCCGGCATTTCGGTGAACGTCACCCTGATCTTCTCGCTGGAACGCTACCGCGAGGTCATCAACGCCTACCTGCTGGGCTTGGAGAAGGCCCACGCTGCCGGCGTGGACCTGTCCAAGATCCACTCGGTCGCTTCCTTCTTCGTTTCCCGCGTGGATTCGGAAATCGACAAGCGCCTGGACGCCATCGGCACCGATGCCGCGGCCGCCGTGCGCGGCCAGGCCGGCGTGGCCAATGCCCGCCTGGCCTACCAGGTCTTCGAAGAGTCCTTCGCTTCGGCACGCTACGAGGTGCTGGCAGCTGCCGGCGCCAACGTCCAGCGTCCGCTGTGGGCTTCGACCGGCGTGAAGGATCCTGCCTACCCATCGACCCTGTACGTGACCGAACTGGTCGCACCGCAGACCGTGAACACCATGCCGGAGAAGACCCTGGACGCCACCGTGGCTGAAGCCGAGGTGCGCGGCAACGCGATCGCCGGCGGCTACGATGCGGCCAACCGCGTGCTGGACAAGCTCGCTGCACTGGGCATCGACTACAACGAGGTCGTGGACCTGCTCGAGGTCGAAGGCGTTCAGAAGTTCGACGTCGCATGGAACGAGCTGCTTGAGGACATGGCTGTGGCACTGAAGGGAGCCAAGTAGATGGAGCTTGGTCTGGTAACCTCCGGCGAGGCCCTGGCCTCCGTCGATGCGTTGCTCCCGAAGCTGATCGAAGCGAAGATCGGCAGCCGCATCGCCGCCCAGGACCCGACCATTTGGGGTCCTGAAGCAGAAGCTGAATCGGCCATCCGCCTCGGTTGGGTCAACCCCTTCGAGGCAGCTGGCAAACTGATCCCGCAGATCCTGGATCTGCGCGATGAGCTGCAAGAAGAGGGCCTGACCCGCATCGTGCTGTGCGGCATGGGCGGCTCCTCGCTGGCTCCTGAGGTCATCACCGCCCATGACGAGGTGGAACTGGTCATCTGCGACACCACCGATCCGTCGATGGTCAAGCAGATCGTGGAAACCGATCTGCAGCGCACCGTCGTGGTAGTTGCTTCCAAGTCGGGTTCCACCGTGGAAACCGATTCGCAGCGCCGTGCGTTCACCGCTGCGTTCCAGGCTGCCGGCATTGATCCGGCGACCCGCTTGGTGCTGGTCACCGATCCGGGCTCGCCCATGGATAATCCTGATGGCGTGCGCGCGGTATTCACTGCGGATCCGAACGTCGGCGGGCGCTACTCGGCGTTGACCGCTTTCGGCCTGGTCCCTTCGGGCCTGGCCGGCGCGGACATCGAAGCCCTGGTTGAAGAATCCGGGCTGATCAACGATGTGCTGGCCCTGGACGACGAGGACAACCTCGCGCTGCACCTGGGTGCCGCCATGGCTACCGCGGGCCGCGACAAGCTGCTGATTGCCTGTGTGGGCGATGCACTGCCGGGCTTCGGCGACTGGGCCGAGCAGCTGATCGCCGAGTCCACCGGCAAGGAAGGCAAGGGCGTGCTGCCTGTTGCCGCGCATGTGGATGCACCGGAGCTGGCGAACCCGGCCCAGGACGTGCTGCCGCTGTTCGTCTACGACGCGCTGCCTGAGGATTTCGACGAGGACGCCACCGCCGTGCACTTCAGTGCACCGCTGGGCACCGCCTTCATGATCTTCGAGTACGCCACCGCCGTGGCCGGCTACCTGCTGGGCATCAGCCCCTTCGACCAGCCTGATGTCGAGGCCGCGAAGATCGCCGCCCGTTCCATGCTCGATGCTCCGGCGCAGAGCGCACCGGATGCAGTGGACGGACCAGTTGAGCTCTACGGCACCGGGGCCAAGACCTTGGAGGCGGCTGTGGAGCAGCTCGCCGCGCAGCTTCCGGCAGACGGCTACCTTGCCATCCAGGCATACCTGAACCGCAATGCGGACCAGGAGCTTGCCGCACTGCGCGATCTGCTCGCCAAGAAGACCGGCCGTCCAGTCACCTTCGGCTGGGGTCCGCGCTTCTTGCACTCCACCGGCCAGTACCACAAGGGCGGCCCGGCACAGGGCGTGTTCTTGCAGGTCACCGCGAATCACAAGGAAGACCTTGGGATCCCGGAGCGTCCGTACACCTTCGGCGGCCTGATCACCGCCCAGGCGATCGGCGATGGCGCAGTACTGGCTGACGCCGAACATAACCGCCCAGTGCTGCGCGTGAACCTCACGGACCGCGCCGCCGGAATCGCTGCCCTGCTAGAGGCAGCGAAGTAAGGCACTATGAGCAACCCACTACGCGACGCCCGCGACCGGCGGCTTAACCGCATTGCCGGTCCGGGCGCGCTGGTGTTCTTCGGAATCACCGGCGACCTTGCCCGCAAGAAACTCATGCCAGCGGTCTACGACCTGGCTAACCGCGGACTGCTTCCCCCGAATTTTGCGATTGTCGGCTTCGGCCGCCGCGACTGGACGGCACAGGACTTCGCCGACCAGGCCCGCGAATGGATCCTCGCCAGCGCCCGCACCCCCTTCAACGAAACCGTGTTCGCCCAGCTGGCCGCCGGTATGCGCTTCATCTCCGGCGCCTTCGACGATGATGGCGCCTACGAGAAGCTGGCCGCGACCCTGGACGAACTGGCCGAATCCCGGTCCACCGGGCGCAACCACGCCTTCTACCTCTCGATCCCGCCGAGCTGGTTCGAGGTTGTCTGCCAGAAGCTCTCCGAGCACAAGCTGGCCAAGGACAAGAACCCGGGCTGGGAACGCGTGGTCATCGAGAAGCCCTTCGGCCACGACCTGCAGAGCGCCCGCGAACTGAACGAGATCGTGGAGTCCGTGTTCCCGCCGGACGCGGTGTTCCGCATCGACCACTATCTGGGCAAGGAAACCGTGCAGAACCTGCTGGCTTTGCGTTTCGGCAACCAGATGTTCGAGCCGCTGTGGAACAACAAGTACGTGGACCACGTGCAGATCACCATGGCCGAGGACATCGGCATTGGCGGCCGCGCCAGCTACTACGACGGTGTGGGCGCGGCCCGCGACGTCATCCAGAACCACCTGCTCCAGCTGCTGGCGCTGACCGCCATGGAGGAACCCATTTCCTTCGACGCGGACCACTTGCGCAGCGAAAAGGAGAAGGTGCTCACCGCAGTCCAGCTGCCCGAGGACCTGGGAGCGGCCAGTGCCCGAGGCCAGTACACCTCTGGCTGGCAGGGCGCCGAGGAGGTCGTCGGCTTCCTCGACGAGGAGGGCTTCAACCCGAAGTCCAAGACCGAGACCTACGCGGCGGTGCGCCTGAACATCAATACCCGCCGCTGGTCCGGGGTGCCGTTCTACCTGCGTGCCGGCAAGCGCCTGGGCCGCCGCGTCACCGAAATCGCGGTGGTCTTCAAGAAGGCGCCGAACCTGCTGTTCACCGACCACAAGGACGATGAATTCGGCCAGAACGCGTTCGTGATCCGCGTGCAGCCCGATGAAGGCGCGACCATCCGCTTCTCCTCCAAGGTGCCCGGCACCCAGATGGAGATCCGCGATGTGACCATGGACTTCGGCTACGGCAACGCCTTCACCGAATCCTCGCCCGAGGCCTACGAGCGGCTGATCCTCGATGTGCTGCTCGGTGAGCCGCCGCTGTTCCCGCGACATGAGGAAGTCGAGCAGTCCTGGCGCATCCTGGATCCTTTCGAGGAGTACTGGGCCTCGCAGCCCACCCAGCCCGATCCCTACGCTCCGGGCTCCTGGGGACCCGAAAGCAGCGATGAGCTGATGGCCAAGGATGGAAGGACCTGGAGACGACCATGATGATCGATCTTCCCAACACCACCACCTCCAAGGTGGCCAAGAAGCTGATCTCCTCGCGCCGCACCCACGGCGTGGTGGCGCTCTCCCGCGTGATGACCCTGGTGGTCATCACCCGCGAGGGGTTCGCCGAGAACGCGATCGAGGCGGCCAACCTGGCCAGCCGCGAGCATCCCTGCCGGATCATCGTGGTGGTCCGCGGCAGCAAGTCCGAGGCCAACCGCCTGGACGTGCAAATCCGCGTGGGCGGGGACGCCGGCGCCTCCGAGGTGATCGTGATGCGCACCTACGGCCCGGATGTCGTGGCCGACGAGGCGCTGATCTCCGCACTGCTGCTGCCCGATGCGCCGATCGTGGCCTGGTGGCCGCATGGCGTGCCGCAGGATCCGGCCGGCACCGCGCTGGGCAAGCTGGCGCACCGCCGCATCACCGATTCGGCGGAAACCGAAGACCCCACCGCCGCGCTGTTCAGCCGCATCGAGACCTACCAGGCCGGCGACACCGACCTCGCCTGGACGCGGCTGACCCTGTGGCGTGCCCAGCTGGCGAGCATCATCGACCTGATCGGCACCGAGGGGCTCTCGGGCATCACCGTGAAGGGCTCGGATAATTCCCCGTCCACCACCTTGCTGGCCGCTTGGCTGACCCTGTGCCTGGACGTCCCGGTGACCATCGCCGCGGACAAGTCCAATGGCGGGCTCTCCAGCGTCCGGCTGGCGCGCGAAGCCGGCGACGTGGAGCTTTCGCGGCCTTCCGGCGCGGTAGCCCACCTTTACCTGCCCGGATCGGCCCCGCAGCGCATCTCCCTGCCTCGGCGTTCGGTGGCCGAATGCCTGGCCGAAGAGATGCGCCGCCTGGACGCCGATGACGTCTTCGGCGAGGTCATCACCAAGGGCCTGAACCTGACCAACCTGAGGAGCATCAGATCCAGTGATCGCTAGGCAAATACTGATCCATGAGAACCCGGAAGCTACCGCCCACGCCATTGCGGCCCGGCTGATCACCTCGATCGCCGATGCACTGGCCGCCCGCGGAGTTGCCCACGTGGTGGTGACCGGCGGTTCGCTGGGCATCGCCGCCCTGGAAGCCGTCGCGGCCAACCCCGCCAAGGCCTCGGTCAACTGGTCGCAGGTGCACTTCTGGTGGGGCGACGAGCGCTTTGTCGCCACCGATTCAGCAGATCGCAACGTGCTGCAGGCCGCAGCCCTGTTCGACGCGCTGGATGAATTGGGCCTGGACCGCGCCACCGTGCACGCCATGGGCGCCAGCGACAAGTACGAGTCCGCCGAGCAGGCCGCCGCGGCCTACGCCGAGGAACTGGCCGGGGAAGCCGAAGACGGCTCCTTGAACCCCGCGTTCGATGTGCTGATGCTGGGCATGGGCCCGGACTCGCATGTCGCCTCGCTCTTCCCGAACCACACCCGGTCCGATGAGCCAGGAGTCATCGCGGTCCACGACTCCCCCAAGCCGCCTGCGCACCGCGTCACGCTCACCATGGGCACCATCAACACCGCCAAGGAGGTCTGGCTGATCGTGGCCGGTGCCGACAAGGCGCCGGCGCTGGCCAAGGCCCAGCACGAGGTCAACGAGACCGCTGTCCCGGCCTCGGCCGTGCACGGCACCCAAGCGACCCGCTGGATCATCGACCGCGCCGCGGCCACCTTGCTCTAGCCTGCACCGCATCGCCGGTGCCGCGATCCTGCACTCCAGGATCGCGGCACCGGCCTTTGCTTTCCCCTCGCCACCTGCCCGAAAGGTTCCCATGCATTCCGCCCCGCTGCCCGATGCCGCGCAGCCATCCCGCAAGGTCACGGTGATCGGCGCCGGCGTCATCGGGCTCTCCACCGCCCATGAGCTGGCTGCCGCCGGCCACCAGGTCACCGTCATCGCCGACCAGCTGCCGCTGCAGACGGTCTCCGCGGTGGCCGCAGCCATCTGGTTCCCGTACCACTCGGAGAACTCCGCTGCCGCCGATCTGCTGCTCGCCCGTTCACTGGCACGCTTCGAGGAGCTCTCCGGCATCAAGGAAACCGGCATCGACCTGCGCCGCGGCCTGAATCTGGAAGCGTCCCCGGAGCAAGACCGCTCTTGGGCGCAGATCGTCGCCGACGCCGCCGAAGCCCCGGCAGAAGACATCCCGCGCATTGCCGCCGCCGGCATGCGTGCCACCGTCCCGGTGATCACTATGCCTCTCTACCTGTCCTGGCTGCATGAACAAGCCTTGGCCAAGGGCGTCAAGTTCATCCAGCGCACCATCGAATCCATCGACGAGTTGCAGGAGGAGGCCGACGCCGTCGTATTGGCCACGGGTCTGCGTGGCGGCGAACTCACCGGGGATGACGGCACTGTCTACCCCATCCGAGGCCAGGTGATCCGCCTGGCAAACACCGCAGGGTTGGTCCACTGGCTCTGCTATGACGAGCATCCCCAGGGCGTTACCTACATCATTCCGCGCCGCGATGACATCATTGTTGGCGGTACCGACGTGGCCAACGACTTCAACGCCGAGGTCGACCCGCAGACCGCCACCGACATGCTGCGCCGTGCCATCGGCCTGGTCCCCCAGCTGGCCGGCTGCGAGATCCTGGAGCACAAGGTGGGGCTGCGCCCGGCACGCGAGACGATCCGCCTGGAGCGCGTCGACGGGCACGCGGTGCCTGTCATTGCGGCCTACGGCCACGGCGGGGCTGGGGTCACCCTTTCCTGGGGTACCGCACAGCGGGTCGTGGAATTGCTCGAAACCTAGCAGTACCAGCGTCCAACCGGCAGCCACGCGTTTTCCGCGTGGCTGCCGGTCTGCTTTAACCGGCGGCGCGGCTGTGGCAGATCCGCCCAATCGCTCCCGCAGGCGCGCTATTAACACCGGGCCAGGTGACGGGAATCACCATTGACACCGGCTTTTCCGAGCGTATTATTTCATTCGTACTACTCGTCCCACGGTTTCGCGAGACGTTATTTCGACCATTGCGATCTCCATGAATCTTCCCAATGCGCGGTCCGCCGCGCAGCACAGCGTGCTGGCCAAACCCGCACGCGCAGTGGCCTTCGCCTTTGCCGGCGCAATCCTCATAGGCGGGTTGCTCCTGTCTTCACCGGCGGCCAGCACGCAAGGCACCTTCACATCCTTGGTGGACGGGATCTTCACCGCGACGTCAGCGGTGTGCGTCACCGGCCTGACTGTCTTGGATACGGCAACCCACTACACCCTCTTCGGCAAGATCGTCATCCTGGTCCTGATCCAGGTCGGCGGCCTGGGACTGATGCTCGTCGCATCATTGCTGAGCATGCTGGTCATGGGCCGCATCGGCTACCTGACCCGGCTCTCCACCCAGCGCGAAAGCTCCGCCGTTTCCGGCACCGACGTGCGCACCTCGGCATTGATGATCATCAAGCTGTCGCTGGCCATCGAATCCGCAGTGGCCCTCGTCTTGGCCCTCCGCTTCTGGCTGGCCTACGACTACGAACCCGTCAGGGCGATCTGGCATGGCCTGTTCCATGCTGTCTCTTCCTTCAATAACGCGGGATTCGCCCTCTACACGAATAACCTGATGGATTTCGTGGCGGATCCATGGCTATGCATCCCCATCAGCATCGCCATCATCCTCGGCGGCTTGGGCTTCCCGGTTCTGGTCCAGCTCAGGCATCATTGGCGGAATTCGCTGAAGTGGACGATGAACACTCGCCTGGTCCTGCTCATGACCGCATTGCTGCTGCTTGGCGGCACCATCTTCATCACCGCCATGGAATGGTCCAATCCGAAGACGCTGGGCGAGCTTGAACCTGCCCAGCGGATCCTGGCTGGATTCTTCCAATCGGTGCAGACGCGTACCGCTGGCTTCAATTCCATCGATATCGGCGCGATGCATCCAGCCTCCTGGCTGGGCATGGATGTGCTGATGTTCATCGGCGGAGGGCCGGCCGGCACCGCCGGCGGCATCAAGATCACCACGGCTGCGATCCTGCTGTTCATCATCATGACCGAACTTCGCGGCGAGACCGCCGTCAATGTCCTGGGCAAGCGCCTGTCCCGCTCGGTGCACCGGCAGGCCATCACGGTGGCGCTGATGGGCGTAGCTGCCGTATTCGTCGGCACCATGGGCCTGCTGCTGCTGACCGGCTATTCCCTGGACCGCTGCCTCTTTGAAGCCACCTCCGCATTTGGCACCGTCGGGCTGTCCACCGGCATTACCCCGGATTTGCCGGACCCTGCCAAGGGCATCCTCGTTGCATTGATGTACCTGGGCCGCGTCGGGGTCCTCTCGCTGGGCTCCGCGCTGGCCCTGCGCGATCGAAAAGCGCTCTACGAACTCCCCAAGGAAAGGCCTTCAATTGGCTAAGCTACTGAATTTTCGAAATGACGCCAAGGGGCTGTCAAAAGCGAACTCCGTTGCCGTGATCGGGCTCGGACGATTTGGCGAATCCCTGGCCCTGGAACTGATGAAGTCCGGTACCCATGTCCTGGGCATTGACGTGCACGAGAACATCGTCCAGTCCCTGAACGGGGAATTGACTCAGGTGGTTCGCGCCGACGCCTCAAGCCGGGAAATCCTTGAACAGCTCGCGATCCACGAGTTCGACCGCGTCGTGGTTGCCGTAGGCAGCCACCTGCAGTCATCCATCCTGTGCTGCTCGCTCTTGGTCAGCATGGGGATCCCGCAGATCTGGGCCAAGGCGCAGGACGATCGGCACGGGCTGATCCTGGAGCAGCTCGGAATCCACCACATCGTCTACCCGGAGAAGGACATGGGCAAGCGAGTCGCCCACCTGGTGCGCGGATCCATGATGGACTACCTGGAAGTCGATCCAGGCTATGCCATGGTGAAAATGAGCGCACCAGCCACATTGCACGGTGTGAAACTCAGTGATGCCGCGGTACGCAATAAATACCGGGTGACCATCGCTGCCACGACCAATGCGGCCGGCGAATGGAAGAACACGGACGGAAACACCGTCCTGCAGACCGGAGACAAGATCCTCGTGCTGGGATCGATTGCCGATACCGAGAAGTTCGGGCAACTGGCCTGAGACGCGCAATAGGCGCCTTCCACATAATGTGGAAGGCGCCTATTGACTGCTACGGAACGGTACTGCCTAGGCTTCGATGCTGAATCGCAGGACCAGAGCGAGGCCGATAATCACGGCACCCCAGATCAGACCAAGAATAATGGTGATGCGGTTCAGGTTGCGCTCGGCTACACCCGAAGATCCCATTGAGCTGGTCATGCCGCCGCCGAACATGTCGGACATACCGCCACCACGGCCCTTGTGCAAAAGGATCAGCAGGGTCAGCAGGACGCTTGTAATGCCCAGCAATACCTGCAAAATGATCTTGATAATATCCAAGTCGACGGTTCCTTAGTTAGATTCAGTCGGTGACGAGATGATGCTCGAACCTGACAATATTAGCAAATTCCTCGGCATCCAGGCTGGCACCGCCAACCAACACGCCATCAACATCGCGTTCGCGCATGATCGATGCGGCATTTGCTGCCTTAACACTACCGCCATAGAGCAGTTGAGTCTTCTCGGCAATCTCTGCACCGAAGCGTTCAGCCAGCGCACCGCGAATTGCGGCGCACATTTCCTGCGCGTCAGCTGGTCCGGCAACTTCACCCGTACCGATGGCCCAGACTGGTTCGTAGGCGATGACCAGGCTTGCGGCCTGCTCAGCGGTTACGCCTTCCAGCGACTGAGCCAACTGGTCCAGGGTGAATGCCACATGCTCGCCGGCCTTGCGTACTTCCAGGCCTTCGCCGACGCAGAGCATCGGGGTCAGGTCGTGGCGGTAGGCAGCAGCCAGCTTGGCGGCAATCACCTGGTTGGTTTCATTGTGGTACTCGCGACGCTCGGAGTGGCCTACCAATACGTAGGTGCAGCCGAGCTTCTTGAGGAACTGCCCCGAAATTTCACCAGTGTACGCACCTGAGTCCTGTGCGGACAGATCCTGGGCACCGTAAACAATATCCAGTTTGTCGCCCAGGGTCAGCGTCTGCACGCCGCGGATGTCGGTGAAGGGAGGGAACACTGCGACCTCGGCACGATCGTAATCGTGCTCGTGGTCCTTCAAGGTCCACGCCAGCTTCTGCACCAGGGTGATGCCCTGGACGTGGTCCATGTTCATCTTCCAGTTGCCGGCAATCAGCGGCTGGCGCACAAAGGCGCCGTTCTGCGAAATGGTCATTATTAGCCTTCCAATGCGGCAACACCCGGCAGGGTCTTGCCTTCGAGGTACTCCAGCGAAGCGCCGCCACCGGTGGAGATATGGCCGAAGTCATCCTCCGAGAAGCCCAGTGCGCGCACGGCTGCAGCGGAATCGCCGCCGCCTACGACGCTGAACGCTTCCGAGTCCGCCAGAGCCTGCGCGACGGTACGGGTACCTTCGGCGAAAGCAGGGATCTCGAAGACGCCCATCGGGCCATTCCAGAACACGGTATTTGCGCTGGTGATGTAGCTTGCGAAGAGTTCAGCGGACTTTGGTCCGATGTCCAGGCCAAGGCCGTTGGAGCCGAAGCTGGCTTCTTCGATCTTGTCTGCGGCCAGCACCTCGTGCTCTGCGTCGGCACCGAACTTGCTTGCCACGACGACGTCGCTAGGCACGATGATGTCGCAGCCGAGCTTCTCGGCCCGCTGCAGGTATTCCTGGCAGGTCGCGATCTGGTCTTCTTCAAGCAGCGAGCTGCCAATGGCGAAGCCCTGCGCCTTGAGGAAAGTGAAGGCCATGCCGCCACCGATCAGCAGCTGATCGGCCTTGCCCAGTAGGTTGTCGATGACAGCGAGCTTGTCCGATACCTTGGACCCTCCGAGCACCACAACGTATGGGCGCTTCGGGGCCTCGGTCAGGGTCTTGAGGACCTTGACCTCGGTAGCAACCAGGTCGCCCTGGTAGCTAGGGAGCAGACTGGCGATGTCGTAGACCGAAGCGTGCTTCCGGTGCACAGCACCGAAAGCGTCGTTCACGTAAGCGCCGTTCTGACCGGTCAGCGCAGCCAATTCCTTGGCTAACTCTTCGCGCTGCGCATCATCCTTGGAGGTTTCGCGAGCATCGAAGCGGACGTTCTCCAGAACCAGCACGGAGCCCTCTTCGAGGTTTGCCGCCAACTGGCGAGCGGAGTCGCCCACCACGTCTTCGGCAACAGCTACGTCGAAGTCAGCCAGTTCGTCCAGGCGGTTAGCCGCAGGAGCGATGGAGTACTTGGCATCGACCTGGCCCTTGGGGCGTCCCAAGTGGGCCATTACGATGACCTTTGCGCCAGCTTCAGCCAGCTTGCCGATGACTGGCAGCGACGCGCGGACGCGGCCATCATCGGTCACAGTTGCACCGTCGAGCGGTACGTTCAGGTCACTGCGGACCAGAACGTACCGTCCGCGGACGCCGTTGTCAGCGATCAATTCGTCAATGGTGTGAGAAGACATGTCTCTAGGTTATCGACTAGAGGCTGGATCCCACGAATTCAACGAGGTCAACAAGTCGCGAGGAGTAGCCCCACTCGTTGTCGTACCACGCGACGACCTTCACGCTGTTGCCCATCACGGTGGTCAGACCGGAGTCGAAAACTGCCGAGTGGGGGTTGGTCACGATGTCCGAAGAAACCAGTGGATCGGTGGAGTACTCAAGGTATCCGCTCAATGCACCCTCGGCAGCTGCCTTCTCGAATGCTGCGTTGATTTCTTCCACAGTTGCGGTGCGGGCCAGGTTCACGGTCAGGTCGGTGGCCGAACCGGTTGGAACTGGTACGCGCATAGCGTAACCGTGCAGCTTGCCCTTCAGCTCTGGGAGCACCACGCCGATGGCCTTTGCGGCACCGGTCGAGGTCGGGATGACGTTCAGCGCCGCGGCGCGGGCACGGCGTGGGTCGCTGTGCGGTGCATCCTGCAGGCGCTGGTCTGCGGTGTAAGCGTGGATGGTGGTCATCAGGCCATCAACAATGCCGAACTCTTCGTTCAGCACCTTGGCTACTGGAGCCAGGCAGTTGGTGGTGCATGACGCGTTCGAAATGATGGCGTGGTTTGCAGGATCGTACTTGTCCTGGTTAACGCCCATCACGATGGTGATGTCTTCATTCTTGGCAGGAGCCGAGATGATGACCTTCTTTGCGCCAGCAGCTACGTGCTTCTTGGCGTCTTCTGCGTTGGTGAAGAATCCGGTCGATTCAATGACGACATCGACGTTCAATTCGCCCCATGGAAGGTTGGCTGGCTCGCGCTCAGACAGAACCTTGATACGGCGTTCTCCGACGACGATGGTATCGCCGTCCACGGATACCGGCTCGCCCACTGGGCCGAGCACGGAATCGAACTTCACCAGGTGAGCAAGCGAATCGATTGAACCAAGGTCATTGACGGCGACGATTTCAATGTCTGCCTTATGGGCCAGAACTGCACGCAGGAAGTTGCGTCCGATACGACCGAAACCATTGATTCCAACACGGGTTGTCACGTGACTATCTCCTCTAAATGGGATGATGATGCCACGACCGCACGCGAGCGGAGGTGGCCTTCTTTAAGAGGACACTCCGTTGTGCCGTGCTTGCGGATCCCAACGAATTGCCGGGATCCGCAACACACTTGAAACATACTACGCTACATTAGCGCAGAATGTGAGCTAACTTACCAGATAAGTCTTACTTACCTGGAAGGATCAGCGCTGCTGCGCCGTTGCGGGCAGCTTCGAAACGAGCCTGGACATCTGCCCAGTTCACGATGTTCCAGAATGCCTTGACGTAGTCAGCCTTGACGTTGACGTAGTCCAGGTAGAAGGCGTGCTCCCACATGTCCAGCATCAGCAGCGGGGTGGTTGCCACTGGGATGTTGCCCTGCTGGTCGTACAGCTGCTCGATGACCAGCTGGCCGCCCAGTGCGTCGTAAGCCAGCACTGCCCAGCCCGAGCCCTGCAGGCTCATGGCCGAAGCGGTGAAGTGGCCACGGAAAGCGTCGAACGAACCGAAGAAGTCGTCGATGGCCGCTGCCAGCTCGCCCTCAGGCTTGTCGCCACCCTCTGGGGACAGGTTGTTCCAGAAGATCGAGTGGTTGGTGTGGCCACCCAGGTGGAACGCCAGGTCCTTGGACAGCTTAGGGATATTGCCGAATTCTCCCTTTTCGCGAGCTTCAGCCAACTGCTCCAGTGCCGAGTTTGCGCCAGCAACGTAAGTTGCATGGTGCTTGGAGTGGTGCAGTTCCATGATGCGAGCCGAGATGTTCGGCTCCAGTGCGGCGTAGTCGTACTGCAGTTCTGGCAGTGAATAAACAGCCATGATTCTCCTCAATCTTCTCAATTGGTTGAATCTCCGCGGGAGGGCTCCCGCGGGGACATTTTAATGTTCCAGTTCATCTCCTGGAACGCTGGACTCCGTACCTGGTATTCCCAGATCGCTCGCCTTTTTATCCGCCATAGCCAAAAGGCGGCGGATTCGGCCAGCGATGGCGTCCTTGGTCATTGGCGGTTCGGCCATGCGGCCGAGCTCATCCAAGGAGGCTTGCTTGTGCTCAAGGCGCAGCAGTCCCGCATAGCGCAAGTGCTCGGGAACCTCGTCGCCCAAGATGCCCAGTGCACGCTCAACGCGGGCACCGGCAGCTACCGCTGCCTGGGCGCTGCGCCGCAGGTTGGCGTCGTCGAAGTTCGCCAAGCGGTTCGCCGTCGCGCGCACTTCCTTGCGCATGCGCCGTTCTTCCCAGACCATGAGCGCATCGTGAGCGCCCATGCGGGTCAGCAGTTGGGCGATGGCATCGCCATCACGGATCACAACGCGGTCCACACCGCGCACTTCACGCGCCTTGACCGTCAGTCCCAGGCGGCGAGCAGCACCGACCAGCGCCAAAGCGGCTTCTGGCCCAGGGCAGGTGATTTCCAAAGCGGAGCTGCGCCCGGGTTCGGTCAACGATCCGTGGGACAGGAATGCGCCGCGCCATACAGCTTCAGCGTCGGCGGTAGAACCGTTGACGATCACCGAGGGCAGGCCGCGTACCGGCCGGCCGCGCTGGTCAAGCAGGCCAGTTTGGCGTGCAAGCACTTCGCCGTCCTTGGAAACACGCACAATGTAGCGGCTCCCCTTGCGGATGCCCGATCCGGAAACCATGACGATTTCGGCATCGTGGCCGTACAGCTCGCCGATAGCAATCTTCAACCGCCGGGCCGTCGCCGCGAGGTCCACTTCTGCTTCGATGACAATTCGTCCGGAGACGATGTGCAGCCCGCCGCTGAAGCGGAGCATGGTCGAAACCTCGGCCTTGCGGACCGATGGCTTGCGAATCTCTACCCGCGACAGCTCGTCTTTGACGGAAGCCGTCAATGCCATGAATCAAACTCCCTTACTTGGATCTTCCTAAGACCCGATCGCGGTAAACACCTCGTGATAGGCCGCCGCTAGTCGCAACGGGTCGTGCACAGCACGACCGTCAGATACTCCTACTGTACTAAAAAAGACACGCGCACCGAGTTTTTGCGCTGCCAGCTCAAATCGATCCCTGTTAAGAATCTTTGATTCGTCGGCAATAATTGCATCGAATTTGACCTCGGGTGCGTAACGTCCCAGCACCTCCAAGTGCGCCGCGGCGTCCATCCCGGAAGTCTCTGCCGTATCAAAGGCCAGGTTCATGGTCAGCAGTTTCTTGGCCGTGGTCGATGCCAGGGCCTGGCGCATATCCGGCAGCAGCAGATGCGGGAGCACCGAGGTGTACCAGGATCCGGGACCGAGAATCACCCAGTCCGCCAGATCGATGGATTCCAGCGCTTCGGAGCAGGCCGGCGCATCGGACGGTTCCAGGTACACGTGGGTAACCAGGCCGCCGGAACCGGCACGAGCCAGCTTGGCCTGCCCATCGATTCGGCGACGCACCAAGGTGTCGTTCACCGGGTCGGATTCAAGAACCTCGCCATGGATGGACAGCGGAACCGTGCTCATTGGCAGGACCTGCCCGCGCGCGCCAAGCAGGGCACCTGCCCAACGCAGGCCAGCCACCGGGTTATCGAGCAACTCCCACAGCGCCAGGATCAGCAAATTGCCAACGGCATGACCGTTCAGTGGCTCGTCGGCGTTTTCGGTCGATTCAAAGCGGTACTGCATGACATCGCGCCAGGTACGGCCCCAGTCATTGTCGTCGCACAGCGCAGCCAGCGCCATGCGCAAGTCTCCCGGGGGCAGCACATCGAAGGATCCCCGAAGCCGCCCGGAACTGCCGCCGTCATCGGCCACCGTTACGACGGCAGTGAGGTCGGTAGTCAGACGGCGCAGGGCAGAGAGCGACGAGGACAGCCCGTGTCCCCCGCCCAAGGCAACCACCGATGGGTTGCGGTAATCATCACTTCGAGTCAGTCCCTGAATCGGGATCGGACCTGTAGCAAAGGCCATGGCGGCTACTCACGCCCCAGATCACGGTGGCTGATGTTCACCCTGACGTTCGGGAACTGCGCCAGGCGCCGGCCCAGCTCGATGGTGGTTGCTACCGAGCGGTGCTTGCCGCCGGTGCAGCCCACGGCAATAGTCGCGTAGTGCTTATTCTCGCGGCGGTAGCCTTCAAAGACCGGTTCCAATGCCTTGAGGTAGTTCTCGATGAACTCGCTCGTGCCTTCCTGGCTCAGCACATAGTCCGACACTTCCTTGTCCTTGCCTGTCTGCGGGCGCAGTTCAGGTACCCAATGGGGGTTGGGGATGAAACGGACATCTGCCACGTAGTTGGCATCGGCGGGCAGGCCGTACTTGAACCCGAAGCTCATCACGTTGATGCGCAGGATGATCGGCCCGGATTCGCTGAACAGTTCGTTGACTGCACGTGCCAGGTCGTGCACCGACATGGTCGTGGAATCCAAGATGATTTCGGCAGCTTCACGCAATTGATCGGTGATCCCGCGTTCGCGCTTGATGCCGTCGACAATGCGGCCGTCATCCTGCAGCGGATGCGGCCGGCGACCCTGCTCGAAGCGGCGGATCAGCACCTCGTCGCTGGCGTCGAGGTAGACCAGGCGGAACTTCACCCCGCTGGCTGTCAGGTTCGCCAAGGCATCGCGGATTTCCGGGAACATTTCCTTGGAGCGCACGTCCATCACGACAGCCATCTTCGGGATGGAGCCCTGCGAACGGCTCATCATCTCCGTCAAGGGTCCAAGCATGGCCGGTGGAAGGTTCTCCACTACGTACCAGCCCTGGTCTTCCAGAGCATGCGCGACTGTGGTGCGACCGGCACCTGACATGCCGGTTACGATCACGAGTTCGGACTCAGGGGGTTTTACTGCTTCATACTCAGCGGTCATACCACAAGGCTAGTCGACAATTTCGCCTGTAGTCATATTCACACCGGTTAATGAAGCGTCTTCTAGGGACTCTTTGATGGAAGTCGCAAGTTTTTCACCGACTCCTGGCACGTCCATCAGCTCCTCGATGCTCGCCGCACGGATCTTCTTCATCGACCCGAAGTGCTTGCGCAGGGCAGCCTGCTTGGACTTGCCCAGCCCCGGGATCGCGTCCAAATCCGAGGCGATCATGGATTTAGCACGCTTGGCGCGGTGGAAGTTGATCGCAAAACGGTGCGCCTCGTCGCGAAGCCGCTGCACCAAATACAGGGCAGCTGAGGCACGCGGCAGGATCACCGGGAACGGATCGTCGGGCAGCCACAGTTCTTCCAAGCGCTTAGCCAGGCCGACCACTGGAATGTCATTGATTCCCAGGTCGTCCATGGCCTTCTGCGCCGCGGCCACCTGGGGCGGTCCGCCGTCAACGATCACCAGAGATGGCGGGTAGGAGAATCGCTTCTTTTCCTGCTCACCGGTTTCTTCATTCATTTCCCCGGTTGCAAAGCTCTTGGGGTCGATCTTCTCCTTCAGATAGCGGCTGAAGCGACGGTAGATCACGTCGTACATGCTGGCGGTATCATCGCGTGCTGCATCACCGGTGATGGAGAACTTTCGATATTCGCTCTTCTTGGGCAATCCATCTTCAAAGACCACCATGGAAGCAACCACGTTGGTGCCTTGGGTATGCGACGCGTCATAGCATTCGATGCGAAGCAGTGCTTGTTCGGCTCCCAGTGCATCCTGCAGTTCCTGCATCGCCAGCGAACGCGTGGTGATATCACCTGCTCGCTTCGATTTGTGCAGGCGCAGCGCTTGTTCGGCGTTCTCCACGACGGTGGATGCCAGTGCCGCCTTGTCGCCGCGTTGGGCGACGCGCAAGGAGACTTTGGAACCGCGCAGCTCAGTGAGCCAGGTCGTGACATCCTCAATGTCTTCGGGCAGAGTCGGAACCAGGATTTCCTTGGGAATCCGGTCCGCGTGATCTGCGTAGACCTGGGTGAGAAGCTGCTCGACGAATTCAGCGCCGGTGGTATCCGCAACCTTTTCGACGACCCAGCCTCGTTGCGAACGGATACGGCCGTCGCGGACATGGAATACCTGCACGGCGGCTTCCAATTCATCGCCATGAATGCCGAAGATATCAGCTTCGGTACGGTCATCAAGGACCACGGCGTTGCGTTCAAAAACTCTGTTCAGTGCGGCAATGTCATCGCGATAGCGGGCGGCCTTCTCGTATTCGAGTTCTGCCACCGCCTCTTGCATCTTGGCTGTCAGGGCCTTGGTGAACTTAGTAGCCTCACCGCTCATGAAGGTGCATAGGTCATCAGCCAGTTGACGGTGGTCTTCTTCGCTGATGCGCCCCACGCAGGGCGCCGAGCATTTGTCTATGTACCCCAAGAGGCAAGGGCGACCCGATGCTTCGGCACGCTTGAACACGCCCGGCGCACAGCTGCGCACAGGAAAGACCCGCAACAGCGTATCGAGGGTTTCCCGGATGGCCTTGGCCGGATAGAACGGCCCGAAATACTTCACGCCCTTGCGCTTGTCCCCGCGCATGACCAGGGCGCGCGGGTACTTTTCGTTCAAGGTGACAGCAAGGTACGGGTAGGTCTTGTCATCACGGAAAACAATATTGAACCGGGGATTGTATTCCTTGATCCAGGAGTACTCCAGCTGCAGCGCTTCCAATTCGGAACCCACCACGGTCCACTCCACGCTGCCGGCGGTGAATACCATGGCCCGGGTTTTGGGCGTGAGCCGGTCAGGATTGGCGAAGTAGGAGGTCAAGCGGTTGCGCAGGACCTTGGCCTTGCCAACGTAGATGACACGGCCGTGTTCATCGCGGAAACGGTACACGCCCGGTTTCGTGGGAATGTCCGAAGTTCTCGGACGGTAACTTGCCGGATCAGCCATGGTCTATTTCGCGTCCGGTGGCAGTTGGTTGTAGGAATCGACGCGTTCCTGGCCGGAAAGCTCGGCAATCGCATCAACGATCCGGTCCGTGGCCTGGCGGCGCTGCGGCAACGGGTGCTTGCGTCCGAGCTGGTCGAAGTACAGCGGCTCGCCATAGTGGATATGGAATTTGGCAGGACGGAAACCCTTTGAACCAGCAGGCTGCAGCTTCTCCGTGCCGATCAAGCCCACCGGTACCACTGGTACACCGGTGGTCAGCGCCAGCCAGCCCACGCCGGTGCGTCCGCGGTACAACTTGCCATCGCGCGAGCGAGTGCCCTCGGGGTAGATGCCGATGCCCTTGCCGCCTTCGACGATTTCCACCAGGGAATCGAGGGCGGCAACCGAAGCTGCCTGTTCGCCACGCTGCACCGGAATGGATCCCACGGATTCGAAGAAGGTCTTCATCACCTTGCCCTTCAGTCCCGGGGTGGTGAAGTATTCCGCCTTGGCGAAGAACGCCACGTCGCGCGGGGTCAGCGCCTGAATGATCAAGGAGTCGAAGAATGACAGGTGGTTGGAGGCGACAATGAAGCCGCCTTCCTTGGGAACGTTCTCAAGCCCGGTCACTTCCGCACGGCAGACACCGTGGATGACGCCCCGAATCGACGAACGGGTCATGGTGTAGATGCTCATCTACTTTGCACCTTCCTGCATGAGGTCATCGTCGAGGTTCAGCGTGTTTGCCAGCTGTGCTCCGAGCAGGAGCTCAGCAAGGTCCCGGGTTGTCGCCACAGTTGCGCCTGCCTGCTGCAGTTCATCGTCCTGGGCAAAGCCCCACGCGACACCGACCGAAGCCACCGAATTCTCGCGGGCGGCATCCCAATCGTAGTACCGGTCCCCCACAACGACGCTGCTCGCCGGGTCCAGCTGCCCGTGCTCCAAAGCCTCAGCGACAATGTGCGTCTTGCTCGAACCCATGCTCCCGTGCTCATCCGCGTTGCCGTGAATCGCATCGAGATGCTCATCCAGCCCCTTGCGTGCAATGAGCTGGCGCGCAATGTTGATGGGCTTGGCCGTGGTCACTGCGACGTAGATCCCGGCCGCGCGCAACGCGTCCAGGAGCGCCACAATGCCCGGGTAGATCACGGATTCGGCCATGCCCACCTCGGCATAGCGGGCGCGGTAGGCCGCGATGATGGAGTCGATGTTCTCGTCGGTGACGCCGTCAAGCGTACGCAGCCCGATTTGGAGGGGCGGGCCTACCAGCGCTTCAACTCGTGCTTCGCCCGGATCGGCCAAACCATGGGAGGTGACCGCGTGGCGGATACCCGAAGTTATGGCACCGGCAGGGTCCACGAGGGTCCCATCCAGATCGAAGAGCACACTTGTTACCGACATATTCACCTAGCCATCTTCCCATGAAGCGGACGCGGGTTAGCAATCCATAACTGAAATCGCATATGTCGAACATTCTCCGCCAGGCATTACAGGATCTCGGAGAGGAACTTCCCGGTGTGCGATTCGCTCACCTTGGCCACCTTTTCCGGGGTGCCAGCAGCCAGGATCGTGCCGCCGCCTGAGCCGCCTTCCGGGCCGAGGTCGATGACCCAGTCAGCCGACTTGATGACATCCAGGTTGTGCTCGATGGTCAACACGGTGTTGCCCTTGTCGACCAATCCCTGCAGCACCTTGAGCAGCTTGCGGATATCTTCGAAGTGCAGACCGGTGGTCGGCTCGTCCAGGACGTAGATGGAGCGGCCATTGGAACGCTTCTGCAGTTCCGCAGCCAGCTTCACGCGCTGGGCCTCGCCGCCGGAGAGGGTGGTTGCCGGCTGACCCAGGCGCACGTAGCCCAACCCCACGTCCACCAGCGTGCGCAGGTGGCGGGCGATCGGGGTGAAGGCACTGAAGAACTCGGCGCCTTCGGCAATCGGCATATCCAGCACATCGGCAATGTTCTTGCCCTTGTACAGCACCTGCAGGGTTTCGCGGTTGTAGCGGGCGCCCTGGCAGACCTCGCAGGGCACGTAGACGTCCGGCAGGAAGTTCATCTCGATCTTCAGCGTGCCGTCACCCGAGCAGGATTCGCAGCGTCCGCCCTTGACGTTGAAGGAGAAACGGCCCGGCTGGTAGCCGCGCAGCTTCGCCTCATTGGTCTCCGCAAACAGCTTGCGGATGTGGTCGAACACGCCGGTATAGGTCGCAGGGTTCGAACGCGGGGTCCGGCCGATCGGCGACTGGTCAACGTGGACCACCTTGTCCAGGTGTTCCAGGCCCTGCACGCGGGTGTGGCGGCCGGGCACCTGCTTGGCGCCGTTGAGCTTGTTGGCCAGCACCTTGTACAGGATGTCGTTGACCAGGGTGGACTTGCCCGAGCCGGACACGCCGGTCACCGCGGTCAGCACGCCCAGCGGGAACTCCACCGACACGTTCTGCAGGTTGTTCTCGTTGGCACCGACCACCTTGAGCTTGCGCTCCTTGTCGATCTTGCGGCGCTTGGACGGGATGTCGATCTGCTTGCGGCCCGAAAGGTAGTCTCCGGTCAGCGACTTGGTGTTCTGCTTCAGGCCCTCCAGGGATCCGGAGTGCACCACTTCGCCGCCGTGCTCGCCGGCGCCCGGACCGATGTCCACGATCCAGTCAGCTTCGGCAATGGTGTCTTCGTCGTGCTCCACCACGATCAGGGTGTTGCCCAGCGATCGCAGGTGCAGCAGGGTGTCGATCAGGCGGCGGTTATCGCGCTGGTGCAGGCCGATGGACGGCTCGTCCAGAACGTAGAGCACGCCGACCAGGCCCGAACCAATCTGCGTAGCCAGGCGAATGCGCTGCGCCTCGCCGCCGGACAGGGTGCCAGCAGCGCGTTCCAGGGTCAGGTACTCCAGCCCGACGTCCAGCAGGAACTTCATGCGCGCGTCGATTTCCTTGAGCACCTGCGCGGCGATCTGCGCCTCGCGTGCGGTGAGCACGATCGTGGAGAGGAATTCCGCGGCGCTACGCAGGTCCATGGCGGCAACTTCAGCGATGGAACGCCCGCCCACCAAGACCGAGAGCGACGCCGGGTTCAGGCGCGCGCCGCCGCAGGTAGGGCACGGAATCTGGCGCATGTACTGCTCGTAGCGGTCGCGGGCGTGATCCGATTCGGTTTCCTGGTGCTTGCGGTGCACGTAGGAGATGACGCCCTCGAAGCCGGTGGAGTACTTGCGCTCGCGGCCGAAGCGGTTCTTGTACTGCACGACCACCTTGTGGTCCTTGCCGTTCAGGATCGCTTCGCGGGCAGCAGCCGGCAGGTCCTGCCATTGGGTGTCCATGGTGAAGCCCAGCTCATGGCCCAGGCCTTCGATCAGGCGGTTCCAGTATTCGGTGGTGGCCTTGCCCAATGACCATGGGGCGATCGCACCCTCGGCCAGGGTGACCTCGGTATCCGGGACGATCAGGTGCTCATCGACTTCCAGCTTGGTGCCGATGCCGGAACAGGCCGAGCAGGCACCGAACGGGTTATTGAAGGAGAAAGTACGCGGCTCGATCTCATCGATGGCCAGTGGATGCTCATTGGGGCAGGCCAGGTTCTCGGAGAACGCGCGCAGGCGCTGGGGATCATCCTCGTCCAGGTCCACGAAGTCGGCCAGCACGCGTCCTTCGGCGATGCCCAGGGCCGTTTCGATGGAGTCAGTCAAGCGCTGGCGGGCATCTTCCTTGATGGCCAGGCGGTCGACGACCACCTCAATGGTGTGCTTGACCTGCTTGGCCAGCTTCGGCGGATCGTTCAGCTGGATGGTGGTGCCGTCAACGCGGGCACGGGCGAAGCCCTTGGAAGAGAGCTCCGCGAACAGGTCGACGAATTCGCCCTTGCGCGAGCGCACTACCGGGGCGAGGATCTGGAAGCGGGTTTTCTCCGGTAGCTCCATCAGCTGGTCGACGATCTGCTGCGGAGTCTGCTTGGAGATCGGTTCGTGGCAGATCGGGCAATGCGGACGGCCCACGCGGGCCCAGAGCAGGCGCATGTAGTCGTACACTTCGGTAATCGTGCCCACGGTGGAACGCGGGTTGCGGCTGGTCGACTTCTGGTCGATGGACACCGCTGGCGACAGGCCCTCGATGAAATCCACATCGGGCTTGTCCACCTGGCCGAGGAACATGCGGGCGTAGGCAGAGAGCGATTCGACGTAGCGGCGCTGGCCTTCGGCAAAAATGGTGTCGAAGGCCAAGGAGGACTTGCCCGAACCGGAAAGGCCGGTAAAGACAATCATTGCGTCACGCGGGAGATCAATGTCCACGTTTTTCAGGTTGTGCTCGCGTGCACCCTTGACGACCAGGCGAGTCAGATCAGTTCTTTTACTCTGCGATGAAATAGCCACGAGGCCATACTAATCGAAAACTACTTCGAATACGTGTACGAATGGACGCAACTCACAGTTAATTCTCCAAACCCCTGATCCTGCGCACGGCGAGCGCAATGCGTGCTCGTCCATCCACCCGGAATGTCGACCGGTGAGCCAGCGTCCCCATGAATCCAGATCGGACCACGACGTCCCATTCGAGGTACCGGGCCCTTGGATTCCCGCTTGTGCCTGTCACGTGTGCGTCCCCTCCCCAAGTTCGCAGCTATCTCGTAGATGCCAATGAGCGGCGAGCGCATGCTCTGTGTTGCACGAGCGGGAAAACGGATAAAATTCGACGTTCGGTTCACGCCGCCAACCAGGGGCACCGCAACCGCTGATCCGCAATGCAACAACATAGCGAACCTGGCCAAATGTTCCGCGCAATGGCATCGTCCGCGGTGCATGCCATCCGACAGCAATTGTTTTCTGTGCAAGCATTCGACATCATGAGGCAGCGCCACACCGTTCCGTTTCGCGCCCCCTCACCGGTCACTACACGGACGGGGCATACGGAACAGCCGGTGTTCCTGTAAATCCATGAAACTTCTGCGATGCGAGTCAGCACGTGGCGCGATCCTATTTGTGACCGGCTTTCGGGACACTTTCGTCGAAAGCCAGCTGAGCCTACTCAACACGTCAAAAGTATTGGAAAATTTTCTGTAGACCACTGATTTTTTGGATGCTAGATTCAAGTCATGTTCCATTCATGAAGTTTTCTCTCAATCAGTTCAGAAGACCTACGAATGGATTTGCCATGCCCTCTGATGTTTTACAAGCTGTTCTTCAGAACGCAGATTTCGCTCCCGCTGTTTCTCCGTACGCAGAAATTTGCCATACAGAATCTTCATCCGCGACAGAGCTAGCTGATCCGTATTTCGCAGCGTACCCACCCGGAATTGCGGCCGGGACTCTTGAAGAAGCGCAATCCGAGATGGAAGAAACTTTTGCCAACGAGTTTGGTCAGTTCCTCGAAAATGCTTCTTTTGTCGCGTTGCGACAGGGAAGGCCGATTGGGGCGATCTTTGTTGTCGAGAAATCGATCTGGGATGAGGATCTATTCGGCCCATTCATCATCGATCTTTTCGTTGATCCCCTCCATCAAGGGCATGGCCTGGGCCACACCTTGATTGCCGCTGCCGTGTCTGCATGCAAGAAGCATGGGGCGGACACCCTGAGTTTGCGGATCGGAGATGGAACTTCCGGTGCTGCACTAAATCTATATAAGCGACTTGGGTTCCGCGAATTGGCCTAACCGAACAACGCTGGTGTCATGCTTCGGATAAGTGAAGCATGACATCACCGCACGCCTCCCCTATAGTACTTTCCTCTACGTGCCGGTACGGGTTCCGGTTACGGACGTCGCGTTGGACGTTTCACTGTGTAACTGGCGCTATCGGGAAGCAGAATCTGTCGATGCAGACGGTGATGCAGGGTGCTCCGGAACCTCGGGATACAGCTCTGGCGGCAGGCCCACCGTGAATCCGTCGTCGCGGACGACCGTGCCGCTGATGTCGATCGCGCGGGAAGCGTTATTGCTGCCGTCTGTCAATTGGACGGCCACACCACTTCCCATCTGTTCTCCAGTTACCACAGTGACGTTCTGTGGGGTGATGCCCCGTTCGGCCAGGATTTCCCGAGTCATGGCGACCATTGAATCGTCCAGAACTCCGCCTGGGAAAGGTGCGGTCACTCGGCATACACCGTCCCGATCGGCGGCGTAGGCGGCAGCCACTAGGTCCCTGCCGGCTTGCTCCAGAGAGCCAACCGGTTTACGTCCATCGCAGGTATCACCCGAATAATCCGGGACTACGGAGCATCCCGCCAAGAGGCCTGCGCACATCACCGCACTGACGATGCCCCAACCAGCTGACTGGTACTTATTCGGGAATCGCATGCTCCACCGTTCACGTTCGATCATGCAGACCATTATTGCCGAGGTGTCTCCAGTCACTGGGCAACCGCTCCGTGTCGCTAGGCGCGGATGGCAACTAGTCCAGTGTGCTCCCGCTTCATTCTGCAAACATCTGGTCCTTGGCGTCTCGATGAAGGTTCCTGAACAGGACAGCAATCTGGGCATCTCACGGTTTATCGAATTACACCGTGATCCAGTTGATTCCACAATTGGTCGCGCTCGGTACCGATGACTCTGGTGGCACTAAAGCTGGTCTCTTGACCATTCCTGGGGTCATCGGTGACGAAATGCCCGTACCGCAGTTCTTCGACTGTGTACCACCCTGGCGCGTAGTCCTCCTCCGGTAATTCATGCTCGCCCTCTAACCAGTGCACTTGGAACCACATGTTCTCTTGCTTGTCCCAGAAAAACGGGAACGATCGCATAATAGTGATCGAGGTGGTCAGCCACCCTCTGGTCTCTCCGGCGAGCGTGAGCTCCCAAACTGAATCGCGGAATTCATCCAGGAGAGGGTCCCTCGGCCAGTCAGTTTCGTCGAACCATTTCGCAAGCCATCGCATGCATCCGTTCTACCAGAGTGAATACTAGGTCTAGCGGTCGCTAGCAATCCTAAGTCCCGTTGGTCGTTCCACTTGCGGGCGCTCCTCAAGTTGTTCTTCTCACGAGAATCTGAGAAATATCGATGCGGAGTCGATGCCAAGGCGAACCTGGAAATCGTGTCGCTACGGATGCAAGTGGAAAATGAATTGGTCATCAGGAAACCAACGCTGCGGGCCTTCGCAACAGTAGCCTCGAACCCGGAGCTGCCCATTCACTGCACGGAGGTAGAAACCTCTTGGATACTCATCGTCGTCGCCAAGCGTCGGAGCAGCCACTGTGAAAGAACGTTCAGGTGCATGCCGTCGACGCATCACGAAGTGTGTGGACGATTTTGTCCATAGCTAGACGGGGACATGGGCCAGCGGTCGGAGGGCAAAGCTTCGATCGGCGCATTAGAGCCGCGTCGAATACTTGCTTAAGTGTTCCGCCATCTGGCAAGCCTAAGTTACTCACACCGCGTTCAACCAGGCTAATAACGTGTTGCTTGTTGGCATCTCCAAACACCGCAGCGCCGAGCAAATGCTCTGCGTGGGCGTTGAGCTGTATCTATTGCGAGTTGAGCACGGCGATAAGGTCATACCGGGAAAACCCGCCAACCGTAACTCCAAGTGAATCGCCATCGGGAAAGTGGGTAATTCGCACTTACCCTATCGCTTGCGGAAGGTGCAGTGTCGAGGGCTACGGGCAGCAGTGCTGGCGACTTCGGAAACTGAAAAACTAGGCAACGCGACACACCGTATAGAGATACTCAAGAACCATTACGGTTCACCAACCCGACAGCATTCGGTGGAGTCCCGCTGAAGGCACGGCGAGCGGCGGCACCCTGGCGGTCGTAAAGTTGGCGATGCGACAAATCGATCACCCGTTACCTTGCTGGCAGCTAATCAACCCCGGGAAATACTGGAGCTGTCCACAGCAAAACGTACCACTATGCCATTTCGCATTCACCAGGCTCCATCCCCCCGCCGGGATTCGGGACCGACTCCAGGACCGCGTCGGGCTACCTTGGCAGGGAGCTGAACGCAGCGCGCAGGTACTTTACCGCGGTTGCTTCGTCGACCGACCACAGTTGGGCGATGCGGGCCAAATCGGCGGCCGCATCGCTGACTTCCTGCTCTGCACGATTCTCCGCGGCTTGGACCACGGTTCCATGGCGGCCGCGGGTGACCACTGCACCCTGCAGCTCAAGTTCCTTGTAGACCTTGGCGACGGTATTCACCGCGAGGTTCAAGGTGCCCGAGAGCGCACGAACCGACGGCAATTTGGTGCCCGGAGCTAGTTTGCCCTTGGCAATTGCTGAGAGGATCTGCTCACGGACCTGCTGATACGGCGCCACGCCCGAGTTCGGCTCGATCTTGATGAATTCCAGTTCGGTCATCCTGCACTCCATCCTTTGGACTGTGTTTGGCATTTATCCGAGCCTATCGCGTCAGCCGGGATCTGCACCGTAGTCTGGTTGCATGAACGAACTATTGCTGAACGATGTGACCGTCCGTTGGGTCTCAGTATCCGACATGGCAAACAACGTGTACCTGGTAACTAATCGGAAGACCGGCGAACAGCTGCTGGTAGATGCGGCGGATGACATGCCGGCCATCGAGCGGCTCATCCAGGCGGCCAGTGAAGACGCGAGCGACCCGCGCATTATCGGCATCGCCACGACGCATCAGCACTGGGACCACGTGCGCGCGTTGGCCGAAGCCGTGGAGAAGTACCCGGTGCAAACCTACGCCGGTGCAGACGACGTGGCCGGCATCGCTGGAGAATGCGGGGTCAAGATCGACCATGCGCTGAACCACGGCGACCAGCTGAAGCTGGGCGATGTGATCATCGAGGCGATCCACCTGCGAGGGCATACGCCGGGTTCGATCGGCTATGCGCTGGTTGATTCCTCCGGCCAGCCGGCGGTGCTCAGCGGCGACAGCTTGTTCCCCGGAGGCGTGGGCAACACATGGAAGGACCCGCAGCGGTTCCTCTCTTTGCTCACCGACGTCACCGAACGCATCTTCGACCGCTTCCCGGACGAAACCAAGGTTTTGCCGGGGCACGGAGATTCGACGACACTGGGGGCAGAACGCCCGAATTTGGAGCAGTGGCGCGAACGCGGGTGGTAGCCCTTTGACTGCAATGCCAGCGGCATCCGTGCCGCTGGCAGCAGCGTTTAATGGTGCGGGACCTCTTCCAGCTGATGCCTGCCGCCGGATCAGATCCGTATAATCACCACTTGTGAAGTCACGGTCCTCCGCACCAATTTCCGTCGTCCCCTCGCGGCCAGCCATCATCGTCGCGGTTCTCGCCGTGCTGGCGATGGCCTCCTATCCGTTGCGTGATGCCTTGTACCTGGGGATTTCAGGACCTGTTGCCAAGTCGGCACCGCTCTCCGCAGCGGCTGCGTTCTTTTCCGAGACCTTGCTCTTGCTGCTGATGGCCGAGGCATGCACGCTCGCCGTCCTGTGCTGCTTCCGTAATCGAGTTGCGTTTTGGCGCCTGGTTTCAGGCGCGATTGGCGCCGTAGCGGCCTATGGCCTGAGCGAACTGGCCAAGATCCTGGCCGCCGAGGAACGCCCCTGCCGCGCCCTGGATGCTCTCACCGCAGTGGCATGCCCGGAAGCAGGCGACTGGTCCTGGCCCTCCAAGCATTCGGTCGTCGCCGCCGGCGTCGCCGCAGCCTGCACGCTGGCCCTTCCGAAGCTGGCCAAGTACGCGATACCGGCCGTCTTGCTCATTGCCCTGTCCCGCGTGGGCGTAGGCGCCCACTTCGTCCACGATGTCTTCTCCGGGGTGGCGTTGGGCATCCTGGTTGTCCTGGTCTGCGTCCGCGTGCTGCCCGGCATCGTGCAAAGGTGCCTGGCGGGAAGCAATCGCTGAGCCAGCTCACCCTCGAAGCGCTCTGCCGATGCCGAGCCTGGAGCAAATCAGCCGAGCTTGTGCCCGATCATGAAAATCCTGCGGAACGGGAAGTTCGTCAGGACGGTACCGTCCTGCGAAGCAAATGACGGGTAGTGCGTGGAGACTTCGGCCCGGTAGTCGTTTTCGAACTCCCGATAGTCTTCGTCGCTGAGCGTGTGGCGAATGGGCAGCAGCGCCGTCCCGCGAACCCAGTTCAGGATCGGGTCCTCCCCCGCGAGCAGCTGATGGTAGGTGGTTTCCCAGACATTAGCCTGGAACCCCGCGTCCAGGAAGATCCGCTGGTATTCGCCGGGCTCGCCCACCACGTCGTCATGGCGCAGCACCCCTGCCAGCTGGCCGGACCACTTCGGGCTGTCGGCAACTGCGCGCATCACCGCGTGCGACGGAGAGCCGAAATTGCCCGGGACCTGGATGGCCACGTTCGCTCCGGGCTTCAGGTGCTCCAGCCAACCGGCCAGCAACTCGCGGTGCCCCGGAAGCCATTGCAGCATCGCATTGGAGAACAGCAGGTCCGTGTCGGAGTCAGGGGTCCAGGCCGTGGCATCGGCCAGCGCGAAGCCCAGGTTTTCCTCGTGCTCGCTCTGCGTGGCCCTGGCGATCATCTCCGGTGAGGAATCAAGTCCGGTGACCTGCGCTTGCGGCCAGCGCTGGGCCAGCAGCCGGGTCATATTTCCCGGCCCGCACCCCAGATCGATGACCTTCGACGCGTCAACCGAGACCAGCTGCCCCAGCAAATCCAGGTACGGGCGGCCCCGGTAATCGGAGAATTCGGTGTATTTCGTCGGATCCCATTTCATGTTCCCGAGCCTAAACGAGAGGCGCACGCAACAACTAGCCCCCAGTCATAGTTCTCAACCGATAGGCTAGGAACATCATGTTGCTCACCGATTATCTGCCAGCAGACGCCAAGAACGTATCCGACGACGAAATCTACGAGGCTTTCGGCCAATGGGTCGCAACCCGTGGCATCAACCTCTACCCCGCACAGGACGAAGCGTCGATGGCGCTGGCCGGCGGCAACAACGTCATCCTGGCCACCCCCACCGGCTCGGGCAAGTCCATGGTTGCCATCGCAGCCCACTTCTACGCCATGGCCCGAGACCAGATCAGCTTCTACACCGCGCCGATCAAGGCGCTGGTCTCCGAGAAGTTCTTCGACCTGTGCAAGATCTTCGGCGCAGAGAACGTCGGCATGGTCACCGGTGATTCCTCGGTGAACGCCGACGCCCCGATCATCTGCTGCACCGCTGAGATCCTGGCGAACATCGCCCTGCGCGAAGGCTCCAAGGCGGACGTGGGCTGCGTGATCATGGACGAGTTCCACTTCTACGCCGATCCGCAGCGCGGCTGGGCCTGGCAGGTGCCGCTGATCGAACTGCCGCAGGCGCAGTTCCTGCTGATGAGCGCCACCCTGGGCGATGTCACCCGCTTCGAGCAGGAACTCGAAGAGCGCACCGGCACCCCGACGGTGACCGTCGCGCACACCGAGCGCCCAATCCCGCTGCACTTCTACTACTCCATGGAGCCGGTGCAGGAGGCCGTGGAGGAACTGATCAAGACCAAGCAGGTGCCGATCTACATCGTGCACTTCTCCCAGCTCGATGCCATCGACCGCGCCACCGGGCTGATGAGCGTGAATGTGGCCACGCGCGAGGAGAAGGAAAAGATCTCCGAGATGATCGGCGGATTCCGCTTTGCCGCCGGGTTCGGCAAGACGCTGAACCGCCTGGTGCGCCACGGCATCGGCATCCACCACGCCGGCATGCTGCCCAAGTACCGCCGCCTGGTCGAGCAGCTGGCGCAGGCCGGCCTGCTCAAGGTCATCTGCGGCACCGACACCCTGGGGGTGGGCATCAACGTGCCGATCCGCACCGTGGTGATCACCGCGCTGTCCAAGTTCGACGGCACCCGTACGCGCATCGTGAACGCCCGCGAATTCCACCAGATTGCCGGGCGCGCGGGCCGCGCAGGTTTCGATACCGCAGGCACCGTGCTGGTGCAGGCTCCGGAGCATGCGATCGAGAACCACAAGGCCATGGAAAAGGCGCTGAAGAAGCACGGCGAGGGCTCTTCCAAGCTCAAGCAGATCCCGAAGAAGAAGCCGCCGCAGAACTTCGTGACCTGGGGCGAGAAGACCTTCGAGAAGATCGTCGAGGCCGCCCCCGAGACGCTGAAGTCCTCATTCCAGGTCTCGCACTCGATGCTGCTGAACCTGCTGGAGCGCGAGGACAATTCGTTCGAGGCCGCCCAGCGCCTGCTCAGCGAAAACCACGAGACCCCGGCGTCCCAGCGCAAGCTGAAGCTGCGCGCCCTGGGAATCCTGCGCGAACTGATCGCCACCGAGGTGGTCGTGCGCCGCAATGAGCCAGACGAATACGGCAACTACTATGAGCTGACCGTGCACCTGCAGCAGAACTTCGCGCTGAACCAGCCGCTCTCGCCCTTCGCGCTGGCCGCCCTGGACCTGCTGGATCCGGATTCGGCCAGCTACGCGCTGGATGTCGTTTCGGTGATCGAGGCGACCTTGGAAAAGCCGCGCCAGGTGCTCTCCGGCCAGGAGAAGAAGGCCCGCGGCGAGGCCATCGCCGCGATGAAGGCCGAAGGCATGGACTACAACGACCGCATGAACGCACTGGATGAAATCACCTATGCGATGCCGCTGGCCGAGAAGCTGGAAAGCGCCTTCGAGCAGTACCGCTCCGGCGCGCCGTGGCTCTCGGACTTCGAACTGGCGCCGAAGTCGATCGTGCGCGACATGTACGAACGCGCCATGGGCTTCTCCGATTTCGTCCAGTACTACCAGCTGGCCCGCTCCGAGGGCGTGCTGCTGCGCTACCTCACCGATGCCTACAAGGCCCTGCGACAGACCGTTCCCCAGGACGCGCTGCGCGAGGACCTCGAAGACCTGATCGAATGGCTCGGCGAGATGATCCGCCAGATCGACTCCTCGCTGCTGGACGAATGGGAAGAGCTCTCCCGCGGCGAGCTGAGCGAGGCAACCGAAACCGCACCGCCTCCGGCACCGGAAAAGCTGACCAGCAATGTGCGCGCCTTCCGCGTAATGGTCCGCAACGAGATGTTCCGCCGCGTGAAGCTGTTCGCCGACGAGCAGGACAAGGCCCTAGGCGAGCTCGACGGGCATAGCGGCTTCGACGCGGACACCTGGGCCGATGCCATGGACGACTACTTCGACGAGCACGAGGACATCGACGACGGTCCCGCCGGACGCGGCTCGAAGCTGTTCATCATCAAGGACATGCCCCAGCGCACCTGGGAGGTGCGCCAGATCTTCGCCGACCCATCCGAGCACCACGACTGGGGCATCACCGCCACCATCTCGCTGGATGACTCGGACGAGGCCGGCGAACCTGTGGTCAAGGTGACTTCGGTGGGCCGCCTGGACTCCTGATGCCCGCCATCAGCTACGCCATCTTGCGGCGCGCCGACGAAGTCCTGCTTCAACTGAGGTCGGGAACCGGCTACATGGACGGGTTCTGGAGCACGGCGGCCGCCGGGCACGTTGAGCCCGGCGAGGCTGCCGTTGCCGCCGCCGTTCGCGAAGCCCGTGAGGAACTGGGCATCCGGATCGCGGCAGACCAGCTCCAGCCGCTGTGCACGGTGCACCGCTACCTGCAAGCGGGCAGCGGCGCCCAATCCCCTGTGGATTTCTTCTTCCTGGCGCGCCAGTGGGACGGTACTCCACGCCTCATGGAACCGGAGAAAGCCCGCGAGCTTCGCTGGTTCCCGCTCGATGCCCTGCCGCAGAACCTCGTTGCGCAGGAACAGCTGGTACTTTCCCGGCTGGATTCCGGCTTGCCGCCAATTATCTGCATGGGATCCGGCACGGCGCTGGACCAGCCCCGGCATCGAGGCTAGTCGCGCACTCGATGCCCGAGGCATCTTCCCGGAGTCCGGTGGCAATGCCGCGGACAGTGCCGTAGGGTATGGCCATGAACGGGCACAAGCTTCGCCTGCTCGGGGCAGGCCTCCTGCTGCTGGTCCTGGTCGGGCTGCTCAGCGGCTGGTCCGAGCTCTTTGCTTCCGGCGCGTGGCTGGCGACCTTGGTCCAGCTCGGTTCGCTGGTCCTGGGCCTGGCCCTGGTCTACCGCGGGGAAAATGCCACGCCGGCCCGGTTCAGCTAGCCCCTGCAATAGCCAGCTAGGCCAGCCGCGCCTTGAGCCACCCAACGGTGGCGGCCGCCTGCTTCGCGTGATAGCTGCGCAGCGTGGGCAGCCGGGGAACCTCGGGCCTGCGCGCCGCGTCCACATAGTAGGCGGCCAGTCCAGCTAAGACCGCGCTGACCGCGTCAGCGCCCACCGATTCGAAGATCGGGTGGGAGGCGGCAATGGCATCCGCATCCAGCGCCGGGTCGAAGATCCGCGCTTCAACCAGCACCGTCAACGCGTCATACCATGCGGCGCCCCGCGAAGCCCAGGGCCACTCCACCAGCAGCACTTCTCCGCCGTCTCCCAGCAGGATGTTGTCCGAGCGCAGATCCGAATGCACCAGCTGGTCTCCGGCCAGCGCCCCGATACCGTCCATGGCCAGCCCATGGAGTTCTTCCAGGTTCTGTGCCACCCAGGGATCAGCTGGAAGCCAGCCGTCCTGCATGATCCGCCCAAAACCGGCTACGTCCTCGCGCAGTTCCTCCTCCAGCGGCGGCAGCAGCTCAATCAGGGAATCGGGGGCCTGATGAGCCAGCTGCGCCAGCGTGTCCAGTACCCGTTCCAGCTGTCCGGCCGGCCAGGGAAGCTGCGGGCTGGCCCCTGGGCCTTCAGCGAAGACCAAGGCCTCCCAGCCTTGCTAGCTGATGCGCCCCAGGAACTGCGGAACCGGCAAGGCCGCCGGGAGCTTGGCCGCTATTGCCGCTTCGCGGGCGTGCAATGCCGTGGCCGGGGCGCTGAGGCCCGGATGCACCGCCTTGGCGAAGACCCGCTGGCCATCGGCGGTGAGCAGCCGATCGGCGCTGCCCGGGGAAAACCCCGAGGCTTGGCTTAGCGCCCGGATCACCCGGGATCCAAGGTGCGATTCGATCCGCGCGCGCAGTTCGCCGGGAAGCTGATCCCAGGTGATGCGCCGGGTGAATTGAAACTGCATGGTTCGGATCATGCCAGATCACCGGCTGCCAGCCAAAGCGCGTTGCACTGCGGCGAGCCGGCAGCGGGCCGGGGGCCGTCAGGCGACGATCAGCGCGATGCCCACATAGGTAGTGAGCAGCGTCGCGAGCAGCCATTCTGCGGTGGAGCCCGTCTCGGCCAGAATCGGCAATGCCACCCGCCCATTGGACTTCCAGCAGCCGCCAATCAGCGGCAGCCGGCGGAACCAGCGCGGCGAGCCGATCTTGATCGGCCACAGCAGATTGCAGCCGCCGATGGTCAGCATGTCGCCCAGCACGTGCACGATCGCGCCCAGGGAGACTGCCATCAGGAACCAGAGGTTCTGCTCCGGCGCATTCATCCCGACGAAAGTCCCGGCGGCCAAGGCGATAATCCAGCACAGCAGCGGCGGCATGAATTTCATGGTCTTCACCGCGAAGGAAATCAGCAGGATCGCGAACAGCGCCGCGGCCGGGTAGACCGTGCCCAACGCCGCGGTCTGCACATCCCAGCCGTTGGCCAGCCAGGCCAGGAAGATGAAGAAGGCGATGCCGATCAGCGAATGGGTGCCGTTGCGGTGCCCGCCCGAAACCGAACCGACAATCCGCGTGAAAATGCTGGAGAACGGGGGCAGCGAGCGGGCGATCGTGGCCCCATGGTGATCCGCGTCGGGCAGCAGGGCCGCGCCAGCGCAGACGATCGCGCCGGCCAGGGTTTCCCAGCGGTCCATCTGGAAAGTTCCCAGCCCCAGGTTCACCGAACCCACGGTGACGTCAGTTGTAATTGCCAACCATGCGGCTGCGCCGCTCACCGCGTGGTGTCCACCCATCATGCATTCAACCTTAGGTCTGGTCACCGACGTTTTAGCGGTGCGACGGAGGTAAGCTGGAACACATGAGTATTGTACGTGAAGCTGTTCCGGGCGACTGCCCGCAGATCTTGGCGATGATCCAGGAATTGGCCGACTATGAAAGGGAACCTGATGCGGTGCTCAACACCGCAGCAGACCTCCAATCCCATCTGTTCGGCCCCAATCCCCAGGTCTTCGCCCATGTTGCCGAGGATGAAACCGGGACGCTCAGGGGCATGGCCCTGTGGTATCTGACCTACTCCACTTGGGAAGGCCGGCACGGCATCCATCTGGAGGATCTGTATGTGCGCGAATCCCAGCGAGGTTCAGGCACCGGCACCGCGTTGCTGCGCACGCTGGCGCAGATCTGCGTCGAACGCGGCTACAAGCGCCTGGAATGGTCAGTGCTGGATTGGAACGAGCCGGCCATCAGGTTCTACGACGCCATCGGTTCCAGCTCCATGGATGGCTGGAGCACCCGGCGCCTGGACGGCGAAGCACTGCAACAACTTGGCATGCAAGGAGCGAGCTAATGCGCCACTACCGCGGTATGGATGTCACCGACCATCGCATCGAGGTTCCACTGGATCACGCCGATCCGCAGGGCGAAAAGATTTCGGTCTTCGCCCGCGAGATCAGCACCGGCACGGCCAAGCCCTGGCTGCTGTTCCTGCAGGGCGGTCCAGGGGGCAAATCCCCGCGCCCCGGTTCCTTGTCGGGGTGGTTGGCCGAAGCCACCAAGCACTTCCGCGTGCTGCTGCTGGACCAACGCGGCACCGGACTGTCCACCCCGGCTAACCGCAAGTCCTTGCCGCTGCGCGGGGACTCGGCCGCCCAGGCCCGCTACCTCTCGCATTTCCGCGCCGACTCGATTGTGCGCGACGCCGAAGCCCTGCGCGAGCACCTGGGCATCGAGCAGTGGAGCACCCTGGGGCAGAGCTACGGCGGGTTCTGCACCCTGACCTATCTCTCGCTCTTCCCGCAGTCGCTCACCCGCTGCCTGGTCACCGGCGGGCTGGCCTCGCTGGATGCCGATGCGAAGACCGTCTACCGCGCCACCTACCAGCGGATGGCAGAACGCAACCGCGAGTACTTCTCCTGGTACCCCGAGGACTTCCAGACCCTGCACAGGATCTACGAGCATGTGCGCACCAATGACGATGAGCTGCTGCCCAACGGCCAGCGCGTCACCGTGCCGATGGTGCAGATGCTGGGCCTGTACCTGGGCGGAAACACCCGGGTGCACCTGCTGCATCACATCTTCGAGGAGGCCTTCAGCCACACCCCGGGCGGCGACCGCCTCTCGGATAGCTTCCTCGAAGCGCTCTTGGCCCAGAGCTCTTTCGCCTCGAACCCGCTCTATGCGCTGATGCATGAAACCATCTATGCCCAAGGCGAGCCGACCAATTTCGCGGCCGAACAAGTCCTGCCGGAATTCGCCGACTTCACCCGCCACGCGGCGACCCCGCTGCTGACCGGCGAGATGATCTACAGCTGGCACTTCGCCGAAGATCCTGCCCTGCGCCCCCTGGAGGATGTGGCCCGCATCCTGGCCGAGCACGAAGGCTTCGGCCCGCTCTACGATCTGGACGTCCTGGCCAAGAACACCGTGCCGGTGGCCGCCGCGGTCTACCATGACGACGTCTATGTGGACCGCGAGCTCTCGCTGCGCACCGCCTCGCAGGTGGCCGGGTTGCAGACCTGGGTGACCGATCAATTCCACCATGACGGCATCGGCGACGATGGGCCGGCGATCTTCCGCCGGCTGCTGGCCATGGCCAACGGCGAAGACCCGGACGCCGCGGCCCAGGACAGCTAGCCCGCGCACCGGCTAGGTTAACGCGCAGGGCGCTTGAATCCCACGGGGATTCAAGCGCCCTGCGCGTTAAGCCTTGTGCTGCTAATGGTCCAGCTTCGCGGCAACCTGGTCATTCAACCGCTGCAGCAGCGGCACGGACTGCGCCAGAATCCGCCGTTCCTCGGCGCTGAAGGAATCGATGCCGCCGGCCAGCGAGGAAATCGCGCGCTGCCGGTAGGCTTCAATGGCCTCCTTGCCGTCGTCGGTCAGGCTCACCAGGCTGGCGCGCCCGTCTCCAGGGTCCGGTTGGCGCTGGACCAACTGGTCGTTTTCCATGCGGATGACCAGACCGGTCATGGTCGGCTGGGCCACGCGCTGCTCGATCGCCAAGTCGCCCACGCGCTGGGGGCCCAACCGGTCCAGGGTGGAAAGCACCCGCCAAGCGGTCACCGATCGGCCTTGCCCGGCCGCGCGTCCAAGCAGCCGGGACATGGTGCCCGACGCTAGTGCTACGCCGGTGGCAATGCCACTGGCTTCTGTCGATAGGTCGCTCATGGAAAATACCTTAGCAGAACAGCATAGGCACACTATGCGGGTACGGAAAACCCGCCGAGGCCAGTTGGAAGCAACTGGTCCCGGCGGGTAATTGTGCGGATTACTTAGCGGCGTCCTGCTCTGCAGCTTCCGCTGCGCCGGCGAGCTCCGCGGCTTCAGCCGAAGCAGCGGCGCGCTTGCCCCATGGGCTCCACAGCGACAGCACGGTTGCGATAACGATCGCGCCCAGGATGACCAGCAGCGAAACACCCACGGAAATGTCCAGCCACGCGTAATGCAGCGGCTCGCCGCCGTTGATGAACGGCAGGCTGTTCTCGTGCAGGGCGTGGAAGACCAGCTTCACGCCGATGAAAGCGAGGATAAAGCTCAGTGCGTGCTTCAGGAAGACCAGGCGGTTCATCAGGCCACCGAGCAGGAAGTAGAGCTGGCGCAAGCCCATCAGCGCGAAGATGTTCGCGGTGAACACGATGAACGCGGACTTGGTCAGGCCGAAGATGGCCGGGATCGAGTCGAAGGCGAACAGCAGGTCGGTCATGCCGATGGTCACGAAGACCAGCACCATCGGGGTGAACAGCTTCTTGCCGTCGACCACGGTGCGCAGCTTGGCGCCATCGAAGTCCTTGGAAATCGGCAGCTTGGAGGTCAGCTTCTTAACCAAGCCGCTTTCCTCGTCCTCATCGTCGTCCTTGAGCTGGTTCCATGCGGTCCACAGCAGGAAGGCGCCGAAGATGTAGAAGACCCACGACCACTGCTCGATGATCGCGGCGCCGAGCACAATGAAGATTGCGCGCAGGACCAACGCGATGATGATGCCGAACATCAGCACTTCCTGCTGGTACTTACGCGGTACCGAGAAGCGCGCCATGATGATGATGAAGACGAACAGGTTGTCCACCGACAACGCGTATTCGGTGACCCAGCCGGCGTAGAATTCCTGGCCAAGCTGGGGTCCAGCCTGCGTCCAGATCACGGCACCGAAGATCAATGCCAAGGAGATGTAGATGCCGACAAAAATGCCTGCTTCCTTCATGGAAGGAATGTGCGGACGCTTGGTGACGTACAGCAGGTCTGCGATGAGCACCGCGCACAGAACAATCAGCGCGATGATCTCGAATTGAATAGTTAACCCATTAGTGCCCACGGACGAGCGACCTTTCGTTGGAGGGTATGGAAAATCGCCGCAAGTCTCTCCGCCGCCACACCAGAATTCGAAACACTTCGATAGCTGGCTCAGTGATCGGCTGCTGTGCCCGGCGAAACATCATTGGTTCGCGTGTTGACGTCCACAGCATTGGGATACTCCCCTACGTCCAGTGATCAAGTGTAGCGCACAGGAACTGCACAGGCTTGGCGCATGTCCCAAAACTGCGCTGGACAGCAGCAGGGCTACGCGTGCCCGGCAGCCTTCATCTGGCGCAATTCCTTCTTCAACTCGGACACTTCATCACGGATCCGGGCGGCCAGCTCGAACTGCAACTCAGCGGCCGCGGCGTGCATCTGCTCGGTCATTTCCCCGATCTGGGCCAGCAGGTCCTCGGCCGGGGCGGCGGCCAGCCCGTCCTTGCGCACGGTGGACGAGGCCTTGGTGCGCTTGGCATTTTTCGCCAACCGGTTGTTGTTCAGCAGTTCCTGGGTGTCGGCATCCTCACGCGCCAGCTGGTCGGTGATGTCAGCGATCTTCTTGCGCAGCGGCGTGGGGTCGATCCCGTGCTCCTTGTTGTGCGCTTCCTGGATTGCCCGTCGGCGATTGGTCTCCTCGATCGCCTGGTCCATCGCATCGGTGATCTTGTCGGCATACATGATCACCTGGCCCGAGACGTTACGCGCGGCACGGCCGATGGTCTGGATCAGGCTGGTGGCCGAACGCAGGAAGCCCTGCTTGTCGGCATCCAGGATCGCGACCAGCGAAACCTCGGGCAAATCCAGGCCCTCGCGCAGCAGGTTAATGCCCACCAGCACGTCGAAGGAACCCATGCGCAGCTCGCGCAGCAGCTCCACGCGGCGGATCGTGTCCACATCGGAGTGCAGGTACTGCACCCGCACCTGGTGCTCGGTGAGGTAGTCTGTCAGGTCCTCGGCCATGCGCTTGGTCAGCGTGGTGACCAGCACGCGCTCATCGCGATCCACACGGGTACGGATCTCATCGAGCAGGTCATCGATCTGGCCCTTGGTGGGCTTGACGATGATCTCGGGGTCGATCAGCCCGGTGGGGCGGATGATCTGCTCCACGAACCCGTCGGACTTGCCCAGCTCGTACTTGCCCGGGGTGGCCGATAGGTACACGGTCTGCCCGATGCGCTCAAGGAACTCATCCCATTTCAGCGGGCGGTTGTCCATGGCACTTGGCAGGCGGAAGCCGTGTTCCACCAGCGTGCGCTTGCGGGACATGTCGCCCTCGTACATGGCGCCGATCTGCGGCACGGTGACATGCGACTCGTCGATCACCAGCAGGAAGTCATCGGGGAAATAGTCGATCAGGCAGTGCGGGGCGCTGCCGGCATCGCGGCCGTCGATATGGCGCGAGTAGTTCTCGATGCCGTTGCAGAAACCCATCTGCTCCATCATTTCCAGGTCGTAGGTGGTGCGCATGCGCAGCCGCTGGGCCTCGACGAGCTTGTTCTGCGATTCCAGCTCCTTCAGGCGCACCGCCAGCTCGTCCTCGATCCGCTTGATCGCCTTGTGCATCCGCTCGGCACCGGCCACATAGTGGCTGGCCGGGAAGATGTACATCTCGGTCTCCTCGCGGATCACCTCGCCGGTGACCGGGTGCAGGGTGTGGATCGCTTCCACCTCGTCGCCGAAGAACTCGATGCGCACGGCCTGCTCTTCGTACATCGGGATGATCTCCACCGTGTCCCCGCGCACGCGGAAGGTGCCGCGGTGGAAGTCCATGTCGTTGCGGGTGTACTGCATGGCCACGAACTGGCGCAGCATCGCGTCGCGGTTCAGTTCCTCGCCGGTGCGCACGGTGACCATCCCGGCCACGTATTCCTCGGGAGTGCCCAGGCCGTAGATGCACGAGACGGTGGCGACCACAATGGTGTCGCGGCGGGTGAGCAGGGAGTTGGTGGCCGAGTGCCGCAGGCGCTCGACTTCCTCGTTGATCGAGGAGTCCTTCTCGATGAAGGTATCGGTCTGCGGGACGTAGGCCTCGGGCTGGTAGTAGTCGTAGTAGGAGACAAAGTACTCCACCGCGTTATTGGGCATCAGCTCGCGGAACTCGTTGGCCAGCTGGGCGGCCAGGGTCTTGTTCTGCACCAGCACCAGGGTGGGGCGCTGCACCTGCTCCACCAGCCAGGCGGTGGTCGCGGACTTGCCGGTACCGGTGGCACCGAGCAGCACGATGTCCTTCTCGCCGGCGTTGATCCGCTCGGTCAGCTGCTTGATGGCCTGCGGCTGGTCGCCGGCAGGCTGGTACTCGCTGATGACTTCGAAGGGGGCGACCACGCGCTTGATCGGCTGTGCAAGACTCATGCTTCCAGCATATCCACTTGCCCCGACCGTTGGGGCTGCGCCCTAGCCAGCTTTCAGCTTAAATCCGGGGTGCTACTTGCGCATCCCGTAGCGGATCGCATTGCGCTTGACGGTGCGCTGGATGCTGCTGCCGAAGAATCCCACGGTCATGATGGTGGCGGCAATCAGCCCCAGCAAGGCCAGGCAGCCGGAAATGTAGACCACCGGCGAATACGGCCCGGATTCGCTGGCAACGAATTCGGCGCGGCCGCCAAAACCGAGCCACAGCACCAAGGCGACGGCGAAAGCGATCAGGGTGCTCCACTTGCAGATCTTGTACATTCCTACTCCTGTGCTGGCGCCAATTGGCGGTAGAGGGCAGAAACCTGCACCTCCAGTTCTTCCAAGGTACCGGAATTATCCAGCAGGTAGTCGGCTACGGCCGCCCGCTGGTCATCCGTGGCCTGCGCGGCCATCCGGGCCTCGGCGTCTTCCCGGGTCCAGCCGCGGTCCTGGACCATGCGGCGAATGCGTTCGGCGTGCGGGGCGGCCACGACGACCACCGCGTCGAAGCTGTCCAGCTGGCCGGTCTCGACCAGCAGCGGGATGTCCTCGACCACCAGCGAGCCGGCTGGCGCTCCTTGGCGCAACTTCGCCGCTTGCTCCCGCACCAGCGGGTGCACGATCGCGTTGAGCTTGGCCCGCGCCGCCTCGTCGGCGAAGACTATCGCGCCCAATGCGGGACGGTTCAGCGACCCGTCGGCCAGCAAAACGGCTTCGCCAAACGTGTCCTTGATCGCAGCCAGCCCGGGCGTGCCGGGTTCGACCACCTTGCGCGCCAACGCGTCGGCATCGATGACTACGGCTCCCAGGGCGGCCAATTTGGCCGCGACCGCAGATTTTCCGGAGGCCACTCCCCCGGTCAGTCCCACATGCATCATGTTCCCACCCTATAAACTAAGAGGGATGAACACCAACGACTCGGCCGCGACACGGTACACGACCTTGACCAGCGATTGCGTGCACGAGCTGGAAATCAAGCGTTCGCGATTCATCACCTACCTCTACCGGGTCGAAACCGAGGCCGCCGCCCGCGCGCAGATCGCGGCCCTGCGCAAGACCCACTTCGATGCCCGCCACCACTGCAGCGCGTTCATCCTGGGCCCCGATCGCATGGCCCAGCGCTCCAACGACGACGGCGAGCCCTCGGGCACCGCCGGCATCCCGATGCTCGATGCCCTGGCCAAGCGCGAAATCGCCGACGGCAGCGTGCTCTCGGACGTGCTGGCCGTGGTGGTCCGCTACTTCGGCGGGATCAAGCTTGGCGCCGGCGGACTGGTCCGCGCATATTCCGAGGCGGTATCTTCCGGGCTGGACAATGCGCAGCTGCACCTGCGCCAGCGCATGCGGATCTTCACCTTCGCCGCCGCCCACGCCGACGCGGCCCGCTACGAGAACGAGCTGCGCGCCGCCGGCTACCAGGTCGAACCGACCCTCTGGCAGGCCGATGCCGCAATCGTGCAGATCGGCATCCCGGACACTCCCGAAGCCGCCGCGCAGCTGCGCACCGGCATCGCCGCACTCACCTCCGGCGCCGGGGAACTGGCCGCCGCCAACACGCAATGGGTTGATCTGATTTGAACTCCGCCGCCAATCCCGAAGGCACGCCCGCTGCCGCCAGCAGCCTCCAGGCCCTGCTCCCCGCCCTGCGCCGCTGGCCCGATGTCGAAGCCGCCAACCTCTACGCCGCCGACGCCTGCGACCGGCTCATCCTGGACACCTGCGCCGCCGCGGCCGGCCCCTCGGACCGCTGGCCGGCCGCCATCGCGGTCATCGGCGACCACTACGGCGCGCTGGCCCTGGGCGCGCTGGCACTAGGCAGCACGAGCGTGCGCGTGCACACCGATTCGCTCACCGCCCGCCGGGCCATCGAGGCCAACCTCGCCCGGCTCATGCCCGAGCGGGCCGGAGACCTCGAATTCTGCACCCTGGAACAGGTCGCCCAGGGCGCCAGTTCGATCCTGCTGGCCCTGCCTCGCGGACTGGACGTGCTGGGAGAACAGGCCGCCGCGGCAGCTGCCGTCGCCGATCCCGGCGCGAAGCTTTTCGCCGGTGGCCGCATCAAGCACATGAGCCGTTCCATGAACGAGGTGCTCGCGGCGCATTTCACCCGCGTCGATGTCTCGCTGGCCCGGCAGAAATCCCGGGTGCTCACCGCCAGCACCCCGCGCGCCGAACAGCCCGTCAGCAGCTTCCCGGCCACTGCCACCCACCAGGTGCGCGGCACCAGCTTCACGCTGCATGCCGGTGCCGGGACCTTCGGTGCCGCCCGGCTGGATCCGGGCACCCGGCTGCTGCTGGAAAACCTTCCGGATCTCTCCGGGCACGCCACGCTGGTCGATCTGGCCTGCGGCAACGGCGCGATCGGCATCTGCGCAGCACTGGAAAACCCGCAGCTGCGCGTGGACGCCTCGGACCATTCGGCCTCCGCGGTCGCCTCCACCCTGGCCGCCGCACAACGCAACAACCTGGCCGGTCGCATCACCGCCGTGCAGGATGACGCCCTGGGCCGCCTGCCCGACGCCAGCGCCACACTGGTCACGCTGAACCCGCCCTTCCACATCGGCAACACCGTCACCGCCGACATCGCGTTCAAGCTGATCGACGACGCCGCCCGCGTGCTCGCTCCCGGAGGCACCCTGCTGTGCGTGTTCAACTCGCACCTGCGCTACCGCAGCGAATTGGCCCGCCGCGTTGGCCCCACCGAACAGCTGGCCCGCGACAGGACCTTCACCGTGACTGCATCAACCCGCGCGCACTAGGCTTTTCCACAGGCCGTATTGCCGGCCGGCACGCCGCGCACCGCCTGGCGCATGCTGGGGCCATGAACAGAACTGTCAGCCAGGCGCTAGCCGGGCTTGCCCAAGCGATGAAGGACGCGCCGGCCCTCGCGGTGGACGACGCCCTGGCCGTCGCCGCGTTCATCCCCGTCCTGCACCAGACCCTGCTCTGCGCCGATCCAGCCACCGGCCCCGAGTCCCACTACCTGCACGATCCGCGCTACGCCTTGGCCCTGGCCACCGCGGCTGAAGCTTCGGCCCACCAGGCCCTTCGCACCCAGATCTACGCAGCCCACCTGGTCGATGACACCGCGGCGCACACCCTGGCCCAGGTTGAACTCGCCGCGGCCCGCCAGGGCACCACCGATTTCTCCGTCCCTGCCCAGCGCACCGGAAAGCGGCCCAGCTTCACCGGCCCTGCGGCACTGCTGGCATCCTGGCTGCGCACCGACCATTTCGAGGCCAAGCGCCGCATCCAGTCCGCCAACCATGTCTTCGCGCAATACGACTACCAGCATCAGCGGCACCAGGCACAGTTCCCGCTGCTGGCGCGGCGCTTTGCCGATCTGCGCCAGCCGCCAGCCGAAGTGCTCAGCGCGGCCCGCCGCCTGGGCGCTCTGGAACCCCAACGCGACGAATACGCCGCACCGGCCACCGCCTCGGCGCTCACCGAAGATGGCGAGCTGCTTGAATCCATCGTCAACCAGCAATTGGACCAGCCCGACCCCGGCACCCGCAGGCAATTGGTCAACAGCTTCCTGAAATCCCAGAAGGAACGCTTGGGCAAGAAGCGGCCCGAAGCCCAGGAAGGCCTGTACCGGCGGGGCGAACGCGGCGGCCTGGTCCACTACGACCTCGCCCTGCGCCCTACGCGGGCAGAACTCTTCGAATCGGGCATTTCGCAAAGCGACAATCCCCGCTCCGGTTCCGGCCAAGCCGCACGGGAGGCTTTTGCCCAGTCTCCGGGACAGCGTACAGAGCAGGATGCTGCCCCTGGCACTTCCTACCAGGCCGACGCCGGAGGCCATCCGGACTTCTTGACCGATGAGGAAGCTGCCGCCAGCGAAGATCCTGTTTCCCCACCGCTTTCTCCCGCGGCACGCCGCCTCAATGGCCTGATGAATCTGCTGGAGATCAACACGAAGCGGCTCCAGGAGCTGCTGGATGCCGCGCGCAATGGCGGGACCCCCAAGGGCGCCGATGGGAATGATGCAGGCACCGTGGATGTCCCCACCATCACCCCGCAGGTCGTGGTCATGCTGACCTTGGACGAGTTGGAAGGCCGCGCGAGAACCCATGGCATCACCCAGCACGGTTTCAAGCTCGATGCAACTGACCTGCGCCAGACCCTGGCCAGGGCACGCATCATCCCGATGGTGCTCGGCGGCAGGGGCGAGCTCCTTGATATCGGGCGCAGCCAGCGCAAGCATCCGAACTACATGCGCCTGGGTGTTGCGGTGCGCGATCGCGGCTGCATAGTTCCCGGGTGCACCATGGATCCCGAACGCTGCAACATCCACCACATCTGGTTCTGGTCCGAGGGCGGTGTCACTGCGGTCTACTGGAGCGCGATGCTCTGCGACACGCATCATCATGACGTTCATGCCGGGTTGATCAAGGTCATTGCCGACGATGGCGTACCCAAGGTCATCCTGCCCAGCTTCGTCGATCCCACCCAGACCCCGGTGCGCAACATCTACCACATGGCCAAGGCCGCCTAGTTCGCGGCAATGCGCCGGGGCCATCCGGCTAGATCAAGAAAGGGCGTCCACCGTGCACGCGGACGGCTTGGGCGTTGATCCCCAATGGACGAAGGTTGATCCGGTCGATCTCGCCCCGCTCATTATTCTCGAAAGTATCAGCCGTAACCGAATCACCGGCAGGGGTCTGGACCGCCAGGCGGCGCTTGGTTCTGGCCAGAGGCTCGCGTGCCGATGCCGGGACGTAGTAGGCGCTGGCCTGCTTCCCTCCGCCGTAGAGCCATGAAGCGCGCACCGCGACCGGGCGTGAGCCCCAGCCGCTGAGCCCTGCAATGACCAAGCGCTGGCCGGTTGCCTCTAGCAGTTTCCCATTCAGGTTCTCCCCATAGACCCAGGGCTGGGACGCGATGCCCAGGAACTCTTCGGCAGAGCGCTGGTTGACCGCATGCACCCCGTGCACCGGGCACACCTCTGAGCAGAAAATGAATCGCGGATCCTCAAATTTCTGCTTGGACCCGTTCTTGTCGTCGTTGCGGCACAGGCAGGCCCCGGTTTCTTCCGTTTCGATGAGGATCGCGTTGCCATAGGCCCGCAATGACGTTGGACCAATTCGGTGGTCCGCTGGAACTTCGAGTGCGAAAAGTCCCATCGATTTCAAGCGCATCCAGCGCAGCATGCTCAGCAGCAGGCTGATGCCCAGGAGAACGGCCGCGGCGTACACGTCAAGACGGTAGCCTTCATCCAAGTCATGCAGCGAATGAACTTCCGTGCTGACCAATTCCCAGCCCAGCCGGAGCAGCGGGTAGATCAGTGCTCCTACCGCAAGCTTCCATACCATGGGCGACATTTGCTTGGTGATTCCAAAATCGCTCTCTTGCCCCGGCGCCAAGGCGATGCCTCCTGAGGCTTCACGCTTCCAGGTTCTCAGCAGGCGTCGAAACCGTGCGTCCATGAGACCTACGGACAGTGCGAGCAGCAGGAAATAGCCCAGCGCCAGCATCAGGATCCTTTGCAGGTCCCCGGCCGGAGCCAGCAGGAAATAGATTCCGGCGGCTACGCCCAAGCCCATCCAGGGTGATTGCCGTCCGCCGCCAAAGATCATGGCCAGGACGGTAGCGACCATGCAGAAGGAGAGGATGTCCATGAAGCCCTTGTCCAGGTACGGGGAATGCAGAAGATCCGAACGGACGAGGACCACCAGTGCAACCAGCGGAAGCCAGGTCGCTGCGGCAACCCAGAAATTGGGAATAGTGCGCGGTACAGTCTCCCACTCCTCGTGGCTGACCTGGCGCACCGGGATCTGCTGCCCGGCAGTTGCGCCTGCCGCATAGTCTGCCGGCGAATTTCCTGTCGTTGCCATGTGCTACTACCTGCCGTTAGTGAGTCCACCTGATCGGTGCACTTTTAGTCTAACCTCAGCAAGTATTAAGAGCAGTGCTCCTTCGGAGCTATTCCTGCCCGGCGGATGTCAGCAGAAATAATGACGCGCCAGCCATGCCGGCAAGCAAAAAACCAGTTAAACAAACGAAGGTCCAACCCTTGCAGGGTTGGACCTTCGTGAATCAGCTAAAGCTAATCACGATCTCTGCACGAGGCAGAAGCCGGAATTAGTTGCCGGTCAGCTTCTCGCGCAGTGCAGCCAGTGCTTCGTCCGAAGCCAGGGTGCCTGCATCGGTGGCTGGCGCCTCCGAGGAGTACGAAGCTGGAGCTGGCTCGGAACCACCGGCAGCAGCAGGCTCTGCTTCTGCGTCGGCAGCGATAGCGGCAACAACCTGCTTCTTGTGTGCTTCCCAACGCTCCTGGGCAGCAGCGTACTGTGCTTCCCATGCAGCGCGCTGGGTGTCGAAGCCCTCGAGCCATTCGTTCGACTCTGGGTCGAAGCCCTCTGGGTACTTGTAGTTGCCGGCCTCGTCGTACTCTGCAGCCATGCCGTAGAGTGCTGGGTCGAACTCGGTGCCCTCTGGGTCAACACCTTCGTTAGCCTGCTTGAGCGACAGCGAGATGCGGCGGCGCTCCAGGTCGATGTCGATGACCTTGACGAACAGTTCGTCGCCAACGGAGACAACCTGCTCAGCCAGTTCAACGTGGCGAACTGCAAGCTCGGAGATGTGAACCAGGCCTTCGATGCCGTCTTCGACGCGTACGAACGCACCGAATGGAACCAGCTTGGTAACCTTGCCCGGTACAACCTGACCCAGTGCGTGGGTGCGGGCGAAGGTCTGCCAAGGATCTTCCTGGGTAGCCTTCAGCGACAGGGAAACGCGCTCGCGGTCCAGATCGACTTCCAGAACCTCTACGGTTACTTCCTGGCCAACCTCGACAACCTCGGATGGGTGGTCGATGTGCTTCCAGGACAGCTCGGAAACGTGTACCAGGCCGTCTACGCCGCCCAGGTCCACGAATGCACCGAAGTTGACGATGGAGGAAACAACGCCCGGACGAACCTGGCCCTTTTCCAGCTTGTTGAGGAAGGTCGAGCGAACCTCGGACTGGGTCTGCTCGAGCCATGCACGGCGGGAAAGCACAACGTTGTTGCGGTTCTTGTCCAGCTCGATGATCTTGGCTTCGATTTCCTGGCCGATGTATGGAGCCAGGTCGCGCACACGGCGCATCTCGACGAGCGATGCTGGCAGGAAGCCACGCAGGCCGATGTCCAGGATGAGGCCACCCTTGACAACCTCGATGACGGTACCGGTAACGACGCCGTCCTCTTCCTTGATCTTTTCGATGTCGCCCCAAGCGCGCTCGTACTGCGCACGCTTCTTGGACAGGATCAGGCGGCCTTCCTTGTCTTCCTTGGTCAGGACCAAGGCTTCGACACTGTCGCCAACGGTGACAACTTCACCTGGGTCAACGTCGTGCTTGATGGAAAGCTCGCGGGAAGGGATGACACCTTCGGTCTTGTAACCGATGTCGAGCAGAACTTCGTCGTGGTCAACCTTGACGACGGTGCCTTCGACGAGGTCACCATCGTTGAAGTACTTGATGGTGGCGTCGACTGCGGCCAAGAAGTCCTCAGCAGATCCAATGTCGTTGATTGCGACGACTGGTGCGCTGTTGTTCTCGTTCGAGGTGATGGTCATGTAGTAGGGACTCCGATGTGGATAGATTTGATCAGTCGAAACCCCGGAAGTCCCGGAATTTCGAAGGGGGTAGAACATGAATGCGGACATGACGAAGCCATGGCACGCTGTTCAAGTCTACGCGCCTAGCACACCGCGGGTCAAAGCGTAACCCGCTAACATCCTCGCCAGCATTTTGTGAACTTCGTCATATCAACCGGATAATGCGACCCGTCCCACTAGAAACCGTGCGGCGTGAAACCCTCGCGAGCCACGTTGAACAAGTGCACCCAGTCCCCCGCAGTTCCCCCGCCGACCAGTTCGGCGCGTCCCGAATCCAGCAATTGGTCCAGCTGCACGGTGCCCAGGTACAGTCCCGCCAGCTCCCGCTCCGAAAGCGCCACACGCGGCAGCCCGGAGTCGGCCTGCCCGTCCTCGATCCGGCTCACCGTGGCGCGGGAATCGGACACCTCGAAGAGGTAGGTTCCGGAGATCAGCTCCAGCCGGTCGCTCACGCTCAATAGCAGCCGGGCATCGCGCTGGTAGCCGCGCGCTTGGAAGGCGGCAACAACATCGAGCACGCGCAGCCACAGCACATCGTCAATGGAACGCACGTGGTAGTCCCGCACGTTCTCCAGCACTTGGCGCAGTGGATCGGCCACCGGGCCTTGGCCATGCACTTCTTCGACCAGATCATGGTTGCCCAGGTACTCGAAGAGCTTGATGCGCGCGGCGTCGCTGGTGGCCACCAGCTTATGCACCACCAGCTTCGCCTTGGGCTCGTCCCACCCGCCGAACTTGTAGGTGGCGAATCCGCCGAGCTGGCCAGCGTCATCGTAGTAGGCGGCAAAACGCAGGTTCTTCGGCTTCTCCAGAGTCTCCCAGGTGTCCCAGCGGCCCAAGGCAAAGCCATTGTCGAATTCGGTGCTGTCCACGGATCCGAACGTCTGCTCGAGCGCGCGCACGGCCAGCGCGGCATAGCCGGGCCCGAAATGCTGCGGATCGGCGTCCACCACCCGGCCGGGTACCTGCACGCGCAGCTTCACCCCGTGGGCGCACTTGAGCGTGAACCGGCTTTGGTAGGTAGCTGGCTCGAAGCCGTACCGCCCGTAGATCGTCGCTTCCGACGCGGTCAAAGCCGCAATAGGGAAAGCCGCCTGCTGGGCATAGGCCAGGTCTGCGGTGATTTGCCTGGACAGGATGCCGCGGCGCCGATAGCTCGGCGCGACGGTGACCGCGGAGATCTTGTGCGTTGCCACCGGCGCCTCGCCGCCGGCATTGAGCAGCCCGGGGAATGCTCCATAGGTGTGCACCGGGTAGGTTGCATGGCGCGAGTGCGGTTCGGCCTGCTGATCGAACACCAGGGAGAAGCGCATTTTCTGCGCATAAGTCAGGTCCAGGTAGTGCGTCCAATTGGGCTCTTCGGGCAGCTGCTCGTAGAAGCCGATCCCGGTGGCCTGATGGAACAACTTGATCGATTCGTCGAGTTCAGGACTGCGGATCGCAGCCTGGCAGGTCCGGGTTTCCAGCTGCGGCGGGGTCTCTGGTCTCATCGTGCTCCTTGGCGAGGAAATCGGCTGATCACAGTCTATGCGCCTGTCCGGCCGGCGCAAGGGGTGCATTCACCAGGCTTCGGAGAGCGTGGTGAACCGCAGGCCGGAATCCAGCGCCTGCCCCAGCCCGAGCGCCACGCCCTTGGCAGTACCCGAGGCGGGCTGGTTGAAGTGCCCGATGCCGACGTCCCCGGCGGCCAGCTGGCGGACCTGGGCGGCCACGGCCTGCGCGCCAAAGGTCGCCCCGGCGTCCAGGTTGACGGTGAAGTTCATCGGCACCACGCCCAGGTCCCGGCACATTGCCGCGCCGGCTTCGTCCATATGGGCGGTGCCGGAGCGGAAGAATTTCGCGGTGATGCCGAACTGGTCGGCCAGATACCGCTGGTTGCCCATCACCTCGTCGTAGGCCTGGCCGATCGACTCCGTGCCCCCGATGCCGTAGGCTGCCTGCCCGGAAGTGGCCAGCGGGGCGTGGCTGGTTCCGTGGTTGGCGATCTCGAACAGCTCGTCGCTTACCAGCTCGTCCATCAGCCGCGCATTGGCGCGTGCCCAGCGTTGGTTCACGAAGAGGGTCGCGGGCACCTGCTTGGCGCGCAACGCGTCCAGCAGGGCCCCATCCACCCCCGAGCCCCGGGGTCCCCCGCAGGCATCGAAGGTCAACGCCGCGGCGGCATTGCCCTTGGGCAGGCCCAGCTCGATGCCCGGGACTTCCAGCCCGAACTGCCCTGCAGGAACATTCTTGAACTTTGCCATGACCTGGCTCCGGCTCGGATACACCGTCTGGAGGCTGGCGGTAGGCCGGGGCGAAGCAGTGGCGGTGGGCGAAGGACTCGCCGTTCCCGAGGCCGACGCGGACCCGGCTCGTTCCGCCGGTCCGCCGGTACTGCAACCGGAGACCAGCGCGGCGGCCAGCGCCCCCAGCCCCAGGCTTCCGGTTTTCAGCGCCCAACGGCGCGAGTAGTGCTCCAAGTTCGTCTCTTTCCCCAAGCCCATTCGATCCTGCCGAAAGGGGCAGGAACACCCGCGGTGCCCCTGCCCCTTTCGATTGCCGCCCCTAGTGCGCGGCGTCGTGCCAGGTCCGGCCGATGCCCGGCTGGACGTCCAGCGGCACCAGCAGATCTGCGGCCTGTCCCATTTCGCGGGTCACCAGCTCCTGCACTGCCTCCAGCTCCCCCTCGGCGATCTCCAGGATGAGTTCGTCATGGACCTGCAGCAGCATCCGGGACTTGTACTGCCCGGCGCGCAGTCCCTCATCGATGCGCAGCATGGCCACCTTCACCAGGTCGGCGGCCGAACCCTGGATCGGGGCGTTCAACGCGGCACGCTCGGCGATGTCGCGCAGCCGGCGATCCGAGCTGTTCAGCTCCGGCAGGTAGCGGCGGCGTCCGAAAATGGTTTCGGTGTAGCCATCCTTGCGGGCCTGGTCGACGACCGAACGCAGGTAGGTGCGCACGGCACCGAAGCGGTCGAAGTAGTCCTTCATCAGCTTGCGGGCCTCGTCCACGCCGATCTTCAGCTGCTTGGACAGCCCGAAGCTGCTCAGCCCATAGGCCAGGCCGTAGCTCATCGCCTTGACCTTCGAGCGCATCTCCGAGGTGACCTCTTCCGGCTCGACGTTGAACACGCGCGAACCGACATAGCGGTGCAGGTCCTCGCCGTTCTGGTAGGCCTCGATCAGCCCCTCGTCTTCGGACAGGTGCGCCATGATGCGCATTTCGATCTGCGAGTAGTCCACTGTCAGCAGGCTCTGGTAGCCGGCCCCGACCATGAAGACGTCGCGGATGCGCCGGCCCTCTTCCGAACGCACCGGGATGTTCTGCAGGTTCGGGTTCAGGCTGGAGAGGCGCCCGGTCGCGGCCACGGTCTGCGCATAGGTGGTGTGGATCCGGCCATCATCGTGGGTGGCCTTGAGCAGGCCGTCCACGGTCTGGCGCAGCTTGATCGCGTCGCGGTAGGCCATCAGCGCGACCAGGAACGGGTGCCCGGTCTTGATCAGCAGATCCTGCAGCGACTCGGCATCGGTGGTGAAACCGGTCTTGATCTTCTTGGTGCGCGGCAGATCCAGCTCTTCGAACAACACCACCTGCAGCTGCTTCGGGCTGGAGAGGTTGACTTCGTGGCCGATCGCGGCGAACGCGTCGTTGGTGGCCTGGTCCACCTGCTCGGTGAAGTGGGCACGCAGTTCGTTCAGGCGATCCACGTCCACTGCCACGCCGGCGCGTTCCATCTCGAAGAGCACCGGAATCAGCGGCAGCTCCATCTCGGCAGCCAGTTTGTCCGCGTGCTTCTCGGCCAGCTTGGTAGCCAGGTAGGCGGAGAGGTCGTGGATGGCCTGCGCCTGGGCCAACGTTGGCTCGGCAAGATCCGAAGTGAGCCCCAGATCCAGTTCGCCCTTCTTGGCCTGATGCACCGGCACGGCGTACTTCAGGTGGTACTGCACCACGTCCACCAGGTCGTGGCTGCGGCGATCGGGCTGGATCAGGTAGGCGCTGATCAAGGTGTCGTCCTTGATGCCGGCGATCCGCAGCCCGCGCTCGATGAGCAGGTGCATGGCGGCCTTGGCATCGTGGAAGAGCTTCGGCGCGTTCTCATCGGCCAGGAACTGCGCAAGCACGCCTTCGGTGGCTTCATCGAGTTCGGCCAGTTCCAGCCAGAGGGCTTCCGACCCGCGGAAAAGGGCCAGACCCACGGCTTCGCCGTCAACCGCAGCAGGCTGGATTGCGATCGGCGCGCCCTTCCCGGCCCCGATGAATCCGTCCAGTGCGTCGGCATCGGCGCCGAGCACCCGGGAGAATTCGGCAACTTCGGGTGCCGCTTCCTCTTCCTGGGCTGCAAACAGGTCGAACAGGCGCTTGCGCAGGGTGTTGAATTCCAGCGCGTCGAACAGGTTCTCGATCTCTTCGCGGTTCGGGGCTTCGAGTTCCATCTGATCGAGCGTGACCGGGAGTTCCAGGTCGTGCTTGAGCTGGTTCAACCGGCGGTTGCGGGTCACGTTGTCCACGTGCTCGCGCAGCGACTCGCCGACCTTGCCCTTGATGTTCTCCACATTCTCCAGGATGCCAGCCAGGTCCCCGTAGAGGTTGATCCATTTGGCGGCGGTCTTCGGCCCCACACCTGGCACACCGGGCAAGTTATCCGCGGTTTCGCCGACCAGAGCCGCCAAATCCGAGTAGCGCTCGGGACGCACGAAGTACTTGGCTTCCACCGCTGCGGCATCCATCGGCGGGATATCGCTGATGCCCTTCTTCGGGTACAGCACCAGGGTCTTGTCGGTGATCAGCTGGAAGGCGTCGCGGTCGCCGGACACCACCAGCACGTTGAAACCGGCCGCTTCGCCCTGGGTGGCCAGCGTGGCCAGGATGTCATCGGCCTCGAAGCTCTCCAGGGTGATCGAAGGGATGTTCATCGCCTTCATGACTTCCTGGATCAGATCGATCTGCCCGTAGAACTCTTCGGGCGTCTTATTGCGTCCGCCCTTGTACTCGGTGTACTCCAGCGAGCGGAAAGTCGGGGTGTCCAAGTCGAAGGCCACCGCAACGTGGGTGGGCTTTTGCTGGCGGATCATCGTCAGCAGCATCGATACGAATCCGTGCACGGCATTGGTGTGCTGGCCGGTGCTTGTTGCGAAGTTCTCTGCAGGCAGCGCATAGAACGCGCGGAAGGCCATGGAGTGTCCGTCAATAATCAGCAGTCTCTTGTCCGACGAGGCAGTCGGTTTGGTAGTTTCGCTCACACCTGAAAGCCTAGTTGCCATGAGCGACAATTTCACTTCTCGAACCACGCAATCTTCGGCACATCCGTTTGACGCGCAGCTGGCCCGCCACGGTATTCCCGAATCCATGTTGCCCTACCTGCTCCACAATGGCGTGGGCGAACTCGTGGAGAAACTGGAAATCATCTTCACCGGGTTCGAACCCCAGCGCGTTGCCGCCACCATGCCGGTGGCGGGCAACACCCAGGTCTACGGCATCCTGCATGGCGGCGCTTCGGCGGCACTTGCCGAAACCCTCGGTTCGATGGCCGCTGCGCTGCACGGTGCCGGCCGGGCCAACCCGGTCGGCGTGGATTTGAACATCACCCACCACAAGGCCGGGCGCACCGGGCTGGTCACCGGGGTATGCACGCCGGTGCATCTGGGCCGCAGCAGCACCTGCCATGAGATCGTGATCAGCAATGAGCAGGGCCAGCGTGTCGCGACCGCTCGCATCACCAATATGCTGCTGCCGGTCGAAAACTGATCCCCGCAGGCGCCGTTCGCGCCAAGCGCGGCGGATCCGGCTTTTCCGGAACGCTGGCCCTGGCCAGCAGGTCCCCCTGGCCGTTTAGCCGATCGCGTAGCGCGAGAGGAAGATATCCGCGCCGAGCTCGGTGATCCCCAGGGCCGAGAGCCGCGTGCTGATCCCGCGGCCAAAGATATTGGCCCCGTCGCCCAGCACCTCCGGAACGGTGACCAGAAGCAGCTCATCGAGCGCATCGGCTTCGACGAACGCCCCAGCCAGGTCGGCACCGCCAACCACCCACACGTCCCCGGCCCCCGCGCTCTGGGCGATGTCCCGGCTCCAGAAGCCCACCTCGCCGCGGATGAAGGTCAGGTCCGCTCCGGGCAGTGTCGGCAGTTCATGGTGTGTGAAGACCCACACCGGCTTCTCGCCGAACACCCACGGCACGGTTCCCTCGGCAGCATCGCGGACGATGTTCTCGTAGGTCTTGCCTCCGATCACTACGGCGCCGACGCTCCCGAAGAACTCGTCGAAATGCTTTTTCACTCCCGGCTGCGTGGCATAGGGGATGAACCATTGGACGCTTCCGCTGCGATCGGCGATAAAACCATCGATGGAGGCACCCACGTAGTACTTGAAGCTAGTCATGGCTCCAGTCTAGGGGTGCCTCCATCGAAGGCAATATCAAGTTGTCGAGGGACCCGAAAATCGTGTCGGATCCGCCCGCAGCCGCGAGCAGTTCCTAGTGGCTCGAGGAGAAGCCCAGGATCGCTTCGCTCAGCTGCGGCACGATCAGCACCACGCCGAAGAGGACGATCAGGCCGCAAATCGCGAAGCAGGCGTAGGCTCCGGCATTGCTCAGGCTCTGGTTGCGGCCCTCGTCCTTGGCAACTGCCAACAGGCGGACGCCGAAGGAGTAGGCCGCCACGATCGCCATCGCGGAAAACCAGGTGATGGCGGCGACGATGAGAAAGGCTGTCCAGTCAATCATGAATTATCGGCTTCCTTCTGCGCTGCGGCAGCCTTGGCCAGCTTGGCTTCCGCCTTGGCCTTGGCGCGGCGCTCCTTCTTGGTCAGGATGTTCACCGCTGCACCCGAGTTATCGATGTCGGAAATGTTCGACTCGTGGTCATGCGGCTGCTTGCGCGAGAGGAACCAGATGGTCAGCATGGCGCCGGTGCCGGCGATCGCGACGATCACGATGCCGATGGTGCCCAGGTGGGTGATCGCTGCGGCCACGCCGCCGACGGCCGCGGCTGCTGGCAGGGTGAACAGCCAGCCCAACGCGATGCGTCCCGCGGTGCCCCAGCGGACTTCGCCGCCCTTGCGGCCCATGCCCGAACCGATCACGGAGCCGGAAGCTACCTGGGTGGTGGACAGCGCGAAGCCCAGGTGCGAGGAAGTCAGGATCGCCGAAGCGGTGGACATCTCGGCTGCGAAGCCCTGCGCGGGCTTCACGTCGGTCAGGCCCGAACCCATGGTGGCGATGATGCGCCAGCCGCCGGTGTAGGTACCCAGCGCGATGGCGAAGGCACAGGTGGCAACAACCCAGAACTGCACGCCGGAGTCGGAATCCTGCAGGCCAGAAGCCACCAGGGTCAGGGTGATGATGCCCATGGTCTTCTGCGCATCGTTAGTGCCGTGGGACAGCGCGACCAGCGAGGAAGAGAAGATCTGCCCGTAGCGGAAGCCGCCGCGCTTGGGCGCCGCGCCATTCTCGCGCTTGGTGATCGCGTAGGCCAGCTTGGTGCACAGGTACGCGGAGATGCCGGCGATCACCGGCGCGCACAGGGCCGGAAGCAGCACCTTGGAGAGCAGCACGCTGTAGTTCACCGAGGCGAAGCCTGCACCGACGATCGCGGCGCCTACCAGGCCGCCGAACAATGCGTGGGAGGAGCTCGAAGGCAGTCCCAGCAACCAGGTGAACAGGTTCCAGATCACGGCGCCCATCAGGCCGGCGAAAATCATCGCCGGCCCAATAGCCACGCCCGAGGTCGGGTCTTCGTTGATGATGCCACCTGAAATGGTCTTCGCTACCTCGGTGGAGAGGAATGCGCCAACCAGGTTCAGAATTGCGGCGAGGGCAACTGCCTTCTTAGGGGAAATTGCTCCGGTTGCGATTGGGGTGGCCATCGCATTGGCCGTGTCATGGAAACCATTGGTGAAGTCGAAAAACAACGCCAAGGCAATGACCAGGACGACGATAAGCGTCAAATCCATTGAATACCAGCCTGAGGGGTCGAACGGCAAGGAAAAAGAGAACGGGCCAGAAATAGGATCCTGCGAAAGGCATTGGCGTGCAGGACTTCGTTCTAAGCGCAATTTCCATCTTAGGCGTACGGCGCAGTACGTCAATCCGGAACTTCAACCCCATCCGGGGAAAACTCGGATGAACAACTGGTTACCAGAGGGTTAACTAGCCTCCAAGCGCGGTATCGGCGCATCGCAGGCATAAAAAATGTGCGCCAAACCATAAGTGGCTTGGCGCACAATCCAGTGCTTGGCGGTCCCTACTTGACCTGGTCGACGACCGTCTCGGCTACCTGGCGCATGCTCAGGCGGCGATCCATGGAGGTCTTCTGGATCCAGCGGAACGCTTCCGGCTCGGTCAAGCCCATCTTGGTGATGAGCAGCGACTTGGCGCGATCAACCAGCTTGCGGGTTTCGAACTGCTCGGCCAGGTTGCTGACTTCTTCCTCCAGCGCGCGCAGCTCGTCATTGCGGGAAATCGCGATTTCGATGGCCGGGGTGAGGTCTGCCGGGGTGAACGGCTTGACCACGTAGGCCATGGCACCGGCTTCTCGGGCACGCTCCACCAGTTCCTTCTGACTGAAGGCGGTCAGCAAGACGACCGGGGCGATGCGTTCCTTGACGATGGCTTCGGCGGCGGTGATGCCATCCATGACCGGCATCTTCACGTCCATGAGCACCAGATCGGGCTTCAATTCGCGCGCCTTCTCCAGGGCGGTCTGGCCGTTGTCGGCTTCGGCGACGACGTCGTACCCTTCGGAACGGAGAATTTCGACGATATCCAAGCGGATCAGGGTTTCATCCTCGGCAACGACCACTCGACGCGGAGTGGATTGCACCTCGGATGGGATGCGGGTGATTTCAGGTAGTTCGCTCATTGGCGCCTTCCTCCATGGTCAGAAATCCTGCCCGCTGAATGGGCAGTATCTAGATGGTTTCAGTTCAGCGAAGCCACGTTGCCTCGGTTTCACATCTAAGCCTACTGGCATGTACTCTTGTTGAGGCGAAGACGCGAGGTTCCTGATTAGGAAATCTGGAAAACCTCTAGTAAAGTAGTCAAAGTGCCAGCCCAAGTGGCGGAATCGGTAGACGCGCCGCACTCAAAATGCGGTATCGAAAGATGTGTGGGTTCGAGTCCCACCTTGGGCACCAGCATGAAGGCCGTTGGATCGGAAATTTTCCGGTTCAACGGCCTTTTTTGCGCGCGCAACCACAGGGCACGTGCTCGAGTTCACAATCGCGCTTTGCGGGCGCCAAGGCAAAAAATCCGCCCTGCTCCAGAATTCTGGAGCAGGGCAGATTTTCTTGCTTCAGCTAGTGCGCGAAAGAGCGTCTACAGGTTTTTCGGCGTGGAGACGTTTTCCGGTGCCCACGGACCGACCTTCTCGCGAGCAGGCATCGGCTTGCCATTGACCAGCTGGCCGGCATCGGCGAGGTCGCCGACCTTGTGCACGCGCAGCGAGTTGGTGGACCCTGCCTGTCCCGGAGGGGACCCGGCGGCGATGCACACGATATCGTTGAGCTCCGCCAGGCCTTCGGAGAGCAGCGCCTCGTCCACCTGGGCGGTCATCTTGTCAGTGTGGTCGGCGTAGGCCACCAGGCGTGCCTGCACACCCCACATCAGGGTCATGATGTTGTAGGTCTGCTGCAGCGGGGTGAAAGCCAGGACCGGCTTCTTCGGGCGCAGGCGCGAGAGGCGCCGTGCCGAGTCGCCGGACTGGGTGAAGGCGACGATGTACTTCGCGTCGAGCTGATCGGCGATCTCCACCGCGGCACGGGTGATCGCGCCGCCGCGGGTCTTCGGCTGGGAACCCAAGCGGGGAATGCGATCCAGGCCGTGCTGCTCGGTCGAGGAGATGATGCGCGACATGGTCTCCACGGTTTCCACCGGGTACGCGCCCACGGAGGTCTCCCCCGAGAGCATGACCGCGTCGGCGCCGTCGAGCACCGCATTGGCGCAGTCCGAAGCCTCGGCGCGGGTCGGGGTCGGCGATTCGATCATCGATTCGAGCACCTGGGTGGCGACGATGACCGGCTTGGCCCAGCGGCGTGCCAGCTCCACGGCACGCTTCTGCACGACCGGAACTTCTTCCAGCGGCAGCTCCACGCCCAAGTCCCCGCGGGCGACCATGATGGCGTCGAATGCATTGATGATTTCTTCCAGCGCGGCCACGGCCTGCGGCTTCTCGATCTTGGCGATCACCGGCACGCGTCGGCCTTCTTCGTCCATGATCTCGTGCACGCGCTCGATGTCCTCGGCGTTGCGCACGAAGGACAGCGCGACCATGTCGATGCCGGCACGCAGTGCCCAACGCAGGTCGTCCTCGTCCTTTTCGCTCAATGCGGGAACGTTCACCGCGACGCCTGGCAGGTTGATGCCCTTGTTATTGGACACCTCGCCTCCGACGACGACCTCGGAACGCACCGAGGTCTGGTCAACTGCCAGCGCCTTGAGCTTGACCTTGCCGTCGTTGATCAGCAGGAAATCGCCCGGCTGGACATCGGTGGGAAGGCCCTTGAAGGTGGTGGAGCACAGGTTGCGGGTACCTTCGATGTCCTCGATGGTGATGGTGAATTCCTCACCAGCCTCGAGGATGTACTTGGCGTTGTCCTTGAAGCGGCCAAGGCGGATCTTCGGACCCTGCAGGTCGGCGAAGATGCCAACCGCGCGGCCGATCTCCGCGGCCGCATTGCGCACATTCGCCAGGGATTGTGCGTGCATGGAGTGGTCTCCATGGCTCATGTTCAGGCGGGCTACGTCTACGCCCGCCTTCAGTACCGCTACAGTATTTTCATAACTTGCCAGGGCCGGGCCCCAGGTTGCCACAATCTTTGCGCGTCTCATTCCGTCAGCCAAATGCCTTTCATGTTCACATAGGCAAAATGCGGCCCACCCGGCATCCGGGTGCGCCGCATTCAAGCCTATGTCACTCAAATGATGCTGATGGCCCTATCGGTTGGAGCAACCGGTGCAGGAAGGGTAGTCGAACCCATGAGGAACTTGTCGACCGCGGCCGCGCAAGCGCGTCCTTCGGCGATAGCCCACACGATCAGCGACTGTCCCCGACCGGCGTCTCCGGCGACGAATACCGATTCGGTGTTCGTCATGTAGTAGCCATCTCGGGCGACGTTGCCCCGGTTGTCGAATTCGATACTGACCTGTTCGTCCAATCCGGAAACTTCCGGACCGGTGAACCCGAGGGCAAGCAGAACCAGATCCGCTTTGATTACGCGTTCGGTTCCAGGCTTCGGGAGGCGCTTGCCAGCAACAAATTCTGTCTCTGCAACTGTAACACCGATCACCTTGTTTTGCTCAGTTCCCTCGCCGGAGATGAAGTTCACGGTCGAAGCCAGGTAGGTTCGCTCGCCGCCTTCCTCATGGGAGGTCTGCACCTCGAAAAGCACCGGCATCATCGGCCACGGCTGGTCTTCGCGGCGCTCGGTGCCCGGCTGCTGGCCGATGGCCAGCGTCGTGACGCTCGCCGCTCCCTGGCGCAGGGCGGTGCCGATGCAGTCCGATCCGGTGTCTCCGCCGCCCAGCACGATCACGTGCTTGCCCGCCGCATCGATGCGCGGGGCATCGAGCTGGCCGGCGACCACGCGGTTGCTCTCGGTGAGGAACTCCATGGCATGGTGCACGCCGTCGAGCTTGTTGCCCGGCACCGGCAGCTCGCGCGGCACCGTGGCACCGGTGGCCACGATGACCGCGTCGTAGTCGCGGCGCAGCTGCTTCCAGGAGATGTCCTTGCCGATCTCGATGCCGGTGCGGAAGATCGTTCCTTCGGCTTCCATCTGGGCCAGGCGCAGGTCGATGACCTGCTTCTCGAGCTTGAAGTCCGGGATGCCGAAGCGCAGCAGGCCGCCGATGGCTTCGTCGCGCTCGTAGACGGCCACGGTGTGCCCGGCACGGGTCAGCTGCTGGGCGGCGGCCAATCCGGCCGGCCCCGAACCGACGATCGCCACGCGGTGCTCGGTGTGGCGGGCAGGCGGCTGCGGCACGAAGTCGCCGGCGTCCATCAGGTGGACAGCCAGTTCCGCTTCGACCTGCTTGATGGTCACCGCGGGCTGGTTGATGCCCAGCACACAGGAGGACTCGCACGGGGCCGGGCACAGCTTGCCGGTGAGCTCCGGGAAGTTGTTGGTGCTCAGCAGCCGGGCGGCCGCATCATCCATCCGGCCCCTGTAGGCCAGGTCGTTGAACTCCGGGATCAGGTTGCCCAGCGGGCATCCCGAATGGCAGAACGGGACGCCGCAGTCCATGCAACGGCCGGCCTGCTCCTCCAGGATGCCGGACTTCTGGCGCTCGACGACCTCCTTGTAGTCCATCAGGCGCACCGGCACCGGGCGCTTGGGCTGGGTGACGCGTTCGGTCACCTTCAGGAATCCACGTGGATCAGCCACGGGTCACCTCCAAAATCTTGTTCCATACCTGCGGCGAATCCGGGTTCTGCCCGTTGGCTACTGCGTCGCTGCGCAGCTGCTGCACGGCGGCGAAGTCGCGCGGGGTGATGCTGGTCAGCCGGCTGCGGGTTCGTTCCCAGTCCAGCAGCAGGCGGGAGGCCAGCGGGGATGCGGTCAATGCGATGTGCTCGGTGAGCAGCTCGTGGATGCGTTCGGCTTCGGCATCGGTAATCGGCGCTACCAGCACGTCCGACTGCCCGGCAGCCAGCGGGTTCAGCTTGGCTGCATCGAAGTCCAGCACCCAGGCCACGCCGCCGGAGAACCCGGCGCCGAAGTTGCGGCCGGTGGCTCCTAGGATCAGCACCTGTCCCCCGGTCATGTACTCGCAGCCGTGCTCGCCGATGCCTTCTGTGACAATCGTGGCCCCGGAGTTGCGCACCGCGAAGCGTTCGCCGACCATGCCGTTGATGAACAGCTCCCCGCTGGTGGCGCCGTAGCCGACCACGTTGCCGGCGATGACCTGCTCCTCGGGTTTGGACAGGGTGGTGTGCGGCGGGTGGATCGCGATCCGGCCGCCGGACAATCCCTTGCCGACGTAGTCATTCGCGTCGCCCGAGAGCTTGAGTGTAATGCCCTCGGGAAGGAAGGCGCCCAGCGACTGGCCGGCGCGGCCCGAGAGGTTCACCTTGATGGTGTCCCGCTCCAGGGTCTGCAGCCCGAAGGTCTTGGTCACATGGTGGCCCAGCAGCGTGCCGGTGGAGCGGTCGGTATTCACGATCGCCGCGTCGATGCTGACCGGCAGGCGGTCAGCCAGCGCCGGTCCGGCCGCGGCGAGCAGCTGCTGGTCCAGGTGCGTGTCCAGCCCGTGGTCCTGGCCGATGCGGCGGCGGCGCGCCGCCAGCTCGGTATCCGGCACGTGGGTAATCGCATCCAGGGCCAGCCCGGAGACCTTGTCGTGCGCGGCGAACTGGGCGGGATCGGCCTGGAGCAGTTCGACCTTGCCGATCACCTCGTCCAGGGTGCGCGCCCCCAGCGAGGCGAGCAGCTCTCGCACCTCCTGGGCGATGAACTCGAAGAAGTTCACCACGAACTCGGCCTTGCCGGTGAAACGTTCGCGCAGCGCAGGATTCTGCGTGGCCACGCCCACCGGGCAGGTGTCCAGGTGGCATACGCGCATCATGATGCAGCCCGAGACCACCAGCGGCGCGGTGGCGAAGCCGAATTCCTCGGCACCCAGCAGGGCGCCGATCAGCACGTCGCGCCCGGTTTTCAGCTGGCCGTCGACCTGCACGGTGACGCGGTCGCGCAACCCGTTGAGGATCAGCGTCTGCTGCGCTTCGGCCAAGCCGATTTCCCACGGGGTGCCGGCATGCTTCAGCGAATTCATCGGCGAGGCGCCGGTGCCGCCATCGTGCCCGGAAATCAGCACGACGTCGGCCTTGGCCTTGGCCACGCCGGCCGCGACGGTGCCGATGCCGGACTCGGAGACCAGCTTCACGTGCACGCGGGCGGAAGGGTTGGCGCACTTCGCGTCGTGGATCAGCTGGGCCAGGTCCTCGATCGAGTAGATGTCGTGGTGCGGCGGCGGGGAGATCAGCCCGACACCCGGGGTGGAGTGGCGGGTCTTGGCGATCCAGGGGTAGAGCTTGGCGCTCATCAGCTGGCCGCCTTCGCCGGGCTTGGCGCCCTGGGCCATCTTGATCTGGATGTCATCGGCGTTGGCCAGGTACAAGCTGGTCACGCCGAAGCGGCCCGAGGCGATCTGCTTGACCGCGCTGCGGCGCACCGGATCGAGCAGCCGCTCCGGATCCTCCCCGCCTTCGCCGGTGTTGGACTTCGCGCCCAGCTGGTTCATCGCGATGGCCAGGGTTTCGTGGGCCTCGGCCGAAATCGAGCCGTAGCTCATCGCGCCGGTGGCGAAGCGCTTCACGATGGAGCTGACCGGCTCCACCTCGTCGATGGCGATCGGGGTGATCCCCTGGGTCTTGAACTTCAGCAGCCCGCGCAGGGTCTTGAGCTGTGCGGCCTGGTCGTCGACGGCCTTGGTGTACTCCTTGAACACGTCGTAGCGGCGGGTGCGGGTGGAGTGCTGCAGGCGGAAGACGGTTTCCGGGTTGAACAGGTGCGGCGGGCCTTCGCGGCGCCACTGGTACTCTCCACCGGTTTCCAGTTCCAGCGGCTGGGCGCCGCCGTCGATCTCCGGGTAGGCGCGGGCATGGCGGGCGGCGGCCTCGGCGGCCACCACATCCAGCTCGATGCCCGAGAGCTTGGTGGCGGTGCCGGTGAAGTACTGGTCGACCACGCGCTGGGACAGGCCCGCGGCCTCGAAGGTCTGCGCGCCGCAGTAGCTGGAGACCGTGGAGATGCCCATCTTGGACATGATCTTCAGCACTCCCTTGCCCAGCGCCTTGATCAGGTTGCTGCTGGCCTGGTGCCCGTCAACTCCGGGCAGCTCGCCGTTCTCGGCCATCTGCTCGACCGATTCCAGGGCGAGGTAGGGGTTGATGGCGCTGGCGCCGTAGCCGATGAGCAGGGCGATGTGGTGCACTTCGCGGGCGTCGCCGGACTCGATGATCAGCGAAACGCGGGTGCGGTTGGAGCTCTTGAGCAGGTGGTGGTGCACCGCGGAGGTCAGCAGCAGCGACGGGATCGGCGCCCAGGCCGCGGAGGAATCGCGGTCCGAGAGCACGATGTAGCGCACCCCGCGGTTCACCGCGGCGGAAACCTTCTCGCAGATTTCCTGCAGGCGGGCGCGCAGCTCGGATTCGCCGCCGGCCGGGCGGTACAGGCCGCGCACCTTCAGCGAGTACTTGGACCCGGATTCGTCGCGCAGGTGCACGATCTTGGCCAGCTGGTCGTTGGTCAGCACCGGGTAGTCCAGCGCGATCTGGGTTTGCGGGACACGGTCCAGGGACAGCAGGTTGCCGTCGGGGCCGATCGCGGTGCCCATCGAGGTGACCAGCTCTTCGCGGATTGCATCCAGCGGCGGGTTGGTGACCTGGGCGAAGGACTGGGTGAAGTAGTCGAACAGCAGGCGCGCCCGGTCAGCCAGGGCGGCAATCGGGGTGTCGGTGCCCATGGCGGCCAGCGGTTCGGCGCCGGTGGCGGCCATGGGAGCGAGCAGCACGCGCAGCTCCTCGGTGGTGTAGCCGAAGGTCAGCTGGCGCAGGGCCACGGAGGCGGAGTTGTGGCGCACGTGCTCCAGGTCCGGGAAGTCGGCCAGCGTCTTCAGGTTCTGCGAAACCCATTCGCGCCATGGCTTGGCGGCGGCCACTTCGGCCTTGATCTCGGCGTCCTCGACAATACGCTGGGCGTCCAGGTCCACGGCGAACATCTTGCCCGGGGCGACACGGCCCTTCTTCACGATGTGCTCTTCGTCGACGTCGATCACGCCGACCTCGCTGGCCAGGACCACCAGGCCGTCGTCGGTGACCCACCAGCGGGCTGGGCGCAGGCCATTGCGGTCCAGCACCGCGCCGGCCATCGCGCCATCGGTGAAGCAGACGGCGGCGGGGCCATCCCACGGCTCGATGAGCATGGACTGGTACTGGTAGAAGGCGCGCAGGTCCGCGTCCATCTGATCGTCGTTTTCCCACGGCTGCGGGATCATCATCATGATGGTCTCGGTCACGTTGCGGCCCGAGAGCATGAGCATTTCGGCGACCTCGTCGAAGGAAGCCGAGTCCGAGGCGCCGGCGGTGCAGATCGGGAACAGTTCCTCGGGCACCTCGCCGAGCAGCTCGGATTCCAGGGTCGACTGCCGGGCGCGCATCCAGTTGCGGTTGCCCTTGACGGTGTTGATCTCGCCGTTGTGCGCGATGGTGCGGAAAGGCTGGGCCAGCGGCCACGACGGGAAGGTGTTGGTGGAGAAGCGCGAGTGCACGATGGCGCAGCGGCTGGTGAAGCGGGTGTCGGACAGGTCCGGGTAGAACGGCTCGAGCTGCGCGGTGGAGACCATGCCCTTGTAGACGATGGACTGCGAGGAGAACGAGGCGAAGTACACGCCCATCTTGTTATGCGCGCGGCGGCGGATGCGCCAGGCGGCGGCGTCCAGCTCGCGGCGGGTGGCGGCCGGGGCGCCGGCGTGGGCGCCGATGAAGATCTGGGCGATGTACGGCATCACCTTGCGGGCCGAGGCGCCGAGCACGTCGGAATCAACCGGTACCTCGCGCCAGCCGAGCACCGCCAGGTTCTCCTCGGCGGCCATGGTTTCCAGTTCTTCCTGGGCGAAGGCACGTTCGCCGGCGTCGGCCGGGAGGAAGCCCATGCCCACGGCGTAGGAGCCGGCGGCGGGAAGATCGAATGCGGTGACGCTGCGCAGGAAGGCATCGGGCAGATGCAGCAGGATGCCGGCGCCGTCGCCGGTGCCTTCATCGGCGCCGATGGCGCCGCGGTGCTCAAGCCGGCGCAGGGCGGTCAGCGCGTGGGCGACGATCTCGTGGCTGGCATCGTTCTTCAGGGACGCGATCATCGCCAGGCCGCAGGCATCCTTTTCGGCCGCTGGGTCATACAGACCCTGCGCGCCAGGCAGCGCGGAAAAACGGGTGTAGGGCGAGGGGACCTCCTCGCCAAAACCTGGCGAGGCGTTCATCTGGACTCCGGTCATGCTCATGAGCGTGCCTTTCTGTGGTTCATGCAGGATAGGCGCGCGGCAGCCCCCGGTAAAGGGCTTATTCTTGGCAAGGGCTTCCGGCCGCCTGGATGTTTCATCTAGCTGAAACTTTTCGACAGTGCTAAGCGGGGTCTGCTTGCGCATCGAGGTTTCGGGGACGAACATTTCCCACCTCGTTGTGGTGCTGCACCAGCTGGCCTTTCCAGGGGTCGATCGACCAGCGTGGCGCGTGGATCACACGTTACGCAGGTTTTGTTTCTCGCATGCGCGTGCTTGTGTTTCAGGAATGTTAAAAACTTCTGCCGCTACCGGCGCGGAAAAAGCAGTTTTTTGCGGGCGGGGATCGCGAAAACCGGTTTTGCCAGCCGGTTTTGATAGCCGCCCAATGTTTCGGGCATGTTGCGCCCGAGGGACGGAAAACTGCCCAGATTTTCCGGACATTTCGCCATATTGGGGCCAGAGCGCGTCATGAAAGCGGATCCGGGCAGCTGCTGGCGCGGCTTAAACCACCGGTGGCCGGCAAGCGTGGATGCTTGCCGGCCACCGGAATGGTGCTATGGAATTATTGCTGCCGCTCTGTGGCGTCGCTGCCCGGATCGGAGCTGGACTCCGCCGGTGAGTGCGCGGCGGGCTTGGCGCGATCTGCTTCGACCGGCTGCGCCGGGGCCCTGCCTGGCAGGTAGAACGGATCGACCTGCTGCTTGCGCAGCTTGCCCAGGACCACGATCAGCGCGAGGATGCCGGCGATGGCGATGCCGATCGCCAGCCACTGGTGCACGCGCAGGGCCAGCGGCCCGATGGCGATGATTTCGGCCGGGTCCAGGCGCAGCGATTCGGTGAAGGTGCGGCCGATGCCGTACCAGATCATGTAGCAGCAGAACAGTGCGCCGCGGCGCAGCTTGAACTTCCGGTCCAGCGCGATCAGCACGAAGGCGCCCAGCACATTCCACAGCGACTCGTACAGGAAGGTCGGGTGGAAGAGCGTGTCCGCGGGCAGCCCGGCCGGGAAGTTGTAGTTGTCCGCATCGATCTCCAGGCCCCACGGCAAGTCGGTCGGCGCGCCGAACAGCTCCTGGTTGAACCAGTTGCCCCAGCGCCCGGCCGCCTGCGCTAGCAGCAGGCCGGGCACGGCCGCGTCGACGAAGGCCGAGAGCCGGATGCCGGCTTTCCGGCAACCGATCCACGCTCCGAGTGCGCCGAGCGACACCGCGCCCATGATGCCCAGCCCGCCCAGCCAGATCTGCGGGATCTCGGCCAGGTGGGCGGTTTGCCCGCCGAGTCCGAAGTAGTACATCGGGTCGGTGATCAGCACATGGTAGAGGCGTCCGCCGATGATGCCGAAGGGGATCGTCCAGATGGCGATGTCCCAGAGCATGTCGGAGTTGCCGCCGCGGGCGCCGAGGCGCTTGTTGGTCAGCCACAGCGCGATCAGGATGCCCGCGAGGATGCACAGCGCGTAGGCGTGGATGGTCAGCGGGCCGATCGAGATCCTGGCGAATTCCGGCGGCGGCGAAGGGATGGAGGCGGGCAAGGCAAGCGCCAGCTGCGCGGCAAAAGCCATCAGGCCCGTCCGCTCAGTTCGGCGGCCAGGGCGCCCACGGCCGGCACTCCCCCGTCACGCAGGGCGGCGACCAGCGCGGTGCCGACGATCACGCCGTCGGCGTAGGCGCCGATTTCTTCCACGTGCTCGCGGCGCGAGACGCCCAGGCCCACGCAGGCATTCTCGGCGCCGGCGTTGTGGGCGGCGGCGACCACTGCCTGCGCGGCGGAGGACACCTCGGTACGGGCGCCGGTGACGCCCATCAGCGACACGCAGTAGACGAAGCCGGAGGACGCATCCACGGTGCGCTGCACCCTCGCTTCGGTGGACGAAGGGGCAATGAGGAACACGCGCTCCAGGCCGTGCTTCTCGCTGGCCTGGATCCATTCGGCGGCCTCGTCGGGCACCAGATCCGGGGTGATCAGGCCGGCGCCGCCGGCTTCGGCGAAGCGCCGGGAGAACTCGTCCACGCCCAGGCGCAAGACCGGGTTCCAGTAGGTCATGACCATTACTGCCACGTCGGTGCGTTCGGTGATTCCGCGCACGATGTCGAAGATCTGCGGGACCTTGAAGCCGTTGGCCAGCGCCTGCACGGTTGCTTCCTGGATCACCGAACCGTCCATCACCGGGTCGGAGTACGGGATGCCGATCTCGATGACATCCACGCCGTTCTCGGCCAGCGCCACGGCGGCCTCGATGCTGGTGGCGACGTCTGGGAAGCCGGCAGGCAGGTAGCCGATGAGGGCCGGGCGGCCCTCGGCGCGGGCTGCGGCGATCTTCTGGGCGCTGGTCACGCGGGTCATCTACTTCTCCTCGGATTTCTGCGAGCCGGAGTTCTGCGCAGTGGCCGCGTTGATTTCGGCCTCGGCGTCTTTTTCGTCGATCATGTTGAACCAGGCGGCAGCGGTGCCCACGTCCTTGTCCCCGCGGCCCGAGAGGTTCGCGATGATGATGGTCTCTTCGGGGACCGCGCCTTCGGCGATCTTGCGCGCCGCCAGGCGGATGGTGCCGGCCAGGGCGTGCGCGGACTCGATCGCCGGCAGGATGCCCTCGGTGCGGCACAGCGCCTTGAACGCGTCCATCGCCTCGGTGTCGGTGACCGGCTCGTACTTCACGCGGCCGATGTCGGCCAGGTAGGCGTGCTCCGGGCCGACGCCCGGGTAGTCCAGGCCCGCGGAGATGGAGTGCGATTCGACGGTCTGCCCGTCCTCGTCCTGCATCAGGTAGGACTTCGCGCCATGCAGCACGCCCGGGCGGCCCAGGGTGATGGTCGCGGCGTGGCGGTCGGTGTCCACGCCGTCGCCGCCGGCCTCGTAGCCGTAGATCTCCACCTCGGGATCGTCGAGGAAGCCGTGGAAGATGCCGATCGCGTTCGATCCGCCGCCGATGCAGGCGGTCACCGCGTTGGGCAGGCGGCCGGCCTGGGCCAGGATCTGCTCGCGGGCCTCGTCGCCGATGACCTCGTGGAAGTAGCGGACCATGGCCGGGAACGGGGCGCCGCCGGCGGCGGTGCCCAGCAGGTAGTGGGTGTTATCCACGTTGGCCACCCAGTCGCGCAGCGCCTCGTTGATCGCGTCCTTCAGCGTCTGGGAGCCGACGGTGACCGGGATGACGGTGGCGCCGAGCAGGCGCATGCGCGCGACATTCAGCGCCTGCCGGCGGGTGTCCTCCGCGCCCATGTAGACCACGCATTCCAGGCCCATCAGGGCCGCGGCGGTGGCCGAGGCGACGCCGTGCTGGCCGGCACCGGTCTCGGCGATGATGCGGGTCTTGCCCATGCGCTTGGCCAGCAGCGCCTGGCCGAGCACGTTGTTGATCTTGTGGCTGCCGGTGTGGTTCAAGTCCTCGCGCTTGAGGAAGATCCGCACCCCGCCGCAGTACTGCTCGGAAAAGCGCTTGGCTTCGGTGAGCAGCGAGGGGCGCCCCGAGTAGTTCTTGTTCAGGTCCTTGACCTGGGCGATGAACTCGGGGTCGTTCTTGGCCGCTTCGAAGGTCTCGTTCAGCTCGTCCATGGCGGCCATGAGGGACTCGGGCATCCATCGCCCGCCGTAGGCACCAAAGTACGGGCCGCTTGCGTGCCTTAGCGACTGTGCATCGATCGACTGGCGGTGCTCGGAGTTTTCCGGAGTGCTCATCGATTCCCTCTTTCCTCGTACGGAGCTTGATTCGTGGTAAGTCTCGTGCCCCGCCGGAAACTCCTGCGGGGCACGAAAAGCAGTTCTGGGTCCTTCACCGCCGTGCGCGGCTAGCGCTGCGGCTTGGCGCCGGTACCGGCCTTGATGAACGCGGCGACCGTAGCGCGCGGATCGGCATGCTTCACCAGCGCTTCGCCCACCAAGACCGCGTCGGCGCCGGCCGCACCGTATTGGGCGACCTGTTCGGTGGATTCCACACCGGACTCGGCGACGATCACCGCCTGGGCCGGCAGCAGCGGAGCGAGCTTGCCGAAGGTGGCTGGATCGACGTCCAGCGTCTTCAGGTTGCGCACGTTCACACCGATGATCTTCGCTCCGGCCTTGCTGGCGCGGGCGATTTCCTCCTCGGTGTGGGTCTCCACCAGGGCGTTCATTCCCAGCTGGTGAGTCAATTCTAGGAAAGATGCCAGCAATTCATCATTCAGCGCCGCAACAATGAGCAACACGAGGTCAGCGCCGTGGGCGCGGGCTTCGTAGATCTGGTACTCGTCGACCGTGAAATCCTTGCGCAGCACCGGAATCTGCACGGCAGCGCGTACCGCGTCGAGATCCTGCAGCGAACCGCCGAAGCGGCGGGCTTCGGTGAGCACGGAAATCACCGAGGCGCCACCGGCCTCGTATTCTGCGGCCAGTACGGCAGGCTCCGGGATATCTGCCAGCGCACCCTTGGACGGGGACTTGCGCTTGACCTCGGAGATGACACGCAGCGTGGTGTCGCGGGCGGCCTGGTCGGCATGGCCACCGAGCGCGGCGAAAGCATCGCGCGCAGGAGCTGCCGCTGCCGCGGCCTGCTTGATCGCTTCCAGGCTGGTGATTGCGCGACGGGCGCCCAGGTCTTCCCGGACGCCCGCGATGATCTCATCAAGAACAGTCAATTTAGTGCGATGCTCCGCTGCGAGCGCCGCCCACGCCGAAACCGGCTGCCTTCAGGATCCAGCCCAGGAGCAGGCCAACCACCATGATGCCGCAACCGACCCAGACGATGGACCAGGCGAAGTAGGCGAAGGCGATGCCGGCCACGATTGAACCGGCAATCATGGTCAGTACGCAGGCCCACGCTGCGATGGAGTTACCGTGGCCAATCTCTTCGGTGTATACCGGATCGAGCTCGGTGTTCTGCGACATGTTCGATGTCTCCTCATGTTGTGATGCTGCGTCCCGGCAGGGCGTTGCTGCCCGGGACGTTGGTCTTCAGGTTCCATTCTGCCACCTGCGCGCGAGAACCTCCTATTCCGGAAGCCTACGTTTCGCGCCGGTGGTGCGAATCACGATCCGCTCGGGTTATTTCCGGCCAGCAGTCGGGTCTTCGCCGTCCGAGAGCTGCTCCCAGCTGGCGATGTTGCGCGAGGACTGGTCCTTGGGCTCCGCGCTGGATCTTGCCGCCTGCCGATCGTACTTGCTGGCCTTAGCGGGCCAGCGGCCGGCGAAGACGAACACCAGCACGGCCTGCAGCGCCATCAGCACTCCGGCGAACACCGCGACCGCTGGCCACGCGCTGAGCGTGTACTCGCCGACGTTCTGGGCCAGTCCGGTAGCTTCGGCCACGGTGGTGGAGGCGACGGCCTGCGGATCGCGCAGCGCCCCGAGGCCGGCGGCAACCACGGTGGCACCAGCGAGCAAGCAGATCGCCGCAATGATGTAGCGGGCGATCTTCCCGGCGATCAGCAGCGCCAGTGAACCGGCCAGCACCACCACGGAGACCGCGGTGACCGAGGCGGCGGCGGTGGCGCCGTCGATGGCGATCTGCGGGATCTGCACGGAACTGGAGGCCACATCGACGGTGATCCATGTGCGGGTGGCCGACCAGAGGCCGATCAGTGCGCCGGCCATGCCGAAGAGGGCGAGGGTGCGGGCGCTGGTCAATTTCTTCACTTCGTTTCACCTGATTCGGTGTTGATGTTGTGGGCCGCACGCATCGACTGCGCAGCCCAGACGGCGCGCAGCGGGGCGGCTGCCTTGTTCACGGTTTCCAGGGCTTCGTCGGCGAACTTCGAGTCATTGACGATGCCGCCGCCGGCTTGCACATAGGCGCGCTCCCCCTTGAGCAGCGCGGAGCGGATCGCGATGGCCATGTCCATGTCGCCGGCGAAGTCCAGGTAGCCGACCACGCCGCCGTAGATGCCGCGGCGGTACGGTTCGTACTCGTCCAGCAGCTGCAGGGCGCGGGGCTTCGGTGCGCCGGAGAGCGTGCCGGCCGGGAAGGTCGCGGCCAGCACGTCGTAGGCGTCCACGTCGTCGCGGGTCTTGCCCACCACATTGGAGACCAGGTGCATGATGTGGCTGAAGCGCTCGACCTCCATGAACTGGGTGACTTCCACGGTGCCGGCCTTGCAGACCCGCGAGAGGTCGTTGCGCGAAAGGTCAACCAGCATCAGGTGCTCGGCGCGCTCCTTCTCGTCGTTGAGCAGCGACTTCTCGTGCAGCTGGTCGTCCTCGTAGTTCGCCCCGCGCGGGCGGGAACCGGCGATCGGGTGGGTGACCACGTGCGAATCGTTGACGGTGACCAGCGCTTCGGGCGAGGAACCGACGATCTCGAACCGTTCGCCGTCCTCGTTGACGAAGTTGAACAGGTACATGTACGGGCTCGGGTTAGTCGCGCGCAGCACGCGGTAGACATCCAGCGCGTCGGCCTGCGTTTCCAGCTCGAAGCGGCGCGAGACGACGATCTGGAAGACCTCTCCGTCCACGATCGCGGTCTTGGACTTGGCCAGCGCCTTGAGGTATTCGTTTTCATCCCAGGAGTGGGTGACAGCTTCCATCAGGGTTTCGCGCGGCACATCGGTACCGGTGAGCACCGCCGCGGCCGAATCCACTGGCACGGCGAGCTGGTCGAGCATCGCCTGCAGGCGGGTGACGGCACCGTCGTAGGCGTCGTCGACGTTCTCGTCGCTGCCATCGAAATTGATCGCGTTGGCGATCAGCGTGACGGTGCCTTCGGCCGCATCATGGGCAGCCATGTCCGCTACCAGGTTCATGCTCAGCTCAGGCAGGTTCAGATCATCGGCCGGCGGGTTGGGCAGCTTCTCCCAGTGGCGCACGCATTCCCAGCCGATGAAGCCGACCATGCCGCCGGTCAAGGGAGGCATGCCGGGAACGGGTTCGGTCTTCAGCGCGCGCACGGTGTCGCGCAAGACCTCCACGCCCGCACCGCCGGTAGGCAGGCCAGCTGGCGCATGGCCCTGCCAGTAGGCTTCTGAACCACGGGTGCTCAGCGTTGCCGGGGAGTTCACTCCAATGAAGGAATAGCGGCTCCAGACACCGCCCGGGGCAGCCGATTCCATCAGGAAAGTGCCCGGGCGGCCCTGCGCCAGGGTGCGGTAGAGGCCGATGGGCGTGAGCGAGTCAGCCAGCACGGTGATAGTCACGGGGATGACACGACGGTTCGCGGCCATGGCGCGGAAGGACTCGCGGGACGGGGAAATCTTGCCAAGGGTTTTCATCTGTGTTCTTCTTCTACGTATTCTTCGAGCGCGTGCTGCGATGCGCAGCTGGGCGCGGCATTCCCGGCGCTAGCCAACCGCGTGTGCCGGTGCTTCGAAAGTCCTACTCGGGGCGGTGGCCCACGACGGCCGGCAATTCACGATCGGTGAAGCAGGATTCGGTGCCGGTGTGGCAGGCGGCGCCTACCTGGTCGACCTGCACCAGCAGCGCGTCCCCATCGCAATCCAGGGCAACGGACTTCACGAACTGGAAGTGGCCGGAGGTGTCGCCCTTGCGCCAGTATTCCTGGCGGGAACGGGAGTAGAAGGTGACCCGGCCAGTGGTCAACGTGCGGTGCAACGCTTCATCGTCCATCCAGCCGAGCATCAGCACTTTCCCGGAGTCGTACTGCTGCGCGATGGCAGCAAACAGGCCATTGGCATCTCGCTTGAGACGCCGGGCAATAGCCGGGTCGAGGCTGTGGGATTCAGGGCTCGGATTCGAGCCGTCGTTAGAAGTAGACATCACCATTAGCATACTGGTTTTCCGCGGAATCCAGAGACCTGTGACGTACCGCTCGTCGACGCGCCACGCCGTCTTGGCGACACCTCTTTCACCTTGCACAATTAGTCACTTGGAGCGTGCTAGTTTCAGAGGTGATGCACTTAGTTCAGGCTTCCAGACTTGCGTTGGCCGAGACCCTGCTTGCGGCAGGACCTACCGCCGACACCCTTTGCGACGGTTGGCAGACCCGCCATCTCGCCGCTCACCTTGTGTTGCGCGAAAGCTCACTGCTTTCTGCCGGCATGTTCTTCAAACCGCTGTCCAAGAAGCTCGAGGCGAAGCAGAACCAAATGGTGATCGCGGCGCAGACTCCCGAAGGCTATGCCGGGTTGGTCCGCAGCTTCCGATCGGGTCCGCCCGCTTTCTCGCCCTTCGCCATCGAGAAGGTCAACCAGTCGGCGAACCTCTCCGAGTTCTTCATCCACACCGAAGATGTGCGGCGTGCCCGCGGCCAGTGGGCTCCGCGGGTCCTGGACACCGAGTACACCGAACTGCTCTGGCAGTCGCTGACCCGCATGTCTCGCCTGCTGTTCCGCCATGCGCCAATTGGCATCATCCTGACGCGTCCCGATGGCCAGCGTCATGTCGCCAAGAAGGCTCCGAACGCTGTTTCGATTACCGGCCCGGTCACCGAGCTGATGATGTACTCCTTCGGCCGCATCGACCAGAGCCTGGTCTTGTTCGAAGGCGGGGAAACCGCATTGGAAATCGTCAAGGGCTTCAAGCCAGGGCTATAAAGCTCCCTTGGTTATCCACATTCGTGGGTGTGCCGTCCAAGTTCGCGTCGCACCGGCCTAGGATTTCGAGCAATCGATATCCAACAGGTCTGGAGCTTAGCCATGAACACGCGCAGAGTCCTTGAGCATTACCCCAATGTCGCTATCGCCATCGTGCCCGCGTCCGTCTTGGTTGCCCTGGTATCAGCGCTCTTCGTTTCAGTCGCACCCGCCGATCCGGCGTCCTCGGCTTCATTGCCGACGGCTTCAAGTACCACGCAGGCACCTCCATCAAGCGAACTGGAGCTTCCGGAGTCGGCAGATATCACGTATGAAAAATCGGACTACGGAGTCCAGGACGCCGCAACGTACTTCTTCGACTTGCTCAATTATGAAATCATCTACCAGGACTCCGCCGATTTCACCCCGATAGTTACCGGAACATGCAAAGCGGAACAGTGCTGGAAGACCTTCCGCGAGCAAGAAGACCTCCGAACAGGTCCGGAAGACATGCAAACCGGCGGCTACTACTTCCTGCACACGGACTATATCGTCCGGTTTGACGGTAATTCTGCTTATCTGATGGGCGAGCTGACCTTGTCTGAACGTTCGCTCCTTCGTCCCGATCAGGAAAACATCATTGTCGAAGAACAAAATCTGGGTGAAATCACCATGGGACTTGAATACACCGACAACGGATGGAAAGTTTCTGCCATCGCGCTTGAGAGTCTCCCGAGTAAGGCACCGCTCAGCTAATTGAACGTGCCTGATTTCAGGCTAGGCGATTCCATGAGTCCTGAAATCAAACGTCGCCAGTCGCATCGTTTCACTCCAGACCGTCATCAAACGTGGTTACAGGTAATTGGGATTCGGGATTTAGCTGCCCTGAGTTTTCCACAGATTCCTCAAAGACTCTCCACTTTCTTGAAACACGGGCATAGGATGGCGCACAACCTGGCATTCCCAATGATCATGGAGAGTTCGAATGGACACTCGGAAAATTGCAGTTGTCGCGTCCGTTGCAGCAGTTGCACTCGCACTATCAGGCTGCAACGCAGGGAACGCTAAAGGGCCAAAGAGCTCACCGTCCGCCGCTATCGAGACGTCACCGAATCCGGTTTCGACAGCAGAGAAACCGTCGCCGGCCGAAAACCTCAAGTACAAGCCTGCCTCAGCCGATGGACCCGCAGAAAATGTTCCTGTCCCGGAACGGCCAGCACTTGCGGACGAGTACAGCGTGGACGGAGCAGCCGCCTTCACCAAGTACTACTTTGAATTGCTCAATTACACGATCGAGACGAATGACCCCAAGATAATCAAGAACGTAACTAGTCCTGACTGCACTGTTTGTACAGAATCAATTATTGATTCTGCCACCAGAGCAGAAAAAAGCGGAAAATGGCAAGTTGGTGGAAAACACCATCCGAAAATATTAGATTCCCACATTTCAGGCAAAAATCTCGCTGTGGTTACAGTTCAATACACTGCCGACGCTGCCCAATTTTACCTACTTCCGAATGAAATCGATTCTGAATTCTCAAAGCTTGAGGCCACAGAAGCCGGAATCGGATTGGAATTCGACAAGCAGTGGAAAATTTATACAATCATCGGAGTCGAAGAGAGATGAGGTTCAGGACAGGATTATTGACGAGCCTACTCACAATTTCCGTCGGGGTTTTTCCATACTCTTATACGGTTCTATCCCCCGAGAAGTCTTCCTCGGACCAGGACCGAGTCTTGTTCGATAATAATAAAATCGAAGAAAGACACAAGGAGACAATATACTCTGACCGTATCCCAAAAATTAACATTAGCGACCGGAATGATCGCGAACATAAAAATGAAAATACTCCAAAGGTACTTCCCAAACAGAAGAAATTTAAGTTCCGCGACTTTGACGCTTGCATACCGGGTCGAGAATCAGTGAATATCTGTGACAGTATTCCAGATCAGACGCGCTGTGATGATGGTACTTTTCCGATTACACGCCAGCTTCTAAATGAAAACGGACGTGTCATTAGACAATATCGTTATTGTCTCGGTGATCCCCCGAAAATCACGATCCCCGAGGAACAGGTCATCCCCGAAATCTCAATCGACATTGAACGATTCAGGTCTTATCCAATCAAAGCGTCTTCCATCAACAGTGAGCCGAATGAATTTTCTCTACGCAATGGCCACACGCATCTTTGGGCGACCGCGGAAACTCAAGCGTTCAACTCGGATCTTTCTGGATCCGCTGTTCGAATCAAAGCGATACCGATTCAGTGGAACTGGAACTATGGGGATGGGACGACTCGAAATCTAAGTTTCCCTGGCGAACCGATGCCGCACCATACGCTGAGAGATGAAACCCCCACGAGTCACTCATATGGAGAGACGGGAACTTTCAAGGTCGGGGTGACCACTCTCTACCGCGGAGAATTCAGCGTCGATGGTGGCGCGTGGCAAGCTATACCCGGCCAGGCTGCCGTCGCCAGCGTTCCTATTGAAATTGACGTCTGGCGGACCGAGAAGGAACTGATTGCCAACGATTAGCCGGGTACAGCTAAGGCCCAGCACCATTTGGTGCTGGGCCTTCGGCTTACGTGCCTAGCGAACTGGGTAGCCAGCTTCGCGGATGGCCTGTTTGACCTTGGCGATCATGTCCTTCGGACCGAAGTGGAAAATCGAGGCGGCCAAAACGGCATCGGCACCTGCTTCAATTGCTGGAGGGAAGTCCTCAGGCTTTCCTGCACCACCCGATGCGATCAGCGGGACCGAGACCTCGGCGCGAACTGCACGGATCATTTCCAGATCGAAACCATCCTTGGTGCCATCAGCATCGATCGAGTTCAGCAGGATCTCCCCCACGCCTCGTTCAGCAGCTTCCTTGGCCCAAGCTACGGCGCACATTCCCGTGCCGGTACGACCACCATGAGTAGTAACCTCGTAGCCCGATGCAATCGTCGGGTCATCTGTGCGTCGGGCGTCGAGCGACAGCACGAGTACCTGGGAGCCGAAGCGCTGGGTAATCTCGTTGATGACCTCAGGACGGTTCACCGCCGCGGTATTGATCGAGGCCTTGTCGGCGCCGTTGCGCAGCAGGCGATCGACGTCTTCGGCAGCGCGGACGCCTCCGCCTACGGTCAGCGGGATGAAAACTTCTTCTGCGGTATGGCGAACGACCTCATAAGTAGTTTCACGATCCGCGCTGGATGCGGTGACATCCAAGAAGGTCAACTCGTCGGCACCTGCATCATTGTAGCGACGGGCAAGCTCAACGGGATCGCCAGCATCGCGAAGCCCCGCAAAGTTCACGCCCTTCACAACACGTCCGGCGTCAACGTCGAGGCAAGGAATAACACGAATTGCAACGCTCATCAGCGAATTTTCCTTGTCTACTTAGATGCGGCAGGCGTGGATCTGGCTGACCAAGATGGCGCGGGCGCCAACTTCGTACAGCTCGTCCATGATGTTATTGGTCTGCGACTTCTTGACCATGGCGCGCACGGCCACCCAATCGGAGTTTGCAAGGTCCGACACGGTTGGCGATTCCAGGCCAGGGGTCAGCTCGCAAGCCTGGTCGGCAAGCTCGCGGCGGACGTCGTAGTCGAGCATGACGTACTGGCGCGCAACGAGCACACCGTTCAGGCGGCGGATCAGCACGTCCAAGCCGGATGGCTTGTGGCCGACACGGCCGATCATGACTGCTTCGGAGTTCAGCAGCGGATCGCCGAAGATCTCCATGCCAGCGGCCTTGATGGTATTGCCGGTTTCTACAACGTCAGCGATGGCATCGGCCACGCCCAGCCGGACCGAAGATTCGATGGCACCGTCAAGGCGCACGATCGAAGCCTGGATGCCGGACTTTTCGAGGTAGTGCCGCAGCAGCACGTCATAGCTGGTGGCAATGCGCTTGCCATTGAGCTGCTGTGCATCGTTGAAGGCGCCAACCGGGGCAGCGAAGCGGAAAGCCGATTTCCCGATGCCTAGCGAGAGCTGCTCTTCGACAGCGTCGTCGACATCTGCGTCAAGGTACAGATCGCGACCGGTGATGCCTACGTCCAGGATTCCCCGGCCGACATAGACTGCGATGTCGCGCGGACGCAGGTAGAAGAATTCAACTTGGTTTTCCTCATCGACCAGGACCAGTTCGCGGGAATCGCGGCGCTGGAGGTAGCCGGCTTCCTTGAACATGGTGGAAGCGATTTCGGATAGGGCACCCTTATTGGGTAGGGCTACGCGGAGCATTGTTGACTCATTTCGTCATGAATGGCGCTGCGGCGATTAGCCATAAACAAGCGCCAAGGATTAATTCGTTGGCCGTTGTTTCTGCCGCCGTGCGTTGACTGCGACCTGATCGGCAGTGGATCAGGCCGCAATCGCGCGACGGCTATAGATGCTTGTAAACGTCGGCCAAGGTCATTCCCTTGGCGATCATGAGGACCTGAAGGTGGTACAGCAGCTGGGAGATCTCCTCCGCCGCGGCCTCATCGGTTTCGTACTCCGCAGCCATCCAAACTTCGGCGGCTTCCTCGACGATCTTCTTGCCGATGCCATGGACACCAGAGTCGAGTTCGGTGACGGTACGTGAGCCTTCCGGGCGGGATTGTGCCTTGAGCGATAGTTCGCTGAAGAGCTCGTCAAAAGTTTTCACGGAACTTATCCTAGCTGTTTTCTCTGCAGGGGCTGTATTCAGGTGGCCCTTTGTGACAGGGCCACCCGAATGCTATGGCAGTGCGGCTACCGTCATGACGGCAGCCGAGTAGGCTTCATAGCCTTTGTCCTCGCTGGAGTTTTCCAAGCCAGCGCGGTCAAGGGCCTGCTCTTCGTTATCGCAGGTGAGCACGCCAAAACCGATTGGTGTTTTGGTGTCCACGCTCACATTGGTTAAGCCATTGGTCGCGGCCAAGCAGACGTAGTCAAAGTGCGGGGTACCGCCACGGATGACCACGCCCAGCGCGATGACCGCGTCGTAGTCGCCGGCAAGGGTGGAGGCAGCGACCGGCAATTCGAAGGTGCCCGGGACACGGACCAGGGTGGTGCTCGATTCCAGACCGGCATCCTTGGCGGCGCGCTCGGCGCCGTCAATCAGTCCGTTCATGATCACCTCGTGCCAGCTCGCGGCCACGATGGCCACCTTGAGCTGTGAGAACTTCTCCTGAACGGCCAGGGCCTTCAGCTGTTCGCTGACATCGGCAGGTGCGCCATGCTTGCTCATCTTGATGCTCCTTCTATTCTTCTGGATTCGTGGGGTTCAGGCGCCGTGGTAGACGTCGGCCTGCTGGTCATCGTCGGCATCGGGCAGATCCAGGTGGTGGCCGAAGCGCGTCTGCTTGGTACGCAGGTAGGCCGAGTTCTGCTCACGCGGTGCAATCTGCAGGCCGATCAGCTCTGCTACCTTGATTCCCGCGTCATTCAGCTGTTCCTGCTTGTCCGGGTTGTTGCTCAGCAATCGTATTTCGTCCATGCCCATGGCCTTGAGGATGGCAGCGACGGCGAAGTACTCGCGTGCGTCGGCAGGGAAGCCCAGATGAAGGTTGGCGTCCAGGGTATCCATGCCGCCTTCCTGCAGGGCGTAGGCGCGCAGCTTGTTGGCCAGGCCGATGCCGCGGCCTTCGTGCCCGCGGATGTAGATGACGTGACCGCCTTCGCGGGCGATGGTTTCCATCGAAGCATGCAGCTGTTCGCCGCAGTCGCACCGGTAGGAACCGAAAATGTCCCCGGTGAGGCACTCCGAATGGATGCGCACCAGGTTGCCGGGCTTAGCGCCGTCGGGGCCGGCGTGGCTGAGCACGACGTGCTCGTGGCCTTCTGCGGTAGCAGCGCGGGCGGTGAAGTCCCCGAAGGCGGTGGGCAGCTTGATCGGATCGGTCAGCTCGATCTCGTCGTTGACTCGGCGCCAGCGGGCCAGGTCGTCGATGGAGATCAGCGGCAAGTTGTGTTCAGCTGCGAAGACGCGCAGGTCATCCAGGCGCATCATTTCACCGTCGTCCTTGGTGATTTCGCCGATCACCCCAACCGGTTCCAAGCCGGCGGCCTGGCACAGGTCGACCGCCGCTTCGGTGTGCCCGCGACGTTCCAGCACTCCCCCGGCCGCAGCTCGCAGCGGGAAGATATGGCCCGGGCGGGAGAGCTGGGCCGGTTCGGTGGCCGGGTCGGCCAGCAGTCGGCTGGTCAGCGCACGATCGGCAGCGGAAATACCGGTGGTGATCCCTTCGGCGGCGTCGCAGGTGACGGTGAAGGCAGTGCCCTTGGCATCCTGGTTGATGCCGACCATCGGGGCCAGGCGCAGCGCGTCGGCCCGCTTGGCGCCCAAGGGCACGCAAATCACCCCTGAGGTGTAGCGGATGGTGAAGGCCATCAGCTCGGCCGTAGCGTGCTGGGCGGCGAAGATGATGTCGCCCTCGTTTTCCCGGTCCTCGTCGTCGACGACCACTACGGCTCGGCCGGCGGCCAGGGCTGCCAGCGCGGTAGGGATGGAATCCAAAGTCGAGGTGCCCATTACTGCTGGCCACCGAATTCATTCAGGCGTGCCACGTACTTGGCGAGCACGTCGACCTCGATATTGATCTTCTCGCCCACTTGGCGGGTGCCCATGGTGGTCTCGGCGAGGGTGATCGGGATGATGCCGACCTCGACCCAGTGCCCACCGGAATTCGTTGCCGGGGAGACTGCGGTAATGGTCAGCGAAATGCCGTCCAGCGCAATGGAACCCTTTTCCGCGGTCAGGGGCGCGTAAGCAGCGTCGATTCCAATGCGGAAGGTGGTCCACTGACCGTGGTCTTCGCGGGCCAGCACCTCGCCGACGGTGTCTACGTGGCCCTGCACCACATGCCCATCGAGCCGGCCGCCGGCGGGGGTGCAGCGTTCGAGGTTGACCTGGTCGCCGGTTTTCAAGGCGCCGATGGTGGTGCGGCGCAGGGTTTCGCCCATGACGTCGACGCTGAGCGTGTCGCCTTCCAGCTCGGTGGCGGTCAGGCAGACCCCGTTGACGGCAAGAGAACCGCCAAGGCCCAGGTTTTCGGTGTGGCCCGGGGCACGCAGGGTCAGTACTGCCAGATCCTTGCCGCTGAAGGTCTCGATGCCTTCTATGACTCCCCGGCCGGTGACAATTCCGGTGAACATGATTACTCCTTGAAAAGTTTGGGGTTGCTGGCGCTTAGGCGCGGGGCAACGGTTCTAGATGCAGGGCAATATCATCGCCCAGCCGGGTCAACGATTCGTTGCTGGCCGAATCCAGCCGGAAACGCTGCGCGTCACTGAGTGTGGTGGTGCTTGGCATGTTGACCGATGAGCTGCCTGCGCCGATCAGCACTGGTGCTTGGTAGCAGTAGATTTCGTCGGCCAGATCTGCTGCGATGAAGGCCGAGGCGACCGTGGCGCCACCTTCAATCAGCAGATGGGCCAGGCCCAACTCGTTAGCCCGGGCGATGGCCTCTTGCACATCGTGGCTGCGGATCTGCGACCAATCGCTTCCCTGGGCGAGTGCCAGATCTGCTGGCAAATCGCGTTCACCCATGACCAGGCGGAAGGGCTGGCGCTCGTGCAGCTGCCCCTCGGGAGTGCGGGCGGTCAGCCGCGGGTTGTCGATGATCGCCGTGTTCGTGCCGACCAGGATGCCATCCACGCGGGAGCGCAGGGTGTGCGCGTGGTTGCGCGAGGCCTCGGAGGTGATCCATTGGCTCGTGCCATCCGGTGCGTTGATCCGGCCGTCGAGCGACTGGGCAATTTTCACCGTGATGAACGGTCGACCTTCAGCCTTGGCGATGAACCAGCGGTGGTTCAGCTGCTTCGCCGCGGAGAAATCCTCCAGCTGGGTGGCTTGGGTTCCGTGGCTGCGCAGGTAGTCGGCACCTCCGCTGGCGGCGGTGTTATCCGAGACTGCGTAGTACACCTGCCCGATGCCGGCTTCCACGATGGCTCGGGCACAGGGACCTGTGCGACCGGTGTGGTTGCACGGTTCGAGGGTCACTACCATCGTTAGTTCGCGGGCCTTGGCAGGAGGCATCTTGCCCAGGCGCCGCAGTGCGTCGACCTCGGCGTGCGGATGCCCCGCCCCGATATGAAAACCGGTGGCGATGATATTTCCCTCGGCATCCAGGACGCAGGCGCCGACCAGCGGGTTGGCCCCGCGGTGGCCGCGTCCGGCAGTTTCCAGCGCGGTGCGCAATGCGGCGTCGAGCTGCTGGGTCGTAATCATGGTGCTGCTCCCCTTTCAGCGTTGGCGCGAGATGGTTGGATCGAGCATTTCAGTTTCAATCTGGGGTTTCGCGTCGCGCTTGGACTTGGCCCAGACGAAGAAGCCGACCAGGGTGAATGCCCCGTAGAACAGGTACATGAACGCGCTGGCGTAGTAGCCGGCGGAGAACAGCAGCGGCACGCCTACGGCGTCGACGGCGACCCAGATCAGCCAGAATTCGACCCAGCCCTTGGCCATGCCGTACGTGGCGAGCATCGAGCCAACGAAGGTCCATGCATCAGCCCAGACAGGTTCATAGGAGCCGAGGAGGCGGAAGATCGGTGTCACTGCGAGAGTGCCGAGGATCAGCACGGCGATCAGGCCCAGGCGAGCCTTGTTGGAAGCCCATTCAGGGGTGACGGCGCTACCGGTGCCGTTCTTGGCCTGCTTCCAGCGGTACCAGCCGAAGACCGAGACGGCGATGAACATGATCTGCCGGCCGGCTTGGCCCCAGAGGTTGGCAGTGTATCCGGTATCGAAAATGCTGCCCAGGAACACCGTCAGCAGCAACAGGTTGCCGACGATTCCGATAGGCCAGGCCCAGACTTTGCGGCGCATGCCGCCCACGGCGCTGGCCAGGCCGAAGATATTGCCTACGACTTCGCGCACCAAAAGTGCCGACGAGCCGATCGCAATTTGTGAGTTGAAAGCTTCAATGAGCCACCGCAGGAAATCCATCATTCCACCCTTCTCGAAGCGGCGGCTCCGGGGGTGTGCATTTGATGGGCCTGTGGCTCTGCTTTAGGAGATAGACCCGGTGCGGGCTATCGGCAGTACCAGTAGGCATATCAAATTCGTGCTTCTCCCATCCAGACTTTAACTGTCGGTACCGGAATTTCACCAGTTCAACCGTTCCCTCAGCTTGTGGCTTTGGTTGCGGGTCGCGGACTATCACCGCCGGTTCGGACTTTCACCGACCCCGGAGCACGTATTCGTGTTTACTGAGTTTATTCTGACACACTTTGTGCGCCGCTAGTGACCGCCCAGCGCAAGATTGCGTAATACATCGATTTCCACCGATGGCTCCTGGGCCGAGTACACCGCGGAACCGGCGACGAAGACATCCGCACCGGCTTCGACGGCGCGCAGGATCGTGTCGCGCGAAATGCCGCCGTCAACCTGCAGCGCAATCGGCTTGCCGCTGCCGTCAATGGCAGCCCGGGCACGCTCGATCTTGGGAAGGACCAGATCCAGGAACTTCTGGCCGCCGAAACCTGGTTCCACGGTCATCAGCAGAACCATGTCCAGCTCGCCGAGCATGTCCAGGTAGGGTTCGATCGGCGTGGCCGGGCGCAAGGCCATGGCGGCCCTGGACCCGGCGGAACGCAATTCACGAGCCAAGCGGACAGGAGCTGCCGAAGCCTCGGCGTGGAAAGTTACCGAATCCACGCCGAGCTGCGCGTATTCCGGGGCCCAGCGATCCGCGTTCTCAATCATCAGGTGCACATCGATCGGCAGCTTGCTGACCTTGTGCAGCGCATCAACCACGGGCAAGCCCAGGGTCAGATTGGGAACGAAATGGTTGTCCATGACATCCACGTGGACCGCGTCGGCAGTGTGGATGCGGTCCAGCTCGCTAGCGAGGTTCGCAAAATCGGCGGACAGGATCGACGGGTTGATCCGCGCATTACGCATGGATGCTCCTTGGAATACTCGGTCTTGGCTAGGCTTTTTTGGTCAGGATTGCCATGAACATGGCGTCGGTGCCGTGCACGTGCGGCCACAGCTGCACGGTGCTCCCATCGCCCAGTGCATGGCCTGCCGATGGCGCGTCCTGATACATCACCGAGGAAACCGCGGCGCTGGTATCCAGCAGTGCCGCGTTTTCGTGGTGCTTCAAGAAGTCTTCCACAACCAGGCGGGTTTCGGCCTGATGCGGCGAACAGGTGACGAAGCCGATGACGCCGCCGACGCGGACCGCGTTGAAGGCTGCAGCGAGCAGCTCGCCTTGCAACTTGGTCAGTTCCGGAATGTCGCGCGGGGCTTTGCGCCAACGCGATTCCGGGCGGCGGCGCAATGCGCCCAAGCCGGAGCAAGGTGCATCGACCATGATGCGGTCGTAGTCCCCTGCATAGTCCAGACCGCCGAAGCTGCGCCCGTCGTCACCGGTGACCATCCAGTAGTCATGCGGCACCGCAGCCAACGAGTTCTCGACCAGGCGAGCGCGGTGCGGTGTTGGCTCGTTGGCAGTCAGGCGGGCGTCGCGCTGCACGGCGATCGCTGCGAGCAGCGCCGCCTTTCCGCCTGGACCTGCGCAAAGATCCAGCCAGTAGCGGTCCTCGCCGGCTTCGGGCAATTCGATAGTAGCCAGGGCGCGGGCCATGACCTGGCTGCCGGCATCCTGGACACGCACGGTGCCTTCCTTGACCCCTGGCACACGCGAGACGTCGCCGTGCTTGTAGGTGGCCGAATCAGCCAGCAAGGTGCCCGGTTCCGCCCCGGATTCCAGGGCGCCGGACAGATCGCCCAGCCCTGGCAGGGACACCAGGTTCACCAACGGCGCCAGGTTATCCGCCTCCAGCAGGGCTTCAAGTTCGCTGGCGTCGCGGCCATGGGAAATCAGCGCGCCGCGCAAGGCACGGACAATCCAATCCGGGTGCGAGTGCTCGATGGCCAGCCGCTCGGACTCCGAAGCGGCAGCATTGCCCAGCAGTTCGGTCCATTCGTCGGCTTCCTTGGCCGAAACGCGCCGCAGTACGGCGTTGATCAGGCCGGACGGGCCGGCACCGATCTGCGCACGAGCCAGCGACACGGTTTCATCCAGGGCGGCATGCTTGGGCACACGCATGGCCAGCAGCTGGTGGGCGCCCAGGCGCAGCGCATCGAGGATGGCCGGATCCAGCTCGGCCAGCGGACGGTCAACCAGGGTGGTCAGGATCGCGTCGTAGAACCCCTGGCCGCGCAGTGCCCCGTAGGCCAGTTCGGTGGCGAAGCCCGCGTCACGGCGGTCAAGCTGGTATTCGCGGATCATCTTCGGCAGCACCAGGTTGGCGTAGGCATCCGCGCCGGATACCTCACGCAGGGTCTTGAAAGCTACCAGGCGTGCCGGGTCGGCCGCGCGCTTTCGCTGGCCGGGTGCGGATGCCGAGTACTTGCGCGGGCCGGCCTGGCCGCGGTTGCGGGTACGGCCCTGCTCATTGCGGCGTTCATTGTCGCGGTATCCGCCGCGTGGTTCCTGTCCGCTCATGCGAAGCTCACTTTCGTTCCCTGGGTGAGCACTCCACGTGCCCAGTCGCTGGCGTTCATCATTTTCTTGCCCGGAGGCTGGATTTCGGTGGGCTGCAGTGCCCAGGTGGCGGTGCCGATGTATACTTTCGGCTGCTTGCCTGGCTCGATGCGCACTTCGCCTGGCGCAAGGTCGGCGATCTCGCGGTGCTCACGCAGTGGACCGAATTTGAAGCGCTTGTCTTCGGCCTTGACCCAGGCGCCCGGGGACGGGGTGGTTCCGTGGGCGCGCCGACGGATTTCCGTGGCGGTCCGGGTGAAGTCCAGCTCCGCATCCACGTCGGTAATCTTCGGTGCGTAGGTGTGCGATCCGGACTGCGGAATGGCAATGGCCTGCCCGCAATCCAGAGCTTGCAAGGTCTGCACCAGCAGGTTCGAGCCGGACCGGCTGAGCCGTTCGAGCATGATGCCTGCGGTGTCCAGTTCACCAATTCTCTCGGTGACCTGTCCGAATACCGGACCTGAGTCCAGTCCGGTTTCCAGCTGGAAGGTGACTGCACCGGTGATGTCATCGCCGTTGATAATGGAATGCTGCACCGGAGCGGCACCCCGCCAGTGCGGTAGCAAGGAGAAGTGCAGGTTGATCCAGCCATAGGTTGGAACTGCCAATGCCGCCTCCGGCACTAGCCCTCCATAGGCGACGATGGCCGCGGCTTCAAGATCCAAGGCCGCAAGTTCGGCGGTAGTTTCTTCGGTGATCTTGGCAGCCTTGATGATCGGCAGGCCAAGCTCTGCGGCGCGAGCGGCAACCGGCGATGGGGTCAGCACGCGTTTGCGTCCCAACGGGGCATCGGGACGGGTGAGCACTGCGGCAATTTCAAAACCGGCCTCGTGCAGGTAATCCAGGGAAGTGACGGCGACCTGTGGTGTGCCGGCGAATAAAATACGCATGAGTTAGAACCCCAATCCTGCGCCAAAGCTGGAGCCCAGGGCTCCGGAACGTTTCTTTACGGTGGCGTTAGCGGTCTGCGAGTAGTTGTTGGCCCGCAAGGTGCGCCACGCCGCTTTCTTTTCTTCTGGTGCCAGCCGGTCCAGGAACAAGATGCCGTCCAGGTGATCGGTTTCGTGCTGGAAGCAGCGGGCGAGCATGTCGGCGCCTTCGAGTTCTACCGGGTTGCCGAACTTATCGAAGCCGGTGGCCCTGACATAGCGCCGGCGCCGAACTGGTGCTGCAATGCCCGGGATGGACAGGCAGCCCTCCACCTGGTCTTCCTGGTAATCCTCGCTGAGCTCCAGCACCGGATTCACGATATGTCCGCGTTTTTCGCCAATTTGGTAGGTGAAGACACGCAGGGAAACACCGACCTGCGGTGCGGCAAGTCCTGCACCGGTGACGTTTTCCATCGTCTGATCCATGTCTTCGACGAGCTTCTGGAGCTCCGGGCCAAAGTCGGTCACCTCCTGCGCTGGGGTGCGTAGAACGGGGTCTCCGATGATCCGAATTCCCAAAATCGCCATAATCCGCTGGTACCTTCCCTGCCGTGGACATTGGTATTAGGTTTCGCAATGCCGAAAGCTAACCGTTCCAGTCTACGCGGTGGGCGTGCGACTTTATTGAGCTGGCGGCGTGATTTCGGCCAGTGAGGCACGCGACTGCGCGATCCTGAATGAGGCTTCCCAATTCCGGCGCAAGGCATAGAACTTGGACCAGTAGTCGGGCAAAGCTGGAGGTGGGGCCATGAAGGTGCGTGCCCCGGTCTCGCCCAGGGCTACGGCGAGCAGCATGGCATCGGTCCCGTGCTCCCACCCTTTCCACGTGCCTTGTTCGGCATCGACTACTTGCTCTTCGGCTTTGCATGCGGCCGCGAGCTGCATGATCACCTTGTCGTCAGGACGCTTGACGAAGCCGTCGCGGTCGGTGTTTTTGGTCTTGTAGTCAACGAGACAGGTTCGACCGCCAATCTTGGCGACCAGGTCGATGGTGCCGGCGTAGCCGACGCTGTGATTCCAAACCGTCACCTCGGCGGCAATGGGCTGGACGTTGTAGTCTTCCCACCATTGGTCAAAGTGGCGTGCGAAGCCCAACTCCTTATTCGCTTCGAGCGCGGCTTGAGCTGCGCCCAGGTCATGTTCCAGATCCAGCGCTTGCAGGGCGCGCTGCTCCGCGTAGTTATGCACCCGGTCCCCGCGCATGGCCGCGGAATCCCGATAAGCTTCGGCCGCACCGGCTGCATCTCGCACGAGTGAGCGCAATTGGCGCGGGTCCCCCACCGCTTGCACCAGCCGATGATCATCGGAAAGCGACTTGGCCGCCATGTACCCGGCCCAGCCGGAGAGGTCGAGCTTGTCCATGCCGATGACTGTGGTGATGGATGGGACAATCGCTTCCCCGCCGACTTTTCGGCTGTACATGCGGCCCAGGTCTGTTTGAATAGCCAGTTTTGGTGACGTCATGCACACGATCATGGCATGCACTCGGATTGCTTCGCTCCTAGTCGAGACGGAAAAATCAATTTTCCGCGTAGTTCCGCGGTTTTTAGGCCATGTGAACCAGATCTCAGCGTTTCGATTTGTGGGGATGCGAAAACTCGTATAGAGTTTTTACTCGTTGGAGCGAACGGAAACGTTCAGAAAACAACACATTTTGCGGACATAGCTCAGCTGGTAGAGCGCAACCTTGCCAAGGTTGAGGTCGCGAGTTCGAACCTCGTTGTCCGCTCGCAAAAAGATTCACCGACTAGGTAAAACTAGTCACTCTGACTTCGGTCAGTATGGTGGGGTGGCCGAGAGGCGAGGCAGCGGCCTGCAAAGCCGTATACGCGGGTTCGAATCCCGTCCCCACCTCGCAATGAAGATTGCTTGATCTTTTTTGCGCGATTGGCGCAGCGGTAGCGCGCTTCCCTGACACGGAAGAGGTCACTGGTTCGATCCCAGTATCGCGCACGGAATCATGGTTCACCAGACCATGGATCTAATAACTAAATATATGCGGTCATAGCTCAGCTGGTAGAGCGCAACCTTGCCAAGGTTGAGGTCGCGAGTTCGAACCTCGTTGACCGCTCTGTGAATTCATAAGGCAATTTTGAATTCTGTCGAGATTCCTTGCGAATCTTCGGCGCGATTGGCGCAGCGGTAGCGCGCTTCCCTGACACGGAAGAGGTCACTGGTTCGATCCCAGTATCGCGCACGGAATCATGGTTCTCCAGACCATGGATCTACTAATTAAATATATGCGGTCATAGCTCAGCTGGTAGAGCGCAACCTTGCCAAGGTTGAGGTCGCGAGTTCGAACCTCGTTGACCGCTCCAAATAATTGAATATAGTTTTGCGGTCATAGCTCAGCTGGTAGAGCGCAACCTTGCCAAGGTTGAGGTCGCGAGTTCGAACCTCGTTGACCGCTCCAAATAAAGATGGGAATCACTTTTCGTGATTCCCATCTTTGCTTTAACCATCGTTCCAGGCGGCCACCACTTCCCTGACTAGTAAATAGCTAACCTGTGTGCAATCTGACAGCCACCAGCAAAACACCTAGGCAACTGGGGAAATGTCCCTAATGCACTTCCATGCGTTGGCCTGAGCCTTTAGGGTGGGTGGTAGTTGTGGAGCTACAGGGGTTCCCACAGACGAATGGAGGTGCAGCATGGCAGGATTTGATGATCTGCGTGGCAAGGCAGAGGAATTCGCCAAGGAGAACCCGGAGCAGGTATCCCAGGGTATCGAACAGGCTGGTGATTTTGTCGATGACAAGACCGGCGGCAAGTTCGCCGAGCAGGTAGACGGTGTCCAGCAGGGCGCTGGCGACTACCTCAATGGCCTTGGCGGAGGCGAAGGCGAGAATAACGAGGCCTAATTCCTCGACGCACTCCCCTCGGCTTGCCCGAGCATCCTGGGAAGGTACCGACCGAGGTCGGTGCCTTCCCTGCTTTAACGTCATATCAGGGGAATTAATTCATGCCGATTTTCGGCCAACCGGCGCCACCCTGTAGAAAAAGAGTATGACTCGTCACACGCCCCCAGGTGGAGCTGGCCTTTTCCATTCCGTGCTTGCGGGATTGATCACCACCATGGTGGGGTTTGTAGCATCCTTCGCTGTCGTACTGGCCGGATTATTCCAGGTCGGAGCTTCGAGCGAACAGGCGGCCTCAGGCTTATTCGTCCTGTCCCTCTGCGTAGGCCTGAGCACCATTGCGCTTTCGCTGCGATACCGCCAGCCGATCAGCATTGCATGGTCCACTCCCGGTGCAGCGATGCTCGCCTCACTGGCTCCCGGAGTGTTCGGGTTCAATCAGGCAGTGGGGGCATTCATCGTCAGCGGCGCGCTGATCATGTTGACCGGTCTGGTACCGTCCTTGCACCGGCTGCTCACTCGTATTCCGGTCCCAATTGCCCAAGGCATGCTCGCCGGTGTCTTGATTCCGCTGTGCCTGAAACCATTTACAGCCGTGGCCAGCATCCCGTTGCCCGCGTTGGGTATCCTCCTGGTGTTCTTCATCGGGCTCAGGATCCTTCCGAAATTCGCTGTAGCGCTGAGCATGCTGGCGGCGGTGGGTTTCGGCCTATGGCATATTGGCCGCACCGCGACGTGGGATTCGCTCGAAGTTCTTCCGCAGCTGCAATGGGTCAGTCCTGAATTCTCCTGGCAGGCCATTGCCAGCATCAGCGTTCCGTTGTTCGTGGTGACGATGGCATCGCAGAATATTCCGGGCGTGGCCGTGCTCAGCTCCTTCGGGTACACAGCGCCGTGGCGCCCCACCATGCTGGCGACCGGAGTGGGGTCGGCTAGCGGCGCGTTCTTCGGCGGGCATGCCATCAATCTGGCGGCAATCACCGCGGCGCTGGCTGCCGGAGAGCAGGCCGGCCCGGACCCCCGGCTGCGCTGGCGGGCGGCGGCGAGTTCAGGCGTCTTCTACTTGGTCTTCGGTGCCTTGAGCGCGCTGATCGTATCGGTGGCCAGCGCCTCGCCCGAGGGGCTGTTCCAGGCGGCGGCGGGCTTGGCCTTGCTGGCAACACTCGCCAATGCGCTGCTCGGAGCGATGGCCGATTCCTCCTGGCGGTTGAGCGCATTGACCACGGTCCTGGTCGCTGCCGGCAATCTCACGCTCTTCGGGATCGGTGGTGCCTTCTGGGCCTTGGTGGCAGGGCTCTTAACGCACTTCATCGTCGAGCGCAGGGCTCGACGATGAAGTGGCGGGACAGGTGTTTCCGGCTTAGAGGGCTGGTTCTCCAACTTGGCCTTCACGAGCCAAAGCGGTCAGGCGCGAGACGGCACGGAAGTACTTTTTCTGGTAGCCGCCGGACATCATTTCCGGGGTGAACAGTTCGCTGAATGGCTTGCCTGAGGCAACGATTGGCACGTCCTTGTCGTACAGGCGGTCCGCAAGAACCACGAAACGCAGGGCGATGGCCTGATCGGTGATGGTATCCACGTTGTGCAGAACCAGCACATCAGTCTCGGAAAGCAACTGGCGGTAACGCGACGGGTGAACCTTCGAAAGGTGAGCCACCAGATCCTCGAAGTTGTCATCGGCCAAGGTCTTGTCCGGGTAGCGATCCAGGGCGAATGCCTTGATGCTCGCATCGTCCAAGGGCTCGGGGGCATCGGGCAGGCCACGGTGGCGGAAGTCTTCGCCTTCGACGCGGTGCACGTCGAACTGCTCTGACAGGGTCTTGATTTCACGCTGGAAATCCACTGCCGCGAAGCGCCCCTCGCCCAGCGCACCAGGCAGGGTGTTGGAGGTTGCCGCCAGCTTCACGCCAGCATCGGACAGCTCGCGCATCAACCGGGACATCAGCACGGTGTCCCCCGGATCATCCAGTTCGAACTCGTCGATGCAGACCAGCGAGTATTGGCTGAGCACTTCAACGGTCTGGCGGAAAGACAGCGCGCCAACCAGGTTGGTATACTCAACGAAGGTGCCGAAGGCCTTGCGGCCCGGGGCTGCATGCCACAGGGAGGCGAGCAGGTGGGTCTTGCCTACGCCGAAGCCGCCATCGAGGTAGATGCCGTTCTTGGTTTCCTTCTTCTTGCCGAAAAGCTTGGAGAAGAACGAACCGGAGTTGTTCTTGCCCACGGTTTCTGCGAAAGCCTTGAGCTTATTGACGGCTTCGGTCTGCGAAGGCTGGTTAGGATCCGGGCGATAGGTATTGAAGGACACTTCACCAAAGCGGTAGGACGGGTGGAATCCGGCCAGCAGTTCTTCGATTGAAAGATTCGGCTTGGTCTCGCTCAGGTGGGTGATCGTCGCCATTGGCTGTGGGAGTCCTTCAGTTGATTGCTCAGGAAATGGTCGGGAAGCCGTGGCTTTCCCATCGGCCAGTTTACCTTGAACGCGGCGAATCATTGCCGAAAATGTCGTAGAGCACACTGGGTTCGCAATGGATGAGGACTAGGCTAGAAGTAATGCCCGTGCCCGCTGTTTCCAGCGTGGCAAAAACTGACACCCGCAAGGATCGTGATTAGGAATGTCGTTGCCCGTCGAGTCCAACGAGAAATATGCAGCCTACGCTCACCCAGAACGACTGGTTTCCACCCAGTGGGTGGCAGACAACCTCGGAGCCGAGAATCTCGTAGTACTGGAATCGGATGAGGACATCTTGCTGTATTCCACTGGCCACGTGCCAGGCGCACTGAAGATTGACTGGCACACGGAGCTGAACGACGAAGTCACGCGCGACTACGTTGACGGCGAAGGCTTCGCACAGCTGATGGCCGCCAAGGGCATCACCCGCGAGTCGACCGTGGTCATCTACGGCGACAAGTCCAACTGGTGGGCCGCCTACGCGCTGTGGGTCTTCACACTTTTCGGCCACGAAGATGTACGCCTGATGGACGGCGGCCGCGACAAGTGGATCGCTGAAGGCCGCGAGCTGAGCACCGAGAAGCCGGCCGTGACCGCCACCGAATACCCTGTGATCGAGCGCGTCGACTCCGAGATCCGCGCTTTCCTTCCGGAGGTCCTGAAGCACCTGGGCAACCCGCTGATCGACGTGCGTTCGGCCGAGGAATACACCGGCGAACGTACCCACATGCCGAATTATCCGGAAGAAGGCGCTCTGCGCGGCGGGCACATCCCAACCGCCGCATCGGTGCCATGGGCCAAGGCTGCGGCCGAGGACGGCACCTTCCGCTCGCGCGGAGAATTGGAAGCCATCTACCTCGACGGCGCCGGCCTGAAGCCGGGCGACGATGTGGTGGCCTACTGCCGCATCGGTGAACGTTCGAGCCACACCTGGTTCGTGCTCAAGCACCTGCTGGGCTTCGAAACCGTGCGCAACTACGACGGTTCATGGACCGAATGGGGCAACGCGGTCGGCGTGCCCATCGTTCGCGGCGAAGCCGCCGGCGAGATGCCTGCACAGCGCGGAGCCCGCGCATGAGCCAGCTCCCCGATGCACTGAACGAAATCGTCGAGGAGTTCACCGAGGTGCCCGAGGCCGACCGCCTGGAACTGCTGCTGGAGTACTCGCGCGAGCTGCCCGAGCTTCCAGCACGCCTGGCTGATCATCCTGAACTATTCGAGCAGGTTGTCGAATGCCAGTCGCCGCTGTTCTTGGCCGTCGAGGTCTCGGCCGAAGCGAATAACCCGGTGGGACTGTTCTTCTCCGCTCCCCCGGAGGCTCCAACCACCCGCGGCTTCGCCTCGGTGCTGGCTGCCGGCCTGGACGGCGCGGAGGCCGCAGCGATTCTCGCCGTTCCCGATGACATGCCCCAGCAGCTGGGTCTGACCCGTGCGCTGTCGCCGTTGCGCATGCGCGGCATGACCGCCATGCTCGGCCGCATTAAGCGCCAGATCTCAGAGCAGCTGCCTGCGTAGGTTTTGCCTCGAACGCAGCTAGAAGCCAATAAGCAGTAGTTAAGGATCCCCAAGCACGTGGGCAAGAAGAAACAGGCCGCCTCCACCCCGGCGACCGCCGCACTGGATGCGGCAGGTATCAGCTATGTAGCGCACAGCTATGCGCATAGCGACTTGGCCGAAAGCTACGGCGCCGAAGCAGCCGAGCAATTGGGTGCCAGTGGCGACCGGGTCTTCAAGACCCTGATGGTCTCCACCGGAGCCAACGCCACCCAGGATCTGGCCGTCGCAGTGGTGCCAGTGAATGCGAAGCTGGATCTGAAGGCGATTGGCACCGCGTTGGGCAAGAAGAAGGCGCAGATGGCTGACAAGGCTGCCGCCCAGCGACGCAGCGGCTATGTCCTGGGCGGGATTTCCCCGTTCGGGCAGCGCCAGAAAACCGCTACCGTCATTGACTCCAGTGCGCAGCAGTTCGAGACGGTATTCATTTCTGGCGGGCGCCGCGGTTTCAGCCTGGAGATCGCTCCGCGAGATGCCGCAAAGGCGACCGGAGCCATTTGGGCGCCGATCGCCTCCGGCTAGACAGCGATTGGCCAAAAAAGGGCCCTGCCTGCGGGATCGAGATCTGTTGATCGTTCTCGCGGGCAGGGCCCTTTGCCGCCTTGGACTACTGGACTTGAAGCAGCGACATGCGCTTGCTCAAGAAGTCGGTGATCGCCCGGGCAAAACCCTGTGGATCCACATTCGGCTCACGCGTGTGCCCTGCCTTGGCAAAGGTCTTGAGCGTGACCAAATCCGGGCGCAGCGCCGCCAGTTTCAAGCTCGGGCCATTAGGGACGAACTCGTCATCACGGCTGTGCATTATCAGCGTCGGGAATTTCAATTCGTCCGCGCGGTCCACCCAATTCAACCGGCGCAGATTGACCGGGGCCGCTTGGCCGGTGACCCAGCGCCCTGCCTTATTGGACAGCAGCCACTGGCCAAACAGGCCCACCGATTGCGGGATCTTATTGGCCCGGGCCTGGTGCGAAAGCACATCTACCCAATTGATTACCGGGCCGACCAGCATGAGCGAGTCAATATGGTGGGCCAGCTTGCTCCGATCGGCGGCCTGCAGGCTGATGGCACCTCCCATGGACCAGCCCAGCAAGATGATCTGCTTCGCTCCGCGGTCCAGTGCGAATTGGATACCCGATTCCACGTCATGCCATTCGGTATCGCCCAGACCGTAGCGGCCATCCGGGGCGCTCGGAGCCAAACCGTCATTGCGGTAGCTCATCAGCAAGGTCGTAACCCCGAGTTCGCTCAAGGCAGGCAGCGCCCGAATGGTCTCATTACGTCGGGCGCCTCGGCCGTGCACGCCAATCACCCAGACATCTTCGTTCGTGGAGCCACGCACCAGCCAGGCTGGACCGTCGCCGCCATCCAGGGGCACGACTACGTCTTCTGCGTCAAAGCCCAGGTCCGCGGGGTGCTCGTAAATTGCCCCGGATAGGTTGCCGCGGCGTACTCCCTGGAGGGTGCCGTGATAGATCTTCTCGATTTTGCGCGCAACCAGGCGGGATTTGCCCGGAACGGCTTCCGGCGCGGAAAGCCGCAGCGCGCAGGAGTCGAATTCGGTGAGGAAGCTGCACGGACCAGGTTCGCTGGTATCGGCGTCCTTGTTGAAATGCAACCAGAGTTTGCCCTCGGCATCGGTGACGACCTCCCGGATGATGCTGTTGCCGGTGCGGCGTTCTTCCGGGGTCACTACACGTCGGGCGAAGTAACCGGCGAGCGCTGATACGCTGGCGGCCACCAGGGAACCAGCGCCCAGTCCCAGCCCAACCCCAATCAGGGTTGCAGGCACTGCGCTGCGGGGTTGCATGGTATCTACGATGTTCCGAGCCATGTTTTCATCTTTCCATGACCTGGCCCGGGAATCATCTAGCCTGCTCAAGCGTTTTACATTGCATGAATGATGAATCGGTAAACCAATCAGCACAGCCAGCAGACGAAGCAACCGCGCGCAGCGATGTGCAGTGGCAGCAGATCCTCTCTTCCGAGGAATTCCGCGTATTGCGCCAAGCAGGGACCGAGCGTCCATTTACCGGCGAATACTGGGATACCACTACCGAGGGCGTGTACTCCTGCCGAGCCTGCGGTTCGGAACTGTTCGCCAGCACTACGAAGTTCGATGCCGGTTGCGGCTGGCCTTCCTTCTTCGCGCCGTTGGCCGAAGATCGGGTGCGCTATATCAGCGACGAGTCCATGGGCATGAAGCGTGTTGAGGTGCGTTGCGCCAATTGCGATTCGCATATGGGCCACGTTTTCGAGGGTGAAGGTTTCCAAACCCCAACCGATCTGCGTTACTGCATGAACTCTTTGAGCTTGACCCTGCGTCCTGCTCAGGGCTAATGCCTTTGTCGGTGGCAAGGCCTGGATCACATTTAGAGCAAGAGTTGCTTATTCACTGACGACTTAGCATCACCTTTTCTGTTGTTTGAGCGTAGCGTTCAAGGTAAGCACTTGAGCGCTGCCCCAAACATGAAAAGAAGGTGTATGAAATGACTCAGATTTCCTCCAAGCCAGTACCGGCCACCGACGCAGAAGTACTGCAGATCGCAAACTCGGAAGCTTGGCTGACGCTGAAGTCTGCCGCCACCGAGTTCCAGGGCCTCCAGGCACAGGACGGTTCCTTGGCCGACAGCGCATCTGCACCACAGGCTGCCAAGCTCGTTGATTCCATCATCGAGTCGGTGCAGTCCTTGCGCGTGCACTTCGAGCACGACGCAGAGTACCTCGAACAGCTGGTCACGGACCTGCGCCAGTGGGCAGATGCAGGCTTCGGCGTTCCCGACTTCCTCGATTCGCTGATGCAGTTCCAGCCCCAGGCCCAGCGCATTGACGGCCTGCTGCATCTGGTGCTTTTCCCGATGTACACCCAGAACGGTTCAACCAACCGCCACCTCGAAGCCGTGCTGGTGCAGGTCATGTGGCCTGAGTTCATTGCCGACCTGGAGAGCAAGGACTACGCCAACGCCCTGTTCGTGCCGCTGCGCTTCATCGACTTCACCGAAGGCTACAACACCAATTCCGCGGTGCTCTTCCCGGAGTCGGTCGCCATTCGGCAGACTCCGTCATTCACTTGGGGCGCGATCTTCCAGGATCGTGAGGCTGTACGCTTCCGCAAGGTCCTGCAGGAAGCTACACGCATCACCAACCTCGAACTGCCCGATGACGCCGCAGAGCTGCTCAAGGACCAGCACCTGACCGAAGAAACCTTCATCATGTGGGACCTGATTCACGACCGCACCCACATGCGTGGCGATCTGCCATTCGACCCGTTCATGATCAAGCAGCGCATGCCGTTCTTCCTTTACTCGCTCGAAGAACTGCGTTGCGATTTGACCGCGTTCCGCGAATGCATGAAGATCGCCGCCAACCCGGCTTCGGATCAGAAGAGCGCCAAGATGGCCAAGCTGGTGCAATACGCGGTGATCTTCGACCGCATCTTCCGCTTCGCCATCACCGGCTCGCGCGTACGCAACTACGACGGTCTCGGTGGCCAGTTGCTGTTCGCATGGATGCACCAGCACCATGTACTGCACTGGACCGACACCAAGTTGAGCATCGATTGGGATCAGGTACCCGAGGTGGTTGCAGCCTTGGGGGATGCGATCGACGAACTGTATTGGAAGTCCATCGACCGTCCGAAGCTGGCTCACTGGCTTGCTGCCTACGAACTGGTTTCGGCCACCGTCACCCCGAACCCCGCGTCGGTCTGGGCCAAGGGTCCGGATGCCCTGCCGCTGACCGCACCACTACGTGAAATCACCGACCAGGTCATGGACGATGAATTCCCGCTGTCGATGTTCTACGAAGCTCTGAATAAGAAAATGGCCACCGTCATCGAATCGACCAAGGGCATGACCGGGGCAACGAAAATCTAGCCTTTCCTCTAGGCTAGAAAATGTGAGCAAAGAAAGAATCTCCTTGAACGAGACATCCAGACTAGTGCTCCTTGCCGGTGCTACTTCCGCCTCCGGCATTGCCAGCGCCACCGCGCTGGTTGATGCCGGAGCGCGTGTGCTTGCAGTGGGAAGCAACCAAGAGCGCCTCGACGAACGCCTCCCGTTCGTTCATGCCCGCTATGAATGCGATCTGGGCGACTTCGCAGCGGTCAAGCAATTGGCGCTGCGGATTCATGAAGAGCACGGCAGCATCGATGCGCTGATCCACCTGGTAGGTGGCTGGCGTGGCGGTAAGTCGATCACCGGCCAAACCGACGAGGACTGGGATTTCTTGCACAGCAGCGTGCTGACCACCCTGCGCAACACCTCCCGCGCCTTCGTCGATGATCTGGTCGCCTCCCCCGCAGGCCGCTTGGCGATAGTCAGTTCCGAGGCAGTGCTGAATCCGACCCCGTCCAATGCCAACTACGGTGCGGTCAAGGCCGCAGCGGAACACTGGGTCAATGCCATCGCCCGCCTGTTCGCCAAGCAGGCAGAAAATGCCGCCGCGGTGAGTTGGGTCGTCAAGGCATTGAGCGACAAGTCTCCCGAAGAAACGCCTTCCGGGCAGACCCCGGTGCAGTTTCTTGCCCAGGCCGCAGTGGCTTTGCTTGGCCAGGATGCCCGCGAGCTCAACGGCACCCGGGTTGCATTGCCCAAGGCCTGATTACTGGCCGGTGCACACCTCTGGGCGCTGCACTGGCATAGCTTTCGACTTCACCCCTTGAACTACTAAGGACCTCCACAGCATGACTTTTACCCACGACGCTTCGATTCGCGGATTCGCTTCGGATAATTATTCTGGCGTGCACCCGCGCATCATGGATGCGATTGCCCGCGCCAACGGCGGCCACCAGATCTCCTACGGTGAGGACCAGTACACCGAGGAACTAGGCAACGTCGCCCGCAATGCCTTTGGCCCGGAAGCCCAGATCTTCCCGGTTTTCAACGGCACCGGCGCCAACGTCATCGCCTTGCAGTCCTTGCTTCCACGCTGGGGCGCTGTCATCTGCGCATCTTCTGCACATATCAACGTGGATGAGAACGGTGCGCCGGAGCGCATCGGCGGCTTCAAGCTGCTGCAGGTTGACACTCCCGACGGCAAACTGACTCCAGAGCTGATCGACCAGGAAGCATGGGGCTGGGGCGACGAGCACCGCGCGCAGCCGCTGGCCGTGTCGATCACCCAGGCCACCGAGCTGGGCACCCTGTACACCCCTGGGGAAATCAAGGCCATCACCGACCACGCGCACAAGCTGGGCATGAAAGTGCATCTGGATGGCTCGCGCCTGTCCAACGCCGCGGCCTCCCTGGGCGTGCCGTTGCGCGCGCTGACCACTGACGTCGGCGTGGACATTGTTTCCCTCGGCGGCACCAAGAACGGCATCCTGCTCGGTGAGGGCATTCTGACTCTGCGCAGCGAACTGGCCCAGGACCTGAAGTACCTGCGCAAGATGAACATGCAGCTGGGTTCGAAACTGCGCTTCATCTCCGCACAGCTGATCGAGCTTTACGGCACCGATCTGTGGCGCGAATTGGCAAGCCACTCCAACGCCATGGCCGCCAAGCTCTCGCAGGCAGTTGAGGAAATTGACGGAGTCCAGCTGGTCTACCCGACTCAGGCCAACGGCGTCTTCGCCCAGCTGCCTACCGAGGTCAGCGACCAGCTGCGCGAGCACTTCCGCTTCTACGACTGGGATCGCGCGGCCAGCCAAGTGCGCTGGATGTGCTCGTTCGACACCACCGAGGAAGATGTTGCAGCGTTCATTGCCAAGCTGCACGAGCTGCTCGGCGCCTACGCCGCCGCTTAGCATGAACCCGCGGTCGGCGCGCCGTACCCATGCTCGGGTACGGCGCGCTTAGACTCAAATTGTGACCAATGATCGCCCTGCTTCCGCCATTCCGAAGGCCTTTGCCACGGCCCTTGAAGAGTTGTCGCATGCCAAGGTGCGCAAGGAACTGAAATTCACCGAAATTCCGGCCCCTGGCAGGCTGGCGCCGTTCGCGCTGGCACTCAGCGGCGACGTGATGGATGTGGTTGCTCCCGGACACGGCCCCCAGGGCCAGGAGATTGGCCGCACCCCGTTCCTCCAACCAGCCGAGCAGCTGGCCACCGGACGCTTCATCCTCCTCTTCGACCCCGCAGGCCAAGAACTGTGGAATGGCCAATTCCGCATCGTCACCTACATTCGGGCCCGCCTGGATCATGAAATGGGCCAGGATTCCATGCTGGCTTCCGTCGCGTGGTCATGGCTCGAAGAAGCCCTGCGCGATCGCGACGCCGCATACCATTCCGCTGGCGGTACTGCGACCCGGGTAATTTCCGAATCCTTCGGCAATCTCGCCGGGGAACAAGACCATATCGATATTGAGCTGCGTGCTTCCTGGTCCCCGGACTCTGACCATCTGGGAGCGCATCTGAGCGCGTGGGCCGATATGGTTTGCACTTTCGCCGGCCTGCCTCCCCTGCCCGAAGGCGTGCAGCAGCTGCCTCATCGCCGCCTGAGCTAGCGATTATCAATGCGATGGAGCCGAATAGTCCTAGAATGGAAGCACCATGCCGAATTCTGACTCTTCCGCTCCCGCATCATCCACCACTGCCAACGAGGCCGCCGCACCCGTTCTGACGCCACTAAGTGCGCCGCGCGACGGGATCCCCGAAGTCATCGACACCGCACCTGCCTTGCGCCGTGCAGTGCGCGCACTGGAAGCCGGCACCGGCGATCTGGCCGTGGATACCGAAAGAGCCAGCGGGTTCCGCTACGGCCAGCGCGCCTTCTTGCTGCAGATTCGCCGAGAAGGTGCGGGTACTTGGCTGATCGACCCGGAAACCCTGGACGATCTGTCCCCGCTGCGCGAGTTCGTCAACGAGCAGCCCTGGATCCTGCATGCGGCCACCCAGGATTTGCCGTGCCTGCACGAATTGGGCATGTCCCCTACCTCGCTGTTCGATACCGAGATGGCTGGCCGTCTTGCGGGATTCCCCCGCGTCTCGCTGGGTACCATGGTGGGCGAATTGCTCGAGCTGCAGTTGGCCAAAGAACATTCGGCAGTGGACTGGTCCACCCGCCCGTTGCCTGAATCATGGCTGAACTACGCCGCACTGGATGTGGAAGTTCTCGAAGAGCTGCGCCAGGCCATCACCGCGGTGCTGGAAGAGCAGGGCAAGCTGGATTTCGCCTTCCAGGAATTCGAGTACGAACGCAATCTGCCTGACCCTTCCCCGGCACAGGTGCCGTGGCGCAAATTGTCCGGCATCCATAAGCTCAAGAGCCGACGCAACCTGGCGGTAGCTCGCGAACTGTGGCTTTCCCGCGAAGCCCTGGCGCAGAGCCGCGACGTTGCCCCGGGTCGGCTCATTCCCGACCGCGCAATCATGGCCGCCGTGGATCAGCGCGCCACCAGCGTTCCAGCGCTCTTGCAGATCCCCGGGTTCCACACGCGCAATGCCAAACGCGATGCCGCACGCTGGGTCGACGCGATCAAGCGCGGCAATAGCACCAGGGACCTGCCCGACCTGCGCGCCCCCAAGCCGGACTTGCCGCACCCCCGCTCATGGGCCGAAAAGAACCCGGCCGCGGCGAACCGGCTGGACGCGGCCAAGCTGGTCGTCAATGAGGTGAGCGAGCACTGGAATATTCCCGGCGAGAATCTCTTGACCCCGAAGTACCTGCGTGAATTGTGCTGGAATGCGCCGGCTCGCATCAGCGAGGCAAGCGTAGCGGACATGCTGGAAAATCTCGGTGCCCGCCAGTGGCAGCGTGGACTTCTTGCGGACAAGCTGGCCATCGCGTTGAAGCAGGCCTAGGCGGTTTCCAAGAAGGATTCACCGCGGGTTCCCGGATTTGCGAGGTGATGCACTTGCACTTCAAGTTACTACTGAGTAACGTATGGTTCAGGTCACAGTGATGCTGGCCACTGCCCGGTCTTCACGGGCAGCATGAACCAACCCCAAGGAGCCCGACGGTGAGTGCCAACGCTTCGACCGTGCGCAACAATGCGCGCCCTTCGCTCGACGACCGCGATGTCGTCTTCATCGACGGGGTACGCACCCCATTTGGCAAAGCCGGCGAGAAGGGGATCTACCACGGTACCCGCGCCGATGACCTTGCCGTCAAAGCCGTACGCGGCCTGCTGGAACGCAACCCGGAAGTTCCTGCCGAAAAGATCGACGAGATCTCCATGGCCGCAACTACGCAGTCCGGCGACCAGGGCTTGACCTTGGGCCGCACCGTGGGCCTGCTCTCCGGTATCCCCAAGTCCGTTCCGGGCTTCGCCATCGACCGCATGTGCGCCGGAGCGATGACCGCCGTCACCGCGACCGCCGGCGGCATCGCTTTCGGCGCCTACGACGTAGTGGTCGCCGGCGGCGTGGAGCACATGGGCAACCACCCAATGGGCGCCGGAGCGGACCCGAACCCGCGCTTCCTCTCCGAGCGCATCGTCGACCCGCAAGCATTGAACATGGGCAATACCGCGGAGAACCTGCACGACCGCTTCCCTGCGATCACCAAGGAACGCGCCGACCGCTATGCTGTCGCATCGCAGGCCAAGCTGGCCAAGGCCTACGAGAACCAGCAGATCCAGGCCGATCTGATCCCCGTGGCAGCCAAGCGGCCGGGCGAAGGCTGGGCCGTGAACTCGGCTGACGAACCGCCACGGCCAGGCACCACCATGGAATCGCTGGCCGAACTGCGCACCCCCTTCCGCGCCCACGGACGCGTGACCGCAGGCAACGCAGCAGGCTTGAACGACGGAGCCACCGCCGCCCTGCTGGCCAGCGGCGCGGCAGTGCGCGAACTGGGCCTGGAACCGAAGATGCGCATGGTCTCCTTCGCCTTCGCCGGCGTGGACCCGGACGTGATGGGCTACGGGCCGGTGCCGGCCACCGAAAAGGCCCTGGCCAAGGCCGGCCTTGGCATCAACGACATCGGCCTGTTCGAAATCAACGAGGCTTTCGCCGTGCAAGTGCTGTCCTTCCTCGACTACTACGGAATCGACCAGGACGATGACCGCGTGAACCGGTACGGCGGCGCCATCGCGGTGGGGCACCCGCTGGCCTCTTCCGGCGTGCGCCTGATGTCCCAGCTGGCCCGCCAGTTCTCCGAGGAGCATTCGGTGCGCTATGGCATCACCACCATGTGCATCGGCTTGGGCATGGGCGGCACAGTGATCTGGGAGAACCCAAACCACGCGGACTTCGGCAGCAAGGCATAAGGAAGAGACAATGACTGCAATGAGCAAAGATTTCCAGGCTGTCGCGCAGCTGATGCACGATGAGACTGTCACCCACACCTTCGTGAAGGATGTGGCCTTGCCAAGCGGCAAGACACTGGCACTGCTGACCCTGGATAACGGCCTGGACCACAAGAAGCCGACCACCCTCGGGCCCAATGGCCTGCTGGAACTGCGCGCCGCGCTGGAAGTCCAAGCAGAACGCGCCAAGAATGGCGAGATCGATGCCATGGCGATCACCGGCAAGCCGTACTTCCTGATTGCCGGTGCCGACCTGTCGGCCGTCACCCGCCTGAGCGCACCGGATCAAGCAACCGCCATGGCTTCGCTGGGCCACTACACCTATGAGCTGCTTGCCGATTTGGGCGTTCCGACCTTCGCTTTCATCAACGGCCTGGCGCTCGGCGGCGGCTTGGAAATCGCGCTGGCTTGCAACTACCGCACGGTCAGCACCGCCGCGGGCGCTTTGGGCCTGCCAGAAGGTTTCCTCGGCCTGATTCCGGGTTGGGCCGGCGTATACCGCCTGCCCCGCCTAGTCGGCCCCGAGAACGCGCTGAAGGTCATGATCGAGAACCCGCTGAACAGCAACCGCACCCTCTCCGGTCCGGCAGCCGCCAAGATGGGGGTGGCCGACGCCCTGTTCGAACCAGCTGACTTCATCGAGCACTCCATTGCCTTCGCTGACGGTGTCATCTCCGGAACCACAGAGGTCAAGCGCCCCAATGCGGTCGATCCAACCGATCCCGAGGTTGCTCGCCGCTGGCTGGATGCGGCCGACGCTGCCGAAAAGTTCGTCGATGCGAAGCTGTCCGGCGCGGCCCCGGCACCGTACAAGGTGCTTGAGGTCTTCCGCAAGGGCCTGGCCATCTCGCAGCAGGAATCAGCAGTCCTTGAAGTCGAAGCGCTGACTGGGCTGATGAGCACCCCGCAGTTCCAGAACACCGTGTACGCCTTCCTGGACCTGGTCCAGAAGCGCGGCAAGCGCCCCGCCGGCGCACCGGATCCAAAGCTCGCGCGCCCCGTCACCAAAGTGGGTGTCGTTGGCGCAGGGTTGATGGCTGGCCAGCTGGCCCTGCTGTTCGCCCGCCGCCTGAACGTTCCGGTGGTTATCACCGATCTGGATCAATCGCGCGTGGACAAGGGCCTTGCCTACATCCATGGCGAGATCGACAAGCTGCACGCCAAGGGCCGCATGAGCCAGGATGCGGTCAACCGCACCAAGGCTCTGGTTACCGGATCGGTCACCAAGAAGGCGTTCGCGGATGCCGACTTCGTCATCGAGGCCGTCTTCGAAGAGCTGAATGTGAAGAAGCAGGTTTTCGCAGAGGTTGAAGCGGTGGTCTCCCCCGAGTGCATCCTGGCCACCAACACTTCCTCGCTCTCTGTCACCGAGATGGGCCGCGACTTGTCGTATCCAGAGCGCCTGGTCGGTTTCCACTTCTTCAACCCGGTAGCCGTGATGCCGCTGCTGGAAATTGCTGCTACGGAGTGGACCAACGATTCCTCGCTGTCCACTGCATTCGTGCTGGGCAAGAAGCTGAAGAAGACCACGGTGAAAACCAAGGATTCTGCCGCATTCGTGGTCAACCGAGTACTGCTTCGCCTGATGAGTGAAGTCCAGGCCGCTTTCGACGAGGGCACCGACGCGAAGACAGCTGACTCGGCACTGACCCCCATGGGCCTGCCAATGAGCCCGTTGACCTTGTTGGCGATGGTAGGTCTGCCGGTCGCGCAGCATGTCAACGAGTCGCTGAACGCCGCTTTCGGCGAACGATTTGCCGTCTCGGAGAATCTGCAGAAACTGATCGATGCCAAGATCACTGCCCTCTGGGTCAAGGATGAGGCAGGCAACCAGGTGCTGAATCCCGAGGCTGAAAAGCTGATGGCCTTCGGCGATCAGCACTCGAGCAAGGAACAGATCCTGGCTCGTGTTCAAGATGCTCTGGCCGAGGAAATCGGGCTGCTGCTGGATGAGGGCGTCGTTGCCGAAGCAGCCGACGTCGATCTATGCATGATCACCGGTGCCGGCTGGCCAATGCACCTCGGTGGCATCACCCCGTACCTGGACCAGGTTGGCGCCTCCGAACGTGTCAACGGGAAGAGGTTCAACGGCTAGTACCTTCCGGGCCGTTCTTGGTTCCGGTGCTTCTCCCTGAGTGCTGGAACCATGCGAAATGCCGGGACCGCTTCCCTCATGAGGAAAGCTGGTCCCGGCTTCTTGCTGCCCCGTTAAGATGCAGGAACCCCGTACAGCTGGTAAATGCTGCTGTACGGGGTTCCTGCGCTCCATGGAGCGCCGCTTCGCGTGCCCGGTTACTAGATGATGTCTTCACCATTGCGGCGGGCTTCCAGCCATTCCTGGATAAAGCCCCTGCTGATGAAGAACAGTACTCCGGCCACTATAACTGGCCATACCAGTACGTACAGGCTCAAGAAAAACGTCGTCATTATTTGCCTCCCAGGCTCTTGGCATCGTGTCCGGCATCTGCAGCGTCAGGCTTTCCAGGTACTGCGTCGAAGTCGCCGGTGCGTACAGCGATGACATCGAAGTCGAATTCCATCTTGGATCTGAACGACAGCAGGTAGCAGACGATGGTACTGACCGAGTAGGCAACCAGCGAGGCGCTCAAGGTCGTGTAGTCGCGCAGGAAACCGAATACGAACGGCGCGCTGGCCAGCATCGCGACGACACCGACAATCTTGGCAACGCGCAGGCCGAAGAACCCGAAGCTCATCAACGCCACGACCACGCCGATGCCAATCACCGACAGCAGCTCGATCAGCAAGCCGGTGACGCCATTGACTGGGATCAGTTCGAAGCGAACAGGGATGAAGATCGCCAGTGCAACGAGTACCGAAACGGTGAAGGCCTTGTTGGTGACCTTTTTCCAGTAGAAGCTGGCCAGAACCGGGAAGACCAGAGCACCCCAAAGAGCTCCGACGAAGACCAGCAGGTCCAGGATGTTCAGCTGCATGCTCGCGAAAGCGACTGCCAATGCGGTGGCAACGACCATGGTCGCACGGCCAATGAGCAGCATCTTCTTCGGATCGGCCTTGTCCTTGCCGGCAACGTTCTGGCCGTATACGTCAGCCATCACAATCGAAGACAGGGCCGCCAAGTCCGAGTCAGCAGTTGACGACAGCGCACCAATGATCATGATGAAGAACAATGCCAGCAGAACACCTGGCAGGTAGCTGGCAGCCATCTCGGGGATGAGGTTGTTCATGTCTCCACCCGACGGCTCGAACCCAAGGTACAGGGCGAGCACGCCGAGCATGCCCACGCCGATGACCATCGCGCCGTAGCCGATGGTTGCAGTGATGAAGGTTGGCTTGATCAAGTCCTCGCGTACTGCGAAGAGCCGCTGGGCAATAGTCTGGTTGCCAATTGCGTAGGCCAGAACGGCTGCAATGTAGGGTGCCCCCTGGCCCAGGAATGCTTCAGAGGAGAAGAAATTGGACTGTTGCGGGGTCAAGTTGCTCGCACCGGTTTCGAATGCGGCCGGGAACCCTGCGGCAAAGAAGATCGCCGGGACAATGATTGCTACAGCGCCCAGCATGCCTACGACCTGGACAAAGTCGGTCAGTACCGAGGCACGGAACCCGGACCACAGGGTGTAGAGCAGAACGCCACCGGCAACGGCCAGCACGCCCTGGATGAAGTTGAACGGCGAGAGCATCGAGATCAATACGCCACCGGCGATGAAGTTGGACATCAAGGAGATGACCGAACCGACAATATTCGACCCGGCCAGCATCAGCTGGCTGGAGCGGCCGTGGCGTGCATGCATGACCTCGGCGAGGGTGTGCGCGCGGGGCGCGACCTTGCGAATCCGCTTGCCGAATGGGTAGATGAACAGAATCATCAACGCGCCCCAGAGCCCATAGTGGATCGGACCGGAGATTCCATAGGTGTACCCGGAGGTGGCTGAGGCGTACATCGACGAAGCCCAGATCCAGGTAGCCGTCATACTTGCAGCGGAAATGCCGAATCCAATTTTATTTCCCGCCGTCATGTAGTCGTCGGCGTTCTCTTTTTTCTTTCCGATTCGGGTGGAAATAAAGAAGGTGCCTCCGTAGAAGAGCACCAATAGCAAGACAACAGTTAGGGCGCTGAACTGCACTATTTCGTTATTCACGCGCCACCTCCCTCTAATAGACAGTGATGAGATTCGCGCCGGGAGCTAAATGCTCAACCGGCGACTTATCCTGCACGTCTTCCTGCGAGATTCATCGCAAGGGGTAAATTTCAGCCGACGCGCACAAGCCCCTGGGCCCATGAACCACTTCCCTACACTCAAGTTTCGTTCGTTTCTCATTCGTATCGTTCATCCCTAGTCACGGGGAGCACCAGCTCGTGGATTCGTTCCAGACCTAGCGCTTTTGGCTTCACAACGTGAATCCGGACCCATGGTTTGCCTGCATCGCACTTGCGGCTATCCATATTGGCGCGCAATGGCGCTTCGGGTCAGTTCAGGCGCGGTACTCGCGTTGGCGAATACCGCCGGTTTTCCATCGGAGGGCTGCTACCCGGAACTCAACACGCGATTACTGCGCGGAGTAACTCAGTCGGCGATAAAACGCCGGACCGGAAAACAGCGAAAGCTCTCTCCGAAATTAGTAGCTTCAACTAACTACATACAAATATTAGCATGAATGCAAAGATATTCGAATCCTCCGCCGCAAGGCAGCGGGGCAACCCACTCACCGATCGGCCGGCAGGGGCACGATGTTGAATCAGCCCATCGCCTGTATCAATCACGGGACTACCTTGCAGATGCGTGTAACGGTGCGCACATAAGTGCGGAAAACCGGGATAAAAAATATCTAGTTCTGGCCGTTCTATTCCCCACTGGGAGACGGGCGGGCATGTCCCAATTACACCACCCGAAATGCCCCACCTGGATTACTAACCTCTCCAAAGTGCGGGATTCAGAGCCATGCCGAGGGAGCACCCGGCGCTATGGATACTCTCGGGACTTCGAAAACACTGCATAAATATTCACAGCATTCGATACCGCCTGGCGAACGCATGCAGACCGCTTTCCGCCGATCAAACTCACCACATGCCGCATCCTCCCGACACGGGCGCTTTGCTCTTAGCGCCGGCACAGAGATCTCTGCCAGAATAGGCGCATGACTGACATTGCCCGACCAGCCCGTCGTACGTTCATGTGCGCCTCGGCAGCACTCGGTTCCGCCGCACTGCTCACCGCCTGCGGCGATGGACATTCTGAAGCCGACACCCCCGAGGCACTGCCGATTCCTGAACCAACAGGCGAAGGACAGGCCCTCATGAAGGCCACGGACCTTGCCATCGGATCGCGTGCACTCGCTCCAGCCAAGGATCCTTCCGGAAAAGAAGTAGGCGTTTTGCTCTTCCGCAAGGATGAGAAGACCGTTTTGGCCTACTCGAACGTCTGTACCCACCAGGGCTGCGCTGTGAGCCCGAAGTCCAGCAAGGAAGATTTCTACTGCGCCTGCCATGGCTCACGATTCGCACCCGCTGACGGTACCGTGGACGCAGGTCCAGCTATCGCAGCACTGCCACGCTACGCGGCGGCAATTGAAGGTGACGACATCGTCGCCTACGTCACCGCCGCAGAGTAGTTTCCCAGCACTTTTTAAGCACTGAAGGCTGAACCCGGATGGGGTTCAGCCTTCAGTGCTTGCTAGAGATACTCCTAGAACAGTGCAACCTTCTCTGGGGCCGGGAAGAGCTCATCCATCTTGGCCCGTTCCGCAGCGCTCGGTACCCAACGCACAGCTGCAGCGTTGGCTCGAATCTGCTCAGGACGGGTGGCACCGGCAATCACAGAGGCCACCGGCGATTGCGCTGCCAGCCAGGAGAACGCCAATTCGATCGGCGTCAGATCCCGTTCGGCAGCAAAGGCGTCGAATTGATCCAACTGCTCAAAATCGCTGGTTTCCACGAGATGCTGACGCGCGTGAGTCAGCCGGCTGCCCTCAGGGGCATGCCCCTTGGAGTACTTGCCGGTCAGCAGGCCGTTTGCCAGCGGGAAGTAGGGCAAGACGCCCAGATCGAATTCACGAGCCGCTGGAAGCACTTCCAGTTCAGCACGGCGGTCAATCAGGTTGTAGTGATTCTGCGCCGAGACGAATCGCTCGGTTCCCAATTCACGGGCCACGTACTCCGCTTGGGCGATTTGCCAGCCGGTCCGGTTGGAATGGCCAATGTAGCGAACTTTGCCGCTGGTGACCAGGTCATCCATGGCCCGCAAGGTTTCTTCGATGGGAGTGTTCGCATCTGGGGTATGGAACTGATACAGGTCGATGTAGTCCGTACCGAGTCGCTTGAGCGATGCTTCGACTGCTTTGACGATATAACGGCGCGAACCACGCGCATTGAAGTCCGGGCCATTTGCGCCCTGCATATCCATGCCGAATTTGGTGGCCAGCACGATGTCATTGCGTACTTGCCCAAGCGCTTTGCCCAGACGGATTTCCGATAGCCCCGGTTCCTTGCCATAGACATCCGCGACATCGAAGAGAGTAATACCCGCGTCAAGCGCCGCGTGGATAACCGCGTCGGTTCCTTCTTGGGTTTCGGTCGCCGTTCCTGCGCGGCCAAGATTGTTGCAGCCTAGCCCGACGACGGAAACACTCAGGCCGCTGCGGCCTAGCTGACGGAATTCCATGGACACCTCATCTGTTGGTTTGTTCATCCGCTTCACTGAGCGAGGTTATACCCATAGGCTATCTGGTAGGTAGTTCTGCTCAACATTTCACAGCACAATTCACTGCATTGCATATTTATCCATTAGGATGGAAACATGTCTAAAGTTCTTACCAATCTTCCTGTAGGCGAGCGCGTAGGTATCGCGTTCTCCGGTGGCCTTGACACTTCGGTGGCAGTAGCCTGGATGCGCGACAAGGGCGCCATCCCTTACACCTACACTGGCGACCTCGGCCAGTACGACGAGCCAGATATCGACGCCGTACCTGGCCGTGCTCTGGAGTACGGTGCAGAGAACTCCCGCCTGGTTGATTGCAAGCCTGCTCTGGTTGAAGAAGGCTTCGCAGCACTTGCTTGCGGCGCCTTCCACATCCGCACCGGCGGCAAGACCTACTTCAACACCACCCCGCTGGGCCGCGCCGTCACCGGCACCCTGCTGGTCCGCGCAATGCGCGAAGATGGCGTGGATGTCTGGGGCGACGGTTCGACCTACAAGGGCAACGACATCGAGCGCTTCTACCGCTACGGCTTGATGGCCAACCCCAAGCTGCGCATCTACAAGCCATGGCTCGACCCCAACTTCGTTGCAGAGCTCGGTGGACGCCAGGAAATGTCCGAGTGGCTGCAGGAGCACGGTTTCCCTTACCGCGACTCGGCTGAAAAGGCCTACTCAACCGACGCCAATATCTGGGGCGCAACGCACGAGGCCAAGACCCTGGAACTGCTGAACAGCTCCATCGAGTCAGTTGAGCCGATCATGGGCGTTAAGTACTGGGACGAGAACGTAGAGATCAAGACCGAAGATGTCTCGGTTTCCTTCGTCGCTGGCCGCCCGGTAGCCATCAACGGCAAGGAGTTCACCGATCCGGTGGCTCTGGTCAACGAAGCTAATATCATCGGCGGACGCCATGGTCTGGGCATGAGCGACCAGATCGAGAACCGCATCATCGAGGCCAAGTCCCGCGGCATCTACGAAGCACCGGCAATGGCACTGCTGTACATCGCCTACGAACGCCTGGTCAACGCGATCCACAACGAAGACACCGTAGCCAGCTACCACAACGAAGGCCGCCGCTTGGGCCGCCTGATGTACGAAGGCCGCTGGTTGGACCCGCAGGCCCTGATGCTGCGCGAATCGCTGCAGCGCTGGGTTGGCTCGGCCATCACCGGTACCGTCACCATCCGCTTGCGCCGCGGCGACGACTACACCATCCTCAACACCGAGGGCGAGAACCTGAGCTACCACCCGGACAAGCTCTCGATGGAGCGCGTAGGCGATGCAGCCTTCGGCCCAGTGGATCGCATCGGCCAGCTGACCATGCGCAACCTGGACATCGCCGATTCCCGCGGCCGCCTGGAACAGTACGCCACCATGGGCTTGGTTGGCGGCACCACCGCTGAACTAGTCGGCTCGCTGGAAGCCGGTGGCGCTGATGACATCGTGAACGCAACCCCGGTTGATAGCGAAGATCTGGCTACCGACCGTGCTATCGAGTCTGCTGCATTCGACGCAGGCACCGACTAGGCGCCAACGCCTAGCTAGAGGATCGGCCAGGTTCTCCCATCACGGGGAGAACCTGGCCGATCTTTTATTCTGCCCGGAAACCGGTCAGCGCAAAAAAATAGTCCCAGACGTGTGAACGTCCGGGACTAGCCTGGGTTGCAGGCTGTCAGCCCTCGATCAAGGACAGCAGCGGGCTCACCGCGATGGTGAAACCAATCAAGGAAATCAGTCGAAGTACCATGCGGACACGTGCTCCCTGCTTGGTATTCGGTTCTGGCAGGCGGAAGCCCTGTTCAACGATCCACACCAATATGGCAATGACAACACCGGTCAAGGCAACCTGCACTGGGGCGAGGCCAGAAAGCAGGGACACCACTCCAATGCCGATGATGACACCGACGCAAGCCTGGAAAACCAGGTGCAACGGCGTGCGGGTTGCTCCCATCCGCGGGACTTTACGCTGGGCGCCGGGGGTCTCGTCCCGGTCTTCTTGTGGAATCATTTCTCCTTGTTTCCTGCTCGTTTAAACCTGTGCTTTCGCGGGGCCGCGCGAAGACACCACTTCCTTGGACAACAGCAGGCCACTGCCGCCGTTAAAAACCACAGTACCGAACCGTGGAGCCCGGGCTACTTCTTCGAATCCCAGGGCACGATGAAGCGCCAAAGACGCAGTATTCTGCGCGTTGACCACGCACCATGCGGTCGAAGCGCGCTGCGCAATCCATGACAGCCTGGCCTCGGTTAGGCTTCGTGCCACGCCCCGTTGCCGGTATCCGCAGGCAACCTCGATCCCGGCAAGGTAATAGCCAGCTGGCGCCAACGGATCAGCAGGCTCCCACCAATGGGCTCGAGCCCAGCCAAGCAGCTCTCCGGCCGGGTTCTTGACGACTACCTGGCATTCACCAGCGCCCCAATTTCCAGGTTCAGCCTGACGCCCCAAACTCTCCGACAGCCGACGGATGGCCGGGTGGTCCGCTGCCTGCATTGGCTGCGTCGCAACTATGGGGCTTATCATTCGTGATCAGTCGATGGACATCGGCTTTGGTGGCATCGGGTGCGCCATCTTCAGCTTGTTCAATTCCGCATAGGGCGCAACACCGATACTCATCTTGGTGAAGTCCAGCTTGGCTTCGCGGATGCACGTCTTGATCGCAGCGACTGCAAGCTTTGGAGCTGGCGATAGGACTCGGATGTTCAGCTTTCGGTTACCGAAATCGCTGGACTCCACCGTGCCCAGTCCGCGCCATGCCAAGTGGCCGGTCAGCGCTTCCTTGGCCTTCTTGTCCAGGTACTGGTCGCGTTCGGTGCCATTTGCCGATTTCAGCGCGTACTGCACGATAACCCACGACTGATCTTCTTCCTTGATCTCTGCATAGCCTTCGGCAGCACAGGCTTCAGCGAAACCAGCGAACAATTCGTCGGCGCGGTCGGTGTTTACGTCCTGGACTTCATTGGTCTTGGACATATGTCCCACGGTGCCGTGATTGATCACGAACTGACCCAATTCATCGTCCTCGAACTGCTGGAACCATGCTTCGCGGAATTCCAGTTCGTTCTTTTCGTTCATCCGGTAGGTGCGAATGATCGCCATGTGATTACCCCTTGGGTCTACGGTGTGCTTAGTTATCTAAATTTTTGGAGGCTTCGGCAAGCTGTGCGGCTAGGCGCTCAGCCTTGGATTGCCAGGTGGCGCGGTGTTCGGCATTGAACGGTGCATCGTTGTTGATCACGGTGCCGAGCAACAGTCCAGCTTCTCTTCCAATACTACGAACTAGGGAAGCTGGATAGTTCATGCCTATTTCATGTGCGGCGAATTCATCTTCATCATCAAGGAACACGCCTTGGCTACGTGAACGAATCACGTCCAAATCCATGTCAATGGAGTTGACTTCCCAAGCGCCACGCTTCATCCGTCGCCATCCGATGTTGCTGGACAGGTCGATGTAGACATCAAAATCTTCCAGTGCATCCGCATAGAGGGTGGCAATCCACTGGCCCGAGTGTGGAATCAGGCAGAGCGCATTACTCGCTGCCAAGTGTGCGGTGCCCGGACGGGCTACCAGTGCGCCGGCCGGCTGGTGAAGCCAATGTCCGTATTTGTCCTGTCCGAGATAAAATCCGGGCACCACCCAGTGCGGGCTGGAATCATACTTCCAGGCGCGCGCTACCACCAAGGAACCCTCGGCGATAGTTTCTGGGCTACGGGGCAGGTCTACCGGGCAGCCGGACGGTAGGCTCACAGCTTCGGAATCTGACCGGTAGGTAGGTCTTGTCCAGGGAGGGGCCGGGCGAATGGAACCTTGGTTCCCAGAACCTGCGCCAGGGTATCGCGGGCTACCTGCTGTGCAGTCAGTCCAACGCGGTCCAAGACCTCAGCCCGAGTTCCGTGCGCCAAGAATTCGGTAGGCAAACCTACTTCGTTCAGAGCCGTATCGACACCCGCTGCACGCATTTCGGTGCGCAAGCGCGAACCCACACCGCCGGCTCGGACGCCATCTTCGATGCAGACCACAATGCGGTGGCGGGCTGCCAGTGAAATCACCGAGGTTGGCATTGGTAGAACCCAACGAGGATCCACCACGGTCACCGATACGCCCTGGCTGTTCAGTCGTTCTGCGACATCCAGCGAAAGCTCGCTCATGGCGCCCACGGAAACGATGAGAACATCCGGTGCGGAACGGTCCCCCAAGCGTGCCAGAACATCCACGCCATCTGGCAGGCGGTCCACAGCTTCGATGGGTTCACCCACCGAGCCCTTGGAGAATCGCACGACACTTGGCGCATCATTGATGTCCAGGGCTTCACGCAGTTCCTCCCGCAGGCGGTCGGCATCGCGCGGAGCAGCCAGGTGCAGGTTAGGCACGATCTGGGTCAGCGCCATATCCCACATGCCGTGGTGGCTGGCGCCGTCCGGGCCGGTGACTCCAGCGCGGTCCAGCACGATGGTGACACCGGCCTTATGCAGGGCCACGTCCATCAGCAATTGGTCAAAGGCACGGTTGAGGAAGGTCGCGTAGACGCAGACCACCGGGTGCAGTCCGCCAAAGGCAAGGCCGGCGGCAGTAGTCATGGCGTGCTGTTCGGCGATGCCCACGTCAATGACGCGTTCAGGGTGTTCCTGGGACATTTTCTTCAGGCCCACTGGCTGCAGCATGGCACCGGTGATCGCCACAATGTCCTCGCGCTCGTTGGCCACCGCCGCGATCTCTTCGCCGAAGACGCTGGTCCAGCTCTGCGCGCTGGACTTGGAAACCGGCAGACCGGTGATTGGGTCGATCACGCCAACGGCGTGGAACTGGTCAGCTTCATCGGCGCGGGCCGGAGCGTAGCCGTGGCCCTTCTCAGTCAGGGCATGCACGAGCACTGGGCCCGCGTACTGCTTGGCCTGCTGCAGCGCTTCTTCTACTGCGCGCTGGTTGTGGCCATCGATCGGGCCGATGTACTTCAGGCCCAGGTCCTCGAACAGGCCTTGCGGTGCCCACCAGTCCTTGATGCCCTTCTTGGTGGCGTGAAGGGACTTGTAAGTGAAATCGCCTACTGGCCCGGATCCCTTGAGCTTGACCTTGAGCTTGTCCATGGCGTTCTCGTAGGCCGGGTGGGTACGGAACTTGTCCAGCTGCTGGCGCAGTCCCGAAAGCTGGTTGGCCAGGCCGCCGATGGTCGGGGCGTAGGAGCGGCCGTTGTCGTTGACTACGATGACTGCTTTGCGGTCCTTGTCGGCAGCGATGTTGTTGACTGCTTCCCAGGCCATGCCGCCGGTCAAGGCGCCATCGCCCACCAGGGCTACGGCGTAGCGGTCATTGTTATTCATCAGCTTGTTGGCGCGGGAAATTCCATCAACCCACGACAGCGAGGAGGAAGCATGGGAGGACTCAACCACATCGTGTTCTGATTCACCGCGGTCAGGGTAGCCCGACAGGCCTCCTTGCTGGCGCAAGGTCTCGAAATTCTGGCGTCCGGTAACCAGCTTGTGCACATACGACTGGTGTCCCGTATCGAAGACGATGGAGTCAGTTGGGGAATCGAAGACACGATGGATGCCCAAGGTCAGCTCGATAACACCGAGATTGGGACCCAAATGGCCGCCAGTACGAGCAACATTGTCGATGAGGAAGCCGCGGATTTCCTCCGCCAAGTCGTCGAGCTGCTCGAGGGTAAGCGCCCGCAGGTCACTTGGTTTCTTGATGGTCTTCAATAAAGACACGTTCATCCCCTTCACAAATTCGCCGACAATAGGCTGGAAAGCCCATGCGAAATACCTAGTTTACCGCGTTCAAGGCTTCTTTCATTATCCGTCAACGTCCGTGCTGGTGCTAATTTCCTGGCAATGACGTTCACTACCCCCGAACGCATGTGCCCGTTCGCGTGCGAGCCTAGTTGCGGTCCAGCGTATCGGCCAGCATTTGCAGCCCTTGCGCTTCGAAGGATTCATCTCCAACTTCATAAGACCAGACGGCCGTCCCCAGGCCTTCACGTAATTGCATCATTTTCCATGATAATTCTTCGCGCGGATCATAGCCGTAGCCCTGAAGGAAGGCCTGTTCCAGCTCCGGATGCCCCACCCACTGCTGTAGTGAGAGCCGCGCGAAGTCGCTGGAAGCTGGACGGAAATCGAAACGTCCAAAATCAATGACTTTCAGTTTTCCTTGGTCTACGAGCCAATTACGAGGCTGCCAGTCTCCGTGCGTTGGGACGACGGCCACGGATTTAGGCTCGTAGCTGGTGAACAGGTCCCTGATCTGCCGGCACCGTGAAGCACCGATGCGGTGCTTGCGTTCAAGCAATTGAAGGAATTTTGCCGTCAGCCGGGCTTCGTAGCCATGAGCAACACGCTGTTCTTGATCGTGCAGCAACCTGAGCGCGTGTCCCGCCTGTCGGTGCGAATCCGGCGCGTATTCATGTTCTGTCCCTACGCACAGTTCTCCGGGCTGGTAGTCCAGCACTGCCAAGCGGTGTGCATCGCTTGAAAAACGCAGCCGCGCGGCCAGCCCAGCTTCGGCAAGTACACGCGTGTACCGGCGATGTGCTTCCAGCTCCCGGATGATGTGATGGTTTCTTTCGCCCGCGGTCTTGAGCACGAAGTGCTTTCCGGTTGCATCCAAATGGAGGACTTTAATGTCTGTCAGCCCCCAAGACATGTCCGAAACGACTGTTGCCTCTCCGAGCCAGGAACGCACTTGGTGCACTTGGCCCGCATTCAGCAGATCTTCAAGGGCAGGTGACGTCATCGGAAGTTCCTCTCCGTCAACAGTTTTCTGGAAGTGATTCCCGAGTCTAGCAATTGATCTCCAGGCTCCCTGCGGGCGACGCTAAGCTGAGCGTATGCCATCTTCCTTCGATCCTCGTCACGTCTCAGCGAGTTATTCGGGTCTCGCCAGCGCCTATATCGATCTGTTCGCTTCGCCCGAGCAGGCGGAGGTTGAGGACCGGGAGCTGATTGCGGCGTGGGCGGGGCAGCTGGAGGGGCCGGTCCTGGACGCTGGCTGCGGGCCTGGGCATTGGACACAGTTCATCGCCGATGCCCATCGGCCGGCTACAGGCGTTGACCTCGTTCCGGAGTTTCTGGACTTCGCACGGCGCAACTTCCTGAAGCCCGGTTTCCTGCGTGCAGACCTGGCGCAGCTGCCGTTCGAAGACCACCATTTCTCCGGGGTGCTCGCCTGGTACTCGGTAATCCATGCTCCTCCAGCCGAACTTCCGCAGCTGTTGGGCGAGTTTGCCCGGGTGCTCAAGCCACGCGGCAAGCTGCTGCTCGGGTTCTTTGCCGGGGATCAGCTAGAATCCTTTGGCCACCAGGTCGCCCCGGCCTGGTATTGGCCGCCCGGGGAATTGGAGCTGCTGTTGGAAACGTCAGGCTTCAGCGTGCTGGAAGTTGGCACCCGCACCCGATCCACGGCCCGCACCCATGGTCAATTGAGTGCGCAAAAGGCTGGTTAAAAAACCTGAGACCCAAGGCAATTGCCTTGGGTCTCAGGTTTTCCCGCGATGCGGAACTACTTAGAGATTCGCTTCGACCGGAGCCGAGGTGGATCTGCTAGTTGGCAGCGGCGATCTGGCGCAGTACGTACTGCAGGATGCCACCGTTGCGGTAGTAGTCAGCTTCACCTGGGGTGTCGATGCGCAGAACTGCGTCGAACTCGGTAACCTTGCCGTCTTGTGCGGTAGCGGTAACCTTCAGGGTCTTCGGGGTGGTGCCGTTGTTCAGCTCGGTCACACCTGAGACAGCGAAGGTCTCGGTACCGGTCAGACCCAGCGAATCAGCGGATTCGCCCTCTGGGAACTGCAGCGGCAGAACGCCCATGCCGATCAGGTTCGAGCGGTGGATACGCTCGAATGATTCGGTGATGACGGCCTTGACGCCCAGCAATGCGGTGCCCTTGGCAGCCCAGTCACGCGAGGAGCCCGAGCCGTATTCCTTGCCGCCAAGAACGACCAGCGGGGTGCCGGCAGCCTTGTAGTTCTCTGCAGCGTCGTAGACGTAAGCCTGCGGAGCACCTTCCTGGGTGAAGTCGCGGGTGAAGCCACCCTCGACGCCGTCCAGCAGCTGGTTCTTGATGCGGATGTTCGCGAAGGTACCGCGGATCATGACTTCGTGGTTACCACGGCGCGAGCCGTAGGAGTTGAAGTCCTTGCGATCCACGCCGTTCTCGATCAGGTAGCGGCCAGCCGGGGTTTCCGACTTGAACGAACCTGCAGGCGAGATGTGGTCGGTGGTCACCGAGTCGCCCAGCTTCAGCAGCACGCGAGCGCCGTTGATGTCCTCAACTGGCTGTGGTTCTGCGGTCATGCCGTCGAAGTACGGTGCCTTGCGTGCGTAGGTCGACTTCTCGTCCCATGCGAAGGTCGAACCCTCTGGGGTATCCAGCGCCTTCCAGCGTGCGTCGCCTTCGAAGACTCCGTCGTAGCCCTTAGCGAACATTTCCTTGTCAATCGACGAGTCAATGATCTCCTGGACCTCGACCGGCGATGGCCAGATGTCCTTCAGGAAGACATCGTTGCCCTCGGCGTCCTGGCCCAGTGCGTCGGTCTCGAAGTCGAAGTCCATGGTGCCAGCCAGTGCGTAAGCGATGACCAGTGGCGGGGAAGCCAGGTAGTTCATCTTCACGTCCGGGTTGATGCGGCCTTCGAAGTTGCGGTTACCCGACAGGACTGCGGTTGCTGCGAGATCGTTGGCGTTGATGGCCTCGGAGATCTCGGCATCCAGTGGACCGGAGTTACCGATGCACGTTGCGCAACCGTAGCCGACAACGAAGAAGCCGAGCTTCTCCAGGTATGGCAGCAGGCCGGACTTCTCGTAGTACTCGGTTACAACCTTCGAGCCTGGTGCGACCGAAGTCTTGACCCATGGCTTGGAGGTCAGGCCCTTGTCAGCTGCGTTGCGAGCCAGTACGGCTGCGGCCAGCATGACCGAAGGGTTGGAGGTGTTGGTGCACGAGGTGATCGAAGCGATCGAAACCAGGCCGTGGTCCAGGGTGAACTGGGTGCCATCTTCCTTGGTGACCTCGACGGCTACCGATGGGCGGCCAGCGCCCTGGGTGTCCTCGGCATCCGATACGTAGTTGTGCAGGTCCTTGCGGAACTGCTCCTTCGAGGAAGACAGCTCGATGCGGTCCTGTGGACGCTTCGGGCCGGCGATCGATGGAACCACGGTGGACAGGTCCAGCTCGAGGTATTCCGAGAAACGGATCTCGCGGCTTGGATCGTGCCACATGCCCTGTTCCTTGGCGTAAGCCTCGACCAGTGCCACGTTCTCTTCGCTGCGGCCGGTCAGGCGCAGGTAGTCGAGGGTGACATCGTCGATTGGGAACATTGCGGCGGTCGAGCCGAATTCTGGGGACATGTTGCCGATGGTTGCACGGTTAGCCAGTGGCACTGCGGCCACGCCTTCGCCGTAGAACTCAACGAACTTGCCAACAACACCGTGCTTGCGCAGCATTTCGGTGATGGTCAGCACCACATCGGTTGCGGTAGCGCCAGCTGGGATCGAACCTGCCAGCTTGAAACCGACAACGCGTGGGATCAGCATGGAGACAGGCTGGCCGAGCATTGCTGCTTCGGCCTCAATGCCGCCAACGCCCCAACCCAGCACGCCCAGGCCGTTGACCATGGTGGTGTGGGAGTCGGTGCCTACGCAGCTATCTGGGTAAGCGCGCAATACGCCGTCGACCTCGCGGGTCATGACGGTGCGTGCCAGGTACTCGATGTTGACCTGGTGCACGATGCCGGTGCCTGGTGGGACGACCTTGAAGTCGTCAAACGCAGTCTGGCCCCAGCGCAGGAACTGGTAACGCTCGCCGTTGCGCTGGTACTCGATCTCCATGTTGCGCTCGACAGCGCCTTCGAAACCGAAGGTGTCGATCTGCACGGAGTGGTCGATAACCATTTCAGCAGGTGCCAGCGGGTTAACGCGGGTTGGGTCACCGCCGAGGTCCTTGACGGCCTCGCGCATGGTTGCCAAGTCAACGACACAAGGCACGCCGGTGAAGTCCTGCATCAGCACACGTGCAGGGGTGAACTGGATTTCGGTGTTCGGCTGAGCCGAAGCATCCCACTGACCCAGTGCATTGATGTGCTCGTTGGTTACGTTCGCGCCGTCTTCGGTGCGAAGCAGGTTCTCAAGAAGAACCTTAAGGCTGTAAGGAAGGCTGTCCGAGCCTTCAACCGTATTTAGTCGGTAAATTTCGTATTCGGTTCCATTGACGTCAAGTACGCCCTTGGCACCGAAGCTGTCCACATTGCTCACGTGGGACTCCTCTCGCCAGACACTCATTCTGTTGCACACGCACACTGTAATTCCAGTTAGGAGTTCCTAACTGAGATAGTCAGGCTCCTAGCGTGGCAGAGCTAAAAACAGTCTATCGCCTAAGCTCATAAAAAGACTCCTCGGAATAAATTTTCATCCGAATTCGTGTCTAATCGGACAATTTCAGGTGTTTAACGGCGCACGAAGAGCCCGATGGACTCCATATGGTGGGTATGCGGGTACAAATCGTGAATCTCCATATGCTCTAATTCGTAGCCGCGGCCCATCAAACGCGCGGTATCACGGGCGAAAGCCGCAGGGTCGCAGGACACGTAACAAATCCGGGATGCAGCAATGGAAGCCAGCTCCGCAGCCACCTGCTTATCGATCCCGGTGCGGGGCGGGTCAAGTACCACGGCGTCCAGGGAGGCATCCCCGGCGACCTGCCGTAACACTCGCTCAACACGGCCTCGGATCACCGTGGCCTGCGAATAGGAGCGCAGATTCTTCTTCGCATCGGCATGCGTGCCCGGAGCGCCTTCAATTGAGAAGACCCGGCCCTGGGAGCCAACTGCCTTAGCCAACGGGACGGAGAACAAGCCAGCACCCGCATAGAGGTCGGCGATTTGCTCGCCAGCGGCTGGCTCGGTCAGTTCAACTACGCGCTGGGAAAGCAGGCTGGCCGCCTCTCGATGCACCTGCCAGAAGCCTTCACCGGTAATCCGGAACTTCTCCCCCAGTACCTTTTCGGTCAGGAACGCCGAACCGGCCAACGTCTGCAAGCTGCCTTTGCCGTCAGCCGCCGAGCCGCCCCGCTGGCTGAAAGCGGCGACATTGACACCCTCCGGGAACTGCTTTGCCACCTTTGCCGCGGCGCCGGCATTTGCTTCGGCCAGCAGGATCAGCACGGTCTGGTCATCCTGGCTGGATACCGCGGCCTCGACACGCTCGATTCCGCTGTAGTCCACAGAGTACAAGCCGGTGGCCTCGATAGCCGGATGGGCCAAGGGCATCTGCGCGATGCCGGTCAACTGGTTGCTGCGGAATGCGCTCATCGCGAGCTTGCCCTGGGCGTCCACCGAATAGGACATCCGGGTACGCCAGCCCAGGCCGTCGGCCGAGCCCTTGACCGCTTGCACCGCAGGGAAGTTGTAGTCCTCAGCCTTCAGGCCGCCCAGACGGGTCATCTGTTCGGCAGCAACCTGCGACTTCAGCTCACGCTGATGTTCAAGGGTGATGTGGCCGAACTCTGCGCCACCCACCGGGTCACGATGCTTCAGGGCATCAGCGGCATCCCAGAAGTGAGGCACGCGGTGCTCGCTGGCTTCGAGCACCTCGGCGACGTCGGCACGCCAGAATTTGGCCTCCGGCGCACTGTCCGTCAGGCGCACATTCACCAGCTCTCCGGGAATGCCGTGGCGCACGAAGATCACGCGGCCCTCATGGCGGGCGACGGTGTGGCCGCCATGGGCAATCTTGCCCAGGAGGACGGTGAGCATTGGTATTTCAGTCATCGATCTTGTCTTTCATCAGAAGCATTGAATTCAGCGGTGTGCCGAGGATTCTTCGGTCGGCCCGCCGCCCAGGGCATGCGAGGCACTGAGCAAGCGCCATGGAACCGAGGCGATCAAGACGCCCGGTTCATAGTGCAGCCGGTTTTTCACTCGTAAAGCGGTTTGGTTGTGCACCAGCTGTTCCCACCAGTGGCCCACTACGTATTCAGGGATGTACACGACGATCAGTTCCCGCGGGGATTCACGCTTGATGGAACGAATATGCTCAATCAGCGCCCCGGGGATATCGCGGTACGGAGAAGCCAGGGCGGTGATCGGCACCGGAATCTGCAGGCGTTCCCAGTCCCGGAGGGTCTTTTCGGTTTTGCTTCGTTCCACATCCACGATGATTGCTTCGAGCTTCGAGGGACGCGAAGCCCGGGCGAAGGCCAAGGCCCGCAGCACCGGCTTGCGCACGGTGGAGACCAGCACCAGTGCATGCACCCGGGAGGGCAAGGCCGTGGCGGCAACGTCCTCATCCACCGCCAGCTCGTCGTCAACCTTCTGGTAGTGGCGCTGCAGCGAATCCATGATCACCATCAAGACCGCAATGCCCAGCACGGCCAACCACGCGCCGTGGACCAAGCGGGTGGCCAAGACGACCACCAGCACCAGCGCCGACAGGACCAGGCCCACCAGGTTCAGCAGGCGCTTGCGCTGCTTGGCCGCACGGATCCTGCGGTCGGCAATGGGAACCAGCACGCGTTTCCAGTGCTTGAGCATGGCCAGCTGGCTGAGCGTAAAGGAAACGAACACGCCCACCACGTAGAGCTGGACCAGCAAGGTGACATCGCCTTGGAACAGCAGCACCAGTGCAATCGCGGCAACGCCCAGGGACAATATGCCGTTGGAGAAGCCCAGCCGATCACCGCGGGTACGCAGCTGGCGTGGCAGGAAGCCGTCGGTAGCCAGATGGCTGGCCAGCAGGGGGAAGGAGTTGAAGGCCTGGTTTCCGGCCAGCAGCAGCACGGCAATGGTCAGCACCGAAACAATGACCAGGCCGAAGGTGAAATCGCCGAACACGGCTTGCGCCAGCTGGCCAAGGACCGGGACCTGCACGAACCCTTCAGGGATCGGCGCACCGTCCAGCAAGAATGAGGCCTGCGGGTCGGCGACGACCTTGATGCCGGTGGCACGGGCAAGCATCAGCGTGCCAAGTGTCAGCACCCCGGAGAGCAGGCCCAGCACCAGCAGGATCCGCGCCGCGTTCTTGGCCCGCGGCTTGGCCAGGGTCTGCACGTTCGAGATCGGGACCTCGATACCGGTCAGCGCCGCCGAACCCGTACTGAAAGCACGCAGGATCAGCAATGCACCGACGACACCGTGCAGCCCATTGGCAAACTCTTCTTCCGGCACAATCGTGAAATCCGCGCTCGGGGCAAGCCCGAGGGTACCGGTCAGCGCCATCACCCCGCCGATAGCGACCAGCAGCAGCATGCCGATCACGAAGAGGTAGACCGGAATGGCCAGGGTCCAGCGCCCTTGTCCCCTGCCGCGCAGATTACCGACCACGAGGAATGCGACAAGTCCAGCAGCCACCCAAGCCTTGTACTCGGCCACTGCAGGGAAAATGGCGGCGAGGTACAGGGCAGCTGATGAGCTGGACACAGCAACGGTGAGCACGAAGTCGACCAGCAGCGCAGCGGCGACCGCTGTTCCCGGGCGCGCACCCAGGTTCTTCTTCACGATCTCGTAGTCGCCACCGCCAGAGGGGTACTCCATGACCGATTGCCGGTAGGACAGCACCAGCACCACCAGCACGGCAAGGACAGCAAGTCCGACCATCGGCGAAAGCGCGGTGGCCGCGATGCCCGCAATGGCCAGCGTCAGCAAGATTTCGTCTGGCGCGTACGCCAAGGACGACAGGGCGCTGGACGAGAAAATCGGCAACGCGACGTTAGGTGGCAACGGCTTCTTTTTCAGCTGTTCAGTTCTGAAAGGCCGGCCCACCAAGATCCGCTTCAGACCGTCAAATAATGCAGGCACGACACAACGTTATCGCAGGGTGCAAGGCACATGGGTGCTGCACCACCGATAAACTGGGTGCGATCAGCGCTATTGTTGCATTCGGAGCACACAGCTTGTGTGCGCCACTGGACATGCAGCAAGCAGTAGACCCAAGGAGTTCTCGGTGGCACATTTCGTGATCATGGGGTGCGGACGCGTCGGTGTCTCGCTCGCCCACACGCTGGATTCAGCGGGGCATTCCGTGGCAGTCATTGACCAGGACCCGCATGCCTTCCGCCGGCTGAGCAAAGGCTTCTCAGGTTCCACGGTCACCGGCATGGGGTTCGACAAGGACACCCTGGAAGCTGCCAAAATCGATGAGGCCTATGCCTTCGCCGCCGTATCCAGCGGTGATAATTCCAACATTCTCGCCACTCGCGTATCGCGCGAAACCTATAACGTCCCCCATGTCGTGGCCCGCATCTATGATCCAGGGCGCGCCGAGATCTACCAGCGCCTGGGTATCCCCACCGTGGCCGCGGTCCGTTGGAGCACCGATCAGGTGCTGCGCCGGATCCTGCCCGACTATTCGATGCGCGGTGACTTCCGGGAGCCATCGGGGCGCCTGGTGCTTTCCGAAGTTGCCCTGCACCGCGACTGGTATGGACGGCTGGTCAAGGAGCTGGAAGCGGCCGCCGGGGTACGAGTGGCCTATCTGACCCGCTTCGGCGAAGGCACCATCCCCGAGAGCCGCACCCGATTGCAGGGCGGCGACCTGGTGCACGTGATGATGCGGCTCGATGAGTCCAAGGACATCGAAAAGATCCTTGCCAGCCCGCCGGCTGCGCAGGCCAACGAATAATCTGAGAGGCACCCCCATGAAGGTCATGATTGCCGGGGCCGGCTCGGTCGGTTCCTCCATTGCCCGCGAACTTGTGATCAACCATCACGAAGTCCTGCTTATCGACCTGCAGCCGGAAATGGCCGAGCGCGCCGACCTGGAAGCGGTGAAGTGGCTGATTGGCGATGCCTGCGAATTAGCTGTCTTGCAGCAGGCACAGCTGGAAGAGTACGACGTGGTCGTTTCGGCAACCGGCGATGACAAGGTGAACCTTGTGGTCTCGTTGCTGGCCAAGAGCGAATTCGGCATCCGGCGCACCGTAGGCCGCGTGAACAATCCGAAGAATGAGTGGATGTTCGATGACGCCTGGGGCGTAGATGTAGCGGTCAGCACCCCGCGGCTGATGACCGCGCTGGTGGAAGAAGCCGTGGAGGTTGGCGACCTGGTGCGGCTGCTGACGCTGAAGACCGGCGAGGTCTACATGGTCGAGTTCACCGTCCCGCACGATTCGGCGTTGATTGGCCGCAGCATCGGGCGCATCTCCTGGCCCGAAGACACCACCATGATGGCAGTGGTTCGCGATAAGACGCCGTTCCCGCCCAGTGCCGATGATGTGATTGAGGGTGGCGATGAAATCTTCTTCATCACCACCCCGCAAGCCGAAGCCTTGTTGCGCCGCACGCTGCGCGACGCCACCCGCTAGACGGCTTGTGCTGGAGGGCTGGTCCCGTTGCTGGCTTCTGCTGCAGGCTTCGAGACCAGCCAGGCAAACCAGAGCCCCGCTGCATACAGCGGCACTCCCATCAAGGCGCGGGCCAAGCCCAAGGCCACGACGTCATCTGCGATGTACATCGGGATCTGCACTGCCAGGCGCAGCGCGAAAACAGCAATGATGATCCAGGTGGCCACCTGGTAGCGGCGCAAGCGCCCGGGTTTCTTGCGCCACTCGGTGCCTTCATTGCGGATGAACCCGAAGAGCAGGCCGATCAGCGGCCAGCGGGCCATCACCGAAATCAGCAATCCCGCCAAGTAGGCGGCCGATACGTAGAACCCTGGAATGTAGTAGTCCTTGGCATTGCCCGAATTGCGTGCGGCGAAGGCGCAGATCAGGATGCCGATCAGCCCGGAACCGGCCTGGATCAGCGTCGAGCGCTTGGCTAGGCGGATGATCATGAACATCACGCCAAGACTGATCGAAGCGATCAGCCCCCAGCCCAGATTGGAGGTAAGCGCGAAGACCATGATGAACACGAAACCGGGAAGCACCGTTTCCAGGATTCCGCGCACGCCACCGACGGTGGAGAGCAGATCTATCCCGCCGTCGGCATTTTGCGCGATGCTGGCGTTCGAGCCAATCATTTCCGCGAAGCTTGGATACTTTGCTTCCGGCGTGGATCCATCTTCCGGACGCGATTCGTCGTTGTTCATCATGTTTTCTTCCAGTTAGGCGCCAGCATGCTCTCGTTCCCAAGACCTTGAGGGAACGCGCGGATCACCCGCGGGCCTCCGGCACGATTACGTAGCGCGGATTAAAGATCGTCGGAACTTGATCCACGGGAGCGACCATTCCCGAGTATTCCACCTTCACGCCCGGCTTGATTCCCGGAACGGATTTCTGGCCCATGAACGCCAAACGCACATGCGGTACAGTCCCGCGACGAGCAGACACCGCACCGAGCCGGTCGACCACCACCGCGGTCAGCGTGGGTGCGACGTGTGGCGCGGAATAGCTAACCGATTGGATGTAGCCCGTGTGCTCCACCCTGCCCTTGACAGGCAGCTGTTCCAAGCTGTCCAGCCGCTGGTAGCTGAGCTTTTGGCCCGAGGAGCCAAGCAGCGCAGTGACGGGTTTGTCCTTCAGCGACATGCATTAGCCGATCTGGGTGATCTCTGGTCCGCGTTCTGGACGCTTCAGCTCAGAGTTCTGCTCAGGGTTCTGCTCAGTGCCTGCCGGGCGGGCCTGCGCATTGGCCGGAACACTCAGGGGCAGGAGTTCGGCCGGTGGCAGTGGCTTGTCGCCGCGGTTGACCACGACAGTGCGCAGGATCCCGTCAACGATGCCAGCCGCTTCTTCGTCTCCAATGGCAGCGCCGCCAATGACCGCACGCAGGAACCAGCGGTGGCCGTCGATGCCGACAAAGCGCAGGGCGACATGCCCGGCGCGACCATCAGGCAGCTGCTGCGGCACCTTGGCGAGCAGCTCCTGGCCGTAATCGCCGTCGCGGGTGAAAATTTCGCCGTTCTGGGCGCTGATATCGCTCTTGATCTTGTCGCTGATGCCTGGCCACAGCGACTCGGACTTCGAGGAAGAGAAAGCCATCAGCTGGATACGCGACTCGGCGATCTCCAGCGACACCGCGATGACACGCTTGTTGGACTCTTCAACGTCCATGCGGACCTTCAAGCCTGCTACTGGCTTGATCAGGATCGAGCCGAAGTCAAGGTATTCCTGCGTATTCTCGACCTCGCTGTAGTCGAATGGGCCGTCTTTCGGCTCGGCCTCGCTCTGGCCTGCCTCAGCAGCTGGTGCGTCGACTGGCTGGTCTTGGGCTTTCTTGCGCTTGAAAATCATGGTGTCCTTAGAAAATCTCGTCTTGCACTCAAGGGTACTTACTTGGAGCTGAATCCGCCGGTCGAACCGAACCCGCCAGCACCGCGAGCACTGTCGTCCAGCGAATCGACTTCGATGAACGCTGCTTGCTCGACTTTCTGGATTACCAGCTGGGCGATTCGGTCGCCTCGGCTGACTTCGAAAGACTCAGACGTGTCGGTATTCAGCAAGGTGACCATGATCTCACCACGGTACCCCGCGTCAACAGTACCCGGTGCATTCACAACCGTAATGCCGTGCTTAGCAGCCAAGCCGCTGCGCGGATGCACGAGACCGACATAGCCATGCGGGATGGCCAGCGCAATGCCCGTTGGAATGAGCGCGCGGGCGCCAGGCTCCAGCACCAGCGACTCGCGAGCATGCAAGTCAGCACCGGCATCTGACGGATGCGCGTAGCTGGGAACCGGCAGTTCGGTGTCAAGCATCTTGATGGCAATGGAAATTGATGGCTCACTCATCGGTGTAGGTCTTCCCCCGGAGTTATGTGAAATAGTCACTCGATAGTTTCTCGTGGCTAACTCTATCGCGCGCGCAGGGCAATCCCCTGCCGCCAGCCCCGAGGTCATGGAACCAGGAAATATTGCCTAAACTTGGAACCATGAGTAATTCCAGCCCCGAGGGTTCGAACGTCCTGTACAGCGAAAAGCTCTGGCCATCGGCCAGCACCTGGATTTGGCCGATCATCATTTCCATCACCGCAGGTATCGCAGTAGCACCGATTAACAGCACCCTTGGATGGGTTGCCGGTGGCGTAGTTTTGATTTCACTGGTCGCGGTGTTCCTGCTGCGCGTGCCAGCCATCGAAGTCACCGATGATCTGGTCACCGTTGGCCGTGCCAGCATTGAACGCAAGTACATCGGCAACGTCGTCGGCTACCGTGGCGACGAGGCGTTCAAGCAGCGTGGACAGAAGCTTCACGGCTTGGCCTACATGCTGTTGCGTGGCTGGATCGACGGTGCCGTGCGCATGGAAGTGACCGACGAGCGAGACACCACGCCGTACTGGCTGACTTCCACCCGCAGTCCCGAAGAGCTGGCTGCCGCACTCTCGGGCGTGATGTACGAATTCACAGAGGAAGGCAAAGCCGAAGCAGCCAAGCAGGAGCAGGCAGAAGACGCTTCAGGCGAATAGCATTCACGGCTCCATGGAATAAAGCGATGGCGTCCTGGACCTTCCGGTCCAGGACGCCATCGCTGTCAGAACTGTTGCGTAAGCTTCCTAGCCTTCGCACTCGCTGCAGAATTTCTGCCCGTTTTCTTCACGGGCCAGCTGCGTGCGGTGACGCACCATGAAGCAAGATGCGCAGGTGAACTCGTCTGCCTGCTCCGGCAGGATCTCGATGCTCGCTTCTTCCTGCGATGCTTCGCCGCCGGGCAAAACATATTCCTCAGCCAAGGGTATTTCGGCTTCATCGACCAGGTTGGCCATGGCTGCGGTCTTGCCTGCCTTGAGCTGAGCGATTTCCTTGGCTCGTTCCGCTTCTGACATTGCCACGGGTGCAGCAGATTCATTTGCCATAATCGTTTTTCGCTCTTTCCTGCAGGTCTTCGTCCTAGCCGGCTGCTTCACAAGGTGAAAACTTATACCGGCATAGAAGTATAGCGTTATTCCGGGTCATCCATTCCCGTTCTTGCCACGCTATGCCATGGGCGGAAGGTTCAAGGAGTTACTGCGTGAGGTTGATGACTAATCTTGCGCCACACCCTGCGCGGTGGTAGGAATTCAGGCCTCGAGGTGGCAGAGTTTTACACAGGAAATAGAGCGTGTGGAGGGTAGGAATGCGTCAGCTGAGACTGGTAGGAATTCATGAAAATGGTTCCAGCCTGCAGGTCAGCAGTGACGACGGGATGAGCTTCGAGCTACCTGTTGACGATGCACTGCGCAGTGCAATGGCCGAAATTGCCCGTTCGCGGGCTCCAAGGAACCGTGAGGAGTCCTCGGTCCATTCGCCGCGCGAAATTCAAGCGCGAGTGCGCGCTGGTGCTTCCGCCTACGATCTGTCTCTAGAGTGGGATATCCCAGTCGAGGACATCGTCAAGTACGAAGGTCCGGTCCTGGCTGAGCGCGAGCACATCGCCGAGCTAGCACGTCGTGTCGAGGTCTCAGGACCACAAACCGATGCCGAATACCGCGAAGTATTCGGCGAAGAGCCTGCGGATCTTGGTTCCATGGTGGTCCACCGCCTGCACCAGCTGCACATCGACGCCGACTCGGCTCGATGGAACGCCTGGAAAGATCCAGAAGGCCAATGGATCGTCACCGTGCAGTTCGATTCCCCGCTGCTGACCGAGAATGTCGAGTCCCTGGGCTCGGATTCCACTGAAGCTTCCTCGAACAGTGCGCGGTGGGCATTCACCCCGGCACGCAAGTCGTTGAAAAACCTGAACCGCTGGGCACAAACCTTGAGCGAACAGGTGGCCCCTGAATACTTTCGCCCGGTCTCTGCGCTGAACCAGCCAGAGCCTGAGCCGGCTCCTGCAGCCAGCACCCCGGAACCGGATGAGACCGAAGAACTGGTCACGTTGCTGAACGCTCGTCGTGGGCAGCGCACGAAGGACCAGGATCCGGAGCGCGAGTCACGCTACAACGAGATCATCGAACGCAGCATGAGCAAGTACGACGCCGACGACGAGGACTCGCTGCCGCACCTTCCGCAAGGAATTTCGGCACGCACTTCGCAGCTGGTGGTCGTCACCGATCAGGATGCCGACGGTGCGAACAGCACTGAGGACAAGTCGTCCGAGCAGACTGCCGAGGAGTCCGCTCCGCGCAAGGCCAAGCGGTCTTCGGTTCCCAGCTGGGATGACATCATGTTCGGCAAACGCAAGAAGGACACCGATTCCTGACGCGCCGCCGAGCTAGAGCGCATACGGGTGCGGGAGCAGCATTGATTCAATGCTGCTCCCGCACCCGTATGCGCTTGTTCCGTTGAGCACTAGGTGGTGCGGTGCACCAGCAGCGGGATGAAACGCTCCCCCGCGGTGAGCGATCCGTGCTGCCCTACCATGTCAAACGCCATCGGCGTAACGCGCCGGCCGTCATAGAAAGCGATAGCTTCCGCTGCCAGGATCATCAGATCACCCAGCCGCGCTGCATGCTCTTCGGTAATGGCGCCGAAGTAGCCCAGTTCAATGGCTTCCTCGCGCGTCATCACCCAGGCTTTAGTGCCGTAGGCCTGCTGCCAGGCCTCGCGTACGCGTAACCGGCTAGCCGCGTCGGTCTGCGTGTCGAAGGTTAATTGGACTCCACGAGGTTCGCCGCTGGTCAGCTCCACGCCTTCGATAAGCTCCGGCTGCTGGCTGTAGTCGATGCGTTGGGATGCGGGGATGTCCACCATTCCATGGTCACCGGTAATCAGCACCGTGGTTTCTTCTGGCAGCTTGGACACCAGGTTTTTAATGACGTAATCCAGTTCTTCGAGCGTGTCCCGCCATTGGCTGGAGTCCACGCCGAATTTGTGTCCGGCCTTGTCCAATTCATTGAAGTACGTGTAGACCAGCGAATTGCGGTTCGACTCGAAGATGGTTCGGGTAGCACGCGCACGGGCCGCAGGCTGGTTCGCCGGCACGAATTTGGGGCCGCGCAACGACGCGCGAGTCAGGGCCGACTTGGCGAACATCGGAATAGACACGGTGGCCACGTGGATGCCGTGCTCGGCGACTTTCTGGAAAACGGTCGGGCGAGTCTGCCACGCTTCGGGGTCCAAGTCCCCTGGCCATCCTCCGAGCTGGTTAACTACACGGCGCTTGGCCGGATCGATGACGTCATAGCCAACCATTCCATGTTCACCGGGAGCCAGGCCCGTGGCCAGGCTGCTCAGGGAAGTCGCGGTGGTCGAGGGGAATCCCGTTCCCAGCTTCTGCCCCTTTTCGAACAAGCCGCGCAGAAAGGGTGCATGCCCGAGATGGCTTTTGAGCTGGTTCCAGCCCAGTCCGTCAACCATAATCAGTGCCACACGTTTTGTCGGGGCAAAGCCCAAAGCGTTCTCGTAGCCCGGAACGCCCATTGCAGCGGCTGCCGACGGAAGGATCTCCGACAGCGTAGCTTGGCCGTATTTCGGCGCGTCCGGGATTTTCTGTGCCGGGACAGTCAGGTTGCTGCGTTTCTGTTCCTCGATCATGCTCAGGCGATCGTGGCCAGGCGCAGGCGGACAGCGAATTCCCGGGCCTTGTTCACGGCCTGCTGGCCGTCGGCCTCGGCGCTGACGCGGATGACCAAGTCCTCAGGCTGCGAGGTGCCATTCAGCCCATGGTCGGCATCGCACTGCGGATCGGCGCAGGCGGCAGGGGCCAGATCAATCCGCTTGGTTCCGTTCCAGGACAGTCCAAAGGTCAATTCCTTGACTGGATCAGCGGCCGAGTAATGCTGCGGCTGGTGGTAGACGTAACTGGTGGCAACCGAGGCGATGCGGGCCAGGGAAATCATTTCGACGGAGACCTGCGCCATGACGTCCTTGCCGTGGTCGTCAAGCTGCTGGTCATCGACGTGCACGATGAAAAGCACCTTTTCACTCATCACCATAACGGTGATATGGCGGTGCACTTCGGTATGGTCGAAGTGAGTTTCCAGATGTACATAGTGGTCAAGCACTGGTTGGCCCATCATGGCTTCAGCCAGTACATCCTGGACCATCTGCGGATAAAAACCCGCACGGACCAGATCATGCTGAAGCTCAGCGCCAGGAGTGGTCGAATACGTTGGAGAACTCATGCCCCAATTCTACTCAGTCGCCACAGGCAATTCACGTTTCGGCGATTGCACTCAGTTACGCAATGCCCGGCGGACGCTATCGGTGCGTTGCTCAGCGTTGCTGATCTGGATGTTCACCGCCAGCACGCTCAACGAATCGGTGGCAACGGTGATCGGCGCGAATTTGGCAACGGTCACTTCAGGATGGTTGTCCTTGAACAGCGAAACGCGGGTGATGAAGTCCTTCAGGGCATCAAGATCCACCGCCGGCAATCCCTGGTAGCCGAAGAGCCGCACGCTGCTGCGCGGACGGCGGATGAGCTGTTCCAGGTCATGGGTGGAGAACGGCGCCACGCCGTGGGCCCAATCATCGAGCAGGTTTACCGGATCGCCGCTGAGCCCGAAGGAAATGACTGGACCAAGCAACGGGTCTTCCACGGCCTTGACCACGCAAGCCTGGCCAGCAGGAGCCATGCTCTGCACTTCCAGGGAGTCCACGCCGTAAACCGCCATCAGCGACTTCATATGCGTGAAGTTCGCTTCCAGGCTCTGCTTGTCCGGGATGCTCAAGCGCACGCCGCCCAAGTCCAGGCGTTGGCGCAGATCAGGGTCGTTGGCTTTCAGTGCCACCGGCCAGCCGAATTCTTCGGCCGCCGCAACAGCTTCTTCTGCGGTGTGCACCACCCGATGGGACAGGAACTTGATCCCGTAGAAGTCCAGCAGCTTCTGCACCTGCGCGTCGTCCAATTCCAGCAGGTTGGTCCCCGAGATGGTCTGCACCAATTCATCAAGGTACTCCGCGGCACCGTCCACGTCGATTCCAGCTGGATCCTTCATCGGCTCGTAGGGAACGTCAACCCACTGCTGGTATCCATAGGCCTTGGCCAGGGCGCCGATGACGGTGGTTGGCGAGGTGTATACCGGAATCCCCTGCTTCAGGCCGCCAGTAATTTTCGTATCCGCCAGGCCCGGAACCAATGCCACCACTGGTTTTGGCTGGCCAATGAACTCCTTGGCGACCTTCAGAACTGCGCTGGTATCCAGCTCCGAGTAGGGCAGGTGCGCCAGCAAGATGGTGTGGACCTGCGGGTCTTCCACCAGTTCCTTGATCCGGGCGCGCAGCACCGGAATGGCCTTGGACTGGCCAATGCTGTAGTCCAGCTCTTCGCTCTGCACGACGGTGTTCAGGTTCCTGTCCTCGGCGACGTCGCACACCACCTCTGCGATGGTCGAGGAGTTGGACAGGATCGCAACGTTCGGGCCCTTCGGCGCAGGGAAGACCGAAAGCAGGGCCGTGACATCCAGCAGCTCTTCTGATGAACGCACGCGAATCACGCCAGACTGGCGAAGAATTGCGTTCATTGCACCTGGTGGCGCTTGGCCTACGCGCACCGAGTGGCCCGGTGGAAGCCGGCGGCCCATCACATCAGATTTAGCCACGATCACAGGCTTGCTGCGGGCCAGACGCCGGGCGATGCGTGCGAACTTGCGTGGGTTGCCAAAGGATTCCAGGTACAACGCGACGACATGGGTACGCGGGTCGTCTTCAAAGAACTGCATCGCGTCGTTGCCGGATACGTCAGCGCGCAGGCCTGCGGAAATGGCGCTGCTGGGGCCAACACCTTGCTGCAAGGCCACACCCTGGATGATTGTGCCCATGGCGGCCGACTGGGTGAAGAATCCGACGTTTCCGGATGGCGGAACGTGGTGGCTTCCGGTGGCATACAGCTTCACCTGCGGGTCAGTATTCATCAGCCCGGCGGAACCCGGCCCGACCACCCGCATGCCGTTGGCACGAGCCAGCGACACAAGTTCACGCTGGGCACTCAACCCTTCCGGAGTTTCGTAGCCGGTGGTCATGATGACCAGGGATTTGACCCCGTGGGTGGCGCAGTCCCCGATGGCTTCCATGACCCCTTCGCGCGGAATGCACAGGAAGGCGACATCCACCGGTCCCGGGATTTCGGTGACCTTCCCATAGGCCACCATGCCGCCCACTTCCAAGGCCGCATCGTTCACCGCATACACGGCACCGGTGTACCCGGATTCCACAATTTGTTCCAGCACGTCGTGCCCCAGCTTGCCCCAGGTGCGGCTGGCTCCGATGACGGCAACGGACCTAGGCGCCAGAAGAGCAGCAACACTGCTCGCCTCGGCGCGATGTTCTCGCGCCTCGGTCACTTCGCGGGACTTCTCGGTGGGACTGATGGAAAATTCGAGCATGACCACGCCGTCTTCAAAATGCCGTGCGACCGCGTACCCGGCATCGGAGAAGACGGTGAGCATCTTCCGGTTCTCTGGAAGTACCTCGGCCGAGAACTTCTCGATGTCGTTTTCACGGGCCGCCGCGGCCAGATGCTCCAAGAGGATCGAGCCGATACCGGTGCCCTGGTATTCGTCCGAGACGTTGAAGGCGACTTCCGCCTCCCGCGGGTCATCCAAGCGGTCGTAGCGGCCGACGCCGATGATCCTTGCGCCACGAACCACTGTGAAGGCGACGCGATTCACATGGTCGACATTGGTGAACCGTTCGAGCTCTTTAGGGGTCAGTGACGACTTATACGTAAAATAGCGTAAGTAGACTGACGTCTCAGACTGCTGCTTGTGCATCTCCTGGAGCGCTTGGGCATCCTGCGGAGTAATTGGCCGCAGGTGTGCAGTTGTCCCATCGCGAAGCACAACATCTGCTTCCCAATGCGCCGGATATGCCGCCGAAAGTTTACGATCCACCATAGGCTTAGGATAGTCGGCAGTTCGGCGTTGCGCCCAGATGCAACACGAAGATTCGGCAGTTCCGGCCCTAAGACAGTAGATGAAGGACGAACAGAGTAATGGCTCGTAAGAAGTCTGAAGAGATTCCAGCGGATTTCGTTGAAAATATCGTCGATATAGACGTCACCAATGAAATGGAATCATCCTTCTTGGAGTATGCCTACTCGGTGATCTACTCCCGCGCGCTTCCCGATGCCCGTGATGGGCTGAAGCCAGTTCAGCGCCGCATCCTCTTCCAGATGGCGCAAATGGGCTTGCGCCCGGAGAAGGGCCATGTCAAGTCCGCCCGCGTGGTCGGCGAAGTGATGGGCAAGCTGCACCCCCATGGCGACACCGCGATCTACGACGCCATGGTCCGCCTGGCCCAGGACTTCTCCCTTCGGCTGCCGTTGATCGATGGCCACGGAAACTTCGGATCGCTCGATGACGGCCCGGCAGCCCCGCGTTACACCGAGGCCCGTCTGGCAGCCTCCGCTGTTGCCATGACCGCTAACCTGGATGAAGACGTCGTGAACTTCGTCCCGAACTACGACAACCAGTTCATGCAGCCCGAAGTGCTGCCGGCAGCATTCCCCAATCTGCTGGTCAATGGCACCACCGGCATTGCCGTGGGCATGGCCACCAACATGGCTCCCCACAATCTGGGCGAAGTTGTCGCTGCTGCGCAACACCTGCTCAAGGAACCCGACGCCACCGTCGAAGAACTCATGAAGTTCATTCCGGGCCCGGATTTGCCCTCGGGCGGCAGCATTACCGGTTTGGACGGCATCAAGGATGCCTACCGCACCGGTCGTGGCTTGTTCCGCACCCGAGCTACCGTGGCCCTGGAGAAGATCTCCGCACGCAAGTCGGGCCTGGTAGTCACCGAACTGCCTTATGGCGTGGGCCCTGAAAAGGTCATCGAGAAGATCAAGGATGGCGTCAACAGCAAGAAGATCTCCGGCATCTCCGATGTTGTCGACCTGACCGACCGGCATCACGGCCTGAAGCTGGTTATCGAGCTGAAGAACGGTTTCAACCCGAACGCTGTCCTGGCCAGCCTGTACAAGTACACCCCGATGGAAGACTCCTTCGGCATCAATAACGTTGCCCTGGTCGACGGCCAGCCACGCACCATGGGGCTGGGCGAGCTGCTCACCGTGTATGTGGACCACCGGCTGGATGTTGTACGCCGTCGCACCGCGCATCGCCTGGCCAAGCGTGAAGACCGATTGCATCTGGTGGAGGGCCTGCTGATTGCCATCGTTGATATTGACGATGTCATTGCCATTATCCGATCCTCCGAGCAGACCGCAGAAGCACGCGAACGCCTGATGACGGTCTTCGACCTGAGCGAGCCGCAGGCCAGCCACATCCTGGAACTGCGGTTGCGCCAGTTGACGAAGTACTCCACGCTGGAACTGGAGACCGAAGCCGAGCAGCTGCGCAATGAAATTGAGGAACTGCGCGCCATTTTGGAGTCCGATGAGCTGCTGCGCACCCTGGTTTCCGATGAGCTCGGGGAAATGGCCGACACTTTCGGCACCCCGCGCCGGACCAAGCTACTGAAGTCTGCTCAGCTGGCCCCGCTGAAAGGCACCGCGTTGCCTGAAGAAGTCGGGACAGGCAAGAAGGCCAAGTTGGCCATGGAAGTCTCCGACAGCCCGTGCTGGGTATTGCTCTCGGCCACGGGGCAGCTCGCCCGGACTCCTGATCGGGACGTCGTGGACTACTCCTCGGCGCGCATCAAGCACGACGTGCTCACCTCGCAGGTTGCCTCCAGCGCCCGTGGTGAGATCGGAGCGCTGACGAGTACCGGACGGATTATTCGCATCTCGCTGATCGATGTTCCGGTGCTTCCCGAATCCCATGGCTTCCCGCAGCTGGCCCACGGCGTGCCGATCTCCGAATTCCTCAAGCTGGGCAAGGGCGAAAGCGCGGTGGCACTGGTTCCGCTGAACCAGGTGATTGCCGTGGGCACCAAGAACGGTGTGGTCAAGCGGGTCACCCCGGACTACCCGCTGAACCGTGACGAGTTCGAGGCGATCACGCTCAAGGACACCGACGTCGTGATTGCCGCGGCGCCGGCCGAGGATGCCGATGAGCTGGTGTTCCTGACCAGGCAGGCTCAGCTGCTGCGTTTCAGCGCTTCGGCGGTGCGTGCCCAGGGCCGCACCGGACAAGGCATGGCCGGTATCAAGCTCGCAGCCGATGACCAGGTGATCTTCTTCGGTGTGGTTCCTGCCGGTGCTGGCGACGCGGTGGTGGCCACGATCGCTGCCGGTTCGCAGACCCTTCCTGGCACCTCGGGCCAGTCGGTGAAGCTCACCGACTTCTCCGAGTTCCCGGCGAAGGGCCGCGCCACCGCGGGCGTGCGCGCTCACCGTTTCGTCAAGGGTGAGGACTACCTGCAGCTAGGCTATGCCGGCCAGGGTCCTGCGCGTGCCAGCTCCACGGCAGGCGTAGTCCGTGCTTTGCCTACCGAATATGGCAAGCGCGATGGTTCGGGCGCGCCTTTGGCCCAGTCAGTGAACATCATTGGCGGAACCATTGCCGGCGGGCACGATGCTCCTGCAGCACCTGCTGCCCAGGACCTCCAGGCAACCGCGCGGCAAGAAGCGTTGATTCCCGAGCCAACCAAGGCAAAAGCGGCCCCGGCCATCACGCCGGGCGAAGACGCGCTGCCTTTCGACGACGGCGGAGTAATCCTCTAATCCAGCAGCGCCAGAACTGAACGCGGCGTCGTTTCCACCTCCTATCCGTGGGTGGAAGCGACGCCGCAGTCCTATGCGCTGACCCTGGGCTTCTGGCTTCCCAGTTCAATGCGGTGGGTGCACTGCCCGGCAAGCATCTGGTCATGGGTGATCAAGACGACGGTTCGTCCGGCAAGGGCGAGATGCAAGGTGGAAAGCAGCTCCTGGGCTTCATCCACCCCCAGATGGGCAGTCGGTTCATCAAGCAAGATGATCTGGTGGCCGCCCACCATGGCACGGGCCACGGCGAGCTTGCACCGCTGACCGCCGGAGAGCTGGTGCCCGCCGGAACCGATGCGTGCCTCGAGGCCTTCTGGCTGTGTTGCCAACCAGTCCGACAGCCCGACTTGCTCCAGCACTTCTTCCAGCTGCGCATCGCTGCGCAGCTGGCCTTCAGTGACGCCCAGCATCAGGTTCCGGCGAATCGAGGAGTCGAAGAGGTGCGCCTCTTGCGGGCACCAGGCAACCGATGACAGGTCTGCCTGCTCTAGATCCAGCAGGTTCCCGCGGGCATCGATGCCCTTCAACGTGCCCGACTGCGCTGGCAACGCGCCCAGCAACGCGGTGAGCAACGTCGATTTGCCAGAACCCGATGGACCGGTAATGGCCGTCCATTGCCCTGCCGGGATGCGGGCGTTCAGATTCTGCAGAACTGGCGTTCCCTGCTCGTACCCGAGGCTCAGCGCTTGCGCATCGAAGCCGGCGATCCTGCTTTGCTTCACCGGCGGGTTGTGCTGCGCTGCTCGCGCGCCGTGGCTTTGCATGCCGCGTTCTTCCAGCTTCGATGACAGTACCTTCAGCGCCCGCCCCTGCTGCACCGCCAGCAGGGCATTGCCAGCGCTCTCCCCCAAGGCCAGGCCCAGGAGCACGGCCAGTGCCGTAAACGATGCGCTGCTGTGCGATAGCGCGGTGATGGCAATGGCAAGCAATACGCTGGTCAACGTGGCCAGGGCCGTGGCGCTGCCTTGGCCCAGGGCATGCCGGCGAGCGCGCTGCGTATTGCGTGCTTCGGCGTCCTGGAACCGGCCAATGGTCCGTTCCATGGCCTGATTGCTGCGCAGTGCGGACTTGTGCCGCAAGATGCCCAGCACGCTCTGGTTCATCTGCATCCGGTGGCTGAGCTGATGCACGAGGTGTTCGCCTTCAATGCGCTCCACAAGCCAACGCACCGGGAAGACCAGCACCAGCAGCGCACCGAGGGCCAGATATCCGAATTCGGGCTGGATGAAGTACAAGGCCGTTGCTGCTGCAACCCACACTACGATTGCCTGCAGCGGCGGGAACAGCACCCGGGCCAATAGGTCGCGCAGTTCATCGACCTCGGCCAGCAAGAATCGCAGGATGACCGAGGAACGGGTCAGCAAGCCCCACTGTGCGGGGTTGGCCACCATCGCGTTCCACATCTTCTCGCGCAAATCCGAGGCATAGGCCAGCACCGCGTCGTGAATCGCGAGCTGTTCCAGGTAGCGGAAGGCAGCTCGTCCGATTCCCAGGCCTCGGACCATCGCGAAGGCTACGGTCAGGTGCAAGATGGGAGGCTGGTAGCTGGCTTCAACGATCAGCCAACCGCTCAGGGCCGCGAGCGCCACGGCGCATAGCACGCTGACTGTCCCCCAGAGCACGCCCTTGGGGGCAGCTTTGTACCCGGCAAGCAAGTCGCGCATCGGGGTGAACTTGGACTTCACCGGCCGTTGGCCAGTGGCGCCAGGCTGCGTTGCCGCGGTGGCTCGCGACCGGTTGCCTGCGGATTCTTCACGGTGGGCAGGGCCAGCACCATGCGCTATGCTGCCCGCACGTTCGTCCTGCCCGAAGGCGGGGTCGTGGCTGGCGACCAGCATCGCGCAGCGGGCTGGAAGTTCACTCAGCAGTTCGCGTACTTGCTGGGCGTTGCGCTCATCGAGGTGCGCGGTAGGCTCATCGGCCAGCAGCACGGTGCAGTGGTCGTCGCTGTGAACCCGCAGCAACGCGCGCAGCACTTCCAGGCGGCGCAGCTCGCCGGGTGAATATTCACCGATCGGGCGCTCGAGCATGGACTCCATCGATAGCCGGGAGCTGAGCTCTCGGCGCAGTTCAGCCGATGCCGCGGGGGCGTCCTGGTCCAGTTGCCCGTTGCCGGTTGCTGCGTTGAATTGCGGATGCTGGCTAATCACTGCAAGCTGGCCGGCTATGAAGACCCGCCCGGTGGCCAAGACCGGATCGAAGGTGTTGTCGCTGCTGTGCGCCTCGGCGATCAGCTTGAGCAGCGTGCTCTTGCCCGAACCGCTGGCAGTGGACAATACCAGGCGCTCCCCCGCGCGCAACTGAATATTCACGGCTTGGTGGATTGGATGCATGCCATCGTAGCTGATCCGCAGGTCCGCGACGTCCAGGACGCTATCTGCGTTCCTGGCCGTGCTGGCACGAAGCTGATGGACCGGGGTGGCAGCGGTGATGGCTGTGTACTTCAGGTAGGCAGCCAGCCCGTCATCGGCCGCATGGTAGGCAGAGCCCACTTCGCGCAGTGCCGAGAACAGCTCGGGTGCCAGAATGAGGATTATCAGCCCGGCGGCGAGATCCATATTCCCGCTGACCAGTCTCACGCCGATCATCACCGCGAGTACCGCCACCGAAAGGGTTGCGATCAGTTCCAGCCAGAAGCTGGACATGAATACGGTTTTCAGGTTGGCCATGGTGGCCGCCCGGTATTTGCTGCTGACGGCGGCGATGGCGCTGCCGTGCGCCCGTGCCCGGCCCAAGCCCAGCAGTGCGGGCAAACCCTGGGCGAGTTCGTAGAGCTGGTGGGCAAGCCGATCCAAGGTGGCTTGGGATTCGCTGAGGGTGTCCTGGGTGTGCATGCCGATCAATGCCATGAACACCGGCACCAGCGGGATCGTCAGGAGCAGCACCACCGCGCTGGTCCAGTCCAGCTGCAGAATGTAGAGGCCAAGCAGCAGCGGGACGGCCAGGGCGCCGATGAGCGCAGGAATGAATTTGGTGAAGTAGTCATCGAGCTTCTCAAGGCCATGGCTGGCCAAGGTGGCGGTGACCGGTATGGAATGCTGTTCCGCCGCGGGGACGATGGCTGGTTGCGCGGCTTGCCTGCGCACCAGGTTCAGCCGTAGCCGTTCCTTCGCGCCCAGGCCCATGCGGCGGGCGCCGGCGTTCAATCCCCATGCGCTGAGCGCTCGAAGCGCGGCGCCGGCCAGGGCCAGGATCAGCAGGTGCGATCCATTGGCGCCTCCAGCGGCCATGGTGGCGATCCATTGGCCCAGCGCGTAGGCGACGAATACCAGCCCGACGACTTTGAGCGCGGAGAACAGCGCCAAAACCAGGAATTGTCGTGGCGTGATCAGTTCACGCGGCAGGAATCGCGGGGCTGGCATTACTACTTCTTTCCCTCGGAAATGCGGTTACTTGATGATGGAGACGACTCGATGAGTTTCTGGAATGTGCTCTTCGCGCAAGCGCTTGCGGAAGACCCAGTAGCTCCAGGCCTGGTACGCCAAGACCATTGGCACGCCGAAGGCGGCCACGACGCTCATGAGCTTCAGGGTGTAGGCAGTGCTGGACGCATTAGCCACGGTCAGGTCGAAGGCCGGGTCGATGGTCGATGGCAGCACTACCGGGTAAGCGGCGGTGAAGATCGCTGCGACCCCGGCGAGCAAGGTAGCGCCCAGAGCGATGAAGGAGAGTCCCTCGCGCCCAGCGCGGCCGCTGGCTATCGAAATAGCCAGGCAGACCCCTGCCAGGCCCAACACCGCCCAGGCGATGGTGGAATCGTTGTCCAGCAACACCAGCAGGACCCACGCGACTAAGGGCAGGATTGCTAGCGGCATCCAGCGGCCTACGAGCTTTCCTGCTTCATGGCGGACCTTTCCGTCGGTTTTCAACCGCAGGAATGCCAACGCATGGATCCAGCAGAACGCCACCACTGCTGCGCCGCCGAGGACGGCATGCCAGTTCAGCCACGCGAAGGCCCCGCCGATTCGGTCGCCGTTCTCGTTCAAAGGCAGACCCAAGGTGGTCAATGCCAGCATGGCACCGACGCCGAAGGCGGCCACCAGCGATCCGATCCCCAAGGCCAGGTCCCAGGCTTTCCGGGTTGCTGCGGTAATCGCCTTGCCTCGGTACTCAATGGCAACGGCACGGAAAATCAACGCCAGCAGGACAAAGGTCAGCGGAATGTAGAGGGCCGAGAACAGCGAGGCGTACCAGTGCGGAAACGCTGCGAAGGTCGCACCGCCGGCGGTCAGCAGCCATACCTCATTGCCATCCCAGACCGGGCCGATGGTATTGAGCAAGAGCCGCTTGCGCTTCTCGGTGGAACGGCCGAGACCGATGAGCATGCCCACCCCGAGGTCAAAGCCTTCGAGGAAGAGATAGCCGCACCAGAGCAGCGCGATCACGATGAACCAAAGTGTTGGAAGCCAATCCATTGATGTTCTCCTTAGTCCGTGCCACTAGTAGGCGAAGGCCAGTACGTCGTCGTCATCGTTGCCCGGGCCCGATGGGCCGTCCGCTGGTGAATGATCTGACGGTTCAAGCTCTGGCATTGCCGATGCCACGCCGCCACGAATGTAGCGACTGAGCAGCACCAGCTCCACGACCAGCAGCACACCGTAGATTGTCGTGAGCGCGATCAGCGAGAAGAGCAGTTCTCCTGCGCTCACTGTCGGAGAGACCGATGCTGCGGTGTACATGAACACCTGGTCCACGCCACCCATCTGCGGGTTGGGGACTACAGTGAATGGCTGCCGGCCCATTTCGGTGAAAATCCAGCCAGTGGCGTTTGCGCCGAAGGGTGCGGCAATGCCTAGCAGGGCAAGGCGCGAGAGCCATTTGGTTTCTGGGACGGTGCCCTTGCGGGTGATCCATAGCGCAATGCCTGCAGCCAATGCCGAGAGCCCGCCGAGGGTGATCATCAAGCGGAAGCCCCAGTAGGTCACTTCCATCACTGGCAGGTAGTTGATTTCCTGGCCTGCGTACTTGCCGAAGGATTCATCATTCGGATAGTACTTGCCGTATTTTTCCTGGTATTCCGGAATCAGCGTGTTCACGCCCTTGATTTCGGTGGTGAAATCCCCATTGGCCAGATACGAGAGAATGCCCGGGATTTCGAAGACCGCTACGACGTTGTCGCAGTTGGTTGAACCCTTGGCTGTGATATCTCCCAAGGACAGCACCGAGAAGCCTGTTCCATCATGGCAAGCTGCCTCCGCAGCAGCCATTTTCATCGGCTGCTGCTCGAACATGAGCTTTGCTTGTTCGTGCCCGCTCAGTGCCACACCGAGGAACGCGACCATTGCTACCGCTGCGCCGATGCGCAGGGACTTGAACCAGACTTGGTAGTCCACCTTGTCACGGCTTTTACCGCGGCTGGGATCTTCGCCCACGACAACATATCCGTTGGCATCCACCGTGTCGATGCCTTCTTTGCGTCGGCGGTAGAGATGGAACCATGAGATACCCAGCAGGAAGCCGCCGGCAACGGCGAAGGCGCCGAAAATAGTGTGCGGGAACGTCACTAGCGCGGTGTTGTTGGTGAACACCGCCCATGCGTCGGTCATCACGGCTCGGCCGTCAACTATTTTCGTTCCAACCGGGTGCTGCATCCATGAGTTCGCAACAAGGATGAAGTACGCGGAAAAGATCGTTGCCAGGGATGCGCACCAGATGGTTGCCAGGTGCACGCGTTTGGGAAGCTTCTTCCAGCCGAAGATCCAGAGCCCCAGGAATGTAGATTCTACGAAAAAGGCCAGCAGTGCTTCCATGGCCAACGGCGCTCCGAATACGTCCCCTACATAGCGGCTGTATTCGCTCCAAGCCATGCCGAACTGGAACTCTTGGACAATGCCCGTGGCGATGCCCATGATGAAGTTAATCAGGAAAAGCTTGCCCCAGAATTTTGTCATTCGCAGCCAGTGCTCGTTGCCGGTGCGATGCCACATGGTTTGCAGCGTGGCCACGGTCAGGCCTAGTCCAATGGTCAGGGGCACCATCAGGAAGTGGTAGACCGTCGTAATGCCGAATTGCCAGCGGGCAATCTCTAGAGCATCCATGGATTCCTCAACTATCGTGGGATCGAAGTTCAATCACTTTTCTACGCTCCGTAGAAAAGTTCTCCAAGGCCACCATAGACGATTTCGACAGCGTGTAGAAATCGAGCCGATGAGCAATTTCCGAAACTGGAAACTTCGCCAGCGCGCACGTGGGCGCAAATATTAAGCCTATTGACAGGGTTGTGTCTACGGTTCTTAAAAAACCCAAGTCAACAAGTTTCACCCGCCACATTCTCGCAACTCATGGCGAAACGGGTAAAGCATGTACTCACCCCTCTCTTTTACATGCCGTAGAAATATTGTGGAAAGATGGCTACAATTAAGAACCCAAGCAGTGTGCCTGCACTCCATGAGTCAAGCAACCGCGTCAAAACTAATGCAAGTGAGGTACGACCTAGTGGCCAGCCTTGGCGATCTGGAACGCTCCGTCATGGATCTTCTGTGGGATTCTGCAGAACCACTCACCGCGAATGACCTTCGTGATGACTTGGCGGCGCTTGGCACCGACGCGAAAGAACTCGCAGTCACTACGGTGCTGACTGTGCTAGCCCGTCTCGAAAAGAAGGGTTTGGTAGAGCGCGAGCGCACTACCCGCCCTCACCGGTACGCAGCTTCATCCTCCCGTGAGGATCACACCGTTGGACTGCTCAACGACGCCCTGGGCACCGCCCAGGACCGTGAAGCAGTCCTGGCACGATTCATCGGAGGCATCTCCCCCGACGAGGCAGCATCCCTGCGTGCTATCTTGGACTCAGTAAAGTCCGCATAATTTAGAAGAACTTCGGGGACTGAGTGCTTCTCACCTCATATTTCCTAGCGGCGTTGGCTATCGCATTGGCGTGGCCGACGCCGTTGGCTTTATCCAAGGCTAAATGGACCGCCCGCTCACCAGTGCAAGCGGTACTCCTTTGGCAAGCCATCGCATTAGGCGGTGGACTTTCCATGATCGGCTCGATGCTTGTCTGGGGCTTGGCCCCATTGGGCGATGACCTCATCTCCGCGCTTCATGGCGGCTGGCTCCTGATAATGGGAGATCCCAGTGTGCCCGACCCCGGCGAAGTGCACCTGTTCGCCTTGAGCGCAGCACTGCTCTTCGGATTTCACCTGGTATTAACCCTCATACGAGCGGCTTGGCGCATCTCTCGCCAACGAGCCAAGCACCGGCATCTGCTGCGCCTCTTGAGCAACCCGTCCCAGACGCGGCCAAATACCCTAGTGATTGATCACGACATGCCAGTTGCATATTGCGTGCCGGGGATTTCGCAATCGGTGACCGTGCTATCGCGCGGATTGCTCACCCAGCTCTCTGCCGAAGAGCAGCAGGCGGTTATTGCCCATGAACGCTCCCATTTGGATCAACGGCATGATCTGCTGATCCTGGCATTCACGGCGTGGCACGAAGCGTTGCCTTGGCTACCGACTTCACGCCTTGCCTTCGATGCAGTGCGCCAACTGATAGAAATGCTCGCCGACGACAAAGCACTGGAAAAGGTCAATAGGCACACGTTGCTCAAAGCCATTGTCACTGTCGCCACCGCCGCAGCAATGGATGATTCGTCGTCAAAGAATCATTCGTCCAGTGCCGGCCTAGTTGGCATGCCAGATGGTGAAGTCTCCTCCCGCCGGCTGCAACGCTTGCTCTCCCCGCAGGATCCGCTGGGCCGCCCGCAGCGCGCACTAGTGCTCCTGAGCACCATCATGTTGCTGATCTGCCCGACAGTCCTGCTCATCGCACCGCGGTTGCTGGACTGGTAGCACTCTCTTGGCGCAAACAGCGAAGTCCCTGGACCCCGTTAGGGCCAGGGACTTCGCCGTTTGCATTGCTCTAGACGTCGATACGATCTCGTTCAAGATCGTCGGCGCCGTCGATAATGAACTTCTTGCGAGGCGCTACGTCGGAGCCCATCAGCAGATCAAAGACCTCCTCGGCTGCCTGCGCATGCTCGATGCCGACACGGCGCAGCATACGATGACGCAGGTCCATGGTGGTTTCAGCCAGCTGGTCCGCGTCCATTTCGCCTAGGCCCTTATAGCGCTGGATCGGCTCCTTGTAGCGTCGGCCTTCCTTCTCCAAGTTGGCCAGCAGCTTGGTCATTTCCGCCTCAGAGTAGGTGTAGATAACCTCATTCTGCTTCGACCCCGGATTGATCACCTCAATGCGGTGCAGCGGCGGAACCGCTGCATAGACGCGACCGTGCTCGATCATGGGACGCATGTAACGATAGAACAACGTCAACAGCAATGTCCGAATGTGCGCACCGTCAACATCAGCATCAGTCATCAAGATGATCTTGCCGTATCGGGCTTGCTCAATGTCGAAGCTGCGCCCCGAACCGGCCCCAATCACCTGGATCATCGCTGCGCACTCCGCGTTCGAGAGCATGTCCGAAATCGAGGCTTTTTGCACGTTGAGGATCTTGCCTCGAATTGGCAGCAGCGCCTGGTACTCGCTGGAGCGCGCGAGACGGGCAGTGCCCAATGCGCTGTCGCCCTCGACGATGAACAGTTCAGACTTTCCAACTTCCTTGCTGCGGCAATCGAGCAGTTTGGTTGGCAGCGAAGAAGACTCCAAAGCGGTCTTGCGACGCTGGGTTTCCTTGTGCATACGTGCCGACACGCGAGATTTCATCTCGTTGACGACCTTCTCCAGCAGCGTGGACGCTTCAGCCTTCTCGTTGCGCTTATTGGATCCCAGTCGGTCGTTGAGTGCCTTCTCCAGCACCTTGGAAACAATCTGGCGCACCTGCGGTGTACCCAAAATTTCCTTGGTCTGCCCTTCGAACTGCGGCTCTGCCAGTCGGACGGTCAGCACGGCAGTCATGCCCGCCAGCACGTCGTCCTTCTCCAGCTTGTCCTTCTGGCCGAACTTGAGCTTCCGCGCATTGGCCTCCACGTTCTTGCGGAAGGACTTGAGCATGGCCTGTTCGAAGCCGGCAGTATGCGTACCGCCCTTGGGGGTCGCAATGATATTCACGAAGCTGCGCAGCGAGGTTTCGTAGCCGATTCCCCAACGCACCGCGACGTCAACTTCGCAGACACGCTGCACATCTTCAATATGGCTGCGACCACTGCCATCGATGACCGGAACCTTTTCATGGAACGATCCGCTGCCATGGAAACGCCAGATGTCCGTGACCGGCGAGTCGCTGCTCAGATATTCGACGAACTCGCTGATGCCGCCATCATGCTGGAACACTTCCTCATGAGGCCCGTCCGCACCCGGGGTATCCGGTAATCCACGTTCATCGCGCAGGGTGATGCGCAACCCAGGAACCAAGAAGGAGGTCTGGCGCGCTCGATCCTGCAAATCCTTATAGGAGAACTTCGCATCCGGGGTGAAGATATGGTTATCCGCCCAGTAGCGAATGCGCGTTCCAGTCACGCCCCGCTTGGCTTTGCCGATAACGCCCGGAGCCGTCGCCGTCTCATGAGCCTTGAAAGAAGCGTCCGCTTTCTTGCGGCCCTTATCGGTAAATTTGCCTGGCTCTCCACGACGGAACTGCAGGCCGTAGGTCTTGCCACCGCGGTCAACTTCGACGTCCAAACGGGCCGACAAGGCGTTGACGACCGAGGCGCCCACGCCGTGCAGACCGCCCGAAGCACTGTAGGAGCCACCACCGAACTTGCCGCCGGCGTGCAGCTTGGTGAAGACAACTTCCAAACCGCTCAAGCCTGTCTTGGGTTCAACATCGACAGGAATGCCGCGGCCGTCATCCTGGACTTCAACGGAGCCGTCAGAGTGCAAGATGACGTCAATTGCCTGGCCGAAACCGCCCAGCGCTTCGTCAACTGAGTTATCGATGATCTCCCAGAGGCAATGCATCAAGCCACGGGAGTCGGTGGAGCCGATGTACATGCCTGGGCGCTTACGAACCGCTTCCAGGCCTTCCAAGACCGAAAGGTGCCGGGCGCTGTAATTGTCGGATGAAGCCACTGAGCTGTTGTCTCCTACTTGCATGAGAAAGTACGTCTTATTCCATATTCTAATCGTTAATGTGTTCGAATACCCGCTATTTTCCGGTGCTGCCCAGCACGCCGGTCCCCTATGACCTTATCCACATGCGCTACGCGGTGAGCGAAAGAACAGGCAAATCGGGATAAAGTCGGAGCCCAAGCTGGTTGTATAGAGTAACCATCAACTTTAGGAGGCTGGCAATGACTACTACGACCGCTAGTCGTGAACTGAACGCCCTCGACCGGTGCGACCGCTGCGGCGCACAGGCCTACGTGCGAGCCGTGCTGGCTTCGACAGGCGGTGAGTTGCTCTTCTGCGCTCACCATGCCCGCGATGTAGAACCAAAACTGCGTCCGCAGACTTCGGTCTGGCAGGATGAGTCCTCGCGACTCTATGAAAAGCCCAAGGTGGACGCCAACGACTAAACTCGTGGCCAGCCACTAATTCGAGAAGGTGACCCAATTCTGGGTCACCTTCTTCTTGCATTAACGGCAAATAAAAATGTGGCCAGCAGTTCAATGAATGAACTACTGGCCACATCCTCAGATTCTTAGTCTAGGTAATCGCGCAGTACCTGGGAACGCGATGGGTGACGAAGCTTGGACATCGTCTTGGACTCGATCTGGCGAATGCGTTCACGAGTCACACCGTAGACCTTGCCGATTTCATCCAAGGTCTTAGGCTGGCCATCGGTCAGGCCGAAGCGCATGGCCACCACACCTGCTTCACGCTCTGAGAGCGTGTCGAGCACCGAGTGGAGCTGCTCCTGCAACAAGGTGAACGAAACTGCATCGGCTGGGACTACTGCTTCCGAGTCTTCAATGAGGTCACCGAATTCGGAGTCGCCGTCTTCACCCAATGGGGTGTGCAAGGAAATTGGTTCGCGACCATACTTCTGGACTTCGACAACCTTTTCAGGGGTCATGTCCAATTCCTTGGCCAGCTCTTCTGGGGTTGGTTCGCGGCCCAGGTCCTGGAGCATCTGGCGCTGGACACGTGCCAGCTTGTTGATGACTTCAACCATGTGCACTGGAATACGTATGGTACGTGCCTGGTCAGCCATGGCACGGGTAATTGCCTGGCGGATCCACCAGGTGGCGTAGGTCGAGAACTTGAAGCCCTTGGTGTAGTCGAATTTCTCCACTGCACGGATCAGGCCAAGGTTGCCTTCCTGGATCAGGTCCAGGAACAGCATGCCGCGGCCGGTGTAGCGCTTGGCCAGCGAAACTACGAGGCGAAGGTTGGCTTCCAGCAAGTGGTTCTTGGCGATCTTGCCGTCGTGGATGATCTGCTCATAGTCCCAGCGCAAGCGCTGGTCCATCGAGCCGTCGTCCTTTTCCAACTTGTCAGTTGCGAACAGGCCCGCTTCGATGCGCAGAGCCAAGTCAACTTCCTGCTCAGCGTTCAGCAGCGCGACCTTGCCGATCTGCTTCAGGTAATCCTTGACTGGGTCAGCGGTCGCTCCAGCGACCATGACCTGCTGCTGTGGAGCATCATCGTCACCGGTTGAAAGGGTGAAGCCCTTCGAATCATCCTCAGACTTCGAGTCCTTCGAATCGGTGCCTTGCTCAACATCGTCATCGGCGTCAGCCGACGCTCCGGTTGATTCGTCTTGCGCTGCAGTTTCAGCAGCGACCTTTTTAGTCCGAGGCTTGGCCTTGGTAGCGCGCTTCTTCGCTGCAGGGGCGGCTGCCTCGACCTCGGCCGCTTCAACCTCGGCCTCAGTTGCTTTGCGATTAGCGTTCGTCTCAGAAGATGACACGAATAACCTTTCTAACGATGCGTTCCGGATGCACCTGCCGGTAACACCACTATGACCCTGTCAAGTCCGATGGCGTTTAATCATTGACTAAACACCGAGGGCTGGCACATTGATATCAACGCATCAAGCCCGCCTAATGTTCCCGAAATCCGGAGATTTCAAGACATAGGCAATTCGAACCTAACCGGGTCTGTTGTCCCATTATCCATGAATTGCCGCCAGGACACCACTTGAGACACTCCGGCTGTTGCTGCTCAGCTGAAACTAGCACGCCATGCCCGCAATTGGTCGGTCGCCCATTCTGGCATGATTCCATGGGACATCAGCTTTTGCAGCAGCCTGGCCAGCTCGTAATTCGGGTTTTCCTCGACCGCTCGCCCCAACAGGCACAACGCCATGGATCCCCTGCCTCGCGCCCACTCGATCCACGCAAGAATGCACAGCAGGGCCTGCCGCGCGTTGCCTTCAGCAACGCCGAGCAGGTCTCTGGCGACCAGCCACAACCGGTCAATCCTCTGCCAGTCCGGAGCATGCCAACCACGTCCCAGCAAATAGTTGGTCAATGGCGCGGCGGCAGCTTCGCGATCCCCGCGCATCACGCCGAACAACACATCCAGTGATGCTTCAAGTCCTTGACCAGCCAGGTACGGAAGAAGGTCACGCACGATTTTCACTTCCAAGGAACCCAGTAGCAATGCGGCATGCTCATGCTCATCGTGAATCCAGGCCCGGGCTTCTGGCTCAGCTAGGTCCATGGTCTGCAGCCACGCTTCCAAGCAGTTGACGACGTTGTGCTGCTGATTCGAGATGATCTTCAGGATCTCAGCAGCCTGCGGCCATTGCGGGATTCCGCTACCGTCCCATGGAATATCCAACGGAGCCGACCCGGCGAAGACCAACGACAAATGCGTTTCGTTCGTTTCCACCGGGCGCACGGGCGTCGGCTCTGCATAATCATCGGTCGCGTAGTTCCAGACCACACGATCCTGCCGGCACCAGCTGTGACGCAGCAAGACCTTTTTGCTTGTCAGCCCCTGCTCTAGCTGCGCGACCAGATCCGCGTAGGGAATACCGGAGCCGGCCGACGTTCCTTCGGGCGCATAGACCACCAGAACCACCCCTTGGATATGGGGCATTCGTTCTAGCAGGCTCAGCAGCTGCGCGGTCCACGTCCCGCGCTCTGCAGCCGTGTTTTCCTCGGGCAGATCAACTCGCAAGGTCGCTTCCAGATGGTCCTCGTCTATCAGCATCAGCACGGCCGAATTCTGAGGATAGAAACCTAGGGCATGGGGCACATACGCCAAGATGTCCTCGCAACTGGACAGCGAGAGAGGGTGGCGTTCCGGTGTAGTTGTCATGGCTCCACGGTGCAACGCTGCGCTTGGCGCATGAGGTCAGAGGCTGCGAGCTGTGGAGAACCTTTCGGATCGCCCCGGTGCGGGCTTACTGCTCGGCGAGGAAGCGGCGTGCCTTGCGGCGTTCAACGACCATGAACACCATACCGAGCAATGCCATGGCGAACTGGACTGACAGGGCCACGCGGAAGGCCTGAAGATTGTAGAGCTCGCCCACCGAGCCGTTGGCCTTATACAGCATGTCCATGATGAATCCGATGACGTAGATCGTGACAAAGGCACCTATGAACCCGCCGGTGTTCACCAGGCCGGTGGCCGTTCCCAGCACCTGCGGCGGGTTGAACGTTCGGGCGAAGTCGAAGCCGATTACGGAGGCCGGGCCACCGGCGGCAATGGCGATCATCAATAGCACCAGAATCCATAGCGGGGCCTGCCCTGGCCAGAGTAGGACGACTGCCCACATCACCAGGATTGAGCCGACAATGCCCAGGGCAAAGTTGGAACGCTGGCTGGCATGGCGCGAGGTCAGGGCGCCGAGGATCGGTCCCACCACGATAGAAACGACAACGAACACCGCCATCAAGCCCGATGCCAGCGCACCGTCTATGCCCTGGCCTTCGACAAGGAAAGGATAGCCCCAGGTCATCATGAAGGTGTTGATCATGAATGCCGTGGAGAAGTGGGTCCAGAACCCCAAACGGGTTCCTGGCTGTTTCCAGGCCCGGGCGATCCGCGAGCCGGTCTCCTGCTCCCCCTGGCCGGACCCTTCCCAGGTCCTGCCATTGCGCACGAAAGCGATCGTGGTGATGAAGGTGGCAAAAGCGAAACCGGACATGACCGAGAACGCCGCGGACCAGCCGACGCCCAGCAAGATCATATGGAAAGGAAAGAGGCTGATGAGCTGGCCGAGCTGGCCGAAGGTACCGGTGAGCTGGGTCAGCACCGGGATTCGCGAGCCGGAGAACCATAGGGGCAACAGCTTGAGCACCGATACGAAGACCATCGCATCGCCCATGCCAACCATGACGCGCCCGGCCAACCCCATGGGGACGTTGACTGAAATCGCAAGGAACGCTTGACCTGCGGCCATCAGCAGGGCGCCGCAGGTAATCAGGATGCGCGGACCGAATTTATCCAGCAGCAGCCCTACGGGCACCTGCGCGCCGGCATAGACAACCAGCTGCACGACGGAGAAGGTCGCCAAAATCTGCGCGCTGGCATCAAATCGTTCGGTGGCTTGGATGCCAGCGACGCCGAAGCTGGTGCGCTGCGAAATTGCAGAAATGTAGGCAAGAATTGCGAAGCCGAAGACAACCCACGACTTTGGTGAATTCAGATGGGCCTGGCTCACTGGTCGTGATCACCTGGCAACGGTTCGATGTGACCGTTTTTCAACCAATCTTCAGTGTTCTCAATGGCCGCAAGGAAATGCTCGGCGCTGGCGCCCAATTCCTCGGCATCCGCCATCTGCTCGTCTTCATCCAGCAACAGCGAGCGCGGTTCATGCTCTTTGGCATGCGCATCGAACCGTTCTTCGAATCCGTCGACCATTTGGCGAACATCGCTATTGGTTTCAAGCTGTTCGGCTAGCTGCTGGTCGACCAGTCGACCTGCCTCACGCAGCTTGTCCGTTGGCAAAGCCAGCTTCAGTGCCGCTCCTACGTATTCCAGCGTCGCAACGGCAACGGCCGGGTACTCGGATTCGGCGAGGTAGTGCGGGGTGTGCAGGGAGTATCCCACGACATCACGGCCAGCTTCGCTCAGGCGAATTTCGAGCAGCGAGGCCAGACCTGCTGGCGATTCCACCGTAGGGCTCCACGTCGAGATGTTCTCGATCAGATCCTTGCGGTTTCCATGTGCGGTAACGCCTACCGGGCGGGTATGCGGCACCGGCATCGGCAACGATGCGGTCCCCACAACCAGCGATACGTTGAAGGCTTCAATGAAAGAATGCAGTTCCGCGATCACGCGTTCCCACTTCAAGTCGGGTTCTACACCGGTGAGGAACCAGAACTTGCGGTCCATCTCATCGGTCATCAGGTAGATCTCCATGCGTGGAGCCTGGTATCCAGCGAAGTGGTCACCCAAGAAAGAGACCCTCGGGCGCTGGGAGGTGTAGGCGATCAGCTCATCGGCGTCGAAAGTGGCGAAGAGCTCCGAGTCGAGGCGTCCGAAAAGCTCGTTGGAGACCTGCGAATGGTTATGCCCGGCATCGCTGATGCTCTTCAGCGAGACGAACATGCCAAGACCTTGAAGGCGCGAGTCATCCAAGTCGTCTGCGACCAGCGTCATCAACGATTCCTTGGACATTTTCTCCTCATTCAGGGTCGGCATCCGGCAAAGCGGGAGCGGCAACCATCGGCTGGGACTGCACTTCAAGTACAGATCAATGGTCCATCTTATCGCTACTTGGCTTTCGCTCGCTGTGAAGTAACGCACGATGACGCGGAACCTCGGATAACCTTGGGGTAGGAGACGCACAGCCCGCCGGCATGACCTGTTCCGGAAAACCACAGGGGCTGTCGCAACCTTAGACCCTACAAAGGCATAGAAGGAATGATTTTGTGATCAACTCCAGTGATCTCACTTTGAGCGCCATTGGCGCCGACATCAAGCGCAAGAGCGCTGACACCCTCATCCTGGGTGTACTCAAGAACGGCGAAAAGGTGTCCATCGCGGCATCCCCATTCACCGCCGAAACCACCACTTCCCTGGAGCAGTCGCTTTCAGCTTTGGGCGTTGCCGGGAAGGCCGACGAAATCACCGCGCTGCCAGGCGTAGACGGTGCCAAGACCAAGACCTTGCAGTTCATCGGCCTGGGCGTTGACGAGCTAGCTGATCTGACCGAGGAGAAGCTGCGCCGTGCCGCCGGTTCGGCTGCCCGCCAGCTGAGCAACGCCAAGAGCGCCATTTTCGCCCTGCCTGCTGACAGCGTGGAGCGCGTGGCCGCCATCGCAGAAGGCATCGCGCTGGGCAGCTACCGCTACGAGAACCACCGTTCGAAGAAGAGCGAGAAGCCGGTACTGGCCGAAGCCCAGATCGTCACCTCGGTAGCGACGTCCAAGGACCTGCCAGCAGTACTCAAGCGCGCTGCCATCCTGGGCCGCGCAGTACGCGGCACCCGCGATCTAATCAACGCCCCAGCCAACGTGCTGTACCCGGAGTCCTTCGCCGCAGCAGTGAAGGACCACTCCAAGTCCCTGCCGCTGAAGGTCACCATTTTCGACGAGAAGCGCCTTGCCAAGGACGGCTTCGGCGGCCTGATCGGTGTTGGCGGCGGTTCGGTTCGCCAGCCGCGCATGGTCAAGATCGAATACGCGCCGTCGAAGGCCGCCAAGCACATCGCCTTGATCGGCAAGGGCATTACCTTCGACACCGGTGGCACCTCGCTGAAGCCTGCTGCCGGCATGCACGCCATGAAGTCCGACATGTCCGGTGCCGCCGCGGTCTTCCAGACCGTTGCCGCAGTCGCCGAGCTTGGCCTGAATGTCAAGGTCACTGCATGGCTGTGCCTGGCAGAAAACATGCCTGGCGGCGCCTCGACCCGTCCGGGCGATGTGCTGACCATGTTCGGCGGCAAGACCGTTGAAGTGCTCAATACCGACGCCGAAGGCCGCTTGGTCATGGCCGATGGCCTGGCAGCTGCCAGCTTGGAGAAGCCGGATGTCATGATCGACATCGCTACGCTGACCGGCGCGCAGATGCTGGCCCTGGGCCTGCGCACCGCAGGTGTCATGGGCGACAAGCAGGTCGCCAGCGACTTGGTTGCCGTCTCGGACAAGGTGGGCGAATTGGCTTGGGCCATGCCGCTTCCGGAGGAGCTGCGCCCGTCCATCGAGTCGCAGGTTGCCGATCTGGCGAACATCGGTGAGCGCATGGGCGGCATGATGACTGCCGCCGTGTTCCTCGAAGAGTTTGTCGGTGAAGTGGACGGCAAGAAGATCCCTTGGGCCCACATCGACTTCGCTGGTCCTGCGTTCAACGAAGGCAGCGCCTGGGGCTACACTCCGAAGAACGGCACCGGCTCCCAGGTACGCACCCTGGTTGCCTACGCAGAGCAGCTCGCTGCAGCAAACTAGCCGCAGCAACGCAGGACTAATGGCAGTTCCTGTGTCCTGGAACTCATCCCGGTATCGCCGGAACTATCTGCACGATGCCGGGATGAGTTTAAAAATAAGAGACATACCTGACTTTTAATGCCCCGAAGGTGACTGCAACCATTGGACGGTACTAAGGTAAGTTTTGAAACATCACCGTGGATTAATGGTGCGCGCCCGCATGTGTCACGCTCCAGGAAGTCCACACCCGATCCCCTGGTCGGCCTAAGCCGGCCTCACTAAGCGAATACGAGGGAGCGTTCACGTGGCCGATTCGGCAGCAACGCAAGAATTTGATGTCCTCATCCTCGGCGGCGGATCCGCTGGATACTCGGCAGCATTGCGCGCCATCCAGCTGGGCTACACCGTTGGATTGATCGAGAAGGAAAAGCTGGGCGGCACCTGCCTGCACACCGGCTGCATCCCAACCAAGGCTTACCTGCACGCAGCAGAGCTGGCCGAGAACGCTCGCGAGGGTGCCAAGTTCGGCATCAACTCCTCGCTGGAGTCGATCGACCTGGCTGGCGTGCGCAAGTACAAGGAAGACATTGTTGCTGGAAAGCACAAGGGTCTCCAGGGCTTGCTGAAGATGAAGAAGGTCAACGTTATCACCGGTAACGGCCGACTGGTCTCCCAGGATTCCATCGATGTTGATGGCACCGTCTACAAGGGCAAGTACATCATCCTGGCTACCGGCTCCTCCTCCAAGACCATGGGTCTGGAAATCGGCGGCCGCGTACTGACCAGCACCGAAGCACTGAACATGGAAGACCTGCCAAAGAGCGCCATCGTGCTCGGCGGCGGCGTCATCGGTGTCGAGTTCGCTTCCGTATGGAAGTCTTTCGGCGTCGACGTCACCATCGTCGAGGGCCTGCCTTCGCTGGTTCCGAACGAGGACCCAGCCATCATCAAGAACCTGGAGCGCGCTTTCAAGAAGCGCGGCATCAAGTTCAACACCGGCGTCTTCTTCGAGAAGGTCGAGCAGGATGCTAACGGCGCCAAGGTCTCCCTGGCTGACGGCAAGGTCCTGGAAGCAGAGATCGTTCTGGTTGCAGTAGGTCGCGGTCCGGTAACCGAGGGCCTCGGCTTCGAAGAGCAGGGCATCACCATTGACCGCGGCTTCGTGATCACCGATGAGCGCCTGCACACCGGCGTTGGCAACATCTACGCAATCGGCGACATCGTTCCAGGCGTACAGCTTGCACACCGCGGTTACCAGCATGGCCGCTTCGTAGCCGAGGAAATCCACGGCATGAAGCCAACCATCGTCGAGGACATCAACATCCCGAAGGTGACTTTCTGCGAGCCAGAGATCGCTTCCGTGGGCTACTCCGAGCCGAAGGCCAAGGAGAAGTTCGGTGCCGACCAGATTGAAACCACCGAGTACAACTTGGCTGGCAATGGCAAGTCCTCGATCCTGGGCACCAGCGGCATCATCAAGATGGTTCGCGTCAAGAACGGCCCAATCGTTGGCGTTCACGGCATCGGCGGCCGCATTGGCGAGCAGATCGGTGAAGCCCAGCTGATCGTGAACTGGGAAGCTTACCCAGAGGACGTATCGCAGCTGATCCACGCACACCCAACCCAGAACGAGTCCCTGGGCGAAGCCGCAATGGCTTTGGCCGGCGCCCCGCTGCACGGTTAATCACGCTTTGGTCATACAGGCAGCGCGTTAGTTCAACGCGCTGCCTGTATGCACTAGGCTCGGAGGCAACGCCTCCCACCACTTTTCAAGCTTTATAAAACAAGGAGATACGGGACGATGTCTGAAACCGTAAACCTACCCGCACTGGGTGAAAGCGTTACCGAAGGTACGGTAACCCGCTGGCTGAAGCAGGTCGGCGACCGTGTAGAGGTAGACGAGCCGTTGGTGGAAGTTTCCACCGACAAGGTTGACACTGAAGTTCCTTCGCCGGTTGCCGGCATCATCGAGGAAATCTTCGTAGCCGAAGACGAGGACGCTGAAGTTGGCGCCCCACTGGTTCGCATTGGCGATGGCTCCGGCGCTGACGAAGCTGCACCAGCAGCTCCGGCCGCTGAAGAAGCACCTGCCGAACCAGCCGCTGAAGAAGCACCAGCAGCACCTGCAGCCGAAGAAGCACCAGCAGCACCTGCAGCCGAAGAAGCTCCAGCAGCTGCACCAGCCGCCGGCGCTGCTTCAGGCACCGAAGTGACCCTTCCAGCTCTGGGCGAGTCGGTTACCGAAGGTACCGTCACCCGCTGGCTGAAGGAAGTTGGCGAGGAAGTCTCCGTCGACGAGCCACTGCTTGAGGTTTCCACCGACAAGGTTGACACCGAAGTTCCTTCCCCCGTTGCAGGTACCCTGCTGGAAATTCGCGTTCCAGAAGATGAGACCGCTGAAGTTGGCGCTGTTCTGGCTGTTATCGGTGCAGCTGGCGCTGCTCCAGCTGCCGCCCCAGCCAAGGAAGAAGCACCAGCTGCTGCTCCGGCTCCTGCAAAGGAAGAGGCTCCGGCCGCTCCGGCTCCCGCTAAGGAAGAAGCACCTGCCGCTCCGGCTGCTCCCGCTCCTGCAAAGGAAGAGGCACCGGCTGCTGAGGCAACCAATGAGTCCGGCTACGTCACCCCCCTGGTCCGCCGCTTGGCTAACCAGCACAGCATCGACATTGCTTCGGTGAAGGGTACCGGCGTTGGCGGTCGCATCCGCAAGCAGGATGTCCTGGACGCTGTTGCCGCCCAGGAAGCTGCTGCACCAGCCGCTGCACCAGCTGCCGCCCCTGCCCCTGCCGCCGCGAAGCCAGCTGCTCCTGCAGTCGAGGTTTCCTCGCTGCGCGGCACCGAGGAGAAGGCTCCACGTATCCGCCAGGTCATCGCTCGCCGCATGCGCGAATCCCTGGACGTATCGACTCAGCTGACCCAGGTCCACGAGATCGATATGACCCGCATCGTGAAGCTGCGTGCTTCGGCAAAGGCCAACTTCAAGGCCACCAACGGCGTGAACCTCACTTACTTGCCATTCATCGCCAAGGCTGTTGCCGAGGGCCTGAAGGCACACCCTAAGTTGAACGCCGAGTACAACGAAGAGACCCAGAAGATCACCTACCACAATGCCGAGCACTTGGCATTCGCAGTCGACACCGACAAGGGCCTGCTGGTTCCTGTTGTATCGAACGCTGGCGATCTGAACCTGGCTGGCATGGCTTCGCGTATCGCTGATGTTGCTGCACGCACCCGCAGCAACAAGATCGGTCCGGATGAGCTCTCCGGTGGCACCTTCTCGATCACCAACATCGGTTCGGTTGGCGCACTGTTCGACACCCCGATCATCAACCAGCCACAGGTAGCAATCCTGGGCACCGGTGCGATCGTGAAGCGTCCAATGGTCGTTACCGACGCAGAGGGCAACGATTCGATTGCCATCCGCCACATGATGTACCTGTGCCTGACCTACGATCACCGTCTGGTAGACGGTGCCGATGCAGGCCGCTTCCTGCAGACCGTCAAGGCTCGCCTTGAAGGCGGCGCTTTCGAAGGCGAACTGGGACTGTAAAGATACAGCTTTCGCTTTCGCAGCCTAGGTGGATAATCGCCCCTGTCGTTGATTCGACAGGGGCGATTCTGCGTTTTCTACGATCAGTCGAAAATAGATTAGGCTAGTATCATGACTATTCTTCTTTCAATCCTGATTTTCGTGCATATCTTGGGTGCAGCAGCTATCTTCGGCGGCTGGCTTGCTAATTTCAAGACTCCAACCGTCTCCGTATGGCAGTGGTATGGCGCTATCGTTCAGGTCGTAACGGGTCTGGCCATGGTCGGTATTCTCGAGGCTGGCGACGGTTCGCCAAACCACATGAAGATTGGAATCAAGTCGCTGATTGCAATCATTATCTTGGTGGCAGCGTTCCTTGGCCGGAAGAAGATGAAGAACGGCGAGGAAGTTCCTACGGGGATCGCTCACGCCGTGGGTGGCATGGCCTTGATCAACATCGCCATCGCGGTACTCTGGAACTAATCAGCATTAGCATTGACGGCGGGAGCCGCAACCATCAGCTTGGAGCAAGCTGTGGTTGCACCTCCCGCCGTTTCGCTTTTAACGGCGCAATACCTTGCCAATTTTCCAGCGCTCGTCTTCCAGCACTAGTTCCACTTCGATGCGTTGCGGCTGCGCGGCCTGGACGGCGTGAACCGTGGCTCCGCGGGCATCCACGTAGCGGTATTCCTCTTGGCTAGAAGTGGCAGCAAGAATGACAGAGTCCCCCTGCCCACGCGCCGATACCGTGACGTCCGTGAGTCTCGTGCGCAATCCCGCAAATTCCAAACCCATTTTCCGAAGCTGATCGATTGTTTCGAGATCTCGTTGCAGCTGCTCCGCTCCTGAAGTGTAGAGCCCCTTGAGCTTCTCCCCCGCCAGCTGCCCCATCGCTTCATCGCGCTCTCTTGAAAGCGCGAGGAATGCAGAGATCACGGTGTCCCGATTCAAGGCACAAGCTGGAACGTGCGCCCCGTCTTCAATTCTGCAGCTTTGCTCTGCTGACGGTACTGCCGTAGCCGCAGTCGTTTCGGTGGCCACAGCCGCACGGAAATGATTGACGCCCACGAGGCTCCCGATAATAACCAACGAGCCCAGTGCTGCGGCACCGGCCAATTTCACGGCCCCGGGGGTCCGGCGCAATCGATGGCTATGCCAGGAGTCATCGCGGCTGGGGCTTCGCTGCCTGCTTGCGGTATCGGCCTGGCGCTTGAAGCGCTTGTGCGCAGCATTCTGTTCCGCGGATGGATGGATGGTCTCCATCAGATGAGTAGCTTCTGGAGCTACATGCCCTTCCCAGCTGATGGGCTCTGCCGGACAGCTTGCGAACAACGTTCGAGCAAACTGATCTGCGGTCGGTCGTGCTTGCGGATCTGGATTCAGCGAATCGATCAAGAGTTCATGAATGATCGAAGGGATTCCGGGGAACATCACGCTTGCCGGTGGACGCATCAGTTCCTCTTCGGGAATCCGTCCGGATAGGAGAAACCACAAGCAGGCGCCCAGCGAAAACACGTCCTGCTCTCCAACTTGGCTTTCCCGTACCCCGGCCTGCATTTCAGGGGCCATGAATCCTGGCGTACCGGAGCCGGTGAGCGCCTGCCGTGCTGAAGCTGATTCCTGGAAGTCAATGATCTTCGGCATTCCCTTGGCAGTGAGCAATATATTGGCCGGCGATAAGTCTCCATGGCGTTGGCCCTGCGCATGCATCACCGAAAGTGTCTGCGCGATGGGTGCCAGCGCGGTCACGCACTCCCCCAGGCCAAAGGCGCTTCGACTTGCCACAAGATCAGCCACGCTGCCACCGGGGCAATATTCCATAACCAGCCCCTCGCCCAATTGTGTCGACAGGGTTCCGTAGAAATCAACGACATATTTCCTTGACTGCGTTACCTGCTCTTGGCGAAGCGAAATGATGTTTTCCATAGTCAGGCTAAGTTTTAGCGTGAGGTACAACTGGTCGCTTTCCCTCCGGATCAGCCAAACTTTACACGGTGACTTGGAACTTAGCGGCCTTACCGTGACATGCCCGGGGCTTGTCGGCCACGCTAGAACATTCGTAGAATCATCCATGACTCCGTTGTAACCCAGAATCGTAAATTGCAAGCTGGATATCCACAGATGGGTTCGACGGCTCTGAATTAGCGACCGATCGTTCAAGAGCGTAGGCTAGCCGTCATGGCGATCGAATTCGAACGAGTCGGACTAGGCTCAAAATTTGTGCCCTACATGGAAGCTTGGGATTACCAAATCCAACTGCATGATGCGGTAGCCGCGGACACGCAAACCCCAAAAGTCCTGTTCCTGGAGCACGAAGCGGTTTACACCGCAGGCAAGCGAACTGAACCTGAAGATCTCCCGATGGACGGGACCCCCGTGGTGGATGTGGATCGCGGTGGAAAGTTGACCTGGCATGGCCCGGGACAGCTCATTGGCTACCCCATCGTCAAGCTACGCAAGATCAGCGCAATCCGACTTTACGTGGAGACCTTGGAAGAAGCCCTGATTAACGTGGTCAGCGAGCTAGGCATTCCGACGGCCCAGATCAAGGGCCGCTCCGGGGTCTGGGTACCGGGCAAAGATGGCGCTCAGGACCGCAAAATCGCAGCCATTGGAATCCGCATCAACCACGGTGTCACCATGCACGGTTTCGCATTGAACTGCTCGAACGCGCTTTCCGCCTACGAACAGATCATCCCCTGCGGCATCTCCGATGCAGGTGTCACCACCATTTCCGAAGAACTCGGCCGTACCGTCACCCCCGAAGACGTCGTTGACCGCGTACAAACCGAAATAGAGCGTCTGCTCACCCCTCAAGTCGTCTAGACAGTCACGCCCTCACCAAAGAAAGAGCTGTTTAATGAGCGTCGAACCAGAAGGCCGCCGTATGCTGCGCGTAGAAAAGCGCAACGCTGCCGTACCTGTGGAGCGTAAGCCAGAATGGATCAAGGCCAAGTTGAGCATTGGCCCTGAATACGTTGGCCTGAAAAATCTCGTACAGAGCGAAGGCTTGCATACGGTCTGCGAAGAAGCAGGCTGCCCGAACATCTTCGAGTGCTGGGAAGACCGCGAGGCTTCCTTCCTGATCGGCGGTTCAGAGTGCACCCGCCGTTGCGACTTCTGCCAGATCGCCACCGGCAAGCCCTTGGCAATTGACCGCTCAGAGCCATTCAAGGTCGCCATGAGCGTGAAGAAGATGGATCTGCGCTACGCCACCGTAACCGGCGTCGCCCGTGATGACCTCGAAGACGAGGGCACCTGGCTGTATGCCGAGACTGTGCGGCAGATCCACAAGATGAATCCAAGCACCGGCGTAGAGCTGCTGATCCCCGATTTCAGCGGCAAGCCGGAGAACCTGGATACCATCTGCGATTCGGAGCCAGAAGTCTACGCCCACAACGTAGAGACTGTGCCTCGCCTGTTCAAGCGCATCCGCCCGGCTTTCCGTTACGAGCGTTCCATGGATGTGATCACCCATGGCCGCAAGCGTGGCTTGATCACCAAGTCCAACCTGATTCTGGGTATGGGCGAAACTCGAGAAGAAATTTCCGAGGCCATGCGTGATCTCCATGAGGCAGGCTGCGATCTGCTGACTTTGACCCAGTACCTGCGCCCAACCGACCTGCATCTGCCAGTCGACCGCTGGGTCACCCCGCAGGAGTTCCTGGAGCTTCAGCAAGAAGCCGAAGAACTCGGCTTTGCCGGAGTCATGGCTGGGCCGCTGGTCCGTTCTTCCTACCGCGCTGGCCGCCTGTGGGCCGGCGCCATGCGCAAGAAGGGCCGCGAAATTCCAGAGGCATTGGCACATATCGAGTCCTCGGGCAACACGCGCCAGGAAGCAGCTTCGCTGATCAAGTAGCTCGGTCCAGTGGACCCCACGGCTAAGGCCCCGGAACTCCTGATGGAATCCATCGAGGGTTCCGGGGCTTTCCCACTGCCCGTCCATGGGCAATTCAGCTGAAAATGCCGTGTTCGATCCGGCTCGGCTTAGAACTATCAACTTCATCGCGTAGAATTAAGGCACTATGGCCAAAAACTCCGACAACGACGCAGCCGCGCCTAAGCGTGGCTTGTTTTCGCGTAAACCAAAAGCTGAGAAGAAGAACAAAGAACCGGGCCGCCTGAAGCAAATTGGCCAGGTCTTCCAGATGACTCGCCGCAATGACCCGATGGTCGTGTGGTGGATGGCATTGGCAGCCTTGGCCGTCATTGCTGTCTGCTTGGTCATCGGCTTCTTGATCAAAAACTGGATCACGATGTTGATCATCGCAATCCCGCTGGCGCTCCTTGCTGCAATGTTCGTGATGTCCCGCCGCGCAGAGAAAGCTGCGTTCTCGCAGCTTGAGGGCCGTCCTGGCGCTGCCGGCGCCGCCATGAGCGTGCTGCGTCGCGGCTGGATCCTGAAGCAGGAACCAGTTGCCTACAACCGCCACCAGGATCTGGTGTTCCTCGGCATCGGTCGCCCGGGCATCGTCCTGGTCACTGAGGGACCAAAGAGCCGGGTTCGTGAGCTTGCCTCTTCCGAGCGCAAGCGCATCGCCCGCGTTCTGCCGAACGTTCCCGTGCACATCATCAACGCTGGTTCCGAAGAAGGCCAGACTCCGTTGGCTGAAGTCGGCAAGGCAATGAAGAAGCTTCCAAAGTCGATTACGAAGCTGGAAGTCAGCGCAATCGACAAGCGCTTGAGCACGTTGACCGCGAATCGTCTGCCTATCCCCAAGGGCGTAGACCCGAACCGCGTCCGTCCAAACCGCCGCGCTACGCGCGGACGCTAAAGACAACTACTAAAGAAGCCGCAACTGGAATTTCTAGTTGCGGCTTCTTTCTTGCTGTCCGGATCTATTGCTAGGAGATATTCACCAGGATGGTCTTAGGCAAACGATCATGCAGTCCACGCTGGTCCTTGTCGGTGACGAAGGCCGGAATAGCCAGGCAAAGCAGCAAGGAACGAATCAGGCCTTGCAACGGCTTGATTGCGGTTCCATCCAGCGACTGCACCTGCATTCCAAAGGTACGGTGCCCAATCGTGTGCCCGGTGAATCCGACACCGATGATCTGCCCGGCGCAGAACAGGCTCAATGTTGCCAGATCGTGGCTGTCAAACAGCCACCAGCTCAGCAACATCGAGAGCCCCCAGTCCAAGAGCAGTGCACCGACCCGTCGCGGGAATCTGGCAATTGAGCCGGGGCCCTTCTCGGGGCGCCCCATATCCTGCCCGGGCCATTGTTGCGTATTATGCTGCGGCGGCCCTTCAAGCCACGAGCTGAAGTCTTTTCTTTCCACCAATACAGTCTATCCAGCGATTCTGTGCGCCAGTTAGAACGCGATAACCAGGTAGCAAGTATGCAAGTCAGATTGTTACAGCAGGCAATCAGCGCAGATCAGCGCGATACGACACGCCCGGATTCTCCGCTTGTAACAGGTTGGAAACAATAGAGACACCATTCAGAAATGGATTATAGGTAAGCTTGATACGTAAGCAAGAGGACCAGCCGGATCATTCCGGCTACCGGTTCCGTTTACCAAACCTTATATCTCACCAGGGAGTCACCTGCACATGTTTACCAGTCCAGAAGAAGTCTTGGCATATATTGCCGAAGAGGACATCAAGTTCGTCGATATCCGTTTCACCGACCTACCAGGTGTACAGCAGCACTTCAACGTGCCTGCCAAGTCCGTGGATGCCGACTTCTTCGTCAACGGCCAGCTCTTCGATGGTTCTTCCATCCGCGGCTTCGCCGGCATCTCTGATTCCGACATGCAGCTGATCCCGGACGTCACCACCGGCTTCATCGATCCCTTCCGCCTGGAAAAGACCCTAGCCTTCAACTTCTCGATCATCAACCCACGCACCGGTGAGCCTTACCACCGCGACCCACGTGGCGTTGCCGAACGCGCCGAGGCTTACCTGGAATCGACCGGTATCGCTGACACCGCGTTCTTCGCCCCAGAAGCAGAATTCTTCATCTTCGAAGACGTTCGCTACGAATCCAAGCCACAGGGCGCGTTCTACTCGATCGATTCCGACGAGGCACCTTGGAACACCGGCCGCAAGGAAGAAGGCGGCAACCAGGGTTACAAGACCCCGTACAAGGGCGGCTACTTCCCAGTTGCACCGACTGACAAGCAGGCTGACCTGCGCGACGCGATCTGCGTCGAGCTGGACAAGGCTGGCCTTGAGGTTGAGCGCAGCCACCACGAGGTGGGCGCTGCCGGCCAGGCAGAAATCAACTACAAGTTCAACACCATGGTCCACTCCGCTGATGAACTGATGCTCTTCAAGTACATCGTGAAGAACGTCGCTGACGCGTGGGGCAAGTCCGCAACCTTCATGCCAAAGCCAGTCTTCGGCGACAACGGCTCGGGCATGCACGTGCACCAGTCGCTGTGGTCCAACGGCGAACCGCTGTTCTACGACGAAAAGGGCTACGCTGGCCTGTCCGATACCGCACGCTGGTACATCGGCGGCCTGCTGAAGCACGCAGACGCCGTGCTCGCGTTCACCAACCCAACCGTGAACTCCTACCGCCGCCTGGTCAAGGGCTACGAAGCTCCAGTGAACATGGTCTACTCGCAGGGCAACCGCTCTGCCGGTATCCGTATCCCTATCACCGGTTCGAACCCTAAGGCGAAGCGTATCGAGTTCCGCGCTCCGGATGCTTCCTCGAACCCATACCTGGCGTTCGCAGCCCAGCTGATGGCTGGCCTGGACGGCATCAAGAACCGCATTGAACCTGCAGAGCCAATCGACAAGGACCTCTACGAGCTTCCTGCCGAAGAGGCCAAGGAAATCCAGCGCGCACCTGAAAGCCTCGAAGAGGCGCTCAAGGCCCTGGAAGCTGATCACGAGTTCCTGCTCGAAGGCGGCGTCTTCACCGAAGACCTGATCCAGACTTGGGTTGAGTACAAGCGTGAAAACGAAATCAAGCCATTGAGCCTGCGCCCGAACCCATACGAGTTCGAGCTCTACTACGGTTGCTAATCAGCTGACGGGGCATCGCCCCGTGTAGTTTGCAGAGGAGTCCGCACAAAGCGCAAGAACTATGTTCTAGCACTTGTGCGGACTCCTCTGTTTAAGCATCAGTGCGGGCCCGCACATTGGCGGCCATCGCGCTCAGGGCAAGTGCCGCCCCGATAACAAGTACTAGTATTCCTGCTTGTCGCTCTTTGCTTCCCAAAGCTCAAATGCCCTGAGCGCACCGGAATCTTCAACCTTGGTAAACGGAATTTTCCGCTCGCTCATGGGAAGCTCAAGCTCCTTGTAGATGAAATCATCATCGAAGCCGATCTTCGCGGCTTCCTCGCGCGTATTCGCGTAGTAGACATGCTTGAAGCGGGACCAATAGATGGCACCCAGGCACATGGGACATGGCTCGCAGCTGGTGTAGAGCTCGCATTGCGACAGATCGAAGGTTCCCAGTGCTTGTCCCGCTGCGCGGATGGCATTGATTTCGGCGTGCGCCGTTGGATCCTGGCTACCCACCACCGAGTTGTAGCCAGCGGAAACGACTTTTCCGTCAAGGACTACCACCGCGCCAAATGGTCCGCTGTCATTGGATTCCAGGGCCAGCAAGGACTGATCAATGGCAGCCTGCAGCATCTTTGGGTCCAGCATTTTCGAAGCTCCCCTGCACTCATTATTCGCGTAGAGATTACAATCCCCACCCTAGTCCCCCGCATCCTGTTCCGGCGGGAAGCGCAGGAAATTGCCGGTTGCGGACTAAGGTTTCAGCGCACGAAGGTAACGCTGACGTGTCACCCACTGCGCCAGGAGCAGCACCTTGAAGACTCGACGCCAAGCAGGCACATCAGAAGGTTCCGTGACCGACCTGATCAGCAGGAAAACTTGCTCGTCCGCGCGTTCAAGAATGAAAGCTTCCACACCCTGAACCGGATGCCCCGGCAGCGTCCGGTAGGAAAACCCTACCCAATCACTTTCCGCAATGACGTCAACTACCTCCACAGGTTCATGGATGCGCAACGGTCCGACACCGATGGTGATCAAGGGTTGCTGGCCCACGGCGACCGGCAACTGCGGCTGGAGCCTGAACCCGCTGCGTGTCTTGACTTCCCAACGGAGCAAAGCAACGCACGCATCGTTCCACAGGGCTGCTCCCCCGCCCAGCAGCACGCGGCGTTGCCATGGCATGGATGAAGCAGCCAGCGGGCTCCAGGAACGTTCCAGCAGCGTTTCAACGGCCACCGCGGTTCCTAGTCCTCAAAGCCGTAGAACAGCAGTTCAAAGATGCCACGCGCGTGCCGGGTTGCACGCAAGTAGTCTTCTTCGAGTTCCACGCCAAAGTGCGGCTCATAGCCGCACCACCGAGCCACGGCTTCCATATCGCGCGCCGAACTCGGCAAGACATCGCTGGAACGTCCGGACGTGATGATTTCAGCACTGCGAATCTGCGTAGCCAGCCGCCAAGCAATCGCCAGCAGTTCGCTATCGTCTTGCGCAATGAGCTCCAATTTCGCCAGCTCTTCCAACGCCTGGAGCGTCGAGGTGGTGCGCAGGGATTCGTGCTTCCAGGCGTATTGCAACTGGTAGAACTGCACCAGCCATTCAATGTCCGAGAGCGAGCCTCGTCCCAGTTTCAGGTGGCGGTTGGGGTCGGCACCTCGCGGGAGCCGTTCGGATTCAACGCGGGCCTTGATCTTGCGGATATCCCGGATCTCCGACTCGTCCAGTCCCTTGCCGTAGCGCACCGGCCTAATCAATTCCATGAAATCTTCAGCCAACTGGTCATCGCCGGCAAACGAGCGTGCACGCTGCAACGCCTGGCGTTCCCAGATTTCCACCCATCGCTGGTAATAGGTGGCGTAGGCGTCGAGAGAACGGACCAGCATTCCCTGGCGGCCCTCGGGGCGCAGATCCGAATCCACTTTCAATTTCACTTCAGCTGGAATGGCCGGTTTCAACGGTTTGGCGGTCCACGACACCAGGTCGGTAACTACCCGAAGCGCTTGTTCTTGAGCAGCTTGGGCCGTGGCGCCAGGAACCGGGCGCTGCACGAACAGGACGTCCGCATCAGAGCCGTAACCGATTTCCCGACCGCCTTGGCGGCCCATGGCAATGACCGAGACGACAGCATGTTCCCCGTGCTTGGCCTGGTCAGCAGCCAAGAGGACCTTCAGCACCCCGTCAACCATGGCGGCGTCGATGTTCGAGAGTGCTACGCCAACTTCCTCAACGGTCAGCAGGCCAGCGCCGTCGGCAAGCGCGACACGCAAGAATTCGCGGCGGCGCACCATGCGGATCATGCGGATGGCAGCTTCTGGCTGCTTCGTGCGATGGATGATCGAGGTGTTCTGCTGCAGCAGGTTCTCGAATGTCTGCGGCGTCAAGGAGGCGTCGGAGCCCAGCCAAGCGGCCGCCGCCGGCTCGTTGGCCAGCAGGTCGGTCAGGAAGCGCGTATTGGAGAGCAAGTGGCTCAGCCGTTCAGCGGCAGCGTTGGTATCGCGCAGCATGCCGAGGAACCAATGGGACTTGCCCAGTGCTTCGCTGAGCCGGCGGAAGCCCAGCAATCCAGCATCCGGGTCAACCCCGCGGGCAAACCAGTCCAGGAGTACCGGCAGCAATTGCCGTTGCAATGACGCACTGCGCGAGACCCCACCGGTCAGGGCTTCAATGTGCCGCATCGCCGCCTTCGGGTCGAGATAGCCCAGGGCGCGCAAGCGGGCTTGCGCCGATTCGGCGGTGAGCTTGACGTCATCGGCCGAGAGGTTGGAACTACTGACCAGGAGCGGACGGTAGAAAATACGCTCGTGCAGCGAACGCACCATGCGCTTGGTTTCATTCCAGCGGCGCATCAGCTTCTCCGGGCTGCTGAGCTGCAGGTCTCCAGCACCACGGATCGATCGTGCAAGCACGCGCTGGGCGCTTTCTGCCCGGGGCATCAAGTGGGTACGGCGCAATTGGCTGAGCTGTATCCGGTGCTCCAGCAAGCGCAGGAAACGGTATGAGTCATCGAAATTCGTCGCATCATCACGGCCGATGTAGCCGATATCGCTCATCGCTTGGATGGCCAGGGTGGTGGTTGGCACCTGGATGGCGGGGTCGACTCGACCATGGACGAGTTGGAGCAGCTGGACGGTGAATTCGACATCGCGCAGCCCACCGGGGCCCAGCTTGATTTGCCACGCAACATCTTGCTTGTCGATGTTGTCGCTGACGCGTCGGCGCATGGCCTGGACGGATTCAACGAAGCCCTCACGCTCGGAACTGGACCACACCATTGGCGAAACCATCCGCTCATAAGAGCGTCCCAGTTCCTTGTCGCCGGCAATCGCGCGGGCCTTGAGCAGGGCTTGGAATTCCCATGAATGGGCCCACCGGCGGTAATACGCTTCATGGGATGAGAGCGTACGGGTCAAGGCCCCGTCCTTGCCCTCGGGGCGAAGATTCGCATCCACTTCCCAGAGCATCGGCTCAGGGCCAGAGACCATCAGTGCACGTGCCGTGTTCCCGCAGATCACCGTCGCGATCGCGGCCGCCAGATCGTCATCGATTCCCAGCGTGGAATCGTGGACGTAAATGACATCGACGTCCGAAATATAGTTCAGTTCACGTGCACCGCACTTGCCCATGCCAATGATGGTGATCTTAACCCGATCAACGTCGCCAGCATCATATTGTTCGGCGGCTTCGGCCCGGGCAATGGCCAATGCCCCCTCCAACGCGGCACCAGCCATGTCGGCCAGTTCGGCGGCGACCAGGGGCAGAATGCGTTGAGGCTGGGTGGAACCCAAGTCCCGGTGGGCCAGCGAGAGCAATGCCTTGCGGTAGGCGGTGCGCAAGCGCTGACGCGCTTCAGCACCGGTGCAGGAAGAGACCCAGTGCCCGCCGTCTGATTGCTTGGCCTCGATCGATGCCAGCAAGTCCTCGACCAGCTGTTCCGCGGGCACGGGGACGAATTCACCGGGTGGGGCGTGGCGGACGATCTCCAGCGCCTCGGGACAACGCATGAGGAACTCCCCGAGCGCAGAAGAGCTGCCCAGAAGCCTGACGAGCCCTTGGCAGCTATCGGGCTCCAGGAAGATATCGATGACTTCCGGGTGCCGATCTACCAACCGCAGGGCCAGCAGCAGTGCCTGGTCCGGATCTGGCGCATGCGCCATCTTGCTCACGATCAGGCTGGGATCAATCCGGGACAGTTCCTCGGCCTGAAGGAATTTCTTGGCCCTTTCGATGTCGCTGAAGCCAGCGTTGAGCAATGCTCGCGAGGGTACTTCCGGCATGGTGTCTCGTGTTCTCCCGCATTTCGCCGCGCAGCTTCACGCGGCGAAGTCTCTAGAGGATTCCCAAATACTTGTTCAGTTCGTATGGGGTAATGACCTGGCGGTATTCTTCCCATTCGGTGCGCTTGTTCGACAGGAACGAGTTGAATACCTGCTCGCCGAGGATCTCGGCCATCAGTTCCGACTCTTCCATGGCGCGCAATGCGTCGTGCAGGCTGCCAGGCAGCGGAACGTGGCCCGAGGCGCGGCGTTCTGCCGTGGACAGGCTCCAGACATCATCCTCGGTTGGCTCTTCCAGCTCGTAGCCTTCGCGGATGCCCTTCAGCCCAGCGCCCAGCAATACTGCGTAGGCCAGGTACGGATTGGCTGCCGAGTCGATACCGCGGTATTCCACGCGGGCGGACTGTCCCTTGCCTGGCTTGTACAGCGGCACGCGGACCAGTGCCGAGCGGTTGTTGTGCCCCCACGAACGGTGGCTCGGCGCCTCCCCTCCACCCCACAACCGCTTGTACGAGTTCACGTACTGGTTGGTGATGGCGGTCATTTCCGGCGCATGGTGCAAGATGCCGGCGATGAAGGACCGGGCCACATCGGAGAGCTGGTATTCGCGGCCAGCTTCGAAGAACGCGTTAGCGTCACCTTCGAACAAGGAGAAGTGGGTATGCATGCCGCTGCCCGGATGGTCGGCAAATGGCTTGGGCATGAAGGTTGCGTGGATGCCCTTTTGCATCGCCATCTCCTTGATGACGGTACGGAAGGTCATGATGTTGTCGGCGGTCTGCAAGGCATCTGCGTAGCGCAGATCGATTTCGTTCTGGCCTGGACCTGTTTCGTGGTGGGAGAACTCCACCGAAATGCCCAGCGCTTCCAGCGTGGTCACGGAAGCACGGCGGAAGTCCTGCCCAACGCCATCTGGCACGTGGTCGAAGTAGCCACCGTTGTCGATCGGCTGGGGACGGCCATTGGCATCCAGCTGATCGTTCTCCAGCAAATAGAATTCGATCTCCGGGTGGGTGTAGCAAGTGAAACCCATATTCGATGCTTCGGCCAGCTGGCGCTTGAGCACCTGGCGCGGATCTGCATTGGACGGCTGGCCCTCAGGGGTCAGGATGTCGCAGAACATGCGGGAGGTCGGTTCGACTTCGCCGCGCCACGGCAAGATCTGGAAGGTGGCAGGATCTGGCTGAAGCAACATGTCAGACTCGGAGATCCGGGACAGTCCATCAATGGAGGAACCATCGAATCCCAGACCTTCTTCGAAAGCATCTTCAACTTCAGCAGGAGCCAACGCCACCGACTTGAGCGAACCAACGACGTCAGTAAACCACATTCGCACAAATCGAACGTCGCGTTCTTCAATGGTGCGCAGTACAAATTCCTGCTGACGATCCATTTTCCACCACCTTTGGGATTCTGATATCCGGCGCTGATCACAACCGGTAAGAAAATTGACCTGTGGCAACACTATATCGGTTCAGAACCGTCCCAACGATCAGCATCGCCCTGTGCAAGTGCGATAAAGTCGATTCATGCCACAACCATACCTAGGGAACCCTGAAAAAGGCCCGTCCCGTATCCGACTTCATCATTTGCAGCAGGCCAAGGACAATGGCGAAAAATTCGCGATGTTAACTGCTTATGACGTAATGATGGCAGAGATTTTCGATTCGGCCGGGATCGAGATGCTGCTGGTTGGCGACTCCGCTGCCAATACCGTACTCGGCTACGAGTCCACGCTGCCCATTACCCTCGACGAAATGATCATGTTCACCAAAGCTGTCGCCAACGGGGCCAAACGCGCCATGGTCGTTGCCGACCTCCCGTTTGGCAGCTACGAGCAGTCCCCTGCCCAGGCCGTTGCCACTGCGGTGCGCCTGATGAAGGAAGGCCATGCCCACGCGGTCAAGATGGAGGGCACCGCGCAATACGCCGAGCATGTCCGCGCCATGGTCCTTGCCGGAGTTCCCGTTATCGGGCACATCGGATTCACTCCGCAGTCCGAGCATGCATTGGGCGGGTACCGCGTGCAGGGCCGTGGCGACGCTGTAGAGCAGATGAAGCACGACGCTGTGCAATTGCAGGATGCAGGCGCCTTCTGCATCCTGATGGAAATGGTGCCAAGCCCGGTCGCTGCCAAAATCGATGCCGCGCTGAAGGTGCCGACCATCGGCATCGGCGCTGGCAACTCCACCACCGGACAGGTCCTGGTTTGGCAGGACATGCTGGGTCTTGGCGGAGGGCGCACCCCGCGCTTCGTGAAGAAGTACGCTGATCTGCGTGAAGTTGTCGGCAACGCGGTGCGCGAGTACCACCAGGACGTAGTTTCCGGCACCTTCCCCTCGGCAGAGTACGAGTTCAAGGAATAGAAGCCGGCTCACGCCATATCGCAAAGCGGTGCGCTGCCTCGATGTCATCCATCGTGGCAGCGCACCGCTTTGCCATTCGCTGCACCGGCCTGGCTCGGTGCCCTTGACTTCTACTCGTCGTCTTCTTCTGCGTCGTCCCACGCCTCATTGCGTGCCTGGACTTTCGCCATTGCCGCTTCGGCTTCAGCAACCGTGTCATATGGGCCAAGCAACTGCGACCAATCAGACTGCGGGCCATTCTCCACGGTCTTGGTCGAGACGTTGTACCAGTACTGCCCCTCGCCCGGGGTGCCAGCTGAGCTCATGGAAAACTCCTCTACTCTCGATTCTTGCTGCTTCTTCCACGGTATCCCAACCGGCGGAAAATAGGTGCAACACCACCTGATCTATCGGCTATCTCCTAGCGAAGCGGCAGATACGTGAAGCTAGAATAAAAGCATGGCTATTGCTTCAACTGCACCCCTTGGAAATCTCACCGCCGGCACGGTCTCCCCGGAACTTCCGGTACCGAAACACATTGAACGCCCCGAATACGTTGGCAAGAAGGAACCTGCCAGCAACACGGCTTCGGAAATCAAAAGCCCAGAAGTCATCGAACGCATTCGCATAGCTTCAAGAATTGCCGCTCAGGCACTGCAGGAAGTTGGCAAGGCTTGCCAGCCGGGAGCCACCACCGACCAGCTCGATCGGCTTGGCCACGAATTCCTCATGGATCACAACGCCTACCCGTCAACCCTGGGCTACCGCGGATTCCCCAAGTCGCTGTGCTCCTCGTTGAACGAGGTCATCTGCCACGGCATCCCGGACACCACCGTGTTGCAAGATGGCGACATCATCAATATCGATATCACCGCCTTCATCGGTGGCGTTCACGGAGATAACAACGCCACCTTCCTGGTCGGTGACGTGGATGAAGAATCGCGCCTGCTGGTCGAGCGCACCGAAAACTCGCTGAAGCGCGCTATCAAGGCCGTGATGCCAGGGCGTGAGATCAATGTGATCGGCCGAAGCATTGAAACCTACGCCAAGCGGTTCGGCTACGGCGTGGTCCGCGACTTCACCGGCCACGGCGTCGGCGAGGCCTTCCATTCCGGCTTGATCATCCCGCACTACGATGCGGCGCCGGCCTACAACACTCCCATCGAGCCGGGCATGGTTTTCACCATCGAGCCGATGCTCACCTTGGGCACCGTCGAATGGGACATGTGGGAAGACGACTGGACCGTGACCACCAAGGACAAGAAGCGCACCGCGCAGTTCGAGCACACCCTGCTGGTCACCGACGATGGCGCGGAAATTCTCACCCTGCCATAGCCGCTGCGACGCCTACGCCAAACGCCAGTGCCCGCGACCTCGAAAGGTCTGGGGCACTGGCGTTTGCTCTATGCGAAAACTGCTAGTCGGCCGAGAGCGGACGCTGGTTTCCCTGCGGAACCTTGCCACGGCGATCGCGCAGCCGGGCAATGGCGGTCTCGAAATCAGTCAGCGACTGGAAGTTGTGGTAGACACTGGCAAAGCGCAAGTAAGCGACCTCGTCGAGGCGCGACAATGGCTCCAAGATGGCCAAGCCCACCTGGTGGGCCGGGATTTCAGCAGCCCCGGAGGTCCGGACTGCCTCTTCGACTTCCTGGGCCAGGACGGCAAGATCGTGATCGGTGACCGGGCGGCCCTGGCAGGCCTTGCGAACACCGTTAATGACCTTGTTGCGCGAGAACGGTTCTACGGCACCGGACTGCTTGAGCACGTTGAGGCTGGCAGTTTCGGTGGTGGTGAAACGGCGCGAACAAGCCGTGCACTGGCGTCGGCGGCGGATCGAGACGCCGTCGTCGGCAACTCGACTATCGACCACTCGGGAATCCGCATTGCGGCAATACGGGCAGTTCACGGCACCTCCATCTGTAGCCTAAGAAGCATTCTCGGTTCACCCATGGTGGCAAGAATCAACTCATGTCACCTAACAGTTTAGCGTCTATTGCGCGTTTCGCACCGCGACCGCGTCTCCATGGGCTGGCAGGTCCTCGGCATTGGCAAGATTAATCACGTGAGCGGCCACTTCGCCCAGCGCGGCCTTGTCGTAGTTGATCACCTGGATGGCTTTCAAGAAGGTATTCACGTTCAGCCCCGAGGCGTGCAGCGCGGTGCCACTGGTCGGCAGCACGTGGTTGGATCCTGCGCAGTAGTCGCCCAGCGAAACCGGGGCATAGGCGCCGACAAACACGGCGCCAGCAGCGGTGATGCGGGCCGCGGTGGATTCCGCCTCGGCCACCATGATTTCCAGGTGCTCGGCGGCGTAGGCGTTGCACACCTCGATCCCCTGCTCCAGGTCCTTGACCAAGATGACGGCCGATTGGGATCCTGACAGTGCCTCTGTCACACGGGCGGAGTGCTTGGTGGCGGCAACCTGCACCATGAGTTCCTTGCGCACGCCAGCAGCCAGTTCAGGTGAATCGGTAATCAGCACGGCCGCGGCGTTGGCATCGTGTTCTGCCTGCGAAATCATATCGGCAGCGACGAAGCCCGGGTTAGCTCCCTTGTCGGCAAGAATCGCGATTTCCGTAGGACCAGCTTCAGCGTCAATGCCTACCACGCCCTTGACCAAGCGCTTGGCGGTTGCCACGAACACGTTGCCTGGACCGGAGATCACGTCAACCGGTTCGATCCCGCCACGCTCATCGTTCGGCAGGTCCACCCCGTAGGCGAACGCGGCAACAGCCTGGGCACCGCCCATGGCGTGCACCTCGTCGATGCCCAGCAGCTTGGCGGCAGCCAGGATGGTGGGGTGCGGCAGTCCGGCGAATTCCTTCTGCGGCGGGCTGGCCAGGGCTAGCGAGCTGACGCCGGCTGCCTGGGCAGGTACGGCGTTCATGATGACCGAGGACGGGTAGACGGCCAGGCCACCTGGCACGTACAGGCCGACGCGGCGCACCGGGACCCAGCGCTGGGTGACAGTTGCCCCGGTAGCGTAGCGGACTTCGGCGTCGTCGGGGCGCTGGGCCTTGGCGAATACGCGGGCGCGGTCAATGGATTCTTCCAGCGCCAGACGGACCTGCGGATCCAGTTCTTCCAGGGCGCGGTCCAGCTCATGCTGCGGCACACGGGTATGTTCCAGCTCAACGTGGTCAAAGCGCTGGGCCAGGTCCTTGAGTGTTTCCATGCCATGGGCGCGGACATCATCGATGATCTGCTGCACGGTTTCGGCAGCGGTCTGGGAGTTCATCTCCGGGCGCGGCAGCTTGGCTTTCAGCTGTGCGTAGCCCAGGGATTCGTTGCGCCAATCAAGGGTGGCGAGTGCTGAGAATTCGGTTTCTGGAATAGTGCTCACCTACCTAGTTTAACGCCGATGACCGGGGAAGGTTCATTAGTTACCTTCCACGGTCATCCAAGCCGTGATCCGATTACCTATACGTCCAGGCAGTGCGGGCCCAGCAGCACCTTCAAATCGCCGAACAAGGCAGGATTGGGGTTTACCCTGAAGTTCATGCCCAGGCGCAGCAGCGAGGTGCCGCGGCTGCCGGTGAGCTTCACCCGCACCTCGGTGTTGCCACTGTGCGTGCGCAGCACATCACCCAGCTTCTGCACCAGGGTTTCGGTGGCCTTGTGTGTCGGAATGCCGATGACTACCGGTCCCCCGTTGGCATCCTCGGAAATTTCCGGAATCATCATTTCCTGCGCGTTCAGGGTGATGGAGCCGTCATCGCGGCGCTGCACGCGCCCCTTGATGACCACGATCAGGTCATCGGCCAGGATCTCGGCGATCGGCTGGTAGGCCTGGCCGAAGAACATGACCTCCATCGAACCGGAGAGGTCTTCGATCTCGCAGCGCGCATACGGGTTGCCGCTCTTCTTGGCGATGCGCCGCTGCAGACCGGAAATCATGCCGGCGATGGAAATAATGTGGCCATCCTGCGGGCCGTCATCCGAGAGCACGTGCGTGACCGGCATGTCAGCGTACTGGTCCAGGGCCGAGCCCAGTCCCTGCAGCGGGTGGTCGGAAACGTACAGGCCGAGCATGTCGCGCTCGTAGGCCAGTTTTTCCTTCTTGTCCCAATCGGGCATGTCGGGGATCGCCACGTGCATCGACTCCGAGGACTCATCCGCGCCCAGGGCGCTGAACAGGTCGAACTGGTTGGCCGCCTCGTTGCGCTTGACCTGGATCACCGAATCCACGGCTTCTTCGTGGATGGCCACCAGCGCCCGGCGTGGATGCTTCATGGAGTCGAAGGCACCGGCCTTGATCAGCGATTCAATGGTTCGCTTGTTGCAGACCACGGCCGGGACCTTGCCCAGGAAATCGTTGAAGTCGTTGTAGTTGCCCTTCTCCGTGCGGGCCTCGACCATGCCGGCCACCGCATTGGTGCCGACGTTGCGGATGGCGCCCATGCCGAAGCGGATATCCTTGCCCACTGGGGTGAAGTTCAACGCCGATTCGTTGACATCCGGCGGCAGCACGGTGATGCCGATGTGGCGGCATTCGTTAAGGTACAGTGCCAGCTTGTCCTTGTCATCGCCCACCGAGGTCAGCAGCGCGGCCATGTATTCGGCCGGGTAGTGCGCCTTGAGGTAGGCGGTCCAGTAGGAGACCACGCCGTACGCGGCCGAGTGGGCCTTGTTGAACGCGTAGTCGGAGAATGGCAGCAAGATGTCCCACAGGGTCTGCACGGCGGCGTCCGAGTAGCCGTTGTCGTTCATGCCCTGCTTGAAGCCGGCGAACTGCTTATCCAGTTCCGACTTCTTCTTCTTGCCCATGGCACGGCGCAAGATATCGGCCTGGCCCAGCGAGTAGCCGGCCAGCTTCTGCGCAATAGCCATAACCTGCTCCTGATACACGATCAGGCCGTAGGTGCCGCCGAGGATCTCTGCCAGCGGTTCAGCGAGCTCCGGGTGGATTGGGGTGACTTCCTGCAACCCGGTCTTGCGCAGGGCGTAGTTGGTGTGGGAGTTGGCGCCCATCGGGCCCGGACGGTACAGCGCGATCACTGCGGAGATGTCTTCGAAGTTATCGGGGCGCATCATCTTCAGCAGCGAGCGCATGGGACCGCCATCGAGCTGGAACACGCCCAGGGTGTCGCCGCGGGCCAGCAGGTTGTAGGCCTCGGGGTCCTCGATACTCAGGGTCTCGAGGTCGATTTTGGTGCCGGTGTTGTACTCGATGTTCTCCAGGGCATCGGAAATGATGGTGAGGTTGCGCAACCCCAGGAAGTCCATCTTGATCAGCCCCAGGCCTTCACAGGTCGGGTAGTCGAACTGGGTAATGACCTGTCCATCCTGGATGCGCCGCATGATGGGGATGACGTCGATGATCGGGTCCGAGCTCATGATCACGCCGGCGGCGTGCACGCCCCACTGGCGCTTCAGGCCTTCCAGGCCCTTGGCCGTCTCGAAGACGCGGGCCGCCTCCGGGTCATTGGCCACCAGGTTGCGGAAGTCCCCCGCCTCCGAATAGCGCTTGGATTGCGGGTTCTCGATGTCGTTCAGCGGGATGTCCTTGGCCATCACCGCCGGCGGCAGCGCCTTGGTCAGGGTCTCGCCCATGCTGAACGGGTAGCCGAGCACGCGCGATGAGTCCTTCAGCGCCTGCTTGGTCTTGATTGAACCGTAGGTCACGATCATCGATACGCGCTCATCACCGTACTTCTCGGTCACGTACTTGATGACCTCGGAACGGCGGCGATCATCGAAGTCGACATCGAAGTCGGGCATGGAAACACGTTCCGGGTTCAGGAAACGCTCGAAGATCAGGCCGTGCACCAGCGGATCGAGGTCCGTGATGCGCATGGCGTAGGCGACCATGGAGCCTGCACCCGAACCACGCCCCGGGCCAACACGGATGCCGTGGTCCTTGGACCAGTTGATGAAGTCGGCCACGACCAGGAAGTATCCCGGGAAGCCCATCTTGATGATGACGTCCAGCTCGTAGTCTGCCTGCTTGCGCGAAGCTTCTGGGATGCCGTTCGGGTAGCGGTAGTGCAGTCCCTTGTCGACTTCCTTGATCAGCCAGCTGGTTTCGTCCTCCCCCGGCGGGCAAGGGAATTTCGGCATGTAGTTGGCGTTCGTGTCGAAGGAGACCTCGACCCGGTCGGCGATCGCCAGGGTGTTGTCGCAGGCTTCGGGAAATTCCTTGAACAAATCGCGCATTTCGCGCGCCGATTTCAGGTAGTAGCCGGTGCCGGAAAAAGCGAAGCGGCTGCCGCCCTGGTCATAGGTGGGCTCGTCGAGCGTGGAGCCGGAGTTGATGGCCAGCAGCGCCTCGTGGGCCTTGGCATCGGATTCATGGGTGTAGTGCAGGTCGTTGGTAGCCACCAGCGGAATGCCCAGTTCCTTGGCCAGGCGCAGCAGGTCCTTGGTGATGCGGCGTTCGATCTCCAGACCGTGGTCCATGATCTCGCAGAAGTAGTTTTCCTTGCCGAATAAATCCTGCAGTTCAGCCGCGGCCGCCTTCGCCGCATCGTACTGGCCCAGGCGAAGCTTGGTCTGGACTTCACCCGAAGGGCAGCCGGTCGTGGCAATGAGGCCTTCGTGGTGCTCGTTGAGCAGCTCGCGGTCCCAGCGCGGGTATTTGCCGAACACGGAGTCCAGCGAGGCGCGGGACGAACCCTTGAAAAGGTTGTCCATGCCCTTGTTGTTGTACGAGAGCAGGGTCATGTGGTTGTACAGGCCGCCACCGGAAACGTCATCGCCCTTTTGCGATTCGTCGGTACGCCATTTCACGCGGGTCTTGTCGTCGCGCGCGGTGCCCGGGGTGACATAGGCTTCTACGCCGATGATCGGCTTAACGCCAGCTCCGGTGGCTTGGCGCCAGAAATCGAAGGCACCGAACAGGTAGCCATGGTCGGTAATCGCCATGGCTTCCATGCCCTGCCGGTTAGCTTCGGCGAAGAGTTCGCCTAGGCGCGCCGCACCGTCCAGCATGGAGTATTCGGTGTGGGTATGAAGATGGACAAATCCGTCACGTGTAGCACTCACCCAACCAGTCTAGCGATCAAACCCGGACTTGGGCCCACCCCGGCGCGGTGCTGTGGCTAGCACGACACAAGGTGCTGCCGGCCAGTGGCCAACAGCACCTTGGAACTCAGTATCCGCCTTCGCGCAGCAGCTCGACGGCGCCTGCCAGATCCGCAGGATATTCGCTTTCGTATTCCATCCACTGGCCGGAGACCGGATGGGAGAATCCAAGACGTTTTGCATGCAGCCACTGCCGGGTCAGGCCCAGGGCGGCACCCAGCTTGGGATCCGCTCCGTAGGTCTGGTCTCCGGCACAAGGGTGCCCGAAGGCTGAGAAGTGGACGCGGATCTGGTGGGTGCGCCCGGTTTCCAGTTGCACCTCGACCAGCGAGGCGCGGCCGAAGGCCTCGATCACCTTGTAGTGGGTGACCGAGTCCCGCCCGCCATCCAGGACAGCGAACTTCCAGTCGTGGCCCGGGTGGCGCCCGATCGGCGCGTCGATGGTGCCTTCCAGCGGGTCAGGCAGGCCCTGCACAACCGCATGGTAGATCTTCTTGGGGGTGCGTTCCTTGAAGGCGCGCTTCAGTTCGGTGTAGGCGCGTTCGGTTTTCGCCACGACCATCAGGCCGCTGGTGCCCACGTCCAAGCGGTGCACTATGCCTTGGCGTTCGGCGGCACCGGAAGTGGTGATGTTGTAGCCCTCGGCCATGAGTGCGCCGACAACTGTCGGGCCCACCCACCCCGGGGATGGATGGGCTGCGACACCCACGGGCTTGTCGATGACCACATAGTCATCGTCGTCCGCGATAATCTTCAGCTCTTCCACTTTCTCAACCTTAATTTCTAATGGGTCTGCCTGCGGCGGGATGGTGACTACCAGCTGGTCCCCCGCCTTGATCTTCAGAGATTTGGCAATGGTTCGTCCGTTGACCTGGATCTGCGAATCCTTGCAAAGGCTCGAAGCCAAGGTGCGCGGGATCTGCAGGGACCGGGAGATATAGGCGTCAAGGCGTGCGCCGGCATCGGCTGGGTCAACCAGCAGTTCGTGAATGGTGGTTTCGTTCGAGATCATGCGTTTGGTTCTGCTTCGTCCTTGTTGGACTTGTCTTTCTTTGGAGGATCGCCAATGCTGCCATCGAGGTTGCGCCCGCGGATGAGCATGTACGCCACCGCGATCATGGAACAGACGATGAAGGAGTCGGCGACGTTGAAGATAGCGAAGTGGGTGACGGAAAACATGTCTACCACATGGCCGAATCCGAAGCCCGGTTCACGGAACAGCCGGTCCACGACATTGCCCAGGACACCGCCGAGCAGGCAGCCCAGGGCTATGGCCCAGCTTCTGGACAGCACCTTGCGGAAAAACAGGTAAATGACGTAGACCGCGACTGCCGATTGCAGGATCGCGAAGACTATGGTGAAGTCTTCGCCGATGGAGAAGGCGGCACCAGGGTTCAGGATGTAGTGGATGTTGAAGAATCCGGGAATCACTTCAATCGATTGGCCAAGCCGCATGTTCTGTTCAACGGCAATTTTGACGGTTTGGTCCAGTACCAGCGCGATCAGAGCGATCACGAGGCCAAGGCCAACGTATTTCTTCGCCTTCGCGCCCGCGTTTCCGGATTGAACTGCGTCCACAGTGGTACCCATTATTTCCTCTTAAACGTCAACGGTGGTGATCGGAATGTATCCGTTCACCACCGTTGATCTTACTTGATAGCTAGATCAAGTTATGAACTGTCAGCGACTAGCTGGTCTTGCCTGCCGCACCAGCATCGATCGAACCCTGGGACTCAAGGTCACGCAGCTGTCCTTCGATGTAGGTCTTCAGGCGAGCACGGTAATCGCGTTCGAAGCCACGCAACTGCTCGAGCTTGCGCTCCAGAACCGACTTCTGCTGCTCCAAGGCCGACAAGGTCTTGCGGCTCTTCTCTTCAGCGGTGGTGACCAAGGTGTTAGCTTCGGTCTTCGCTTCGGAGATGATCTTGTCGCGCTGCTCGACACCGGCAGCGACGTACTCGTCGTGCAGACGCTGAGCCATGGACAGCACGTTGGCTGCCGACTCTGCGGATTCGGAGCGAGGAGTTGCAGCTGGCGCTGCTGCTGCGGCCGGAGCTGCAGGTGCCTTCTCAGCGGCAGCTGGCTTAGCTTCTGCCTTCTTTTCCTCAGCTGGCTTGGCAGCTGGGGTTTCTGCCTTCGCTGGCTCTGCAGGCTTAGCTTCTGCCTTCTTCTCTTCAGCTGGCTTAGCAGCTGGAGCAGCAGGAGTAACTGGCGCGGCCGAAACAGGCGCAGGAACAGCCTGCTCCTTCGATACCGAACCCGCATCTTCGCCAAGTTCGGCAAGGCGGCTGCGTAGAGCCTCGTTCTCACCGGTTAGGCGACGCAGCTCCACAACGATTTCGTCGAGGAAGTCATCTACCTCGTCTTGGTCGTAGCCTTCACGGAACTTGGTCGGCTGAAACCGCTTATTGACTACGTCTTCTGGCGTCAGAGCCATTGGGTCACCTCAATACTGGGATCATTTCCGCACGACCATTGTCTTGCCTTGCGAAACACTTACCGTTTTTGTCAGTGTCGCGACCGGTGAAGTCGGAGCACCATTTCCTAAAGGATATAACGATTTGGACAATTATTACGAAATCGAGCTTACGCGCGAGTCTCATATTCTTTGAATCTACAGCTTTTGACTGCTCAGGACAATCCCCGTGAAGCACGGAAATGCCCTAATCAGATCCCTGTCCTGAGGCCCAGGTTGGCTACCACCGCTTTAAGAATGATTACGACGATGAACAACACAAGAAAGGACAGGTCAAGACGGATTCCGCCGAGATCCAGGGGTTTGATCTTCCGGCGCAACCAGCGCAGCGGAGGATCGGTAATCGACACGATTGCACTTGCGACAATCAATGCGATGCCTTTGGGTCGCCAGTGGCGAGCAAAGCTTTCCGTTACATCCAACACAATTCTCATTAAGAGCAGAATCTGGAGGATGGCTAAGGCGAGATAGATGATCCCGAACACCATTTTGTGCTTGTGCTCCTGGTGTCTTAGCTCTGATTAAAGAAGGTCGCTTGCGCTTCGGACTGCTTGCGATCTTCACCGAGGACCTCAACGGTCGCTGGCGAGAGCAAGAAGACCTTGTTCGTGACTCGCTCAATGGAGCCGTGCAGGGCGAAAACAAGTCCTGCCGAGAAGTCGACGAGGCGCTTGGCATCGGTTTCACCCATGTCGGTGACATTCATAATCACCGGGATGCCGTCACGGAAGTTCTCACCGATGATCTTGGCATCGTTATAAGAACGAGGGTGGACGGTAGTAATCTGACGCAATTCGGAATCCTCATCCCGTACTGAAGGGGCACGCTTAATAGGGGTGACCGGAGCACGGTATTCCGTCTCTGGTTCTCTAGCTTGAGTTTGCGGCGCAGCCTGCCTTGCAACAGGCTGTGGGCGTGGGGCTTCGGCAGGTCGCTTTGGAGCTGTGTCCTCAACTACCCGAACCTGGGTCTTGGGCTCAGCGTGTTGTGTCTGGGTCTCTTCCTGCTCGACGGCGTCCGCCAAGCCGAGATATACCATTGCCTTACGCAGTCCGTCAGCCACGATGTTTCTCCTCGTTTATCCCATGCATGCAACCCCATTGCACGCTTCCGCTACTTCGACGCTACCGCACAAAATAATGCAGGCATCGTTCATTCGATCAATTCTTGGCGGTGTGTCGCGCACGCCTACGCGGCGGTCCAGATGAGTCCGGCAAGTCGTCCTGCACGGCTTGAACGCCGGTAGGAATAGTAGCTTTCGTCTTCCAAGGTGCAGACACCGGATTGCCGGACGTCCACCCCGAGGCCGCGCAGTTCTTGTTCGGCTGAGGCCGGAAGGTCCAGCCCATGGGTCCCCCAGCGAGTCGTGGTGCGAATCCCGGTGCGCAACTCTTCGGATTCCTGGGCCATGCTTTCTGGAACTTCATAGCATCGGCCGCAGATCGAAGGGCCGATCACGGCTTCCACTGTGTCGGCACCATGAGCTTTCAGGCCCTCGACCGTTTTTGCCAGGATCCCGTCGAGCAGCCCGCGCCGGCCAGCGTGGGTTGCGGCACTCAGGGTTTGCCCATTGCGCGTGTTTCTTCCGACAAAGAGCACCGGAAGGCAGTCGGCGACCATCACTGCCAGGGGCTGGGTGCCAGTTGTGTCCAGCAATCCATCGCAGGTTGGCGCTGCCGGCTCTAGCCACGAGGTGCGCCGCACCGGCGTGACCTCATATACATCGGCGGAGTGCACCTGGTTCATGAAGTTAAGCGAGAAGCGTCGAACCCCGATCAAGTCCTCCAATTTGGCTCGATTCTCCGCCACAAGGCGGGGATCGTCATTCACGTGCAGGGCGAGGTTTCCCTCAGCCTGCGATGTGAATGCCAGTTGGATGCTCGGATCGAGGTTCGACGCGAAATGTAGCACTGCTCAGCTTCTTGCTGTTTTTACTTCAGGAAGTCCGGGACATCCAGGTCGTCGTTCGAACCGTTCAGGTCCGAGTCGACAACATCTGGAAGGTCCTGGAAGGAGCTAGCCTGCTCTGCGGCAGCTGGCTTCTCATGAGCAACCTGGGCTGGCTTCGCAGCTTCGGTTGCAGCAGGTGCTGGTGTTTCTGGAATGCTCGCTGGCACTTGCTCAGCCGGGCGCGCGGAGACAGCTGGCTTTGCTGCGACCGGTGCCATTGGCTTGCTGGTGACGTCTGGCTCGTCGAAGCCGGCTGCAATCACGGTGACACGTGCTTCGTCGCCCAAGGCGTCGTCAATGACGGCACCGAAGATGATGTTGGCTTCCGGGTGGGCAACTTCCTGCACGAGGCGTGCAGCTTCGTTGATTTCGAACAAGCCGAGGTCGGAGCCGCCCTGGATGGAGAGCAGGACGCCGTGGGCGCCATCGATAGAAGCTTCGAGCAGTGGCGAGGCAATAGCCAGCTCCGCTGCCTTCACTGCACGGTCTTCGCCCCGCGCCGAACCGATGCCCATCAATGCCGAGCCTGCGCCCTGCATAACGGACTTCACGTCGGCGAAGTCGAGGTTGATCAGGCCCGAGGTGGTGATCAGGTCGGTAATGCCCTGCACGCCGGAGAGCAGAACCTGGTCTGCCTGGCGGAATGCATCGAGCACCGATACGTTGCGATCCGAGATCGACAGCAGTCGATCGTTCGGGATCACAATGAGGGTATCCACTTCGTCGCGCAGGGCTTCGATGCCCGACTCGGCGGAGTTAGCGCGGCGGCGACCCTCGAAGGTGAATGGACGGGTGACCACGCCGATGGTCAGCGCGCCAAGCGAGCGGGCAATGCGGGCCACGACCGGCGCGCCGCCGGTACCAGTACCGCCGCCTTCGCCAGCGGTCACGAAGACCATGTCCGCGCCGCGCAGGACGTCTTCGATTTCTTCTACATGATCTTCCGCTGCCTGGCGTCCCACATCAGGGTTGGCGCCAGCGCCCAGGCCACGAGTCAGTTCGCGTCCTACGTCGAGTTTGACGTCGGCATCACTCATAAGCAGAGCCTGGGCATCGGTGTTAATGGCGATGAACTCTACGCCCTTGAGACCGACTTCGATCATTCGATTGACTGCGTTTACACCGCCACCGCCGATTCCGACGACTTTAATGACCGCGAGGTAATTCTGTGGAGCTGCCACGTCCCGCTTCCCTTGTTAGATGTGCTACATATTTCACGACTCCAGCTAAAGACCTTCACCTTTAGCCTTAAGGTTAAGATTCTGTCAAGCTGTCGTTATTAGAAACGCTATGAGTCGTGTGGTCTTTCTGCAACGACCGCCTAGGCGTGTCGCTTATTCAAAACTATCTTTCCAGAATTTCTTGGCTTATTGGTCTTCCCGCGCCCAGAGCACCGCGACTTAATAGACCACGGGATTTTCTGGGTTGGTGACGTCGATGGTCGTCTTGGCCGCGTGCTTTTTCTCAAGCTCTTTCAAGAAGATCGTCGCCACTTCATTTTTCAGGGCCGCTTTCTTGGCGTCTCCCCAAATCAAAGTACGGTTCTTCGGCAACGCCAGTTCGGCGAACCCTGCCTTGGACAAGGATGCCGTTGAGACTTCCTTGAGCACTTTCTTGTCAACGGTGCTCAAGATTCCGGTCAGCAGCTTGAACTGCTCCGGATCAGCAGTGACGTCGGTGGCCTTGATCTTGGGCAACTTGTCCTTGTCATTCTTGCCGACGGTGCGAAGCTTCTTGCCGGTCTCGGAGACCAGGTACTGCTTCTTGCCCTCCAGCAAGATGGCCACCGGCACAGCTTCGATTACCTCAACGACCAAGGTGTTGGGCATCTGGGCCTTGACCACGATTTCGTCGATAGCCGGCTGCTCGCCGATCAGCTCCTGGACCCTCGATTCAGAGATCCGCGGCAGCGGAACGCCCTTCAATGGTTGAAGGGACTTCCCCAGCTTCTCGGAATTGACCAGCTTGGTGCCGGTTACTTCGATCTTCTTGGCAGCGATCACCGGTGAGAAGCTCAAGATCAAAACCGCAGCGAGGCTGAGCACGACGATGCATGCCGCGAGAATAATCAGGATCTTGCGCCGTTTTTTCTCCGGGCTCTCCGGAAGTTCTACGACTTTTGCTGCTTCACCCATGGATCACCTTGGTAGACGGAAGTGGACCAACTGCGATGGCCTCGGACTCGGGACGGAATTCGTCAGCTCAGCGACTTGACGATGTCTGGACCTAGCGCTGTGACATCGCCGGCGCCAATGGTCATGATGACATCGCCCGGCTCGGACTGCTCAACGACGTGCGCTACAGCGGCTGCCGGCGAAAGTACCTGGGCAGGAACCTCGATGCGCGATGCGATCAGTTCGCTGTCCACGCCATCGATAGGTTCTTCACGTGCCGGGTAAATATCCAGCACGGCCACCGAATCGGCCAGGGACAAGGCCTGGGCAAATTGGCGGAAGAACTCTTGGGTACGGCTGAACAGGTGCGGCTGGAAGACAATGTGCAGCCGGCCGGTGCCGGCCACCGTACGGCCGGCGGTCAGCGCTGCCTGCACCTCGGTCGGGTGGTGCGCGTAGTCGTCGTAGACACGGACCTCTGCGGCTTCACCCTTGAATTCGAATCGGCGAGCTGCCCCGGAGAAACTGGAGAGCGCCTGCAGCGCTTCGTCAACGTCCACACCTGCATCAATGCCGACAGACAATGCGGCGGCAGCATTAAGCAGGTTGTGCTGGCCGGGCACTGCCAGATCCAGGATGCGGCTTTGTCCGCTGCCCCATTCGATGGTTGCGGTGAAGCGGCCGTCTTCGGTGGCGCAGGCATCGGAAAGGCGGCGGTCGGCGTGATCGCTGAAGCCGTAGGTCTGCACGCGGATTTCCGGACGCTCTGCGCGCATCTTGTGCGCCAGATCGTTGGAACCCTCATCATCTGCACAGCAGATCAGCAAGCCGTCTGCCGGCAATAGCCTGGCGAAGTCCACGAAGGCCTGGTGCACTGCTTCAGCGGTACCGTAGTGATCCAGGTGGTCGGCTTCGACGTTGGTCACGATGATGGCATCCGGCCGGTAGTTGAGGAAGGAAGCGTCGGATTCGTCCGCTTCGGCCACGAAGTAGGATCCGGATCCGAGCTCGGCGTTGGTGCCCAGGCTTGGAATATTCGCTCCCACGGCGAAGCTCGGACGCGCGCCAATGGTCTTGAGCATATGGGCGGTCAGCGAAGTGGTGGTGGTCTTGCCGTGAGTACCGGCGATGGCCACGATCTTCTCGTGGCCGCGCATGGTAGCTTCCAGGCCTTCGGAGCGGTGCAAGATTCGCAGTCCGCGGCGCAGGGCTTCGTCGTATTCCGGGTTTCCGGCCTTGATGATCGAGGAGATCACCAAGGTGTCGGCGTCGCCGAGGTTCGCTGGGTCGTAGCCTACGTGGATTCGCGCGCCGCGCTCACGCAAGCCATCGAGCACCGGGAGATCCTTGGCATCGGTGCCGGAGACAGCCAGGCCGTAGTCGAGCAGCAGCCGTGCAACCGCTGATACGCCAACCCCGCCTACACCCATCAGGTGTACCTTGCCCAGATCGGCGTTCAGTTCGTCGGCTCGCAGTGCCATGGTTCTAGCCTTCCTGACCCGCACGGCGGCGGGTTGAAACTTCATCAATAATCCGTCGCGCCATGATCTGCGCGGCGTCGCGCTGCCCCAATGAGGCAGCGGCTTGAGACATCTTTTCAATTTTATGCTGATCGGTCAGCAGATTGATGACATTTTCGCTGATATAGGACTTTGTGAACTCCGCGTCGGAAACCAGGACGGCTCCCCCGGCAGCGACCAGTTCACGGGAGTTGAGCTTTTGCTCGCCGTTGCCGATGGGCAGCGGAACCAGTACCGAGGCCGTGCCAGCTACGGCCAGTTCGCAGACGGTGCCCGCGCCGGAGCGGCAGATCATCAAATCCGCGACGGCGTAGGCGTAGTCCATGCGGTCCACGTATTCGGTCTGGCTGTAGCCTTCATGGGACAGCAGATTGCCCGAGGCGTCCAGAATCTGCTTTCCGCGTCCGGTGATGTGGATAGTGTGGATGCCAGCTGCGTTCAGCTCGTCCAGGGACTGCTCGATGGCGGTATTGATGCTCTGTGCTCCGGAGGATCCACCGGTGACCAGAAGTACCGGCTTCTGCCCGGTGATACCGAAGTACCCGCGTGCTTCGCCTCGCAGCGCGGCTTTGTCCATGGTGGCAACGTTGGAGCGCATCGGCATGCCCACCTGCATCTCACCGGGCAGCCCGGTGTTGGCGAAAGTGGTTCCGACGAATGCCGCGTTCTTTGCCCCGAGCTTGTTTGCCATGCCGGCAACGGAGTTGGCCTCATGCACGAAGATGGGCAGCTTCAGCTGCTTCGCGGCAAGATATGCCGGGGTGCAGACATAACCGCCGACGCCCAGGACGGCCTCGGCCTTGGTAGTGCGCAGAACGTTCTTGGCGTTGTTAATGGCCTTGATGAAACGGAAAGGGAACTTGAGCAGATCCACGTTGATGCTGCGTGGCATCGGGGCCTTGGGGATGAGTTCGAGCGGGTAGCCGGCTTCCGGCACCAGCTTGGTTTCCAGACCACCGGGAGAACCCAGTGCTGTGACCATTGCTTCGGGATGCTCGGCCTTCACGGCATCAGCTATGGCCAGCATGGGCGAGATATGGCCGGCAGTTCCGCCGCCGGCGACGACTAGACGAAGTGCTTCGCTCATCTGTTGCTGTACTCCTTCGTCCTGCCAATGGGCAGGATCAACGTCCACCGCAGATTCAGCGATGGGCCTCTGCTTCTGATAGCGGCCGATAGCGGCGCACTATTTGGTTTTCTTGCTCTTTGCCGGTTTCTTTTCCAGCATTGCTTCGAATTCAAGTTTTTGTGCCCGGGCCGAGGAGAGGACATAGCCCATTGCCAGCATGATGGCGAGCATCGCCGAGCCGCCGGAGGAAATGAACGGCAGCGGAACACCGATCACGGGAAGTACGCCGGTGACGGTACCCAGATTCACGAAGGTCTGGCCGATGACCCAGGACATCAGGCAACCCATGAGCACCTTGGTGTACAAGTCCTTGGCGCGTGCTGCAATGCGATACATCGCCAAGGCCAGCAGCATGAACATGACCAGGACGAACAGCACGCCGATCAGGCCGAACTCTTCACCCAGGATGGAGAAGATGAAGTCGTTCTGCGCCTCAGGCACATAGGACCACTTCATGCGGGACTGGCCTGCGCCCACACCGAACCAGCCGCCGGAGGCAAAGGCGTGAAGGCCCATGCTGGCCTGGTAGCAAAGGTCGCTGCTCGGGCCGCAATCGGTATCAAGCCAAGCGAGGATGCGCTGGCGGCGGTTGGAGGAAGCGAAGATCGCCACGGACAGGCCCAGGACACCGACCACCGAAAACGCCGCCAGCCACTTCATCCGGATGCCGCCCAAGAACATCGCCGAGGCAATGATCATCAACAAGACCAGCGCTGTACCTACGTCCTTGCCGACCACGATGAGGCCAACAATGAAGACCCCCACCGGGGCAACCACTGGGACGACCAAATGCTTGATGTCGTGCAGCAGATGCTGCTTCTTTTCCAGCATGAACGCGGCAAAAACAGACAACGCCAGTTTGGCGAACTCGCTGGGCTGCAGGCCGAAGCCGCCGATGCGGATCCAGTTTCGGTTGCCGAGCACCGTATGGCCCAATGGCGTGAACGCCACGAGGAACAACAGGACCACTGCCGCAATAACGGAAGGCCAGGCCAGCCGCTTCAGCGTTTCCGGCTTGATCCGCTGCATGACCAGCATGCAGAGAATACCCAAGGCGGCAAAGCCACCCTGGGACAGCGCCACGGTGAAACCGTCCCTGCCCTTCGCGATCGCTTCAACCGACGCCGATGACTGGACCATGACCACACCGAAAACGGCCAGCACGATGGAGCCCACGAGCACCAGCCAGTAGTCGGTGGAGGCCATGCGGCCGCTGGAGTTCTCGACGGTTCCGAGCATCCTGCCGAATCTCACGTACCAAGGGAGTTCGGCTTTGGAACCTGCTGGCTTCTTGTTCATTTTCATCGCCATCGGTGCCTCCTGCCTCGGTGTCGTTTATTCGGTCAGCTTTCGATTACTGGTCTTCGCCAGTTTTATCCATCAGATCACTGACGGCAGAGATAAATGCGTTGCCACGCTGGGCGTAGGAACTGAATTGGTCCATCGAGGCCGCGGCGGGAGCCATGAGCACGGTATCCCCTGCTTCGGCTACTTCGGCAGCCTTGGAGACCGCACGCGTCATGACCTGGGCGCCGCTCGGAACCGAACCGTCACCGCCCTGCGCTGCTCCGGTGATGTCGATGACTTCAACCTCTGGCGCGTGGGCAGCGAGTGCTTGGCGCAAACCGGCGGTGTCGGTGCCGATGAGCAAGACCTTGGCCAGGCGCTGCGCGTGCTTGGCGATCAAGTCGCCGTATTCCACGCCCTTGGACAAGCCACCGGCAATCCAGACCACACGGGTGAATGCGGCCAACGAAGCATCGGCCGCATGCGGATTAGTGGCCTTGGAATCATTGATCCACAGGATGTCGTTCTTGCGGGCGACGGCCTGGATCCGGTGATCGCCGGAGTCGAAGTTCGCCAAACCCGCAGCGACAGCTTCTGCATTCACTCCGTACGCGCGGGTCAGCGCCGCCGCGGCAGCCGCGTTCGCGGCGGTGTGGCGCGGAACAATCTCGCCGATGTCCTTCAGGGCGATCAGTTCCACGGCACTGGTCTTGCGCTCTTCGATGAAGGCGCGGTCCACCAGCAGGCCTTCGACAACACCCACCATCGATACTGCTGGGGTATCGGTGGTGAAGCCGATAGCACGGCAGCCTTCGATGACTTCCGCGTTTTCCACCATGGTGATGGTGCGCTCATCGGCGGCGTTGAAGATCGCTGCTACCTGGGTGCGTTCGTAGATCTTGGCCTTGGCGGCCTTGTAGTTGTCGAAGCCGCCATGCCAGTCCACGTGGTCTTCGGCCAGGTTCAAGACCACCGAGGCAAGCGGAGAAATGCTATGCGTGTAGTGCAGCTGGAAGCTGGAGAGCTCGACGGCGAATACGTCATAGTCCACCGGTTCGCGTACGGCATCCAGGATCGGGGTGCCGACGTTGCCGACGGCGATGGCCTTCAGCCCATCGGCGCGCAGGATCGCCTCGGTCATGCCCACAGTGGTGGTCTTGCCGTTGGTGCCGGTAATCGCCAGCCACTGTGGTGCTGTGTGGCCGGCACGGTTCTGCACGCGCCAAGCCAGCTCGATATCGCTCCAGATCTCGATGCCCTCGGACTCGGCCTCTGCGATGACCGGATTACGGGGATTCCAGCCTGGGGAAACCATGACCAGCTGGGCCGGCTTGCCATCGACCAACGGCAGGGCCTGGACGTTCCCGTCGCCCAGCAGCACCTCATGGGCCCCGACGATCTTCAGCGTCTCGGCACGTTGCTGGTTCAGCTGGTCATCGCGGCCGTCGATGACGGTGACGATGGCACCCAGCTCGATGAGGGTGTCGGCCGCAGAGAATCCGGAGAGTCCCAGTCCGGCGACGACTACGCGCAGGCCTTTCCAATCAGCATCCCAGCTGGTTAGCGAGTCAAGAGATTTGCCAGCGTCTACGCTCACAGTGCGACAACCCATTCAGAGTAGAAGAGACCCAGGCCCGCGGCCACGAACAGGCCGGCAAGGATCCAGAATCGGATAACAACGTTTTCTTCGGACCAGCCCGAAAGCTCGAAGTGGTGCTGCAGCGGCGCCATCTTGAACACGCGCTTGCCGCCCGAGAGCTTGAAGTAGCCCACCTGGATGATCACCGACAGGGAGATGATTACGAACAGGCCGGCAATTACCACCAGCAGCAGCTGGGTGCGCGAGAGGATCGCGAAGGCAGCCACGGCGCCGCCGATGGCCAGCGATCCGGTGTCGCCCATGAAGATCTTCGCCGGCTTGGCGTTGAACCAGAGGAAGGCGATCAGCGCACCGGAGAGGGTGGCCCCCAGCAGGGCCAGGTCCTGCGGGTCGCGTACCGAGTAGCAGACGTCCAGCGAGTCCATGTTGCTGCAGGCCTGGTTCTGCTGCCAGATTCCCATCAGGGTGTAGGCGCCGAAGACCATGATCGAGGCACCGGTAGCCAGTCCGTCCAGGCCATCGGTCAGGTTCACGCCGTTGGTAGCACCGGTAACGATGAAGTTCGCCCAGAGCACGAACAGGATCATGCCCAGCATCGGGCCTGCGAAGGCCAGGTCGATGTTGGTGTCGCGCAGGAAGGAGATCGCGGTAGAGCCCGGAGTCAGGCCCTGGTCATTGGGGAACTGCAAGGCCAGCACGGCGAAGCTGATGCCGAAGAATGCCTGCAGGACAATCTTCTGCCAGGCGCGCAAGCCCAATGAGCGCTTCTTGAAGATCTTGATGAAGTCATCGAGGAAGCCGACCAGCCCCATGCCGCCGAAGAGCATCAGGACCAGCATTCCGCTGGCGGTAATTCCCGAAGAAGTGCGTCCCATGAGCGAAAGGATGCCATGGGTGGCGAAGTACGCCACGAACACGGCCAGGACGAAGACCACTCCGCCCATGGTCGGGGTGCCGGACTTGATGGCGTGCGAGTTCGGCCCGTCGTCGCGCACGACCTGGCCGTATTGCTTCTTGGTGAGCAGGCGGATGTACAGCGGCATGGCCACCATGGTCAGCACGAGGGCAATGCCGGCCCCCAGAATCAATGCGATCATGCGTTGTCGCCTTCCTTCGCGAATGCTGCAATGTCGTCGCCGAGGAAGCGTAGACCGGCCCCGTTAGAGGACTTGAACAAGGCGATGTCGCCTGGCTGAAGCTGCTCTTGCAGCAGCGCGCGAGCCTCATCTACGTCTTCAACGTAGAAGGCCTCGTCGCCCCAGCTGCCTTCGAGCACAGCGGAGTTGTAGGCGGGCTTTGCGCCACGGCCTACCACTACAAGTTTCTTGATGTTCATGCGAACTGCCATGCGGCCCAGCAGGTCGTGCTGGTGGATGCTGTCATCGCCCAGTTCCAGCATTTCGCCCAGGACTGCCCAGGTGCGTCGGCCCGGTGCGCCGTCGGCGCCCAGGCCCAATTCGGCCAGGGTCACCAGCGCAGCGCGCATTGATTCAGGGTTCGCGTTGTACGCGTCGTTGATGATGCTCACGCCGTCAGCGCGCTCGATGCGCTCCATGCGCCAGCGGCTGCCGGCAGCGCGGCCTTCCAGGCCTGCGGCGATCACTTCCGGTGCGATATCCAGGGCCAGTGCAGCGTTGGCCGCGGCGAGGATATTCGAGACGTGATGGCGTCCCAGGAGGCCCGAGGTGATGCGCTTGCTGTAGCCGCCAGGGAATTCAAGAGTGAGCTCTGGCTGCCCGTGGGAATTAACAACAACGTCGGTGGCCCAGACCCCAGCGTTTTCCGGCTTGTTCTTTCCGGTGCCGAAGAAGCGCACGACTCCCCCGGAACGCAACTCCATGCGTGCCACGCGGGGGTCTTCAGCATTCAAGATGGCCGTGCCATCGGCTGGCAGGGCTTCAACGAGTTCGCCCTTGGCCTTCTCGATGTTCTCCACCCCGCCGAATTCGCCGGCGTGGGCGGTACCGACGCACAACACGACACCGACCTGCGGGTGCACCATATCTGTCAGGTACGTCAGGTGGCCAATGCCGGTGGCCCCCATCTCGATGACAAAGTACTTGGTCTCTTCGGTGGCGCTGAATACCGTCAGCGGGACGCCGACTTCGCCATTGTACGAACCGATGGGCGACACGGTCGGCGCCACTTGCGACAGAATACCGGCGAGCAGGTCCTTGGTGGTGGTCTTGCCGGCCGAACCGGTGATTCCCACGACCTTGGCGTCGTTCTTTTCCTTGAGAAGGGCAACGATGTGCGCGGCAATTTTGCCCATTGCTTCTACCGCGTCTTCAATGATGATCGCCGGGTGTTCCCTGCGGTCTTCATCGTGGGTAATGCGTTCGGCTAGGGCCAGCACTGCGCCGGCGGCGCGTGCACGGTCGATAAAGGCGTGCCCGTCGGAGAATTCTCCGGGCTTGGCGACGAATAAGGCACCCGGGACGACTTCGCGCGAGTCAGTGGTCACGGAAGTGATCACCGTGTCGGAGGCGGCTGTAGCAGTCGCTTTTCCGCCGGTGATTTCCAGCAGGTCGGTCAGAGACAGTTCAATCATGGCAATAAGGACTTTACACTTGAGCGGTGGCGATAGTGGACTTGTACGTTCTAGGAATTGGTCACAAATCCATGAAGATTCAGTGCTTTCGCTAGTTCCACTCGATCATCCAGTTCCACGTCAATTCCCGCGACGTCTTGGCTGACTTCATGTCCCCGCCCGGCCACGAGAATCGCGTCGTTGGCTTCGGCCAAACTCACAGCGAACTCTACGGCTTTGGCGCGTGGCGCGATGTTGTGAAGCTGCACCTGCGGACGCTCGGAATCGAGAACTTGCTGTGCTCCGGCGGCAACCTGGGCGCGGATCGGAGCCGGGTCTTCGCTGTGCGGGTCGTCGTCGGTCACAATGACGATATCCGCGTGGCGGGCTGCCACCGCTCCCATATCCGGGCGCTTGGTCTTATCGCGCTCTCCGGTGGCGCCGAAGACGACGATCCGGCGTCCCTGCTCCCCCGGACGGATGGAATCCAAAGCCTTTGCCAGTGCATCCGAATTATGGGCGAAATCGACTACGGCTACCGGAGATTCGGCTACGACCTGCATCCGCCCTGGAACGGCGACCGACAGCGGATCCTTGGAGTCCAAGGCCTGCTGCAGGGCTTCGAGGTCCGCACCGCCGGCCAGCACCATCAAGGCCGCCAGCGCCCCGTTGGCGACGTTGAACATACCTGGAAGCAGGGTGCGGGTCCGCAGCTGGCGCCCATCCCGGTGCACCAGGGTGAAACTGTGGCCCAATCCGCAGTGCGCCAGTTCGGCAACCCTCCAGTGCGCCGAAGGGTGCTCGCCGTCGAGGCTCAGGGTCTCGGTAGGCACCAGCGCGCGCTCGGCCAGGCGCTGGCCGTATTCATCGTCGACCATGACCACTGCGCGCTCGGAGCGTTCCGCGGTGAATAGTTCGGCCTTGGTTTCGAAGTACTCGTCCATCGTGCCGTGCAGGTCCAAGTGGTCCTGGGTCAGGTTGGTGTAACCGGAAACGGCAAAGCGCAGGGCGTCAACGCGGCCATAGCTCAGCGAGTGGCTGGATACCTCCATGGCCACCGACGTGACTTCCTGCTGCGCCATGCGCGAGAGCACGCCGTGCAGCTGGGTGGACTCCGGGGTGGTCAGCACGCTGGGGATGATCTGCCCGCGGGCGGACATCTCAATCGTGCCGATCAGGCCGGTTTCTTCGCCCAGTGCGTCTAGGATCGCGCGGATCATGAAGGTTGTGGTGGTCTTGCCGTTGGTGCCGGTGACAGCGAACAGCTTCGGGCTGCGCTGGTCGGTTCCGTAGACGCTCTGCGCGATCACGGCTGCGGATTTGCGTACATCTGCAACGACTGCCACCGGGATCGAGAGGTCATCGCTGAGGAATTCGAGTCCTGCAGTATCGGTGATCAGTGCGACAGCACCGTTGCCGATGGCGGTTTCCACGAATTCGGCACCGTGGCGCTTGGCGCCGGAAATACCCAGGAAGACGTCACCACTCTGTACGATCTGCGGGTTGAGGCTGACGCCGAGGATTTGCGGAGCGGCATTGAGCAGCGCTCCAGTTCGCACCGCGCCAGCTGTGCCGCAGAGCTGGTCGAAGCCAAGACCGGCGATGCTCTCTGGGCGTAGGTACCGTTCTAGCTCACGCGGAGTGTCGGGGTTCTGGACTACCAAGATTTCTTCTGATCCTCACCTACAAAGACGTCATACGCCTCTGACTTTGTCGTGCTCGGTGGCACATTGAATGTGTTGAGAGTATGGCTCATAACATCGGTAAACGTGTCAGCTACCGAGAAGTCTTTCCAGTTGCCCTTTGGCCTGTACATGGTTGCCACGACGACGAACTGCGGATCTTCCAAGGGAGCGACACCTGCAAAGGAATAAGTATATCCGTCATAGCCCTTGGCGCTTGCCGCCTGGCCTGTACCGGTCTTGCCGCCCACGCGGTACCCGGGAATACGCTCCTTGTATCCGGTACCGTCGTCAACGACCGATTCCATGAGCTTGAGCATTTCGTCAGCGGTGCTTTTCTTGACCACGCGCTTCTTTTCCGGTGCGGGGATCTTGGTGATGGTACCGTCTTCGTTGCGGTAGCCCTCAATCAGGCTTGGCGAAAGGCGAACGCCGCCATTGGCCAGGGACTGGAAAATTGAAGCGGTGTGCAGCACGGTCTGCGAATAGCCCTGGCCGAACATGGTGGTGTACTGCTGGCGGCGGTCCCAATTATCGGGGTGCGCCAATTGGCCAGCGCTAGCGCCATTCAAGCCGACGCGGATGGGCGAACCCAATCCGAAGGCACGCATGTAGTCGTAACGGGTCTGCTTGCTCATGGTATTTCCGACCATCACGGTGCCGGTGTTGTAGGAACGGGCGAAGATGCCCGAGACCGTCATGTCGTACGTTGGGTGTTCCAACGAGTCATTGATGGTTTCCTTGGTGAACGTCTTCTTATTCGGCACACGCATCTCGGTCAGCGGATCCACTCCGCCCTGGTCGATAGCCGCCGCGAAGATCGCGGCCTTGCCTGTGGACCCTGGCTCGAAAGCACGGGTGATGGAGGTGGAGCGGCGAAACTCCGGCTTGGTAGCGCCTGGATCATTCGGGTCCAATTCAGCGGAGTCGCCGATGGCGAGGATCTTGCCGGTATCCGCTTTCATGACGACCACGGAAACCCACTCAGCGTTGAACTGAGCTTGCTTCTTTTCTGCTGCACGCTGGGCAACGTAGTTGATGTCCGAGTCGATGGTCAGGATGACGTCCTGGCCATCGACTGCAGGAGTTTCTTCGACCTCGGTGACGGGAATGCGCACGCCATCGGCGCTGATCTCGAACTTGCGGCTGCCGGCCGTGCCGGCCAGGTGTTCCTCCTGGCTCAGTTCCAGGCCTTCGGCTCCCACCACGGCTGTTTGGTCTTCGGAGTTGCGCACGAACCCCAGCAGTGGTCCTGCAATTACGCCTTGCGGATACTGGCGTTCGCTGCGCAGCAATGAGGCAAGTCGCGGAATGCCGATTTCGAGGACTTCGTTGCGTACTTCCGGGGTCACGCTCTTGGCGAGCATGACGTACCCTTTAGGCTTGGCGTCGCCCTGCGGGCGAACCTTCTTGGCAAGTTCCTCACGGTCCTGGTCAAGGGTATCGGCTAGTTCGTCAATGGCTTGGTCCCACGTGATGCGTTCCTGGCCATTGGTTCCATCCCGCTTCGCACGGCGAATGTTCTCACCCTGCTCGCGCTGGTCGATGACCAGATCATAGCGGTCTACTGAGACGGCGAGGGTGGTGCCATTGCGGTCTTCGATGGATCCTCGATTTGGCGCAATGTTTTCAACGCGTTCGCGGTTTTCCTGTGCAGCGTTGGCAATGGTTGCCGAGTTGATGCCCTGGACCCAGACCAGCCGGCCCAGGATCACCAGCAGCAAAACCACGGAGAGGAGCAGCACAAAGCGCATTCGCTTTTTCGCAGTGTCGATTGCCGTCGAGCTCACAAAAGAACCTAACTTTCCCTCAGCGTGGTTTTCCAGCAGCGTAGGCCACCTGTATCTAGCTTAGAAAGGGCTAACTACTCTGCTGGGGATTTGATGCTTGGTGCAGGGATCGTGCCCCCGTTAAGCTCAGCGTCATTGAACACTGGGCGGCCATCACTGGCAACTTCACGTTCAGCTTTCTCCGGCTTCACCTCTGGTTCCTTGGAACCTTCAGTGGCACCGGACTCCTTCTGTGAATCTGCTGAGGCTTTACCCACAGTGGTCTTCGGCGTGTTTGATGCGTTGGCTTCAGTTTTGCTTTCACCCTTGCGGATGCTGTCGCCCGGCAGCGGAATAGTTCCGTATTCCTGCTTGCTGTTCTTTGCCTTGACCGCCTTCTCAGCGTCTTGGGCAACCTTGCCCTCAGACAGGCTGATCAGCCCTGGAGCACCTGGCGAAACCAAACCGAGGTCCTTTGCCTTGGCGGCCAGTGCCTGTGGCGCCGCCAAGGACTGGGCCTCCTTCAGCAGTGCCTGATTCTCTTGGGAAAGCGCACGCTCTTGCGAACGCAAGTTCACGATGTCGTACTGCCGCTGAGCTACAGAAGTATTGAGCAGCACCAACGTAACGATCACGCTGAATGCCAAGACAACGAGCACCGCAGACATTGTGAACATGGAGCGCTTGCTGGTTTCGTTCATCTTAGGAACCAACGAAAGAGTTACGCGCTGACGCGAATCGCCTTTAGGCAGGTTGCTAGCTGGGACGGGCTCGGGTCGCATTGCACGCGCAGTATTACCGTCGACAACAGGCTGGTTGTTCACGGCTGCGGTCTTCTGCACGCGGCGCTGGGCTCGTTGGCTCATGCTAGCTCCTCTTCAACACTCGTTCCACAGCTCGCAAGCGGGCTGAGGCTGCACGTGGATTTTCTGCTATTTCGTGGTCGCTTGGCTTCTCGGTGCCCTTGGTGAGCACCTTGTATTCAGCTTTGTGTTCGTCCAGCTCCACCGGGAATCCCGGAGGGGCCGACGAGGTAGATCCATGGACGAAGTGCCGCTTGGTGATTTTGTCTTCCAAAGAGTGGTAACTCATCACGACGACTCTTCCGCCGACGTTCAAAGCTCCCATTGCCGCCGGGATCGCACGTTCCAAGACGTCAAGTTCCTCATTCACTGCAATACGCAATGCTTGGAAGGTCCTCTTGGCCGGGTGTCCGTGGTTTCGAGCTGCCGCCGCGGGCACAACGCTGCGGATCACTTCAACTAGTTCAGCAGTGGTAGTGATGCGGCTCTTGGCGCGTGCCTCGACGATTGCCGTCGAGATGCGTCCAGCAAACTTCTCTTCGCCCCACTGTCGAATAATTCGAAGCAGTTCGTCGCGTTCCAAGTCGTTGACCAGGTCCTCGGCAGTTGGGCCAACAGAGGTGTCCATGCGCATGTCCAGCGGTGCATCATACGAATAGGCGAAACCCCGTTCACGCTCATCGAGCTGCAGCGAGGAAACGCCAAGGTCGAACAGAACACCGTCGACCCCCGGGAACCCCAGATCTTCTACGACATCCGCAATTTCGTCATACACCGCGTGCACGAGGTCGATGCGGTCCTGGAACGGGGCGAGCCGTGCACCGGCAAGTTCGTGAGCCTGCTCGTCACGGTCTAGACCGATCAGGTGCAAATTGTCGAACCGCTTAAGGATGGCTTCGGAGTGCCCACCCATCCCGAGGGTGCAGTCAACCACAATTGCCCGACGGCCTTCAGCATTGGCTCGCTCAATACCTGGAGCTAGCAAATTAACGCATCGGTCCAGAAGTACTGGAACGTGGCGTTCGGATGCTGGTCGCTGGGAATCCTGATTTGGCACTGCGCCCCCTTTCGCTTTCGATCTGCTGTTGAGATCAGATCCCCCTCCAACCGAGTGGCGATCCAACCTTCTGGCTCCGGGGAAGTGAAGCCAGACGATTTTCTACCCCAAGGTGGCTGGAGATCTCATCTCAACAAACGTGGTGTTTTGTCGGTGTAGGGCACAAGGCCCTAATCTTCGTCAGTATCGGAGAACACGTCTTCTTGTTCATCCAAGTACTGCTGCCATGCGGTCGAATCCCAGATTTCAATACGGTTACCCGCACCGATAACTGTGACCTCCCGATCAAGGCCTCCATAAGTGCGCAGCACTTGCGGAATCGTTACGCGCCCCTGCTTATCTGGAACTTCATCCGAGGCCCCTGAGAGGAACACACGCGCATAGTCGCGTGCTCGTCGGGAGGTCAAGGATGCCTGCGCCAGCTGCTCGTGCTGCTTCTCAAATTCCCGCTGGCTGAAAACGTATATGCAACGCTCTTGGCCGCGAGTGAGAACCAGCCCATAGGACAGCTCATCTCGATACTTAGCTGGAAGAATCAACCGACCTTTTTCATCAAGACGCGGTGTGTAAGTTCCAAGGAACATGCACACCACCTTTCCCGTGAAGTGGCCAGAAGCCCCATTCTCCTCTACTTGCCTCCACTTTACTCCACAACCCTCCACTGTCAATGCAATTTCAGTGGTTTCGCGAGGGTCTGGACTTAAAAAACACCTGAATCTAGCGGATGCTCAGCCTATGTTCAGGTGGAGGGATGGGAATCCTCCCGCTGCATGATCCAGTATTTTTCAGAGATTCCACACGCAAAATCCGCGGAATATAGCTATTTTTAGGCGCGGTGGTGGGAAGTGGAGGAACCTGGGGAGGGAAGTGGGGGCCTGCCTGACCGGCGAGGTGGACGTGAACCTTGGAATCTGCAGAGAATTCAAGATCACTTGCAAAGTCGCGCGGCCCTCAGATAGGCGCACCGAATATCCAGGACATCCAACTTCCCGAATTGAACGAAACCCATGCGCCCCGGCATGAGGTGCACGGTGACCGTAGGGACGTGAGAAGCCGGGCTTAAACAAGAAAAGAGGTGCAACCCTAGGGGTCACACCTCAATATCAATGCAGATCAGCTATCGGACTGATCACGCTTTCGCTGGTTCCATTTTTCTTCCAGGCCGGAAAGGAACTGCGAATTGTTCTTGGCTGCAGATTTTGATCCCGTTCCGTTGGACGGACCAATTTTTCCAGTAGCCGATTTAGTCAGGGCAAGCAGTACACCCGCGAACATCACCGCAAATCCGAGAACGCCTACGATGATGATGTGCTGCGAGATTCCAAAGATGAGTCCCGCTAGGCCGACGATTACCAGCAAGATACCCAGAGCAATATTTCGGGTCGACAAACGTCCCGTGCCCGATGGGCCTTTCATGCTCGAAGCGAAGCGACGGTCTTCATGCAGCTGCTTTTCCAACTGCTCCAACAAACGCTGCTCGTGTTCCGATAGCGGCATCGTCTTCTCCTTCCAAAGGCAATCTCGACGGTCGTCCACCGTCTTCAAGTTCAACGTCGGGTCGAAGGGAAAAGTTCCCTGAATTCGATCGAACTTAATTCAAGGATAGTCTCTTTTGCACCCGCCCTGCTAGTTGATCTTCCCCACTGTCCAGATATCCATACGTTCTACACAGAATGTGTTTATTCCTTGGGGCGCAGAAAACGTGCTGGGGTCACGATGGACTGCGGGAATCTCTGTCCGATCTGGTCAGCGATGCGTTCCGCTTCTCGGGCTTTCTCTTCGCGGGGGTCCAAGCTAAATTGCAGACCCAACTCGTAATCTTGCAACCGTTCAGCTTTCACCCCGATCAGCCGGACCGGTTGCGGCATAGGGGTCAATTTTCGCAGAAGGGCCAGCGCGGACTCGCTAATTTTCGTTGAAGAATCTGTCGCAGCTGCGAGCGCCTTCGAACGCGTAATTCCAGAAAAGTCCTTGTACTTGATCTTGAGCCCAACACCGTTGGCTGATTTGCCGTGCCGCCGCAGCCGTTGACCGACCTTATGGCTCAGCCGCAAAAGTTCGCCCTCAAGCACCTGGGGATCGGTGATATCCACCGCAAAGGTATGTTCCGATGAAATGCTCTTCTCATCCCGGCTAACCTCCACCGGACGGTTATCGATCCCCCGCGAGAGCAAATAAAGGGCGCGGCCGTGTTCCCCCAACCGGCTAATCAATCTTGCTTCTGGCTCGCCAGCGAGTTGCCCCACGGTCTCAATCCCCAAGGAGTGAAGCTGACTAGCGGTTCGTTTTCCCACGCCCCACATTTTCGACACGGGTAATTCGTGCAGGAATTCTTCGGTTCGCTCGGGTGCAACTACCGCCATGCCGTCAGGCTTGGCGTACGTCGAAGCGAGTTTCGCAACGAATTTATTCCTTGCAATGCCCACGCTGGCCGGCAGTCCCATTTCTTTGCGTATATATTCGCGGATCTGCTGAGCGATCTGCACTGGCCCGCCAAGCATGCGCATGCTTCCAGTAACGTCTAGGAACGCTTCGTCGACACTGACTTGCTCAACCAGAGGCGTCAATGTGCGGAAGTACGCCATGATCTGGGCCGAGGCTTGCGAGTACTTGTGATGGCTCGGCTCGATCACGGTAGCTTGTGGTAGCAGCGGGATGGCTTGGCTCATCGGCATCGCCGAATGGATCCCGCGAGCTCGGCAGTCATAAGACGCAGAGAGCACCACGCTCCGGCCTGAACGGTGGCCTACAATAACTGGCTTGCCTACTAGGTCGGGGCGGTCCCGCAGTTCCACTGAAACAAAGAAGGCGTCCATATCGACATGGAGGATTGCACGATCCACCATTTCAATTCCTCTCCCCTCGTTCGGCTGCACCACCAGCTTACTCGAATGTATATTCGGATTCCGTTCGCACCCCGTGTACTTTGGGTGCCTTCTTCGCCGGGCGGGAATCACCGGTAGAGTTGTTGCTAACCACTAGTTGTTTACCCGTAGAAATGATTTTGCATGTCGATGCCTGATTCTGTGCCGGACCTCAACACTGAAGCCCAGAGCTTGAGCCGTACCTACACTTCTGACGTTGCTCAGTTATTGGAAGAATTCCTGGCTGCGAAAAGCGTTGAAGTTGGTCAGATTACTAGCAGCGCCGTCGAAATCGTCAATGCGATCACGTCACTGACCCGTGGCGGCAAGCGGCTTCGCGCCCTGTTCGCTTTCTGGGGTTACCTCGGTGCAGGTGGTCGGCCCGATGAACGCGACATCGTCCAACTCGGGGTGGCCTTGGAACTCTTCCAAGGAGCCGCGCTGATTCATGACGACATCATCGACAATTCCGATACACGACGCGGTCAGCCGAGCGTTCACAAGCGCTTCGAGGCCCAGCACCGAGAACTTGGGCTTGCGGGGAGCGCAGCGAGCTACGGCATGGCCAGCGCAATCCTTACCGGCGACCTATGCCTGTCGTTGAGCGAGGAAGTTTTCTCAGGTATTGCTTCCCTCAACGCTCGGGCGCGTACCATCTTCAATCAGATGCGCACCCAGGTGATGGCCGGGCAGTATCTTGATGTTCTAGAAGAGTCTGCGGGCCCCGCCTACGATCCGAAGGAAGCGGTCAAGCGAGCTCGCACTATCGTGCGCTTCAAGTCAGCCAAATACTCCACTGAAAACCCTTTCTTGCTTGGCGGCGCGTTGGCCGACGCCAGCGAGGCTCTTATGGAGCGCTACTCCGCATTCGCGCTTCCGCTGGGTGAGGCATTCCAGCTACGTGACGATGTTCTGGGCGTGTTTGGCGATCCAGCAGTCACAGGGAAGCCGACCGGCGGCGATTTGCAAGAAGGCAAGCGCACGGAATTGATTGCCCACGCCCTCTTGCTATCAACTTCTGACGAACAGGACTTCATTCAGAGTCGCCTCGGCGCAGTGGATCTCAGCGAAGAAGAAGTGTTGAGACTAAGCGGTATTCTGCGCGATAGCGGGGCCCTGGCGGCCACCGAGCAGAGCATTAGTGAGTTGACCACCCAATCAGATCTCGCCCTGAACGCATTGCACGTCACGCCCCTCGCCTTAGCGGGAATGCAGCAGCTCAGTGATGCAGTGACAAAGAGAAGTAAATAGCGATTCGTTACTAAGACATAACGAAAGGTCTCAACCATCCATGCGATATGGAATACGGTTGAGACCTTTTGTTATTACTGAGGCTAGTTCGTCCGGGCCATTACCAGCCCATGGCCTGCGCCCGCCGACGGATTTCAGTTTTACGTCCGGTGCGCAGAGCATTCATTGGAGTGCCGGGCAGCGATTCATCCTCGGTGAACAGCCAAATAACCGATTCCTCATCGGAGAAGCCGGCATCCAAGAGTACCGAAAGAGTGCCCTTCAGGCTTTCCACCACTACTCCGTCTTGGAGAAAATCTGCAGGGATCGAACGGACATTGCGAGCGCCAATTCTCAACGAAACAATGGCACGCTCATCCAGCAGTCGGTGCACGCGGCGAATATCTACATCTAATTCTTCAGCCACATCGGGCAGGGTCAGCCACTGGCCGACGAGATCTACGGTTTCCTTCACCCCTTAAGGTTCCCACAAATTCCTGATCCGCGCAGAAATTTGGATGAAACTCACCTCAGCAGTTCCCATGAGTCACAGGAGTAGTGTAAATTTTCTTGTATCACTTTGATAACAATTGCATCACAGTCAACATGGGGAACCACTTCCCCTCTGTTACCTGCGGAGCAAAGCCCGTTATTTTCACCGTATAAATGAGGATTGACTCCATGCCCCACGAATCCAAACATGCTTCCAAGCATGCGTTAGGCGTTGTAGCAGGCGCGGCCATTCCCGCTGCGGTCATTGGCAGCCTCGCCTTAGCTCCGGCAGCGCAGGCAGCACCGATGACTGTTCCCAACACCTCAGGAAGCTTTGCCAAGTCGGTAACTCCGGAGACCATCAAGGTCGCTGAAGACCAGATCAAGGCCCACCTGATCGCTTCGCGAGTATCTACGCTGGGATTGCCAGCTAAACGAGATGTTTCCGAAATCAAGATCCCGGCAGGTGCGTCCCTATGGAGCATCGCTCGGGAATATGACACAACCGTGTCAGAGCTGAAGAAGCTCAATAATCTTAAGAATGATTCAATCGTCGCCGGCAAGACACTCAAGGTCTCCGGTCATGCTTTGAAGAACAGCTCCAAGGGCAAGTCTTCGAGCTCGTCATCTTCAAGTACCGCCACTTACACCGTCAAGAACGGTGACACCCTCAGCGGCATTGCGAGCAAGCACGACATGAGCTTGTCTGATCTGTTGAAGAAGAATGACATCTCTGCAAGCAAGGTAATCTTCCCCGGCAATAAGCTGAAGGTCAAGGGTTCGGCGTCGAGCTCCAGCAATACGACGCAGACGAAGAAAACTTCTTCTTCGTCGGGTTCTTCAACCTACACTGTGAAGAACGGTGACACCCTCGGAAGCATCGCCATCAAGCACAATATGAGCTTGTCTTCGCTCCTTAGCAAGAACGATATCTCGGCCAGCAAGGTGATCTTCCCTGGCGACAAGATCAAGGTCAAGGGTTCTTCGTCCTCTGGCTCTTCGTCGAAGTCCTCCCAGAAGAAGTCCTCCTCCTCCGGTTCTTCAAGCTACACCGTCAAGTCCGGTGACACGCTCAGCGGCATTGCGGCCAAGCACGGCATGAGCTTGTCCGATCTGTTGAAGACCAATGACATCTCTGCCAGCAAGCCGATCTTCCCAGGCAGCAAGATCAAGGTCTCGGGTGGCACGTCGTCTTCGAGCTCCTCGCCGAAGAGCACTGCTGCGCCCAAGGCCAAGGCCAAGGCCAAGACGTCGGCCTACTCCGTGAAGTCCGGCGATACTCTCAGTGGCATCGCGACCAGCCACGACATGAAGCTGGCCACCTTGCTGGACTTGAACCCCGAGTACAGCTCGAGCACGCCATTGAAGATCGGCGCCAAGCTGAAGGTTTCGGGCTCCTCGGTTGCACCGTCGGGTCAGGTCAAGAAGCAGAAGATCGGCAATAGCTTCGCTGGTCGTACCTACGCAGATCACGTTGTGCGAGATGCTAACTCGAACAAGGACTACCTTGACTCGATCAGCGTCCCGAGCCGCGGCGAGATGCAGGACCTCATCCGTTCCACTGCAAAGAGCATGGGCGTTGACCCGGCTCTGGCGTTGGCTCACGCGTACCAGGAGTCTGGCTTCAACATGCGTGCGGTCTCCCCTGCTAACGCCGTTGGCGCCATGCAGGTACTGCCAAGCACCGGTGACTGGATCGCATCGGTCATTGGCCAGGACCTGAACGTCCTGAACCCACGGGATAACGTTGTCGCTGGTGTCGCAGTAATTGCCTACAATTTGGACAACACCGACAACCTGGACAACGCAATCGCATCGTACTACCAGGGTCTGGCCGGTGTTCGTAACAACGGCATGTACGAAGACACCAAGCATTATGTAGCCAGCATCAAGGCTCACATGAAGAATTACCGCTAAATAGCCAAAAGGAGAGGCGCTTCCAACACGGTGTGTTGGAAGCGCCTCTTTTTTGTTGCAGCTGATCAGGCTGCTCCTAGCCTGTACGGTGGTCAAGATCCAATGGCATGTCGATTACCACCTTGGTCCCGCCCTTCTCGCTCTGTACCCAACGGATTTCACCCGATAGTTCGCTGGTAACCAGAGTGCGGACAATTTGCAGCCCAAGTCCCTCGCGGCGTGGCTCTTCTGGCAACCCGTGGCCGTCATCTTCAATGACAACCCGGAGCCAATCCTTGCTATCGGCACCCTTGTAGCGTTCGGCAACCAGCGCGACTTCACCGTTGCGATGCGCTAGTCCATGTTCCACGGCATTAGTCACCAGCTCATTGATCACCAGTGACAACGGTGTCGCCAAATCAGCGTCAAGCATGCCGAATTCGCCTTCACGACGCGTGGATACCCTTTGCTCCGGAGAAGCGATTTCCACGATCAGACGGAACTGGCGATCCATCAGATCATCAAATTTGACGGTTTCGTTCAGGCCCTTGGACAGGAAGTCGTGGACCGAAGCGATAGTGGAGACTCGTCGCATTGCCTGCTCCAGGCCCTGCTTGCCGTCCTCTGAGCTCATCCTGCGCGATTGCATGCGCAACAGCGCCGCGACAGTCTGCAAGTTGTTCTTCACGCGATGATGGATTTCACGGATCGTAGCGTCCTTGGTGACCAGTTCTTTTTCGCGACGGCGCAGTTCGGACACATCGCGGCACAGCACCAGTGCGCCCCAGCGCTTTGATTCGTTGCGCAGCGGAATGGCACGCAGGGAGAGGGTGACTCCGCGATGTTCCACCTCGGTACGCCATGGCATCTTGCCCTGGAGCACCAGCGGAAGAGTTTCGTCGACTACACGACGGTCGCTGACCAGTGCCATCGTCAGATCAGCCAGTGGCTGGCCCTGGAGGACATCAGCTGCGCCTAATCGGCGGAAAGCTGAAACAGCGTTCGGGCTGGCGAATTCGACGGCTCCATCAACGTTGAGCCGGATGAAACCATCACCGACGCGCGGCGCGCCACGGCGGGAGCCGGTAGGGCTGGCGAAGTCCGGCCACAGCCCTTGGGTACCCATCTGCAACAGGTCATCAGCGCTTTGCCGGTAGACCAATTCCAGATTGCTGGGTGTGCGGGACTGGTTCGGATCGAAATGGGAAGTGATGACCGCAACCGGTTGGTTCTGGCGCACTAGCGGAATCGCCTGCACCGTGGTCAACCCCATGATGATATCTTTGCCGGCTTGTTCGGCCGAGCGTTGCACTTGCTTGGTTTCCCAAGCGCGGTCCACCATAATGCGCAGATCCTTGCGGATCCGTTCTCCCACGAAGTCGCTATGGAAGGCGGTATGCGAGGTGGAAGGGCGCACGTGTGCCAAAGCCGTATAGGAACCGTCCCCGGTGGGGAACCAGAGCACCAGGTCTGCGAATGCTAGATCCGAGACCAGTTGCCAGTCCCCCACCAGGAGGTGGAGCCAATCCTCATCACCGGGCGCTAGTGCAGCACGTTGACGTAATTCTTCGGTGATGAGGGCCATTGGCGGTATTTACCTTCGGACGATGGAACGCAAGAGGCGAAGTGCCACGGAAAGTGAAGCCATGTCGTCTCGTTCCAGGCTGTTCACTTCCGCGAACATAGTCTTCGCACGATCAAGGTTAGCCGCGTTTGCCTCTTCCCATGCAGCAACACGCTCTGCCGGGTCAGCAATATCGCCGTGGGCATCCAGGATGTTGCCGGTCAGGTCGATGATCGTGGTGTACAGGTCATCGCGCATTGCGGCACGAGCCAGCGCCTGCCAACGATCCGAGCGAGGAAGGTTGGTGATGCGATTCAGCAGGCTGTCCACATCGAACAAGTCGTAGAGCACGTAGTAGGTTTCTGCGACCTTGACCGGAGCGGTCCCGGTGCGGTGCACATATTCTGCCACGTCCAGCAGCGCGTAGGATTCGAACTGAGTCGCCCACATGCTGGCACGACGCTCCGGGATCCCCTGGTCCATGGCCTCTTCACGCCACTCCTGGAATCTCTGGAGGTCAGTGCCCCGAACCAAGGTTGGCAGGGCCTCACGCAGTTCGGTAACCGTCGCTTCGTAGCGTTTGACCGCTTCGGTGACCAGCAGTTCCTGATCGACGCGGTTGATGAACCAGCGGGTGGCACGGTCCAGCAGGCGGCGCATGTCGTGGTGCTGGCGGCCCCAGTGTTCCAGATCGGTTCCGGCAGGCTGTGCATTGATCGCATCGAACTGGCGGTCGAATCCGTAGATCTCACGCAGCGCGCAGAAGACCTTGGCAATCTGGACTTCGCTGGCACTGGTTTCTTCCATGGCACGGAAGACGTAGGTGATGCCGCCCATGTTCACGATGTCGTTGGCGATCACGGTCGCGATGATTTCTCGGCGCAACGGATGGCTTTCGAGCTGATCCCCGAAACGCTCTACCAACTTGGTTGGGAAGTAGCGGCGCAGGGTCCGGGTGAAGTACGGATCATCGGCGAGATCGGATTCGGTCAGCGCGTTCGCCAGCTGGATCTTCGCGTATGCGGCCAGCACCGAGAGCTCTGGGGTGGTCATCGCCTCGCCAGCGGCGCGGCGCTCTTCCAGCTGATCCGCGTTTGGCAAGAACTCCAAGCCACGGTTCAAGTCAGCATGGGCTTCCAGCCACTGCATCAGGCGCTCGTACGCTGGTGTCCAGGTCAGTGCCGCATGCTTCTCATTGAGCAGCAACACGTTCTGTTCGAAGTTGGTCGTCAGCACCAGATCACCGATGTTATCGGTCATCGAGAGCAGGAACTCCGTGCGTTCAGCCTCGGTGAGATTGCCCGCCTTGATCTGGCGGTCCACGAAGATCTTGATGTTCACTTCGCGGTCAGAAGTGTCCACGCCAGCAGAGTTGTCAATGGCATCGGTGTTCAGCAGGACGCCCTTGCGGGCTGCCTCAATACGGCCCAGCTGGGTCATGCCCAAGTTGCCGCCTTCGCCAACAACTTTCACGCGCAGATCTGCGCCGTCGACGCGGATGGCGTCGTTGGCTCGGTCGCCGACCTGGCCGTGGGTTTCAGCCGCTGACTTCACGTAGGTACCAATACCGCCGTTGTAGAGCAGGTCCACTGGCGCTGAGAGGATGGCCTTGAGCAGTTCGTTAGGGCTCAGCTTGGTGGTGCCGGCGTCCAAGCCCAGGACCTCGCGGACCTCGGCGCTAACCGGCACGGACTTGAGGCTGCGCGAGTACACGCCGCCTCCGGCCGAGAGCAGCTCCTTGTTGTAGTCTGCCCAGCTGGAGCGTGGCAGATCATACAGGCGCTGGCGCTCGTCAAAGGCGACCTGGGGATTCGGGTTCGGATCCAGGAAGATATCACGGTGGTCGAAGGCCGCCACCAGCTTCACGGTGGGGGTACGGCGCAAACCGTTGCCGAACACGTCTCCGGACATATCGCCCACGCCGACGGCGGTGAATTCGTCCTTCTGGGTGTCGATGCCCAACTCGAAGAAGTGGCGCTTCACCGATTCCCAGGCGCCGCGTGCGGTGATGCCCATGCCCTTGTGGTCGTAGCCCACCGAGCCGCCCGAAGCAAAGGCATCGCCCAGCCAGTGGCCCTTGTCAGCCGAGATCGAGTTGGCGATATCGGAGAAGCTCGCGGTGCCCTTGTCGGCAGCGACCACCAGGTAGGAATCATCGCCATCGCGACGAACCACGTTGGCAGGGGCTTCGATGTGCTCACCGTTTTCGTCGGTAACCATGTTGTCGGTCAGCTCCAGCAGGGTGCGGATGAAGACCTTGTACGCGCCCTTGCCTTCTTCCATCCATGCACCGCGGTCGAGAGCTGGATTGGGAAGCTGCTTGGCGTAGAAACCGCCCTTGGCACCAGTTGGCACGATGACGGAGTTCTTGACCATCTGGGCCTTGACCAGACCCAGCACTTCCGTACGGAAATCTTCTCGGCGATCGGACCAGCGCAGGCCACCGCGGGCCACGGCGCCGAAGCGGAAGTGGGTACCCTCAACCCGCGGCGAGTAGACCCACAGTTCGTGCTTCGGACGCGGGAATGGCGCGAAATCGATCTCTTCCGGGGCCAGCTTGAATGCCAGTGCCTGGTAAGTGGTGAAGTAGTTGGTGCGTTTGGTCGCTTCGATCACCTTCACGAAACGGCGCAGCAAGGTGTCGGCATCCAACGTTGGCACGGATTCCAACGCTTCGGCGACCTTTGCGTGCGCCTTCTGCCGAGCAGCTTCCGAAGCCACGGAGCTCAGCTGCGGGTCGAAGGTGGCCTGGAACAGCTCCACAATGGCGTGGGTGACTGACGGGTTGCCAACCAGGGTGCTGGCGATGAAGCCAGTGGAGTTCGGAACCCCGAGCTGCAGCAGGTAGTGGGCGTAGGCACGAAGCATCGAGACTTCCTCCCACGTGAGTCCCTCGTGCAGCACCAGTGCGTTAAGGCTGTCGGATTCGGCGAGGTTGCGGACCACTGCGCAGTAGGCCTCAGCCAGTTTGGCTTCCACGGCCTGGAAGTTGATCTCCTCATCGATCTTCAGGCCCATGTCGTAGATGTAGCGTTCGCCGATTCCTTCTGGATTCAGCTCGTAGGGGCGTTCATCGACGACTTCCAGACCCAGATGCTGCAGAACTGGCAGTATGCGCGAGAGCAGCAGCGGCTTGGTCACATAGATCTTCATGCGCTTGGAAACAGCAGAATCCTCATCCTGCTTCTCGTCATCGTAGAAGGAGACAACCGGGCCATCGACTTCTGGACTGCTCAACTCGGTGAGCAGGTCAATATCCTTCAGCGCATCTTCGATTTCGAACTGCACCTTGTAGGAAGCCGGGAAAGCTTCGGCCCAAGCGTTGGACAGCGTGTTGGCATCGCCCAGTTCCAGACGCGCGCGGGCGGTGTCAACGATGGCGTCAGACCAGGAGCGCACGGCCTTGGCAATACGATTCTCCAGTGCCTTGCGGTCAACCACGGGGGCCAGTCCGTGGCGTTGCAGGCGCAGCCGGTAGAACAAGCGAACGAGCGCGCCCGCACCCAGCTGCGCTTCATATTCAACGGATTCTGCGTTGAAGCTGCGCTGCAGCTCCTGCTCCACCCGCAGGCGCACTGCGGTGGAGAAACGATCACGTGGCAGGAACACCATGGCAGTGACGAAGCGGCCGTAGTCGTCCTTGCGAAGGAAGACCGAGGTGCGGCGGCGTTCCTGCAGGCGCAGGATACCGAGGGCAATCTTGGTCAACTCGTCGACGGAGATCTGGAACATCTCATCGCGTGGGTAGCTTTCCAGAATAGTGGTGATGTCCTTGCCCGAGTGGGAATCAGGCGCGAAGCCGGTGCGCTTCAGCACCGCTTCAACCTTTTCGCGTACCAGCGGGACGGTCTTCACGCTCGAGGTGTAAACACTGGAGGAGAAGAGGCCGATGAAACGGCGTTCGCCGTTGACTTCGCCATTGGCATCGAAGCTCTTGACTCCGACATAGTCCAGGTACACGCCACGGTGAACGGTGGAACGGGAGTTCGCCTTGGTCACGATCAGCGCACGCTTGTCGCGAGCGGTGATGCGGCCGCGCTTGGTCAGGTGCTGTGGACCTTGGTCCGCCAGATCGCGCATCAGTCCCAAGCCGCTGCCTGGGCGGGCGACCAGGACGTCTTCGCCGTTGATGGTTTCCAGCGAGTAGTCGCGGTAGCCCAGGAACGTGAACTTTCCGTCAGCTAACCAGTCCAGCAGCTCCGATGCCTGCTGCACCTCGGCGATTTCCTCAGCCTTCGGAGTCTGCGGAAGGCTCTGCGCAATATCCTTGGCCCGGTCCAGCATGGCCGGCCAGTCCTTCACTGCAACACGCACATCTGCCAGAACGCTATAGAGGCGCTCAACAAATTCCTTGGCCTGCTCATCGCTGAGCTCGCGAGCGAGCTCGACTGAAATCCACGATTCGACGCGGGTTTCTGCACCGGCCGAAATCAGGGTGCTCAAATCCGAGAGCGCAGCGGTGTCACCGCTGGCAACATGCTGCAGACCAGCATGGCTGATCTTTGAAATTTCGCCGGTCTCGGTCTTGCGGGAGACAACGAACGTCGGATGCACTACCAGCTGAATTGGTGAATTCAGCTGCACTAGTGCGGCAGTTACCGAATCAACAAGGAATGGCATGTCATCGGTGACGATGTGGACCACTGAAATTCCGTTGTTGCGGGTAATGGCGACATTAGCGTTTTCAGCATCACGCTGATACCCGATTTCCAGATGTGCTGCCACGCGAGCTTCGAGTTCGTCTGGCCGGTAGGCCGCCACGTCTTCGGTCGCAATTTGGCCATAGTACTCGCTCACCAATTTCGAGGTGAGTGTCTCATCCATGAATGATTCTGACATGCTGGATTCCGACGAGTTCAAAAGAACGCCTCCAAGAACAAAGTTCGATCAACCCGCGCCTTTGCGGATCTCTAGTTTTACCCACATTACTCGGTTTTCACCTCTGGGGTTCAAGCTTCGGAGCGAAATCGACGACTATTCCATTTCTTGGGTGAATCCGTGGAATTTATGCCGGCCAAAGACCGTATTTCCATACGCAATAGGCACCGAGGTGCGATTTCGAGCAATGGGCTTCCTCCCAGCACTGCCGCGTTGCACGCGGCGCTGTCCTCGGGCAGATACCCTGCGATTTGGTGCGTCGGCCCAAACCGGTCCCACGCTTCAATCAACCTGCGCTTCGGGCTGCGCCCGGTACTGCTGGCTCCCACGCGGTTGAAGACGATTTTAGGATTCAGCCCGGGCAGTGCATCCTCCAATTCGTCGATGGCGCGAAGTGCACGCGGAATTCCCAAGCTGTCGGCACGCACGATCATGAAAAGCTCATCGGAGCACTGGAGCATCTCGACGGTGACAGCGTTTCGCTGTGGTGCTTGGGTATCGAAACTGAGCTGTTCGTCCAATTCAATGTACGGAGCCAAATCCAATACGACCAGGTCGTAGTGAACTTTGAGCAGCATGGCCGCTCGCCGCAGCGCCGAGGCCCGGACCTCGGGCCACCGGCTAGCACGCGGGATTCCGGTCGCCACGCGCATGGTCGCCTCCCCGACCTGGACCAAGGAACATGCAGCGTTGAGTCGGGCAACATCCAACGAGCCGGCGTCGATGGCACGGCACAACTGCGCGATGGATGCCGATTCGTCCATGAGCCCCAATTGAATGGCGATGCTGGCGGCGTAGGTATCTGCGTCCAGAAGCACCACGGTTTTTCCTGCTGCCGCCGTTTCCACCGCATAATTCAGCGCGACGGTACTGCGCCCGGGAGATCCAGGGGCGCTCCAGAAGCTGACGATTCTTCCGTTCCGGCCCGTAGAGTCGTCCTCCGGTTCGGGAACCGCGAGCGTTCCGTCGGTTCCAGAATGATTCAATGACTGAACTACGCCCCTGATGCGTCCTTCCAGCTCGGCCATGCCGGAATCCGCAGGCAGATGAAGGACATCAGGCAATGGCTTCCAGTCTTCGGGCCGGTCAAAGAACAGGACAACCGCTGTCTGGCGCATCAGCAACGCATCAAGTTGTTCCATGGGCGGCACCAGCTGGGCGTCGGCAACGATCAGCACATCAGCCATTCCGGTATCGCAAGCGGCAATGGCTTCGGCTATGCCGGAGCAGACGCGGGTGACCATCAGTTCCCCGCGGTACCCTTCGATTTGCCGGACGATTTTCTCCTGGTCGCCGAGCACTACGACCGAAATACTCATTGTTCGGTCCCGGCCGGGTTGTAGACGACGATAATTCTCGATTCGTTGGCCAGCGCTTGAAGCAGCGGTTCAAGCTGATTCGGTTCCACCAGCAGTTCCAGGTTGGTGCCTTGGGTTCCCACCAGTCCCCCGCCGCTTTCAACGCGTGCGGCGACTTCGACCATGGAGGAGAGCTTTTCCGGGACTCCGTAGGTGCTGCCGCTGGTTTCGCGTTTGGCAATCCATACGTCAACGAAGCTACCGGGGGTAATCGACGAAGAAAGGTCTGCCGGAAGATCGACATTGACCGGCCTGCGCGATCCCACTTCACTGTGCATTATCGAGGTGACTGGAATCAGCTGCCCTTCGCTGATAAAGGTGTTCGCTCGGGCGTCCTGGCCGAGCTGCGCATCTGTGTGCACGTAGTTCTCGAGAGTTTCGCCAAGCTGGACTTCTTGAGTTTTCATGTTCTCGCTGGTCAGCTTTTCTCCGAGGGTGATATTGGTGCTGGCGACATACACCGTGGACGTCTGATGCAATTCGCCGACCAGGTACACGGTTCCCGCGACCGAAGCCACTACGAGCACCGCGCCGAGAGCCAGGCGTGGGTCCTTCCAACTAGGCCGTCGCACACGCGAGGCCGAGGTTGTCCGCGCGTCCTGGGCGATCTGTTCTGTGATCAAGGCTTTGACCTTCCGCCAGCATAGGTGCTTATGGATGGTGAGCCTACGACAACTTGGTCCTGCTGGAAAGACCTTGCGTGCACTTGTGGATCACGAAAGAGTGATCGCTTCGACCCATCCGATAGCATCCAGTGGAATCAGCAGTTGCGTTGAGGCCTGCTGGGCTCTGGCGAATTCATCGCGAGGATGCACCAGAATAATCAAAAAATCCTTGGCTACCTGAGTCAGAGTTCCTTCAGCCATGGAGCTGCCCGCACGGCCAAAAACATGGCATCGTGCGCGGTCCCGGAGCAATCCCCGCAGAACCGAGGAAAACTTCACCGAGCGGCCCGGCGCCCGCCGTTCCACCGCAGGTGCGCGCCTCGGCGGAAGGGCAAAGGATTCAATCGCTCCACTGCGGATCACCCATTGGGCCTGCTCTGTTTCCAGGCAGATGTAATCGGTCGCGCAAGGGCCGAGCTTCGCGCGGAGTTCGGTTCCCCCGGCCAGCCGGAGGCTCAATTCGTGTCCGTAGAACCGCATCAGAGTAGGCAGCAGTTCGGCAGTTGCCCGTTCAACCCTGATGTTTTCGGCAATTTCTTCACGCAGCTGCGCCCGGCTCTGTTCTGCTAGCTGAGCCTCCAAGTCGTCGAAGAGTGAATCCCACCGCATGCGCCCACTGTACGAGAATAAACATTGTTGCGTAACCCTATTCACAAAACGATCTCTAAGTGTCACTATTAACATCAAACAACATCAAATGACATCAAAATTCATTCAAGGAAGTGATTCGGGTGTCTCGCCAACGGCAAATATTCGTGCTGCTGCTCTTTTCGGCAGCGTCATTGGTCATTATCTATGTGGGCATCCAGTGGATATCTGATTACTTCCGGTCCCCAGTCGATGGGCTCGCCACAGCGGACCACATAAGGCTTCTCGTCAGCCTTTCGTTCCTGGCGTTACTTACGCTGTACTTGCTGCGCGTGGCCTTGGCCCAGATGATCCGCTGGGCCTTCACCCACCGCAAGCCGAAGCTAGCGCGGTTCTTCGAACGAATAGCCCCCGCACTGAGCAGGAGAATTCTAGGCTCAATGCTTGGGACCTCGATTGCCCTCTCTTCAGTCGCTGCAGCCTACGCGGGTGAACCACTGGCAGTTTCCCTGGCACAGGTCCCGGCGGAAAACGCCAGCCAAGAACTAGCCAGCTATGCAGGCCCGCAGCAAAACTCCGTACCGAGCCCGCAATGGTTCCCCGAATCCATGAGCGTTCCCCTGAGCCCACTGGTATCCCCCGGGGCCAGGAATCCAGGCCAACGTTCGGTGCAACGCACAGAAGTTGTCGTCGCTGAAGGGCAGAATCTGTGGACCATAGCGGCAGAACATCTAGGTGCCCAGGCCACCGTGGAAGAAATTTCTGCCTATTGGCCAAAGATCTATCAACGCAACAAGAAGTCCATCGGCACCGACCCGGACCTGCTGCGAGTTGGAACGGTACTTGAACTACCGCCAGCCGGCTAAGCGCATTCAAGAACTTCCCCACGCCCAACTAGGAGTCATCATGAGCACCATCGCCATCAGCCCCCTTAGCGCCAACACCGGCTACTATCAACCGGACATCTACGCAGCCAACCTCCCAGACCCGAACCCGGCTGGCGCCACCTCGGCTGCCGATCCATGCCAGGCTCCGGCTCACCTGCGTCGGGCAATGGACAATATCTTCCATCGCTCTGCTGTCTACCGCAGCGAGCACCGGGCCATCGTTGAGATTTCGCATGCAGTAGCCCGCGCGGTCTTCGAAATCGTGGCTGGGTACCGCACCGTGAATCAGCTGGCATTCGTGATGGAGCCCTCTTGCATTGCCAAGCTCCGGCGCCGGGCCCTCCTGGAGACCCAGTGCTACACGCTCGAGCCGCTGCCGGGCACGGCACACGGGCAGATCATCTCATTGCACCTGGACCGGTGCATATCAGGTTCTTGGGAATGCACAGTCATCTTGGGCTTTAAATACCGCGTCCGTGCCGTGGCTCTGAAAATTGAGCCCTGGCACGGACGGTGGCAGGTGACCGATGTGGAGCTAATCTAGCTGCGCTTGGCCTTCTTGTTCTTCTTCTTGCTCGACGTTGCCTGGGCGCGAGTGGTGCTGGCTTCGCCATCTTCATCCGGGCCGGTGAACTGCAGGTTCTTCGGCTTCGCCGATTCGTCAACCGCTGGCGCGGCAGCTGCTTCAGCTCCGGTGGGGATCTCCAAGTTGAAGAGGGTTCCGATGCTTTCCTCGCGGATGCCTTCCATCATGGTCTGGAACATGGTGTAGCCTTCACGCTGATATTCCACTAGCGGGTCGCGCTGGGCCATGGCACGCAGTCCGATTCCTTCCTTGAGGTAATCCATCTCGTACAGGTGCTCCTGCCACTTGCGACCGATGGTCGAGAGCACTACACGGCGCTCCAGATCGCGCATGGTGGAAGAACCAACAAGCTTTTCCCGCTCTTCGTACTGGTACTGGGCATCCGAGAGGATTTCGCGTTCCAGGAACTGCGCGGAGAGGTGCCCCACTCCGCCGGCCTCTTCGAGAACTTCATCGATGGTGATGCCGATCGGGTACAGCTGCTTGAGGTTGGTCCACAACGACTTGAGCTCCCAATCGTCCGGGTCGCCGACCTGGGTCGCTTCCAGGACCATTGCCTTGACGACATCTTCCAGGAAGTGGCCGACCTTCTCTTCGAGGTCGTCGCCTTCCAGGATGGAACGGCGGTCAGCGTAGATCGCTTCACGCTGGCGGTTCATCACGTCATCGTATTTCAGCACATTCTTGCGCTGCTCGGCGTTGACGCCTTCCACCTGTGCCTGGGCGGACTCAATGGCGCGCGAAACCATCTTGGATTCCAGCGCCACGTCATCTGGCATCGACGGGTTGTTCATGATGCGCTCGGCCATCCCGGAGTTGAACCGGCGCATCAGGTCATCGGTCATCGACAGGTAGAAACGCGATTCGCCCGGGTCGCCCTGGCGGCCGGAGCGACCACGCAGCTGGTTATCGATGCGGCGTGATTCGTGCCGTTCGGTGCCCAGCACGTACAGGCCGCCGAGCGCCGCAACTTCCTTCGATTCGTTGGCGACGGTTTCCTTCGCCTTGTCAAAGACTTCGTCCCAGACCGTGTTGTACTCTTCCGGGTTGTTCTCCGCATCCAGGCCACGGCGCTCCATCTCGGCCACGGCCAGGAACTCAGCGTTGCCGCCGAGCATGATGTCGGTACCGCGGCCGGCCATGTTGGTAGAAACGGTCACCGCGTTCTTGCGGCCGGCCATCGCGACCACGGCAGCTTCGCGAGCGTGCTGCTTGGCGTTGAGCACCTCGTGGCGGATGCCCTTCTTGGAGAGCAGCCGGGAGAGGTATTCGCTCTTTTCCACGCTGGTGGTGCCCACCAGGATCGGCTGTCCCGTCGCATGGCGCTCGGCAATGTCCTCAACCACAGCATTGAACTTGGCGACTTCATTCTTGTAGATGTAGTCCGACTGGTCCATGCGGATTGCTGGCTTATTGGTGGGAATCTCCACCACGCCCAGCTTGTAGGTACCCATGAATTCCGCGGCCTCGGTCTGCGCCGTACCGGTCATGCCCGAGATCTTGGCGTACATGCGGAAGTAGTTCTGCAAGGTCACGGTGGCCAGAGTCTGGTTCTCGGCCTTGATCTCAACGTTTTCCTTGGCCTCGATGGCCTGGTGCATGCCCTCGGAGTAGCGGCGGCCAGCCAGTGCACGGCCGGTATGCTCGTCAACGATCATGACTTCGCCGTTGACAACGACGTAGTCCTTGTCCTTCTTGAACAGTTCCTTGGCCTTGATGGCGCTGTTCAGGAAGCCGATCAGCGGGGTGTTGTTCGCTTCGTAGAGGTTATCGATGCCCAGGTAGTCCTCGACCTTTTCGATGCCCGACTCCAGCACGCCGATGGTGCGCTTCTTTTCGTCGACCTCGTAATCGTCTTCACGCTTCAGTCGCGAGACGATCTTGGAGAATTCGGTGTACCAGCGGTTCACATCTCCCGAAGCCTGTCCGGAAATGATCAGCGGGGTACGCGCCTCATCGATCAGGATCGAGTCGACCTCATCGACGATGACGAAGTTGTGTCCGCGCTGGACCAGCTCGTCCTTGCTCCACGCCATGTTGTCGCGCAGGTAGTCGAATCCGAACTCGTTGTTCGTGCCGTAGGTGATATCGGCTTCATACTGCTTGCGCCGCTCGGCAGGCTTCTGGCTGGAGAGAATGCAGCCGCAGGTCAGACCGAGGAAGCGGAAGACGCGACCCATCAGATCCGACTGGTACTGGGCGAGGAAGTCGTTGGTTGTCACCACGTGCACGCCGTCACCGGTCAACGCGTTCAGGTAAGCCGGTGCGGTAGCGACCAGGGTCTTGCCTTCACCGGTACGCATTTCAGCGATGTTTCCCAGATGCAGGGCAGCACCGCCCATGAGCTGGACATCGAAGTGGCGCATGCCAAGGACCCGGTCCGAGGCTTCGCGGACCACCGCAAAAGCTTCTGGGAGCAAGTCATCCAACGTCTCACCGTTAGCCAAACGTTCGCGGAACTTGTCGGTTTCACCCTTGAGCTCTTCGTCCGAAAGTTCGCGAATTTCGACTTCCAACGTATTGATCGTGTCGGCGTACTTACGAAGAGTCTTCAGAATCTTCTTGTCGCCGGTACGCAAAATACGTTCTAGCAATGATGCCACGTGGTAGCTCCCAATATCTCAAGCACAGTAATTTCTGGCGTCTTCAGTCTACGTGAGGAAAACAGCACATCTGGCTATTTCAATCCCATTTGCGCTGTTCTTATAGCGAACAGCGATTTGATCAACAGGCCCTTCACAGCCCGATTTCCACTCGTTCAAGTTCCAGCCAGCGCGCCATGCGATCCAGCTCGGCTCGCAATCCAGCCTCGACACTGGCGTCGACACCCGGCTCGTAATGCACCTGCTTTGCGTGCAGCACCGACCTGGCCCGGTCAGCTTTCAGATCCACTCGGCCCACGAACTCTTCGCCGAAAAGCATCGGGAAAACGTAGTAGCCGTAGCGGCGCTGATTTTCCGGCACGTAGATTTCGATGCGGTATTCGAACCCGAAGAACTTCTCCAGCCGGCGGCGATTGAAAACCATCGAATCAAAAGGTGACAGCAAACGCAGGTCAGGATCGATCCTGCGCGGAATCTTGGTGCCGGCCTGCAAATAGCAAGGCTCGGCAATGCCGGCAACCTGTACTTCTTCGATGAGACCAGCACGTGCCTGCTGGGCGAGCTCTTCTTTCGCCGCGCGCACCGGAAGACGGAAATACTCTGCGACGCAGTGAGCGGTGGCGATGCCAAGGGCATCCATGGCCCGGACAACCAGCCGGGCGAGGGCCTCGTGCCGCTGCGCCGCATCGAGTTCCTGTTGCCTGCCCACCACATCCGCGGCTAGTGCGTAACGGCGTTCAAACTGGGAGTTGCGTCCCAGCGTCAAGATCTTGGCTTGGGCGAAAAGGGACTCGGTGACGAACTTGGTGTCATTCCAATTCCACCCCCAATGCTTTTTCTCCCCGACCGGGGCGACCTCCAAAGCCTGGCTGATTTGCCGGGCGCTGGAGCCTGGATTATTGGACAGGTATTCAAGGACGCGATCCGAGAGGTCATGCTGTTCGGCGGAGAACCCATCTGATTTATCGATCCAGGTTCGGCGCTGCCATACCCGCAGGTCTTGAATGAGTTCGGAGCTGACCACCGAGGCCTCATGGGCCCAATATTCGGTGATAGGGCTGAGCGGCTTGGCCAGAAGCTGGTCCAGCACCTTGGTGTCATAGGCGCCGAGCCGGGCGAACATCGGCATGTAATGGGCCCTGCGAACGACGTTCACCGAGTCAATCTGCAATTGCGCGATACTGCCGATAGCGCTGACGATTCTCCGCGCGGTGACGGGTTGTTCTTTCCTGCCCTTGGACAGGCCTTGGGCGGCCAACGCGATTCTTCGTGCCTGCTTGAGGCTGAGAATGCGTTGGCCGCCCACGCTAGTTGTGGTTCCGATGACTAGCCTTCTGTTGCCAAGGCTTTGTCACGGTAGCCGCGAGTTTCCCTGGTGGCTTCTTCATTGGAGTTCAGTGATGGATCCAAGGAGATGACACCGTACTGGTACTGGGTGCGGCCATAGACCACAGCGTGCTCGCCGGTGGCTTCATCGATGAAAAGGTAGAACGGATGGCCGACCAGTTCCATGCGGTCCACTGCGTCATCTACGCTCATCACTTCTGCAGGGAAGGACTTGCGGCGGATGACCACTGGCGAGTACTCGGCGTTGGCCTCGACTTCGGCAGCTTCCGCGGCTTTCTGGGCTTCGATGGTTTCTTCAACCAACGACTTGCCGCTCGATGCGGTAGGCAGGCCGCCAGTTGCCTGGTGGACAGCCAGCGGGGTGTGGTTGCCGCGATGCACCTTGCGCTTGTCGCGGGCCTTGCGCAGGCGTTCAAGCAGTTTTGCGAACGCGATGTCGAAAGCCGCGAACTTGTCAGCGCCGCGAGCCTCGGCTCGAATTGCTGGGCCACGGCCAACAACGGTCAATTCAACGGACAGTGCAGTGCTCTGATCACGAGCGTGTGCTTCTTTGAGGACCTTGACGTCGATGCGCTGTATTTTGGTGGCCAGCTGGTCAACCTTGGTGATTTTCTCGTCAACATACTCACGGAAACGATCCGAAATGGTGATGTTGCGTCCGCTGTAGTTCAGCTCCATGGTGTCCTCCAATAGGGAGTCGGGTGACACAACAGTCCGAAAATTCCATCCTTTCGGACTGAAGATGGGCTTTTAGCTGCATCTGTGATGCATCCCATACTTCACCTTATGCCACCGTGGCCAAGATTCAAGTATCCGGGCTCACAATTTCCGATCGCGGTAAGCGTAATTACTGTTCAGGTGCATTATTTGGCGGTCTCGTCAAAGCCAGTACCACCGCGCTGGTGACATCATATCCTGCCTCATGGCAGGCCATGGCCGCGTGCCGCAACCTAGAACCGGTGGTTAGGACGTCGTCGACCAGGATGACCGGCTGGCCATTGGCGCTGGCACGCTCGGCTACGAAATGGGTCCGGCCGCCGCGCCGGTCTGAACCGCTCTTGGTTTTCTGCGCCCCGCCCAAGGCAGAACCGAGGCGGTAGTGCAGCAGCGTGCGGCACTCTAGATCTGCCGACAGCAGCCCGCGAGCGAAGCCGTGGTCGAGCATCGTCTTCACCGGAGAGTAGCCACGCTGCGCTGTTGCCTTGAGCGAACTGGGCACCGGCACCACCAGGGTAGGAAGATTCGCGCGCTGCGGGATGCATCCGGCGTTCAGCGCGGCAGCAAGATAAGGGGCGAAGAGCGAGACGAGGAAGTAGCGCTGCTTGTTCTTGAATGCCAGCAAAGCCCGAGCCAGCTCCTTGCCGTAAGCGCCGCAGGAACTAACGGCAAGCTGCTGGCCGAGCACGGGAAGCTCGACATAGAGATGATGCGTGTCCGGCAGGGGCGGCAGGCTCAGTTGGCGTTGGATTTCACTGCGGCATTCGGGGCAAAGCCGAAAATCTGCCCGGGCGCAGACCGCGCAACAGGCCGGAAGCAGGAAGTTCGCGATTTCCCTGGTGCCGAATCCCAGCCAGCGCATGGGCCTGCTGCGTGACAGCTCATCGACGCACCGCAGCCACTCTTCGCGAATTTCCATACGGCCAGACTGGCCGATGAACCGCGTCGATCGGTCTGGTCGCCAACGAGTTGTGGAGCAAGGTCCTGCTTAGCCGGGATAGGCGACGTCCTGGGCAAAATCCTCAAGCTCGTGCCAGGAATTGCCCACGCGGGTATACAGCTTCTCGTTGGTCTCGGCATACACTTCGCGGCGGCTGCCGACACCGGTAGCGATGCCGACCATGCCCAACAGCAGCTGCAGGTGCTCGCTGCCGCCTTCGAAGGTGATCTGGGCCGCTTCAACAGCTTGGTCGTCACCGAGCTCGGCAACAATAATGGATCTGTCCGAATCCCATAGCGCGGTATTCACCGGAACTTCTGGATAGATCTTCATTGGCGAATCCGTGAGTCCGCGGGGCACACCTTCAGCATCGCGGATCACGCCGGCGACGTAAACCGACGTGGTCTTGCCGATGGTTGCCACGATCAGCGCTCGCGCGCCGTCACGGGAAATCCGCAAGGAATCGATCTGGGCATCTTCCAGCCAGGCCACATCGATTGGACGGGCTTCACCCTTCATTTCGGTGTCGGCAGGGACCGCCCTGATCGGGGTAGCTGCCCCGTTATCCGCGGTCCAGGTCCAGCCGGCCAGATCCATGGACGGCTGGATGAGCTCCTCGCCCTCCAGCGAAAGGCGCAGGCTGCCCTTGTCGTCAATCCCCCACAGCTGGGTGCGGCGGCCGTTGAGGAAGGCATAGCGATTGCCGACCGGAGACATGGCCGGGTCCCGTGGGTTGTATCCGGAAATATCCGGGACGCCGCCCACCGGAATGATCGAGAGTCCCTTGACGTAGACCAAGTACTGGTCCGAAATGCCGATCAGCGTATCTTGCGTGCTGGGGTTGGACGTAGCCGGCTCGAAGTTAGTGTCTTCGGTCGAAAGGTTGACTTCGTTTTCCTCCCGCAGCAGCTTAACCGAGTCCACCGGAGCTAGGCTGGTCAGCGTGGCTTCCATCTGCTGCTTCATCAGCAAGATGCTCCGGTCGGTAGCATCTGCGAAGGTATTGGAGTTCAAATCGATGGTCGCTTCGCCATCGCGCACCGGCACCGCTGAACGCACCAGTCCGCTGGCCGTCGAGAAAGCGGAGACGACAGCATTTTGCAGGTACGGGGCTGGTCCTGCCAACAAGGCTTCCACCATCGACGTGGTGGTGCCCGAACCCGAGGTGAACCACCGTATGTCGGGAACCAAATAGGCGAAGCTCGCATCGTAGAAGTACAGGGTCTGCGCGGCAAAGATCTTGGTGAACGTCGAGGCTTCGAGCATCGTGCCGTCCGGGGCTTTGGTAATGCGCCATTCGTCGTCTACCTTGGCGACTTCGATATCCACTGCACGGGTCGAGTGATCCGGGTAGTCGGTGCGCACGCCATGCGCGTCGACTTCACCGGTGATTTCGAGCTGGATGGTGTACTTGTTCGCATCGGCCCCGTTGACCACATTGAAGGCATCGTAGATCAGCGTCTGCGTATCACCGCGCCAGGTGTTGCTCAGCTGCGCGTCCATGAATTCGCGGGAGACAGCATAATCTTCGGATACCGAACGCCCAGCCTCGACGAACCCCTCGACGATGGCCCTGGCATCAGCACCTGCTGCCGGTCCATCGGCCGCATAGCTATAGCTTTCAGCCCCGCTGGTGTCGGTTCCGGCTTCAATCTGCTGGACGGTGGAAGTTCTGGGAATCGAGGCGCAGCCAGAGATCGCAAGCGCAGCAGCAAGGATGATCGCGAGGCTGGAAAAGAATTTCTTCCGCATCAGCTCTCCCCTTCCTTCTTCTGCTCGTTGCTGCCCAGGTTCGGATTGGTGACATCGTCATCTGGCGAATCCGCATCCAAATCCGGATCAAGAACCAGCGGCGTGTATCCGATCTTTGGCACTTCACCGGTCAGCGGGAAGCTGTCTCCCAAAATCACCGTAGCCAGGCTTTCAGGAACTGGCGGTTCCAGTGGAAGCGGCGACGAAGCGATCTCCAGGTCCTCGCTGCGTGGCAAGGTCAGGCGGAAGACCGAGCCGACCCCCGGCTTGCCCCACGCTTCCAATCGGCCATCGTGCAACCTGGTGTCCTCCATCGAGATCGACAAGCCCAGGCCGGAACCTCCGGTGGTCCGTGCACGGGCCGGATCAGCGCGCCAGAATCGGTCGAAGACATGGTTGCACGCCTCTTCGGACATGCCGATGCCGTAGTCGCGCACGGTGATCGCCACCGCGCTCTGGTTGGCGCCGATGGTGATATCGATTGGCTTGCTTTCACCGTGCTCCACCGCGTTGAGCACCAGATTGCGGATCACACGCTCGACGCGGCGCGGATCCACTTCTGCGACGCAACCGTCGCTGGGCGCGTTCAGGCGGATGAGCGAACCGTATTCATCAGCCACCGGGGTGGCGGTATCGATAACCTTGCGGGCTATGACGTTCAAGTCCGTTGACTCACGGTCAAGCACCGCGACGCCGGCATCGAAGCGGGACACTTCCAGCAGGTCATTGAGCAGGTGCTGGAAACGCTCGATCTGGTTGTACATCAGTTCGGCGGACCGCGCGGTAAGCGGATCGAAGTCCTCGCGGGCATCGTGGATCACTTCGGCAGCCATGCGCACGGTGGTCAGCGGGGTGCGCAATTCGTGCGAGACGTCGGAAACGAAGCGTTGCTGCATGGCCGAGAGATTATTCAATGCGGTGATCTGCTCTTGCAACGAGTGGGCCATGTGGTTGAAGGCCGTACCCAATCGGGCCACCTCGTCCTTGCCGGCGACCTTCATTCGGCGGTCGAGGTCACCAGAAGCAATCCTCTCCGAAACATACGCGGCATCGGCCACCGGGCGGACCACGGTACGGGCGACCGACCACGCAACGAAGCCAACCACTGCCAGCAGAATCAGCCCGGTGAAAGCCATCGCACGATTGATGAATTCGAGGGTATCCTGCACGCTGGACAGGTCGTAGACCAGATACAGTCCGTACTCGCGTCCAGGCGGAATCAGTACCTTGGTGCCGACAATGAGACCGGGCTTGGTTGCGGTATCGGCACCCAGCTCGATGGAACGCCAATAGATGCCTTGCTCCCCTGCAACCCGCTCCGCGAGATCGCCAGGGATCACGCGGGTGGTCAGGGAACCGGAAGCCATTGGCCCAACATAAAGGCTTTGGTCACCGGCAATGGGCATCAGCACGAAATCGCGGACTACGGTTGCGCCATCGCCTTCCAGGGAAGCCAAGGTCGAATTCACCAGGGCCTGGGTGGAGGCGCGATCGGTGGTGGAAGCCGATTCGAGAATGGAGCGGGCCTGGACCAGGCCGCGTTCCGATTCCTTGGATATCTGGTTCACGCGCTCTTCGAAAAGCGTGGAGGCGATCTGGTTGGAAAGGAAGGCGCCGGCGGCAACCAAAGCCAGCGCGGTGAAAAGCAGCGTCGAAATGACGGTGCGGAACAGCAGGTGGCGTTGCCAACGCAGCTTGGCGGTGTGCCAAGGACGCTTGATCCACTGCTCGATTTTGCTCCACCGGGCGGGTTTGGACTGCGACTGGGCATGCACATCGACCGGAACCAACTCTGCACCGGTCGACGTGTGCGAACTCAACTTGCCGAACCAGCCTTGTATCCGACACCGCGAACGGTCTCGATAATCTGCGGCTTCTCCGGGTCAATTTCAATCTTCGAGCGCAGGCGCTGCACGTGCACGTTGACCAAGCGGGTATCTGCAGCGTGCCGGTAGCCCCAGACGGCTTCCAGCAGCTGCTCGCGGCTGAAGACCTGCCATGGCTTGCGGGCCATGGTGACCAGGAGGTCGAATTCCAGCGGGGTCAGCGACACGACATCGGTTCCGCGGGTCACTCGGTGCCCGGCCACGTCGATGGTCACTTCGCCAACTTGCAAAGTCTCCGCGGCGTGGGTTTCGCTTGGACGCAAACGGGCTCGCACGCGGGCCACCAGCTCGGCTGGCTTGAAAGGCTTGGGCACGTAGTCATCGGCACCGGATTCCAGCCCGCGGACAACGTCGGCAGTGTCCGACTTGGCGGTGAGCATCACGACGGGAACGTCGGATTCCGCGCGGATCTGCTTGCATACCTCGATGCCGTCAATGCCAGGCAGCATCAGGTCAAGGAGCACCAGGTCGGGGTTCGCTTCACGGAATGCTTCCAGAGCACCGGAACCGTCGTAGCAGAATGAGGCATCGAAGCCGTCATTTTGCAGGACAATGCCAATCATTTCCGACAACGCTTCGTCATCGTCAACGACTAAAATCCGTGCCTTCATCCCATGTCCCCCTGAAACCGTAGGTTTGAGGTTTCAGCCAACTGGCCAAACCGGGTAGATCCGCTACCCCACTATTCCTAAGATACATGATCAACCGCCCTTTTCGGGCTGTGACCGGCAGAAATCAGGCAGTTAGCTACGCATCGACGCGTGTCTGCTCCAACGCTTGGGCATAACTGGCCAGCCGTCGCAGGTTCTCGATGGCCTGCGCCGAGCTGCTGCGCGAGAAGTCTCCACGCGGCATCAGGGTTAGTGCACCTAGCTGCCCCAAGCCCAAGCCCAGCTGACGCCAAGGACGAAGAATGGAGTTCACCCCTTCAACAACACCTGGTGCCCGGGTTCCGGGGGCGAGCACCTGCAAGAAGACGCGGCCCCCGCCTTCGACAAGTCCCGCTACCCGCTCCCACTTGCGGTGCGTCAAGCCTGCAGGGTCGATGACCAGCGCGCCGGCACCGGCTTGGTGCAGCAGATCCACCCGTTCAATCCAGTGTTCATCCTGGGTAGGCAGATTCAGCAGCGAGGTGACCCGTTGGCCTTCGGCCCCGCCAGCGAGCACCTTGAAGAACTGCGCATAGGCGCTTCGCACTTCGGCGCGTGGGATCGAGCGCAGGGTCCGGTATCCGCTGGCGGTACTGATTGTGCCGTCGAGCACGTCGCCCAGCAGCGGCTCATCAATCTGGATAGTGAAGTCCGCCAGCGAGGTAATGCGGGCCAGTCGGTCCAGATGCTCGCGTGCGCCGTGGGCGTAGGACTCGATGATGTCGCGGCGCGCCCCATGATCGCTGATCACCCGCTCCCCGTTCGACAGGTACAGGCTGGCGGCCAAGGTCCACGGACCGAGCAAGGTGAGCTTGAGGCGCTGGGCAGGTTTCGCTTCCGCGCCGAGTACATCAGCTAGCAGATTCTCGTCACTGCGCAGGATGCTGCGGGCACGACGGGCATCGATACCGTCCTTGGCACCGATCCTCCAGCCGTGCGGCTGCAGATCGAAGCCGAGGTCTGCCAGCAAGGTGGCGCTGCGCCCTACCGCATCGGCGCCGACGCCACGATCCGGCAGCTGCGGGAAGACCGCGAGGTTGGGTTCTCCCAATTCCCCGCGCACCACTTCGTGGATGGCCGACGGGTCGCTGCCCGGGAACTGGCAGAAAGCGGTGGCGTGAACATCGCGGCGTTCAGCGGCCTCGTGTTCCTGCTCAGTCATTGTTGTGCGAGTCAGAAATGTTCTGGTGGTGGCGGATGACTTCAGAGATCACGAAATTCAGGAATTTTTCGGCGAATTCTGGATCAAGATGCGCTTCGTGGGCCAGGGCGCGCAGGCGCTCGATCTGCGCCTTCTCGCGGCTAGGGTCGCTCGGCGGCAACTGGTGCTCGGCCTTCAGGACCCCTACGCGCTGGGTCGCCTTGAAGCGTTCAGCCAACAGGAAAACCAGCTGCGCATCGAAGTTGTCGATGCTACCGCGGATGGCGTACAGCTCTTCGAGGACTTCATTCTGGACCTCGCCCTGCAACGAGCTGGCGTGCGGGTCGAATGACTGGGTGGTCTCAGTGTTCTTCGGCTCGTTCATGATCACCAGTTTACGGGTTCGCATGACGGATTACCCACAAGGTGACATGCCCCGGACACGGTGCCTGACCGTGCCCGGGGCATGCCCGTTGTTCCTTGATTGCCAGCTGCTCAGGAGGCGTTCAGCTGTTCAATCAGTTTGCGTCGCTGCGCCTGTTCGCGCGGGTCCGGAACCGGAAGCGAGGCGATCAGGCGCTGGGTGTATTCATGCTGCGGGTTGGCCAGGACCTTGGAGCCCAAGCCTTCTTCCAGCAAGGTGCCCCGGAACAGGACGCCCACCCAGGTAGCCAGCTGGTCCACCACTGCCAGATCATGCGAGACGAACAGGGCTGCGAAGCCCAGTTCGGTCTGCAATTCGCGGAACAGCTCCAGCACCTTGGCCTGCACCGAAACGTCCAGTGCGCTGGTTGGCTCATCGGCAATCAGCAGCTTCGGCTCCAAGGCCAGTGCGCGGGCCAGCGACGCGCGCTGGCGCTGGCCGCCGGAGAGTTCGTGCGGGTAGCGGTTGGCAAAACCGGCTGGAAGCTGCACGGCCTCAAGCAGTTCGGCCACCTTGTTGCGGGTCTGCAGCGGGTTCAGATCACGGTGCACGGCCAGTGGCTCGGCCACGCATTCGCCTACGGTCAAGTGCGGATTGAAGCTTGCCGCTGGATCCTGGAACACGAAGCCGATCTGCTCACGCAGCGGCTTGAAGGTGCGTTCCTTGAAGTGGGCCATCTCGTAGCCCAGCACCTTCAGCGAGCCACCGGTGATGCGGTTCAATCCCGCGATGCTGCGTCCGATGGTGGTTTTCCCCGAACCGGACTCGCCCACCAGTCCGTAGACTTCGCCGGCGTGGATCTTCAGATCCACCTCATCGACCGCGGTGAAGCCCGGGGCCCCGAGGCGTCCCGGGAAATGCACCTTCAGGCCCTTGGCTTCCACCAGCAATTCAGCATCCTGGTTCGGACGTTCGACTAGTCCCTCCGAGGCGCTTTCGCGCCCCAGGTGCGGCACGGCAGCCAGCAGGGACTTGGTGTAGTCCTCTTGCGGTGCTTCGAAGAGCTGGATCGATGGTGCTTGCTCAACGATCTGCCCCTGGTTCATCACGATCACGCGGTCGGCGATATCGGCTACCACCCCCATATTGTGGGTGATGATGACGATGGCGGTACCCAGCTGATCACGCAGGTCGCGCAGCAGCTGGAGAATTTCAGCCTGCACCGTGACGTCCAATGCGGTGGTTGGCTCATCTGCCACAATCAGTTCCGGCTTCAGGGCCAGCGCCGCGGCGATGACCACGCGCTGCTTCTGGCCACCGGAGAACTGGTGCGGGTAGTAGTCCACGCGCTGCTCTGGATCCGGGATGCCGACCTGGCGCATCGCCTCGATGGCGCGCGTCCTGGCTTCCTTCTTGGAAATCCTGTTGTGCGCGCGGATGCCCTCCATGATCTGCCACCCCACGGTGTACACCGGGTTCAGTGCCGTGGATGGTTCCTGGAAGACCATGGCCACATCCCGGCCGCGAGCCGCGCGCAGCTCGCGGCCGCGCAGGGTGAGCATGTTCTTGCCTTTGAGGTAGACCCCGCCGTGCGAGGCACCGTTCTCAGCCAGGATGCCCAGGGCGGTGCGTGCGGTGACGGACTTGCCGGATCCGGATTCGCCCACGATGGCCAGGATCTCGCCGGCCCTGACTTGCAAATCAACGCCGCGCACTGCCGGCACTGCGCCGGCGTCCGTGACGAAATCAATGTTCAGGTCTTCGATGCGCAAGACAGCGGGTGTGCCGATGTTGGCCTCGGAGTCGAGGAGAGGACTGTTGGTCATTGGCTTGCTCCTACCTGTCCGGACTGGGTGATGCGCTTGGCCTTCTTGCGGCTGAAGCGGCGCAGGCGCGGGTCATTGAGGTCATTCATGGACTCGCCAACCAGGGTCAAGCCCATCACGGTGAGCACGATGGCCAAGCCCGGGAACAGGCCGGTCCACCAGATTCCGCTAGTGGCATCTGACATCGCGCGGTTCAGGTCGTAGCCCCATTCCGAAGCACTGGTCGGTTCGATGCCGAAGCCCAGGAAGCCCAGGCCCGCCAGGGTCAGCAATGCCTCGGTGGCATTCAGCGTGAAGATCAGCGGCAAGGTGCGGGTGGCGTTGCGCAGCAGGTGCGCGAACATCACTCGCCATGGACTGGCGCCGATCACCTGTGCGGATTCCACGAAGGGTTCCGCCTTCAGCCGCATCACTTCGGCGCGGACCACGCGGAAGTACTGCGGGATGAACACCACGGTGATGGAGATGGCCGCTGCCATCACGCCGCCGAAGAGCGAAGACTGGCCCTGGGAAATCACGATGGACATCACGATGGCCAGCAGCAAGGATGGGAACGCGTAGATTGCATCGGCCAACACCACGGCGATGCGGTCGAACCAGCCGCCGAGGTAGCCGGAGATCAAGCCCAGCAATACGCCCAGGAACAGGGACATGACCACGGCCGCCAGGATCACCCAGATGGCCGTCTGCGCACCGAAGAGGGTCCGCGAGAACACGTCATAGCCGGTGGCGGTGGTGCCCCAGATGAATTTGCTGTCCGGAGCCGCCTGGCGCGGGAAGTCCCCGGATGCATCCGAAGACTGCGCGAAATCGAAAGGCGCAATCAGCGGCGCGAACAGGGCGGTAACGATGAACAGGCCGGAGAGCGCCAGACCGGCAACCAGCATGCCCCGCTGCAGGCCCGAGGACATGCGCAGGTGGGAGATGACCGGGAGCCGGTCCAGCCAGGACTTGTTCGAAGCCGGCAAGGTAGCTGTACTCATGATTAGTACCTGACTCTCGGGTCGATCAAGGCGGCCAGCACGTCAACGATGAAGTTGGTGACGGCGACGATAATGGCCAGCAGCACCACGATGCCCTGCACAGCCACGAAGTCGCGGGCGGTGAGGTATTCGGCGAGCTTGAAGCCCAATCCCGACCATTCGAAGGTGGTCTCGGTCAGCACTGCTCCACCGAGCAGCATGGCAATCTGCAGGCCCATGACAGTGATAATCGGAATCAGCGCCGGACGGTAGGCGTGCTTGGTGGTGAGGCGGAATTCGCTGACGCCGCGCGAACGGCCGGCTTCCACGTATTCGCGGCCCAGCGTGCCAATTGCGTTGGTGCGCACCAGGCGCAGGAACACGCCGCCGGTGAGCAGGCCCAGTGCCAGGGCTGGCAGGATCGCATGCTCGGTGACATTCCAGAAGGCAGCGCTATTGCCGCTGCGCAGCGCATCGAGCCAGTAAATGCCCGATGGGCTCTGCAGGCCGGTCAGTTCAAGCTCGGTCTGCCAGTCGGCACGGCCGCTGATCGGCAGCCAGCCTAGCCATACGCCGAAGACCAGCTTGAGCAGCAAGCCGGCGAAGAACACCGGGGTGGCGTAGGAGAGGATTGCAAGGATGCGCAGGACGGCATCCGGGTAGCGGTCGCGGAACTTCGCGGCAACCAGGCCCAGCGGGATGCCGACCAGCAGTGCGACAAGGACCGCGTTGATGGCCAGTTCCAAAGTTGCCGCGCCGTAGGTGGCCAGCACCTCGGTGACCGCCCGGTTATCGCTCATGGTGCGGCCCAGATCGCCGGTGAAGATCTGGCCCAGGTACTCGAAGTACTGGATCAGGATCGGCCGGTCGTATCCGGCTTCATGGATGCGCTGGGCCAGCTGGTCCGGGGTGAGCCGTCCGCCCAGGGCTGCGGTGATCGGGTCGCCGGTCACGCGCATGAGGAAGAAGACCACTGTGATGAGGATGAAGACAGTGGGAATGATCAGCAAGAATCGGGTAATCAAGTAGCGGAGGAATCCTCCGCCTTTTTGCTTTGCTGGTTTGGGTGTTGCTAGCGGGCTTGCTTCTTGGCCCGGTGGCGACGTGATAGTCATCGTCTGTCCTTATGGTTCAGGATGCGTGGCAATGCGCCGCCTTGAGCGGTCAATGACGGCGCATGCCAAGGGGATCCACCGCGCGCGCCAAGGGTTGGCGCGTGGCAGATCCCCTCAGGTTTGGTGTCTGCGAGGCGAGAGCCGAATTACTTGCTCAGCACACCGAGACGGAACTTGAACGATGCGTCCAAGGTCTTGTCAACGTCCTTGACGTCCTTGCCTGCAATGGCCACCTGGGCACCCTGCAGCAGTGGAAGCGTGGACAAGTCCTCAGCCACCATCGTCTGCAGTTCTTCGATGGCCTTGGTGCGCTCCGCCGCGTCGACCATTCCTCGCTGATCGGAGATCAACTTGTCAACCTCGGGGTTGTCGTAGTTGTTCGAAAGGAAGTTCTCCTTGGCAAAGAACGGCGAGAGGTAGTTGTCGGCATCCGAGTAGTCCGGGAACCAGCCCAGCTGGTAGGCCGGGTAATCCGTGACGCGCTGCTTCTGGTAGGTCACCCATTCGGTGGACTTCAAATCCACTTCGAACAGGCCATCAGCTTCAAGCTGCTTTTCAACCAGTGCGTATTCGTCACCGGAGTTCGGGCCGTAGTGATCCGGGTTGTACTGCAGCGCGAGCTTGACCGGGGTCTTCACTCCGGCATCTTCCAGAACCTTCTTGGCCTTGGCAGCATCCGGCTTGCCGTCGGTGCCGTACATGTCCTTCAGCGGCTCGGTGGCGCCGGTGAAGCCTTGCGGCACGTACGAGTAAGCCGGGGTGTAGGTGTCCTTGTAGACGTTCTTCGCGATGGCCTCGCGGTCCACAAGGTGCGCCGCGGCCTGGCGTACGGCCAGTGACTTCGCTTCATCAGCATCATCGGTCTTGGCACCGTATGGCATGGAATCGAAGTTGAAGACGATGTAGCGCAGCTCGCCACCCGGTCCCTTGTGGACCGCCAGATTCTCATCCTTGCCCAGGTCTTCGATGTCGGTTGGGGTCAGCGAACGCCATGCGACGTCGATCTTGCCTTCTTGGACTTCGAGCTTCAGGTTATTGGCGTCCGCGTAGTACTTGATCGCTGCCTTGTCGTTGGCTGCAGGGCCCAGAACGCCCTGGTAGGACTCGTTGGCACTGAAGGAGATCAGGTTGTTCTTGTTGTACGAATCAATGACGTACTGGCCGCCGAAGGCCTTGGCCTCAACGATCTTCTGGTCGTCCATGACTGCGTCTGCGGAGAACACTTCATCATCGACGATCGGGCCGACCGGGGAGGTCAGCACCTGCGGGAAGGTCTGGTCATTGCCGACCTTCAGCTTGAAGACCACCGTGGTGGCGTCAGGAGCCTCGATGGATTCAACGTTGCCCAGCAACGAGGATGGGCCGTTAGGGTCCGCGATCTTCAGCTGGCGGTCGAAGGTGAACTTGACGTCCTTGGAGTCAAGATCGTGGCCGTTGGCCCACTTCAAGCCCGGCTTCAGCTTGACCGTGTATTCAGTCGGGGTAGTGAACTCCGCGGACTCGGCAAGGCTCATCGATGGGTCCGGGCTGCCCGGCTCGGAATTGAGCAGGAACGGGTAAATCTGGTTCATGACCATGAACGAACCGTTGTCGTAAGATCCGGCAGGGTCCAGGGAGGTCACTTTGTCGGTGGTGCCCAGGGTGATTGGGGCGCTGGCTTCGCCATTGCCGCCCTCTTCATTGCCGCTGTCTGCGGCTTGGGTGCAGCCGGTCAGTGCCAGGGCAGAGATACCCACAACGGCTGCTGCGAGTCGCAGCCCGTTCTTCTTGCGAGCCATGAGTCATCCTTCGTCTAGGTACATGCATGGGCTGTGATGATTAGCACATGCTTCACATATCCTAAGTGATGCAAGGCACAAAATACGAATGGGGGCGGCGGAAACAGGCAAAAGCGCGGTCTCGACGCCCGCTTTTTGTGCCTCAGCCCATACCGCTCCTTGCTCAACGGTGAGATGCGCGGGGATTCCTTCCGGCCTTTTGGCTAGATGGCATAAGCTAGATGTCAATGATGACTCGTAGAGACGCGGCAATCGCGTTGGATATCCCAGTAGAAATGGCCAAGCGCCACGGCATTCCTTCCAAAATGAGCGAGGCTGAATTCCGTGAGCTGAACACCAATCCACCAGCTTGGTTGGAGCAGTCGCGCGCCAACCGTACCGGCAAACGCCCTGTGTGGATTCATCTGGTCTGCGAAGTCTGCGGCTTCAGCGAGTACGAACGTCCCAAGAAGTGGTGGCCTGCCTTCGATTTCGTGCACTGCCACACCCACTCCCCTGCACAGCTTCCGAAGCTGGAAAAGGGCAAGACCCGCGCGGAGTACCAAGATATTTCAGCTCATATGTTCGGCATCGTCGACGAAGGCTAGAAGCTGACGACAACACAATGGCGAAGGGTGCCGGACCGATATTGGTCCGGCACCCTTCGCTGTCGCGCAAGCTCGTGCTCTTCACTCGGTTCATCCCCCTGTGCGTCATTTCCACCGCGGGAATGCAAGCAGCGCGCAACCAGACAGAGTCCAGCATCGTCCAGTGCAGGGTCCACGCACCGGCCGTCGGCCGGAGCTTGCGAAGGCCTTGAGTACTGCCACCCGAGCCCCTCGGGCATCTAGCTCGTTGAGGCCTTCCGGATTGGTACGAATTGGTTCTGCCGACTGGAATGATCCGTTGTTCTGGCCGATGCACCCCTATCCGCCCAGCTATCGCTGGTGAGCATTCTCGAGAAGACCGCAGCGAGCGCATTGGAAGCCAGGACATCCGGTGGCGCAACAGGGTCGGCAGCCCACTTCAATAGCGAGACCAAGAGGGTCGAACCAATGCAGTGAGCCAGCAAGCCCCAAGCGGCCCTTGAAGACAGGCCGAATCCCACACACCACCGGTAATCGCCGGCAATGCCGGGCGAATACGTGCCGGACGCCCATGGCCGAAACGGATGGCGGCCGAGGTCCGTTGCAACCAGCCGTTCGTCTAACTTGGATCACGACGCGAAGAAACCCTTGGTCCAGTTCATTATCTTGAACTGGACCAAGGGTTTTTGGATGGCTAATTAATTGACCATGCTGGAGTCCCATTCGCTGGAACGAGCAGAATCGATGGTCGCTTGGCCCAGCACGCGGCTGTCCTGGTAGACGACCATGGTCTGCCCCGGCGCGACTCCACGCATGCCTTCGGGAAGGTTGACAACCAACTCGTCGCGGCCTTCTTCCGAGCGCTCCATGTGAGCTACCGCGGGGACCGGATCGCCGTGCGCGCGCACCTGCACCATGCAGTCGAACTTGTCTCCGCTGAAAACTTCAGCGATCGGCAGGCCAGCCCAGGAAATGCGGATGCCGCGCAGCTGGTCCACAGCCAGCAGGGCCTCTGGACCGACGATGACCTTGTTGTCCTTCGGACGGATTTCCAAGACGAAGCGCGGCTTGCCGTCGGCGGCCGGGCGACCCAGTCGAAGACCCTTGCGCTGGCCAACCGTGAAGGCTTGGGCGCCTTCGTGCTCACCGAGCTGGTTGCCCTCGTGGTCAACGATCTCGCCTGGTTTCATCTCGATGCGTTCAGCCAGCCAACCGCGGGTATCGCCATCGGGAATGAAGCAGATGTCATAGCTATCTGGCTTGTTCGCCACGGTCAGTCCGCGCGCTGCGGCTTCGGCGCGAACTTCCGCCTTGGAGGGAGTCTCGGCTAGCGGGAACATGCAGTGTTCCAGCTGTTCGTGGGTCAGCACGCCCAAAACGTAGGACTGGTCCTTGGCCCAGTCTGCGGCTCGGTGCAGCTCCGGGTTGCCCTCGGAATCGCGCAGCACCTTGGCGTAGTGCCCGGTGCATACCGCGTCGAAGCCCAGGGCCAATGCCTTTTCCAGCAAGGCAGCGAACTTGATCTTCTCATTGCATCGCATGCAGGGATTCGGGGTGCGGCCAGCTTCGTATTCATCCACGAAGTCCTGCACCACGTCTTCTGCGAAGCGGTCCGAGAAGTCCCAGACGTAGTATGGGATGCCCAGCTTGTCGCAGGCACGCCATGCATCATTGGAGTCTTCCAAGGTGCAGCAACCGCGCGAACCGGTGCGAAGGGTCCCCGGCATGCGAGACAGGGCCAGGTGCACGCCGACCACATCATGGCCGGCTTCAACTGCGCGGGCCGCGGCTACCGCCGAGTCCACGCCTCCGGACATCGCTGCTAGTACTTTCATCGTGTAAAACCTGTTCCTGCCGTGTGGATGCTGCTTTCATCGGCTGCCATGCCAGCCTTCTTTGCCTGAGCATACGCTTGGGGCAAAGCCTCTAATAATGCGTCAACGTCGGCGCGTGTGGATGTATGCCCCAATGTGAAGCGTTGCACACTGCGCGAGCTGCGCGCATCGCGTCCCATAGCCAGCAAAACATGCGAAGGCTGCGGAACACCAGCGGTGCACGCCGAACCGGTGGATGATGCGATGCCAACCATGTCCAAGCCGAATAGCAAGGAGTCCCCCTCGCATTCCGGGAAGGTGAAGTGCAGATTGCCCGGGAGGCGCTGGCCCTCATTGCCCTGATCCCGTGGTCCGTTCAGCACCGCTTCCGGAATCAAGCCGGTGATCTTCTCAATCGCATATTCACGCAGTTCGCTCAGCCGCGCAGCTTCCTGCCGCAATCCAGAACGCACCGCGGTAGCCGCGGCGGCAAAGCCGGCCGCGTGGGCAGCATTCAAAGTTCCCGATCGCAGCTTGCGTTCGTGTCCACCGCCGTGCTGGACCGGGGTGAGCACAATATCGCGGCGAACCAGTAGCCCGCCGATGCCTACCGGGCCACCGATCTTATGCGCGCTAATCGCCATGGTGGCCAGATTCGAGGAGCCGAAGTCGACCGCGAGCGCACCAAAGGCCTGCACCGCATCCGAATGCACCGGGACCCCGTACTTGCCAGCTAGGGCAGCAAATTCACGGATCGGCTGAACGGTGCCGACTTCATTGTTGGCCCACATCAAGGTGGCCAAAGCGATCTGCTCGTGCTGCTCTTCAAATAGCTTTTCGGCCGCCTGCAGATCAACGACACCGTCTTCATCCACGGCGAGCCACAGCAAGGTGGCATTCTCATGGTCCTGCAGCCAGGTAGCCGTATCCAGGACCGCGTGGTGCTCAATGCCGGTGAGCACGATGGCCCGCGCCTGTTCATTGGCCGCCACGCGGTTCCAGAACAGTCCCTTCAGCGCCAAGTTATCCGATTCAGTCCCACCAGATGTGAAGATCAATTCGCTGGAGTGCGCCCCGGCGGCCATGGCGATAGCTTGGCGGGCATCATCCACCGCACGGTTGGCGCGACGTCCGGCCCCATGCAAAGAAGACGGGTTTCCGGTGCGGGAATACTGTTCGGTGATGGCAGCCAGAGCTGCTGGATTCAGATCGGTGGTTGCCGCGTGATCCAGGTATACGGCGGAAGTTTTCATAACACTTCAATGGTACGGGGTGGGGCGCCCTAGTTTGAATGGCCGATCCGTGTGAATTGGCCAACCTCAATGGCCTCCAGCGCCGGATTGTTCAAGACCGCCTCAATCAATGAAGCAGGACCACCCAGGATGGTGCAATCATCAAACGGTTCAGTCGACAGCATCCAGGAATGGTCCGCCGCAAACGCCAGCGCCGGGCGCTGGCGTTGGGCGCCGTCGGCAGTTCTCGCCCATTCGGGCTGCGCCAGGAACTCCGCGTCCGCTTCGAACAGGTGGTAGTTCCGGTATCCGCCACCCAGGTCGAACGGTTCTGCCTGGATGATCTCGGGGCCAAAGGCAGGTTTCTGCGCCTCGGCGAGCGCCAACTCGTACACCCGCTGGTTCTCGTCATCGCTCAATGCAGGATCCGGCTCGCGCTCAATCTGTATGCGTTCTCCGCCCTCGATAAATGCATAACCGGCCCACAAGCCCACCACGAACTTCTGGTCTTTGGCAGAAACCCGGACCATTTCGGCGGCTAGTGCTTGCCATTGCGATTCCGGGAGCTGGTCCAGCGGCAGGTCGGTATCTACCCAGGCGTCTTCGGTCGCAGGATTGCCTTGCGCGTCCAGTCCGGCCACGGTTTCAAAAAGATCCGCGGCGGTGATGATGTGCTTGCGGCTCTGTGCCACCGTCTCCCAGCGCACCAACTGGTCATCTTCATCCAGTGCTGGGTGAAGGATGCGGACGTAGCGTTCGTAGCCATGCGGGATCTGGGCTACTACCGTGCTGGGGTCGGCTGATGCACAAGCTGCGGCGATCCATTGCCCGTGGGCTGCGGAGAGGTGTGAAAACTGCATGGTCCAAGCCTAGCGAGAGCAACGGGCGGATTCCTCCTCCGAACCGTGGTCGGTGGTATGAATAGAGGAACAACTGATGACGTGTCGATTCCAGCTAAGGGAGCCTTCCTGCATGTTCAAGCCTGATTTCTTGGTTCCAGTCCATGATTTCTCCCAGCGCTCCCTGGATTTCTCACAGCGGATCGCGGTGATGGCCGTGATCAACCGCACCCCGGATTCTTTCTACGATGCCGGGTCGACCTTTGGCTTGGATGATGCTGTGGCCGCTGCCATGCGTGCGGTCGAGGCAGGTGCTGATTGGGTGGATATCGGCGGAGTCCCCTTCTCTCCGGGCCCGGAGCTCCCGTGGCAGGAGGAAGCAGAGCGAATTGTGCCGGTTATCCGTCAAGTGCGTAGCCGCAGTTCGGTGATTATTTCTGCAGACACTTTCCATCCACAGGTGGCGCAGGCTGCCATTGAAGCCGGCGCTGATGTCATCAATGACACCACAGGCTTTTCCTATCCCGGTTTGGCCCGGGTGGTAGCCAAGAACAACGTGCATGTGGTGATCACCCATTCGCTAGCCAAGCCCCGCACCGTTTACCCGCGCCCTAGCTACGACGATGTGGTGGCCGAGATCCGCGAATATCTGCTGGAGAAAATCCAGATTGCGTTGGACGCTGGTGTTTCTCCGGCAAAGATCATTGTTGATCCGGGGCACGATCTGAACAAGAACACCCGCCACACTCTGGATTTGACCGCTGGGTTCCAGGCCTTTGCTGATTTGGGCTATCCGGCCTTGGCAGCGGTCTCGAACAAGGACTTCATCGGTGAAACCTTGAACTTGCCGAAGGCTGAGCGCATGGTTGGTTCTATGGTGGCAGCAACGATCTGTGCCATGAACGGTGCCCGCATATTGCGGATGCACAATATTCCTGAATCGGTGCAGACAGTACGCCTGCTCGAAGCAGCACAAGGGTGGCGGGAGCCTGCCTACCAGATACACAACATGGGGGATATCAATCCTCCTGCTCACCCAGAACCCGAAGTCAGCAAGTAAGGAGTTTCCCAGATGCGTGCCCTGCTTCCCCAACCAGCAGATCAGGTTGATGACCAGTTCCTGCTTGAGCGCTATTCCAGCGAGCATCGCCCATTCGTGCGTTTCAACTTCGTCAGCAGCATTGACGGAAGTGCCCAGGTTGATGGGCTCTCCAAAGCATTGGGCTCTCCAGGCGATCAGAGGGTTTTCGCACTCTTGCGCCGGCTTGCCGACGTGATCATGGTGGGTGCTGGAACGGTTCGTGCCGAGGGCTACGAAGGCCAGCTCCTGTCCGCGGAGGACATGGCGTGGCGTATCGAACATGGCCTGCCGCCACAGCCCGTGCTGGCGCTCATTTCACGAGGATTGCATCTGGAGCCAACGGCCCCGGTGTTTGCCCAATCCCCGGTTCCGGTTCTGCTTTTCACCAGCGTTCAGGTCACCGACGAACAGCGTCGGTCCTTTGGACCCAATGCCACTCTCGTGCAGGTTTCCGAAACCGAGGGCGGGTGTGATCCGACCGAAATCATCGCATATCTGCATTCCAAGGGATACGGCTTCATCCACGCTGAAGGCGGTCCTCACGTTTTTGGGCAGTTCGCCTCGGCTGGCGCAGTGGATTCGGTTTGCATCAGCTACTCCCCTGTCCTTGTGGCAGGTGATGGCATGAGAATAGCGGTTCACGATCGGCAGGGGTTCCACGCCTTCGAGCTGCATTCCTTGTTTGAAGAGGACAGCATGCTCTTCTGCGACTATCGACTTAGGAAATCAGCTGGATCCCCGCGGGAATAACAGCTAGCTCAAAGGACCCGGCCCCCATGCATTCCCCGTCAGCATAGCTGTCCCGGGATGTCTCGATGCGGGCCCGCGTGAGGTTTGCGCTGACCTTCCATGGATGCGGCGCTCCGGTGAGGATCCTTGCCAGATACGGAAGGACACGCAGAATATTTGGTCCGCGTACGATAGCCAATTCCGCGGTACCGTCGGTGAAATCAGCATGCGGGAAGAGCTTGATGCCGCCACCAAGGGACTTGATATTCGCGACGCTGGCGGCCAGGACGCTTCCGCTGAATCGCAGCCCGTCGGCCCTCACCTCACTGGGGCATCCGCGCAGCTGGGGAAGGCACAGGATCAAACCGGCGATATACCGCAGTGCTCCCAGCTGCCGCGGCAACGCGTTGGCTTTCGCGTTGACGGTGGCTTCAAATCCCCAGGACACGGCACCCAGTGCATAGCGCGGTGTTCTGCCGGCCTGGTCAAACCGCAGCTCCAGCACGTCAATGGGCATAGTTGCTCCCGGCTGCTTGCAAAACGCAATCACCTTGGCCAAGGATTCTTCTGCATTCGCGTCCCCTGTCATGCGCCAGAAGTCATTGCCGCTGCCTGCGGGGATGACACCGATGGGAATCGAAGTTCCCGCAACGTGCTGGATGCAGTGGTGGATCAGCCCATCACCGCCAATGATGACGATCGCCCGCGAAGCTCTGAGCTGGTCCCCCACCAGTTCCACGCTCGTCCTTGAAGTATCAACTAGCCCATGTTCCAGCCCGAGCTTGCCAAGCGCGTAGGCAAGCTGCTGGGCAAGGCGCATCCCCCGGCCTCGGCCTGAGGCGGGGTGGAAGATGACGCGGATTTCTGCGGTGCGACCAAACGAGCTCATGACCATAGAGATTACCCAGCAACTTGACGCTTCTACAAAGAATTTGCTGGGTTGGATTCGCTAAACTGGGGAACACTGGCCATCCGGTCTTTTTCACCGAGAGGATTCCTCCGTTCAATGAGTACACCAAGCCCATACGAAATTCTTGGTGTCGCGCCTACTGCGAGCATGGAAGATATCAAGGTCGCTTACCGAAGGGCCGCTCGCGCGACCCATCCCGATCTCGGTGGCAGCGAAGAAAAGTTCAAAGAAGTACAGCGCGCTTTCCAGCAGCTCAGCGAGATGGCGTCTCCGCTGGGTTATGAGCAGACCTTCCAGTCTCCGGGCAACGCTCCACGCGCCGGGTTCAGCGCCCGTCCTTTTGACGAGCGCCTGCGCAAGAGCCCTCAGCAGCCCAAGGCGCAGTTGCCCACCGAATATGTTCCACCGTTCTCGGATACGTCTCCTACATTGCTGGACAGAAAAGTCTGTGAGCAGCGCGTTCATGGAGAACCCCGAAAACGCGGTCTGTTCTCCAACCGTGCACGGCTGATCCGCGAGGCGCAGACCATCAGCCTGCTTTCCAAGAACGTCCTGAATATCTTGCCAGCTGCCCGTTTGGTCAACGGCCTGCGTTCGCCCGCGTCGGGGCACTACGATCATGTGCTGATTGCCGGTTACCGCATGGCGGTGATCAATACGATGACTCTGCCCGATGGCTACTATTCATTCGATGGCAATGTCTTGCGCCACGGCAATAAACTGACGCAGCCTCCGCAGTTCTCCATCTCCGGTTTGCAACGGCAATTCATGCAGATGAACGTAGTTGCGTTCACCTTGGTGCTTTCTGCCAACGGCAATCACCACGACCCGGTCATTGAGTACCGGCGCAATGCCGATCCAACACTTGCATCGACTCCGAATGTGCTCAATGCAGCGGGATTGATTCGCGAGTTGAAACTCTTCTTGGGCTCTGGCCCATCGCCGAATGTCGTCGATCGCCTAGCCCTGGCGCAGTTACGTGAAGCGATGTACTAAGGTCAATGGCCTATTTCTTGTTGGTGAGAGCTTAAACTGGTTGAGTGTTTCGTATCGTTTTCAATGCCCCAGAGATCCCGGGTAATTCCGGCAACGCTATCCGACTAGCCGCCATCACCGGCGCAGAACTGCATTTGGTCAAGCCATTAGGCTTCAACTTCGAGGATGCCAACCTGCGTCGCGCAGGATTGGACTACCACGATCTGGCTTACGTCACGGTGCATGAAAATCTTGACGCAGCCTTTGAAGCACTGGGAGAAGGCCGGGTCTTTGCCTTCACATCCGAAGGAACTACTGTCTATTCGGATATCAGCTACGAGGCCAGCGACATCCTGCTCTTCGGCCGTGAATCGGTTGGCTTGAGCGCAGAAGACAAGAAGCATCCGCGCATCAACGACCTGGTCCGCTTGCCGATGCTTCCAGGCCGCCGATCGATGAATCTGGCCAATACCGCTTCGGTGGTAGCATTCGAAGCTTGGCGCCAGCACGGCTTCGCTGGCGCATAAAGTACCAGCCAGCCCGCGCCACGCATACAGCTTTACCTAATCTTTATAAAGTAGGCTCGAGTCTGTACCCGCAGTTTTCGGGTATTGAACTGTGCCGACTACATTTCGGGAGAATCCAAGACAATGAACGGTAGCTATTCTCAGCACCGCGACGAGCCCCAGGACGAGAACCTGGGTCTAGATCTGGTGAGCCAAGTGGCCAGCAGTTCACGTGCAGCCAAGAAAAAGCCTAAGCGCTGGATCTTCGCTGTCACGGGACTTGCCATCATCGTTGTCCTAGCGGTGGTCATTTTCTCCCTGCTCAATGGAGGCACCAAGGCGTCCAAAGCATCCAAGGCCGATGATGCAGTCACCGAGACCGTCGAATTGAAGAGCGGCGGCCAAGCGGTGCTCAGCTCGTCGAAGTCCGAAAGCGCTGTGGGTGTCGAGCTCTCCGAGCTGCCTGCCCTGGACGGTTCGGAACAGTACGTTGCATGGGCCGTGCATGAGTCCGGCAGCGTCTCCGTGATCGTTTCCAGCACCGGTGAAGATGCCGCGGCTGGGCTGTCTCCAGCTGAAGATGTGATTGCCCTCCACATCACCATTGAGGGATCCAAGATCCCTGACGCTCCATCTGAAGATGCTGAAGCATCGGTCGACCTGCCACTGGCTCAAGACAAGGCAACGGAAGACGAGAGCTAGCAGCTCACCTCTGGCCAGCCAAAAAGTTCGGGGCGAAGATCAATTCTTGATCTTCGCCCCGAACTTTTTCCGGTCTGCTTTGCCTGGATACTCAGAACCCGGCTATCGTGTCGCGGGCGTTCACGGCAACTGCGTGGAATGCTTCGGCAAGCTTGCCCTTTCCCAGCTGGCCACGCTCGGCGTTTTCCTCGCACTGCTGCAAAACGTAGTTTTCCATGGCGGCAACATCCGGGTGCTGGGTGAAGTGCGAACGCAAGGCGTCCATCTTCTTCTCGAAGAATTCGGTGATGTCCACATAGGCGTTCTCGCGTTCCTGCGGAGCCCCGCACAACCAGAGCCAAGGCACCTTGTAGGCTTCCAGTCCTTCGCCATGCAGCAGCTCCGGGTAGGAGAACGGATTCTCCACCGCCGGGTAGATCGCACGGGTGACCGCTTCACCGCAGGCCAGATGGTCTGGGTGCGAGGCCTGTATCCGATCCCACTTGCGCTCCGGGTGCATTGCAATCACGATGGTTGGCTTCACCTGGCGCATCAGCCGGACCACCTTGCGCATGACATCGTGGTTGGCTTCCAGGAAGCCATCGCGTTCGCCAAGGAAGTGGACCGTTTTCACACCCACCTTGGCGGCGGCCTGTTTCTGCTCTTCGTGGCGCAGCTTAGCCGTTTCCTCAGGATCCCGGTCATCAAAACCGCCGGCGTCGCCGTCAGTCATGATGCAATACTGAACCTCTGCCCCCGCCGCGGTCAGGGCCGCTACCGTCCCGGCTGCCCCAAAGTCCAGATCATCGGGATGGGCGCCGAAGGCCAGGACCCGTTGGGCGCCTGCACCAATGAATTGCGCTGTATCGATCATGCCTTGCGACGTCGAATCTCTTTGGCGGCCTGCGGCAGGACCTTGGCCAGGTCACCAACGATACCCAGGTCTGCGATCTCGAACACCGGGGCGTCGACATCCTTGTTGATCGCGATGATGAACTTGCTGGTCTGCATTCCGGCCTTCTGCTGTATCGCTCCCGAGATGCCGGCAGAGATGTACAGCTGCGGTGCGACGGTGGCACCGGTCTGGCCGATCTGCGCATCGTGCGAGATCCAGCCGGCATCGGTAGCTGCACGAGAAGCGCCCACGGCAGCTCCCAGGGCATCGGCAAGGTCTTCAACCGGGCCGAAGTCTCCGTTGACACCACGACCACCAGCAACCACGACGCGCGCTTCGGTCAGGGCAGGTCGATCACTTGCGACTTTCGCCTCCGTCGCAGCAATCCGGACCTTGGCATCGTTGGAGTTCTCCAAAGCCAATTCCTCAACTGCCAAGGCGGTGCTGGAGGCCGCTGGCGCGTCTTCGATGCTGTTCGGCTTCAAGGTGGCAAACAGGGTGCCGTTGGTTGCCCTGGCCTGAACGCTGTAGCTTCCTGCCAGTTCATCCTTGGTAGCTACAAGATCCCCGCTGATGCCAATGACGTCGGTGATAATCGCACCGTTGCGGCGCACAGCCAAACGGGCACCGAGCTCACGGCTGAAATTGTCATTAGCAAGCAAGACCAATTCGGCGGCAGTAGCCTGCACGGCTGCGTCAAGCACAGAAATTTCGTGCTGGCCGAAAACTGGGGCATCGCCGGAGGCGGTGAATAGCTTCACCACGCCATAGGAAGCGAGAACCTGCTGGGCTTCGTCGCTGACTTGGTTGGCAACGGCCACGGCCGGGTTCTCGAAACCAGAGACCAGGGTCAGCAGTTCGCGCTGGGCTTTGGAGGGAGCCGCGGAAAGCTCAGTGAAAAATACTAGTGCTGAAGGCATGTTCAATATTCCTTAGATCAGCTTCTGTTCGGCCAAGAAATCAACCAAGGCGATACCTGCCTGGCCGCTGTCGTTGATGACCGTTCCGGCTTCGCGCGCAGGGCGGGCTTCAGCTGCGATAACTTCGGTGTTCGAGCCGAGGACGCCGACCGCGGCTGCATCCAGGCCGATAGCGGCCAGGTCCAGCTCGGTGACAGTCTTCTTCTTGGCAGCCATGATGGCCTTGAAATTCGGGTAGCGCGGCTCGTTGGCCTGGTCGGTGACCGAGAGCACTGCCGGCAGGTTCGCCTTCAGGGTCAAAGTGCGGTCCAGGTGATCACGCTTAATGGCCAGTTCACGCTGTGCGGCATCGAACTCAACGGCCAGCGCGTGAGTCAGCTGCGCAAAGCCCAGCCGTTCTGCGAGCTGGGCTGGAACGACCGAGGTTTCAGCGTCGGTCGAGGACATCCCGGTAATAACCAGGTCCACGTTGCCGGCATGCTCAACCAGCGCCGCAAGCGCTTTCGACGTGGCGACGGTGTCGGAACCGGCCAAGGCGTCATCGTTCAGATGCAGCCCTGAGCTGGCACCCATCTGCAGGGCCTTCTTGACGGAGTTGCCCGATCCCTTGCCGCCCATGGTCGCGGCGATGACTTCATGCCCGGCGGTGAATCCGCCGTTGGCTTCCACGATGGAAACAGCAGCTTCCACGGCGTATTCGTCAAGTTCGGAGAGTACTGATTCTGCACGGTCAAGGCGCAGCGTTCCCGAATCGATATGACGGTCAAATTGAACATCTGGGACGTGTTTGACCAGGACCACTATTTTCAGTGGAGTGGTGCTTTCCTCGCTCATTCGCGCCTTCCTACGAGCTTCGATGCCCGCACCGGTGCGGGGCACCGGGGCAGGCTAATTCCTTCAGTGTCTATCGTATCGACACAATGCAGTTCACTGGGTGTTTATCGCTCTCAGATCAACAAGTGACGCGGGCTAGTCGATCACCAGCCCGCGACACTTGTTTCACAGCGTCATCATGACGATTTGTTTAGTTATTTGACAGCGCTCCGACAGTTGCTGTTGCGGTCTGTTCCTTGCCATTGCGAAGGTAGCTGATTTCCACTTCTCCCCCGGCGGGAATCTCTCGGATGGCCGCGGTCACGGTCTGCGAGTCCTGGACTGCACGGCCGTTGACGCCGGTGATCACGTCACCGGACTTCAGGCCGGCCTTATCAGCTGCCGAGTCAGGGCTAATTTCAACAACGCGGGCACCCACCGAGAACGCCGAAGCGTTCTGCTGGTTGGATCCAGCTGCGCCCTGCGGGGTCACCGTGGCTCCGAGCAGGCCGTGGGTAGCCACGCCGTTATCGATCAGTTCCTGGGCAACACGCTTTGCGTAGTCGATAGGGATCGCGAAGCCCACGCCAATCGATCCGCCTTCTTCACTGTTACCTGCCGAGGCAATAGCAACGTTGACACCGATGATTTCACCATTGGCGTTGACCAATGCGCCGCCGGAGTTGCCGTGGTTGATCGCCGCGTCAGTCTGGATGACGTTTACGTAGATCGAACCGCTTGAACGCTGCTGCTCTTGTTCCTGTCCCGGGAACTGGAAGTTGAATTGGTTGCCATCCCCGCCCTCGCTCTGGTCACTTTCCTTCGGAACGGCCGAAGAAGCGATGGAGATGGTGCGGTTCAAGGTGGAAATGATGCCGTCGGTGACGGTGCCGCTTAGACCCAGCGGCGCGCCGATAGCGACAGCGGTATCCCCGACATTCAGCTCGGCCGAGGAACCCACGGTGGCAGGCACCAGGCCGTCGGCCTGGATATTGATGACTGCCAGGTCCGATAGAGGATCTGTGCCTACCACGGTGGCACTATGCACTGAACCGTCGTTCATCTGGACCGAAATTTTGGGATTGGCAACTTCGCCACCCAGGGTAACCACGTGGGTGTTGGTCAGAATATTGCCCTTGTCGTCCATGACGATGCCCGATCCGGAACCGCCCGAACCGTTGCCGGAAACCTCGATGGTCACCACGCTGGGGCTTGCCTTGGCGGCAGCCGCGGTGACTTCGGTGACCTTGTCCGGGTTGTTGATCACCACGCCCTCACGCGGCGAACTGCTCACCGAGGAAGACCCCGCGTCGTCATTCATCAGGTAGGTCGTGCCAGCGGCAGTGACGCCACCTACCAAGGCCGCGGCAACCATTCCGGCGATGAGCGTGCTGCCAGAGAAGGACTTCTTGTCCTTGGAAGGCTTCTCGGGCGGGATCGGGTAATTCGCAGGCTCGTTGGACGGAAGGCCGTAAGGGGAACCGTAGGGAGAGCCGCTCTGGACTTGCTGGGCGTCGGAATTCTGTCCGTGGGAGTGGGCCGCGTTCTGCGTTCTGTCAACGGACGGCGCGGGGTAAACGCTGGTTGGATTCTCGCTGGCGCTTGGAGCCTGATTCACTCGCGGGTAGCGCACCGTAGGTTCGGCCGAAGCAATTGGGTCGTTATTGGTGTCGTTAATTGGCTCTGCTGAATCTGGCTCTGCTGAATCGCCCGCATCGTTCCCACGTGGCTCATTCGGTGTCTGGCTCATGGCTTGCCTCTTTCGAACTGTCGAATCTCTTGAGTTCTATTATCCAACTCTGGTCTGTGGCATCGAATTGTGGTGTCTGAGCACCGGCTGTGAGTTAACTATTCTGCCAGCTGAATGTCGTAGACGTTGTTCATTAGGGCAAATAGAATCAATCATAAGTGTGAACCCAATCTCGGGGATCACCAGATCGGGATTCTCCCGATTTTAGATTGACTGATGCATTTCAGGTGGGGAACAAGACATGCGTATGAAAGCTCGACGGCTCATTGCTGGAGCAATATTGGCAACGGTAGCCTCTTTCGGCTTATCGGCACCTGCGATGGCTGAATCGCCTGTAACGATTCCACCTGGCGACTTCGTCGTCGATTCTTCAGGCGTGCTCGGCTCCGACGAAGCGCGTTTGGAATCCGAAATTAAGGAACTTCGCAGCAATACCGGACTAAACCTGTTTGCGATATTCGTCGACGAGTTCTCCAACCCAGACCAGGCAGATCAATGGGCTGCCGAAGTTGCCAACCAAAAGGGTTTGGGCAGCGCTGACTCCATCCTGGTGGTGGCAACCGAGACCCGCCAAGCATATTTTGCTGGCGCCGAAGGCGGTCCGATTGCCAAAGCCGATACTGAAATCTACAGCAGCCAAATCAGCCCGGCACTCAGTGAGAAAAACTGGGCCGGTGCAGTCGAGGGGGCCATCGCTGGCATGCGCAGCGTTGAAGGTGGAGGCAGCCCAGATGGTTCATCCTCTGGCGGTGGTTTCCTAACCGTCGTACTGGCCATTGGTGCCGTTGCTGTGGTTGGGTTCCTTTTCCTTTCACGGCGCAGCAAGAAGAAGAGCGCGCAGCTCGGCCAGAGCCAAGGCCAACACCCAGGACAGTACGGCGCCCCTGCTCCGCAGCAGCAACTGGTCCCCCTGGACAAGCTCCGTTTGCAGGCAGACCAATTGCTGGTGGCTGCAGATGACTCGATCCGTTCTTCGCAGCAAGAATTGGGCTTCGCCGAAGCACAATACGGCAAGCAGGCTGTCCAGGTCTATGTGGAGGATATTGAACAAGCCAAGAACCACCTGACTGAATCTTTCCGCCTGCAGCAGCAGTTGGATGACGATATCCCCGATACCGAGCAAGATCAGCGTTCATGGTTGAATGAAATCATCGACCGTTGCCAGAAGGTCAACAGTTCCCTGCAGGCCCATGCCGACGAGTTCAAGCAATTGCGCCAGCTGGAGCAGAATGCCGAGGATCGCATTACAGAGGTATCGGCGAACCAGGAACCGCTCAACCAGAGGCTGTCGGCCCGCGTGGCAGACTTGGAACGCCTTGCCGGCCAATATGACGCCAGCGCAGTATCGCAGATCAAGGACAACGCCGACCAGGCCGCCGAGCGCCTGACCTTTGCTTCTTCCGCCTTGAAGCAGGCATCAGAGAAACTGGCCACTGACCGATCCAATGCCGCGATCTTGATCCAGAATGCGGAAGAAGCCCACGACCAGGCCGATGTACTGCTCAAGGCCATCAACAAGGCTGGCGAAGCCTTGGGGCAGGCCCAGCAAGACTTGAAGTCCGCAATGGCGCTGGCCGAACGCGACCTGGCTCAAGCGAACGCCTTCGTGGGCAACGGAGCAAATCCCCGCCTTTCCAGCGCCGCGGCCGGTGTCGAAAGCACTCTGGCGAATACCAAGCAAGCACTGAGCAGCGGCAAATACAACCCGCTGGCTTTGATCACCCAGCTCGATGAGTCCGTTCGCCCGCTTTCAGAAGCTCTTTCAAGTACGCGTAACCAGGCCCAGCAGGAACAATCAGCCCGTGCACAACTGGATTCGTTGCTGCACACCGCAGCGTCGCGCATCAGCGGTACCGACGATTACATCCGTGCCCGTCGCGGCGGCGTCCGCTCTTCAGCTCGAACCCGCCTTGCTGAGGCCCAGCGCACCTTCGATGAGGCGCGCTCGCTTTCTGGCAGCGATCCGCTGCGTGCTGTAGGTTCCGCACAGCGTGCCATTCAGCTAGCTGACCAAGCTGCGCAGATGGCCGAAAGCGACGTTAGCGGATTCGACGGCTTCGGCGACTCGCGCGGTTACGGGAACTACGGCCGTGGCCGCGGGGGCGGGATGTTTGATGGCATCGGTGGCGCGATGCTCGGAGGCATCCTGATCAATACCATCCTCGGCGGCGGAGGCCATGGCGGTCATTCCGATGGCGGCGACGGTGGAGGTTTCTTTGGCGGGGGCGGCTTCGGTGGCTTCGGTGGCGGCGGAGGCGGCTTTGGAGGAGGTGACTTCGGAGGCGGAGGAGGCGGCAACTTCTAGCTTGCCGGACCAGTTTCACCAGAAGGTTTCAAGTTCATAGTGTTTTCTTGACGGACAGAAAGGTCCAACCATGATCAAGCAGTCAATCTTCGGACGCATTTCCCAGTTGGCCAAGGCCAATATCAATGCAATGCTCGACTCAGCTGAAGATCCCCAGAAAATGATGGATCAGATGGTGCGCGACTACAACGACAATATTGCTGAAGCAGAGCAGGCGATTGCCCAGACCATCGGCAACTTGCGCATGCTGGAAGACGACTTCCGCGAAGACGAGCAGGCAGCTTCCGAGTGGGGCAACAAGGCTCTGGCAGCATCCAACAAGGCAGAAGAGTTCCGTGTTGCAGGCAATGCCGATGATGCCTCGAAGTTCGACAACTTGGCTAAGGTCGCCATCCAGCGCCAGATGCAGGCCGAGTCCGAGATGAAGACCGCCGAGCCGACGATCGCTTCGCAACGCGAGATCGTGGACAAGCTCAAAAGCGGCTTGAACATGATGAAGGAAAAGCGTACCGAACTGGCAAGCAAGCGCGACGAGCTGGTCGCCCGTTCCAAGTCGGCACACGCTCAAAACCAGGTCAATGAAGCCATCAAGTCCGTGAACATCATGGATCCGTCCAGCGAAATTGGTCGCTTCGAAGAAAAGGTTCGTCGCGAAGAAGCCCGCGTTCGCGGTGCTGCAGAATTGCAGGCATCAAGCCTGGACTCCCAGTTCGAGTCTTTGGAAGATCTGGGTGAGCAGACCGAGGTGGAAGCCCGTCTGGCCGCTCTGAAGGCCAAACAAACCGATGCTTTGGAGAGCTAAACTTTCTGCTCTCTGAACTGTCTCAATTGGCTGGCAGTGCGAAAGCATTGCCAGCCAACTTCATTAATGCTTAAACCAAAAGCGGAGACCCTTCCGGATCTCCGCTTCCACTTTCGTGGCGGGGAGAGGATTTGAACCTCTGACCTCCGGGTTATGAGCCCGGCGAGCTACCGAACTGCTCCACCCCGCGTCGGTAAATACAACATTACCAATCAGTGAATGACTTGGCCAATCCTGGGATAGTGCATTGCGTCACCAAGAGACCCCTGGCTCGTGAAGCAGGGAAATCGCCCCACTCCCCACGGCATCTCCCCAGGGGCAAGGGAAAACTTTTCAGGACCATCCGGCGGGCTCGAAACAAAATCAACGCCATGGGTCCGCTGCCTGTCCGCCTCGGCCCAGTGGATGCGGACATATTAGTTGCTCCCCCATCGGGAAGTCGATCATGTGCCTACTGGCGCTTGGCCACGCTCACCCGTTGGCGCCGTCCTGAGAAATCCGGTTAAACCAAAAACGGAGACCCTTCCGGATCTCCGTTTCCACTTTCGTGGCGGGGAGAGGATTTGAACCTCTGACCTCCGGGTTATGAGCC